>DAOLIV010000005.1:0-177045 GCA_035328345.1 Chitinophagaceae bacterium | reverse complement strand
CTCCTCGAATAAATCAAACCAATCTTCTCCGAACATATACTCCGTATCAAGTTCAAAACTCCAACTTCCTAAATTATTCTTAGTGCCGACAACCGTTCTTCCAAACCCAAAAAAAGAAATATCGATAGAAATTTTTTGAAGAATAATTAGTATACATTTTGTTTTCCCCTTATTAAAAAAGACTGCTGAGTCTATTTTATTCTCAGTAAATTGTAGTTCTTTATTTGCCTTTATTAATATTGGGAAAGAATTCTCAAACTCTTTGTAAAGATTTTTATACTCCGAATCCCTTTGCAAAATTGTTAGGTGATCATTGTAACAAGTATTTATCTTTTCAACATTTTTTTTCTTATTCTGTGAACAAGAATTCATTAAAATCAAACCACTTAAAACAGTAATTACCAAACCACCATTCATAAATTATTTTTTCCTGTATATTCTACAAAGAATTGCCCAACCAATTAACTACTTTTTCTTTTCCTCCCGGCGTCTCCAAATGTGGACGCTTGGAAGTTTTTTAATTTTCATTAAAAATAAAAAAAGTCCTCTTAGAAGAGGACTTTCGGAAGTACCGGGGAGCAGACTTGAACTGCCGACCTCAGGGTTATGAATCCTGTGCTCTAACCAGCTGAGCTACCCCGGCAAGGGGCGGCAAAAATAATGGTTTTATGCCGGTTTTTCACAATAAAAAACCTCCCCGCCCGAAGGCAGAGAGGCAATGTCCGGAACCGTCCTGCTGATCTCTGAAAAGGAACAACAACTAGTTTTTCGCTATATCGAATTTTTTAAAAATGGATCTCACGGCATACTGAATTTCTCTCGAGGTCAGATTTTTACTGTTCACTTCATCAGTTGTCCATCCCTGCCACACCACTTTATCAGTCTTGGCATCGATCATGCTGATCGTTACGGTTCCTTCTTTCGTGGCTCTTTCTTCTCTTTCATACCCCATAAATTGTGACGGGTAATAAACAGTTACATAGCGGCGGGAATAAGGATTGTAATACAATCTTGAAAACGGTCTTGAATAAACAGGACTGGAGGTTTCTTTACTTCCTTTTTCTACCAGCACATCATAGGTTAGCATCACGTCAGGATTATGCTTTACTTCTTTCCACCCTGCTGATTTTGCCAACTCGTTATTCACCGCTTCTTTGATCTTAACTTCTGCCAGATCGTCTTTTCGGTTCTTGTCCTGTGATCCTTCACCATCCTTATCCAGCCAGGCAAATGTTTTATAATTGTTCAGGTTAACTGTGTCGTCTTTTTCAACATGTGCCGTGGGAGCACAGCCTGCCAGCAGGAAAATGACACCCAAAAATCCACTCCACTTTTTTATCACTGTATACATAAAACTCCTTTTTAACTATTAACAAAAAACATTACAGAAATGTTTCTCAAAAAGCCAAAGGAGGTTGTTGGTGTTACAACATTATAAACGGAAAAAATGGTGCCGGGATTATTAAGAAGATGTGAAAATCATGATAAACCTGTTTCATAATGCAACTCCGGAATTTCAACATCGAGGAAACCTTTTTTCACCAGCCGTGATTTGAAATCCTGCTGCACATCATAATCACCATGCACCAGGAACAACCGTTTCACCTGTCGCGGATCCTGGCAGGCCAGCCACTGAGACAGATCTTCATAATCTCCATGTGCACTCATGCTATGAATGGCTCCTATTTCTGCATTCACTTCATGCGACACTCCAAAGATGCCCACTTCTTTGGCACCGGACTGTAGTCTTGCTCCCAGTGAATTCGGTTCGCAATAACCCGTCATTAATATTCCGTTGCGGCTGTTCTCCACATTATTGCTGATATGGTGTTTTACTCTTCCTGCCTCAGCCATACCGCTGGCTGATATAATAACGCAGGGTTCGTTCCGGAAGTTAAGCATCTTACTTTGCTCCACACTCTTTATGTATTTCAAACCGGTGAACATAAATGGATCGTCATCCTTTTTCAGAATATTCTGGATGGTCCGGTTAAAATATTCAGGGTATCGTTTGATGATCTCTGTGGCTTCAATACTAAGCGGACTATCGACGAAATAATCAACTGCCGGCAATCTTCTTTCAAGATCCAACTGGTTAAATGCAAATAAAATTTCCTGTGTCCTTCCCACACTGAATGCCGGAATGATCAGCTTTCCTTTTCGCTGAACACAGACCCTTTCAACCCAGGCTAGCAACTGGTCCGGTGTAGTGATATTCAGCTCATGCAATTTATTTCCGTAAGTAGATTCAAGTATGATATAGTCTGCCTGTGGAAATTCCTGTGGTGATTTTAAGATCACATCCCTGTATCTGCCCACATCACCGCTGAAAGTTAGACGGATCAGATTCCCATTATCATTGATCTTAAGATGCACACAGGCACTGCCAATAATATGTCCTGCATCAGTATAAAGCAACTCCACTCCTTCCATGATTGTGACCCACTGGTTATAGTCAACTGTTACCAAATGTTCAGTGGCTTTTTTGGCATCATCAATAGTATATAAAGGACGGATATAGGGTTGACCTTCCGCCGCTCTTTTTTTGTTCACATAACGAACATCATTTTCCTGTATCTCTGCCGAATCTTCCAGCAGAACACCGGTAAGATCCTTAGTTGCCGGTGTACAAAATATTCTTCCTTTGTATCCTTCTTTAACCAGTTTGGGAATTAAACCGCTATGATCGATATGTGCATGTGAAAGCACCATCACATCAACGCTTTCTGCCTCAAATCCCAGGTCATTATTGAGATGGATAGTGTCTTTGCCCATTCCCTGGAACATACCGCAGTCCAGTAATATATTTTTGCCGTTCTTTAAAGTGATGAGGTGCTTGGAACCTGTTACACATCTTGCCGCTCCGTGAAATGCTATTTTCATGATTCATCAATTTTGTAGGTACTTATCTAAAATATTAAAATAAATTCGTTTAAGCGCCGTTATTTGTGATAATAACAACTGCTTTACCATGAAAAAGATATTCCTTCCTTTTTTATTTGCAATCATAATAGCCCCTCCGACAATTTTTTCTCAACCAAAAAGTTTACACGCCGGGATTAAACTTACAGGTGAACTAACCCTTTATGATGGTTTTGCTCCCGGTGCAGGCGGTCAACTTGTTTACATAATGAATAAAAACAGCGGTATTGAATCAGGTATTTTCTGGCAAAAAAGAAGATTTGCCACTATTGTAACCGAAGGTTTTCCGGGCAGCCAGGGGTTTTACACAAGTGAAATTTTTTCACACAGGTTGCAGATACCGATACTGTATCGTTATAGTTCCAAAGCCATCAACTTTAATGCGGGGCCTGTTGTTGATATTCCGATTGGCATTACAGTGAAGACAAAAGATCCCGATCCTTCATTAAAAAATTTTAAAAATTATAAAACCGGGATCATTTTAACGGGTGGCATTTCTCATTCATTTTATATCACTCCTGTGATCATACTGGAACCTGAAGTAAATTTTAATTACCTGACCATAAGAAATGATGGTGGTGTAGGAATTAATCTTGCAGTAAGAAAAAAGATATTTTAGCGTTTTGCTTTAAAGGACCAGGTTATAAAAAATTCTGCAACAACATCTCCATTCTTATTTTTTCCTACTGATCTTGCTCTGACTGTTCTGGGCTCACCTGCAGCAATTGTTTCCTGTATGGCATTATAAAACAATTCTCCATCCTCACAAACAAAGTAAGTACGGTCAGTCGCTTTTTTAAAATATTCAGATTCGACTTTTACTACCAGCATAGAGACAGAAGGTTTGATCTTATAGAGATGCGCCATGGCCAATGAACCTGTACTCATTTCTGCCGCCATGCTTAAACAGGCAAAATAAGTGGAGCGAAAAGGATTTTGTGAAAGCCATTTATAAGGAACGGTAACCACACATTTTTTTTCATCAATTTCCCTGACACGAACCCCGGCTAAGTAAGCAGCCGGCAATTTTGAAAACAGAAACATCCTGAATTTGACAGGATGTTTCATGAGCTTTATAAATTTTTCAGTATTGGGATTCATTTTTATTGCTTGTCAATAGTAACTACACAAGCTACTGCTTTATTATCGTTCGCATCCACTTTAAAATAGATCGTTCCGTCTGATGTATTATTAAATCTTGCAGAACGGATCATTATCCTTTGTAAAGCATCATTTACTTTATCCAGGTATTCGGTTTGTCCGCTCCTGTTGATGGCTTCATTCAGCTGGTTGTAATCAAGCTCATCTTTACTGACTACTATAGCTATCTGGTCACTGTTCCCGATCGAGTCTGCTTCAAATGATTGTGCTTTGGGGAACAAACGATAACCAGTGATACCACAATAAGGAGAATGTTTTGAAACGGTTTCTCCCGGTTTTAAATAAGGAAACAAAACATAACTGCTGCCATCGGTTTCTTTACCGAATATGTATATGTAGCATTCCGTTTCATTTTCAATTGACATTTTGAACCGGGATCCTTTGGTAATTGGCGAAGTAGTCCGGAACATATTATCACCACTCACTACCCTTAAAGGAATATTTCTACCGCCATCATTATTCACCAGGCCGATATTACATTCAAGCGGAATATTGGCCACACTGCTTCGTTTAGGCAACGGATCAATTCCATAAGCCTCTCTTACATAGTTCTTAAAATCTCCATACTTTACCCAGGCCACACCATTGTTCCCCCATTCGGGGCCCCAACTGTTCATGATCTGGAAAGCTCCACCGAATTTCCTGTCATCATAACCGATCACACACATGGCATGTCCACCCATTCCCATTTGAGAAGCATCCATACCTGAAGGCTCCCAGAGTTCCTGCCCCATCATACTTTGCATAAAACTTTGCCCCACCATCATACCAATTGCCACAGGTGCATCTTTAGCAAGATGTTCTTTTATTCCACGGATACTTATCTCATTAATATTATCACCATTGGTTATGCGGGTAAACCCATGGATCACATTCTGCCTGCCCAATTGAATATCAGAAGATGAAGGAGTGCGGTCGCAATCCTGGTCATTGTATGGATATTCACTCAACGGAACACCACCATTTCTTTGCATGGATTCCATAGCTCTTTGTATATAAGAACCCTGGCATCCTTCCAGTTTGATCTGGTTATACAAATAAGAAGGACTAAACCGAATAGAATTGGGATCCTGACGAGTGGCAGCCGCTGTCAGAATAGTTTGAGCTCCGTAAGCACAACTCCAGGCCACGCAGCTTCCCTGCTCACCCTGGTTGGCCCTGTTGGGTGCAAAACGCAACAATGATACTGCTTCAGGTAATGGATTTTTATTATTATCATCTTCTAATCCTTCATAAACTGAGGCTTTGTCGAATTCTGATGGATTGAAATTATACCCGCTTTTTGAAAATTGCTGTATTACTTCAGAAGGATTACATCCTCCCCGCCCCAAAAGGAAATAGGCGCCAACTCCCAATACCAGTAAAAGAATAATTCCCTTTCCTTTAAACAGGTTCAGCAATAACGGAAGCAGAGCCATTAAACCGCCGCCACCTCCACCGGGAAAATTCGGTCTTCTTCCACCACCACCACCATCATCCTGCTGGTTCGGATCATTCGGATCTTCAGTCATTCGAATCGGCATAGTAGTATCATTTTAGTTATTGATAGAATCTCTGTTTAAAAATAGGAAGATCATCTGAAATAAGACCGGAACAGTTTAATTAACATCTTTATTTATTAATTGCAACCTCCATCTCAAAAACTTTCGTCAAATTTGACCTTTATTATTATTGCTTTATGTATAAACTACTATCCGCTACACTGCTGTTATTTGTGCTTCATGGAGAAATAATGAGCCAGGCTCCGCTGACAGGGAATACCCTGAAATTTGAGCAGGGTCAGGTCCTGGAAATATCTGTTGACAATAAAATGACCATTACACAGCAGGCTATGGGACAGGCGATTGATTTTACAGTGAACTCAACAGGCACTCACACTTACACGGTTACCAATGCCACAGACGATAATACAACCCTGCATCATGACGTCAACAAGATCAGCTTTGTTTTTGATGGCATGGGACAGAAAAGAACTTTTAGTTCAGATTCTGAAAAGGATATGAAAGGAATGTTTGGCAACTCCGTTCAGCCTTATCTGGAGAAAAAATATGATATGATCATTGATACGGCCGGCAATGTGCTGATGTCATTTCCTGAAAAGATAGAAATCAAACAAGCTGATACAAGGCTCGCCATTGTCACCAATTTATTAAAGGAAACCCTGGATATTGTTCAACCGCCTTTAAAAGGAAATGGTAGTTTTTTCAAATTATTACCAGGAAGAGAAGTAGCAGTGGGAGATACATGGAATGAGTCGGTAAATGGAGGAACTTTAAAATCAAAGAACAAATACACCATTTCAGCTATTACTGACACAACCATCGTAGTTGATATAGAAGGAACCTCCACCAGTATTACTAAAGCCGAAATGATGGGCAATGAATCCACCACCACTATGAATAATAAATACACCGGAAAAATCATTGTAGATAAATTGACAAGACTGATAAAAGAAAAACAATTGACAACAGAAGGAACAGGCACTGCTGAAACTTCATTCGGTTCCATTCCTGTTACTTCGAAATCTTCATCTTCAATTATCGTAAGATCCGTTCAGGAAGAAAAATAAGCTGCTAAATAAATCTTGAAATAAGCTTAGAATTCTTTTCTGCCTTAGGCTTAAAACCTCTTTAATTATTTTTTGCTCAGTTAATCAAAATAAATATCTTCATTTTATCAATTCGTCGTCATAATCCTGCCTTTTTCCACCGCCCTCTTAACCGACAGCAATTCTTATCCCTGTCAACATAATCAGAATTACAGTAAAAAACTTCTATTATGGGAACATTTACGCTTAAGAGAATTTATTACCCCATTCCATTTACAAATACTTAAACAGACTGCCATCATGAAAAAAATTATTTTACTCATTGTACCGATTCTTTTTTCTGCCCTGTTTTATGCACAAACCAACAGCGATCATTCTCCCATCATTTTTATTTATGACGCCAGCGGATCAATGATGGGGCGCATTCAGGGAAAAACAAAAATGGAAATAGCATCTTCAGTTTTAACCGATGCTGTTAATAAACTTCCCGATAATCAACAGGTAGGACTGGTAGCTTACGGACATCGTCAAAAAGATGATTGCAAGGATGTAGAATTCCTGGTTCATACCGAAAACGGAAATAAACAGGCTGTCAGCCAGTCACTAAAAAAAATAAAGCCACTTGGGAGAACACCATTGGCAAGGTCAGCGCTGCAGGTCATTGATCACCTCAGGCAAACCAAAATGAAAGCTACTATTATACTTGTAACAGATGGTATTGAATCCTGCGGTGGAAATATCTGTGATGTTATAAAAGCTGCAAAGAAAGAGGGTATTGATTTCAGGCTTCATATTATTGGTTTTGGATTAAAAGCCAATGAAACCGAGCAATTGCGATGTGCCGCCAAGGCAGGCGAAGGACAATATTATGATGCCGCCGATGCAGGAGGGTTGGGAGATGTGTTGAACGAAGCAACCGCAACCACCGTAGATGATCCGCCGGGCAATCTTTCAGTTTATGCTACTAAAAACGGCCAACCTGTTGATGCGATCATCAAAGCCTGGGAACCGGGAACAAAAACTCTGATAAAATCGGTTCGGACCTACAGGGATTCTCTTCTGTGGTTTTTGCCACCCGGTAAATATGACCTTGAAGCAGCCCCTCTTGAAAACAGTGATATTAATGCCATCATAATCCCGGGTGTAGAAATTATTGATGGAAAAATAACCTACCAGTACATCAGCTTTGATGGCGGCAAGTTTAAAGTTACTGCAACTAATAATGGAGAGGGATGGGATGCTTCAGTGAAAGTTTTTCTGAAAGGAACAAATAAAACTGTGGCAACAGGAAGAACTTATGGAAAATCGCCACTTTATGAAGTGAATGCAGGTGTTTATGATGTTGAGATTACCGCATTGGTTATTGAAGGGTTGCAGATCAGTGAACGAATCAGTAATCTTGAAATAAAGCCGGGTGGGACAACTGAAGTGAATTATGAATTTAAATCCGGCATTGCCATGATAGGTGCAAAAGCATCAGACGGGCTGGTAGATGCAATCGTCAAGATCGTTGAACCAAAAAGCAAAAAAACTGTAGCTACCGGAAGAACTTATGTGTCAGAAAGCAGCAACCCCAAAAAATTTGTTTTAAACCCCGGTACTTATAATGTTACCATTACCGGCCTGGGAAAACATGCAGGAAAAAATTCATCTTTTACAATGACTATTAATGAGGCCCAGACATTTGAAAAAGTAGTTGGGCTATAAGGCTGATCAGTTTTACAACATTAAAGGTGACAAAGTAATTATACAGGTCGCCTTTTTTTTGTTCCGATCATGCCTTCATACAAGATGAAGTTCTATTTCACGGGCAAATCCAAGAGCAGCAGCACCCATTATACCAGCTTCATTGGCTAAAGATGCCAGTTCCACTTTAAGATCATGTGTATAATAGGGCGGCAGATTTTTATTGATTACTTCAAACATAGATGGCTTGATCAGTTCGAAAGTATCAGCCACTCCTCCTCCTAAAATGATGTGATGAATATCTAAAACTCTAACTGTGGATACAATACACCTTCCCAACACTTTTCCGAATTTCCGGAATACTTTCTCGCCTATCTTGTCACCATTTAGCGCTGCCTTTACTACATCTTTAGCTGTAAGGTTTTCCAGATCATATAAACCCGGTGAAGATCTTTTTTTCTTGCCCATTAGCTTTTGAGCTTCATCAACGATGCCTTTTTTACCAATAAGTTCTTCTACCGTTTTTTTGGAACCTGCAAACATATGCCCGACCTCCATCGCATTCCCCTCGCCTCCTTTAAATATTTCACGGTTCACAATAACAGCTCCGCCAATTCCTGTTCCCAAAGTCAGGAAAATAAAATCATCCGGCAGATCAGCTCCCGAAAAATGCAGTTCTCCTAATGCTGCAGCACTGGCATCGTTTTCGAGCAAGAATTTTTTGTCAGGCAAAGATTGTTCAAGTATATCAACAAGGTTTGTATGACCCAGGCTTGGAATATTGGGGAGATCTATTGTTGACTTTCTGTCTTTTGAAATAGTTCCGGGCACACCGATGCCGATATAAGGTTCAAGATCCTGATGATCATTCAAAAAAGTTTTAAGCACTTCCGTAAAAGCAGAAGGATAATCTTTGTTTTCTCTTAGCTGTAATGTAGAATATTTAACTTTCTCGATCAGTCGGCCATCTTCAGTTACAATACCTAACTTGGTATTCGTCCCGCCGATATCGATTCCCAGGTATTTCTTCATGGACTAAATATATCCACATATGAAAAACTAAAAAAAGTGGCGAGCCCCTTTTTAATCACAATACATGCACCTGCTTTCGCAGCAGGTCATCAAAATCATCTCTCTTGCGGATCAAAATTGCTTTTCCGTCTTTGAACAGTATCTCAGCAGGTTTATATCTTGAATTATAATTAGAAGCCATTTCAAACCCATAAGCGCCGGCATTATAAAAAACGAGATAATCTCCTTCCCTTATCTCCGGCAGTTTTCTGTCGGAAGCAAATGTGTCGGTCTCACAGATATAACCGGTTATCGTGTATATCTTTTCTTCTCCATCCGGGTTTGATAAATTTTCAATGTGATGATATGCTTCATAAAACATGGGGCGGATGAGATGATTTAGACCGCTATTCACCCCTGCAAATGTTACCGTATGGGTTTCCTTGATCACATTTACCTGTGTAATAAAATAACCACATTCACTTACCAGGTATTTTCCCGGTTCAAACCAGAGTTCATATTTTTCAGCATCACCTGGCAAATGCGTTTTTAAAAATTGCTGAAGTTTTTTGGCGATCAATCCCATATCTGTTTCATCATTTTCAGGTTCATAAGGAACTTTAAATCCACCACCGAGATCGATAACTTTTAAATCCGGGAAATTAGGGACCAGGTCTGTCATCACTTTAACACCCTGCACAAAAACATCAGCATCTTTAATATCACTACCCGTGTGCAGGTGAAGTGTTTTAATATTTATGTTATGCTGCTCAATCAACTGTTTTAATTCTTCCAACTGATCAATGGGAATACCGAACTTGCTTTTTTCATGACCGGTTGATATTTTCAGATTTCCTCCCGCCAGTATATTCGGACGGATCCTTACTCCAACCGGGTAGCTGTTCCCGAACTTCTTCCCGAACTTTTGCAGGTTAGATAGGCTATCGATATTTACATGCACACCAAAACCGACCGCTTCTTCTATTTCACTGAACGAAATTCCATTTGAAGTATAAAGGATATTTTCGGATTTTACTCCTGCATGTAATGCCAGTTTCACTTCATTAATACTGCTGCAGTCAATCCCGCATCCCAATGAGTTGATAAAGGAAATGATATTGATATTGGTCAGCGCTTTACAGGCATAAAAGAATCTCGTTTGAAGAGATGAAAAAGCAGAAGTAAGTTTCTCATACTGCTCTTTTATTTTTTCAGCATGATAAACATATAAAGGTGTTCCAAATTCTTCCGCAACCTTTATCAACTGTTCCCTGGTAAGCTTTTCCGGCATAGGTTGCGAATATACTCTAAAACAAAAATGCCACCCTAAATGAGTGGCATCATATAAAATATTTTACTTCTTTAGTTAGCATCATCTTCCCCATTACTTTCGCTAACCACCAGTTCACCATTATCGGCAACAGACATAGCTTCATCATCATTCTTCTTATCGTCTTCCTGCTTTTGAAGATCTTTTACAACGAAAGGCTCCGTTTCCTGGTTTGTAATGATCTCTTTCAGCTTCGGCAATTCTTCGGGTGTATTGATACCGAAATAATCCATAAAGTTCTTAGAGGTAGAATAAAGCAAAGGCTGACCGGGTGCTTTTTCATTTCTGCCACTTATAATGATCAGTTCTTTCTCCAAAAGTTTCTGAACAGCGTAATCAGAACTAACGCCTCTTATGGCTTCAATTTCTCCTTTGGTTACCGGTTGTTTATAGGCAATGATGGCCAGCGTTTCTAGTGAGGCTGCTGATAGTCTTTTCAGGAATTTTTCACCGTTCAGTTGTGCAACCGTTTTGTGATATTCAGCCCTGGTCAAAAATTGCCATCCGCCTCCTGTTTGTTTTACTTCGAAGGGATAGAAATCAGCGCTGTATTTTTCAGTAATTCCTTCCAGTGCAGTTTCCACCTGGTCCAATGAGACATTATCATCCATAAAACCGTGAGAATTGTTCAGCAAATCCACAATTTCAAGAGTGGTTAATGGCTTATCGCTGGCGAAGATCAATGCTTCAATATGCGGTATCAGATTAGGAATAGTCATTATCGTCAAATAGGTCAAATAAGTCAAAAATTTAAAGTGCCAAATTAACTATCGTATAGAAAAAGTGCAAAAGAGGTTATACACAATTATTCTTCATTTTCACTTTTGCCGATTGCGTTGGTATATCCGAACATTAAATGAAAATAACTATCCAGTTTTTGTGAAAGAAGCGTAAAATCTTCTTCATTAATCAGGTTTCTTGATCGGGCTTTAGTCGCGGCAGATAATGTTTCTTTTGCCGATCCACGGCTGTAATAACAAAAATTTTTATTCTCCTTGTAATGAAATCTTCCGTATCCTTCACTGATGTTGAGTGCAATAGAATCAGCAGCATCCACAAATTGTGCCCCCAAAGTTTTTTTCGGAAAGTAATCCCATTTTTCAACTACCGCCCATACTATCTCACCGATCTGCATTGCTACTTTATACACTTCCAGATCTTCAAGCTTCAGACCTTTCCCCATAATTTATTTAGCTGTTTTGACCTATATGACTAACTAACCCCTTTTGACTTATTTGACCTCTCTTACCCCTGCAATGCAGCAGCGCCACTAACGATCTCTGTCAACTCGGTAGTAATTGCGGCCTGCCGTGCCCGGTTGTAAGATATTTTCAGGTTGCGAAGCATTTCATTGGCATTTTCGCTAGCCTTATCCATTGCCGTCATTCTGGCGCCATGCTCAGAAGCATTAGAGTCAAGTACCGCTTTAAATAATTGTGTATTGAGGATCTTGGGCATCAATTCATCGATCAATTGCTCCTTTGAAGGATCGTATATAAAATCAGCCTTAGCAGCACCGGGTTTCTTCTCCACCTTTGGTATCGGCAAAAATCTTTCTACTTCAAATTTTTGAGTAGCTGCATTTTTGAACTGACTGTAGATTATTTCAACAACATCAAATTGTTTATCCTCGTAAGCCTGCATGGCTGCTTTAGAGGCTTGCTGCACATTTTCAAAAGTAAGGTTCAGGAAAATGTCTTTAAATGCAGCATCCACTTTATAGTTATTCTTCAAAAAATGCTCATATCCCTTTTTTCCTATACTCCAGATGGTCACATTACCTTTTTTGCTTTGTTCAGAGTACTTTTCGGCAATGGTAGCTTTAGCCAGTTTGATAAGATTTGAATTATAAGCACCAGCAAGACCCCTGTCACTTGTAATAACAATAAGCAGCACTTTTTCTACCGGACGTTCAACAGCCAATGATAAACCTGAACCCGCATCACTGTTACTTACAATATTTGACAGCATCTCCTGCAATTTCTTTGCATAAGGCCTCATCTGAACAATGGCATCCTGTGCTCTCCGCAATTTAGCGGCGCTTACCATTTTCATCGCTTTTGTGATCTGCTGCGTACTTTGAACTGATTTGATACGATTACGAACCTCTTTTAACTGTCCGGCCATTGATAAGCTTTTGAATGTTTAAAGTGGTGGAATTTCCACCCGATCCATTGACACGAAATACTGCACTTTTTCCGGCCGCAAAGGTATGGGGTAGGCCTTAAAATTCAATAATTCAGACAAAATAATTGAGGGTAAAAATGGGACTTTTTCCACATCATAAACCACTAGTCTTCAGCTTTGTCAGAAAGCTCGAATGATCTGCGTAGTGTGTAGGAAATCCTCAACCTGCCGCCGGCAGTGGTTTCATTATTCAGGGGCTTGTCTGATTCTTTAATCAGCTCCATATGAACGGGGCCGCTTGCCAGCTTACTCAGCTCTTCAGCCGTGATCCGGAGTTTACCATTTTCGGTATATCCTACTTTATTAATTCCGTCCCCAACAAAGGAAGTATCCGTTAAAAGTACCCTGATATCATCTGTAGAATCAACTCCTCCCAATTCGAATACCAGGTCTTCTCTTTTCAATGTTTGGGGCAATTCTGATAGCAGAACCATTGGTTCAAACCTGAATGACTGTTTCATTTCCTGTCCACCAAAATCAGTAAAGGTTATTGAATGATCGCCGTTAAACCCATCAATAGGTTTATATATTTCATAGAAATATCCGTTCATTCCTGAACTATCCACCGGGAGATCTTCCCCATCCAATTGCACTTTTGCCGGGGCCATTAATTTAAGGCCATCACCGTTCTTGGTTCTGTACCTGAACCGTGCCAGGAAAGTAAGTTTATCATACCCTTCCTCAGCAGATATCTTATAATCACAAAAAATTTCATCTGATTTTGTTCCGACCAGTTGTTTTGAGTTGCGATCACTTTTACAGGAAACGAAGAAGATCATTAATAAAGAGCAAAATAAGACCAGCTTTAATTTCATATCATAGTTCTTTTTAATGGAGTGACGGACGAGGGCTGAAAGGTACATTATGATACGTTAAAAGAGCCTGAATATCATTCTGTAAATGATAAATCCATCCTCACCAAATCTGCTTAAAACGGTGATTATAAACTGATAACTAAGGTGTATCTTTGCGCCTCTGCCAAATTGGCTTGCAAACACTTGTAGCACCCTTTTTGACTAAATCTCGTTCTATTCAGAAGATATAACCTATATAAATTATGCTTGGTTTCATTTCAAAAATTTTTGGTGGCAGCAAATCAGAAAAAGATGTAAAAAAGGTTGAACCCTTTGTCGCCAAAATCAACGAATATTTTATTTCATTCAATTCGATTAGTAACGATGAACTGCGTAATAAAACGCAGGAGTTTCGCCAGCGCATTAAACAGCACCTTACTGAAATAGATGCAGAAATAGCCGAGAAGAATAAATCAGCGGAAGAACTTCCGTTCAATGACCTGATGGGCAAGGATGCCGTTTACCAGGAAGTTGACAAGCTGAAAAAAGACAGGGATAAAAAAATTGAAGAGGCACTGGAAGAAATAATGCCCGAGGCATTTGCGGTTGTAAAAGAAACTTCAAGAAGATTTAAAGAAAACAAAGAATTAGTTTCTACTGCCACCCAACTTGACAGGGACCTTAGCGTAAAGAGAGACTATGTGACTATTGATGGTGAAAAATCCATTTTCAAAAATACCTGGACGGCTGCCGGTGGTGAAGTAACCTGGAACATGGTTCATTATGATGTGCAGCTTATCGGTGGTATTGTATTGCACCAGGGAAAGATATCAGAAATGGCAACAGGTGAAGGTAAAACATTGGTGTCCACACTTCCGGCTTACCTGAATGCATTGGCGGGTGAAGGTGTGCATATCGTTACAGTTAACGATTACCTGGCCCGTCGTGACCAGGAATGGAACGGAACTATTTTCGAATGGCTGGGACTTACTGTTGATTGTATCGACAAACATCAGCCCAACAGTGATGAAAGAAGAAAAGCCTACCTCGCAGATATTACCTATGGTACCAATAACGAATTTGGTTTTGACTACCTGCGTGATAATATGGTGCACACTACCGAAGAAATGGTGCAACGTAAACACCATTTCGCTATGGTGGATGAGGTTGACTCTGTATTGATTGATGATGCCAGGACACCTTTGATCATTTCTGGTCCGGTTCCAAAAGGAGAAGACCAGCAATTCCATATTCACAAACCAAGAATTCAGCAATTAGTGCAGGAGCAGGAAAAAATTATTCGTACCTGCCTGACCGAAGCCAAAAAAAGATTTGCAGAAGGCGATGATGATCCAAAGAGCGGCGGACTTTATTTGTTCAGAGCTTACCGTGGTTTACCAAAGTATGGCCCTCTGATCAAATTTCTGAGTGAGCCGGGTCATAAGGTAAAGATGCAGAAAGCAGAAAACTATTACCTGCAGGATCAGCAAAGGAATATGCATATTGTGGATGAAGAATTGCTTTTCCATATTGACGAAAAAAACAACTCCGTTGAACTTACAGATAAAGGTTTAAATGTTATTACCAAATCAGGTGAAGATCCTGATTTCTTTGTATTACCTGATATAGGAGTTAAACTGGCTGAAGTAGAAAAGGGTGATATACCTGCTGAAGAAAAGCTTCAGCAAAAAGAAACTTTGTTAAATGATTATGCACAGAAAGCTGATCGTATACATACAGTACAGCAATTATTAAAAGCTTATACTTTATTTGATAAAGATGTTGAGTATGTAGTGATCGATGGTGCTATCAAGATTGTTGATGAACAAACGGGACGTATCATGGAAGGCCGTCGTTATAGCGATGGTTTGCACCAGGCATTGGAAGCAAAGGAAAATGTGAAGATCGAAGCAGCCACTCAAACTTATGCAACGATCACTTTGCAAAACTATTTCCGTATGTATCATAAACTGGCCGGTATGACGGGTACAGCGGAAACAGAAGCAAAAGAATTGTGGGACATCTATAAATTGGATGTGGTTACGATCCCTACCAACCTCCCGATGGTTCGTGATGATAAACAGGATCTTGTTTACAAAACAAAAAGAGAAAAATATAAAGCTGTTATTGATGAGATAGAGGCATTGCGTAATGCCGGTCGTCCTTGCCTTGTTGGTACAACTTCAGTGGAGGTAAGTGAATTGCTTGGCAGAATGTTGCAGCAAAAGAAAATTCCTCATAATGTATTGAACGCAAAACAACATGCCAGGGAGGCACAAATTGTAGCGGAAGCTGGATTTGCAGGAGCAGTAACGATTGCAACAAATATGGCGGGTCGTGGTACAGATATTAAACTGGGACCCGGAGTTAAAGATGCAGGTGGTTTGGCTATTATCGGTACTGAACGACATGAAAGCCGTCGTGTGGACAGGCAGTTGCGTGGTCGTGCCGGTCGCCAAGGTGATCCGGGTACTTCACAGTTCTATGTTTCTCTCGAAGACGATTTAATGAGAATGTTCGGCAGTGAACGTATCGCTTCGCTGATGGACAGGTTAGGATATAAAGAAGGCGATGTGATCCAGCATAGCATGATCAGCAACAGCATTCAAAGAGCTCAACGAAAAGTGGAAGAAAACAACTTTGGTATCCGTAAAAGATTGCTGGAATATGATGATGTGATGAACATGCAGCGTAATGCTGTTTACAAAAGAAGAAACCACGCCTTATTTGGGGAACGCCTCGCATTGGATATTGATACATCATTTTATTCCTTGGCTGAAGGATTGGTGAGCTCCTTTAAAGAACAGGAAGATTATGAAGGTTTCAGAATGGCCTGTATTGTGAATTTCGGATTGGATACAACGATTGAAGAAGAAGAATTTAAGAAGGGTGACATGAACCCGATCATTGATAAACTTTATGCAGAAGCTACGGGAAGATATGAGCATCACAAGGAAGATATGAAGAAACAGGCGCTGCCTGTTTTCAAAAATATCAGATTAACACAGGGCAGTCATATTGAAAATGTGGTGGTTCCATTTACTGATGGGAAAAAAGGCTTGAATGTATTGACTAATCTCGATAAGACCATCAGCACAAATGGTTCAGAACTTAATAATTCATTGGAGAAGACTATTACACTTGCTGTAATTGATGAATCATGGAAAGAACATCTGCGTGGCATGGATGACCTGAAGCAAAGTGTACAAACTGCATACCTGGAACAAAAAGATCCGTTGGTGATCTATAAAATGGAAGCCTACAACCTCTTCAGGAATATGAATGCTGATGTTAATAAGAACATTGTTTCTTTCCTAAGCCATTCATCCATTCCTATTCAGCAGGAAAACGCTTCCTTAAAAGAAGGCCGCCAGGAAAAAACGGATATGAGTAAGATGCGGGCTAATAAAGATGAGATTGATGCAGCAGGACAGGATTATGCAGCCAATGAAAGAGACCAGTTTGAACCCGGTGGTGGTGGAACTGATGTAAAACAGGAACCGGTGAAGGTAGCTCCCAAGATCGGAAGAAATGAACCTTGCCCTTGTGGTTCAGGGAAGAAGTACAAACACTGTCATGGCAAGGATGCTTAATTATTAATGGGATATCAAATCTGCTGAGTTAATTCTTCAGCCTTTTTCAAAAAAAGCATAGGTTTGATAGCCATTAATTTTTAAATCAAAAAACAGATTATGAAAAAATTGCTTCTTGCCATTGCAGTTGCCGGTTTTTTTGCAGCCTGCAACAACAAAAAAGAGGATGAGAAAAAAGTTGATGATACATCGACTACAACCGCAACCGATCAGACTGACAAAGCAACTGAGCCTGCCACTAATGAACCTTCAGGAAACACATCCATAACAGGTGTGCCTACATTTTCTGATCCGGAAGTTCAGCAATTTGCCAACGATTACGCTGCATTTATTTCAGAATACAAAAAAGTATTAGCAAACCCTGCCAGTACTCAAAGCGCTGAATTTGCTATGAAGTGGTCTCAATGGGCATCCCGGTCAATGAGTGTGGGAATGAAAATTGCTTCCAATCCTGCCGAATCACAAAAATGGTCACAATGGGTGGAATCCGTAAACAACGAGATCAGGGCTATGACGAAATAAAGTCTATATGTACAAAAAAATAAAACCTCCTTTCGGAGGTTTTATTTTTAGAATCCTTTTTTCTTCAGATCATACTTCTGCTCATATTTTTCATTCAGTAGTTTTTGTTTGTCGGTCAGGTCAATTTTTCTTCCCTGTATAAACGCATCGGTTACAGTGCTGGTCCTCATATCGAGTATATCACCATCACACACTACAATATTGGCATCTTTCCCTACCTCTATACTCCCGGTTTTATCAGCCACACCCATGATCTTAGCTGCATTCAATGTAATAGCTGCTAATGCTTCTTCTTTTGAAAGACCATAAGCTGCAGCAGTTCCTGCATTGAATGGAAGGTTTCTTCCCCTGGTTTGCCCGTCATCATCTGAAATGGCAAACAGAACGCCGGCCTTGCTTAATTCAGCCGCTGTTTTATAAGGCTGGTCCACATCATCATCAGGAAGGGTGGGCAAACTGTGTGGTTGCTGAAGAATCACTGAAACATTATGTTGCTTTAAAAGATCAGCTACCTGCCAGCTGTCACTGCCACCAACGATCACCTCTTCAAATCCGAATTCTTTTACAAAATCAAGCGCCACCAGTATTTGTTTAGCTGTACTCGCATGCACATACAGCTTTTGTTTTTTTGCAAATAAATTTTTAACGGCTTCGAACTTCAGGTTTGTTTCAGTATGAGAAGGCTCATCCAGGTAAGCCTTTGCCTGCCTGAAAAAGCTTTTCAGTTCATCAATTTTATCCAATCCCTCCTTCACCGGGTCTGATTGTGATTGCTGAGACCCGCCACCACCGCCAAATCTCCCTGTGCGGGGCCTTGCCAGAAGTGATGGCATATACAAATGCATCCCTGCATCAGTTTTATAAGCAGCATCTTCCCAGTTCCACGCATCGAGTTGTACCACTGAAGAAGACCCGGCCAAAAAACTACCTTGTGGAACAATGTTGGCAAGCAATACACCGTTGGAACGAAGTGTATTGATAACTTTTGAATCTGTATTGTACGCAACAATGGATCGAACATTCGGATTCATATCTCCCAGTTCCCTGAAGTCGCTACTGGCCCGTACGGCTGAAATTTCAACTAATCCCAGGTTGCTGGTGGATAATATTAACCCCGGATAAACCTGTTTGCCGCTTACATCCTGCACCTGTGCATCTGCAGGTATATTTACATTGGCTCCTACTTCTTCAATCTTGCCATCCTTTATTTTAATGGTCCCTTTTTCGATTACTTTACCATTACCCACATGGATCGTTGCATTCTTAATATACATTACTCCTTTCTGGGGAGGTGCAGGAAGTACCGTTTCCTGTGCGTTAACTCCGGTAAAGGAAAATAATATGAGTGCTATTAATATTTTTTTCATTTTTCTTTTTTTAGTCGTTTGTAATTTCATCCGCATCAATTACGAGCAATCCATGGTTATGCTGATGCTCACTGCAACTATGCATCACCTGGTAACTCGGCTGAGCCGGTATGGTTGGGGCGCCGCCTCTTTTTTCACTATTCAATTTCCTGATCAGCCTGTTTCTTTCATCTGCAATTCTTTGCTCCATCATTTTATCTTTTTCCCTGTCAAAATAAACAGTGCCATCAACAATTGTGTAAAGGGACATTGCATAAATACTCAGCGGATGAGCACTCCATACTACCACATCAGCGTCCTTACCGACTTTAAGGCTGCCCACTTTATCTTCTATATGCAGCATCTTCGCAGGATTCAGTGTTACCATCTTCAATGCCTGTTCTTCAGTTACTCCCCCGTATTTTACAATCTTGGCAGCTTCCTGGTTCAATCGTCTCGCCATTTCCGCATCATCAGAATTGATAGCAACATTCAATCCTACCTTCTGCATAATAGCAGCATTATAGGGAATTGCATCCTGTACTTCCATTTTATAAGCCCACCAATCTGAGAAAGTTGATGCATTAGCGCCGTGTTCTTTCATCTTATCGGCCACTTTGTATCCTTCAAGTATATGGGTAAACGTATTATACTTATACCCCATCCTGTTAGCTATTTCAATAGAACTGGTTATTTCACTTTGCACATAGGAGTGACAAGTGATGAATCTCTTATTCTCCAGTATTTCAACCAAGGCATCAAGCTCCAGATCTCGGCGAGGCTGAACCAATGATGCAGTTGATTTCTTTTCTTTCTTTAATTTTTCAAGAGCCGCATTATATTCTTTCCATTCTTTCTGATAATCCTTGGCTCTTGTAAAAGCATCCACCAATACCTGCTCCACTCCCATTCTTGTATCCGGGTAACGATTATTACCTCCGGGGATATTAAAATTGGAACGTTTTACATTTTCACCTAATGCAAATTTTATCTGGCCGGGCCAGCCTTTGAATTTAAGATCATCATCATTGGCGCCCCAGCGAAGTTTTATCATCTGGGTCTGCCCACCAATAACATTTGCCGATCCGTGTAAAATATGAGAAGAAGTAACTCCACCACTTAGCTGGCGGTATATATTTATATCATCCGGATTCAGATTATCACCGATGCGTACTTCAGATGTTACACTCTGACCGCCTTCATTTATTGATGAAGCAGCAATATGTGAGTGTTCATCAATAATTCCCGGGGTAACATGTTTACCTGTGCCATCAATTATTCTTGCAGAAGGTTCTGACAGGTTTTTACCGATCGCAGCAATCTTACCATTTTTCAAAAGCACATCTGTGTTTTCCAATACACCTTCTTTTTCATTGGTCCATACTGTGGCATTTTTAATCAGAATGGTTTCCTGCTTTGGTTGTTCTCCTTCTTCCCAGCCGTATGGTTCAAAAGGATAGGTTACTTTACCAAGTACGGGTGGCTCTTTTTTCTTTGCGGTAGCTGTGTCCGGTTTTGGCTCAGCAGCTTTTACAAATACCGCAGTCCAGGTAAGGGAGTTTCCTAATGAATCAGTACCCGTACCGTTCCATTCAGTTCCGCTGCAGATGCCGCTTAATCTTGTAGCACTTGCCGGTAATTGCTGATCACCTCCGCCAAATCTTCCGGTAAAACCACCGGGACGACCTCCGCCGGGCTGACCATCAGCACCGGGCCTTTGCCTGCGAACCATTGGGGCAAAATTCAGTTTAACAATTTTACCGTCATGAGAGAACTTTGTATTCATTGTATCCTTTCCAAACATGGTCAGCGAACTACCGCTTTTTACATCTAATGTATATTTTTCAACTCCGCCTGGTGTATTTAAAGTAAGAGCATAAGTGCCTAAAGCATTATCCAGTGCATCATCTTTGATCTCGTATTTAATTCCCTGTATCCAGTTTTGATAGATCGTTGTTTTGTCTTCAAATAGCGGACCCGATGTTACCAGGAAATTAGCCAGCTTACCCGGATCGAGACTTCCAACCATATCATAAATACCAAGCATGGTGGCCGGGGCTTTTGTCAGTGCTTCCATTGCTTTTTGCTCGCTAAGTCCATATTCCATCGCTTTGCGAAGATTTGCCCAGAACTGGTTAACACTTCTTAAATCAGCCGTTGTCAGTGAAAAGGTAATTCCTGCTTTTTCGAAAGCAGCTGCATTCGTAGGAGCCAACTCCCAATGTTTCATATCTTCTAACGCTACAAAACGGGCATCATTGGGGTCTTCCACATCCTGCACCTGGGGATAATTTAATGGAACAATAAAAGAAGCGTTGGTGCCTTTCATTTCTTTTATACGCTGGTATTCATCATCACCGGCCTTAATTATATACTGAACACCAAACTCATCACCGATTCGGTCGGCCCTGAGATCATTCCATTTGTTGTTAGCTTCAAATACCTGTGGCAGTCCCTGGTTATCATTCCATGCCTGCAAGCTGATATTTATACCTTCAGCAGAAGGTTTCGTTTTATACCACTGTGCATCAAGATATGTTTGCCGCAACAGGGCAATCATACCCATCATGGAGCTTGGATAACTTTGGCGGGATGATCCTTTGCTGAATGAATAATGAGCAGAAGCCTTTTCTTTTACTACAACAAGATTCTCTTTTTCGTTTGCCAGTGTAACAACTGTACCGGTGCCCCTTGCAATTCCATCTTTGATATGAGAAAGCACCGTTCCAAAACCTGCATCTCTTAATGGTTTAGCCTTTGCATCATCAACTGTAAATTGTTTATAGGCATCTGCATCGCTTTTTATTGCTTCATTCCAGCCATACGGGCCTTTGGCGGCTGATTCCAGTTGAGGTTGCTGGCCAAAATTGAAACCTCCTCCCGTTGTTCTTTGTGCAGACGGAATTCCATAGTCGGCATAGAGGTCAATAAAAGAGGGATAGATGTATTTTCCTTTACAGTCAATAACTACTGCCCCGGCCGGAGGCTTAATGTTATTCCCGACAGCAGTTATTTTTCCATCCTTAAATACCAACGTAGCATTTGTAAGCGTAGTGACTCCATCTTTTACAATTGTAGCATTTGTGAGTGCAAAATGACCATGCCGCGGATCGGCCACTCCATTCTCAGGGAATGTGACCTGGGCAAATGATCCATTTATTCCGAAAAAGAGGGATACCAAAGGAACCATCTCCCGGAAAAAGTTCTTCATTCTCATTACTGGTTATTTAAATTATAGTTGAAGTGTGTTAAAAAGATTGCCGAATTTAAAGTAAATGAAGCAAAAAAAATGCGAGACTTTACAGATGGCAAACAATGTGTTTATACTACAATATGTATCGGACGCATACCGCAATAAAAACTATTACGGCCAAGTTTAACTACCTTTATTTTTTAATAATACGTTATGGCTTCAGCCACATCTTTTATAGTTCCCGATTTCAGTCTTTCACCCCGTATTGACCAGGTTGGTGTTGAAGAAAGGGCTTCCCGTTTTACCAAAAGAAGCATCAAAAAAGAGTCAAAACTTAACGGGTTGAAGCTGGTGCTTAACATGATTGATCTTACAACCCTCGAAGGAAAAGATACGGATGGAAAAGTAAAACAGCTTTGCTATAAAGCCATGCATCCTCATGATGCCCTGGCAGATCTACCAACTGTTGCAGCCGTTTGCGTTTATCCTTCCATGGTAAAAGTTGCTAAAAAAGCTTTAGGTGATTCAGGAATAAAGGTAGCATCGGTTGCAACTGCATTTCCCAGCGGTCAGGCTCCAGGAGACGTAAAGATCCGGGATACAAAATTTGCAGTAAATGAAGGTGCGGATGAAGTGGATATGGTGATCAGCCGGGGAAAATTTCATGCGGGTGAATACAACTTTGTGTTTGATGAAATAGCAGCAATCAAAGAAGCCTGTGGTGATGCAAGGCTTAAAGTGATCCTGGAAACAGGAGAACTGGGAACATTTGATAAAGTAAGAAGAGCCAGTGATATTGCCATGCATGCCGGCGCTGATTTTATTAAAACATCTACCGGCAAAATTCAACCCGCTGCCACAATGCCCGTAACATTAGTGATGCTTGAAGCTATCCGTGATTTTTACTATAAAACCGGTAAAATGATTGGGATGAAACCTGCTGGTGGCATTTCAAAATCAAAACTGGCTTTGCATTATTTAGTGATGGTGAAGGAAGTGTTAGGTGAAGATTGGCTGAATAATGAATGGTTCCGGTTCGGTGCAAGCAGCCTGGCAAATGATGTATTGATGCAGATCGTAAAAGAGAAAACTGGTGTATACCAGGCAGCAAATTATTTTAGTGTTGACTAACACGCAAAGATGCCAGGGAGCAAAGACACTAAATTTTAACTCCTTTGCGGCTTATTTACTTAGCGGCTTTGCGTGAAATTAAAAGCTGATTAGAATTACCGAACCCTGAAGTGAGTGACACAACAGGCGATGAACAGAATTACTATCGCTGGTTAAATAAAAATATTATGGCTGTAAAAACAAAGAAAGTTACAACGAAGAAAAGCAATACTATCAAACTAAAGTTTGATACTTCCTGGTCGTATGCACCGGCACCAGAAAGTAAAAGTGCAGCCACGATCAATAAGCAATACGATCTGTTTATTAATGGTGAGTGGCAAAAACCTTCTTCAAAGAAATATTTTGAAACAATTAACCCTGCCAATGAAGAAAAGCTGAGTGAAGTGGCTGAAGCCGGGTCGGTCGATGTTGACAAAGCAGTAAAAACTGCCCGGAATGCTTATGAAAAAGTCTGGCGTAAAATGTCAGCTAAAGAAAGAGGCAAATATGTTTTCCGCATTGCCCGTATGCTCCAGGAAAAAGCAAGAGAACTGGCGATAATTGAATCATTGGATGGAGGTAAACCCATTCGTGAAAGCCGTGACTTTGATGTTCCAACTGCTGCCAATCATTTCTTTTATTATGCCGGTTGGGCTGATAAACTGGAATATGCATTTCCCAACAGACAAACAGAACCACTTGGTGTTGCAGGACAAATTATTCCATGGAACTTCCCCCTGTTAATGGCCGCATGGAAAATTGCACCCGCTATCGCTACGGGAAATACAGTCGTTTTAAAACCGGCGGAAACCACTCCCTTAACTGCATTAAAACTGGCTGAAATAATACAGGAATCTGATTTGCCTCCCGGTGTTGTTAATATAGTTACCGGGGCAGGAGCAACAGGTGCAGCTATAGTAAATCATCCTGACATCAATAAAATAGCTTTCACAGGTTCTACAGATGTGGGCAAGATTATACAAAGAGCCATTGCAGGTACCAATAAAAAAGTAACTCTTGAGTTAGGCGGTAAGGCAGCGAACATCATTTTTGAAGATGCCCCTATTGACCAGGCTGTAGAAGGAGTGATCAACGGAATTTATTTTAACCAGGGGCATGTATGCTGTGCCGGATCAAGGTTATATGTGCAGGAATCAGTAGCCAAAGAAGTCATCCGGAAATTAAAAGATCGTATCGAATCGCTGATCGTTGGTGATCCACTGGATAAGAACACAGATATCGGAGCTATCAATTCTAAACAACAACTGGAAACGATACACAAATATTTAAGTATTGGTAAAAAAGAAGGTGCGGAAATATATGAGAGCTCTTGCCGGCTTCCCGGTAAGGGTTTCTGGTGCAGACCTACACTGTTTACCAATGTAGCGCAAAGTAATCGCATTGCACAGGAAGAAATTTTCGGGCCGGTGCTTGCCATACTCACTTTCAGAACGGAAGATGAAGTGATCGAAAAAGCAAATAATTCACCATATGGTTTAAGTGCAGGAGTATGGACAGATAAAGGGTCCAAGATATTCAACATGACACGAAGAATGAGAGCCGGAGTGGTTTGGGCGAATACGTTCAACAAATTTGACCCCACTTCTCCTTTCGGTGGTTATAAAGAAAGCGGATTTGGAAGAGAAGGTGGATTGCATGGATTATTACCTTATTTAAATCTTGTCAATTGAGAAACATGGAAAAGACAATTAAAAAGTCTTCACTCACAATCAGTGAAAATGGATTAGAAAAGAAAACTTCATCCAAAAGGTTGGAAGTTTTGAAGACCTATAAAATCTATATCGGCGGACAGTTTCCAAGAACGGAATCGGGCCGTTATTATATTCCAACCAATGCAGCGGGAAAAAAATTAGCAAATATATGCCTGAGCTCAAGAAAAGATTTTCGTGATGCTGTGGTAGCTGCCAGGGGCGCATTCAGCGGATGGAGCAGCAGGGCAGCATTTAACCGCGGGCAGATATTATATCGTATGGCAGAAATGCTGGAAGGAAGAAAAGCCCAGTTTATTGAAGAGCTTATTCAGCAGGACCTGACAAAATCCAAAGCAGAAAAAGAAGTTAACCTTGCTATTGACAGGCTGATCTATTATGCAGGCTGGTGTGACAAATACCAGCAATTGTTCAGTGCCGTTAACCCGGTAGCTTCATCACATTTTAATTTTTCAGTACCAGAACCGACAGGAGTGGTCTCCATTGTAGCGCCACAATCTGATTCTTTATTAGGATTGGTATCGGTTATGGCGTCGGTTATAGCAGGTGGTAATACCTGCATTATACTGGCTTCAGAGACAAAACCTCTTTGTTCAGTAACCTTTGCAGAAGTGTTAAACTCTTCTGACCTGCCGGGAGGTGTTGTAAATATATTAACGGGTAAACCCTCAGAACTTTCATCATGGTTCGTAAACCATATGGATGTAAATGCAACCATTTACTGCGAAAAAGATTCTGAAACTAAGAAAATGATGCAGGACAAAGCTGCTCAAAACCTGAAAAGGATTTTCTTCTATGATAAAGTGAACTGGTATAAAGATGAAGGACAATCGCCTTATTTCATCCTGGATACACAGGAAATCAAAACAACCTGGCACCCGATTGAAAATATTGCAGGTGCAGGCGGTGGTTATTAAACATTTATTAAAATCAGATTACTGGTAAGATTTTTGAATAGTTTCGCAACATGATTCGAGTTCTGTTAATATCTCTTTTCGCTATTTCGTTTTCTGCTTACGGGCAGGCAGATACACTTATTTCTCATTTGTCTGACAGCAGTTCTGTAGTTATACATAAAGATCCCCGCCTTGACCTTTTGGTAAGAAAACAAGCCCAAATCAATGAAGTCACAAGCAGAGATGCAAGAAGAACTGACAAGGGATTTCGGCTGATGATCATCAGCACTAACAGCCGGGAAGAAGCAATTGCTGCTAAGACAAAAGTTTATACCTATTTCCCTGAGTTAAAAGCCTATTTATGGTATCAGTCTCCTTACTTCAGGGTAAAGGCCGGAAATTTCAGGGATAGAAAAGATGCAGAATCTTACCAGAAACGAATGAATGTATATTTCCCAAAAGGAGTATTTATCATGAAAGATGTTATTGAAGTTAAGCCAGGTAAATATGAAGATGATGAGATCAACCCCTGACTTGTATAACAACTCATAAACTGATCCCTGTTTCCAACGGGGATTTTTTATTTCCGATTGCTTAAAAAGCGATGTAGTATTTTTGTTTTATGCAGGAAAAAATCAAGGAACTGGCTAAAAAATATGCCCCGGAATTCATCGAAGTTCGTCATCATCTTCATGCACATCCTGAGCTGAGTTACCAGGAGTTTGAAACATCAAAGTTTGTTCAAAATAAACTGAAAGAGTTTGGCATCCTTTTCGAGATCAAGGCAACAACCGGGGTGGTAGGTCTTATAAAAGGAAAGAATTCTGATAAAAGAGTCGTTGCGCTAAGAGCAGATATGGATGCGTTGCCCATAAAAGAAGAAAATGAAGTTTCGTACAAATCAAAAAATGAAGGTGTGATGCATGCCTGTGGCCATGATGTACATACAAGCTGCTTATTAGGAGCTGCAAAAATTCTGAATGAATTAAAAAATGACTGGGAAGGAACAGTGAAGTTAATTTTTCAACCGGGTGAAGAAAAAAATCCCGGTGGCGCTTCATTGATGATAAAAGATGGAGTACTCGAAAACCCAAAACCACAGGCCATTTTTGCGCAACATGTGCATACCATGATGGATGTGGGAAAATTAAGCTTCCGGGGCGGACAAGTAATGGCAAGTGCTGATGAAATATATATTACGGTAAAAGGCAAAGGTGGTCATGCTGCTTCTCCACATCTGACGGTTGATCCGATCCTTATTAGTTCACACCTTATTATTGCTTTGCAGCAAGTGATCAGCCGGAATAACAATCCATTCAACCCTTCCGTACTTTCTATTACATCATTTAACGCCGGTAACACGACAAATGTTATTCCTAATGAAGTAAAACTAATGGGCACCTTCAGAGCCATGAACGAAACATGGCGATTTAAAGCCCATGAACTCATTAAAAAAACATGCACTGACCTGGTCAGTTCAATGGGCGGTGAAGTGGACTTGCACATTGATGTAGGTTATCCCTGTGTTTATAATAATGAGAGATTAAGTGATGAAGCAATGAAAAAAGCAAGCGAATATCTTGGGATTGAAAATGTCAGTGAAACAGAATTAAGAATGGGCGCCGAAGATTTTGGTTATTATGCACAATTGATACCTGCCTGCTTTTACCGACTTGGAACGATGAACAAGAAAAAAGGAATTACCTCTAATGTGCACACCCCTACTTTTAATATTGACGAAAATGCTATTGAAGTAGGCATGGGGGTGATGGCTTGGTTGGGAAGTAGTACAGAGGTTTAAGATGATTATTCCGATCAAAAAAATTTATACTTTAGATAAGTATAAATTTTCATGAACAGCCACGTTTTTCACCTTTAAATTTATTAAGCAATGAAACGGAATGTGATTATAACAGCCTGCATTATATTCATTTTTGCTTCGCTGGCCATAGCCCAAAATGCAAACAGTAAATCTGCACAGTCTGTTAAAAAAAAATATGTCTACGCTATGCTTTATTACCAGAATGAATGGGACCGTATTGGCGGAAACCCCAGAGAGAAATTTGTTGAAAGCAATAATGTTCCCCAGGAAGTATCTCAAAAAGTGAGTAAAAGCAAAAGCGTATATGAGGCCCTGGACTATTTAGGCGCTGAAGGATGGGAACTGGTAAGCACTGTAATCCGGGACATTAATACTGGTGAAGAACATATTCATTACTTAAAAAAAGAATTAAACTAATTGTAAGCTCACACAAATACATAGATTATCAGCTCCCATTATATTCCGTACATTGCACCCCACCTTTAATAAGGCTCATAATTATTTTCTATGCAGAACGATTTGCGAAAGCAGCAAGCTCTTGAATATCATTCGAAAGGCAGACCAGGAAAGGTCGAAGTAATACCTACTAAAGATGCAAAGACCCAAAGAGACCTATCTCTTGCTTATTCTCCCGGTGTTGCAGAACCCTGTAAAGAAATAGCTGAAGATGTTGAGAACGTTTATAAGTATACTGCGAAGGGAAATCTTGTGGCTGTTATCAGCAATGGTACCGCTGTTTTGGGATTGGGCGATATTGGACCCGAAGCCGGTAAACCTGTAATGGAAGGAAAAGGAGTTCTGTTTAAAATCTTTGCAGATATTGATGTATTTGACATTGAAATCAACGAAAAAGATCCTGAAAAATTTGTACAGATCGTTAAAGCCCTGGAGCCCACTTTTGGCGGTGTGAACCTGGAAGATATAAAAGCACCGGAGTGTTTTTATATCGAGAAAGAACTCAGGAAAAGATTGAATATCCCGGTAATGCATGACGATCAGCATGGAACTGCTATCATCAGCGCTGCTGCATTATTGAATGCCTGCGAAATTCAAAAGAAAAAAATTGATAAAGCACGGTTCGTCGTGAATGGCGCCGGCGCTGCCGCAATTGCCTGTATCAAATTATACATAGCCTTAGGTGCCCGGAAAGAAAATTTCCGGGTGTTTGATAGTAAGGGACTGATCCATGAAAGCAGGACTGATCTTGATGAGCTGAAAAAAGAATTCATTGCTAAAGGAAAGAATATGACTCTTGCTGAAGCAATGAAAGATGCCGATGTATTTATTGGCTTAAGTAAGGGAGGCGTCTTAAATGCTGATATGATCAAAAGCATGGCCAAACACCCTATTGTTTTTGCCATGGCAAATCCTGATCCTGAAATTACATGGGAAGATGCGACTGCTGCACGAAAAGATGTGATCATGGCAACTGGAAGAAGCGACTATCCCAACCAGGTAAATAATGTATTAGGGTTCCCATATATTTTCCGCGGTGCTTTGGATGTTAGAGCCACCAGTATTAATGAAGAAATGAAACTGGCAGCTGTAAAAGCTTTGGCTGATCTTACTAAAACTCCGGTGCCGGATATTGTGAACATGGCCTATAACGAAAAAAATATCACATTCGGAGAGAATTATATTATTCCCAAACCTCTTGATCCACGATTACTTTCCGTTGTTGCGCCGGCAGTAGCCAAGGCAGCGATGGAAAGCGGCGTTGCCAAACAAACTATAACCAGCTGGGAGGCCTATGAAAATAATCTCAACAAAAGATTAGGTCTGGATAACCAGGTAATGCGAATTATTGGTAATAAAGCCAGAAGAGATCCTAAACGAATCGTATTTGCTGAAGCAGACAATGTAAAAATTCTTAAAGCAGCACAAATCATTTTTGATGAGGGCATCGGGTATCCCATTCTGCTGGGTGATGAAACCCGCATTAAAAACATAGCTGCGGAAAACAGTGTGGATATTGAAGCATTTCCAATATTTGATCCCCGCAGTGACGCAACAGAAGAGAGAAGAACAAAGTATGCAGAAATATTTTTTGCCAAACGGGGCCGTAAAGGATATAATGCTTACGAAGCCCGGAAGGTGATGAAGGACAGAAACCATTATGGTTGTATGATGGTGGAATGTGGTGATGCGGATGCTATGATCTCCGGTCTTGCAAAAAACTACCCGGATACTATTCGCCCTGCTCTGCAAATTATAGGTACCGAAGAAGGAACAAAGAAAATTGCAGGAATGTACCTGATGCTAACCAAGAGAGGACCCATTTTCCTGGCAGACACTACAGTAAATTTTAACCCAACAGCACAAGAATTGGCTGAAATAACATTAATGGTTGCGAGAGAAGTACGCAACTTTAGTATCACTCCCCGGATCGCTATGCTCAGCTATTCAAATTTTGGGAGCAGCGATTCACCCGAAGCAAGATTAGTGGCTGAGGCCAGAAAAATTGTAAAGGACAAAATGCCTTCACTAATAGTTGATGGGGAAATGCAAGCCAGTGTAGCTTTCAACCGGGAGCTGATGAAAGAAAATTATCCCTTCTGTGAACTGGCGGATAAAGAAGTAAATACTTTGATCTTTCCAAACCTTGCTTCAGGTAATATTGCTTATAACCTGATGAAAGAACTGGATGCTGCCGATGCTGTAGGTCCCATATTACTTGGATTGAAAAAACCAGTTCATATACTCCAGCTTGGAAGTTCAGTCAGGAGCATTCTGAATATGGCTGCAGTGGCAGTTGTGGATGCTCAGGTAAAAAGTAAAGCACCTACGGAGGAAATTGTAAAACGTTCCCGCTGGTGGAAGAGATTTAGAAAAAAGAAAGAGGAATTTTAGTTTCTTTTTTCATTTTCTTTCCGCCCATTATCGTGTCTTTCCCTGATAATGGGTTTTCTGTTTTCATCCTGTATCTTAGCAACCGAAATGACCATTTTCAGTGATATAGGCCGTTACCTGCTGATGATAAAAGGAATGTTCTCCCGACCGGAGAACGGGAAAATGTACTGGAAAGAATTTGTCCATCAATGCACAGAAATTGGCTTTGGATCGTTGGGTATCGTTGCAATCATCTCTGTTTTTATTGGCGCTGTTTCTACAATTCAAACAGCCTATCAGCTGGTAAGTCCGCTGATTCCTCTCTCCACAATTGCACAGGTAGTAAGAGATACGGTTGTACTTGAGTTTGCCCCTACCCTTGTTTGTATTGTTTTGGCTGGAGTAGCCGGCAGCCGTATTGCCAGTGAATTGGGAAATATGAGAGTCAGCGAACAAATCGATGCTCTCGAAATAATGGGCATTAAAACTAAAACCTATCTTGTTCTGCCTAAGGTCCTTGCTGCCTTGTTAATGATACCGCTCCTGGTGGTTATTTCTATGGCCCTGGGAATCTGGGGCGGACGGATAGCAGGTATTGCCGCAGGAATTATTGACGGATACACTTTCGACCGCGGGCTAAAAGAATTTTTTGACCCTTACACTGTAAAATTTGCGCTGATAAAAGCGTATGTGTTTGCTTTTATCATTTCCAGCATTCCTGCTTTTTATGGATATTATGTAAAAGGAGGCGCTTTGGAGATCGGAAGAGCCAGTACAAAAGCAGTTGTGGTGAGCTGCATATTGATACTTTTTGCTGATTATGTATTATCAGCATTGTTGCTGTAAGTAAAATGATCGAAGTAAAAAACATACAAAAGAGCTTTGGTGACAAAATCGTCATACAGGATGTAAGCGCCGTTATGAAGCCGGGCCAATGCAACCTGATCATAGGTTCCAGTGGAAGCGGTAAGACTGTATTGATGAAATGTATGGTGGGTCTCTTTAACCCTGATCATGGACAGGTTTTATACCAGGGGCAGGATTTCACAGCAATGAACCCTTTTGATAAATCAGAGATCCGGAAAGAAATTGGTATGCTGTTCCAGGGGTCAGCCTTATTCGATAGTTTAACGGTTGAACAAAATATCATGTTTCCGCTAAGTATGTTTACCAATTGGACACAAAAAAAGAAACTCGAAAGGGTTAATGAGGTGTTGCTGAGAGTGAATCTTCCTGATGTCAACAAAAAATATCCTGCCGAATTAAGCGGGGGAATGAAAAAGAGAGTAGCACTTGCAAGAGCCATAGTGCTGAATCCAAAATATCTTTTTTGTGATGAGCCCAACTCAGGTCTTGATCCACAAACATCTCTTGTAATTGACAAACTGATCCGTGAAATAACTATTGAGTATAATATTACAACTGTTGTCAACACCCATGATATGAACAGCGTAATGGAAATAGGAAATTATATCCTGTATATGTATCAAGGGAATAAAGAATGGGAAGGATCAAATAAAGAGATAATTTTCAGTAAAAATCAGCGGTTAAACGATTTTATATTCGCATCCGACTTCCTGAAAGATGCCAAAGATATGCGTATGCTGGAAGAAACCGGTAAGATCCCCGACAACCGTAATATGGATGACCTTATCAAATAAGGGATTTGTTTTATCTCATTTAGAGCCTCTATTTTCCTTACTTTTGCCCCCATCGTATAACGGAATAAAAGCTGATTATGAGTATTCTTGTAAATAAAAATTCCAAAGTTTTAGTTCAGGGTTTCACAGGTACAGAGGGTACATTCCATGCCACCCAGATGATTGAATATGGTACCAATGTAGTGGGAGGTGTAACCCCCGGAAAAGGCGGCAGCACTCATCTTGACAAACCCGTTTTTAATACTGTAGCAGATTGCAAAAAACAAACAGAGGCAGATGTAAGTATCATTTTCGTTCCGCCTGCATTTGCGGCTGATGCTATATTGGAATCTGCTGAAGCAGGCATTGAACTGGTTGTATGTATCACTGAGGGTATTCCCGTTCAGGATATGGTGAAAGTAAAAAATTACTTACTCGGAAAAAATACACGGTTAATCGGACCCAACTGCCCGGGTGTAATAACTGCCGGAGAATGTAAAGTTGGTATTATGCCGGGTTTTGTTTTTATCCCCGGTCGCATAGGAATTGTTTCAAAATCAGGGACCCTTACTTACGAGGCAGCGGACCAGGTTGCTAAAGCTGGTTTAGGTATTTCAACTGCTGTGGGAATAGGTGGTGATCCAATTATCGGAACAACCACAAAGGAAGCCGTTGAATTATTTATGAATGATCCCGGAACTGATGCTGTCGTAATGATCGGAGAAATAGGTGGCGGTATGGAAGCTGAAGCGGCAAGATGGATCAAAGAATCAGGAAATAAAAAACCAGTTGTTGGATTTATTGCCGGTCAAACTGCACCTCCCGGACGCCGTATGGGACATGCCGGAGCAATTGTTGGCGGAGCAGAAGACACAGCAGAAGCAAAAATGAAAATCATGAGTGATTGTGGAATTCATGTTGTAAAAAGTCCCGCAGATATTGGTAAGAAAATGGCTGAAATCGTAAAAAAATAAAGATTAAAACACAACAATGAGAAAGGCCTCCAATATGGAGGCCCTTTCTTTTTTCGCCCTAAGTGTATAGTAACTGTTTATTTATAGGATTCGCGGAGAAAACGGGCTAACTCTTCTTTACTGCTGTTGAAGGTCAACGCTTCATTTAACTGGAAATAATTACGCTGATCAACCGTATTACAATAAGCATATTTAGCAATCTCCAGCCTGTTACTTTCAAAAGTGAAGAGGTACATCAGCTCTTTTACCTGTTGAGTAGTTAATTTGCTTTTGGCAATGATCACTTTAGCCGAAATAAGCCTGTTGTTTTCAAACCATTCTTTACTGATCTGTTCTTTAACAGTATTGAATTCACGGGCACTCATAACATTGCTGTAACCATTACTCCATCCACCATCATCGCTGTTGTAATAATCATCTTCATCATTGTACCATTCATTGGACATATCGATACGCTGTTCGTCCAATAAAACCTTTCCAAACCTGTTTACTGTAATGTCAAGGTGAAAGCCTCTGCGGAGTGTTACAAAACTGCTGTAGATCACATCCTTAATTTTCTTATACCCATTTTTGGATTTTTCACGAAGAATTACCACTTTATGGCGCCCTTCTGATAAATAACCAAGTGTCAGGGTATTGTTCTTCATGCTGAATTTTTTCCCGTCAACTTCAACACTTATTACAGTACTGGTACCAACGGATGAAACACTCAAACGACTGCCGTCAAAGGCAAGCAGTGATAATGACAATAAAGAACTAAATAAAAGAGTAAAAAATTTTTTCATACAAGTAGATTTAATTTTTAAAAAAATTGGTTTCGTTACTCAGAATTCCAAAGGCATGCCATCGTACCAAAAAACATTGCAATGAAATGTTAAAGGAACTTCAGTTACAAAATTCTCATTTGCAGGTTTTTGCCGGAATCCTTTGCTGGTAAGGCTTTCAAAGCCTGTATTTGATACACATTCACAGTTAAAATAATTTCTAAAAAAAAATTTAACCGCCCTTACTCCTGAATAATATTTATGAAAAAGAAATCCAGAATGCATCTACCATCATATCAAATGAATTAATTTGTAATGAAAAATAAATCGTCGTTCATGTTACGTTTTAGCAACCTTGTCTTATTAACGCTTCTATTCATTTTTTTCAGTATGAGTTCAAAAAGTCAGCAGCCTATTAAAAATTATGACGCCGAATGGAAAAAAGTTCAGGGGCTTATTGAAAAAGGACTTCCCAAATCAGCTTTGGATGAAGTGAAGAAAATATATGTATTGGCAAAAAAAGAAAAACAGGATGCCCAGGTTATAAAATCACTTGTATACATTTCAGGCCTTCAGAGTGAAACAAGAGAAGATAACGGGATTGAGTCAATAAAAGAATTTGAAAAGGAAATAGCAACCAGTAAAGAGCCTGTGACTTCTATTTTAAACAGCCTCCTGGCTCAAATGTATCTTCAATACTACCAGTCTAACAGGTGGACACTTTACAACCGGACAGAAACACAGAACTTCAAAAAAGATGATATCGCAACCTGGTCAACCGAAGATTTTCACAGAAAGATCGGAGAACTTTATCTTTTATCTCTGAATAATAAAAAATTACTACAGAATACAAAGCTCGAATCCTATGACGCCATAATTATAAAAGGAAATGTTCGTCACCTGCGTCCTACCCTCTTTGATCTGCTTGCCTTCAGAGCCCTTGAATATTTTGAAAACAATGAAAGAGATGTAAAAAAACCTGCTTATGCGTTTGAGATCAGCCAGGCAAGCGCTTTTGATCCCGCCGCTGATTTTGCAAGCAGGAAGTTCCCGACAAAAGATTCACTATCACTTTTACATAAAGCTTTATTGATTTACCAGGACCTGATCTCTTTTCACCTCAATGATGCAAAACCAGACGCATTAATCGATGCTGATATCGATCGTCTTGAATTTGTAAACGATCATTCTACTCATCCGGATAAGGACCAGCTTTATTTCCAATCCGTAAATCACCTTGCACATCAATATGAGAATTTACCCGCAGCAGCACAAGCCTGGTATATAATTGCGAATTGGTACAATGAAAAAGCCGGCACTTATGCGCCATACGGTGATACAACGCACCGCTTTGATAGAATCAAGGCAAAGGAAATATGCGAAAAAGTATTGCAGCAAAAAGATTCTTCTGAGGGAAAGATCAATTGCTATAACCTGTTAAACCAGATCAGACAACGGTCATTCCAATTCGACATTGAAAAAGTAAATATTCCCGGCGCACCCTTCAGGGCACTTGTAGCGTACAAGAACATCAGCTCACTATATTTCCGGATCGTTAAGGCGGATGAAAAACTAAAAGAACTAATGGCTAACCAGTATGATGATAAATACTGGTCTTCAATTTTATCTGCATCAGTTTTAAAAAGCTGGACTCAATCACTGCCGGATACAAAAGACTATCAGCAACACCGTGTTGAAATCAGAGTTGATGCATTAACCACCGGAGATTATGTATTGGTGGCATCAACTGACAAAGACATGGACAGCAAAAATGCCATTTTAGGAGCCCGGCTTTTTTATGTTTCTTCCATCAGCTATGTGAATAACGACAATGATTTTTTTGTATTAAACCGGGACAACGGTCAGCCGCTGGCTAATGCAACAGTACAGATTTGGGAACAGAAATATGATTATAAACAATCAAAATACACCAGAGAAAAAGGGAAGGTATATACAACAAGTATAAATGGATTCTTTAGAATGGAAGGTGAGAAAAGAAATGATAACAACAGGTATGGAAATTATTCCTATTTACTTGAGATCACTCACCAGAAGGAGAGGTTATTTATAAATGACCTTATTTATAATTACTATTATTATTCTGAAGATGAACCAACAAAGACAGGCAAAGAAACAAACCGGATATTCCTGTTTACTGACAGGAGCATATACCGTCCCGGGCAAACCGTTTTTTTCAAAGGAATTGTGCTTGCTAAAAATGAAAATGGAAAAAACAGCAGGGTTAATCCTGGTTATGCGACCACAATCATCCTAAGAAATGCGAATTATAAAGACATCGACAGCATTAAAGTAACCGCAAATGAGTTTGGGTCATTCGCAGGAAAATTTCAACTGCCGCAAACCGGTCTGAATGGTCAATTCACTATTTATACAAAAAAGGATGAGGCTAATGCCGGAATAAAAGTAGAAGAATATAAACGGCCAAAGTTCTATGTAGATTTTGAACCGATAAAAGGTACTTACAAAGTAAATGATAAGATCAAACTTGCAGGAACAGCAAAAGCATATGCAGGAAATAATATTGATGGAGCCAATGTCTCCTACAGGGTGGTCAGGGAACCGCGGTTTATTTACCCCTGGTTATTCTGGCGTTGGTGGCAACCACCTGCAGAACCTATGGAAATTGCGCATGGAGAAATTAAAACTGATAAAGACGGAAAGTTTCTGATAGAATTTACAGCTATTCCTGACCTGAAAGTTGACAAAAAATTTGAGCCTGTCTTTGATTATCGGATTTATGCTGATGTAACTGATATTAATGGTGAGACCCGCAGCGGTGAAGAAATGGTATCAGTTAGCTACAAAGCTTTGATGCTTGTTTCAACTATTCCGGCAACAACCCCGACCGACAGTTTAAAGAAACTTTCTATCCGCACAGAAAATCTGAATGGTGAGTTTGAACCATCAATGGTCAAAGTGACCATTTCCAAACTAAAAGAAGAAAAAAGATTGATCAGAAACCGGTACTGGGAAAGACCCGATCAGTTTGTAATGAACAAAGAAGAGTACATTAAGGATTTTCCTTTTGACGAATATGATAATGAAAGTGATTATAAAAGCTGGAAGAAAGGCGAACAGGTTTTTGAACAGAGTGATTCTGCGAAAGTCAATGGTGAATGGTCAGTTGCGAATCAAAAATTTCAGCCCGGCTTTTATGTGATCGAGATCTCTGCAAAAGATAAAAACGGAGAAGAAGTAAAAGATATAAAATACATAGAACTGTATGACGAAAAGAATAATAAATTAAATCATCCCGGATATCTGTGGACAGGAAACTCAACCACAACTGCAGAACCCGGAGAAAAAGCCAAGGTAGAATGGGGAACGGCTGCAGACAGCCTGTTTATTGTGCAGCAGATTGACAGAAATCTCGGTGAAGGAAAACCCGGACCGGAATATTACAGCTTCCTAAGATTAAGCAACGAAAAGAAAACCTTCATTTTTGATGCAACAGAAAAAGACAGGGGCGGATACGGGGTTGGCTGGATGTTCATCAAACATAACCGTGTCTACCAGTTGAACCAGGTAATCAATGTTCCATGGACCAATAAAGAACTGAAAATTGAATATGCTACCTATCGTGATAAAACATTGCCCGGAAGTGAAGAAAAATGGAAAGTAAAAATCAGTGGTTACAAAAATGAAAAGGTAGCAGCAGAAATGCTGGCAGGTATGTATGATGCGTCGCTGGATCAGTTTTATTCACATAGCTGGAACAGGCCTTATATCTGGGAGAGTTATTACAACAGAAATACATGGAAAGGCTCACAAAATTTCACAGATGTTTCATCAGTTCAAAAAACAATATCAGAATATGATTATAAGTATGTGAATAAGCAATATGATTATCTATTCTCCAACGTTTACGGTTACGGACTTGATGAAGTAATTGTTTCAGCTTATGGTATAAAAGGTAGAGCTCCATCGAAAATTACGGCAGCAGCCCCTGCATTAGAGGAAAAAGAAGTGGCTAATGATTCAGCAACAATTTATAAAGGACTAACAGGCAAAGTTTCAGGATTAGAAGTAAGGCAAGATCCTGTTATTAAATTTGATTCAGATAATCAGGCCGTTGAAATTAAAATCCGCAAAAACTTCAATGAAACAGCCTTCTTTTTTCCTGATCTTAAAACAGATAGTACAGGAGCTATTGAGTTTTCTTTCACCATGCCGGAAGCACTTACAAAATGGAAATTCCAGGCTCTGGCACACACAAAGGATGCAGCATTTGCCATAAGCACTAAAGAAATTGTCACACAAAAAGACCTGATGGTTCAACCCAATGCACCAAGATTTTTAAGAGAAGGTGACCGGATGGAATTCAGTTCAAAGATTGTAAACCTGTCAGATAAAGAATTAACAGGCACCGCTACTTTGGAACTTTTAGATGCTACTACAAACCAACCTGTAGATGGCTGGTTCCAGAATATGGTTCCGAATCAATATTTCACTGTAGCAGCCGGGCAAAGCGAGGCGATAAAATTCCCGATTGAAGTCCCCTATCTTTTCAACAAAGCTCTTGTATGGCGAATTGTAGCTAAAGCAGGAAGTTACAGTGATGGTGAAGAGAACGCCTTACCCGTTCTTACAAACCGTATGCTGGTGACTGAAAGCATGCCTCTCCCCGTCAGAAATACCGGCACAAAAAATTTCATTTTTGACAAATTGCTGAATTCAGGAAACAGTCAAACCTTACAACACTATGCTTTGACTGTTGAATATACTTCTAACCCGGCCTGGTATGCGGTTCAGGCCCTGCCCTACCTGATGGAATATCCTTATGAATGCGCAGAGCAAACATGGAACCGTTACTATGCAAACTCTCTGGCAACTTTTATTGCCAACTCATCACCAAAGATCAAACAGGTATTTGAAAGATGGAAGATCAAGGATACAGCGGCTCTTATGTCCAACCTTCAAAAAAATGAAGAACTGAAATCTGTTTTACTGGAAGAAACGCCATGGGTGTTACAGGCCAAAACTGAATCGGAGCAAAAAAGAAACATTGCATTGCTTTTTGATATGGTGAAAATGAGTGAGCAACTCAACAGCTCGTACGAAAAACTGAAACAAATGCAAAGTCCCAATGGAGGTTTTGTATGGTTCAGCGGCGGACCTGATGACAGGTATATTACCCAATACATTATTACCGGTATTGGCCATCTTAAAAAATTAAATGCAGTTGCTGGTGGGCAAGATCCAAAACTCAAATCAATCCTGGCATCTGCCATTCCATATCTTGATAGGAAAATAAAAGAAGATTATGACGACCTGATCAAATACAAAACAGATCTCAAGAAATATACACCGGGGTATACAGTCATCCAATATTTATATATGCGAAGTTTCTTCCCGGAATATGATATTGCAAAAGCATCTCAAACGGCTTATAATTATTTCAGGGGAAGAATGCAGCAAACATGGGTGGGACAAAGTAAATATATGCAGGGCATGATTACCCTGGCTCTTTACAGAACAGGCGACACAAAAACCCCTGCTGCCATCTTAAAATCATTGAAAGAAACTTCTATTTCAAATGAAGAGCTCGGCATGTACTGGAAAGATCAGCGGTATGGTTGGTTCTGGTATGAAATGCCGATAGAAACCCAGTCGTTACTTATTGAAGCTTTCCAGGAAGCAGGTAAAGACAATAAATCAGCAGATGACCTGAGAACATGGTTATTGAAAAACAAACAAACCAATAACTGGAAAACAACAAAAGCCACTGCTGAAGCCTGTTATGCTTTATTGTTACAGGGTACAAACTGGCTCAGCAATGAACCAGTTGTTGAAATTAAATTAGGTAGCACTACGCTTTCCTCAAAAGAACAAGGTAACGCAGAAGCAGGTACCGGTTATTTCAAGAAAACTATTGAAGGGAATAAGGTCAATCCAAGAATGGGAAACATCAGTGTTACAGTCTCAGCACCTAAGGGCGAACAGGTCAGCGCCTCATGGGGTGGTGTATACTGGCAATATTTTGAAGATCTGGACAAGATCACAACGGCAACAACGCCACTTAAACTGTCAAAAAAATTATTCATTGAAAAAAATACTGACAGAGGACCTGTTCTTACACCCGTTAATGAGGGTGATATGATAAAGGTTGGCGACAAGATCAAAGTCAGAGTTGAACTCCGGGTTGACAGGGATATGGAATATGTGCATATGAAAGATATGAGAGCTTCCGCCTTTGAACCGGTGAATGTACTCAGCAGTTACAAATGGCAGGGAGGTTTGGGATATTATGAGAGTACCAAAGATGCCAGCACTAATTTCTTTTTCAGTTACCTGAGAAAAGGAACCTATGTATTCGAATATCCTTTATTTGCCACCCATGCAGGTAATTTCAGTAATGGTATCACAACTATTCAGTGTATGTATGCCCCTGAGTTCTCCTCGCATTCTGAGGGAATACGGGTAAATATTGAATAATAGAATTTGTTGATTCCATGGATAGGTTTTAGGAGATGAAACAGCCTATTTGCATCTCTCTTGGTTTCGCAGTATTATTGTCCTGCTATGCATACAGATGTAATAATAGTGGGACAGGGAATCTCAGGAACATGGCTTAGTTATTATCTGGTCAAAGAAGGGAAAAGTGTTATTGTTATTGACAAAGAAAATCCGAATTCACCATCAAGAATTTCTGCAGGTGTTATCAATCCTGTTACCGGTCGCCGGCATGTTACTGTTTGGATGGCCGACAAAGTGCTTCCCTTTGCGTGGAATGCTTATACTGAGATTGGCGACCTGCTTGGAATAAAAACGATCATACAGCAAAACATAATTGATTTTTTTCCAAGTCCGCAAATGAGGCTGAATTTTATGGAGCGGATTGAGGAAAATGCTTTATACCTGAACAGCTTTACACTACAAAATCATTTTCACCACCTGTTTAATTATGATTTCGGGTATGGACAGATCAGGCCGGTTTATGTGGTATATCTTGAAAAGCTGCTTCCATTATGGAGAAAGAAACTGAAAGAGAAAAATTATCTGCTAGAAGAATCATTTGATATCAATCAATTGAATATTTCAAACGGAAAAGTCTCATATAAAGACCTGACGGCCGATAAAATTATTTTTTGTGATGGCACTGCCAGTGCTGAAAACCCATACTTCAAAAATCTTCCCTTTGCCCCTAATAAAGGAGAAATACTGATACTTGAGATCCCGGATCTGCCTCCCCGCAAAATCTACAAAAGAGGAATGATGCTGGTTCCTCTTGCAGAACCCGGTCTGTGGTGGCTTGGTTCCAGCTATGAATGGGATTTCGATAATGCTGAACCAACAAAAGAATTCAGACAAAAGGCGGAATCACTTTTAAAAGAATGGTTGAAAAAATCTTTTAAAATTGTTCAGCATCTTTCCGGAATAAGGCCGGCAACTTTGGAAAGACGACCCTTTGTCGGTTTACATCCACAGGAGTCAGCAATCGGTATCTTGAATGGTATGGGAACCAAGGGATGTTCCTTAGCCCCTTATTTTGCAAAGCAGTTAACCGATCACCTCAATAATAATGAGCCTATAACTCCTGAAGCAGATATAAACAGATTCGCCAAAATTCTGTCCCGCTGATAAAGCGTCACTGCCTGTATTCAATCAACATTTAATATCTTACCTGCTTATAATTTTATTTTCATGTCAGATATTCAGGAATCAATATACTCTATCCCTGCACGGTACAGGCGAATGGAAAACATGCATATCGTATTCTGGTTGACAAAAGACATCAGTTGGTGTATGATCTGGAAAGCTTTGGGAATAGCAATGATATTTCCAACGCTTAGTATTGCCATAGTTATCGTATGGCGAACCAGGCGTCTGGCTTCTGAACTGGCGCATAACCTTGCTATTGCATTCTGGATCACAGCAAACTCTCTTTGGATGATCAGTGAATTTTTCCATTTCGATGAAACGATCATCCTGGGTGGCCTTACAGGGAAGCATCTTGCACTGATCCCTTTTTTCAGCGGGGCTTTAATACTTCTTTATTATTACTTATTTCAGCGATCAAAAGAATTAAAGGAAAACAAAGAAGTAACCATGTAATCTCATTCCCGGATTTGCCCATAGCCCTTGCCCTCGTTATCTTTGCGCCTCAGTTAAGATTTATAAAGATGTACAGAACACACACCTGTGGTGAATTAAGAATTTCAGATAAAGGAAAAGCAGTAACGCTTGCCGGATGGGTACAAACCATCCGAAAATTCGGAGCTATTACTTTCATAGATCTGCGTGACCGTTATGGAATAACTCAATTGTTATTTGGGGAAGAATTAAATAAACAACTGGAGGAAAATCCTCCCGGTCGTGAATTTGTGTTGCAGGCAACAGGCACCGTAAATGAAAGAAGCAATAAGAATCCAAATATCCCGACAGGTGATATAGAAATAAATATTACCGGATTTAAAATCCTTAATAAATCTGCAGTTCCTCCATTTACCATTGAAGATAAAACTGATGGCGGTGACGACCTGCGGATGAAATATCGTTATCTTGATCTTCGGCGTAATACGGTTAAGAAAAATATCGAACTGCGATACGCAGTAAACCGTGCAGCCAGGAATTACCTGCACCAGCAGGGGTTCATGGATATCGAAACTCCTTTCCTGATAAAATCTACACCTGAAGGTGCAAGGGATTTTGTGGTCCCCAGCCGGATGAACCCGGGACAATTTTATGCATTGCCACAATCTCCGCAAACATTCAAACAACTGCTGATGGTTAGTGGGTATGATCGCTATTACCAGGTTGTGAAATGTTTCCGTGATGAGGACCTTAGGGCTGACCGCCAGCCCGAATTCACACAAATAGATTGTGAAATGGCTTTTGTGGAACAGAACGATATCCTGGAAATGTTTGAAGGAATGGTGAAGCATATCTTCAAAGAAGTAAAAGGAATTGATTACACAGAGAAAGTGGAGCGGATGACATGGGAAGATGCTATGTGGAATTTTGGAAATGATAAACCGGATATCCGTTTCGGCATGCAATTGCTGAATCTAAAAAAGCCATCATCAGTTTTTATTGATAAACAAGATAATGCTTCATTGATCAGCGGAGCAGATTTTAAAGTTTTTGATGAAGCAGAAACAGTAGTGGCGATTGCCGTACCCGGTTGCAGCGAATACAGCCGCAAGCAAACCGATGAATTAACTGAATGGGTGAAGCGACCACAGATCGGCATGAAGGGCCTGGCATTTATTAAATGTAATACAGACGGCACTTATAAAAGCAGCGTAGATAAGTTTTACAATTCGGAAAGACTTAAAGCTATTGCCGATGCAGCCGGAGCAAAACCTGGTGACCTGGTTCTTATACTGGCAGGTGCAGAAGAAAGAACCCGAAAGGCAATTAGTGAACTCCGGATGGAAATGGCTGAAAGACTGGGAATGAGAAACCCTGATGAATTCAAGCTATTATGGGTACTCGACTTCCCGCTTTTTGAATACGCCGAAGATGAAAACAGGTGGGTGGCCCGTCATCATCCTTTTACTTCTCCACGACCTGCAGATATTGAAACGATGGTAAATAACAGCCCGGTGATTGAAAATGCAGCTGAATACCTGAAACATCCCTATGCTAATATTAAAGCCAATGCGTATGATATGGTTTTGAATGGTAATGAAGTGGGAGGAGGTTCTATCAGGATCTATCAAAGAGAACTACAAGAGAAAATGTTTGAAGCATTAGGCATGGATAAAGAAGAGCAGCAGCATAAGTTTGGCTTCTTACTCGGCGCTTTCGAATACGGAGCACCACCGCATGGTGGTATCGCCTATGGATTTGACAGGTTATGTGCAATCATAGGTGGCAGTGAAGGCATCCGTGATTTTATTGCATTCCCAAAAAACAATGCAGGCAGGGATGTGATGCTGGATGCTCCTTCTACGATTGATGAGAAGCAGTTGGATGAATTGCAGATAAAATTCATTCCAAAAAATTAGCCCATGTCAAGATGGTACTTAATCGCAATAGCTAACTATATTTTTATTCTCGGACATGCGTTTTTTCTCATAGCAGCTTTTGTATTCAGTGCTGGGATATCACCACCAGGCGGGTTTTTGCTTTTTATGTTATGTCTTGCAATTATTATTTTCAACTCAGCATTCAATCTTTATATTTTTCATGGCTATATGCCTGGCAAAAAGATTAAAGAAGGCATGAAAAGAAAATATATTATTTCAACTACTCTTTTTATTGCAGCTTTTATCGGACTTATATATACTTTAGTCACCGTAATTTCTGATGAAGATATTGGCGATTCAGACAATGGATTTGCCAGCTTTCTAAAATGGACACTTATACTGAATTTTATAATTGGTTTGTTTATTCTTATTAACCAATTTTCAGTAATAAAATTTATTGAGAAAATTTCAAAAGATTAATGATCATCAATCTTTAATAAGACGTCCTATTACTAAAGCCGCTTTATCTGCGTTAGGTAACATCGCTTGCTCCAGTCTTATATTCATTGGCACAGCTGGCACATTCAACGCTCCCATTACCTCAACAGGTGCATCTAAAAACTGGAAACAACTTTTAGAAATTCTTCCGGCTAATGCTTCAGCAAAAGAATTGTTTTGTTGCTCTTCGGTCAGCACCAGGCATTTCCCATGCGCCTTCACTCTTTCAAATACCAATTCTTCATCCAATGGGTATAAAGTTCTCAGGTCAATTACTTCCACATATCCATTGAAATTCTTTGCAGCGGCTTTTGCCCAATACACTCCCATACCATAAGTAACCACTACACAGCTTTCACCATTCTCAATCTTGCCTGGATCAGCTTTTACAATAATATTCGCCTTACCAAAAGGGAGTATATAATCCCTGGAAGGTTCCGGTGTTTTCGCATCTTCAGTTCCCGGCACTTTGCTCCAGTAAAGTCCTTTATGCTCCAGCATAACCACCGGGTTCGGATCATAATAGGCCGCTTTCATTAACCCTTTCATATCAGCTGCATTGGATGGATAAGCTACCTTAATGCCTTTAATAGAAAGAACAGTTGTTTCAACACTACCGCTGTGATAAGGTCCGCCGCCGCCATAAGCACCGATTGGAACTCTCAAAATCATAGATACAGGAAACTTGCCGCAACTCAGGTAACAGCTTTTTGAGATCTCAGTCACCAGTTGATTGAAGCCAGGATAGATATAATCTGCAAACTGAACTTCTACAATGGGTTTTAATCCAACGGCACTCATGCCGACTGTTGAACCAACAATATAAGCCTCCTGTATCGCAGTATTAAACACCCGGTGATCGCCAAATTTATCTGCCAATGTTGCTGCTTCACGAAAAACCCCGCCCAATCTTTTCCCTACATCCTGTCCGTACAATACTGCTTCGGGATGATCCTCCATGATCTCTCTTATGGCAAATAATGCTGCATCCACCATAATTACTTTTTCTGCACCGGCGGGACTACGGACACCTTTCTCTTCTGTAATAGTTGTCGGAGCAAATACATATTCTTCCACCGTTGCAGGATCCGGCTCCGGTGCTGCAACCGCTTTAGAGAATTCTGAAGCAATGAATTCAGCCGCTTCTTTTTCTATAGAGATAATTTCATTCTCAGGTACTCCCCTTTCCAGTAATTTTTTTCTTAGCTTGGGATTGGGATCATGCTCCAAATGTTTGGCCCAATCTTCATCAGACCGATAAAATTCTTTTCGAACACCGCTGGTGTGGTGACCCAACAAAGGAACCTGTGCATGCACCAGCCATGGTTTTCTCTCTTTTCTCACTCTTTCACAAACATCTTTCATCACCATATAGGATGCTTCAAAATCACTTCCATCCACCTGTATTCGGTTCAACCCCTTGAAACCTGCAGCGAATTCAAATGCATTCATAGCTCTTGCTTCATCGGCAGAAACGCTGATACCCCAATTATTATCTTGTACTAAATAAATAACAGGTAACTGTTTTAAAACTGCAAATTGAAATGCTTCACTTACTTCACCCTCAGTAATACTTGCATCTCCTAAGGAACATACAATAACAGGTAATTCTCCGTACTGACCCTTTCTTAATTTGTCAGGATAATGTTTTTCCAAATATTGAATGCCTTGTGCCAGGCCTGTTGTTGGTATCACCTGCATACCAGTAGCGCTGCTCTGGTGGATCATCGTCGGCTTATCATCACCCTTATAGTTTGGATGAGAATAATATTCTCTGCCGCCTGTAAAAATATCATCTCCCTTTGCCAGCAGTTGCAGCATTTGCTCATAAGGAGTAAAGCCTGTTCCCATCACAATACTTTCATCCCGGTAATAGGGGCTTACAAAATCCTGAGGTTGCAATTGAAAAGCTGTGGCCAGTTGTATCGCCTCATGGCCTCTTGAGGTGGAGTGAACATATTTGCAAATGGAACGGTTCGCCTCATAGGTTTCAGCCATCACTTTTGCACGGCTCATCAAACGGTATGCTTTCAATAAAATATTTGTATCAATCATTTATAGCAAACAATAATGAGGCAAAAATAAGGGAAACACAAGGGAGGGGTAATAGAAAAGCCACCGTTTTACAGATGGCTTTTAGCAGTGAGCAGTTGGTCTTGGCTGTGCATTGGTTCGGATTATCTGCACTATAAAAACTATTTAACTTCTAAGCTGAACATACTGTCATCTTCAATAAATGCTTCCAGTTCATCACCCACAACAACCTCCCCCACACCGGCAGGTGTTCCGGTAAAGATCACATCTCCAATATTGACAGAAAAATAATTGGAAATATACGAGACGATCTTATCAAAATTGTGGATCATATTCCCTGAGTTACCCTGCTGCATCAACTCTTTGTTCTTATACAAACAGAAATTGATATCTTTTTTATTCTTGATATTACTGATGGGCACCCATTTACCGATAACAGCTGAGTTATCCCAGGCCTTAGCTTTCTCCCAGGGCAATCCTTTTTCTTTTAATTCATTTTGTATATCTCTTGCCGTAAAATCAATACCGGCAGTAATCGCATCATAATATTTTCCGGCAAATTTCTCCTGGATATATTTTCCATTCTTACTGATACGCAAAACCAACTCACATTCATAATGCAGTTCATTGGTGAATTCCGGATAATAAAATGGAGTATGCGACTGAAGCATGGCGCTTTTCGGCTTCATAAAAATCACCGGCTCTTCGGGTACTTCATTACCCAATTCTTCCGCATGGGCTGCATAATTACGACCTACACAAAAAATTTTCATAAACAGAAAGTGTTTTTATCAAATACACAGGAGACAATATGAATTTTCACTTTTGTTTATCCTATATATCCGGGTATCGATATGATTATTGGATTTTAATCCCACAAAGCGGGATAAGAAGGTCAGAGCCTGTTCCGCCAAGAGGCGGGCTGCTAAAATAAGTAATCAATCTGATTTATCATAAAAAGAAAAATCCTGGTTATTGACCTGGTTCATGGCAGTCACAATGCCTTGTGTGGCAAAGGTTTCAATCACTTCTACGGCCTTTTCAATCTTTAATTTTACCAGTGGTTCCTCCTTCTTTTTCCACTTTCCGAGAACGAAATCCGACTGATGGCCACGGGGGTAGTCATTACCGATTCCAAACCTTAACCTGGGGTATTCAGTAGTTCCCAAACTCTCATGTATGCTTTTGAGTCCATTATGACCACCGTCACTCCCACCGGGCTTTAATCGCAGTTTATTTAATGGTATAGCTACTTCATCAACGATCACCAAGACATTTTCTATAGCTATCTTTTCTTTATCCATCCAGTATTTTACTGCTTTACCGCTAAGGTTCATAAACGTAGTCGGGCAAATGCATACAAAACCCTTCCCTTTCCATTTTACATCTGCTACATATGCCAGCCGGTCAGTACGGAAAGTGCCCTTATGTTTCACAACAAAAGCATTTACTACGTCAAAACCAATGTTGTGACGGGTATGGGCATATTCATTGCCTACATTTCCTAGTCCGGCTATAAGAAATTTCATACTCTGAATAGGCAGGATTTAAGCTATTACAGTTGTGTGTTGATGTAAAAAAAATTGCCTCAAATGTCGTTATAATAGGCATCTGAGGCAATAGTATTATTAAGTCTGACTTACTTTTTCTCTTTCTTATCTGCGGCAGCAGCAGGTGCAGCCTCAGCAGTTGCAGCAGCCCCTGCGGGTGCAGCAGCGTCGGCAGCAGGTGCAGCTTCTTCTTGTTTCAACTGGCGGGTAAGAACAACAGATGCAATAGGAATACGGGGAGAATTCAGAATTTCATAATGCTCCTCGTTCACATCCTCAACCCTGATGTTACCATTGAGTTCAAGATCATCAATTGCTACTTCGATGTTTTCTTTCAGATGTTTTGGAAAGGTCTTCACTTTCAAAGACTTCATTTTGGTAATAAGCTTTCCTCCATCTTTTACACCTTGAGCTGTACCTACAAACTTCAATGGAATATCTGCAACCACTTTTTTCCCCTCAACCAATTCAAGCAGGTCAATATGAATCAGGTGATCAGACACCTTATCAAACTGCAGATCTTTCAAAATACATTTGTAAGACTGGCCATCCACTTTAACTTCTACTAACTGAAAGCTTGGTGTGTAAACTAAATTTTTGAAAGCCGCAGCAGGAGCTGTAAAATTCACCTCCTTAGCACCCCCATAAATTACACCAGGCACCAGTTCCTGAGAGCGGAGTTGGCGGGTGGCTGACTTGCCAAAGCCGGTCCTCAGTTGTCCTTCGATTGTAATTGTGTTCATTGTATGCTGTTTTAAAAATTGACTTCGTTCATTTATGACTTACGCTGCGAATGAATAAAGAGGCTCGTGATACTCTTATTTTCATAAGCGTTGCGAATCGCAATTGCAAAAAGTTCTGCCACACTCAGTACTTTGATCTTTGGGCTTTCCTTTTTTAAAGGAATGGTATCACAAACCACTAACTCCTCCAACACACTGTTCTCAATATTTTCATACGCCTTGCCGCTCAATACCGGATGTGTGATCAATGCCCTTACACTTCTTGCTCCCTTCTCTTTTAAAAGACCTGCACTTTTTGCCAGTGTTCCGCCGGTATCACATATATCATCAATAATCACCACATCCCTGTCTGTTACATCCCCGATCACCACCATGCTGGCTATTTCATTAGCTCTTTTCCTGTGTTTATCACAAATCACCATATCAGCATTGAAATAACTGGCAATCTCCCTGATACGATTAGTAGCTCCCACATCAGGGGCCGCAAAGGTAAGGTTTTGAAGCCTAAGATTCTCTATATAAGGGATAAAAACTGCATGGCTGTCAAGGTGATCAACCGGGATGTCAAAATAACCCTGGATCTGTGGTGCATGAAGGTCCATTGTGATGACCCTGTCTGCCCCGGCTGCGACTAACATATTGGCTACCAGTTTACTACCAATTGCTACACGAGGCCGATCCTTTCTGTCCTGTCTTGCATATCCATAATAAGGTATTACTGCTATTACTTTATAAGCTGAAGCTCTCCTCGCCGCATCAATCATCAGAAGCAATTCCATTAAGTTTTCGGCTGGAGAACAAGTGCTTTGCACCAGGAAGACATAATCTCCCCTTACACTTTCCAAAAATATTGGTGAAATCTCACCATCACTAAAATGCTGAATATTAACCCGGCCCAGATGAGTTCCATATCTTTTACAGATTTGTTCGGCCAGTTTTTGAGAGCTAGTCCCGGAAAAAATTTTAGCAGATTGCATGACTCAGATTGAACCCTTTCAAGGGTATATTTTGAGCCGCGAAGATATTACTCTCCCACCCATTCACCATGATAATCTGCCGAAAAATTGACCCGGAACAGGTTTCTTACCTGAAGGCAATTGTAGAGCCCGATTCAGAAGGCTTAGAATGCTTCTCCATCTTCTTTTCAGTAATACTTGCTTTGCTCGCATTACAACTGTAAAACAACGAAGAACAAATAAAAATCGAGAAAAACAGGGCTACAATGTAGACTACTGCAAAAAAGAGAACGGGATGTAGTGATCCCATAGATGTAAAGGTTTTGGTCTTCATAGATACCGGATTTAGTGTTTTTCAATCAATGATATTGGTGCTGGTGACGTACCTCTTAATGGTATTGTCAGAATAAAAATATTAGCTAATCTTGTTCAATGCAAGAGCACAAGTACTCAATTAAACAATGGTCAAAAGACGACAGGCCAAGGGAAAAATTACTTACCTCAGGTGCAGAAAACCTCAGCAATTCAGAACTTCTGGCCATTTTAATTCATAATGGTACCCGCCAAAAATCGGCCGTTGATCTTGCCAAAGAGATTCTTAAGCTTGGTAAAGACAACCTGGTTGAGCTTGGCAAGCTATCAGTTAAAGAACTGATGCGTATAAAGGGGATAGGCGAAGCAAAAGCCATAACCATTGCTGCAGCCATGGAACTTGGCCGTCGCAGACAAGCCTCCACCCCACCTGAAAAAACTGCTGTAAGCAATAGTAATGATATTGCTCACTTCCTGAGGGTAAAACTGAAGGATTTTCATAGGGAGGTTTTTGCTGTATTATTTCTGAACAGGGCCAATAAGATCAATCATTTTGAGATCATCAGCGAGGGAGGAATCACAGGAACGGTTGCTGACCCACGCATTATCCTGAAAAAAGCATTAGAAGAAAATGCAGTCAGTGTAATTCTTTGTCATAATCATCCCTCAGGCAGTCTCAAACCAAGCCGGGCTGATGAAGAATTGACTCATAAAATCAAAGAAGCTGCCCGCTTCCTTGACATAAAAGTGCTTGACCATATAATAGTAAGCGAGGATGGATACTTCAGTTTTGCAGATGAAGGGCTATTGTAGTCACAGTATCAAATGAGTCATATCAGTTGAAATTCATTTTCCATTAGACTACTTTGACTTATATGACTCGTATGACAATTAAGCTTGTGCGGTAGGACCACCAAAATTCAATGGTAGCTGAATTTCTTCAAGATCTTTAATAGGTCCGTTTATAGATTCATACTTCTGAATATTCTCCGTGATCGCCTTCATAAATCTTTTAGCATGCTGCGGCGTAAGAATGATTCTTGATTTCACCCTGCTTTTTGGTGTTCCCGGCATCACATTCACAAAATCGATTACAAATTCTGCATGAGAATGAGTAATAATAGCAAGGTTTGCATAGGTCCCTTCTGCTACTTCTTCAGATATCTCAATGTTTAACTGGTTGGGCTGTGTATTCTGATCTGCCATGATAAATTTTAAATTACTGGTTCAGGTATTGAAATGCCTTTCGTAAGGCCATTTCCTGGTCTTTTGTAAAATCGTCGCTGGTAAAAACAGGAGTAATATCTTTTATCTTCTTGAACTCCTTTACAATATTACTATAGTTGGTTTTCAACCTGGTCAATTCATTTTTAGAGTTATCCTTATAAAAATAATCATAGATCAAATCAAACTGTTTCAGTTCAGATTGTATATAGTTTGTGGAGACATATCCCAATTCCGATTTGTATCTCTTATAAACACTGTATTTAGGCCCGGCGTACAATTCAAGAAAATAAGCTTTTTCTGAACTTCCCAAAACCGAACCATAAATCAATTTCATTTGCCTCATAATTCCCAACCCGATATTTTCATGAATCAGGAATGAATCAACAGTACCCGGTTCTCTTACAAGGGGTTTCTCAGGGTTTGAAGCCGAATAAAACTCTACTTCCTGGTTATAGGTATTATAACTCAGGTAAATATTATAGGCCTTAGTTTCAGGAGAAAAAAGATCACCTTTATTTTTTTCACCATATAAGTATGGTGTTCCAACAACCTTATAAGGGCCGATTAACTTGTATACCCCGTCTGCAGTTTTTTCTTTTATAAGCCTGCTGTAATTGAGTGCATTATCCATATAGCCGTTCTGAGCAAACAATGAACCGGCTAAACCAATAGTTAAAGAAATATACAGACAAAGAGTTTTTCTCAAATTCATATGGTACTTCATTTAAATTGTATTAATTATTTTGTATTTATTATTCCGAAAGCTTTTTTTAATCCTGCCTCGGGGTTATATGAAAAATCCTCACTTTTAATTACTTCAGATAAATCTTTTACAGACTTAAATTCTTTGATTACATCTGAAGCATTTGGCTTAATCTTTTTGAGTTTTTTATTTGAATTATCGAAATAATAATACTCGTATCCCAAGTCAAAACGTCTCAGTTCTGATTGTCCCAGGTTTGATGAAACATAACCCAGGTCAGATTTATATTTTTTAAATAAAATAAACCTGTCGCCATTGTAAAGTTCCATATAATAGGACTTGTCCTTTGTTCCGATATGTGAACCATATATGAATTTCAATGTTCTTGAAATTCCTTTTTCAGGATTTTCCTGTATGTAAAAAGAATCCACTGTTCCGGGTTCCCTGATAAGTGGTTCATCCGGGTTTGAAGAAGAATAAAATTCTACTTCCTGGCTATATGTGTTGTAGCTGAGAAAAATATTAAAAGCTTTTGCTTCCGGTGTAAACATATCTCCCTTATTATGCACTCCAAAAAGATATTCGTTGCCTACTACCTTATATGGTCCAATTAACTTATAAACCCCTTCTCCTACTTGTTGCTGCAAAAGTTTATTATGATTCAAGGCTGGGTCCGTCCAGGCACCCATGTCAGGTGCAGGTCTGCCGTAACGGTCGGAACCCCCATTTAATGCGCCGGAATTAGCCGAAAGCGAAACCGGGTAAATTTGTTGAGCAATTGTAACCTGGGAAAACAAAGCCGCAATAAATATTGCCAGCATTTTAGTTTGGTGTTTCATATTGCTGCGTTTTAAGAAAGTAAAAGTACTAAAAGTTGAAATGCCCGGCAGATTAATCAGATCAATTACAAGTTCCTGCCGGATTCTTAACAGGATATTTTCTATTATTTAGTGCCTTTTAGGAAAAAGGAAGGACTGTTCAATGAACAGTCCTTCCTTCTTTTAATAGTCAGAATATGTTTTAATTTCTGGGTCCTAAATAAGTAAGTGTATCATAGAACCTGCGTAAATCATTACTATTATATTGATAAGTCAGGTACATCTTTTTAGGTCCGGGTTCATACCTGTTAACAATTGGCCCATTAGGGTTAAGGTCCGCAACCTGGTCATCCGTTACCATCGCAAGAGTAACTGCAGCACCAACCTGCAGCGTTACACCTGTGCAAATGTTAGTAGCTGGGTTAAACTCGAAATTCGGAGAAACCGCATTTCCATACCAACTGATAGCACCCGGGCCGGTACCAATTGGCTGACCAAAGTCGCCACCAGCAGGCCAGTACATAGCTACAGAAGCAGGACCAGTTGTCCACATTTCAACAGTTGTATTAAATGGATAGGTGTAAGGAGAACGATTGTGATAACCTTTCAGGTTATACCTTCCATCGTATTTGTTCTTTACACCAATTTCGATGAACAGATCTTTCAGATTATCAGCAATTTTATAACCACCGTCAACAGCAGAAATAGTCACCCCAATACCATAAGTATTGTTAGGATTCAAGCCACTTGCATCAGGGATGGTTACAGCCACCTCTCCATTACGCTGACCTGCAGGAATCAGAACTTCCAGCGGTAAAGTAAACAATGAAGTAGGCATCGCCAAAATGTTGGTTCCGTTATCTGAGTTATACGCTACACGCAGGGCATCATTCAGAGTAAGTGTAACATGAACATCTGAACTGGCCGGCTTCCCCGACTCAAGATTTACATAAACGACTCCGGTCAGTTCCTGTGGAGTGGAAAGCAGGTTGATACCTATTGAATATTTGGCAGCGGCGGCTCTTGGAAAACCAACACCGGGTGGCTGCGTATCAGGATCATTGATCCCGTATTCAAAATTATTGAAGCCCTTGTCTTTGAGACAGCCTGTGAGAGTCATTCCGATAGCTGCCACAAACAGGGAGTTTAAAATTATTCTTTTCATATTTCTGATTTTAATTGTTGTGCTAAATTAATTAAGATCCCAGAAAATTTTGGTATACCTGTCAACTGTTCCTTCTGCGGCCACATTTGCCGGGTTATAGTTATACTCCGATTGTGGATACAGGTAGCGAACCGGTATCTTGGTCGAGGTATTTTGAGGAGAAACAGAGATAGTTGGTCCCGGATCATATGCACCTCCGTCACCATATACAAAGTGATCGGTCGGAGCCGCACTGTTGTTGGCGATTACCTTTGTTGCCACTTCAGAATAAGGAACCCTTCTGTAATCAGTCCATATTTCCAGTGTATTTGTAGCATTTAGCGCAAACCATTTTTGAGATAAAATAGTAAACAACCCGCCAACAGGTCCGCCCGTACCTTGGGCCACTCCATTAACATCCACATCCGGATAGCTGGCATTAAAGCTTAAATACCCCGGAACAGCCGATGTAGAAGCGCCAACATAGCGGAACGACTCAGTAATACCCGTATTTACAAGGTCAAGCACAGTTGGTCCAGTTGTAATCCAACCTCTTTGTCTTGCTTCTGCCTGCAGGAAGAAACTCTCAGCAGCAGTCATAATATTCTGAGCTGCACTGAATGTTTTTCCAACGCCGGGTCCGATACTGGCAAGATTTGCAGCAGCATTATCATTTACAGGAGGTAATCCGTATGCAACTCCTACAAGACCATTGTCACCGGCTTTGTAAAACCTGTCCTCACGGGGATCAGCGGTCCAATCATAATAACCTATACCCCATTCATTGGCAGCATTGTAAATATTATTGGCAGTTTTAGAACCAGAAACTGTGTTAATGAAAGTAGTGTAAAAAGGATTTGGTTTATCGCTTTGATAACCTGGCTGAACCAATACATCCTCTCCAGCCTGCAGATAACCATAGCCGTTTGCAGCTATTTTAGCAAGTTCCCCGGCTCTGTCGATACCTGCAACTGCATAGCAATGGATCAGCATTCTTAGCTTAAGTGTATTAGCAAAACGGATCCATTTTGCCTGGTTTCCCTGGAAAATGATATCGTTCGTAGCTATATCCTTATTGGCTGCGACTGAAAGATTCGCATTTTTAATCAGATCAATGGCGGTATCCAACTGAAGGAAAAGATCCTTATAAATATCTATTCCTTTGTCGTAAGCAGGAGTAGGATTACCACCTCCTTTTAACGCCTGGCTGTATGGAACATTTCCATATACGTCAACTAATATCTGGAAATTGTGCGACATTAATATGCGGGCAATACCCTCATACATTGTACCGCCTTTTTGTGCCGCTTTACCTTTTACGATCTGCAGATCATAGTTAGCATCATAGCAGGCATTCCAGATACCGTTACCAAAACCTGTAGTGATCTCGTAGGTTTCTTCAATAACGTTAGGAGCATAGGTTCCTGAACGGGCCCAGTAGCCCAGCCATCTTTGCTGAACGGCCCACTGCGTACCAATAATTGTTCCGGTAGCATGTATAGCAGCCGGTAGTACAACATCATACGTAACAGTACTGTCCGTTGGGGCATTCTGTGTCTGGTTGATGTTGAACTGGCTCTTCCGGCAGCCAGCCCCTGCGGCAATAATTATTGCCGCAAGGGTAACACTGTATATTATATTTTTCAGTTTCATATCTATGTTGTTTTTGCAGGTTATAGCTGAATGTTAATGCTGGCGCCGAAAATTCTTGTTGGCGGAGTATTATCCAGACCACTCACACCCTGGGCATTTCCTGTAGTATTTGAAAACTCAGGATCTGTCCATTCGTTGGATTTTGGCAGGAACATAAACAAGTTTCTTCCGCTAACTGTAAGATCAACACCTTTGATAGCATTTTTAGTGAATCCGAACCATTTTGTTGGCAGGCTCCAGCTAACACTGATCTCACGGATCTTCCAGAAATCAGCGCTACACAGGTAATTGGTATTTACACTGGTATTTACTGCTTGTGACCAGAAATTATAACCACCACTGATCATGTAAACACTTGTATTAGCAATGTATTTGCCAGGATTGTTTGGATCCTCAATAGAAGAGTTTGGCATAATAAATGGCTGACGGCTATTCTGAGCACTTCTTTTAGAAATACCGGAGAAGTCCATGCCATTAGCCAGATTACCTGTATATATCTGCGCACCACCTCTATAATCAGCAACTGCGCTGAAAGAAAGTGCTTTCCAGTTTACATTCAGGTTCAAACCAAGCAGGTGATTTGGCGCTGTATGACCAAAAGGCTTGATTGTTGGATCAAGAGTTGGTAAACCAGATGTTGAATTTACAATCACACGACCCTGATCATCTCTTACATAGTCAGTCAACTGGAAAGTATAAGCCGGCATACCTACGATAACGTAGTTACCATTACCAATACCTAACTGGTCAACGCCTTCAATGATCTTGGTAACCTCGTTAGTCTGGTAAGTATAGTTAGCCTTAAAATCAATGCTCACTTGTCCCAGTTTTACTAACGGAGTTAATTTAAGATCTACTTCAATTCCTTTGTTTTTGAAAGAGGCTGCATTCAGCAAGGCACCTGTAAATCCGGTAGCTCCTGAGTAAGCAACCTGTACGATCTGGTCAGTATTATCCTGGATATAACCTGTAGCTTCCAGGTTAACCCTGTTCCTGAACAAACCTAACTCAAAACCAACTTCATTATTCTTAACAAACTCAGGTGTGTATTTCGGTAAACGAAGAACGTTTCCTGAAGTATATCCCACTAATGAACCATAAGGGAATCCACCACCCAGTCCGTATGTATTTTCCAAAGACTGGATACCAAGGTTCACATTACCTGTTTTAGAGATAGCGCCACGAAGTTTCAGGTAAGAAACTACCTTACTGTTCTTGATAGCGGGTATTGCTTCGCTCAAAAGTATCGAAGCGCTTACACCCGGATAGAAGAAGTTAGTAGCTGCGAAATCATAATCATAGTAATACGCCAAACGGCTGTTTATATCATAGCTGGCTGTTCCTTCAATAAAGGCCCAGTTATTATAGCTAAGTGATACTTTTCCGAAGAAACGCATCAACCTTGATTTGAAATTACTTTCGCTTGCTCCGGGCTCACCTTTACGACCGATAATATTAAATAAGGTCGGGAAAGCCAGGTTGTTACTTGATACGCTTACATTCTTCGTATTATCCTCCCGGTATGATTGACCAAACAATACGTTCAGGTCAAAGCTTCCGAATTTTTTACGGGCAGTTGCGAAGAATTCGGAATTGAAACGGCTTGTGTTTGAAATTCCATCAGCAACCTGTGAAGGGTAGTCACCTGACTGAGCAACGGTTTTTCCGCTGGCTTTAGCTTCAGGAGAGTAGGTATATGCTTCAGCCCTTGATTTTGCAGAAGCAGCAGTGATGGTCGCACCCAAACGATAGGTCAGGTTCAACCAGTTGGTGGCTTTAAAGTTCAATTCAAAGTTTCCGAAGATATCTTCAGATCTTCCTACACTTCTGAAATTATCAATCATGAAGTAAGGATTATAATAATAGTCATTGAAGTAACCAGTTGGGCTGGCCCAATAGTCATTTCTCCAATCTTTAAAACGGGTTAGAGGAATCTGCATCGGAGTGTTGATCCAGTTCCAGTAAACTGTATAGTCACGACCATTACCAAAGCTTGAACCGGCAGTAACATCATAATTTCCTTTTGTATAGTTAATGCTGTAAGAAGCTTTGAAGCGGTTGTATTCTTTGTTAGCAGCCATGTGAACAGAAACCCTGCGGTTTACATCCTTTGGCATGATACCCTGGATCAATACGTTTTGTACACTCAGGTAGAAATCACCAGTTGAGAAAGAGATATCAGTCTGGTTGGTCAAACCTGTATTCCAGAATTTTCTTTTTTCTTTCGGACGGGCAATATATTCAGTCATATACTCACTTCCATCATAAACATTCGGACGACCGATCGGACGAAGAGAGCCATCAAATTCATCTCCGTAACACTGGTTCTCGATTGGGTCATACACACCATAACCAAAGGCATCAACAGAAGAACCAGAACCGAACTGTGTTTGAAGTTCAGGATAGTAAGAAACTCTTTCTACCTGGACTGTATGGCCAATACTAACCTGTGGTTTAGTACGGCTACCTTTTTTAGTGGTAACAACAAGGGCTCCGTTTGCACCATCAGGTCCGTAAACTGCTGTTGCAGATGCAGACTTCAGGATGGTAACATCAATGATGTCGTTGGGGTTTATTGAACTCAGGTATCCCAGTGAAATAGGTACACCATCTAATATCAGCATTGGCTGGTTGTTACCAGTCAATGAACGGATACCTCTTAGTGTGATCCTTGTATCCTGGAACACACCATTATTAACTGACTGAACGTTAAGACCAGAAACCTTACCAGTTAAGCCATTCTGAAGATTTACAGATTTGGCCTGGGTAAGTTCGGCAGCCTTAACTTTTGATACTGAATAACCCAATTCTTTTGGCTGACGGGTTTGACCCAAAGCAGTTACAACCACCTCAGTTCCGGTAAGAACTAATCTTTTTACAGAAATGGTGATTGTGCTTCCGGTACCAACAGTAGCTTCAGTTACTTCAAGACCGGAACCAGAAACAACCAGAACATCTCCGGTTTTTGCTACAAGGCGGAACTGGCCATTATTATCAGCAGCCACACCTGTACGGGTTCCTTTAATCTGTACGGACGCACCTGGTAGAGGGGCTCCGGTTTCATCGGTCACGGTACCCGTAATCGTCCGGGTTTGACCGAATGCCAACGCTGTGAAGAGCATCAGCATCGTAAACAGTGATGCGATTTTTCTCATGTGAACGTTAATTTTTAAAATTTAAGTCTTTGATTATCAGGGAAAATCGTCAATTTTCAAGGGGTAAGGATAGTATGAAAGACACTTATAGGTCTTAAAATGCTGCGGCAAGGTAAAAATTTTTTTAACAATTAGTTAAAAATCAATAAAAAAATTGAATCCATTGATACTAAAGAATATACCGTAACTGGAGTTTGATTTCAGTCTTTTTCCGGCCACTTATCTCATCGAGTCCTGAACCAACCGTTTGTTTGTTTTGATAGACAGTTTGGGCCAATCGTAGCCAAAACGAGATTTTCTTACCAAGATCGTAATTCAAAAGTGCATAATAGCGGAACCCCTTGTCAAAAAAGGCAGGAATTGAATAGCTGAACAGCACATCATTTTCGTAAGCATAAATCCGGGAATTGTAGCCGTTTGTTTCAAAATATTGCAATCTGATCAGCCCCGAAAAGGGTTTTAGCAGGGGTCTGTAAATAAAATCAATAAACCCCAGGAAACCAGTTTCACTATTATCACCCTTTCTGTCATACCACAATAATTCTATCCTGTTCCTTAAAGTGATAGCGGTGTTCAGTTTATAGCTAACCTGTGTTCTCCAGTTTTGTCTGGGGGTTGTTACAAGAAGATTAGTTACAGTTGTGTTACCAGATTGGTTGGTTTGTTTTGTTTCATTTCTGAACCGGGTATATATTTCTACCTCCTTGTTTGGAGTAAAAGTTACCTGGGCAAGATATTCTTTACCGCGGCTCGGAGCATCTACAAGATATTTCAACCAGGGAAACTTAAACAGGTCGGCATAAGCATCAATCCTCCAGCCGATATATGGTCTTATTGTTATGCCTGTATAAAAACCTGTTTCGTTAGTTGGATAGGTATTTTCTGTAAAAGCATTACCATTTACAGCCTGGTAGGCTTTATTAATTGTTCTTTGGACAAAAGATAAATCCACCCTTGGATCAACACTTACCAAAAGACCATTAATAAATGCTTTATTGAAGTTTTTATCAGCGGCTGCTTCTCCAAAAAAGTGCAGGTTCTTGTAAGTATAGCTATAATCAACGCTGATATTCGACCAGCTTTTTCCGCTGATAGCATACAAATTATAAGGCTCGTCTCTTTTTTGAACCGGTAATGAAAAATTATAAGCTATTCCATTTAACCCGATATGCCATTTATTCCCTCGGTACATCAGGTTCCCGCCGAAAGCTGTTTGTGTAAGATTATTCCGGTCTCCGATTTCTGTATTAGTTCTGTGGTACCCGGAGGTAAGGAAAGAAGAAATAAAATCTTCGTTGTTCACCGTGTCACTGACAAAGTTTGAACTTAGCTTCCTTACAGAGAAAAAGGCTGTTCCTTCTACTTTGCCTTTTCGGATTGTAATTCCAGCTCCCCGGTGAAAATAATATTCCCCCGCAGAACTGTAGGGACGTAAAACTGCCGATTGTCGTTTTACTCCAAGCACATCAACACTTTTTTTAAAGGCTAACCCTTGCCATTGTATCAAGCCTTGTCCCATATTGACAGTAAAGTCTCCAAGTGCAAGAGATTGTATAATGCCGATCTTCCTTGCAAATAGGTGAAAGGAGTAAAAGTCAAAACCCTTTTTCTGTGCTCCTTTAAAAAATTGCTCCCCGGCATCTTTATCCCCGGCAAAACCAAATTGAAGAAGGTTTTTATAAACATACCTGTATCGAAAAAATATTCGTTGCGGGCTTCCTAAATATTTGGTACCTGAAGTGGAATGATCAAATCCCTTTGACTTTTCAAGAACCTGCGAGACACGAAGTAAAAAACTATGATCACCATCTCTGAATCTTTTTCCAATTTCGTTTTTTAACAATAACGGAGTTGCGGTTGTTACAAAAGGCAAAATCATTTTGATCGTTGAAATATCCCATGCAGGGACAGCCTGTAATTCATAAATGCTGAGAAAATGTCCGAATATATTTCTGTAAGAAATAAAATTATCTATCTGAAGATCGGTCAGGAACCGCAATTGTCTTAACTCATCTGCATCAGTGCTATTGAGGTTCAGTGGATTTTTTCTGAACCGCTCCAGGTCCTGTAGAAAAGTATCATCCTCCGTTTCCTCTTCAGTTGCATTAGTTAAATTCTCAAGTTGCTGTTCGGTGCTAACCGGTATTTCCTGGGAATAAATGAAAAGGGACGAGAAAACTGCGAATGCAGTTACTAATATCTGTTTGACTAATTTCAATTATTATTCTTTTTGAAATTATACAGGATCATCAACCCGGGTGTTATACCCAAATCAGGATGATAGCTTGTTGTTATATCTAAACGTATTGCATTCCAGCTAAGACCCACCCCACCCCAAACAGAGGATGTGGCAGATGATACACCAGCCCTGATCATTAACTGCGGAATAAACCTGTATTGAAAGCCAGCATTAATATTTACGGGCCGGTCTTCTTCTTTTTCTATTTCGGCACTCACAAAAAACTTCTCTGAAGCATCATACCCTAACCCGATGCTATATATAGATGAAAGTTTTTCCTGCTGATCTTTTCCAAATTTGCCCCCGACGGGGTTGCTGACATGTACCCCGGTATGAATTCTTTCTGTGATATGTAACACAGTCCCCAACTCAAATCCTATTGCTGAAGCATTGCCATAACCTGATATCCGGATTCCATAATAATTAAATTGTGCCCCGATATCAATTCTGCTTCCCAGGCTTCTTGCATAAGCCAGGCCAAGCTGAGTTTCATTATAGTCAGAGAATCCTGAATACAATGCTTTTAATCCAAAATTTCCGGATTTTGTAGGTAAGGCTGCTGCAAAAGAATAGTTATTCAATTCATTTAATAAAAATCTTCTTTCTCCATAAACACCTGCAGCAAAATTTTTCATTTGGGTTAATGATGCCTGGTTGGAAGTAAAAGAAAAAACATCTACATGATTCTGGCTATATGCACCCAGCCCGGTATAAGCTGCCGCTACCGGACGCCTTAATACCTGAGCATGCAGGGTATTAAAATAAAAAAATACAAATAGTAGAAAAGTAATTTTTTTGATCAATCAGTAAAATTGAGATACTGAAAGTTACACGGTTGAAATTGGTTTAAAAAAAAATTAAACATTATTAATTGCTTGGCTACGTCCTGCCGCACCATAACTTCGCAGCATGCAAATTTTAGATGGAAAAAAAGCTTCACAGGCAATTAAAGATGATTTAAAAATTGATGTGGCACAGTTGGCTGCAGAAGGAAAAAAAATTCCTCATTTAGCGGCCATATTGGTCGGTAATAATGGCGCCAGTGAAACATATGTGGCGGCTAAAGTAAAATCATGTGAAGAGGTTGGTTTTAAATCAACATTGATCCGTTTTGATGAAACAATTTCAGAAATGAAATTGCTTGACAAAATAAGAGAACTGAATATAGATCCGGATGTTGACGGCATTTTAGTTCAGTTACCGCTTCCAAAACATATTTCAGAGGAACAAGTTATCAACACGATTGACCCTGACAAAGATGTTGACGGATTTCATCCGGTTAATGTTGGAAAAATGGTCCAAGGGCTACCAACATTTGTTCCTGCAACACCACATGGCATCATGTTATTACTTAAACACTACAAAATTGAAACAGCTGGTAAACATGCTGTAGTGGTTGGAAGAAGTAATATTGTCGGGAGACCCATGAGCATTTTATTAAGCAGTAATACCAAGCCGGGTAATTGTACTGTAACTGTGTGTCACTCCAAAACAAATAACATCAAAGAATTTTGTCTGCAGGCTGATATTATTGTTGCAGCGCTTGGACGACCCGGTTTTGTAACTGCCGATATGGTTAAAGAAGGCGCTGTTGTAATTGATGTAGGTATAACAAGAATGGAAGACGATAGCAGGAAAAGTGGTTTCAGGCTAAGAGGAGATGTTGATTTTGAAAATGTCTCTCCAAAATGTTCCTGGATAACCCCGGTGCCCGGCGGTGTCGGACCAATGACAATTGCTGCATTGATGAAGAATACATTTAGTTCCTGCATGCAAAAAAATTAATTTGATTACTGTGTCAAGAAAAGGTGCTGATGAGTACTCCTGCTATTAATACTACAAATGACTTGCCTGTAATGGAACATTTCTATACGTTACAGGGAGAAGGATTTCACCAGGGAAAAGCAGCTTATTTTATTCGTTTAGGCGGTTGTGATGTGGGCTGTGTCTGGTGTGATGTAAAAGATAGCTGGGACGCAGAGAAACATCCGAAATTAACGGTTCAAAGTTTGATGTTTGAGATTAAGAAAACTCCTGCAGAGATTGTTGTGATAACCGGCGGCGAGCCTTTGATGCATAATTTAGATACTCTGACAAAAGAGTTGAAGTCAGCAGGTCTACATACCCATATTGAAACATCAGGAGCACATCCGCTAAGTGGTTCATGGGACTGGATCTGCGTTTCACCTAAAAAATTCAAGGCTCCGTTACCGGAAATTCTTCCATATGCCAACGAACTAAAGATTGTTGTTTTTAATAAATCAGATTTTGAATGGGCAGAAAAATATGCAGCTCTCGTAGCACCTTCCTGTAAATTATTTCTGCAACCGGAATGGGATAAATCATCTGAAATAACACCATTAATTATTGACTACATCAGGAACAACCCAAAATGGGAACTCAGCCTGCAGATACATAAATATATTAATGTTCCCTAAGCAACTTTAACGCTTTTTATTTCCTCTTTTACTGAATAATTTTGGTTTAGCTTCGTTTAAATACGGTATCTGTAATCAATGAAAAAACTATTCGCACTTCTTATTCTTTGTATCATAGTTCTATCACCTTCCCGGGCACAACGCTATGATCCCTCCAAAGTGAACAAAAAAGCTGTTCAGTTATATTCCCAGGCCATCGAAAGAGCACAGGACGGAAATTTAGCAAGTGCTGCTGGTTTACTACTTCAATGTATCGAGATCGATAAAAAATATGTTGACGCCTATCTATCGCTTGCCGGTGTATTTGGTCAATTAAAGAATCACAATAACAGTATTAAGTATTATGAGCAGGCTTTCGCCATTGATAGCGACTACACAGTAGAATATAAATTACCCTATTCAATTAATCTTGCCGGGAACGGAATGTTTGAGAAAGCTTTAGATGCCATCAATTGGTTACTTGCAAAAAATCCACCTAAGGAATCAGCCACCTATAAAGCAGCCCTATTTCGAAAGAGATGTTATGAATTTGCTGTGAACTATGCTGAAAAAAATACCAATAAAAATTATGTATTCAATCCTGTTAACCTTGGCAGTACGATTAATACTTCCGAATCAGAATATTTCCCTTCGTTAACCATTGATGGAAATGAACTGGTTTTTACAAGAAGGGTGAGAAATTTTAATGAAGATTTTTTTTACAGCCATAAAAAAGACTCTGCGTGGGATATTGCCAGACCGATGGAGGGAAATGTGAACACTGAACAAAATGAAGGAGCACAAAATATTTCACAGGATGGCCAATGGCTGGTCTTCACCGGGTGTAACCGGCCCGATGGATTTGGAAGTTGCGATATTTATATTTCCTATAATACTCCCGAAGGATGGAGTGACGCCATCAATCTTGGTGGAAAAATAAATTCTGATCAATGGGAGTCACAACCCTGTTTATCACCCGATAAAAGGGACCTCTATTTTGCCAGCAAACGATTCGGTGGTTATGGCGGAATTGATATTTATGTAAGCCATATGCAGGCAAACGGAAAATGGGGAGAGCCTGAAAATCTTGGACCAACTGTAAACACCAGTGGTGATGAGTCCTGTCCGTTTATTCATGCTGACAATCAAACTTTATACTTCACATCAAATGGGTTGCAGGGATATGGAGGAAATGATCTCTTTTATGTTCGTAAAGGACCCGGTGGTGTGTGGAGTCAGCCAGTAAACCTGGGCTACCCGATCAATACAATCAATGACGAAGGCACATTATTTATAGCGGCTGACGGAAAAACGGCCTATTATGCAAGTGATAAAAGCGATTCAAAAGGTGGTTTGGATATTTACAGTTTTGAATTAAGAGAAGATGTTCGTCCTTACAAAACGCTTTGGGTAAAAGGCCAGGTGTTTGATAAAAAAACAACAAAGGGATTACCTTCTTCTGTTGAACTGATTGACATGACCACCCGGCAACAGATCACCAAAGTACAAACAGATGAAACGGGACATTACCTGATCACATTACCTGTGGGAAAAGATTATGTATTTAATGTAAACAGGAGAGGCTACCTTTTTTATTCTGATAATTTCTTTATGCAGCAACGATCGCCGGATTCAACCTATGAGAAAAATATTCCTCTTCAACCGATCGAAACCAATGCAAGTATTGTCTTAAAAAACATATTCTTTGATGTTAACAAGTATGATATCAAACCTGAATCTGAAACGGAACTTGATATTCTGGTCCAACTTCTGAATGATAATCCGGAATTGAAAATAGAGATAAGCGGACATACAGATAATGTTGGGAAGCCTTCAGACAATATGGTACTGTCAAATAACAGGGCAAAAGCTGTGGTTGATTACCTGATCAGTAAAAATATTTCATCAAAGAGACTGATCGCTAAAGGATACGGGGAGACCCAACCAATAGCAGACAATAATACAGAAGACGGAAGGGCCCTGAACCGGCGGACAGAAATGAAAATTCTGGGTCAGTAGTTCGGCTTATATTTGGTTTTGAACTATGCACCCGGATCTGCTTTACCAACTGGCACTTACACAAATTCCTCAAATCGGTCCCGTACAGGCAAAAATTCTGCTACAACATTGTGAAGCAGAAGAAATTTTTCACGCCAAAAAATCTTATCTCGAAAAAATAGAAGGCATCGGGCCGGTCAGGGCATCTGCTATTGCTTCATTCAAAGATTTTTCAAAAGCAGAAAAAGAAATTGAATTCATTGAAAAGTATAAGATCAAACCTCTTTTTTTATCAGATGAAAAATATCCAAAACGATTGCTGAACTGTTACGACTCTCCGACCCTTCTTTATTTTAAAGGAGAAGCCGATCTTAATGCCTCTAAAATTGTAGCAATAATCGGAACCCGAAGCAATACGGAATATGCAAAACAGGTAACGGAAAAAATTATTAAAGACCTGGCTGATCACCAGGTTATAATCGTTAGCGGCCTCGCTTATGGAGTTGATGCTATTGCACACAAAGCTGCATTAAAGCATAATCAACCAACAATCGGAGTACTGGCACACGGATTAGATCAGATATATCCACCTGAACATTCGGGTCTTGCCAAAGAAATGGTGAAACAAGGCGGTGGCCTTTTAACAGAATTTTCGAGCAAAACAAAACCTGACAAACATAATTTTCCAACCCGTAACCGGATCGTTGCCGGCATGAGCGATGCCACTATTGTTGTTGAAACCAGCATCAAAGGCGGAAGTATAATCACTGCTGAACTTGCAAACGGCTATAATAAAGATGTTTTTGCTGTTCCAGGAAAAATAACGGATAGCAAAAGTGCTGGTTGCAACTATCTTATAAGGTCCAACAAAGCAATTCTGCTGTCTGATGCTGCTGAATTACTCGAAATGATGGGCTGGCAGGAAAAAAAGATATCTCCCAAAAAGCAAAAAGAAATATTCATCGAATTATCATCTGATGAAAAAATTATCGTTTCTATATTGAAGGAGAGAGATGCTGTACATATAGATGAAATAAATCTCAAAAGCGGTTTAAGCAGCAGCGCTGTAGCAGCGGCTATATTGAATCTTGAGTTACAGAATGTGATATTATCTTTGCCCGGCAAGCTTTACCAACTGACCTGACGCAGGCATCGAATCCACCAAAATGATTGTCAATTAATGTATTGAATACTGGTTAGCATCGATGAAATCAAATAACATAACGGCAATTGGTTTAATAATCCTTATTTCCATTTTTTCCTCATTGGAGGTATTTGCACAGCCATGTACCACACTTGGACAAACTCCTTCAACCGCTTTTCCTGTATGCGGAACCAATACATTTCAGCAAAATACAGTACCTATTTGCAGAACCGGTGATCTTCCAGTACCCGGCTGCCCTGCTACCGACGGGTATGGAGATAAAAATCCTTTTTATTACAAGTTTACCTGTTACGTCGGTGGCACCCTGGCATTCACTATTACTCCACTTGCGGCTAATGAAGACTACGACTGGCAGTTGTATGATATCACAGGCCGGAATCCAAATGATATTTATACTGATATTTCTCTTGTTGTTACCGGCAACTGGGCAGGTACTTACGGACCAACAGGTGCTTCCGCTACCGGTTTTAATGGAATAAGATGCGCATCAGACCCTGCAGCTAATGACCCTACTTTTTCGAAAATGCCGACACTTATTCAGAGTCACGAGTATTTACTTATGATCAGTCATTTTACAGATAACCAAAGTGGTTATAATTTATCATTTAATGGAGGTACTGCTGTAATAACAGATCCCACAGAGCCACACCTGTTTAGTGCATCGGCCGGTTGTGACGGCGCAACCATAACTCTAAAACTAAACAAGGCTATTCGTTGCAATAGTATTACGACAACAGGAAGTGATTTTGTTTTATCACCTAATGTTGTTGCCATTACCGGAGCTACCACAGACTCCTGCTCACTTGGTTTTACATTCCGGGAAGTTACTCTTACACTTGCTTCTCCTTTACCCGCCGGTAATTACCAGCTTGTTGCAGTAAACGGAACAGACGGTAACACATTAAAAGATAATTGCGACAGGCTTATTCCTGTAAACGAACAGGTTCCTTTCAGTTATGCACCACCGCAACCAATTCGGGCTGATAGTGTATTAAAACCACCCTGCGCCCCGGACACTGTAGTAGTTTCTTATCCCAAAAAAATAAAATGCTCTACGATCACATCTTCGGGAACCGATTTTTCTGTCATCGGGCCAACGCCGGTTACAGTAACAGGAGCTTATGGTCTTAATTGCGTCAACGATCTTACAGACAAAGTGGTTGTTAAGTTTTCAATACCGATTTTTACAAAAGGGACATACACTTTATTGGTAAGTCCGGGTGTAGATGGCAGCCCTGTATTTGATTTATGCGGCCAGCCGATTTTGCCTGAGGCCCTAACCTTTACCATAGCAGATACAGTAAATGCTGATTTTTCTTATACCGGGGCCTATGGATGTTTGCGGGATACTCTTACTTTCTTGCATGACGGCGCCCATGACGTTAATAGCTGGAACTGGACCTTTAATAACGGACCCGTTATTACAACACAATCCCATACCATAGTTTTCGAAGCCATCAGCACCAATACCATTCAGTTAATTGTCAGCAATGGAGTTTGTAAGGACACTTCCACTTCAACGATTTCATTAAACAATGAAGTGAGAGCTTCTTTCACAATGGATAGTATTATTTGTCCCGAAGATCAGTTGATTGTAACGAACACCAGCACCGGGCAGATTGATTCATGGTTATGGAAATATGACGTTGTGAGCACCAGCAATCTCAAAGATCCACCACCATTTCTTTTCCCTGCACTCAACAGGGAAGCCTATTACACCGTAAAACTGATCGTAACAAATAATTTATTGGGTTGCAGTGACAGTGCTTCGAACAGGATAACAGTTTTAGATCATTGCTTTATAGATGTGCCAACAGCGTTTACTCCGAATAATGATGGACTCAATGATACCTTTGGTCCGCATAATGCCCTGAAAGCGGATAATTATGAATTTAAAGTTTACAACCGGTGGGGGCAATTGGTTTTCCACTCCAACAACTGGAGAGAAAAATGGGATGGAAAAATCAACGGAGCGGTGCAAACCACAGGAGTTTTTGTCTGGATGCTTCGTTATACAAACAGGGATACCCAACAGCCTGTTTTCAGAAAGGGAACAGTCACAGTAATACGCTGATAATATCATTTTTTGCCTGAATGATTTCACCGCCTATCTTTGCACATGGCAACAAGAAATACTTTCTCCCCCCAATCAAATTCAGACAAATTTTTTGGTGAAGGCCTGACCTTCGACGATGTTTTATTAATGCCCGGTTATAGCCAGGTATTACCGAGAGATGTGGATATCCAAACACGTCTCACCAAAAACATTACATTAAACGTTCCCCTTCTTTCAGCAGCTATGGATACAGTAACGGAGGCAGCATTGGCAATTGCACTGGCAAGGGAAGGGGGCCTGGGTATCCTTCATAAGAATATGACGATTGATAAACAGGCGGACCAGGTTAGAAAAGTAAAAAGAAGTGAAAGCGGGATGATAATGGACCCGGTAACACTTACTGCCAGCGCTACTATCGGTGATGCGTTGCGAATAATGAGGGAAAATAAAATCGGAGGCATTCCGATCGTTGATAAGAATCAGAAACTTGTTGGCATTCTTACCAACCGTGACCTTCGTTTCCAGGATGATTTAAAGAAAAAAGTAAGTGAAGTAATGACAAAAGAAAACTTACTTACTGCACCAGAAGGTACCGATCTGAAAAAAGCGGAACAATTATTTCGTAAAACAAAGGTTGAAAAACTACCTATTGTAAACAAACAGGGAAAACTTACCGGGCTGTTTACATATAGTGATATCCTAAAATTGAAAAGTCATCCCAATGCCGTAAAAGATTCTTTTGGACGTTTACTCGTAGGAGCCGGTGTTGGAATAACAAAAGATCTTCTTGACAGAGTATCTGCGCTGCAATCCGTAGGCGCTGATATTATTGCTTTGGATAGTGCACACGGACATAGCAAAGGAGTTATTGCAGCATTGAAAAGTATAAAGAAGAATTTTAAAAACATTGAAGTACTGGCAGGAAATGTTGGTACTGCTGAAGGTGCTAAAGCCTTAGCTGAAGCAGGAGCCGATGCGATTAAAGTAGGAATTGGCCCGGGCTCCATTTGCACAACCAGAATTGTTGCGGGTGCCGGTGTTCCTCAATTAACTGCCATTATGCAAACGGCATCTGTTCTCAAACAAAAAAATATTCCTTTAATAGCTGATGGAGGCATACGATACACAGGCGATATGGTGAAAGCGTTAGCGGCAGGTGCTGATACCGTGATGATGGGAAGCATTTTCGCAGGGACAGAAGAAAGCCCCGGTGAAACCATTATTTATGAAGGAAGAAAATTCAAAGAGTATCGTGGAATGGGTTCTTTAGGTGCGATGGCAACGGGCAGCAGCGATCGATACTTCCAGGATGTAGAAGATGATGTTAAGAAATTTGTTCCCGAAGGAATTGAAGGCCGGGTAGCATATAAAGGATTTGTAAAAGAAATAGTTTACCAGTTCACTGGTGGATTAAGAGCAGGGATGGGATACTGTGGCGCTTCAAACATTGCAGAGCTAAAGAAAGCAACCTTTGTTAAAATCACCAATGCCGGGATGAATGAAAGTCATGCACACGATATAGAGATAACAAGGGAAGCACCGAATTACAGCAGGAAGTAATTTTTATTTTACTGCATATTCGATCCTGACCGTAATAGATGCCGTCTTATTCTTTGAAGTAGTATTGAAAACACCTCCATAAGTGTAGTCTTCATCACTGTTTTGTCCTGTGATCTGGAAAACACCCATTGATGCTTTTTTAATCTTTCCCAATCCGCTTCCGGAATTTTTAGCAATAGTGGAAGCTCTTTCCTTAGCATCTGCACTTGCCTTGGCCAGCAGATCAACTTTTAATTCGGAAAGTTTTGTGTAATAATAGGACGGTGAAGATGAATTAAATTCTATGCCGCTTTCAATCAGTTCTGTTACTTCTCTCGAAATTTTCTCGATCTTTTCAATATCCCTGGAGTCAACAGTTACTTTTTGAGTAAGATTATAACCGGTAAATTCAGTACCTGTATTTCTTCCGTTTTGATCGTACTTATAATTGTATTGCTTATCAATTGAAACAGCCGAAAAAACCATTTCTGTTTCGGAAATTCCTTTCCCTTTCAGGTAGGCCCTGATCTTGCTTTCATCATCTTTCAATTGGGCATAGGCAGATTTCAGATCCATCATTTTGCGGCTATAGCTACCAGTCCATACGATCTGGTCACTGGTAAAATCTTTTTCTGCGAGGCCTGTGACTGTAATTGTTTCCTGTGCTTTGAATTTGTATTTGTAAGCGTTTCCGATAGTCCAGAAACATAGTATAGCTGCAATAGCTATGATGATGGCGGCAATGTAATTTTTCATCAATAAAAAAATTGGTTCGATGTATAGGATGCAAGTTATGATGAAAAAGAACAAGCATGGTGTTAACAGATACGTTAAAATATCAATGAAAGATGGTTCACTCCAGCGGATCGACTTACCAATTGAAGTGAACCATTAACTAATTACTTTATTCATCCAAAACTTCAAATGTTATAGGCTGCTGCCGGTATGCTTTTACTTTATAACCGTTTTGAATGGCTGGCTCCCATTTTGTGGCTTTCTTTAATACCCTGATAGCTTCCTCCTCCATCCCGTAACCAACTTTTGAAAGAGCTTTTATGTTACTCAGATTGCCGTCTGTGTCCACCACGAACTGTACAATTACAGTATGCCTTCCCGGAGGTGCTCCATTTCTTGTTGGTACTTCCGGATCGAGATTTCTTAAAAGAAATTTTATCCAGTCACCAATAAATTTTGCCTGCACCTGAACTTCTACCAAAGGTTCGTCAGGCTTATTTTCATTTTTGTCAGGAATAATACCTTTCCCATCACCCGGTGGTTTTACCTCGGCAACAATGCCGGTAAAATTTTTACCATCATTCGCATTAATATCAGGTAATGCATCAGTAAGATCTTCAATGGATGCAATCGGCCTTTCCAGCTCTTTTTCATCGGGTACTATCTCAGGTGTTGTGAAAGGAACTGTTTTCACCTGCTCCGGTGGCTGTTCAGGAGTTTGTTCAGGTTCTTTGATCGGGTCCGGAATATCAGGAAGATTTACCTGGGTAAGCTTAACCCCTCCGTTATCTTCCTGCACACGGTGACTCTTTCTTACAGAACCCGCAATAGTACTGCCTGCAATAAATAATGCGATGAAGGTGGTAGTAACAAATAAAGCTTTGGTAACTCTTCTTTCATAAGTTTTACGAAGCTGGTAAGCCCCGTAATCTTTGTTCCTGTTATCAAACAGGATGTCGAGCCAACTGGCTGATAAAATTTTATTGGTTTCCATGGTTTAACTTTTAATAATCAGATTGCATAATTTTCAGTTTCCATAAACATTTATTTTTATGGAAATTAGCGGAGCTTGCATCGGCTGCAGGCTTTATTTAATAAATATTATTAAAGACTTTTTTGAAAAAACTCTCTAACCTTTTTGTTGCTTTACTAAGCGGTTTACTGCTTTGGGCTTCATGGCCTGTATCTCCTCTTACATTTTTAATATTCATAGCATGGGTACCTCTTCTTTGGCTGGAGTCAAAAATTGAGAGCAGAAAAAAATTCTTTGGTCTTACTTATGTCACCATGTTCGTGTGGAATGTGGCTGCAACCTGGTGGATATGGAATGCATCGGCTCCCGGAGCTGTTGCTGCTTTTTTAGCAAACAGCTTACTGATGTGTTTTCCCTGGCTGGGATTTAAGATCGTCAAAAAGTGGAAGGGTGAATTATGGGGTTATATGTCACTTGTGGCTTTCTGGATGTGTTTTGAATATATCCATTTACAGGATTGGGGACTCAGCTGGCCCTGGCTGACTCTTGGAAATGTTTTTTCCACGCATACAGAATGGATACAATGGTATGAATATACCGGGACCAGTGGAGGTAGTTTATGGATTTTATTAGTCAATATCTTTTTGTTCCGGCATTTGCTGATCAATCTTAACAGGCAATCAGGCAAAAAATATTCATATTTAATATATGCTGTCCTGATCCTGATGCTACCTATCGGAATTTCTATGTTCCAGTCAGCTCATAAAAAAATGCCTGTGTCGAATTCCAATATTGTCGTCGTTCAACCAAACATTGATCCTTATGAAAAAGTCTCAGCCGGAACATTCGAAGCACAATTACATAAACTGATTAAGATAAGTGAAGAGGAAATTGATAGCAATACCGCTTTGGTTGTGTGGCCTGAAACAGCGTTGTATATGCCCAATGGAATAGATGAAGCTGATTTAAAGAGTAACTATTTTTTAAATCCATTATGGGGTTTTCTTGAAAGACATCCGCAACTCTCACTTTTTACAGGCATTGAAAGCTTCAGAACTTTTGACAAACCTACCAAATACAGCCAGGAGTTTAATAATTACAATTTTGAGTTTTATAATGGGTCTGCACTGATCGATAGTAACGGCGCTTATACATTTTATCACAAATCAATGCTTGTACCGGGGGTTGAAACTCTGCCCTGGTTTTTAAAATTTATCGACAAATGGTTTGAAAAATTCGGGGGCACTACTGCAGGTTATGCCAAACAAAATAAAAGAACTGTTCTGGATGAAAAAAACGGCTACCGGATTGCGCCGGCTATTTGTTATGAAAGCATTTATGGAGAATTTATGAGTAAGTATATCCGGAACGGGGCCAACCTTATTTGCATAATAACCAATGATGGCTGGTGGAAAAAAACACCCGGCCACAAACAGCATATGAATTATGCGAGGTTAAGAGCTATTGAAACCCGGACATGGGTTGCAAGGAGTGCCAACACCGGTATCAGTTGTTTTATTGACACATATGGTAATGTCATTAATCCACAGCCGTACAACACTTCAGCTGCTATTAAACTTTCTATCTCAACCAGCAATAATAAAAAAACCTTTTTTGTGAGGAATGGTGACATACTTTCCAAAATGATGGTGATATTGAGTATTCTTTTAATTGTTTGGATTACTGGTTTAAAAATTTCAAAAAGGTTCTTTAAAAAGAAAATGTCGGCCTTACAAGATGATTAAAACAGTTTTATACAAGGATAAAAAGATCATGTACCGGGTTATAGGTTCAGGAAAGCCCGTTATGCTGGTTCATGGTTTTGGAGAGGATGGTGAGATATGGAATAACCAGGTTCAATTTTTAAAAGAAAAAGTAAAACTGATCATACCGGACCTGCCGGGCAGCGGACAATCAGAAATGATTGAGGATATGAGCATGGAAGGAATGGCGGAAGTACTTCATTCTATTATTCATGAAGAGAAAATTGAACGTTGCACCGTGATCGGGCATAGTATGGGTGGTTATATCCTGCTTGCTCTTGCAGAGAAGTATTGGAATCACCTGGATGCGTTTGGACTATTTCATTCATCTGCTTATGCCGACAGTGAAGAAAAGAAAACCGTTCGGAAAAAAGGAATTGCCTTTATTCATGAACATGGTGCATTTGAATTTTTGAAAACCACAACCCCAAATCTTTTTTCACAGCAAACCAAAGACGAACGGCCTGAATTAATCCATAAATTGATCAGTTCCCTGAACAACTTTTCAGCAGATGCACTCGTTTCGTACTACGAAGCAATGATGAAGAGGCCTGATCGAACCAATATATTACAAAAAGCCTTTGTGCCTGTACTATTTATCATGGGAAAATACGATAATGCAGTGCCTCTGAAAGACAGCTTAGAAGAGTGCCATCTGCCTGAAAAATCGTACATTCACATATTGCATCAGTCAGGACATATGGGTATGCTTGAAGAAACTGAAAAAAGTAACCGGATTTTGGAAGAATTTTTGCTGGAAACCTGATAATCAACTAGTGACCACCCTATAAAATGAAGCGCTACTTACTCGCCATAATACTTTTATTAGCACTTTCAGCACCCTCCGAGGCTGCACATATCAAAGGTGGTTTTTTTACTTATAAATATCTTGGTCCGGGAACAGGTACCAATCTTCGGTATCAAATAACACTGACTGTTTACATGATCTGCTCTGCTACCCCTGCACAGGTTTCAGATCCCATAAATTTTACAATTTTCAACGCAGGCACCAATCAATTCCTTCAAAATGTCAGTGTAAGCAAAACAAACGAATACCAGTTAAATAAGAATTTTGATGAACCCTGTATCACTGGAAATGAAACCGGTTGTTACTACAAAATCGTTGTTTACGATCTTGCTTCGATTGAACTTCCTTCCACTCCAAATGGGTATATAGTCGCTTATCAAAGATGTTGCAGAATCGCTGGCATCAACAATGTTATTAATAGTGGTGCTGTTGGTAATACTTTTGCGATTAATATTCCAGGAACTGCAGTTGCACCGGGTGCTGAAACAAACAGTAGTCCTATGTTCTTAGTAAATGACACTGCTGTTGTTTGCCGGAACAGTTATTTTGAATATTCTTTCCAGGCAAGTGATGCTAATGGTGATTCTTTATCTTACTCATTTTGTGATGCATTTACCGGGGGAAGCCAGGGAGATCCGGCACCGGTAACAGCCACCAATCCTCCATACACACCTATTCCATACCAATCTCCTTTTTCAGGGGCTCAGCCAATGGGTCCATCTGTAGCAATTGACCCACTTACAGGACTTATAAGTGGTACAGCTCCGGACTTGCTGGGAGAATATGTCGTTTGTGTTTGTGTAAATGAATACAGGAATGGGGTGCTTATTGGTCAAACCAGGAAAGAACTTCACATAAGAGTAAATGATTGCCAGCCTTTACAGGCGCAACTGGATCCATTTCTTATTACTTGCGATGGATTTACAGTGAACTTTTCAAATAATGCGACCAACCAACCCGGAACACAGTATTTGTGGACATTTGGAGAACCTTCAAGCGGTGCAAATGATACTTCTGACCTGCTGAATCCAGTCCACACTTATGCTGACACGGGGATTTATATAGCCAGGCTGACTGTTACTTTATCAGGTGGACTTTGTGCAGCCTCCGACTCAATGATTGTAAAAGTTTATCCGGGTTTTTTCCCTGGCTTCAGATTTACGGGCAGTTGCTTTACCAATCCATTCCAGTTTACAGATACTTCAAGTGCTAACTATGGAGTCATTAATTCCTGGAGCTGGAACTTTGGAGATGCTACCACTTTAGCAGACACATCACATAATCAAAACCCCTTATGGACCTATGCAGGGCCGGGGCCTAAGGATGTTACTTTTATAGTAACGAGCAGCAAAGGATGTATTGATACTGTTATGCAAACAGTGAATGTACTGGACAGGCCTGTTTTAACTCTTGATTTTGCCGATACACTTATATGCCGTACGGATGCTGTTCAATTGGTAGCTAATGGAACCGGTGTGTTCAGTTGGACACCCCCTGTTAATATCATCGGGGCCAATACAGCTACACCTACTGTTTCGCCTACTACCACAACATGGTATTATGTTTCCTTAAACGATAATGGTTGTATTAATAACGATTCGGTGAGGGTAAGAGTAATCCCTACGGTTACTTTACAGGCAATATCAGACACCACAATTTGCCAGGGTGATGCTATAAAGCTTGGAGCTTCAACAGATGGTCTTCAATATTCGTGGACACCAGCAGCCAATTTAGATAACCCAAATATTCTCACACCTACAGCGATTACCAATACAACAACAACCTACCAGATCACTTCGACAGTTGGAAGTTGTTCTGCCACGGATGATGTGGTAGTAACCACAGTACCCTACCCCATTGCAAACGCCGGACCCGATCCGATAATTTGCTATAACACCTCTACACAGCTTGATGGAGATATAGTAGGAAGTTCATTCACCTGGTCACCTGTATCATACCTGAGTAATGCGACCATTCTGAACCCAATAGCAACACCACCAAGAACCACACAATACATTCTTTCGGCCTATGATACATTGGGATGCCCTAAACCCGGCCGTGATACTCTTACAGTAACAGTCAATCCAAAAATTATTGCATTTGCGGGTCATGATACAACAGTTGTGGTGGGTCAGCCACTTCAATTTAACGGAAGTGGTGGTGTGAATTATTTCTGGACCCCATCTATAGGTCTTAACGATCCGAATATTCAAAATCCTGTTGGTATTTATGGCCCTGATATTGATAGTGTCCGATATAAACTTATTGTTTCTGATGCGATAGGATGTGCAGATTCTGCTTTTGTTACCGTAAGAGTATTTAAAACAAATCCATACATTTTCGTACCAACCGCATTTACACCTAATGGCGATGGATTAAACGATGTAATAAGACCCATTGCAGTCGGTATAGAAAAAATAAATTACTTCAGCATTTATAATCGTTGGGGACAAAGAGTATTTATTACTTCTGTCAATGGCCAGGGCTGGGACGGAAGAATTAATGGCCGTACACAGGGAAGCGGTGTATTTGTTTGGATGGTCAGCGCCGTGGATTATCTCGGTAACCATATTTTCCTTAAGGGAACTGTTACGCTTATCAGGTAGTGAATGGTCAATAGTGAATGGCGAATAAATACTCTCTATTTTTTACCTTCACTTTTTTCATCTAAAATCATTTTATGTTTCTGACCCTTAACCACCAGAAGCTGGAGGTTTTTTCTGCCTCAAAAGAATTTGTATTTGAATGTTACCGCCTTGCAAAAATCCTTCCCGAATCAGAAAAGTTTGGCATGATAAGCCAAATAAGAAGAGCAGCTCTTTCGGTTCATTTGAATATTGCCGAAGGAGCATCAAGAAAATCAGAGCAGGAAAGAAAACGATATTACGAAATTGCCAGAGGCTCTCTTATTGAAATTGACGCCGCTTTGGATATTGCAGAAGGCCTGAACTATATTAAAAGCATTAATATCTCCGGACTTGGCGAAAAAATGATAAGATGTTTTAAATTGCTTTGCGGTCTTATTTGAGCAAGATTTGTTGATGAAGATCCGCAATTGACTATTCACTATTGACAATTGACTATCCACTATGAGAAAAATAGTTTTTATTACGGGTGCTACAGCTGGTTTTGGGGAAGCTTGTGCATGGAAATTTGCAGCCCAGGGATATGATATCATTATTAATGGAAGAAGAAAAGATCGTTTGCAACAACTTGCTGATTCGCTGGAAAATAAATTCAATATTGCAGTACTTCAGTTGCCATTTGATGTAAGAAATGAAAAGGAAGTTTTTGATTCAATAGATTCTATCCCTTCCGACTGGAAAAATATTGATGTCCTGGTAAACAATGCAGGCCTTGCCTTAGGTCGTGATTATTTTGAAGAGGCAGATCTTAATGACTGGAATGTAATGATCGATACCAATGTAAAAGGCTTTTTATATGTAGCAAAAGCAGTTTCTAAAATTATGGCGCAAAGAAACCAGGGGCATATCATCAATATGGGATCAATTGCCGGAAAGGAAGTGTATGAAAAAGGGAATGTGTATTGTGCTACAAAATTTGCTGTTGATGCATTGAGCCGGTCAATGAGAGTTGATCTGCTCAGGCATAGAATAAAAGTAACATCTATAAATCCAGGCGCTGCTGATACAGAGTTTTCAATAGTCCGCTTTAAAGGAGATGAATCAACAGCCAAAAAAACATATGATGGATTACAACCACTTACCGGGGAAGATGTAGCTGAAGTAGTTTATTACTGCACTACTCTTCCGCCGCATGTATGTATAAATGATCTGTCCATAACCTGTTTGCAACAGGCCAGTACGATCTATTTTAACCGCAATTCATGAGCGGAATCAAAAAACTTTGAAATCCGGATTTTATCTTCTACTTTGGTCTTTCCCCTAATCTTGTTCCCTCTCCGTTGGCCCGAATGTTGCCCGTAATTTCCCGTGGAAAAAGTACCTGAATTGAATTTTTTACGAAGTAAAATTCTTTGCAGAAAAATCTGTCTTCTATATTTATGACGTATTTGAAATACAATATTATACTTGTTATGAAAAACCCGTACCTCCTGTTAACTGCACTCCTTCTTTCATGCAGTTTGACCTATGCACAACAGGATGTAATACGTCTTAAATCATGCTCCAACGACCTTATTTCAAAGCAGGTGGATAGCCTGAAAGATCTTTATGGGAAAGATGGATACATTTTATTAAAAGAAGCCTCTATTTCCATGGAAAGTGAATTTGAAATGCCGGTTATTGTTCCACTTACGCAAGGAAGCTGGTACCAGTTTGTGTTTATTGGTGATTACACCTCCCGTTTATATGAAGTAAGAATGTACGACTGGCAGGAAAGACAGGTGATCTTTCGCCAGAAGAAATGGGGTGACATTGATGGCAATGTGATCTCCTTTACATACGTTCCGCAATTTTCCGAATTCCACATGATGAAACCGGTACAGGTAAATAAGCAAAAGAAAAAGAACCTCTGTGGTTATGTGATGCTGTTTAAAAGAACCGGTGATACAGCTTCAATCTCAGCTGCTTCAACTAATTAATTTCTGATCTAAAAAAAGCTTCTGGCGAATTACTATGTGATACTATGTATCTATGTTTCTATGTGGTGCAAGGAATAAGAAGAAAAAAATTGGCATCCCTAGTCAATAACATCTGAAATCTTCCCGTAAAAAAATCATCTATTGTGCTAATGAAACCCTCACCTGCAATCCGCCTCTTGTATTAGTGATCGGAAACGCATTACTGATCTTAGGAATGTTGCGGTTCTGTTCAAAGTACAGTTTAATACTCACCCTGTTGTTGAGGATGTAATCAATTGAAGGAGCTATACGAATTACTTTCTGCCCTGATGTTCCGAATGATGTTCCCTGGTCCAGTTTACTGTTAGCTGTGGCATCATCCCGAAGACTGAAGTCGCAACGGAAGGTAACGTCATTATCCAGTTTCATTTTACCGATCTTCTTGATCAAAGGCATTCCTTTTTTTCTCCAGTTAAAGTTGAAGGAAACTTCGGTTGAACGGGTTTCTGCCAGCTGGTAATCAATAAGGCTTAAACTTAATGTTCTTGTTTTCCTGTATTCAAACCCGGTAGTCAATTGGTTGGTGAAAGTCATATCTACCTGTATCAACGGATCAAATGACTCTTGTATGGTAATGTTCGGAACAAGGAAGTAAGGAACAAAGTTCCCTGTAAGTGTATCAATAAAGTTTGGATAACCTACATGGAAAGGATCAAGGAACAGTAATGCCGTATTAAAGCTGTTCATGCTAAACGTACTATGATACCCGTGACGAATAGTAACATTGGTAAATATTTTATCCAGTCCTTTCAATCTTGACAATCCATTATAGGTAAGTGTCCAGTTCGGTTTTGGCAAAATACCTGAGAAAGGATTAGATCTGATATTCGGGTTGCTATTCTTGATCAGCTTCACACTCAATGGATCCTTATTTGTATAAGCTGCAATAAAAGCAGGTATAACCACCTCTTGTGCATATCGTCCATAACCTTCGTAATATCCATCTGCATTGATATTACCAGATTGATAAGGGTTCAGGTTCCCGAGCTTTCCGGACAATATTTTACGATTTGCTTCAAATTGTTTGAAGGTTTCAGAAACTACATTCGGGTCAAACTTTTTGAATAATGTCTGGTAAGAAATATAGCTGACACTGAAGCTACCCAGCGCATAAGGATTCAACCTGGTTAGTCCAGCGGATCCTGTTGTGTCTTTATATAATTCCGAATATTGTTTGTCAAACGTTTTATCCAGATTGATGTCGATGTTCAGATCTCTGAATGGTGATACTTGGGCAGTCACATTCAATCTTTGATTGTATCGCTGCTGAATCAATGCAGATACAAGTGAATCCCTGGACAATAAACCTCTTGCACCGAACCGGTTGATCCAGTTGGTATCTGGCTGATATCCGAAAATGAATCCAAAGCCGGGCTCCCCGCTTTTTGGGTTGTAACCAAGAACTCTTGTACTATCAAGATAACCGGGCAAAGTTGTTCCGAAGTCTTCTGAATAATTGATACCTACCCTCTTCAACGCTGTTGCCATACGCAGGAAGAATTTAGGAACTGCTGAAATTTCCGGTAACTGGTTAGGATCTTTTTTAATCTTTTGCTTTTTAGGCTTTATTTTTTTGATCCTGACGATCTTTCCTTTTTTATTCCGGATCGTATCATATCGCACCATTCCATCATTGATCGCCTTTGGATCTTTGATTGAATTATTTTTCTGATTCGGATCCGGGTTCTTGGTATTCGCTTTATTGCCTGATGGGTTAGATGGTCCATTAGTGTTTACTGCTCTAAGGAATCGCCACTTATTATATAACTCCTGGAAATTCATTTGACCGTTCAGGGAACGAGTCTGTGTATTAGATAAAATATTACCCAAACTCCTTGCTTCAGGTAGCAATGATGATGCCGCCCAGTTATATTTTGTGTTGTAAGTAGCCGTAAGCGTTGTCCAGTTCAGCAATGGAATCTTTTGAGTCGGGACATTGTAAGTAACTGTAACATCATGATGATAATTGGTATTCCGTCCTCCTTTGAAAAGATTCTTTCTTACTGAGTCCTTCTTGTCTTTTGTATCAATTCTTCCGAAAGGCTCGTCTATCCTGGCATTATTGATTGCATTAAAGTCAATGGAAATTGAATTTGAAAGTTTCCATTGAAGTATATAGAACCTGTCGAAAGTAAAGTACTTATTATAAGTTTCAGGGATTTTGTAAGGCCCTCCCCCAACATTTCTTACCTGGGTAGCTCCAAATTGCCTGAAAACATCTGCTTTAAAGGAAATCTGAGAAGGAGCATAATATAGATTAAAATCCTTTATCAAAGCCAGCCATGGAGACTTGGACTTGATCATTTTTTTGAAAGGTTCAAAAGGTCTTGTTTGCGGAGAATAAGAATAACCAATAGCTCCCCTTGTTCTTCGTAATTCATCTCTTTCAATTAACGGGTTATGGCTGAGCGTCTGTATATATGAGTAGTTAAAATCAAAATTGGAAATACTCCAGACCTTTGGTCTCTTCCCGTCAGTTTTTAATTTTCTTACATTGGTAAAGTTGATCGTTTTGATCGTTGTGATATCCTGAGCATTGTTACGTATCGAATCTTTAATCTGTTTATCCTGGGCCTCTTTTAATTTGTCTTTTAAAGTAATATCAAGATCGTAAGGATCATATTCCGGCGTACTGATCGTTTTGCTGATACCTGCATAAACAGGTATTTGCATAGCTAGTTTTTTAGGTAATAACTTTCCGGCATCGATTGATGTAGATGCATCAATTGTATACAGATCTTCCCGGCTTCTTTCATTCACCCCCTGCTCTAATGTTCCAAAGCCATTACTTTTTGCCGTTCCGGATAATGTAAGACTTCCCAGGTCAGCAAGTTTTATATCAACCCTTCCGATAGCGGCCCAACCACCTTTCTCATCCAGCTGTGAAAACCGTAGTTCGTTAAACCAAACTTCAGTACATAGATTTTCAAGGCCAACATTTTCAACACCCATCAACATACCCCGCACTTCCCCGAGATTAGGATTACCAAGAATTGCATAGCTTCTTCCATTGGGTAACGTCTCTTTGTAATACTGCGAAGAAGGAATTGCCAGCCTGTTCCGGTTCTTTTTTAATTGAACGAGATCATCCAGGTCAAAGTCAAGATAATTTTCCTTAGGCCATATCCTGGCACTATCCGTCTCACCAAAGTCAGTTATTTTCAGCGGAATTTTTACTTCATAATAATTACCTGCAAAATCATTTCCGATCCTGATAACGGCATTCATCTGCCCGTCATTAATTGGGGTTTGCATCTCCACAGATTCAGCATGTATAAACATGGATAGTTTGCCATACTGACGCATATCAAGATTCATTGTTTTGAAAACGCCTCTTGATTCATTTTTTGGAAGGTTACAAACCTGTACACTCAATGATTGTTCGTTAAGGAATAACGCCACATTATTGTTACTGAGTTGTTGCTGCCTTTCAATACCAGGTGGTATCCTGTAAGGAATCGGTTCCCTCTGGTCATTTTCTTCTATGTTTACGGCAAGTACATTTACATTGGTCAGATCAGGATTTGGAAGACTTGTATAATTACCTGTTGTGTCAATCTCGTTTTTGAATTTCCTCCACTGATTACGGATCAGTTCCAGTTTCCCAAAACGCATTACTACTGAATCTTCAAACCCCGTAACAAACATCCTGATAAACCGGATAGATTTAAAATCAGGAATATTTCCAATCTTTTGCTGGAACTGGTCAATTGGAATACGGAATAAATACCACTTTTCTGTCCGGGACTGTCCATTTGGTAAATTGATCGTTGGAGTTCTTACATCCGTAATAAAATTGGTTCCCGGCAACATATTCGGTTTAATATCCACTTCATACTGGAAATATTCTTCCACCTCATTCATGGTGTTATCCCTGTTTAACTCTTCAGCATCCGGATATTGTGTAAATGCATTTATGAACTGTGTGGTGTTATCAGAAACAGGTGAGTTGCCATGCGGGTTATTAATATTCTTATAACGAGGTAATATTCCGGTTACAGGTTGTTGATCAAATGATGCATCTCTGTAAGGTTTAAAATTATCTCCCGACGGATCATTCTGAGCTTGCTGATAAATAAGTGACCCGTTACCAAAATTTGCCTGTAAAGTATTCAGGTAAGTAGCAAACTTGGTATTTTCTTCGCTATCCTGTAATCCATCAAACCCAACATCCTGGTATTGCCTGTCGTCGGGATTATTACTAAAAGCATTTGTTACCTGTAATGGAATTGCAGGCACTTTTCCCCAAACTGTCGCTGTATCAACTCTTGCGTTATTGGTAGGCGTTGGTAAACCATTTTCATATTGCCGCTTACCATCTCTTAAAACATCTTCGGAGATATTTCCAAGGTTGAAGTATAACTTACCGCCATTAGGGTTGGCGTTATTTTCTATAAACGGATCCATCATCCAGAATTCAATGAACTCAATATTTGCGGTTTCAAGATCTGTCTGGTCAATATTTCGCATTAATCCACCCCATGCTCTTTTCGGATCAAGCAACTTTCCGTTTGCATTTACTTTGGTTTGATCAGTCTGGAAATTATAAGGACCTCTGTCTTTTGGATAAAAAGCTACGTCAAAGGTTGTAAGTAATCCTTCACCAAATTGATTGCTTTGACGGGGGAAAATCTCATTTCTTAAAACCTGTCTTGTTTCAGGTCTTGAAATTTCATCCAAATCAGTGATCGGGTTGTTGCTGTTTCTTCTCTCCTGTAACACCGGTTCAATATTATACCAGGCGATCTTTGCCCTGTTATAACCACCGGCCAGATCATTATTCAATGCTGATTCTGGAAATAATCCATTACCCTGTGGAATTGAGGCCAATGTCCAATTGATAAGCGGGAATCGAAGATCAATGCTTGCACGGGTTCCTTCAAAGTCATCAATGTAAATCTGTCCTGACTCTCCTTTGCCAATTTGCTTAGCATGCCCGGGATCCAATACAGCAGCTTCAGCGTATGCTTTTATTGATGACATTGCCTTTGTTGAATAAAAAGGAAGTTTATCAAGCCATTTGGTAAGCCTGGGAATATTATTCCGGTAATCAACATCAAACCCATACATCGCATTTCTGATCGGGTCTTCGCCATAAGATTGTTTGATGAAGAAAGGACGTTCACTTAACCGCACTATGGTTCCGCCAATTGTTAGTTTCTTACTTGCCAGGTAATCCAATCGCAATCCAAGAAAACTTTTTTGCTGGAAGCCAAAAGCCTGGTTATTCTCATATTGAATATCTACCGGAACACCGGAACTAAGTATTGCCTGGTTTACAATCCTTAAAGTTCCGAGGTCATAATTGATCTCGTAATCTACATTTTCCTGAAGCACCTGTCCACCTGCTGTAACAGTAACTGATCCTCTTGGTATATTGAATCCAAGTTGATAATCTGAACCTCCTCCGGGTGAGCCGGATGATTTTGATTTACCACTTAATTTATACCTGTTAAGATTGGCATAGGTTTGTGCTATGGCTTTGATGGTGTCATATAGTGGATAAAAGAGGAACCGGTCTCGTCGCTCCTGAGTAGGGAAAACATAATCCAGGTCATGCCCGAACGGTTCCAACACAGGGAAAATGATCCTGCTTTGCGATGATATTACTGTAAACCCTTCTACAAAGTCAAAAACTCCATCTGGTTGAGGGTCATTCTGATTATTCAGCCTGTCCAGCCCAAGTAATGAAATAAGCGGAGCTCCTTTGTAAGCAGAAAGAACACTATCTGCAGGTAAATATCTTTTTTCACCAAGGCTGGGTTCTTCATATAAAAGATCTAACTGGAAATCTTGTCTTTCCAACTGTCCGTATCCTACTGAATAAACATTTTTCATCATCAGGTCCCATATGGGCAGATAGGTACGTTGAGATGTCGCTTTCAGAAGTTTCAAAAACAAGATACGTTGTGAATTACCTGTAGTATCCGGCGGCACATCCTGTGAAAATTCACCAACCTGGTAAACCCTCCCATTATAAGTGTACTGGAATGCTATTCCTAATACTTCATCCGGCTGTAAAGGCTGATTCAAAGAAATAAAACCTATTTGCGGATTGAAATAATAATCAGAAGGAGAAAGTTTTCTTGCAAATGTTTTTTCAAAATCCTGAACCGGTAATAATCCAAATGTGGTAAGCTTACTTTGTACCAGCGATGAGTTCCTGTAATCAGGATCTGAAGTCAACGTTCCATATAGAGTGTTTGCCTGGTTTTTAGGAAGAGGGTCTGATGATCCGGTTATTATTGTATTACGATATGGATTGTTTTCGCCCAGGTCCATAAAGGCAACTACATCCCGGGTATCAGTAGTAGTTCCATTTCGGTTAGTTACCCATACTTCAACTCTTAGAATCTGAACCCTTGAATTAACTACCGGAAGTTTCTTCATGGCATCGTTATAGTTGTTCCGGAAGTATTGCGACATCAGGAAATGCCTGTTCTCATCATATTCGTCTGCTTTAACAACGAAACGTTGTGCTGCTGATCCCCCTTGCAATCCCAATGATTGTCTTTGTGATTGTTGATTGGCAAGAACAGAAGTAACATATAACTTACCAAACTGCAACTGTGTTTTTAAACCAAATATGGATTGAGCTCCGGGTATCAACGTACCCTTTGAAGCAAAATTGGTATTACCGGCCTGGAACATTTTAATGATATCATCTTCCTGTCCCCTGTAGTCCAGTTTTAATTGATTCTCAAAATTGAAGTTAGCCAGCGTATTATAGTTGATCGGGAGTTTCAGTTTCTCTCCGATCTTGGCATCAATCTGTAACTGGGAGTTCATATTGAAATCAAATCCCCCGTTTTTCCTGGCTCTTTCAGGTAGAGTTGGGTTATTTATTTTCTGCCCCTGGTAACCAGCCAGCAGATCTACATAACCTGAAGGTTTAATATCTATATTCACTTTACCATCAGGACCTACTCCCATTATCCTGTTGAACCAATCGTTCGATACTTTGAATTTGGGTTTGAACAGTCTCCTGTTCATGTTGGCTAATAAAGCTGCTCTTTTCCGGAAATATTCTTCTTCATCTTTTTTACCCTGCAAATTCAAAAACTCCTCCATGGAGAAAGATGTTGGAGTACGGTAATATTTATTCCCGATTTTTTCAACAATATAATATTGCCTGGTTTTTGGATCGTATTCGATCGTTCTTTTTATAAACCCGGTATCTCTCAGGTCGAATCCATTATTGTTTGGATTGGAATAAGGATCGCCATAACGGTCATGCAAGGGAAATCTTGTGGTATCGCCAGGGGTTTGAGAATAGACGGTTTGAGCCTGCAAATTTGCGGCAAGAACAATGGTAAAGGTTACCAGTGTACGGAGGATATGAGCAGTCGTAAGGTTCAATGTTTTTTCTCCATCAAATAGTTTCCGAAATGTGGATTAGAGGGTACGAAGTGCCTTTTTAATCAGTTCCTCAACAGATAAGTTTGGATTAACCGCCATTGCTTTTTCCAGGGCCTGTCCGGCAGCCTGCCGGCTGATGCCCAAAGCAGTCAATGCATTTAACGCATCTTGTTGCAAAGTATTGTTTTTCATAGGAGAAATATTTGTTTCCAGGGGCTGTTTTGCCAGTTTATCCCTGAGTTCCAACACCATCCTTTCAGCCGTTTTTTTACCGATCCCTTTTACGCCTTCCAAAGTTCGGGTATCACCCTGTATTATTGCTTTTGCAATCTCGTCAGGTTTCATGTAGGACAACATCATCCTCGCAGTAGATGCACCTATGCCAGAAACGCTGATAAGATGATGAAACATCTCCTTTTCTGCCAAATCAAAAAAACCAAAAAGTATGTGAGCATCCTCCCTGATCAGCAGGGTTGTATGCAACAAACCGCTTTCAAGATTCTGAATTTTTGAATAAGTATGCAGGCTTATCTGAACATCATACCCAACACCATTTACATCGAGATGTACGTAAGCCGGGTTCTTCGTCACAAAATGGCCCTTCAGAAAAGCGATCATAGCTGCGAAAATAGGAGAATTTGATTTGCAGATAAAAGTTTATGGGTTTTTAACAATCATTGTTTTATGTGCGGTTTATGTCAGGCATTTTAAGGGTATCTATGAATAGCATGCGAGCAACGCAAAATTTTACATATCGTATATTCGTAACCTCAACATCCCAATAAGTATCACATGATTAAAAAAGTTCATGCAGCCATTACAGCGGTTGGCGGATATGTACCGGAAGACAAGCTTACCAATTTTGACCTGGAGAAGATGGTGGATACCAATGACGAATGGATTAGAACCCGTACCGGGATTTCCGAAAGAAGGATATTAAAAGGCGAAGGTCTTGCTACTTCTGATATGGTGGTTCCTGCAGTAAAACAATTATGTGAAAGAAGGGGAATTCAGCCCGATGAAATAGACTGCATGATCATTGGAACGGTTACCCCGGATATGGTCTTTCCGGCAACAGCCAATATCGCCTGCCATAAACTTGGCGCTAAAAATGCCTGGGGCTTTGATGTATCCGCAGCCTGCTCAGGGTTTCTTTACTCTCTTACATTAGGCGCTACTTTGATCGAAAGCGGCCGCTATAAAAAAGTGGTTGTGGTTGGGGCCGATAAAATGAGTGCTATTGTTGATTACAGCGATCGGGCTACCTGTATCATTTTTGGTGATGGCGCCGGGGCAGTACTACTCGAACCAAATTATGAGGGTTACGGCATAATGGATAGTATTTTAAGGAGTGATGGAAGTGGTTGCGAGTTTCTTCATATGAAAGCTGGTGGATCATTAAAACCTGCCAGCGCTGAAACAGTAATAGCGAAGGAGCATTATGCTTACCAGGAAGGCCAGGCCGTTTTCAAATTCGCTGTAAAAGGTATGGCTGATGTAAGTGCCGAATTGCTGGAAAGAAACAGCTTAACAGGGGATGATATTGCATGGTTGGTTCCGCACCAGGCGAACCTGAGGATCATAGATGCAACAGCCAACCGCATGGGCCTCCCTAAAGAAAAAGTAATGATCAATATTGAAAAATATGGTAATACAACAGCTGCAACTATTCCACTATGCTTATGGGAATGGAAACATGAGATAAATAAAGGAGACAACCTTGTGCTTGCAGCTTTTGGTGGGGGATTTACATGGGGAGCTACCCTCGTAAAATGGGCATATTAACAGCCATTAAGCATATTTAATACAACTTTCTGCATTTAATAGATTGTTTCATATAGTTTCGGGTATCAATCTATTTATGAAATGCCAACACCAAGGTTTGATAAAAAATTCCGGAGATCTTTACTCATTTATTTTCTGATATACTTCGCTGCTATTCCCATTATTTATTTTTTACTTGACCAGGACTCTTTTTTAAATCTCTTTAAAAAAGATGTGATGCTCAACATTCTTAAAATTGCAGGTGTTGCATTAACCATAGCATTAGTAATGGCACTATGGTTAAGCAGAGATCCTGAGTTAAGAAAGTGGTAAAACTTGCTTTTTACTTCTGCTAAAAATGATTAGATCAGTTTGAGGAATTTTCTCAACTCCTGATTGCCGGAGCATATTTACCAGTTGACCCCTGTGATAGGTACCATGATTAAATACATGCAGGATCATCTGGTAAACCGGTTGTTTAAAGCTTTCTTTCCGGGAGTTGAAATATTGAAAAACATGCTCCAACGCAGCTGGTGTTGCATTGGATACCCACTGTTCCCATAATACATTTTGTTGATGAAGTCCGTTAACCAGGTCCTGCACAGAACCTTTGAAATGCTCATGGGGAATAATTATTTTTTCATGAAGCTTCATCCGCTGCCACCAGATACTTTCAGCATCCCACATGTGCAATAGTGTATGGTAAAGACTTTTGAAACTACTGGGTAATTCAGCAAGTTGTTTTTCTTCGGGCAGTTTTAAAATTGCCTCCCCTATTTTTTGATTGGCCCATGTATTATACAAAGCCAGTTCTTTCAGTATTTGTTTCATTTCAAGTGTTGAGATTTACCGAAAGTATAAAGTTATAAAACGGTTACATTTGTTTAGTATCACCAGTGCAAAGTTTATTATTCTAAAAAAGCAGAATGGATAAAAGTTTTCCACTAACAGGGTTCGGGTCAACAGCAGTTCATAGCGGACATAAAAAAGACCCGATGTATGCTCACCAGGTTCCGGTTTATGCAAGCAGCACTTATGTTTTCGACTCTGCAGAACAGGGTATGCGCCGGTTCGATGGAAAAGAAGAAGGTTTTATATACAGCCGTTGGGGCAACCCCACTATGGCAGAGGCAGAAGAAAAAATTGCTGCTTTGGAAACTTTTGGTCTTGACATGAATATAAAAGGAATTTTACATGCTTCCGGCATGGCCGCCATATCTACCCTGATGCTATCGGTATTAAAACCGGGAGATAAAATTCTTACACATTATTCATTATATGGTGGCACAAACGAACTGGTAAGCAAAGTGCTTCCGGAATTGAAAATTACTCCTGTAATTGATGACCTGAGGGACCTGAATAAAGCCGAAGAAATACTTCACTCTGACAGAGGAATAAAAATGTTGTACCTGGAAACACCTGCAAACCCAACTATTCAATGTGTCGACCTTGAAGCGTTAAGTAATCTTGCAAAAAAATTTAACCTGGTTGTTGCCTGTGATAACACATTTGCTACTCCTTACCTGCAGCAGCCATTTAAATACAACATTGATTATGTCGTTCACTCCACTACTAAATTTCTGAACGGGCATGGTACAGCTATAGGGGGAATTTTGCTGGGGAAAGATGAAGAAAAAATGAAAACGCATGTTACAAAAGTTCATCGGCTACTAGGAGGCAACTCGAATCCTTTTGACGCTTTTTTACTGATCCAGGGAATAAAAACTCTGGAGATCAGGATGGACAGACATTGCCATAATGCAATGGAAGTAGCTCATTTTCTTGATGCACACCCGGCAATTTCCCGGGTTAATTATATAGGCCTCAGTCATCATCCCGATCATTATACAGCTTTAAAACAAATGAAGCACCCCGGGCCGATGTTAAGCTTTGAATTAAAGGAGGGATTGCATGGAGGAATTGATTTTATGAACAAATTGAAAATGTGTGTCAGAACCGTATCATTAGGTACTTGTGATACACTTCTATCCCATCCTGCTTCAATGACTCATTACGGAGTTTCCAAAGAAGAAAAAGAAAAGTATGGCATAACTGATGGATTGATACGGATGAACGTAGGTATTGAAAATTTACAGGATATAATCGCTGACCTGGCACAGGCATTATCATAAAAAAAAGAGATTAATATCTGTCATTAAAAATAAAATTCATGAAAACTTTTTTTTACATCAGTCTTTTGTTTTTTAGCATCTCAACTTTTGCCCAGAAAAAAAGCAAACCTCAACCCGATCCTTTAGCCGGAATTGATACAGCCTTTCAAAGGGTACTAAAGGACAGAAATGCGGCCGGGTTTGCTGTGGCCGTAGTCAATAAAGACAAAATAATCTATGCAAAGGGTTTTGGATACCGGGATTATGAGAACAAATTACCAGTTACTCCAAACACACAATTTGCTATCGGCTCATGCACAAAAGCTTTTACAGCTTCTCTGATGGGTTTACTAAACAAAGAAGATAAATTGGACTATGATAAACCTGTAAGAGAATATTTGCCAGAACTACATTTTTTTAATGACAATTTGAATAACATGGTTACTGTGAGAGACATGATGTGTCACCGGACAGGGTTACCAAGACATGATTATTCCTGGTATCTTTTTAATACATCTTCAAGGGATAGCTTGCTTGAAAGAATAAAATATATGGAACCAACGGCTCCTATCAGGCAACAATGGCAGTATAACAATTTTATGTTCCTCGCCCAGGGAGTAATTGCAGAAAAGCTAACAGGAAAATCATGGGAAGAAAATGTAAAAGAAAAAATATTTGTTCCCCTTGGAATGAATAATTCTAATTTCTCCATACATGACCTGAAAAAAAATAAAGATGCAGCCCTTGGTTACAGGGTTTATAAGGACAGCATTATTAAAAAAACAGATTATTATGATATCAATGCAATGGGGCCTGCCGGAAGCATCAACAGCAGTGTAAATGAAATGGCAAACTGGGTTATGCTGTGGATCAACGGAGGAAAGTTTCAGGGAAAAGAAGTTCTTCCCGCATCTTATGTAAAAGAAGCAATGAGTTCTCAAATGGTAATTGCAGCTGCATTGCCTGATAAAGATATTCCGGATGCTTTTCTTGCTAATTACGGATTTGGCTGGATGATCACTTCATATCGTGGTCATTACAGAGTTGAACACGGAGGAAATATTGACGGATTTTCTGCTAGTACCAGTTTTTTCCCATCAGATAGCATTGGAATCATTGTACTCACTAATCAAAATGGATCGGCGGTAACGGGTATAGTCAGGAACATCATTGCCGACAGACTACTTGGTGAAAAACAGATTGACTGGAACGGAAGAGCTAATGATGCCCAGAAGAAAGCAAAAGAGGCTGCTAAGGAAGCAGAAAACAGTGCTGTTAGCAATAAAAAAGAAGGAACCAGCCCTTCACATCCGATTGCTGATTATACCGGCTTATATAGCAACCCTGGTTATGGCACTCTTGATGTGTTACAAAGAAACGACTCATTATTCATGCTTGCTGTAAACCAAGGTACCTGGTTGCGCCACTATCACTACGATGTTTTTGAAGCGTTACCTGTTGACAAAACAGATGGTATAGATACAAGCGAAAAAGAAAATCTGAAAGTACAGTTTCACATGAATGCAGCGGGTGAAATTTCCCACATAAGCCTTCCCTTACAACCCGGATTAAAAGATATTGAGTTTACAAGAAAACCTAAACCAAAAGAAATTGAAAAGGATGAATTGAAAAAATATACCGGTGAGTTTGAATTTGCCCCCGGTAAAACTGTACAATTTTACCTGAAAGGAGAAAAAACATTGTATGCCTTTATTGAAGGCCAACCGGAGTATGAACTGGTACCAATCGATAAGAATAAGTTTTCTTTGAAAGTTCTGACCGGCTATAGTGTACTTTTTGAAGAAAATGAAAAAGGAGAAATAACTGCTGCAAGTTTTATACAGCCTAACGGAACATTCAAAGCAACCAAAAAGAAATAATATGAGAAAAATTGTCTTTATCTTCTTCCTGTTTCATTTTTCCTGCACCGCAAAAAAAGAATATGATACGATCATCCGGAATGGATTGATTTATGATGGAAATGGCGGTGAACCTTTTAAAGCAGATATTGGAATAAAAGGAGATACTATTGCTTTTATCGGCGACCTGTCCCGGACATCAGCACAATTAAGTATCGATGTAAAAGAAATGGCTGTAGCACCCGGTTTTATCAATATGTTGAGCTGGGCCACAGAATCATTAATTCAGGATGGAAATTCTCAAAGCGACATACGACAAGGGGTAACACTTGAAGTAATGGGTGAAGGATGGAGCATGGGTCCTCTGAATGAAAAATTAAAAAAACAACAGCAGGAATCACAAACAGATATTAAATATAAGATCGATTGGAACACCTTGGGAGAGTATCTTAATTTCCTTGAGAAAAAAGGAATCAGTTGTAATGTCGCTTCGTTCGTTGGGGCCACTACTATCCGAATGGATGTGATCGGAGAAGATAACCGTGATCCAACTCCTGAAGAAATGGAAAAGATGAAAGAGCTTGTACAGCAAGCTATGAAAGAGGGTGCTTTGGGTGTTGGCACATCATTAATTTATCCACCTGCTTTTTTTGCAAAAACTAAAGAGCTGGTCGAACTTTCAAAAGTCGCATCACAATATGGAGGATCTTATATAAGTCACATGCGAAGTGAAGGAGACAAGCTGTACGAAGCCGTGGAAGAATTGATAACAATTGCTAAAGAAGCCAATATTCACGCAGAGATATACCACCTGAAAGCTGCAGGAAAAGATAACTGGCCTAAAATTGATAGTGTAATTCGCAGAGTGGAAAGAGCAAGAGCTGAGGGACTAAATATAACAGCCGATATGTACACTTACATTGCAGGTGGTACCGGACTTACAGCCACAATGCCTCCCACTTTGCAGGATGGTGGTTTTGGAAAACTCAGGGAACGTTTGCAAAACCTGGCAACTCGCCAGCAAACAATCCAAGACATGAATTCAAAGACTGATGCATGGGAAAACTTTTATTATGCTGTCGGAAATCCTGATAAAATTCTGGTAGTTGGGTTTAAGCAGGACAGTTTAAAAAAATATATAGGCAAATCATTGGCAGAGGTTGCAAGCATCAGGGGTAAATCACCAGAAGAAACTGCAATGGACCTAATTGTACAGGATAGCACAAGAGTGGAATGCATTTATTTCTTAATGGACGAAAACAATGTAAAAAAACAAATAGCAATTCCATGGGTTAGTTTTGGAAGTGATGAAGGTTCCTATGAGCCCGAAGGTGTTTTTCTGAAATTCAATCCCCATCCGAGAGCTTACGGAAATTTTTCAAGAGTATTAGGAAAATATAGCAGGGATGAAAAAGTAATTCCTTTACAGGAAGCAGTACGTAAGCTTTCCAAACTTCCTGCCACCAATCTTAAAATTCAGAAACGAGGCGAATTGAAAGTTGGTAATTATGCAGATATTGTCATTTTTGACCCCGTTACAATAAATGATAAGGCGACATTTGAAAAACCACACCAATATGCGGAAGGGATGATACATGTTTTTGTAAATGGTGTACAGGTTTTAAAAGATGGTGAACATACCGGGGCCAAGCCTGGAAAATTTGTGAAAGGACCCGGATATAAAATAAACGATTAAACAATGAAAATCACTCTGAGGAGAGCCACTAAAGAGGATTGCCCAAGGCTTCTCGAGTTAATAAAAGAACTGGCTGTTTATGAAAAAGCTCCTGCTGAAGTAACCGTTTCATTGAAACATTTTATTGAAAGTGGTTTTGGTGCGAACCCTGTTTGGTGGGCTTTTGTTGCGGAAGAGAATAATGTTATACTGGGATTTGCCCTTTACTATATCCGCTACTCCACCTGGAAGGGACAGGCAATGTATTTGGAAGATATACTTGTAACCGAACAAGCCAGAGGAAAAGGTATTGGTAAATTATTAATGGACCGGTTAATCGAAGAAGCGAAGGAGAAAAAATTCAACCGCATCATCTGGCAGGTACTGGAATGGAATGAACCGGCAATAAATTTCTACAAAAAGTATAATGCAGAATTTGATGGTGAGTGGTTAAATGTTGCCATTTATGTTTGATTGGCAAGAAAAATTTCATCCTTAACTAACACCTTCTACATGCATGGTTTTATCGATCTTCATTACAAGACCCTGCAAAACTTTGCCCGGACCTACTTCTGTAAATTTTGAAGCCCCATCAGCGATCATAGCCTGAATACTTTGTGTCCATCTGACCGCACCGGTTAGCTGTGCAACAAGATTTTCTTTAATTTCTTCTTTATCCATTACGGCCTTTGCAATAACATTTTGATAAACAGGGCAGGTTGGATTATGAAACTTGGTTGTTTCAATAGCCTCAGCAAGCTCCTTTTTTGCAGGCTCCATTAATGGTGAGTGAAACGCTCCTCCAACGGGCAACACCAAGGCTCTTTTTGCTCCGGCTGCTTTCATTTTTTCACATGCAATTTCAATTCCCTTTATCGATCCGCTTATAACCAACTGACCGGGACAATTATAATTCGCAGGAACAACTACTTCATTGCTTTCATTCTGAACTTCCTTACAAATTTCTTCCACTTTTTCGTCGGCTAATGCAAGAACCGCTGCCATTGTGGAAGGGTTCATTTCACATGCTTTTTGCATAGCTCCGGCTCTTACTGCAACCAGTTTTAAAGCATCCTCAAAACTCAAAGTGCCATTGGCTACCAATGCCGAAAACTCTCCTAATGAATGGCCGGCCACCATCTCCGGTTTAGCATTCTCAATTGTTCTGTATGCGATAACAGAGTGAAGAAAAACGGCAGGTTGGGTTACGTTTGTTTTTTTCAGGTCTTCTTCTGTCCCTGAAAACATAATATCAGAAATGCGAAAACCCAGGATTTCATTAGCCTGTTCAAATAACTTTTTGGCAAAAGCGCTGCTGGCATAATGCTCTTTTCCCATTCCCGGAAATTGTGATCCCTGCCCGGGAAATATAAAAGCATGTTTCATGTGTGAATGTTTTTTTAGATATTGTCACATGTTATTCGCCAAAAAATTTTCATCGCAGGTTAGTATGATAGTTCGAAAATTTTATGGCTCATTTCATGATCGTGGCATTTGTAAATAAAAAAGTCTGATCGTTTAAAACAATCAAACTTAAAGATGCAGCAAATATAGTATTTAGTCCAGATCTGCAGTGATCAGTTTCAGAAATTCACTTCTTGTTGAATTTTTCTGGAACTCACCATCAAATGCTGATGTAGTTGTAACTGAATTTTGCTTCTGAACTCCTCTCATCATCATACAAAGATGCTTTGCTTCAATAACCACTGCTACCCCCATGGGATTCAATGTCTCCCGTATTGCATTCATAATCTGTACCGTTAGTCTTTCCTGTACCTGCAACCTCCGGGCATATACATCTACCACTCTTGCTATTTTACTTAAGCCGGTAATCCAGCCATTAGGTATATAAGCGACATGTGCCTTGCCAATGAATGGCAACATATGATGTTCACACATACTGTATATCTCAATATCTTTTACCACTATCATTTCACTGATAGGCTCATGAAATTTGGCAGAATTGATAATAGCGTTTGCATCCAGGTGATAGCCCTGTGTCAAATACTGCATCGCTTTTGCAAGCCGTTCAGGCGTTTTCAGCAACCCTTCCCGCTGTGGATCTTCTCCCAGTAAATTCAATATCTCTTTATAATTTCCAATTAGTCCGTTGGTTACCTTCTCATCATATTTTTCATTCTTGGTATAGGCCATATATAGCTATTTAAAATTATTCAGCAGGATACTCCACAAAATTCCGGGGGGTTTCATAAAGTCTCACCTGCAGGTATTTTTCTTTATCAATATGGGGACGCAGTAAATTATAAATAACAACTGCAATATTTTCAGCAGTTGGATTCAAATTTTTAAACTCTTCTGTGTCAAGATTCAGATTTTTATGATCAAACCTGGAATGAATTTCTCTCTTGATCAAATCACTCAATACCTTCATATCCATAACATAGCCAGTTTTTTTATCTGGCTCTCCAACAACCTTAGCGATCAACTCATAATTGTGACCATGATAGTTGGGCAAGGCACATTTACCAAATACCTTTTGATTGGTAGCATCGTCCCACTCGGGGTTGTAAAGACGATGGGCTGCATTAAAATGTTCACTTCTGAATACGGCTACCTTATTACTCAAAACAAAATTATTTACTGGTTTTAGAACGTATGAATAATTAAAAGGTTTGCTTTCCCCATTTATTCTCCAAAATATTCTACATAAATACGAGGTGTTTCATACAGTTTAATACCATGAAGCAAAACACCCTCAGGTAAATGAGGCACCAACTCCTGCCAGATAGCGATAGCAAGGTTTTCCGTACTGCACATTTTACCTTTCATAAATTCAACATCTATGTTCAGGTTCCGGTGATCAATTTTTTCAATAATATGCTCCCGGACAATAGTGCTTAGTTTTTTTACATCAAAAACAAACCCGGTATCCGGATGCGGATTCCCTTTAACAGTTACCAAAAGTTCATAGTTATGGCCATGCCAGTTTTCATTGGCACATTTTCCAAAAACTTCCTCATTTTTTTCGTAACTCCAGCCGGGATTATACAGCTTGTGTGCGGCGTTAAAATGCTCTGATCTTGTTAAGTAAACCATGCTTTACTTGTTTTAATTCCCTCTCAGCAGTTTGGGCGGAAGGAAAATAAACCATACCAACCGGTATGGCAGGGCGCAAAGGTAAGAGAAAACAGTGTTTTTATAGTTGAAAAAGTAAACGCATTAATTACCTTGCAAAAGATATAAACCCACGGGTAATAAGTATGAATTGTCTGTTGATTTCAGCTACTACAAAAGAAATTTCCCTTTTCCTTGATTACTACAGGAATGCTGATAAATTAGTCAATATAGACTTAAATATTGATGTCCTGATAACCGGGATTGGCCTCACATCTTCCACCTACCACCTGGTAAAGCAAATCGGGATAAAAAAGCCTGACATTGTTGTGCAGGTTGGTTTAGCTGGTTGTTTTGATGAAAAATTATCATTGGGTGCTGTCGTGGCCGTCAAACAAGAAGCAATAGCTGATGAAAGTGTTATTGAATTAAAGAAACTGAAAACCCTCTTTGACCTTAAATTGGTACCGCAGGAAGGATCTCCTTACCGGAAAGGTTGGTTGACCAATCCAGACACTGCCTTACTAAAAAGAACGAAGTTGAAAGTTGTAAAAGGAATTACTGTAAACCAGATATCAACAAATAAAAAAATGATTCAGTTCTACCGGGATTATTTTGATCCTGTAACAGAATCCATGGAAGGGGCGGCACTGCATTACGTGTGCCTCATGGAAAAAATTCCATTTCTGCAAATAAGAGCCATTTCAAATTATATAGGAGAAAGAAATAAATCCAACTGGAATATGAATGATTCTATTTCGAACCTCAACAAAGAACTGGTTCGCCTGTTAGAATCACTTTAAAGAAGCGATATGGAATTCACCCTTGGTTTTTCACCTTGCCCAAACGATACATTCATTTTTGATGCCCTCGTCAATAAAAAAATTGATACAGAGAATCTCCATTTCAATGTAGTATTGGAAGATGTGGAAACGCTGAATCAATGGGCTTTCGAAGGTAAACTTGATGTTTCCAAACTTAGCTATCCGGCATTTTTTCAAAATACAAATGAATACGGACTCTTAAATGCCGGTGCGGCACTGGGAAAAGGTGTTGGCCCGATATTAATAACGAATCATAAACAAGGAATAAAGAACGATGAAGTGGGGCTTAACAGCATTGCGCTGCCCGGGATTAATACAACCGCAAACTTACTTTTCAGCTTTGCTTACCCTGAAGCAACAAATAAAAAGTTTATGCTTTTTTCTGACATCGAAGATGCTGTGTTCAACAAGCAAACTGATCTCGGCGTTATCATTCATGAAAATCGATTTACATATCAGCAAAAGGGATTGAAAAAAGTAAAAGACCTTGGGGAGTATTGGGAAGAAAAAACCGGGCAACCGATACCTCTCGGAGGTATTGCAGCCAAAAGATCATTAGGAAACGATGTTATCCAGAAGATAAACAGTTTAATCAGAAAAAGTCTTGAGTTTGCCAATAGAAATTGGCCATCCTTGCCTGAATATGTCACACTTCATGCACAGGAAATGAGCGAAGATGTGATGCGGCAACATATACAGCTATACGTAAATGATTATTCTCTTGAGCTAGGTGACAGAGGACGTCAGGCGGTGCAAACACTTTACAATACTTTTTCAAGAGAAATTATCGAAAAGGAGAAAAACATTTCGCATGATTTATTTCTTTTCTAAAGTTAGCTTTTCATCGAAATAAAGAACCTATTTTAGCTGTAGCATTAAACCTGCTCCTATATTTCTATGAGAAAAAAAGTAATTTTCACACTCCTGTTAATTTTATCATTCTCAAATTATCTCATAGCACAGGACAAAGGCAATAACTCAAACCGCTTAAAAGTTTTTATTGATTGCAGCAACACCTATTGTGATTTTACTTTTATCAGAACTGAAATAAATATTGTTGACTTTTTACTGGATAATCAGGCAGCAGACCTTCATATTCTGATCACAGATCAATCCACCGGTGGTGGTGGCAGACAATATCAGATGATTTTTTTTGGACAAAATAAATTCAAGTCACAAAGCGACACCCTTCGGTTTTCAACTGATCCAAATGCAACTGATTTTGAAAGAAGGGATCTTTTAGTAAAATATCTTAAAATAGGTCTTGTTCCATATATTGCTAAAACATCTTCTGTGAGTGGCCTTGATATTAATATGAAACAAGATGATAATCTGAAAAAAGAAAGCACCTCACCGACTAAAGATCCATGGAATTACTGGGTATTCCGCACCGGGGTAAACGGATATCTTGACGCCGATGCCAACTATAACAGTTCAAATATAAGCGGCAGTTTTTCAGCAAAAAGAATTACTGATCAAATCAAAATAGGGCTTGAGCTTGATGGTGGGAAAAACAGGTCTGCTTATAAACTTGATGATGGTAATGGCAACATTGAAAACATCATAATAAAAAACAACAGTTATAATATTCAGCAATACCTTGTAAAAAGTTTAGGCGAGCACTGGTCAACAGGATATCAGGTTGAGCTTTCAAGAAGTACATTTTCAAATAACAAAAGCCGGTTTCAGTTTCTAACTGGAATCGAGTATAATATTTTTTCCTACAAAGATGTAAATACAAAGAGATTTACTTTTTCATATCTGCTTGATCTAAGACACAATTCTTACATAGATACAACACTATTTGACAAAACAAAGGAAACCCTGTTAGGGCAGGGAATTAACAGTAAGCTTACATTTAACCAGAAATGGGGTACAACATCATTCGGTCTTCAATACCATAACTATTTTCGTAACTGGAAACTACTGAATCTTGAAGGTTACTTTGAAGTAGACATACGAATTACCGGAGGTCTATCCTTTTATGTTTATACTTCTGCAGAACTGGCTAGAGACCAGATTTATTTACCTAAAGGAGGTGCTACAGCACAGGAGATTTTAACCCGCAGGCGTCAGCTTGCTTCCGGCTATCGTGTCTATTCTAATTTTGGTATTAACTATCGATTTGGTTCTAAGCTTAATAATTTCGTAAACCCAAGGTTTGACTGATTATTTCTTTAATGCAACTGAGTAAACTTCAAGACATCTCTTCCTGGCTGTTTCATGCTCAACAATTGGTTGCGGGTAAGTAAGTTCCTCAAATTCAGGCACCCATTTGCGAACATATTTTAGTTCAGGGTCAAATTTTTTAGTTTGTAAGTAGGGGTTGAATATCCTGAAATATGGAGCCGCATCACAACCGCTCCCTGCTGCCCACTGCCAGCCACCATTATTGGCAGCCAGGTCAAAATCAAGAAGTTTCTTTGCAAAATAAGCCTCACCCCATCGCCAATCTATCAACAAATGTTTTGTAAGAAAAGAAGCTGTTATCATGCGAACCCGGTTATGCATATAGCCGGTTTCATTTAATTCTCTCATTCCCGCGTCAACTATGGGATAGCCTGTTTGCCCATCACACCAGGCTTTGAATTCCTTTTCATTATTTCTCCATTTTATTTTATCATATTCAGGCTTAAAAGCATGACCGACAACCCTGGGAAAATGCCAAAGGATCATATGATAAAAATCCCGCCAAATCAGCTCATTTAAATAAGTATCATTCAAAGCCCCGGCTTCTGCAGCCAGTTGCCTGATACTTATTGTTCCGAACCTCAGGTGAACACTCAATCTTGATGTGCCCTGAACAGAAGGAATATCTCTTTGTTCTTTGTAATTCCGGATGATCTGTCCTTTCCATTCTTTTTCCGGAAAATGTTTCCCTGATGCAGTAAAACCCATTTGCTGCAATGAAATAATCTTATGGGACGGCTGTTTAAAAAAATTAGAAAAATACTTCTTGTTTGGATAGGACCTTAAATGAAAATCGGTGAGCACAGATTTCCATCTTCGTGAATACGGAGTGAAAACAGTATAAGGTTTGCCGTCATCTTTTAAAACTTCATCTTTTTCGAGGATCACCTGGTCCTTAAATGTATGAAACGAGATATTGTTTTCTTTCAGTAGTTGCTCAACAGAAGTATCTCGCTGTTTTGCATAAGGTTCATAATCATGATTGGTAAAAACTTTCCCGATCTCGTACTCTTGCAGCAACTGCTTATAAACATCGTAAGGTTTTCCATATCGAACATCTAAAGTTGAGCCCAGTTTCAGTAGGTCATTTTGAATTGCCGCTAACGACTGATGAATGAACTCCACCCTCCTGTCATTTCTATCTTCCAGTTCATCCAGAATATTTCTATCAAAAATAAAAACAGGCAGAACAGGATTGTTATCTTTCAGAGCATGATAAAGACCGGCGTTATCATACAACCGAAGATCTCTTCTGAACCAGAATACATTAACTAATGGCTTCATATCAGCCAAAAAACAAGATTAAATTGGAATTGTTCTGACAAACTGCTGATAAATTTCTGCAGTTTTTTTACAAACAAACCTTTTATCACCGAATCTTTTTACCCAGCGCAGGCCCTGCACAGCATTTGTCAGAAATATTTCATCCGCCTCCTGAGCATTTTGGACAGTAATTTCAGTTTCCCTGATCTTCACCCCCCCTTTTTTAAATTGAAGGATAAGATATTTTCTCATGGTGCCAGCAATACAAGCCTCACTTAAAGCGGGAGTAAGAATTTCATCTTTCACAATAAGGAAAATATTTGCAATAGTAGTATCGGCTACCCTTTCCTCCTGGTTCAAAACAATGCAATCATTTAAGTTCTTTTCCCTTGCATAGGCAGCAGCCATGGCATAAGGAAGAAAATTGGCTGATTTTAAATTAGCAAACTTGTCAAAGCTTTTCCTGGCATCAGTATAAATCCCGATATCCAACCCATTTTCATTTAATAGGTTTATTGTATCGGACAAAGGCCATGATTCAATTACATACCGGAGAGAGGTATCATTATCAAACAAACCCCCGTTCCCCCTTGAGACAGATAACCTGACCCTTGCAAGACCCAAACACTGATTTTTGATGCATAGCTTTTCAACCTCTTCAGAAATTTTTTCAGCAGTAAAATGTTTTGGATACCTGATCTTTAACAGATCCAGGCCAGAAAAAAGTCTTTCAAAATGAAAATCTGCCAGCCGGATCTTTCCATTCATCCATTTCATAGTTTCAAAAAGTCCGTGGCCATACCTGTAGCTCCTGTTAGAAACTAAAAGCGAAGGCTCCTCAGCCGATTGTATTTTCCCATTAACTATGGTGTAATTCATAGTATAAAGTAAAATAAAAAAGCCATCCCGCAGAAAGCGGAATGGCTGTATAACTTGCCATATTGAATTTATGCTTGTTCTACTAACCCTGCTTTTACAGCGTACATTACCAGACCTGCCATAGACTTTGTACCGGTCTTTGTTTTGAGTTTATCACGGATCGCCTCCACAGTACGTGGGCTAAGATCAACAATGTCGGCAATCTCCTTGGTACTTTTCTCTTCGCACATTAACCGAAGAATGGTAATTTCTTTTTCAGTTAACTGAACATCCTGCGGAGCAGAAGATTCGGTAGTACGTTTAGTACGGAGTCCGCTTAAAAGAGCCTTGTTAGTAAGTTCATTAAAGAAGAAATCCTGTTCATAAACAGTACGGATCGCTTCATAGATCATCTCAGAACCGGACTCTTTAGTCAGGTAAGAGTTGGCGCCTATTTCCATCATTTTGGAAATTACGGAATGGTCATTATGCATAGAAAGCATAATTACTTTTACGTTGGGGTAAAGTTTCTTTATTTCCGGCAACGTAGTTAGCCCATCCATTATAGGCATCTGGATGTCAAGCAGAACAACATCGGGCTGAATGTGACGAAGCAGGTTCAATAACTGCATTCCGTTTTCGGCTTCTGCCACCATTTGTATATCCTTACGGCTTTGGAGAGAAGTTTTTACTCCGGTACGGAAGAGTGCATGATCATCAGCTATCGCAACTTTAATTACAGAGTTAGTGTCGGGGTTTTTCATAATCGGATTGTTGTTAAAAATATTGGTTTCAGTAATTATTCTGTGGTGCAAGTTGAAAAATTCCTGCTACATATACCATAGTAGAAGTACTTGATTTAATACCTGTGGAATCTACCCGTAATAACAAAAAAACGAAAGTGTACGATAGCATCTTCTGAAGTTTTACGGTGGTCAGCGTAAATACCGAAAGATTTAAAACGGGCAGTTATGCTCTTGTTAACACTTGGGTGTGCATATATTTTTGTTGCAGAAAGTTGATTGATACGGATGACTCGTTAATCCTACTCATCCAATGTCCATAACCGTCCAGAAAGATTTTTCCAAATCCTTTGAAAAACTAAACGATACTCACCGGACAATCAACTTTCTCTTTTAAATAATAATGGTCCCGTTTTAAAATCCGATACCTGTTGAAAAGAAAAACCTGAGCACCGTTAAACCTGTCCTTAATGAACTGCACTGCTTAAAAACTTTTTCTTTTCATAACAGTAACAACAAAACCCCGGTCTTCATAACGCCGGGGTTTATTTTTTGCAAAAAGATAAACGGGTAGTTACTTTTTTTTAACGACGATGTAAGCTCTTGGCTCTCCTATTGTAAATTTCTTTTTTCCGGGTATGCTGTAGACTTCCTGTAATTCAAGTCCGGCCGTTTTCAGCATTGTTTCCAGCTCATTAATTGAGAAGATATAATCAATACCCAATTTCTTCTCAGTTGTACCATCCGGAGCAATAACAATACTCTCTGTTTCCATTCTTGTTGGGTGAAACAGAATTTTAGAATCCGTTAAAAACTTTAACTCCCCAACAGTACCCCAGGTTTTTTCTTTGAAACTTTTAAAAGCAATTTCGGCAATTGACCAACTGTTGATCAATAAATGTCCGCCTGGTTTAAGATGGCTGGAAATAGTTGCAAGAATCTTAGAAGTATTATCCGCATTAAAAAAATTGAGGCTGTTACCCATACAAATAACCAGGTCGTAAATATCATTGCTGTTATACTCAATAACATTTTGGGCAACAGGCTTAACTGGTAGCTGTTCTTTTTCAGCAATTGCTTTTATTTCATTAATATATGCCGGCAAATTATCAACGGCTGTAACAGGAATTCCTTTTTTTGCCAAACCTAAAGCATGGCGTCCATACCCGCACATAAGATCAAGAACTTTACTGTCCGGGCCAAGTTTAAAAAAAGGTATCATAAAATCAACCTCTTTGGAAGTTAGCTCCTCAGGTATCAGCGTTCGCCAGATATCTTTATAATACCCTTCAAAAAAAATATCATTAACGTTATCCATTGATATATATAAAAGAAACAGAGAAAATGCTTGACTGACTGAAAACCTATTTCAGATCTTATAAAAGATTATTCCAGCAACTTATTCCTGGTAGCATACATCACCAGGCCGGCAATTGTTTTTGCTCCCACTTTCTGCTTCATATTCTGACGAATAGTTTCAATAGTACGGGGGCTCAGGAAAACTTCTTTTGAAATTTCTTCTGTGGTTTTATCGTCAGCTATTAATTTCAAAATGCGTATTTCTTTTTCTGAAAATTTAACCGGGTTGGGATAAAATTGTCTTACTGTTTTTTTGTGTTGCAGCTTTAACAACACCGCCTTATTTACCAGCTCATTGAAATAAAAATCATCATTCATACAGGTAAGAATAGCCTGGTAAATCTCTTCGGGGTCCGTTGTCTTGGTAAGGTATGCGTTGGCGCCCATTTCCATCATCTTTGTGATCATCTCCTGGTCATCATACATTGTCAGTACAATGATCTTGAGGGCTTCATATTCCTTACGTATAAGGCTGATCGCATTTATGCCATCCACTTCAGGCATACGTATATCCATTAAGATCACATCAGGTAATTTGAGCTGAAGTTTATGCATCAGGTCTTTGCCGTCTTCGGCTTCCCAAATAATCTTGAGGTATTCTTTTTCTTTAAGAGCCATACGAATACCATCCCGGAATATCTTATGATCGTCGGCAATCGCTACTTTAATGGGTTGGGAGGACATAGAAAGCTGGTTTACAGTTAAGTTATGGGTATTAGATCATTTTGCGTAAAAATACGCAATTTTAAATGCAAACCACTTTTGGGGAAAAGTTCTTTTAAATTTCTAAGGCAGAGAAAGCTCATGAATATTTTTGATTTTACACGTTTTTCATTATTTCGTCAATACCCCTCGTAGAAATTCTTGCCAAGATTGAAAAATTACCATTTAAGCCGTAAATACCGTATGTTTAAAAGACAGAAGTATTGCTCTTGCACACACCTGTATGTGGATATACTTTTATGCCAAGTTGATTGATTGCGGATCGAGCCCCTCAAATCGTCCAATGTCCTTTTAAACCGTCCGAATAGAATTTCCAATTCCTTTGAAAACCGTAGCGAAGTCCAATATCAATCAACTTTCTTTTTTAGAAACTTGTCTATAAATGATCCTTTCTTGCCAATCAAGAAAGTGCTTCAAAATGTAATTCCGAACTCTTTTCCACACCTGTTAATAACCGGAAAAACTCCCGGTAAGATTACTATTTTTAATATCGTAAAATTACGGTTTTTACTACGAATTTTTACCCTTTTTATATTCGGATCATTACTATTAAAATGCTCCGAAAACCTTGTCTGTATTGAGTTTCATTGAATTTAAGGGGTTAGTGTCTTGAAAACCCCATTGAAATCAAATTTCATTTGGGCAATTTTTATGTCACAAATCGATTTGAATAAGGTTTTAAAATGTTACTGTTATGAAAAGGAATTCAAGAATTTGGGAAATGGATGTTGATGTTTTGACTGTTTGGGAAGATTAATTGTCTTCACCGACTTTCAAGTTTTAAATCTTAAAAAAAGTTTTTCTATTTTTGGAGCAAATCCAAAATAATAGAAAAGCTTTTTTTATATATAGTTATTTCTTCGTACCTGTTAATAGCTTTATTTTACCTCATAATAAATAAAAAAAGAAGTGCGGGCCCATTAGCAATTGCACTTTATGGTCTTTTGTTCTTTCTTCTACTTTTATTGCAATCAGTGGGCAAAGAGAGACTCCCTAAAAATCTTAAGTTTTATATTCAAACTTTTTACACAACTTTTGAATATTGCGCCTTTGCATTTATTTTTTGGTACAACCTTGAAACAAAGAAGTTCAAAAAAATTATCCTTGCTTTATCCTCGTTATTCTTACTTTTTCAAGCTTATTATTTACTCACACAAGATCTGAAATTATTAGACTCTATTCCAATTGGCATAGAAACAATTTTGGTATTTATATACATTGCATTTTTCTTCTACGAATTTTCAAAAAAACTAACTGGTGAGTACATCTATAATCATTATTGCTTCTGGCTTGCAGTAGGAATTTTACTCTACTTGGGGGGGTCGTTCTTTTTTTACATTTTAATAAATCATCTAAGTATCGAACAAATTGAAGCCTTTGGTTATCTCACATATATTGTAGAATTAATCAAAAACGTACTTTTCATAGTAGCCCTTTTTGTATATGAAAAAAACCCTGTTAATTTAAATAGAAGCAAGCCCTTAAATATTCCTAACCTTGATATGATCTAACCATTTCAACCTTTAACCCATTATGTTCTTCCTTCAAGCCACCAAATCAGGAGTTTCCACAGTGCTCTTTTTAGGAACACTTGGCATGGTTGTACTTACGGTGGCCCTTATTGTATTTATAATCATGCACCAGCGCCGGGTATTGCGGTTTCAGAAAAAACTGCAGCAGATGGAACAGGAGCAACAGAAAATATTATTGAATGCCTCCATCAAGCTCCAGGAAGAAGAAAGACAAAGGCTCGCTGCAGATCTGCATGATGATGCCGGCCCCCTTTTGGCTACAGCCCGCCTTTACCTGAATGAAAACCTGGTAAACCAGGATAAGGCCACCCAATTGCAGTCCATTTTCCAGGCCCGGCAAATTATAGATGATACTATCCAACTGGTCCGTAATATCAGTCATAGCCTGATGCCGCCTACCCTTAAGAATTTCGGGCTTGAGTCAGCTATTAATGACCTTTTTCAAAAGATCAGCGGATCCGGTACTATTAATGCAAGTTGCCGGTTCCATGAGTACAAGGAAAGATTAAAGGAAGAAAAAGAGCTTATCATATTCAGGGTGGTTCAGGAGTTGATCAACAATATCCTCAAACACAGTAATTCCAGTTTTATTCATTTAACGCAGAATGTTCATGCCGATAAATTCTACCTCCGAATTCATCACGACGGAAGGGGATTGGTGCAGGCAGATTTTGAAAAACTGAATAAAAGTAATGTAGGGTTAGGGCTGAAGAATATCACCAGCCGTCTTCGTGTGGTGCAGGGAAATATCAATTTCGAAAAGGATATTTCCCAAACCTATTACAAGGTAACTATTGAGTTGCCTAAAGACGAGCCCTACCAATAGCCAAATAGGCAGAATTTGTTAATTTCGTTGCTAATCTGAAACCATGGGAATTATCAGGGTAGCTATTGCTGACGATCATAAAATCTTTAGAAAAGGAGTCATTCTCTCTCTCCGGCCTTTTACCAACATCAAGTTTGTACTGGAAGCCGATAACGGAGATGAACTACTGAATGGCTTAACTGAAGCGCAGCCAGATGTTGTGCTTATGGATCTTCGTATGCCCGGTAAGGATGGAATTGAAGCTACCAAAGCCGTGAGTAAACAATATCCACAGGTGAAGGTTTTGATATTAAGCATGTATGAGGACGAACGATTTGTTTATCACCTGATGGAAAACGGAGCCAATGGCTATTTACTCAAGAATGCCGAACCCCAGGAAATACGCAGGGCCATTATGGAAGTATATGAAAAGGGCTATTACCTGAATAATTTTGTGAACCGCATTCTCCTGAAAAAATCACATGCCCGTCAAAAAGTTATCCCTTCCCTGAATAATGAGATCACTTTAAGCGATAAAGAAAAAGATGTGCTTCGCTTTATTTGCATGGAATTCACGGCTCAGGAAATTGCAAAAAAAATGGAGATCAGTCCAAGAACAGTTGAAGCTATTAAAGACAGGTTAATGGAAAGGTTTGGAAGTAAGAATACGGCTGGTCTTGTATTTTTCGCCGTAAAGAATAATCTGATTGAGTAAGGGATAAGAAAAAACTTACTTTTAGAATTTCATTTCCGGTATTTCTCCCTCGACCGTTAGTTTACCAGCTGTTTTACTCTTTATCTCATCCACAGACACTCCTGGGGCTCTTTCCAAAAGTTTAAAGCCATTATCAGTTACAACATCCAGTACTGCAAGATCAGATACTATTCTCCTCACGCAGTTTACACCCGTTAGAGGTAAAGTACATCTAGGTAACAATTTTGATTCACCCTTCGGGTTAGTGTGCATCATAGCCACTATAATATTTTTTGCACTAGCAACAAGATCCATGGCACCACCCATCCCTTTTACCATTTTACCGGGAATTTTCCAGTTAGCAATATCTCCATTCTCACTAACTTCCATTGCACCCAAAACTGTCAGATCAACTTTCCCTGCCCTGATCATTCCAAAACTCATAGCTGAATCGAAAAAAGCAGAACCCGGAACAGTCGTTATTGTCTGCTTCCCTGCGTTGATCAGATCAGGGTCTTCTTCTCCTTCAAAAGGAAAAGGGCCCATGCCCAGCAGTCCATTTTCACTTTGCAAAACAACATTGATACCATCAGGAATATAATTTGCGACCAACGTGGGGATGCCAATTCCGAGGTTGACATAATAACCATCCTTTAATTCCCGGGCTATTCTTTGTGCAATCTGTTCCTTAGAAAGTGCCATAGTCTTAATTTTTCTTTCTTATGGTTCTTTGTTCAATTCGTTTTTCATAGTTAACTCCCTGGAAAATTCTGTGGACATAAATACCGGGTGTATGGATAGTATTCGGATCTAACTTTCCGGCTGGAACCAATTCTTCTACTTCTGCAATGGTTATCTTTCCTGCCATTGCCATTAATGGATTAAAATTCCTGGCAGTTTCTTTAAATATAAGATTACCATGTGTGTCCCCTTTCCAGGCTTTAACTAAAGCAAAGTCGGCTTCAAATGCGAATTCTAATAAATACTCCTTACCATTAAAATTTCTAACCTCTTTCCCGGTGGATACTTCTGTTCCGGCGCCGGCCGGAGTAAAAACTGCGGGCATTCCATAACCAGCAGCCATGCATCGTGTCGCCAATGTTCCCTGCGGAATAAGTTCAACTTCTAATTCACCGCTCAAAAGCTGTCTTTCAAACTCAGCATTTTCACCTACATAAGAAGAAATCATTTTTTTAACCTGCCTTTGTTGTAGCATAAGACCTATACCGAAATCATCAACCCCGGCATTATTTGAAATACAGGTAAGATTTTTAGTTCCTTTTTTTACAAGTGCTGAAATACAGTTTTCGGGAATGCCGCAAAGCCCGAATCCGCCAAGCATTAGTACAGCTCCATCAAAAATGTCTTTAACAGCTTCATCAGCAGAATTAATAACTTTCTTCATGCTAACAATCGTTTCCTGTAAAATTAAGGAACATCAATCTTTATCGGCAGATCTTTGTCATTAATTGCCAGATACCTTCCTGATTTTTCTCAATGGAACTGGTAAAGTGTCGCTATTATTGATTGGTGAGGGCTGATTTGATTTATCTGAAGGATCGGCTTTTGTATCAACTGGAATTGCTAAAGGAGCCTGACTTAATGAATCCATAATAGATTGAATCAATTGAGGATTTGATTTGTAATAAGCAAAACTTTTTTCAAACTTTTCCTTGGATATTCCGTGAATATTAAGCACCTGCTGGTAGAGACTGATACTTTCTTGTTTTTTCTTTGCAGATGTATCTTTTGCGAACACATAGTTTTGAAGAAACTGGTCAGCACGGATCATGTCCCATAAAACCGTTTTCATTTCATCTTTTGCCAGAACATCTGACGGAATCTCATCTTTCCCAGAACATGATGAAATTAAAAATAAAACAAGTAATAGTGTTACACGGATCATTTTAGCTCATTATACGAAGATGCGTTCGTTACATCCAGACGTGAAAGAATATCTCCGGCCCTGCTCCGCTGATCTCCCTTTGCTTTTGAAAAAACCTTTACCAGCTCGTTACTTTTTCCCTGGAAGAAAAATTGTATGAGCATGGAATTGGGGTTATCGTTATTTATCGTATTCAAAAAATTGAGGCTGTTTAAGATTCCGCTTCTTCCTGCTTCCTCATCCTCATAAAAAACATCTAACCCATTTCTGTAATAAGAGTACAAAGCATCGTGAATTAATGTAAACCGGTTATTATTAATATTTTCCGCAAGCCAATACCTGTTACGCAAGCTTTCAAATGATTTCCATCCCTCAATATCGCCACCCTCTGGTGCATTATTTACAATATTCCATGCTTTTTGAAAATACATGTCGCCACCCCTTAAACTGAATGAATCATAATCAAATCCCAGTATAAGATTTACATAATAGGCCAACACTGCTGTAATATTAGCCGCCAGCGGATCGCTTCCCTGGACCCTGTTTTCATTAAATTCGACCGGCTGAAACTCAACATAACGAAATACTACACTATTATCAATGAAATTTATGATCGGTGAATCGTAATTGGTATTATAGATCGGTCTTGCGGCTTGTACCGTTAGTTTTGCTTTATAAACATTGTTGCCAAGATCCTGGTCAATATTCAAAAGGAAATTACATTGAATTTTTTCAGAAGGCTGATAGACATCATTCGTCCATCTCCTGTTATTAATAAAGTTTGTAAGCGCTGTTTGCAGGGTTTGGAAGACCTTTTTATCCACCTGGGTACTGATCTTTGAGGTGATCACACTGAACCTTGCCTGTATTTCCTGTGCACCGAGTGAAAACGAAATGGCAATAACAAATATTGATAACACTATCTTTTTAGGCATAATAAAGACTGATTATAGTATCTACAATATCTTTTGCAACAGATGTTTTTGATTTAATATTAAAATCAAATTTTTTACCACTTTTATCAAATATGGTTATTTTATTAGTGTCGTGTCCAAATCCGGCATTGGGATCATTCAACGAATTCAACACAATCATATCTGCATTTTTCTTTTTGAGCTTCTCCAATGCATTCGTCTCTTCATTTTGGGTTTCTAAAGCAAAGCCTATTAAAACCTGGTCACTTTTCTTCCTTTCACCCAGAGATTTTAATATATCTTTCGTTTTCACAAGCTCAACCAGCATTTTGTCTTCACTTTTCTTGATCTTATCTTTTGCAACCACCGCTGGCGAATAATCAGCAACTGCCGCTGACATAACTGCCATATTCATTTCAGGAAAAACATCATTGCAAGCCTGGAACATCTCTTCAGCTGTATTTACCCGAATTACAGATATTTTATCTAACCGGAAAGATAATTGAGATGGCCCCATGATTAATGTCACATCCGCCCCCCTTTTATCAAGTTCGGTGGCAATTGCTATCCCCATTTTTCCTGATGAGTGATTACCAACAAAACGAACCGGATCGATTGGTTCGTATGTTGGCCCTGCAGTGACAAGAACTTTTTTCCCTTTTAATGGACTAGTCAAAAAAAAATTATCCCTCAGATATCCAATTATATGCTCAGGTTCTGCCATTCTTCCTTCTCCCTCAAGTCCACTGGCAAGCTCACCTTTTTCAGCCGGGATAATTTTATTACCAAAAGATTCGAGTTTGGCCAGGTTTAGTTTTGTTGAAGCATGTAACCACATGTCTTCATCCATTGCCGGGGCAACAATCACCGGGCATGTTGCAGAAAGATAAACAGCCATCAATAAATTGTCGCATAATCCATTTGCCATTTTGGCCAGTGTGTTGCAGCTTAATGGAGCTATGATCATTATATCTGCCCAACGACCTAACATTACATGATTTGCCCAGCTTTGCTCATCAAACAGATCCATTAATACCGGATTCTTGCTAAGCGTTGAAAGTGTGAGTGCAGGCGCAAAATCTTTGGCTGAAGGGGTCATTACTACTTTTACTTCTGCCCCAGCTTTTATTAATAACCTTACCAGGATAATTGACTTATAAGCAGCAATGCTGCCTGTAATTCCCAATAATATTTTTTTGCCCTTCAGCATTTTACCAAAAATACCATTTACCCACAATAACACATAATCGCCGGCTTACAATTAAGTATACTTTTAGGAAAAATAAAAGCGATGGTAGTCCATCGCTTTATACATTATTTCGGGTATATTTTCTAATTAAATAGCTCGTCTTCAGCCTTCCTGAAATAGACTTTATCATCCAAAAATTCCTGTGTTGCCAGTAACGCCGGGTTAGGCATTCTTTCGTAAGCTTTAGAAATTTCAATCTGCTCTTTATTCTCATGAATTTCTTCAAGGCTATCTGTATGGCTGGCAAACTCCTCCAACTTATTATGCAGCTCTTCCTTCAGGGAAATATTAATCTGGTTAGCCCTCTTACCGATAATGGAAATAGATTCATACAGATTACCGGTCTTGTTTTTTATTTCATCAAGATTTTTCGTTTCAACATTATTTGTTATGCCTGCACTAAGCTGGCGCCTTAACTTGCTCATTGCTTAAAATTTTGATATTTGATTGTGATAATTTAAGATATTGATCGGCTTCTTTTTTCAACTTGCTGTCAGGGAATCGATCTGTAAACTCATGACACTCGTTAATCACCTGCTCAAATCTCTCCACTTTTTTTTCCTCAATACTCAGTTCAGCAAAGCGATAATACGATTTTATTGCCATCAGTTTATATTCATCGGCTTTCAGGGATTCAGGATAATTATTTAACAAGGTAGTAAAAGTAACGCCTGCAGCCCTGAATTGACCCAAATCATAATATAATTGTGCACTCTGAAAGTCCTTAAGCTCAAGTTTAGCCCGGCATTTTTCAATAATATCATTCGCCTCCTTATTCCTAACTGATCCCGGATGCGTATTAATAAAGGTCTGCATCATTCCCATAGCCCTTATTGTATTTGTCTGATCAAGTGAGGCCTTTGGCGACTGTTTGAAAAAAGAGTATGCCCTCATATAATCAACCTCTTCAGCTTTTGTGCTATTAGGGAATATCTCAAGAAAGCTTTTGAAAAGGTTTTCGGCATTTATGTAATCTGCCTGGTAATAGGCGCAATAAGCATACTTATAATAAATATCCTCGAACTCTTTTCCGGCTTTGTAATAAGGCATCACATCTTCAAATATCTGTTGGGCCTTATCGTATTTCTTTTTCACATAATACTGCTCGGCTATACGAAGCTTATAAGACGCATCAGGGTTCTTAAGTATTTTATTGATACCTCCACCACAACCTGACAAAACAATAAATGCAATTGCTATCCAGCTATATTTCATAAAAGGTGTGCAAAGTTAACAGATAAAGACAAAACTTATAGAAAAAATAAAGGTCACCAAAAATCGGTCGTTAAGGTTTTTATAAAGCTATCTTATTGATAATGTTGCAAATAGAAACCCCGGTCGTTTTAGACCGGGGTTTGATTATTCTATGCAAAAAAGCCTTTGTTATTATTTTTTGCGGAGGTTTGGATGAGGAGGTTCAACGGTATTTGGACCATCTTCACCCTCAGCTGCTGCTCTAAGATCAACTGTATTACAATCTCCACCTTCCTGACCATAGTTGAAGATAAAGCGATCAGCACTGATACCCTCTTTATCAACCATATAATTAATGACCTTATTTACATGATCCCAGCTTAATTGTTGTTCTTTCTTATTAGAAGAGCAATAGCCTACTACGACTACTTTACAACCAGGATTATTTCTCATTCTTGATGCAACAGTTGAAAGAACCTGCTGCGCATCATTACTAAGGTTATTTGAATTTGATTTAAAAGCTACACTTGGCAATGCGCCTAATAATACAGCACAATCATCTTTCTTACCGCCCCATCCCGGACAATTTTCATCTGGACATGGAACCGGACACTTACCAACACCGTCAGCATCTACAGGCTGGCAGTATGTTGGAGTAATAAGTTCTTTATCCTTACAATCTGGAACACCATCACCATCTGTATCCTTACTTACGCCGTGACTATCAACCGGGCAACCCTGAGGAGTTTGCTCCTGATCAAATTGGTCAGTTACACCATCTCCATCACTATCAGGAAGAACTGGCTTTGGCAAACGCATCAAACGTGGGTTACGAATTTCACTGTATGCATAATCAAGCGGGTTCAGCCACCACAATGGTTCAACTGATTTTCCACCAAGATTAATATTCAATCCAAGACTCAGGTAGTTGTATGAGTCAAAGTCACGGGTTAACACTGCATCGCCCCATGCATGCTCTTGCCAACGCTGTCCGTCCAGCAGGTCATCCTTAACAAAAGTCCAACGATCTTCAAGAGCCAGATTTAACCTGTTGCTTAACTTAAATGCCATCCCTACACCTACTGTTCCTGAAGGCTTAAATGTGTCTCCAAACAACTTAGGACGACGATCTCCCTGATTCTCTGCAGGTGTTTCGAAGCTGTCATCCAGCATATCCTTCATATTCTTAATAAAATCTCTGCGATTTTTATAATCTGATTGATTTATCGCATTGAAATTATATTTCGAATTTCCATTTAATGCATTAACCTTAGTATCATAAATTGTTCCACCTATACCTGCAAAACCATACATTGTGAATCCGGTCTTAGCTTTATGAAAACGTATATTGTTAAGTGTAACTACACCTTGAAGGCTTAGATCCTGAACAATTGTTTTATAATTATAGAAAACCTTATCACCTGTTTGCGAAGTTCCCGCAGCAGATGCGAATTCTATTTGACCATTATAAAGTCTTGTAGGTGCATAATAACCAGCACTATTCCATGCAGCGTTTTTATAGAAATTTTCCGCTTGTCTGAAATGATACCCTTTACCTATGCCGTACATATATTCCAAACGCATAGAGAAGATGTATCCGAATGCCTTTCTTACATGGGCACCGAAACCTGGTGATATAAATTGAGCTGGAACATCACCACTAACCTGGAAAAGACCGGCTTTGATACCAATTTCCCACTGATTACGTGGTTTTGCCGGAAAATTGTATGTGCCATTTAAAAATTCAGTGTGCTGGGGCATTCTTTTGCCCGGAACGAGGGACGAATCTTTTACATCATAACTGGCTCCCACTCTCTGAGAAAAACCAGAAGATGCCAACAGGCATAGAACACCTGCCAGAAGTAAAAACTTTTTGCTTGCCATAACTAAGGATTAAGATTTGTAAACAATGTCCTAATAATAGGCAAAAATAGATATTGATGATTAATTACCAAATTTTTATGAAAATTATTTCCCCCATTTGCCATTATTTTTCAATTACTTAGTCAGTTTATTCATGCATTTTGATGCATGAATAAGCAATAATTTTTTTGCCCGTAAATTGTTCTGATTTTTGCAAATGCGGCTACCCACAGACTTAATATCAGATGAATTAAAAATCTTTGAATCGAGATTTAAAGACGCTGTTAGAAGCCAGGCGCCCCTTTTGGACCGTATCATGAGATATATTGTAAAAAGAAAGGGGAAACAGCTTCGACCAATGTTTGTTTTACTTTCCGCTAAACTTTGTGGTGAGATCAATGATCCCTCCTATCGAGCTGCCTCACTCGTAGAACTGCTTCATACTGCAACACTTGTGCATGATGATGTTGTGGATGACTCAATGGAAAGAAGAGGTTTTTTTTCGACTTATGCGTTATGGAAAGCCAAAGCAAATGTGCTCATCGGCGATTACCTTCTTGCAAAAGGTTTACTTCTTTCTTTGGATCACAATGATCACAAGATCCTCCATATTCTGTCAGACGCCGTGCGGAAGATGAGTGAAGGAGAATTGTTGCAATTGGAAAAGGCAAGAAATCTTAATCTGAAAGAAGACATATATTATGAAATTATACGAAACAAAACAGCATCACTTCTTGCCTCTGCTTGTGCGGCCGGCGCATGGTCATCCTGTAATGATGAACTAAAAACCGAAAAAATGCGACTGTTCGGCGAAAAAACAGGAATGGCCTTTCAAATAAAAGATGATCTATTCGACTATGCCAGTGAAAATATTGGAAAACCGACAGGCAATGATATAAAGGAAAAAAAACTTACACTTCCTTTAATTTACACTCTTAACAATACTGATAAAGAAACCCGCAGAAGAATAATTTACATCATAAAGAATACTAACACCAATAAAGAAAAGGTTGGTTGGATCATAAAAAAAGTTGAAGAGGCTGGTGGCATTAGTTATGCCAAAGAAAAAATGAATGCCTATAAAAAAGAAGCTATTGACATTTTAAGAGACTTTCCTGAAAGTCCTGCAAGACAAGGACTTGAGGATATGGTGCTTTTTGTTACTGATCGCAAATACTGACTCCATGCAAAAGAGATGGAAAATACTTTCGGCAGATCAAGAAAAGGTTTCGCAACTACATCAAACTTTGAAAATTAATCAGGTTTTATGCAGTGTCCTGGTGCAAAGGGGTATTGAAACATTTGAACAAGCAAAAGATTTCTTTCGTCCTGATCTGTCCAAACTGCATAGCCCCTGGCTGATGAAAGACATGAGAAAGGCTGTTGCAAGAATTATCAATGCCATCAATTCCAATGAAAAAATTCTAGTTTTCGGGGATTATGATGTCGATGGTACTACATCAGTAGCCAGCATGTACAGTTTTCTCAGGAAAATTTATTCTGAAATTGGATTTTATATTCCTCATCGTTATCGTGAAGGTTATGGTGTCAGTAAAGCAGGTATTGATTTTGCTAAAGAAAATGGTTTCACATTGATCATTTCTCTTGATTGTGGTATCAAATCAGTTGATCTGATAACATACGCCAAACAGGTTGGGATCGATTTCATTGTTTGCGATCACCATTTACCCGATGAAGAATTGCCCCCAGCAGTTGCTATTTTAAATCCAAAACAAAGAGACTGTAATTACCCATATAAAGAACTTTGCGGTTGCGGTGTTGGGTTTAAACTTATTTGTGCTCTATCTGAAAAATTAGAATTAGCAAATGAGATTCCTTTTGAGTTTCTTGATTTGCTGGCGACAGCCATTGCAGCTGACATAGTTCCTTTAACTGGTGAAAACAGGATAATGGCTTTTCATGGCTTGAAAAAAGCGAATCAAAACCCTAACTATGGTATTAAGGCATTAACAAAACTCAGTGGGTTAACTAGTGAACTGCACATAAGTAATCTTGTTTTTATGATTGCTCCCCGGGTTAATGCAGCGGGAAGAATGGATGATGCAACAAAAGCTGTAGAAATGTTTGTTGCTGCTTCTCTTGATGAAGCTTTTCATTTTGCAGAGATGCTTCACAACGATAATACGGAAAGGAAGGAGGCAGACAAAACTATTACTGAAGAAGCTCTTGCTCTTATTGATGATAACGAAGAATGGAAAAATCGAAAATCAACTGTTGTTTTTCAACCCCATTGGCATAAAGGAGTGGTTGGTATCGTTGCATCCAGGTTAATTGAAACTTATTACCGTCCCACAGTGGTGTTAACAAAATCCGGTGATTATGTTGCCGGAAGTGCCCGGAGTGTTCCGGGATATAATCTTTATGAAGCAGTTCATGCCTGTAGGGAACACTTATTGGGATATGGCGGACATTTTGCCGCTGCCGGCATGACTTTAGAACCGGATAAAGTTGACTTATTCAGAAATAAATTTGAGGAAATTGTTTCTTCAACAATTCAAGACGATCTTTTGGTTCCTGAAATAATCATTGATGCAGAAATTTCATTTAATGAAATCAAAAGACCTTTTTATGATATTTTGAGCCAGATGGAGCCTTATGGCCCGGATAATCTCAGGCCAGTTTTCATTGCCAAAGAAGTAATAGACACCGGGTTTTCAAAAATTGTTAAGGAAGATCACATAAAGTTTTCATTTAAACAAAGGGATGTGACTTTAACAGGAATAGGGTTCGGGTTGGCTAAAAAATTTGAATTATTAGCATCTAAGAAACCAATAGATATAGTTTTTAAAATTGATGAGAACGAATGGAACGGAATAACAACCCTTCAGTTAAGAGTTATTGATTTTAAATCATCGTCTTAAAATATTTGCTATTAAATAATTTCGGGTATTTAGATTTGTTGAAAGATTTGAATGAAAAAGATATTTGTAGTGTTGTTATCCTTTTTTGGTACTAGTAGCCAATTATTAGTAAAAGCCCAAAGTGGCCCCGGCACCCTTGATGTTGTTACCTGGAATGTAGAGTTTTTTGGAGCCCCGTTTGCCAGTGGCCCCGTTGATAAAGATCTCCAGGAGACTAATGTCAAAAAGATTCTCCGCTATCTCGATGCAGATTTATATGGATTATTAGAAGTTGTTGATACCATGCGATTAAGAAGAGTTGTCGATTCACTTGGCAATACCGAATATGGTTTTGTAATTGCACCCTATTGCAGTAATAATAGCAGCGGTACAGGTGCATCCTGGCTAAATGGACAAAAACAGGCCTTTATTTACAGAAAATCTGTTTTTTCAAATATTACAACCCGTGGAATGATGCGTAATAGTGCAACGGCTAACACTAATTGGGCAACCGGCAGATTTCCCTATATGTTATCTGCAACTGCCACAATTAATGGCATCAATAAAGACATGAATTTTATTCTTATTCATGGAAAATCGGGTAGTACTCAGGATGATTTTAATAAAAGACTCGGAGCTGCTATTGAGCTAAAAGACACCTTAGATATTTACTACAGTAGTGCTAATATTTATTTAGTAGGAGATTTTAATGATGCGTTAAATACAAGTATATATACAGGTTCTTCCACAAGTTCATATTTCCCTATCGTAAACGACAGTACCGACTCTGATCATTATAAATCAATCACACTTCCGCTGGGTGCAGCTGGTCAAACAAGTATGATCAATTTCCCCAATGTAATAGACAATCATGTTATTTCTAATGAGATAAATCAATATTATATCCCTGGTTCTGCTCAAATAAGAACTGATGTAACATCAATTGTACCTGATTATGTTACCGCTCATAATACATCAGATCATTACCCTGTCTTTTCTAAGTATAACCTTGCGGGAGTAATAACTTCTGTTCCCAATGTTTCTCCTAATGAACTTGGAATACTCATTTCGCCAAACCCCTTTGAAAATAATTTGCATATTAAAGCAAGCAAACAGCTTAGTAAAATCAGACTGGATCTTTTCGATGCACAAGGACAAGTAGTAAAAAGTTTTTTTGTAAATTATCTGATGCGTGGAAGTTATCTTGATCTATCTATCCCCAATCTGCAAAGTGGTTTGTATTTCTTAAAAATAGAGACAGCGAACTCAAGAACTACAATAAAATTAATCCACTACTAACCATTACAACAAAATCTCCTATAAAAAAGCCCCTGAACGGGGCCTTTTATATAAAACTTTCTTTTTTAATTCCAACTTAAACTCACATCATCAATCGCAGTTGATGCACGGCTTCCTGAGCCAGTTGTACCTGACAGTGCTACGATACGTATCCAAACTTTTTGGGATTGGTTATTAAGTGCTGAACCAAAGTTTACCGTTACGGGAGTGCTTGCAAACGTAGGGCCGGTTGTTAAAGTAGCGGGACTCGTTGTGATATTAGTAAATGAAGCCGGACTGTCTCCAAACCCATATTCAACTGTCCATGTTGTAGTACGACCGATAGAGTTATCCAATGATTGTAACAGGAATGAAAGCTGGAAGTTTGTTTTCCCTGTTGTATTATCTAAAAGGAAAACAAATGCCGCTCCGGGATCATATCCTGTTGAACTTGTCTGACGCATGCCCAATGCCCTGTTTGATGAAGCATTTTGTGCAGTTGCATCACTTGTAGCTGTTAAACCAGTAGCGGAAGCAAAATTTTTCAAACCGGCACTCGTTTGATTCCATGCGGTCATACTGGAAAGACCACTTCCATACTCGGGCATATCACCAGTTCCAATTGAGGAAGATGAAGAACCAATTTTGGCAAAAATACCTGTTGGCAATCCTGCAGCTATATTATTAAAATTCTGAGTATAAGGAGAGGTCGTGAGTGGCAATCCTCCACCACCTCCTGATGCAGGCACAACGTCGTTTAAAGCTCCGCTTGGGTTCCTGATTGATAATTCCTTTGTACTACCAAACTCCGTCAAATAACCTGTTACTGAAAGTGCATTTGACGGATATGTTTGTCCGGAAAAAGTGGCGCCTGATGAGGTAAACATAACAAGAGTTGCGCCATCGTTAAGAGTTACACTGCCGCTATAAGTACCTCCACTACCACCAGACAAAGAAACAGGACCTGTTTTAATAAGAGTTGATTCCCATGCGTCAAAGTTTGCATTTACCTGTGCAAGAGTTACAGCCCGTGGAGTTATTGTCTTACCTGTAGAAATTCTGGTTGCGTAGGTAAGAGGTACATTATTGACCTGCAAAAGACTATTAAATTCTGAAATTTCCTGTTGCGATATGTTCACGTCTAAAGAATCACCAAGATTAAAAGCATGAGGAGAATCAAATCTTACAAGAATACCGGACAAATTATTTCCCTGTTGCAATACTAAGTTTTGGCTATTGAGATTATTGGTGCTCCGATCACTGATCACCACCCCTGTTATTCTTTTGCCATCAGGCGCCGATGTTGTAGAACCGGTAAACAATGCCCGCACATCAGAAATATTCATTACTGTCGTAGGGCCCTGTCCGCAACGAACATTGTTAAACTGAACATCTGCTGTATCCCGAATGATAAGTTGCTTAGTGGTTCCAAACAAAGTATAAATCGCCGTAAGGGTACCATTTCCGTTAGGTGCACTAACACCGGCAAAATTGGCATAGCCGCTAGACCGGATTATTATGGATGAATTTGCCTGACAATTTCTAACAGTCAGGTTAACCGAATTTTTATATGCAGATGTGTCAGCAAAAGTTTTACTGGTATCACCAGGAACAAATTCATAATTATTAAGCTGTATTAATGTCCCCAGCAAGGAATCCTGCATACTTGTTGTCAACTGGCTTACTGTTACAACCTTTGGAGTTACTGTATTATTCAACGTTCCCCCAATCACATATTTGTCGATCAGGTTTGACGCAATTGCTTCAATAGAAGGCGTCCCGGCCACAGTTGCTTTAACACCGAGTTGCACCAGGCGGTTATAATCACTTATACAAAGTCCATTACACTTTACATAAACTTTCCTTCCTACAGGAAAAGAATTATAAAGCCCGTTTGCATCCAATAATAAATTAATTCCGGCTGTTCCATCCTGGATATATATCTCTTTGTACAGATTACCACTTTTATCATTGGCTACCACAACTCCTGAAATAATAATATCCGAGTTAATTATATCATATGCGCCCGAAGTAGTATGCATCGCCTTTAATTGACGGATTGTATGGGTCGGAGTTAACCCTGGATCGGTAGGGCCCTGAGGCTCATCAAATGTTTTCTTGCATGAAAACAAAACCAGGGAGGCTGTAAGTATAATTGCTAAACCACTCAGCCATACATTTACTTTTTTCATATTTCGATTATTAATTATCATTTATTAAATAATATCAGAATCTAAGTGTTAAACTGGTAAAAAAGTTGAGACCATAAGCATAATAAACCTTTGGGGGAAATTTATTGACATTTCTGTTCTCAAAATCAAATCTCAGCTGTTCATATCCACCGGTTATAATATCCTTATTATTCAAAATATTATTAACCCCCAAATTAAACACCAGGTAAGTAGGCTTATTATTTATTTCCATACTTTTTGGCAACTTCCATGATTTACCGCCAAAGAAATCAATTGTATATTGAACATCCCATTGTGTTTGTGTCAAAATGGAGTTCCAGAGATCACCTTTATATTCAACACCATCTACTGCTGAAGGAGTTCTGCGAATCGGATTATAATCAAGCCACATTTGATCAAAATAATTACCTGTCAAACTCACAAACCAGAAATGAGGCGATCGGTAGTTTAATCCAAGGCTATAGGCTTCCTGGGGTGTTGATGGTACTCTATAATTCTGGTTGAAAATTGTTTCCGTACCTAGATTTTCTGCACTGTTATCAAGAGTAATAATTGCATTCTGCCGACTGTTGTAATAGTATCTCCCTGCCGCCGCTGCCCCAGTTAATGAAAATCCTGAAAAAAGTTTTACCTCAAATCCTAATTCACCGCCAAAATGCAACTTGTCAATATTGCTTAAAGCATAATTGACAAAATTTCTGTATTCATCATGATAGAAAGAAAGCACATTGTAATCATCCTCTATTGCAGTGTAATATCCAGTTAGCCTGATTTTTACTTTTGGGGCATTCATTATATAACCCGCTTCAACGGTTTTAATTGTTGTACTGGTTAAATCATTTTGCTGCAGGTCTCTTGTACGGGGAGATATATAAACATTTTCATAGAATGGCGCCCTTGTCAGATAAGCTCCATTGGCATAGAAATAATTACGGCCATTTAACTTATAAGTCAGCCCTCCTTTTACCCCATAATTTGTAAATGTGTTTACTTGTGATTTCCCAAATGAGTTATTAGGAAATAAACCGTTTTTCACATTACCCACCCTCCAGAACTGAGTTCTTGACACTTCACCCGAAATAAAAAAATCAACTTTATTATATTTAAAAACTCCCTGGCCCCAGCCGGCAATTTTATTGATATGGATATCATAATCATATCCATATCTGTCACCTACTGATAAAATTCTGTTTGGCCTGTTCAGATCGTTTTGATTAGCATTTGGGTCTGAGGGAAAATCTCTTTCAGCAAACTGGTTCAGGTCCACATAAAAATCCCCACCTAAAAGATCATCTACTTCTTTATAATAATTGTTCACATGATCCTGGAAAGAAGCTCCGAAAGTGAGATCAGCATGGTCGCCTGCCCGTGTATTAAGAACTGAGTTTATATTAAACCTCTTATTATTAATAATTCGTTTTTCAACGATGTAATGTGAACGTAAACCACTAAAATTATTTCCCTGTATACCATTCGCATTAACAATTGTTTCATAACTCCCCCTGTTGGCATTATATAATCTTTCCCAGTTTACCTGGCGGGTATTGATATCATTTCTCATCAACTGTTCCAATTGAGCGGCTTGACCGGGGTCAGTTTCCCAGTAATAACTAGGGAGATAACGATAATAATCAGGGCGGGGATCGGCGGCATTATACCAATCAAGTGCAGTAGTGCTTCTGTCGCCAAAAGAATAGGCGGCAGCTGTTACTAAAGAAGTGTTATTGTTTATTCTAAAATCATGTGTCAGAATAAAATAGGGCTGGAATGTGTTTGCAATACTGGCATTTCTTTTTTTACCTTCCTGGTATCCCCAGTACGGATTATAATAATGAGAATTGGCAAGATCCTGCATTTCCATAGTAGAAGCACCTTGCCTGCCACTTTCTGTCGGAGCACCAAAAGCAACTAAGGAAAGTAAATGTTTTTGTCCAAGCGCCTTGTCAACCCCGGCAAAATAACTCCACCCATTATAGTAGGTTCCGGGAACATAGCCTTCATCAGAATAACGACGACTACCACTGAATGTAAAAGCCCATCCTTTCTTACTTAACCCGGTTGAATGGGTTATCATTACCCTGTGGTTATAATTCCTGTTTGAATAAGCATAGCTTATACTCGTTTGTTTTCTCTGCTTACTAGCCCTGGAGTCAATTGAAGTATTACTTCCAATATCCCCAAACGCAAATGTGTTAAAACGGAGGCCAAGTGATATATCACGATTCCTTAAAACATCATTCAGCCCTCCCCAAAGTCCAAACGGAGTAAATCCATTATCAAGGTTTTCCATCGGAACTCCGTTCATATAAGTACTAAAGAAATCAGCATCATAACCCCTTATCCTAAAACGAACCGGACTGAAGTTGAAAGCAGCAGCCGAAAAGAAGGGATCACGACCAGCGGTAAGAACAGAAGACACATTTTGTGCACTTCCATCTCCTAATGCATTTTCGTCAATAGAAACTACAGGAATATTATCTAATATTCCTTCTTTTAGTTCCTCAATTAATGTATCTCTTCTTGGTAAAGTATCAACAGGGTTGGTTACCTGAGATTGTGCTAAAAACCCGACAAAAAGCAGGAGAAGCAGCAGTTTCAATCTTAGCATGAAATTATTTTTTGCAGGTGGCAAAAATAATGGGGTTAAAGTTTATACCCGAAAAAAATTAAACTGATAATATTTGCTTAACCTCATACAGCTATTGACCTGCCGTCTGCGTCTAATGTTTCTTTATGTTTGCAAACACTTAATACAGATATGAAAAGAATTCTTGTTCTGTTAATTTTCTCGAATTTTCTTTTGAGTCTTGATGCTCAGGATTCAAAACAGCAATATAAAATCGCCATTATTGGCTTCTATAATCTTGAAAATCTTTTTGATACACTTGATGACCCTTCAATAAATGATGAGGAATTCACTCCTTCTGGCCCAAAAAACTATACCGGCAAAATTTATTTCGATAAACTTTCAAAACTATCAACTGTAATTTCTCAGATTGGTACCGATCAGAATCCTGATGGTCCAGCAATTTTAGGTGTTGCCGAGGTTGAAAATATGTCAGTATTAAAGGATCTTGTTAATCAACCCTCCATTAGCAAAAGAAATTATCAGATCGTCCATTATGATTCAAAAGATGCGAGGGGCATAGATGTCGGTTTATTATATAATCCAAGATATTTTCAGGTTTTAGAAAGTAATAAGCTATTTGTACAACTTCCCGGTGGATCAAAGGATGCTTATTTTACAAGAGATATTTTATGGGTAAGAGGAAAGCTTGACGGAGAAATTATAAATATTTATGTGAACCACTGGCCCAGCAGAAGCGGAGGGGAAGAAAGAAGTGCTCCTGCAAGAGAAGCAGCTGCCCAGATCTGTCGTAATCACATGGATTCTATTTTAAAAACCGACCCAGATGCAAAATTCATTGTTATGGGAGATCTGAATGACGATCCAACAAATAATAGTGTGGCGGGGATTATTAATGCAAAAGGAAGAGAAAGAGATGTAAAAAGAGGAGGAATGTATAACCCATGGATGGAATTATATAAAAAAGGTATAGGAACTTTGGCATACCAGGACGCATGGGGACTTTTTGATCAAATTCTAATATCCTACCCATGGCTATCAAAAGAGCAGACAGGCTTCTTTTTTTATCAACAACATATTTTCAACAAAGAGTATATGGTTGAAAACATAGGCAGATATAAAGGCTACCCTATGCGAACATGGGATGGTAACAGATATAGAGGTGGCTTCAGCGATCACTTCCCTACTTACCTGGTATTTTTAAAAAGAGTCACTGCTTTGAAAAAGGGGTTCTGATTTTTCATTGGAAATCAAACTTTTATATGGTTGAAGATTCAGTATATCTTTTAAAAATTACTTTCATTTATCATTCCAATTTGTAGGCTAATTACCCTATCTTTGCCGCCCCAAATCTGTATTCGCAGATTTCTTTTGCAAATGCAAAAGACCCATTGGGAAAAATCGAATTATTAAACCAAAAAAGGTAAAATGAACAATTACGAATTAATGGTGATTTTTACCCCGGTTCTAAGCGATGATGAATTCAAGGCAGTTCAAAAAAAATACACTGCTATGGTTACCGAAAACGGTGGTTCTATTGTTGCTGAAAATCCCTGGGGCCTTAAATCACTAGCCTATCCCATCCAGAAAAAAACAACAGGATTGTATTGGGTTCTGGAGTACACAGCTCCGTCTGACTTTAACGAAAAGCTGAAAGTTCAGCTTTTGCGTGACGAAAACGTACTTCGTCACTTATGCACTAAGCTCGATAAATACGCCGTCGAGTATAATGCAAAAAAGAGAAGTGGTGTAAAAACCGGAACTGAAAAAGCTGTGGAGGCATAACATTATGGCAAAAAATGAAATTAAATATTTAACGGCCATTAAAAGCGACAAAAGAGTAAAGAAGTTCTGTCGCTTTAAGAAGTATGGCATACGTTATATTGATTATAAAGACGTTGAGTTCCTCAAAAAGTTTTTGAATGAACAAGGCAAACTTTTGCCACGTCGTTTATCCGGAAACAGCCTGAAATATCAGCGCAAAGTTTCCGATGCAGTAAAGAAAGCCCGCCAGATGGCCTTACTGCCTTATGTAACCGATTTATTAAAATAGGCTATCCCTAACTCCCGATAAAGATCGGGAAGACAATGAAGCCTGTTATTCATTGGGATAAAAACAAATAACATGGAAATTATTTTAATTCAAGACGTAGATAATCTTGGTGCAAAAAACGAAATCGTAAAAGTAAAAAACGGCTATGCCCGTAACTACCTTTTACCTCGACAACTTGCAGTAGAAAATAGCCCCAGCAACAGAAAGCAATTGGAAGAAAGATTGAAGCAAGTCCGCAAAAAAGAAGAAAAAATGCTTGCCGAAATCAATAGCGTTGTAACCAGGTTAAAAGAAGCTCCTTTAAAAGTGGGTGCAAAAACCGGAACAAGCGGAAAGATCTTCGGAAGCGTAACTTCTTTACAATTGAGTCGTGCAATCCGTGAGCAGAGGGGTTATGAAATCGATCGCAAAAAAATCCAGATTTCTGACGAGATTAAAGAATTAGGGCTTTATAAAGCCACTATTGATTTTGGCAATGGACAAAATACTGAATTGGAATTTGAAGTTGTGGCAGAATAGAAATGGCTTTTTACCTGAAAAAGCCTCCTTCCCGGAGGCTTTTTTATTGGATTGTTCTCTTAGAATCAATGCATTAGTGATTTATTAAAACTCCCTATAAGATACTTGGTAATATGTAGGAAAAAAATTCGTTATTTTGTTTTGCATTTGGTGCTCTTTCAGTTTCACAAGTCCTGAACGTTTCGAAAAACCGTAAAATGTTCACTGGTTACTGTTTACTGTTGACACTTTTATTTTTTTAAAACCTCAGAAAATGAACATTTACGTAGGAAACCTTAGTTGGAACCTGAAAGATCAGGATTTATCTAACCTTTTTTCAACACATGGTGAAGTAGCTTCAGCAAAAATTGTTACTGACAAATTTACAAACCGTAGTAAAGGATTTGGCTTTGTAGAAATGCCTAACGATGACCAAGCCCAAGCTGCTATTGCTGCATTAAACGGAACAGAAGTTGACGGACGCAATATCGTTGTCAACGAAAGTCGCCCCAAACAAGAAGGTGGTGGCGGCGGTGGTTTCAGAAAGAAAAGCTTTGGCGGCGGTGGCGGCTACAAAGGTGGCGGCGGTGGATATAAAAAAGGTGGTAATGGCGGCGGTTACAATCGTGACCGTGGCGGATCTGACTACTAAAATTTTATTTGCACTTATTTTTTAAACCTGGTCTAAGTACCAGGTTTTTTACTTTAATCTCAAAAACTCCTGGGATTCTTTTCCATTTGCCGTTTTATGTGATTGGAAAGGCGAAGTGAAATAGCCACTACTGATAAAGTAGGATTGATTGCACCACTGGTTGGGAAACAAGCCGAGCCAGCAATATACAAATTATCAATTCCGTGTACCTTACAGTTTGCATCAACTACTCCTGTTTTCGGATCATCACTCATTCTGGTAGTACCTATATGATGCCAGCCGCCACTTGTAAAATTCGGCATTGACTCATCTTTTTCATCCCACAAAAATTCATAAAGGCGAACCCTGCCAATTCCTGAAATCCCAAATTGTTTGCCGATAAATTCATTTAGTTTTCTGACTGTTCTTTTATCAATTGGCAAGAGATCCCAGTGAAGATTTGCCCTTGGAACACCTAATGCATCTACCTCATTACTCAGGACAACTCTTGAATTTGGATTAGGCGCCTGTTCAATTCTGGTATATAGTTCAAAAGAGGAAAAACTGGTTTTTTCTTTCTTGGACCTGAAACGATCAATAATTCTTTCAAAAATATTTTTCTTTTTCTGAAGACCATGGTCTTCCTGGCTTTGTTTCAAACTTTTCCTTGGATCATCATTATTCCAGGTCATTACATTCGCCTTGACGTTTTGGTAAAGCGGAAGCGGATTTAATGCTACTGTACCATTCAGAATGCCCAGTTCCTTTTGTTTAGATGGGAAAATAGCAAGCTCAGCTCTGTATCTGTTTTTCCCATCCATGGTGTAAAGTTTCAATTCTTCTGATTGAGTTAACCACAACTCCCCGGTTTTTAATTCCGGATGTTCCATAAAATAACGGCCCACCAGATCATTATCATTACCTAAGCCTTTTTTTGCTTGTTTATTTGATGCAAGCAAGAGCCTAGAACCCTGAATTGCACAGCAAGCTAAAATAAACTTACTGGCTTTAATTGTATGGGTCTTTCCCGCATAATTCTTCACAGTCATGCTCTTTATAGTTGAGACATTTTCATTCGCAGTAATGTCTACAACATTTGCGTAAGTATATAAGTGAATATTTTTTGCCTGAATAATGATGTCTCTGTATTTAGTTCCGAACCTGGTAGGCGGGCTGAATTGCCACATTTTATTCCAAATCTCATTTTTATCTAAGGGCAATTCTTTTAATTGGGCGTTTTGTGAAAGCCAGTATTTCACATCCCATTCTGTAGAAACTAAGTCAAGTATTTTCGTTGCCGCCGGATAATACTCGGCTATTTCTTCTCGTTTAATTGGCCAACCACTGTACTCAACCCACTCCCTTTTCTCAAAATCCTGTTCATCAAAAGTAGAGCACATCCCTCCCCAATGCATTGTACTGCCCCCAAAATAATGGAGTCGGCTCGATTTCATTGGGTAATAATTCTGCCCTGTTAGTTTTCCATTGTATAATTCCTGGACCTGATCATCATATTCGAAGCCACCCCCTTCAAGAAGAATCACTTTATAGGGAGCATCAATCCACTGTAAAGCAATGCTCAATCCCGCTGCTCCTGTCCCAACAATACAGATGTCCCCTTCTATCAAGGTTCCGTTGTCAATCTGTCTTGCGTCTATATGCATATAACTTTAGTTAGGATTAGTTATTGAAAACAATGCGCATTGGCGAGCCTCAGTTATTGAAAGAATCCACCCTTTTTCTATTGTTGTTTGATTATTATGAAATTCTTCTGTAATTTTTTTATCCAGAAGTTTAATTACTTCTGATCTGCTTGTTTCACTAATTTTTCCTTGATGGTTTGAAAGAAGTAACTCTTTTAATTGAGCTTCATTATCTTCTTGTGTTACCCTGCCTCTGTAGTTCTTCCCGATTTCTCTGATTACACTTTCATCACAAAACTCTCCAAGTATTCTTGGCATTATTAGAGGGGGGTAAGAATGATGCTTATGCCTGCGGCTATAGTAGATAACAGGTACAGATATTACTGCAACCGTAGCAGCTGCAGCAAGGATAAATCTTCTCCTTTTCATAGATTCTGCACAAGATAAATCCTTTTCTTGACTGTTACAAGGAGATGATAGTCTTAAAGTTGTAAGTATTTATTGCATTCTGTAACTTAATCAACCTTCCTTATGCTTCCAGCACCTGATACATTTTGTTTAACTGTTGGATTGCCTTTATACTTTACCCCTCCTGCTCCGGATATTCTTGCATCAAGGCTAACACTTGCAAAAACTTCTGCATCGCCAGCTCCGGATATTCTAACTCTTGTATTTTCCGTCATTAGGTCGAAACACTGGATATCTGAGCTACCGGAACCCTCGACAATAAAATCCTTAGTCTGACCCTTTAATTTTATTGTACCAGCACCTGAAAGATCAACATTTACCTCAGGTGCCTGTATCTCCATTTCTGCCTTACCAGCTCCACTAATACTTATAACAATTGGATTATTACTGGTGATCTTAGACTGGCTGTATATGTCACAGGCCCCCGACGCTTTAAACCGATCAACAGCCGGTGCACTTACAAAAACTTTAATCTTTCCTGAAGGATCCAGGTTAAAACCGTGTTCAGGTTCAACATATAAACGTTCTCCATCCACATGGATATCAATATATTCCATCAGGTTTTCATCGGCCTCGACCTTTACAGAATAAGATGAATTCTGGGTGACATAGACATTCATCGACCCACTTACATTAACGGCCGAAAAGGATTCAACTTTTCTTTCCTCATTTTTAATATTGCCATTTCCATGAATTCTCTCTCCCCCAAAATACCTGCACGAACAAAAAATGCCAGCAAAAAAGAGTGATAAAACAATTATTCCTTTCATAATTACAGGAGTTTAATCGATTTGTATTAATTATGACTCAGAAACCAATGGATTGGTTACAAAATAAGACTAAAAGCAATTTTAACCTAACTACCTATCTTGAACAGCAAAGATAAATTTATACCTCAAGTCGTTTTTTTACCTTCGCAGCACCATGACCGAAAAAATATTTATTCTTGACTTTGGATCACAATATACCCAATTAATTGCCCGTGCTGTCAGAGAAGCGAATGTCTACTGCGAAATTATTCCCTTTCATAAATCATTTGAATATGAACCTGGTCTAAAAGGTATAATACTGTCCGGTTCCCCTTTCTCAGTGAATGAACAAAATGCTCCTGATGTAAACATTGAAGCTTTAATTCAGAATATTCCTGTTCTTGGAATTTGTTATGGAGCTCAATTAACTGCCAAACGTTTTGGTGGGCTTGTTGCTAAAAGTGATAAAAGAGAATACGGAAGGGCAATTCTGTCAATTAAAAAACAAGATACTATCTTATTAGGGGTCTCTGATCAAAGCCAGGTGTGGATGAGCCATAGCGATACCATTAAACAGTTACCAGATGGTTTTGAACTTCTGGCTGTTACTGAAAGCATTCCAGTAGCAGCATTTAAGAAAAACGGTGCTGGTACACAACCTGTTTATGGACTTCAGTTTCATCCCGAAGTATATCATTCCAAAGAAGGCAAGAACATTATTAAAAATTTCCTGGTAAATATTTGCGGTTGCTCCCAGGACTGGACACCGGCTCATTTCATTACAGATACTGTTGAAGAGCTGAAGAAAAAAATCGGTAACAGGAAAGTGATTATGGCGCTGAGCGGCGGTGTTGACTCGACTGTTGCTGCGATATTAATTCATAAAGCAATTGGTGACCACCTCCGGGGAATATTTGTTGACAATGGTGTGCTCAGAAAAAATGAATTCGAAAGTGTTTTAAAGACTTATTCAAAGTTGGGCCTGAACGTTAAAGGAGTAGATGCGAAAGAAGTTTTCTATAAAGAATTAAGCGGAAAAACTGACCCCGAAGCAAAAAGAAAAACCATTGGAAAGTTATTTATCGAAATTTTTCAACAGGAAGCAAAAAAAATAGAAGGAATCGATTTGTTAGGACAAGGAACCATATATCCCGATGTTATTGAAAGTGTTTCTGTTCATGGTCCCTCAGTAACCATTAAATCCCATCACAACGTGGGGGGGTTACCAGAACAAATGCATTTAGACCTGGTAGAACCGTTACGCTATTTATTTAAAGACGAGGTCAGAAAAGTTGGCAGAGAACTGGGAATACCTGATGAAATGATTGACAGGCATCCTTTTCCGGGTCCTGGATTGGCAATTAGAATTTTAGGAGAAATTACACAAGAAAAAGTTGCTCTTCTTCAGGAAGCCGATGATCTTTATGTTAAAGCCCTGAAAGCCGCTGATCTCTATGCAACTGTTTGGCAAGCAGGAGCTATCTTATTGCCGGTTAAAAGTGTTGGGGTGATGGGCGATGAAAGAACTTATGAGTATACCGTTGCATTAAGAGCAGTAACAAGTGTTGATGGTATGACGGCCGATTGGGCTCATTTACCATATGAGTTTCTTGCCAATGTTTCAAACGAGATCATAAACAACGTAAGAGGGATCAACAGGGTTGTATATGACATCAGCAGCAAACCCCCTGCAACCATAGAATGGGAATAAATTAACCAGTGGAAACAAAAGACCTAATCCAGAAAATATGAGGAAGATATTTTACTTCGTTGGTGTTTTAATTCTTTTATCGCTTTTTCAGAAACCAGCCCAGGCCCAGGTTGATTCATCAAGATATAAAATTGCAATCTTTGCTCCTCTGTATATTGACTCAGCATTTAATACAGCCGATACAACCTATCGATATGCGAAAAATGTATTCCCGAAGTTTATTAATCCGGGTTTGGAGTTTTATGAAGGTGCTCTAATTGCCCTGGATTCATTTGCTTTAAAACAAGCTCCATTAGATGTGTATGTTTATGATACCCGTTCAGCTAATGAGACCCTCAACGAACAGCTTAATAAACCTGAAATGTCGGATGTGAACCTGATTATCGCATACTGTACCTCCTCTGAGGTCAGAACTTTTGCAGATGCTGGTTTAAGAAAAAACGTACCGGTTATCAACGTAAATCTTCCAAATGATGGCGGTATAACTTCAAATCCATTTTTTGTATTGCTAAATCCGACTTTAAAAACTCAGTGTGAAGGAATTTATAAGTATATACAAAAATATTATCCGCTAAATAACATTATCATATTTAAGAAGAAAGGGCAACTTGAGGATAGAATCAAAATGTATTTTGATGATTACGGAAAAAATACAATGGGCTCACCACTAAAGCTGAAGTATGTAGACCTGATAGATAGTTTTACTGTCAATAATCTAAAAAGTTATCTTGATACCACAAATACCACCTTGTGTGTAGCAGGAAGCCTTGACGAAAATTTTGGCAAAAGATTAGTATTGCAGCTCGCCGAGTTAAAAAAACAGAAATACCAATCTGTTGTAATGGGAATGCCTACCTGGGATGGTATCAGTGATTTCAAAAAACCAGAATATAAAGGAGTCGAAATTTTATATAGCACCCCATTTTATAACCCGAGAACCGATAAAGTAAGCCAGACTATTATTGAATACTTTAATACAGTAATGTATGCCCGGCCCAGCGATATGGTAATGAGAGGTTATGAAACTTTATGGAGATTTGGAAATCTTCTGATTAACTATAAAGATGACATTGCGTCTAACATCACACATCCTGAATTCAATGTTTTCAGGGAATTTGATATACAACCCGTAGTAAACAGGCAAACACTGATGCTTGACTATTTTGAAAACAAAAAATTATATTTTATCAAGTGGCTTGATGGTATGATAAAAGCAGTTTATTAAAACAATAATCTTCCCTACTTAATTCCTTTATAAATTTACCTCCTATTCGATAGGACAAGTGAAGAACTCTGCAGGATTTATAACAGTAACTAATTGGTTACAGCAAAAAGAAATAACCCCTTTTGAATTCCAGGAAAGGACCTGGCAGCATATTCATAAAGGAGAAAGCGGACTTGTAAATGCACCTACCGGGTGTGGAAAAACCTTTTCAGTTTTCCTCGGTTCCGTTATAAACTTCATTAATTCATACCCGGATTCTTATAACGAAAAAGAGAATAATGGATTGCAACTTTTATGGATCACTCCCCTTCGGGCATTGGCAAAAGATATCGGTAGGGCAATGGAAGAAGTGATTGCCGGGCTTTCACTAAAATGGAGAATTGGCATACGTAATGGAGACACCAGTGTTGCCGAAAGATCAAGGCAAAAAAAACAAATGCCTGAAATTCTCATTATCACACCTGAAAGTCTTCATTTATTGCTTGCACAAAAAGGTTATGAAGATATCTTTCAAAACCTAAAGATTATTGCAGTTGACGAATGGCATGAACTATTAGGGAGCAAAAGAGGGGTCCAGGTAGAATTAGCGATATCAAGAATCGTCAATTGTTTATTTGAAGTATCTCAAAAAAAGCCAGGTATCTGGGGGATTTCTGCCACAATTGGTAACCTTGACGAAGCAAAAGAGATATTGCTTCGTCCACTTAAAGAGAAAGGAACTATTATTAAAGCAAATATTGAAAAGAAGATTGAGATTGAATCTATCATTCCTGATGAAGTAGAGAAATATCCATGGGCAGGTCACCTTGGAATTAAACTGGCCCATAAAATAATTCCTATAATTCTCCAAAGCAGAACAACGCTGATATTCATAAATACCCGGGGGATGAGTGAAACATGGTACCAGACTCTATTATCGGTTTGTCCCGAGCTGGCTGGTTCCATTGCATTGCATCATGGATCTATTGATATGGAGCTTAGGACCTGGATAGAAGAAAATCTGCATACCGGAAATCTAAAAGCGGTTGTTTGTACCGCAAGCCTGGATCTTGGTGTGGATTTCAGGCCCGTTGAAACTGTAATACAGGTCGGTTCACCTAAGGGTGTAGCCCGATTTCTTCAGAGGGCCGGCCGTAGCGGTCACCGTCCTGATGCTGTAAGCAAAATTTACTTCCTACCTACACATTCACTTGAATTAATTGAAGCTGCAGCCCTGAAAAATGCAATTGAAGAAAATATCATTGAAAGCCGTATATCTAAAAAATTATCTTATGATGTTTTGTTGCAATATCTGAATACGTTGGCTATCTCGGAAGGATTCTCACCTGACATAATATTTAAAGAAATCACAAGTACGTATTGTTATGAGGAACTAACAAGAGCAGAATTCCAGCAAATTTTATTTTTTATATCGAGAGGAGGAAATGCTTTGTCTCAATATGATGAATTCAGAAAAGTTGAAATTGAAGATGGACTATATAGAATCAAAAGCCGAAAAGTAGCCATGCGCCATAGGCTTCATATTGGCACAATAGTTAGCGACCCCATGATGAAAGTCAAGTTTATAACAGGCGGATACATCGGGGTTATCGAAGAATATTTTATTTCAAAATTAGAACCAGGTGATGTTTTTACATTGGCTGGCAGAAATCTTGAGTTTATTATGATAAAGGACATGACCGCCCTGGTGAAGAAATCCAATTCGAAAAAGTCTATTGTTCCGAGCTGGGTAGGAGGAAGAATGCCCCTTAGCGCTAACCTTGGAAAAAAGCTCAGAGAAATGCTTGACAAAACAGCTGTGCTAAATCAAAAACCCGCCAATACATTTAAAAAAAATGAAGATATAGAGTTAAGCGTACTAAAACCTTTATTTGATCTTCAAAATACTCTCTCCCATGTGCCCCACAAAAATGAACTGTTAATTGAACAAATTGAAACTGAGGACGGATTTCATTTATTCGTATACCCGTTTGAGGGAAGGCTTGTTCATGAAGCCATGGCAGCTATTCTTGCATACAGACTGAGTAAGATCAGGCCTATTACATTTTCATTTGCCATGAATGATTATGGTTTTGAATTATTAAGTGATCAACCAATCCCTTTAGATGATACAAATGCCTACGAGCTGTTCTCACCTGATGATCTGCTGAATGATATAAACCGAAGTGTTAACAGTACTGAAATGGCAAAAAGAAAGTTCAGGGATGTTGCGGTTATCGGCGGTTTGATCTTCCAGGGAATGCCAGGAGAAAAAAAGAAAGCAAGACATTTGCAATCCTCCGCTTCACTACTTTTTAAAGTACTTTCAGAATATGATCAAAATAATTTATTGCTACGTCAGTCTTACCAGGAAGTCCTTGACGAACAGATGGAAGAGGCCAGATTAAGAGATATGCTTCAAAGAATACAACAGTCAAAAATTATCATACAATTCCCTGAACAACTTACTCCATTCTGTTTTCCGATTAAAGTTGATAGTATGAGAGAAGACCTTTCTTCTGAAAAACTCGAAGAGAGAATAAGAAGATTACAGAAGCAGTAGCACACTCATTGAATTTCATTTATTTTTGATTGATTTACATGCAAAATCCATTTCCACATATTATTCATAAAAATACTTTCTGGGTTTCATCCGAAAGATGCTTATGGTGGGAGGAAGAAAACACAATGATCCTGGCTGATCTGCATCTTGGGAAAACAGGTCATTTTCGAAAATCTGGAATTCCTGTTCCGGAAAATATTTATCGGGCTGATCTGCAAAGACTCATGGCTCAATTATTTTTTTTCAAAGCTGATCGCTTAATAATTGTTGGAGATTTTACTCATAGTTCTGCGAATCGAGAGCTGGATCATTTTCTAAAATGGCGTAAAGACTTTTCCCTTCTTCAAATTGATCTTGTAAAAGGTAATCATGACATTTTAGAAGAACAATGGTACAGGGATGCAAATATTACTTTAATTGAAGAAGAGCTTGCTATTGGCGACTTTTATTTCAGACATGATTTGATCACGAAAAATATAATACAACATCCGGATGATGGTTGTTATAGTTTTGTCGGCCACATACATCCTGGAGTCACAATTAAAGGAAAAGGAAAACAGGCTTTGCATTTCCCTTGTTTTTATTTTACAAAATCTTATTGTGTGTTACCGGCATTCAGCCATTTTACAGGCACCTATACTGTTGAAAGAAAAAAGAATGAAACTGTGTATGCTATTGCAGAGAATCAACTTGTCAATATTATTTAGCGTTTTTTCCTTAGCTGATTGTAGTCGAGAAAGTAAATGAATCGAACAGTAAACTCATTACCATGCCGGAGATCGAATACTTCTCGAAGATTTTTAAAGTAAGAGTTCCTACCCGTAAGAGTCACCATTTCATCGTCTCCTAGCCAGTTTTTATATCCCAGCACCAATCGGCTTCCCAATCTAAAATCCCAGGTCATAAAAGCATCCAGGTTGAATAAATTAACATTCTGATCCTGATCATTGATAAAAGGCCTGTCTACAAGATTTCCCTTATTATCAACATCATGAAAACTCAGATAATTAACCTTATTCCAATAATGTCTTGCCCGTATAGACAAGTTTAGCCTTGGTGTAAAATTGTACGCAACTGTTACCAAAGTTGTAAAATCCCTATTGTCCCTGTAGCCAACAATTGGATCACCATTCGGTTCTCTCAGAAAAGCATAACCAACCTGATTCAATTCAGCATGTGAGTCGCCCTGTACATCAAAACTAAACTTGTTGCTGAAGCGGTATCGAAATCCCAAAGAGATCCCAAAAAGATCATTATCAAAACCCGGAGACCTGGCAAGGATACCGTCATATCGGATAAAAAGTTTTTTCCTGCTATCTGTGCTCCCACTAACCTCCAGGTACATGTTTAAAGGGTAGCTTATATATTTCCCGGGGGTACGTAATTCAAAATAATCATGAACATCAGCTGGGGAAAGCTGGGATATAACAGTTATATCCCAGAAATTTTTTAATATCCAAAATGCTCTTCCAGTAATATCAAACCGGCTATAGGTATTTGGTTTATATAGATTCTGGTATCGTAGCGATAATGTATATGAATATGTCAGAAAATTATTGGTTGGTTTCAGTTGGTTATAACTCCCGGAAGCATTCCATGTTATTTCATTTGCTGCACTTAAATAACCAAGATCGTTAGGATCATAATTAGCAGATTCAACATTTCCTGATAATGTATACCGCCATTGACCACTCACCTTTCCATATTTAATTGTGGTATTATATCCATCATAGGAATTGTTTCCCCATATTTTACTGTAACGCATTGTTCCTTGCAGTGCATGTATATTGTTCCTGTCATAAAGTGCGACGTCCAATGCCGAAACATTTGCATCTCTTTCATCCCCGTTTCTCAATACATTGGTATTAGTAAATGTTATAGATGACCTCCCACTGAGAGCCTGATCTAAAACAATAATATTATAATTGGTTAAAGGCGAAGTCTCAACAGTAGAATCTGTTCCCGTAAAAATATTGCTTAATCTTGCCTTTGTCGGTGCTGCTATTGCATTAAAAATGCCGATTCCAAGCTTATATTTATTTCTCCCCGAAAACTTTGCAGCATTATATAACTGTGCGGCTGATGGATTCTTTACTATTTCCCATTCAGGATATGTCAACACAAAATTTTTAATGCTATTATATCCCTGTGGTGTACTTCCTACCCTTCTTGAATAGAATAACCCTGACTTATTAAATAATTCTGTCCCCTCAGTAAAAAAAGGTCTGTTTTCCTGAAACTTTATTTCATATGGAGATAGATTATTTACAATATTATCAGAAATCACCTGGCCGAAATCCGGAATCAGGGTAGCATCTAGTGTAAAGCTTTCATTTATGCCATACTTTAAATCCATCCCCCCATTACGAAGCCATTCATCAACATAAACAGAACCGATTGGAGAAGATCTGAAACCTGTTGTTATGTATGGAGAAAAACTTAATCTTAAAGGTGGCGTTATATTCTCAAGGCCTTGCAGATTACCAAATTGATTTACAAAACCATTTACCTGCGGATCTACGTTGTTCCAAAAAGCTGTTTCATTATTACTCCTGGAAAAACGTAAAAGCTGTAAGCCCCAATCCTGAACATTTTTCTTAGAAAATCGTAAAGAAATGTAAGGGATCTTTAGTTCAGCAATCCAGCCATCACTCCTGATAGAAGTTTTGCTCTCCCAAACTGCATCCCAGGTCTTATCTCCATACTGACCAAAACTTCCTGTAAAGCCCGGTCCTAGCTTTGCATCAGTCTGAACATTAACAGAAGTAACAAGAAATTGGAAACCATTCTGGTCATCATTATAGGTGTCAAAAAAGACTGAAAAATAATCGACATCCTTTTGCCCCTCATCATCTCTGCCTGTCAGTTGTTTCCTGATATTTCCCGGATCGTCATACAAATAAGCACCGATATAAATTGCTGAGTTATCGTACAAGATTTTCACTTGTATTTTCCTAGTGGCAGGCGAACCAGTATTTGGATAATTCTGGATAAATCCGGTTAAAACAGGAGCAGATAACCATGCAGAATCATCAAGACTCCCGTCAATTTTTGGTGCCTGTTCAGTTTTGATTGCCGTGGTGCTTTTTTCCTGACCAAGGATTAAACCAGATATCAAAAACAGGGGTAAGCAGATATAGTTTTTAAGCCACATATCGATAACGCAGTCGCAAATATAGCTGACACAATTCAAGGCTAAAAGCCTTGTCAATTATTTATCTAGGGAACTGAAAATCAATTAGCTGTTCGTTAGTTAATTCGCTTTTTTAAAGAAGAAACCTGTTCTTTCAGATCGCTTACAATACTGGTAAGCTGTGTCATATCCCACCTTTGAGAAACATTGGTTCTGGATATAACAACCTGCGCCTGCCACATTTCGAGGATTTCATCAGCATTAACTGTATAGGGGTGATAAACGGGATTATCACTAATGAGAGTGAATTTATTCTTTTGCCGGCCATTCTTTTGCACTCTTTTATAAACGATACCCTCATTTCTGGAGACAACTATACAAGCGGAGTTACTCTTTAAATCTTCCAGACTGTCTACTTTTTCACCTACAATTACAGAACCACTGGGAGTTGGCAACATCGAGTCACCAACAATTTCAAATGCCCTATAATTTCCGCCAGAAAGCATGGGAAGAGTAAATGTATTGAGTTCATCTACAAATTCGGGATCGGCATAACCAGCAAGATAACCCGCAGCAGCTTTTACAGGGACAAAGGGTATATCAGGCCTGCCCCCGGCCAGTTTCATAGCCCTTCGTTTAGCAATATAATTTCCTTTTGTATCGCTTAGATCTTTTCGGAGAATATCATCAAGTGTAAGTCTAAAAATATCACAGACTACTTCCAGCACATCAATTCTGGGTTCAGCCCTTTCCTCCTCATATGCCCCGAGAAGTGATCTTTTTATTCTTAATTTCTGAGCAAATTCTTCCTGTGTCCATCCCCTTAGTTTCCGCAGGTATTTTAAATTTTGATTTGAAATAGCCACTTTAGTCTAATTTATTTAGCTGCAAAATACTAATTATTTTAGATATTCAAAATCCAAGCAAATACCGGCATTTTGGTTAAGATCAAAAAAAAAAAGATTTTTGCCAGCGTATGACAAGAAAAACTAACCCTCCTCCTAAGAAAAGCTCTCTCAAAACAAAAAAAGGCCACGAAAGACCGGTTATCCTTATTACTAATGATGATGGTGTAACCGCACCCGGTTTAAAAAACCTTGTTGAAGCCGTTAAGGATCTTGGTAAAATAGTTGTTGTAGCTCCGGACAAACCACAGTCCGGAATGGGTCATGCCATAACAATTGGTCAGCCCTTAAGACTTCATCGAATCATTACAGATGATAACATTGAAACATGGTCATGCACCGGCACCCCGGTTGATTGTGTGAAGCTTGCCGTAGACAAGGTTCTACACAGAAAACCTGATATCTGCTTAAGCGGTATAAACCATGGAGCTAACCATAGTATTAATGTTATTTACTCAGGCACTATGTCTGCTGCAGTTGAGGCTGCTATTGAAAGTATTCCTTCAGTAGGGTTTTCGTTGTTAGACTACAGTATTGAAGCTGACTTTTCCGGTGCCCGGAAATTTGTAAGAATAATTGTTGAGAAAATGTTGCAGAGCAGTCTTGATAAGCATACTGTTCTTAATGTAAATATCCCCCCCGTTCCGCCAGAACTATTAAAAGGATATAAAATTTGCAGACAGGCTTATGCTAAATATGAAGAAGATTTTATAGAAAGAAACGATCCCCATGGCAGAAACTATTATTGGCTGACGGGTGAGTTTGTCAATTTTGATAAAGGAAAGGACACAGACGTTTGGGCATTGGCAAACAATTATGTCAGTGTAGTACCGGTTCAATTTGACCTTACGAATTATAAATTGAAGTCACAGTTGGAAAAACTCTGGAAATAATGATACTCAAAAAAGATAACCTGAGACTTGGACTGATATTGGGTTTATTCGGGCCCATTTTAGGACTTATAGCAGTCTATTTTATTAAGTTTCCTTCTTATAGCTTCAAGGAGTTTTTTGAATATTTCATGAATGACAGTAAAATGATCACTTCAATCGGGTCACTTAGTTTACTTGCGAACGCCATTCTTTTTACCATTTATATAAATACACACCGGGACATGACTGCAAGAGGGATTTTCATTATTACATTAATTTATGGAGTCGGGATATTGATCCTGAAAATCATTAATTAGCTTTTTTAAAACCCGGCATGAAATATTATATCATTGCAGGAGAAGCCTCTGGCGATCTACATGGAAGTAACCTTGTAAAGGCTATAAAAGGAATCGATGATTCAGCAATGATTCGCTGTTGGGGGGGAGATAAAATGGAAGCTGCAGGAGCTACTCTTGTAAAACATTACAGGGATTTGGCCTTTATGGGCTTTACAGAAGTATTAATGAATCTCCGGACTATTTTTCGTAACCTAAAATATTGTAAGGAAGATATCACCACCAATAATCCGGATGCACTGATACTGATTGATTATCCTGGTTTTAATTTAAGAATTGCTAAATGGGCGGCCGAACAAAAGATAAAAGTCATTTATTATATCTCGCCGCAAGTATGGGCCTGGAAAGAGAATAGAGTAAATATGATGAAGAAATACATTGATAAAATGCTCGTCATTTTACCGTTTGAAAAGGAGTATTATAAAAATAAATGGAATTGGAATGTGGAGTATGTGGGACATCCGCTTGTTGAGGAAGTTGAGAGCTTCAAAGCAATTTCAAAAGAAGAGAGCCTCTCTGAAAAGCCGATAATAGCACTTTTGCCCGGTAGCAGAAAGCAGGAAATATTAAAAAAATTACCTGTTATGCTTGAAGTAAGCAAATCTTTTAAAGAGTATCAATTTATTGTGGCAAAAGCACCCGGAGTAGATGTGTCGTTTTATGACGATCATTTAAACAACTATGATAATGTAACATATGTTGTGAACAAAACATATGCATTATTAAACCAGGCAAAAGCTGCTCTTGTAACTTCAGGAACTGCTACACTCGAAACTGCATTATTCGGAGTACCTGAGGTTGTTTGCTATAAAGGCTCATACATTTCATACCAAATAGGTCGGAGATTAGTAAAGGTTAAATTCATTTCATTAGTAAACCTGATAATGGGCAGACCTATTATCAAAGAATTAATACAGGATGAGCTAACAGCTAAAAATCTTGTTACAGAATTAGACAGCTTGTTAAACAATAGTAGTAAACTGGAAATACTTAAAAGTGATTATAACCTTCTTAAGGAAAAATTAAGAACTAACGAAAATGCATCACTAAAGGCAGCCCGTTCAATAGTACAATTCCTCAGATCAACAGCTTTATCAAAAGAATAATAAGACAAAGAATAAAAATCAGCAGACTTATCCGGTTGATCCCGTGCATGTATGTCAGCCATTTGCTTTTAGGACTGTTTGGATCCTTTTTTCGGATATACAGGTATTCAGAAATTTGTCTCCAGACTCCCATATTTGAATCTATAATTAGTAATATATAACATGTAAAATTATGCTTTGTTTATTATGACATTGAAATAAAAAAAGCGGCCAATAGCCGCTCTATAAAAACTCAAAAACCCACATATTTAATAAGCATTTTTTTCTCCCCTGATCATATTATAAGCTGTTAAAAAAATGATGCGGGTATCAAGCCATAAACTCCAGTTTTCCAGATACCACAGATCATGTTCAACTCTTTTTTCCATGTCTTCCATAGTTCTAACTTCTCCCCGGTATCCGTTTACCTGTGCCCAACCCGTTATTCCTGGCTTAACAAACTGTCTCACCATATACTTAGTAACAATTTCTGAATAATCATATGTATGTTTAAGCATATGAGGTCGGGGACCGACTATACTCATTTGCCCCATAAATACGTTTAAAAATTGCGGAAACTCATCAAGATTAGTTTTTCGCAAAAAGCTTCCGATTCGGGTCACTCTACTATCACCTTTTGTAGCCTGAATCAGGTTCGATTCTGGGTTAGATCTCATACTCCTGAATTTGATACAACTAAAAGGTTTGTTTGCCTTTCCACTTCTTTTTTGAATAAAAAATATCGGGCCCCTTGATTCCAGCCATATCAGAAGTCCAGCTAGCGGAATTAGCCATGACAAGATCGCTACAATTATTACACTACTGAAAATCAGATCAAAAATTCTTTTTCTTATTCGGTTAGCAACATCATCAAGTGGTTCTTTTCTGAGAGATAAAACAGGTATGCTTCCAAAATAATCAACATGCATTGGAAAACGAGCAAAATGCTTGAAGTTCGGTATTAACCTGAATCGTATACATTCTTTTTCAGCAGTTTGAATGAGCTCATAAATTGATTCATCCTGTTCAGGAGCCACAGATGAAAATATTTCTGTTGCTTTATATCTTTTCGACACTTCCATAATGTTGGAAAGATTTCCGATTATGGGATAATTTGACAATTCATGAACATCTTCTTCATTTTCACAATAACCAATTATTTCAGTATTTAGAGGATCCTCTTCCAACTCCCTCACCAATCTCTTTGAAATGTCATTATAGCCAATTATAATGACCTTTCTCATAAGATGTTCGCCATTTTTGAAATATTGAAAAATCAAAAGATAAACAAGGCGGTTTATCAACAAACCGATTCCTGCTGAGCTTAAAAGAGAAAGAATAAACATTCTTGAAACATCCTGCCACTTCTGGAAAAAAAGGAAGACCATAACAGCAGCAAGAAAGTAAACAAATGCCCTTAACGTTTTTCTTCCGAAAGATTCAAAAGACGAAATATTATCATTTTCGTAGGTTCGGCAAGCCCAACTTGCAGCAAGCCATCCAATATTTATGAATATCCACAGGTATGTATATTGAATTTCCCACGACGCATCAATCCTCTCACGGAAAATATATTTCCCAATGCCAAATGAAAGGTTCAGCGTAAGCAAGTCGAGAAACATAAATCCTGCTCTCAACATTCGAAAAAACTGTTGGTTCATTTTCTGAAATTTTGAATCAAAAAATCGGTTGAGAAGCCCTTGTCACTCCTGTATTGTGATTCTTTCTAGAGTTAACAGATCAGGCCTGGATTTTCAGAACAGTGGATAAAGTGGTACGGTCCGGTAGGGTAGATTCTTAGATCGGATATCAGGAGTTAACTGTTTTAAAAAAAATTAGTCCTTTATTTTTAAAACCCTTTTGTAAAAATTTACTAGCTTTTTACTCTCGTATTCCCAGGATAGTTCATTGACAACTCTGTTATAACCAAACTCACCCATTTCTTTTCTTTGTTCAGGATGGTCTAGCAACCAGATAATTTTTTCAGCAAAATCTGTTGTGTTAGTATTGTCGGCGTAAAGAGAAGCATGTTGTGCGGAAAACCTTCCCTCCTTCAGATCATATTGAACAATTGGCTTCCTCAATGCCATATACTCCATAATCTTGTTCATCGTAGAAAGATCATTCATTATTGTTGGGCGGTCCGGGTTTACGCAAACATCTGAAGTATTCAGAACGTCAACTAAAGTAGCATCCTCAACCCTTCCATAAAAATCCACATAATCATTTAATTCCAATTCTGTTGACATTTTCTTTATTTGTTCAAGATCCGTTCCTCCGCCAACAATTGCGAATTGAACATCAGTTCTTTTTGAAATTATATATTTTACTGAATCAAGAAGAAGATCAAGACCTTCCTGTGCTCCTATAACACCTACATAACCTACTAAAAAACGTCTGCCCTTCTTATACTTTTCGTTGCCCTTTGTTAGTTTAAGCCTGTCCAGCTTCGGACCACTTCTGACTACTTGTACTTTTCCTTCCGGCATTTTACCTCTTCGGATGGCAATCTCTTTATAGCTTTCATTAGTGGCGATGCTGAAATTGGCTGTTATAAAAGTCAGCCTCTCCATCAACAAAAGCATCCTATAGAAAAATCCCTTTTTATTATACTTGGCTATGTACAACTCAGGGCTTATATCGTGGTGATCAAAAACATACTTCACACCGAATATTTTAAAGAAAAACGCTACAAAGAAAATTGTATCCGGTGGATTACATCCCTGAATTACATGAAATCGTTTCTTAAAGAAGATTTTCCAACTTAAAATAAATTCCCAGAAAAAAGCAAGAAAGTATTCAGCAATATACCCCATAAACCCATTTGCCTCTACAGGAAGGGGATGCCTGTAAATATCAATCCCATTAATTTTTTCATAAGACTTGGTATACCCTTTCATCTTTGGGCAGATAATGGAAACTTTTGCACCATTTTCTGCCAAGGTATTTGCTTCTTGCCAAACACGACGATCAAAAGGTAGTGGGAGATTTTCAACAATTATCAGTACATGCTTTTTCTCAAACATTCTTACCAGTTTATTCCAACATAGCCATTCCTTTTCCGAATTGGTTCCGGAAGTCTTACCATATCAATTATGATTGCATTTGATTCTGTCTCCAGTAAAGCATCTACATATTCTTTTTCCCTGTTATTAATTACAATAATCTCGGCTTCATCAATGAGTTTATTCAGATCATTAACCATAAGTTTTGACAGATGGGGAATATGCTTATCTATGTATTCTTTATTCGTTCCGGTTAATTTCGAAAGTTGTACATTTTTGTCATAGATATCAACCTCATACCCTTTACCGATTATAGTTTCAATTACTGAAACGGCAGGGGAGTTCCGGAGATCATCGGTCCCCTGCTTAAAACTAAGACCCAAAAATGCAAGTTTCGATTTTCCCGAATCCATGATAATATCTATTGCACGATTTATTTGCAGCTGATTCGTTTTGTCAATACTTCGTATCAAAGGAACATCCACGTAAAGATCATGAGCTAATGTTTGAAGCCCTTTCAGATCCTTAGGCAGGCAAGAGCCCCCATAAGCAAATCCGGGCTTAAAGTAATAGGAAGAAATATTCAAAACCTGGTCCATACAGAATATCTCCATCACTTTGTGAGAATCGATCTTTAAAGCCGAGCAAATATTTCCAACCTCATTTGCGAATGAGATTTTTAAAGCATGAAAAGTGTTGTTCACATATTTCATTATTTCTGCCACTTCAATATCTGTAATTACTACTTTTGCGGGCAATTGATTATAAAGAGAAGCTATCTTATCTGCGGCAGCAGGATTTGACGAACCGATTAATGTGAGTGGCGGATTAAAATAATCATGAACCGCAGTTCCCTCTCTCAAAAATTCGGGATTGGAAACCACAGAAAAATCCAAATCCCTCTTTTTACCGGATACCTTTTCAATAAGGTCTGCACATTTTTTGGCTGTACCAGGCAAAACAGTTGACCTGATAGTGATAATATGAAAATCTTTTTTATTCTTTATCGCTTCCCCGATGTTTTCAATGACTTTAAAAATATAGCTAAGATTCAAGTGACCATTTGATGTTGAAGGTGTTCCAACTGCGACTATTGAGATCTCAGTTTCCAGAACAGCTTTTTCAAAATCAGTAGTAGCAGAGATACTTTTTTTCAGATGCTCTTCCTGAATGATAATATCGATATCTTTTTCAATGATCGTTGGCAGCCCGCTGTTGATTTGCCTCACTTTTGTTTCACTGACATCCACACCGATAATATTATGTCCATTCCTGGCCAGGCAGCCAAGACTTACACATCCAACGTAACCTAGTCCAAAGATGCTTATATTCATTTTATGAAATTTTTCTTGACTGAATTGCTGCAGAAATATTTCCTGAAAAACTGGATCGGTAAAAGTGTTTATACCATAACTCCAATGAAAGAATGATAAAAAGCTGTCGTTGAAAATCTCTTTTCCGGCTTTTATGCATCATCAACATTTCCTTAATAAAATCTCTATTAAAATAATCATTGCTTAATGAATGATGATTATCAATTAAATCAGTAAGCATCTCGGAAATATCACCTTTTAGCCATTCATCCATAGGAGTTAAGAAACCTCTTTTTTTTCTGTTGATGATTCTTGAAGGCAACCAACTTTCAGCTGCTTTTCTATGAATATATTTCCTGACCTTCCCCTTCATTTTAAGATGCAATGGGAGTGTTTCAAGGAAATTTACCAGGTCAATATCGAGGTATGGCACCCTGTTTTCAAGAGAATTTGCCATTGATATCTTATCATTAAACAACAAAAGATCATCCGGTAACATCGCTCTTGTGTCAAGATATAAAAGCTTTGACAGAGAATCAGGAAGCTTTTTTGATTTGTTATAATTCTTTTCAAAAAGGTTTTTCTGATTGTTGTTTACCAGGAACTTTAAATCATCCTTATATAATTTATTCCGGAGTTCGGGAGTAAATAGAGTATATATGGCTACAAATCTATCCAGTTCATTACTGAATCGGGATGCATAGAGTGCCCTGTCTAAAGCCCCATTCATAGGGAAGAATTTTTTAATCAACCCATGGGGGAGAATGGAAATAACTTTTCGATAATCTGTTAAAAATTTTTCCCCCAGATATCTTTTATAGCCCGCCATGGGTTCATCAGCACCTTGCCCGCTAAGTACCACCTTCAAATGTTTTGAAGCCAATTTAGATACATAATACAAAGCAGGTATTGTTGGTTCTGCAATAGGTTCTTCTGTATGGTAAAAGGACCGGTAAAAAAAGTCAAAATATTCCTTTTCTTCAATAAGTAATTCATGATGTACAGAATTCAGTAGTAATGCCGTTTCTTTCGCATCTGTTAACTCATTGAAATCCCCTTCTCCACGGAAACCAATTGTAAAAGTATGGATGGGTTGATTATTATTTTTAGCCATCAAATGACCAAGTACAGCGGAATCAATTCCTCCGCTAAGTAATAAGCCAACCGGTACATCGCTGAGTAATTGCCTTTTTACAGATTGATCCAATAAAAATTTATATTCCTCGATGGCCTCTCTCTCACTTATATTTTTATGTACTTCCGGCGAAGATGACCAGTAATTATTCAAACTATATCTTCCATCAAAATGAAATTCCAAAAAGCATGCTGGTTCGAGTTTCTTAATTCCTTTGAAAAGTGTCTGTGGGGAAGGGTTATATCTCAATGTCAGGAAACTATCAAGAGCATTTGTATCAAGAGCTTTCTCATATGTCTTATTACATAAAATCATTTTTAATTCCGAGCCAAACACCAGTTGATCTCCTGTTATAAAATAGTATAGTGGTTTAACGCCAAAGTGATCTCTTGCCAGGAATATTTTCTGTTTCTTAATATCCAGGAATGCAAAAGCAAAAATCCCATTGAAATCTTTAATTGCTTTAATACCATACTGACGCAAATAATACAATATGGTCTCGGTATCGGAATGCCCTCTAAAATGAATGCCCCTTAATTTTTGGCGTAATTCCAGATGATTGTATATCTCCCCGTTGAATATGATACAATAGTTACCACAATCGGAAAGCATGGGTTGGTTCCCGGCTTCTGTAAGCTCAAGAATTGATAATCGGGTATGACCCAAATACACCTTATTATCACCAACCTGAAGCTCTGTTAAAGCCTGGTGGTCGGGTCCTCTATGCGCAATTAAAGAAAGATTTCTTTCCTCTGTTACACAATTTATGCTGCCGGCAATCCCACACATAATAAATCAGATTTAATTAAACTCAGGCTTTTATAGCAATTAAGGATTTTGTGAGAAAAAGAGATTTTTCTTTTACAATCTTTGCTTCAGGGAAAAGTTTTTTCATGTCATTAACAGTCAACAAATTCCAATCAGGGGAAGTCTGTTTTGGCCAGAACTTATTAAAGAACCTGATCACACCCATCTGCCATTTCCTGGGCAAAAGCACAATAATAACAGGAAGCCATGAATGGCTTTCTATAATAAAATATTTATAAGGAGTCTGAACATAATATTTATCTGATTTCTCCCTGATCTGGTCTGCGAACAGTTTTTGACGTTCCCACGCAGCTTCTCTGAACCCTTTATTAGTTTTATAATTATACATATCCTCCTTATCAACTGTTACATGCTCAATTACAGAATTGCTGAAAATGATATCGTAATCATTCTTCGAACAGGGAATTCTTCCGCTTTCATCCAAAACAACAATATTTAACCCGTTTTGCTGAGCTTTAGAAAGTGCTATCTTATCAAAATCAGCAACGTAAATATTTTTTTTGTCGATCCCCATTGTCAATATATACTCCCCGTCGTGTCCGCCCAAATCAAGCACTTTGGTTTGGTCACCTATCGAAAAATAAGAATGAAATATTGCAGCCCTTTTTCTTCTTGCCTTTCCTGAATATTTTTTAAAAATTGCTTTTAACATCTTTATTCATTATCACTTTATAAGAAAATATTATCCTCGAAAAAATTACCCAACCTTTTGAATAAGATAATTTTCGATGGCGAGGTATTTTAAATTTGAGTTTTCAAGTACATGAAAAGCATCTTCCGGTGTGTGGACCAGTGGTAACCCGTGAAGATTTAATGAAGTATTTAAGATACCTCCTATCCCGGTGATTTTTTTAAATTCATTAATCAGATTCCAATAGGAAGGGTTGTGTTTTTGAATAACCAGTTGCGGTCTTACAGTTCTGTCATAAGGATGAATTCCTCCTTTTATCTCATCAGCCTCTTTTTTGGTATCGAAAGTCATAATCATGTAATAAGGAGCATTCTTACAACTCGTTATAATATACTTGTGATAATCTGTATCAAGGATAGAACTTGCGAAAGGCATCCAGAAATCCCTGTTCTTGATCATTTCATTGATTTCTTTTATTATTTCCGGGGCACTAGGGTTAGCAATTATTGCCCTGTTACCAAGACTCCTGGCACCAAACTCTTCCCTTCCTTTAAAACGAGCAACCACACTATTTGAAGCAAGAATTTTGGCTACCTGCTCCTCAATATTTTCATAATGTGTAATCTGATATTTGCTCTTAAACGGATAATTTGTATATGCATTCTTTATCTCATCACCGGTATAAGAAATACCAAGATATACATCTTCAAGTTTTTCTAAATTCTTCGTTCCATTTTCTTTTGCTTCAAGGTAATAGCAGGCTCCCACCGGGTTTGACTCATCGCCACAGGAAGGAAACACAAATATTTTCTCCACCTCTTCCAATTCCATAATTAATTTATCTGCCTTTACATTCATGAATGTTCCTCCGGAAAGTGCTATCCTCCTTATTCCCGTTTTTTTGATACATGATTTGACCCAATGAACCAGAAATTCTTCTGTAAAAAATTGAAGCCCTGCCATTAAATAATCAAATCGCTTAAGGAACATGAAATCTTTAAAATAATCCATGGAGCCGAACACTGAATAGCCTTCTTTAAATTCCCAGGTGAGACCATCGTCTGAAAACTCAAACATGTCCCAAAACTCTTTTGTTATTTTTTGAGAACCCGCTTTATGAGCATATGGTGCCATCCCCATTATTTTGTACTCATGTTCCAACGGTACCATTCCGGTCAGAAAAGTAAAGATGGCATACATTATACCAATAGAATGGTTCTCATGTACTGAAGCAATTCGCTCCATTTTTCCTTTTGAAAAAACATTAACGGTGGCACAAAGTCTATCTCCAGCCCCATCATTTGTCAGAACAAGAATATCATTTTCAAAATCTCCATTTCCATAATAGGCTGCGGCGGCATGAAGGGTGTGATGATCAATAAACTCCACTTTCGAAATATCTGCCCCTAATTTTTTAAGTATCTTTAGTCTCCTTTCCCTGTTTTTCTTTTCGTAGGGACCGGCAATCAGCGATATATTCTTTAGCCTGTTCTTAATTAGATTTTTCTTGACAAGCGAATTTCCTTTTAAAAGGCTTTTATAATAATCCAGCGTTTCTTTCCTGTCTGCGGGCGGTGGCATATATGTACCATTCATACCTACCACATCAATATCATTGAAGCTCAATCCTGTTTTCTTAAAAATTAATTCCACAGATTTGAAGGGAAAGCCACTTTTATTTTTTTCACAACATACCCTTTCCTCCTGGATAAGGTATTTTAATTTTCCATTTTCCATCAGGCAGGCAGAGGCATTGTGCCCGTCATGTATTCCAAGAATTTTCATAAAGCGAACTAATTTTGTTGATTTGATTTATACAGAGTAATGATTAATAAATTTTTACAAAACTTTTCTGAGTTCTTCCGGATACGCAAAGTCTCTTTTCATCACTTTTGTTAATGCCAAAAACATCGCTGAATTTGCTGATCTCATATAAGGAATTCCTTTGGAAGGCCAGAAAGAAAATTTTCTGAAAGAAAACCATCCTTTTTTTGTTTGAAAGTTTTTAGTAATAAAATCTAATATTTTTTGCGTTTGTTTTCTTTTAATATTCATATCTGCAAAAAGCCCTAAACATTCAGCAAAATCGTACAGGTCATACTTATACAAAACAAGCCTCGGCTTGACTGAAAACGGCACCGGGTAATCGTTTTTATCTATTAAATTTTCGCAATAATAATCTAATCCTTTCCCAATCGCTCTTTCAATATTGAGAGAAGCATCGTTAAGAATCTTACTTACCTTATATAGGTTTTTCAAAACAAAACAGGTGTGAAAGCCATCTACAAAATCCTGGTCTTCAGAATAAACCCATGAACCATCACTTCCTTGTTTTGACAACACATACTTTAAAGTTGCAATACCTTTCTCCAGACATAATTCATCATTAAACCTTATTCCGGCATCGATCAGCATGAACATCCTGTAACTGTTTGCATTTATAACACGTCTCTGATCTCCGGTTGAATAGGAAGACACCAACTTATCCCCGTCTCTCCATTCATGAAAATCATTTAAAACATGTTTTGCAATTTTTTTTAAAGATTCCAGGTAAAATGGTTCGCTGGTTATGTTATACAGTTCAAGTAAGAATTCGTATGCGTATGCTGTTTGTGTATTGCATGGCGTATCAGCAGGTACCAACCCCTGGACGGTCATCCATTGATGCTTCATACCCCATCCTAGATCTTTTGCCAAAGGAGAAGCCATTTTAAAAAGCGGATCAACAAGATTTAATGCTTTTTCTAAATAAATTTTCTTGCCAGTACATTGATATAAGTTCAGATACCCAAGCCCTACCTGAGCATGTGAGATTGGATATGTTCTTTTTTTGGCAAAAAGCCCCCGGAAAGAAGGCCAGAAAATGTCGAGTAAAACCACTGGCAGTACAGCCACAGCCCCTATATATTTGTGTTTTACGAACAATCCTTTAGACCACTGCCCGTAGGAGCTTCCCCAGATATCCCACCAATCGTACGTCTTAAGATTATCAGAATCAACCCATTGCTCAAAAGTTTCGATCATTTTAAGAGTGGGTGAATACTTCATGACAACAGGGTCATGATTTTTGGCGGCTACGGACATCAAATTGCTCATAAAAAGGACTTTCAAAACGACAAAAGAGTTAGATTAATTGCCTGATATTCAAAAAACTTTTAAGTGTTTTCCCGTGAGTATCTTAGACTTGCTCGTAAATTTTTAAAATTCTGTCTCTTACCTTTTCAGTAGTAAAAAGCTGAATTCCTTTCTGATTATTATTCCAGGCCATTTTTTTCAGAATCTCTTTATCAGATGTAAGGTTTGTAAGAAAATCAGTAAAGACAGAAGGCTCAATACTATCTGTCAAATAACCATTTACACCATGTTCAACTACATCTGGTATACCGGCATTATTCCTGGAAACCACCGGCATTCCATATAACATGCCTTCCAAAACACTATTGGGCATTCCTTCCCCGTAATATGTCGGAAACAGCATTATATGTGATTCCAGCAAAGCTTTCTTCTTTTTTTCACCTCTTACATTTCCAAGAAATTCAACACCAGTGATTTTTTTCTCATCCACATATTTTTTTGCTTCAGGCAGTGCTGGTCCATCTCCGGCAATAACCAATTTTGCATGAACTCCAGGGTTCTTTGTAAGAAAGTCATTAAAAGCATCAATTGCAATAAATACACCTTTTTCCTTTTCAATTCGTGAAATAAACAGGAATTGCAGATTCGACAAACTTCCTAAATATTTTTTTTCAAGATTAAGTTCATTGATAAAAGATGAATCGGCAACGGTCGTTTCGATTGAAAAAGGGACAGAAGCCGGTACACCCATTTGAATGAGCTTTTTCTTAAACATCCCGCTCAATACGATGTATCTGTCAGCTTTGGCATAACTGATCCTGAACAGGTACGACCGGAACTTATTTTTCCTGATTTTTTCTTCATATTCATCATTCCATCCACGAAAAAAAACCAGTTTTTTCCTTCTCATAACCCTTGATATCATAATAAACCCAAAATCCCTGTAAAAAGACCTACGGTCAAGAGAAGGATTAATATGAATAATGTCAAACCGTTTTTTTATTAACAGGAAAAAAAATCTGAAATAATTTTTAAACATTCTGAAAACAGTCATGATCGCAGATTCCTGCTTATAACTATTTACTGTAAAATATTCAACATTTGCACTCACCTCAAGTTTAAGCGCATTATAATAGTTAGTTACACCCCCCGGTAGTCTTAGGTCGGGTACTAAAACGAGTATTTTTTTGGTGTGGTTCATTTTTATGTCTGAATAAATACCTATGCCAACCCTTTGATGAACAAATAACCGCAGTTAACCGGCCACTTTTACTTTTTGCACAGAATCAAGTGCAACATTTTTATGGCTTTCTGAAGAAGATTTTTTGTTCAGCCATGATTTTAGTACCACTAATTGCCAGATAAAATCACCTACATCAGTCTTTTGAGCTGTATTACTTACGAGTAATTCATTTATAATTTTCTGATCGAATAAATTAAAGTCGTCTTCTTTTAGCACTATTTCCCGGATCTTTTGCCCTAATTCATTTTCTTTAAACCAGTCACGCATCGGCACATTAAACCCCCTCTTTGGAGCACTCAATAATTCCTTAGGCAAAATTTTATTTGCAACAGCATTTCTCAGAACTACTTTATTCAAATAGCCATTCATCTTCCTGTCTTTGTGAACTCTGAACATCCACTCAATAATCCGATAATCCAGAAAAGGTATTCTCCCTTCCAATGAATAAGCCATAGCCATTCTATCTACTTTGGCCAGCATATCACCAGGCAAAGTAACTTTATGCTGAAAATACATCAGACGGTAAAACGGGTCTTTAAACCTGCATTTTTTCATTACCTCATTAAAAAAATCATCAAACTTTATTACCTGCTCGTTATTCAAAATAAGATCCTGAATAAGTGATGGCTTAGTTTTGGCTAATTTAATTTTAAGTCGTTGATGAAAATCAAGGCTGCTTGATTCGAGGACACCAACAATTCTGTTCATTTTGAATCTGAGATTACCTCTGAACAGCTTCGATATCATCGTTAAAATAAAGGGGATTAATCTCTGAAGAAATTTAGGAACCCGCTGATACTTTGCTGCAAATTTTTCCCCCTGGTAGGTTGTATATCCTGACAGTACTTCATCCCCTCCATCACCTGTCAAAACCATTTTTACAGACTGGGCTGCATACCTGGAAATATAACCAGTAGGAATTGCTGAGGGATCTCCGAAAGGATCATCATAATGATGAAGGATTTTTTCCAGCGATTCATCAAAAGAATCTGATGCGATTTTTCCCTCGTGATGGGTTGTTTTAAATTTTTCAGACACCATCCGGGCAAGATAACTTTCATCAAATTGTTTATTATCAAATCCTATTGTAAAAGTCTGAACCGGTAATTTTGTTTGTGATGCCATTGTTGCCACAACACAGGATGAATCCAATCCCCCGCTAAGAAAAGCCCCAAATTCAACATCACTTCTCATTCTTATCCGAACCGAATCATTGAACAGCTCTTTAAATTTTTCTTCTATAATATTTTTGTCTGTGAGCATATCATCCTCTGATATGTCAGGCAGATCCCAGTAGGTATGCGTTGCTACACCTGTCGTACTTATTAGCATACATTGCCCCGGTAATAACTGGTAAATATTTTTATGATAGGTATATGGAGCAGGAATAAAACCAAGAATAAAATATAACTCAGATAAATCTTTTCGAGGTTCTGCTGTTAATCCGTAAGAAAGTAAAGCTTTGATTTCAGAACCAAAAATAAAAGTGTCCTCTGATTGAAAATAATATAACGGTTTCTCCCCTATCCGGTCCCTTGAAATCAGTAGCCTGCCAGCTTCATCATCCCATAAAGCAAAGGCCCACATTCCATTGAAATATTTCTGACAATCAATACCCCAGGTCCTGTATGCATTAATGATTACTTCTGTGTCGGAACTGGTTGTAAAGCGGCATCCTTTTTCAATTAACTGATCCCTTAGCTCAACAAAATTGTAAATTTCACCATTAAATATCAGTGCAATTTTTTTATCAACACTAAACATTGGTTGCTGCCCGGTTGACAGATCAATAATGGACAATCTCCGATGACCTAATGCAAGATTTTGTTTTACAAAAAAACCTTCCCCATCAGGCCCTCTATGAGCTATAGAGTCTGTCATCTTCTTGAGAACTTCTGAAGATGCTTCCCTTTGCTGACTAAAATGGTAAAAACCAGCTATGCCACACATTTGTCAAAGATATTTTTATAGTGCTGTTGAGTTTACTTCATCCATTTTTCCCACCACATCTGGAACATCAATATGAGCCACACCTGAGTCTCCCTCCGTTTTTTCCCTGAAAGGAATTCATCTCTTACTAAGATGGCTTTTTTATTGTTTAAATATCCGTGCTGAGATAATTTTTCCTCGTTAATATAATTCATTAAATAGTGTTTCAGATCTGACCTCAGCCATTCATTCATTGGAATTGTAAATCCGGCTTTCGGTCTGTCGAGAAGCTCTTTAGGTATATACTTATGAGCTATCTTCTTTAACAGGTATTTCTTTTCTCCATTTTTAAGTTTCATTTCCGAAGGAAGCTGAGAAACAAATTCAATAATCCTGTGATCCAGCAACGGTTCTCTGCCCTCAAGACTTACACTCATGGTGGCCCGATCAACTTTGACCAAGATATCATCAATCATATAAGTATAATAATCCAATGCGAGGCATCTGTTAACGAAATCATTTTCACAATTTAGTTTTCCTATATCGTCATAAAGTCCAATAGCAGGTCTGCCGTCTTTTAAAAGTCTTTCCATTTCCTGGTTGCTGAAATTCTGATTATATATCTCAGTTAACCCGTTAGTATTATAAGAGTTGAAAAGCTCCTGCGCCCTCGCTATTTTGTGGACTCTTTTTAAACCAGGCAAAAGGCCTACCGTAGCGTTTGAAACTATTTTCCCCGATTTCAATAACAGTTTTGGAGATTTCTGAAATACATTATTAATCTCTACAAGTCGTTGATGTTTGGTATATCCTGCAAATATTTCATCACCACCATCAGCAGATAAACTTACTGTTACCTGTTTCCTCGCAAACTGGCTCACCAGAATAGTCGGAATTGCTGAGCTGTCTCCAAATGGTTCATCATATATACCCGGTATCAGCGGCAATATATCCTGAGCTTCCTTTGTTGTGCAATAATATTCATTATGATCCGTACCCAGGTATTCGGCAATCTTTTTTGCAAATGGCGCTTCATTAAATTGCTGTTCATGAAAACCAATTGTAAATGTTTTAATTTTCTGAGTATTATGCTTCTGCAGCACAGCAGATACGATAGAACTGTCATATCCCCCGCTTAAAAACATCCCAACAGGTACATCACTGACCATCCTGTATTGAAATGCTGAAATAAAGAGTCTTTCAGTTTCTTCCACAGCTTCTTCCTCTGATATGCGCAGTTTTGGTTTATTATAATAATCCAGTACATCGTAATATTTTTCTTCTTTAACCTCTTTTGATTTCAGGTCAATTTTTATATAATACCCCGGCTTTACTTTAAAAGTGTCTTTGAAAATAGTATAAGGTGCCCTTATATAACCATACTGAAAGAAAAGCGACACCGCCTTTCTGTCAATATTTTTTTGAAATTCCGGGTATGTGTAAAATGATTTAAGCTCGGAAGCAAATAGAATCCGGTCATTTTTATAATAATAATAGAGCGGTTTGATGCCAGGTCTGTCTCTTAACAAATAGATCACCTCTTTTTTCTTATCATAAATAGCATAGGCAAACATTCCTATGAACTTATGAACTGAGCTTATGCCAAACGCCTGATACGCTTTAACAACAACCTCTGTGTCAGAATCTGAATGAAACTTGTATCCAAGGCTGATCAACTCTTCCCTTATTTCTTTGAAATTGTAAATCTCCCCATTAAGAATAATGACAACACTTTTATCATCACTATACATTGGTTGATTACCATTTGATGATACATCCAGAATTGATAATCGCCGATGCCCGAACCCGATTGTGGCAGTATCAGAAATAAAAACTTCTGAGTTTCCGCTATCGGGTCCTCTATGATAGAGCACTTCTGTTGCTTTTTCAATTTCTGCTTTATGCATTTTCTTGTTAAAGTCGCAAAAACCAGTTAAACCGCACATATTATAGTATTTAAAAATTTAAAAACAAATTTGTTTTAAAAAAACCTTCTTCTTTTTATTGAAGCATCAATCAGAGTAAGCCCCTTATCATAAGAAAAAGTATGAGTGCCCAGGACATCATTCTTCCAATCAGGTGTAATGGAAGAAACTACCGACTCTTTATATTCATCCTCTGTTAATGTATTAATTTCATTCAACTTCATCGCATAGCCATATCTGAATGAGCAATCCTGCGATGGCCTGTATAGTTTATTATTATACGTAAAAATTCGTCCGGCTGGCCGTGCAGATTTAACGTCTGATATTACAGGATTCTTTGCATGCGGTGTCCATTTCCCGGATAACAAATTATCAGAAGTGAACAAAAAAAGTTCCTCGCTGGATGCGCCTCCATCCACCTCTTTGATGGTAGTAAACAACCAGAATTTATTATCCTTATGTAAAACTGTAGAATCGACAGCTTTTACATTCTCCATCAAATTCATCTTAAACTTCCATTTAAATGGGAATTCCTCGGCTTCATATAATTCTATAGTTGAGTTTTGTTCACTCTCCGGAATCATATAAAATTTCTGGTCATGCTCAAAAACGAAAGGATAAGAAAGGTGATAGGGCTTATCTAATATTATCATTGGGTCAGATTGAAAGCCATTTTTCCCCATCTCAGCAACACATATATGTCCTTTCTCTTTATTTCCGTTATAGATTACTTCTTCAAAAAAAACATAATGCCTGTTGTTCCGGGCAACAATACATGGATCAGCCCAGTAGCGGTCTTTCGGCGGTAGGATTCTTTTAAAACGAAAAATGGCTGTAGAAATCGTATTGCTCTTATTGAAAGAATAAAGGAGAATCCATTGTTCTTTATAAAATATTTTTTTAATCCTTCGGGTAATCCATTTAAAAAAATAAACTGTAAAGAGCCGAAAAAATAAAAAATTACCTGGTATAGTATACATTGGCTGAGAATAGAACTGCAAATCACTATTCTCGTTTCTCACCTTACACATGAATGTTTCACCGCCCGTTTCATATAATTCCTTCACCTTTCTCGGAATAAAAGCCGAGGTTTTCCAGAAAAAACTATTAAGTGTTTCATTCAAGGAGGTATGCACTGTTGACCAGGAACGATATAAGACTTCGCCTCCATCCAGATCCTCAGTTAAAATCTGAAGTATAGATCCCAATTCTCTTTTATCATAAATAACCTCCCAAAAACCTGCAGGGCCACCTCTGAAGATATGGTTATCCCCATGATGATACGACCAAACTCCATATTTGGATGTCTTCAATATATCCCCTCGAAGTATCCGGAAACCCAAACGAAGAAAAATGTCAATATCATACCCTTTTATTTTATCGATATCATTTTCCGTTACATAGTCTGAGAATTTTTTTTCCAAACATTCAACTTCAATCAGATCGGTATTTGATAGAAGTGTACGTATGTCTTTTAACTTAAACGCATCCGGGGTTTGTTTGAACTTCCAATTTTCCCATTTTTTAAAAAGAATATACAAAAGAATATGAAAGTTATTTTGCAACCGGGTTATGAATGAACGGTTTTCCTTTTTGGTTTTTTTCTTTTTAACAACCAGCACTATCTGGGCATAATCTGATTCATTTAGCCTTTGGATCATTTTATAAACCCAATAAGGCATCTCGTTGCTATCTATTAATAAGCCCAAACGAATTTTATTTCTCAAACTACCATCCATATAATTAGAAACAGGTTAAAATCTTTTGGGAAATCAAGCAGAAAAAAGGAATCATCCGAAGACTAGGGATTGATAATTGCTTATGTATGCCTCTACCATTTTATCTATTGAAAACATTTCTTTTATACGAGTTATTCCGGCGCTACCCATTTCACGGGCAAGAGTTTGATTATCTATTAAAATCTCAATTTTTTGAACTAAATCTGTGGGATTTTTTGATTGAATAAGAAATCCTGTCTGTCCATCAACCAACAACTCATTGGTACCGCCGCCATCAGTCGCAATTACGGGTTTTGCCAACGCCATATATTCCAATATGGAATTAGAGATACCTTCCGTAAAAGTTGCAAGAACACCAACATTCATTACATTTATATAGGATTCAACGCCTGACTTCTTGCCCACTAACCTAAAATGATTTATATACTTTTTCTCTATTAAGCTATATGCCTCCTCTGAATCAGTTCCTTCACCTATTGCCAGAAATGTAATATCGTTTCTTTTTGCCAATATTTGTTGAGCCGCTTTAAAATAAGTTCTGTAATCCTTAAATACAGAAAAACTTGCTACCATCCCCACTATGTATCTGGTATTAATCTGAAGTTCCTTTTTAACATCTTCTGCCTCACGGATGGAGTTAATCCTTGAAAAGTTGAACCCGTTATGAATGCAAACGCTTTTACTTTGTGGAGCTTTATATGCCTTCAGACCTGCTTTGGAATTTCCAATGATCATATGACTATGTGGAAATGCCAACCGGGCCCGAAACCAATTTTTATTAAAAATGTTTTGTCTTGAAGGAGCATCCACAACCATCCCATTGATATATTTTATGTGCAACATCCGGACCGAAGGAATCACATAGATTGAAGTCATGCTATCCCAGCAATGAACACAATCCGGCTTCTCTTTTTGGCAGAGTTTATATACTTTTCTGAATACACTTAAATCCTTCTTCGACTTTCTTACGATATAATGAATTTTTACATCCAGATCAAAAATTTCCCGGTAATGAATTTTATCGCTCATGACCACCAGTTCGAAATTAATCTCAGGCCGGAATTTTAGTCCCTTAATCAGTTCAACAAGTCTTCTCTCTTTACCACCTGCATGAAATGCATCAATAAAGAAAAAGACTTTTATTGGTTTCGGATTGGTAATGTTATAAGCAATTTTCTCCACAAAAGAATGGGCGGGTTTTACAGAATCATCATATTTTAATTCAGAATAATTCATTCCTGCAAGGCAGCTTATTTTAAACCAGCCACAAACCTATCAGCCGCAGTTTTAAAATCGTGAAACTTATAAACATACGAAGTAAGTTCATTACCATCTTTGAAATCATTTCCAGAATGCATCATTGCCTTTTTCATGCCCTCAAGATTTCCATCAAAGCATTGTCCTAAGTGATACTTATTAAATATATTTCCCGGGTTAACTTTAAGAGAAAGAACCGGTACTCCCATTCCCCATGCTTCAAGAAAAACATTCGGGAAGCCTTCAAAATTGGAGGTATTAATTAAAGCTTTGGCTTTCGAAATCAGCTTGAGCGTTTCAAAATGCTCCAATCTTCCTTTCACAGAACCATTACTCATTTTCTTTATCTCATTATATACAGGAACAGCCTTTACATCATTTGGTTGGCCAACAATCATAACTTGATAATTCCCTGTCTGTGATTTGACAATATCCTGCAGCTCTTTCGCTCCTTTTAGCATAGTAACTGAACCTGCATAAATAAAATAGCTCCCCTTATCATTACAATTAACCGGCAATTTTTCAAGATTGATAATGTTGGGGAATGTTACAATCTTTCCCTTTTTCTTTTTCCATTTTATTATCTGTCCGTCGTGTTGCTTCAGAACATAATCTGCCCTTTTAACTAAAAATTTAAAAACAATATCATTCGGAAGCCATTGAGTCAGGTATCGGAAAAAATTAAAATTAGCCTTGTATTCATATTTGTATTTTTTCCAAAGACTTAATGGGTCAATATCTGATGCAAGTGATATTAAAAACTTACCCCCTGCTTTCTTGGCTGCCAGGTAAGAAACAATATGAAGATAGATTCTCATTCTTACATAGTAATAATCTGCCTTCTGTTGAACCATCATTTTATAAAGCCTTGGAATTCTGTATCTGAATAATCTTATTCCATTTGGGCCTTTATTCCAATCGGGAACAGCGAGAACCTTTATTCCCTCCTGAGTTGTAAAAGAATCCAGAATATGCGGGTCAATTACAACCACTTCGTGACCAGCCTGGGCCAAAGCTTTGGCCAATAAGGATATTTGCAACTCCCCACCACCAATAGTTTCTCCCTTTAAAGCACAAGCAATATTTCCCCAAAAACAGATTTTCATAATTGTTTCAAAAAAAAAAGAATCAGATCATTACAAGACATTCTTCCAGATAAAGTAGTTCATATCCAATAATATTCTCTATTGCTGCCGAAATAGCTATTAAAAATTTTGCTAACCAAACTCTGCAGAAATGATGCACATGGAAATTATCTTTTGTCCTGGTAAGCTCCCACCCTATCTTTTTCTTAGTACTATTAAGGATCTTTTTCACTTCTGAAGTACTTAGAAAGAGTGGTTTCCAGTCATTTGTTATCAATGTATGTTTTTCAAGATGTGAGCCCCATTTGTTTGGCAAAAACCTTGAAATAAACCTATAAAACTTTTTTCTTGGCCATATATACTCATTATTAATGTAAGACTCAGAATCAACAATTGTAAAACATAATATGCCATCAGGTTTTAGCATCGAAACAATTTTTTCCAACAAATCCTTATTAAACTCGCAATATTCGCCTAATGTTCCAATCGAGTATATAAAATCATATTTTTCCGTTGTATTAAACTCTTCTATACTTGAATGAATCAACTCAGTTTTATTGATAAGCTCTGGCATTAATGCTATATTTCTGGAAGCAACTTCAAGCATTTCCTTTGAAATATCAACCCCGGTTAACTTATTTATATTCGTGAGATAACTAAAGTACCTCCCTGTTCCACAGCCAAGTTCCAATACATTTATTGTAGAATTCTTCTTGGTACAACCTCTCTTAATATTTTCAATATAAACTTTATATCGTTCATCAAATGGAACTGAAGTTGGATACACCCGGACATTTTTACCGGAAAATACTTTTTTTGCCCTGATATTGTAAATATTGCTCATTTTATTAAAACAAATTATACTGTCAGATCCCAGGTAATTATTAATTATTTTAATCCTGGATGATATTTATAATATCACCTGAGACCTGTTGCGTAAAAACTCTAGCGCCTTGTTCATTTAAATGAAAATTATCATAGAAAAGATCCTTTCTCCCTTTCGTCTTTTTAAAATCGGTATAATCAAAAAAATGTACGTTACCAGAATAAGCAGAGCAGTATTGCTTGATCTTAGTCTCAAGGTCACAATAGTTGCTGCTCATAAAATAAACCGGTGTTGAAATAATCATCAGTTTTATTTTATTTTCAATGCAACTATTGATTATTCGTCTTAAAATATTCAGGTCCGATTCATTTATCTGCCGATCCTTATAATGATGGTTCATGTAATTGATTTCATGAACAGAGTCAATCGTTCCAAATGCAGGAACAAAACCCATTAAAGTATCAGTTGATTTTTTAAACACACCCCTCAAAGAAGCACCAATAGTGGAGTTATAAGGATAAATCGAAGAAATGAATTTCACTTTCTCAAAAAAATTACCTTTTGTTAATGCATTGTATATCAAAGTATCCCTTTTATAAAAGGGAAGTAATGCCTTTAGTTTATCCTCCCCATTAACAAGGAAAAAGCTGTTTGGTGAGGCCTCAAGCACGACAAGTTTAGGTCTGTATCTTTTTAGTGATTCCTTAAGTTGGATTTCAGAAAATAGAAAATCAGCTCCTCCGATACCGCAATTATATATGGTTAATCCAGTACTGTCTTTAATAATATCCGAAACAAAATGGCATTCAGCACGGCTATTTCCCAAAATTAAAATGTCTTCATTGGTGGAGTTCAGCGTATGCTTTAGTTTAACTGTTGGTGGATCATTGGTAATATTATATAGATACCTGCAAACAACTCCTCCGGTAATATCACCCACTACAACAATTAAAATAAATATAAGGATACGTAAATAAACAGTTCTCATAGTCCCTAAAATTGAAAATAAATAAACTGGCCCCCATCAAAAACCCCAATTGCCAAAGTAATAATTAACAAAGCACTGTAAGCTAGCTGTTCGGAAATCCAATAACCTGATTTGAAAGGCAACGGTGTCTTGAAGTAGTAGTTCTGCCTGAATTCAATTAACAATAATATCGCAATTGCTGAAATTGAATAAAATAATTGCTGAAAATTGGGATAATATATGTCTCCTGAAAAACTGAATATTTTATTAACTATCAAAAAAGCATCCTGAACCGAATTTGCCCTAAAAAATATCCAGGAAAAACAAACAAGTAAAAAAGTAATTATTATTTGCAAGGCCTTATTAGTACCAGGCATTCTATTCAAACCTATCAGCCGGCCGAATTTATTTCTCCATTTTTCTGAAACGATTGCAAAAACAAGGTAAAATCCATTTACAGCGCCCCATATTATAAAAGTCCAGTTAGCACCATGCCATAAACCGCTTATTGCGAACACAAAAAATAAATTAAAATACCAGCGTGGAATCGAAACTTTGTTCCCACCAAGAGAAATGTATAAATAATCTTTAAACCATGTAGAAAGAGAAATATGCCATCTTTTCCAAAACTCAGAAATTGATGCCGAAAAATAGGGCCTATTAAAATTAGTCATTAGCTTAAATCCCATCACTTTTGCACATCCAATGGCAATATTGCTATAGCCCGCAAAATCACAATAAATCTGAAACGCAAAAAAAACTGTAGCAACAGCCAATGTTAACCCAGAATGTTGAGTGGGATTATTATAAACTGCATTTACATATATAGCCAGCCGATCAGCAACTACCAGTTTCATGAAAAAACCCCACAATATCAGCTTAAGCCCTTCCACAACCCTTTCAAAAACAAACTTGTGTTTCTCATAAAATTGATGAAGCATGTTCTGGGGTCTTTCTATGGGTCCTGCTACCAACTGAGGATAAAACATTACATACAAAGCATATATCCCAAAATTCCTTTCAGCTTTCTGATTGCCTCTGTACACTTCAATGGTGTAGCTCATTGCCTGAAATGTGTGGAAAGAAAGGCCTATTGGAAGAGCAATACTTAAATCAGGTATAGAGTTTTTGTATCCGAATGAACTCAGAAATACAGATAAATTTTCGTTGAGAAAATTATAATACTTAAACACAGCCAGCACACCAACGTTTGCGATAACACTGGCAATTAAAAAGTACTTTTTTCTTTTCCCATTTGTTTTTTCAAGCCAAATCCCAGCAAAATAATCTATGATAATAGTACCCCCTAATATCAAAATATACACGGGGATAAATGCCATGTAAAAATAACAACTCGCCAATAGCAGCAGAAACCACCTGAATTTATGTGGCAACGAAAAATACAGTGATGTGACTATAAGAAAGAAAAAAAGAAAATGTATACTGTTAAACAGCATATTGAGATACTTTATGCTCTTTGATAAATTATTCTAAGAAGTGGATTTAAGAGGCCACATCATCAACTTTTTCCAACTCCCAGGAAACCGGTTTAACCTCTGAAGCAGCTGATGAATCTGAAGATAAACCCCCGATAAAATCAAGTATGCGACCAGCTTGAAAATTATAATTGAATACTCCTGATGTCAGTTCTTTTCCTTTTATCCCAATTCTTTGAGCTTCGCTATAATTATTAAAGATATAATTCAGCTTGTTATACAACTGATCGATATTGCCAGCAGGTATAACAAATCCATTCTCCTGATCGACTATAAAATCAGTTACTTCCCCTACATTAACTGTAACTACAGGCTTCCCTGTCGCAAGAAATTCTGTCAGCTTCGACGGATATGAAGCCTCTGCCTCAAGGTCATTTCTTCTTACCAGCACAAGTACATCTGCATGAAAAACATATTGAAGAATTTCCTGCCTGGTTAAATATTCCAATAAAATAACACTGCCTTCGATCTTGTTTTCTTTAATCAGGTTCATTAGTTCATTTTTTTGTTCTGGCGAACAAAATCCCCCTAGTACAAGCCTGACATCAGGAAACTTTTTATTGAATACTGAAAATGAATTTACAAGCATATCAATATTATCCCGCCGGAAAGTCAACGATCCAAAATATCCAATATAGCGATAACTAACCGGGCTTTCTGTTCCAACAACACTATCAAATCTTGTAGGGTCAACAGTGCTGGGGATCAGTAAAAGTTTATTCCGATTTACCCCCCTTTTCGCATAAAATTCAACAAGATATCTTGATATACAGAAGACACCACTACTCAAACGAGATTCAATAAAAAATTTAATTCCACCCAATTGCTTTCTGAAAAAATTCTGCTGGAAATAACGCAGTGGGTGTTCATTACACTCAACAATCAGCTTTGTTCGAAGTAATTTGCAAATAAACCAAATTATCAAGTGGGTTTGGAGATTATTGGTCCAGCTGTTTACAGCTATAACTTTATCCTCATTATTAATTTGCTTAAGGGTCTTATAAGTCCTTACGTACTTTTTCAAATTCAACCACCTCCTAACAATAAAATATTTATTTCGAGTTTTTTGCGCAAAAGGGTGATAATATTTTATCTTTTCCACCTCACCTTCATATCTATCCAGATAATTATTGGCAAAACAAATCACATGCACATTAACGCCCCTGTTCCTCAAACCCTTAGCATAAGTATAAACCCTATTAGTAGCTGCGCTCCCATCAGGGAAACTGAATATATCTCCGAAAATAATAAAGCTCATCTCAAAAAATAATTAAGAAATATTAAACCTATCAGAGTAATCTTAAAAATGTTATACCGCTCTTATAGTTGTTTTTTCCGACTCTTCCTGCAATTTGTAGTACCTGAGATATATCATAGCAACCACAACCCCCATCTCGGCAAAAGCGAAATATACAAGTGTAAAGTTTGCCATACACATAGCCACTAATCCAAAAAATGCGCCCCAAAAACTAAATTTTTTTCCAACGGTCCAGGCTCTTTTTAACATTAAACCTATCGCTGTGAACAGGAAAAAACAACCAACAGCACCATAATAGTATAAATAGCATAAATAACCTACGTGAATTACAGGAGTCTCTCCTTGCAATAATGTAATCACATCAGGTCTCGTCTTTGGGCCCACCCCTAACCATGGATGTTCGGGGTATTTCATGAGGAACACATCATATGATAGTACTCTCGATTTGGCTGAGCCCAGATCTGTATCTTTCTCCAGTATCCTTTCTTCAATTATTTTATTTAAGTCAAACCCAGATTCTTCTGCCCCGAGAATTGCCAGATAAATACAACTGGCAAAAATTACAAGCATTGACAATTTATTGGCAAAAGTTCTGGAAGATGTGAAGAATAACTGTGAAATTGCGATAATCGCTGATATCATTACATAACGGGACTTTGACAAAAAAGCAACAATAATTCCACTTAAAATAATTATTGGAAATTGAATTTGCTTAGTGCTGTAATAGTTGAGCAATATAGCTACCAAGAATGGAAATGTTATACCAATAGAATTTGTCGTAATAAAACTATAAATCGAATTATTCCTGATTTCATCACCCCAGAATTCAAGCTGATCGCCTTCAAGCAGCTTGGTATTAAACATAAAAGTCGGAGCCTTTATCTGTATCACACTTACAATAAGTGTGATAACAACGATTATAAAAATATTCTTAGTTAACCTGTCCATAAATTTTTCCGGGAAAACTGTGCTTTCCACTATAACAAAAAAGGTGCAGGCTAATAAGTTTTCATCTGCAAAAATGTAATATATCCTGTTGGTATCAGCGGGTATTGTATTATTTATAAAAGAAGATACCAGGTGAAACACAGTAAATAGAAAGAAAAAAAGAACATACATCGGCAATCCTTTTCTTGCTTTACCAAGGCAAATAATGGCTACTGGGATCAAAGCAATATTCACAATAAAGTTGAATGGCTTGTCTGTGACAAAATGCAGGGCATACGCCAGTAACGGATAAAATGGAAATAATACCGAAAATATTCTTAGAACTAATTTGTTCATTTTTAAGCTCTCTCTATAAAAGAGCGGAATTTATACTTAAGAATTCAGGGCTCATTCAACTGTTCAAAAAACGGTATTAAAGACTGATTAAAAAAATTTTCCTGATGACAGAAATTTTTTAAAGAGCTTAAAAGGCTTTGTTATTGAAAATGTTCTTTGAACCCCATCAATGGCAATAACATTACCCGCAGAATTGATTGTATGTATTTTTATTATGCCATCTTTAGCCATTTTATTGTCAATAGAAATTGACATATAAAACTCTTCCTTGATTTCCGTTTGAGATAATTTTTGAATTCTGTTTATTGTAATGGACTTTCCATATTCTTCCTCGCAGTTTTGTGTCGGTCTATATATAACATCTCCAATTTTAATAAAATTTCCGGCTGCTCTAATTCCATCTAATCCTGTTACATGAGGACTCCCGGGATGTGATTTATAAGGACCTCCCAATTTCTCAGAAGTATACACCCACGATTCATAGGTTTCGCCGGTTTCCTTATCTCTTTTAGCTCCAAACAACCAATATTTATCATCGTATTTGAGTATGGTCGGGTCAAGTATAGATTGATGTAATATAAAGTCTTTATGAGATACAGTACTGTTGTGTTCATGATATTCAAATCTGAACAGTTTTTTTTCTCTAGCTGTTTCGGGAATCATATAAATTTTCCCATTCTCCCGATACAAAAAAGGGAATGAGGCGTGAATTGTATCTTCAAAAATCGGCACATTGCTTTCTATCTGAAAATTTTCATCAATTTTCATCAACCATATATCTCCAACCCCGTTTTCGGGATATCTTTCATAAAAGATATCATACCCCGAATCCGTTTTCAGAATAAAAGGATCAGCATAATTCTCTGATAGTTTATTAACCGTAAGCCAGGTGATATTCGCATCGAATCTTTTTTGCCTGATCACTTCCTTGATATCCACTCTTGCGACACCAATAACCCAACGCCGGTAATAAAATTTAGCATTTAACTGGCTTCTGATCTTCCTAGCCATTTTTCTCAAAAATTTCATACAGGTGCGATTTTCTTCCTGATTTTTACTCGATTAGAGTTGATTAATCAATTAATGACAACCAGTTTGGTTAAGAAACTTTCAGAGCAGAGGTCTCTTTTTTAAAGCAAGCTACTTTGTTGTACACTTCAACAAGGTCGTTTACTATAGTATCTGGATCATGTCTTTTTAATGCCCTGCCCCTTGCGTTGATTCCAAGCTGCGAGGCCAATTGGAAATTTCCGAAAATATCAAGAATGGCTCCCGCTAGAGAATATGGATCACCATCTTGAATCAGTATACCTTCTTTTCCATCTTCCAAAAGCGATCCGGTACCGCCCGTATAAGTTGCAATAACCGGCATCCCAAGAAGCATTGCTTCACAAACGCTGTTTGGGCTATTGTCAATATGTGAAGGATGCACATAAACATCTGCTGACAATTCCTGCGCTAGTAAATCTTCTGATTTTAACCGTCCTAATAAAAATATATTATTGTCTTTACAACTAATATTAAGTTTCTTTTCGAAAAGCCTTACTATTGGATCACCTTCTGTGATACCAGCTATCAACCATTTAAATTCCAGCTTTCCATTACTTTTTAAAATTGCAGCGGTTTCCAAAATAGTTTCCAGTCCTTTATAAATATTTGCCTGGATTGTTGAGATCAGAACCTTTGACGATTGAGGAGTTTTACTCCACCTAGCTTCATAAAAAGGTTTTCTCAACATCTCGCTTCCAAAAAAATATCTTGAATCGGGAGACAGAATTTTACAAACTCTACGATCCCAATCTGTTCGCCCGATATAATTATTTACTGCTTTGAAAACTTTTTGCTCTCTTTTGGCCCGTTTCCTGTAATATGTAAAATCATGCATAAGAGTATTTGCACGAAGGAATTGCTTAAACGGAGTTCTCCTGATCAAATCCCATTTAGAAATTCCGGAAGAATACCATTTTCTTGTATATACAGTCAGCAATCCCTGAATATGTACAATTACAGGAATATTCGTTTTGCCGGCTATTAATCCAAAAACATCTTCTGTTCCAAATACCTGAATAATATCAGGCCTGAAATCTTCAACAATCTCAAGACTATGCTTTATTATTTTTTCATCATTGAATAAAGTAAAATGCCGATCGAAGTGTGCTTTCCATTTTCCTTTGCCATTGGGTATAGAATAATATTTTGTATTGCCAATTTCAAATTTCCGAATCCCGGATTTTTCAGCTCCATTTAAAAAACCAATTGCCAGTTCAATATCATCCATTTGAGTAAGCTTCTCCTCCAGGGACTCAATCCAACCACGACCTACTCCGGACACATTTACAGCCCGGGAGGCCAAAGACGGTGATTCAGAAAACCATAGAACTCTCATCAAAAATTTATTTATTCCAGATTCCTTTTGCTGTGCCGTTAATAATTTTATAGTACTGCATCGGCGACCAGACTGCATTGATAAGCCCAAGAATACAGGTTGATAAAATTATTCCTGCAATCCCGATCCGTGTTCCTAAAAACAGCGCCAGTGGAATGTTTATTAACGATCCAAAAATCCCCATGTATAACTGCAATTTGATTTTCCCAACACCATTCAAAAAAATTGAAAAAATCATATTCCAGGCATTGAGCATTATATACAATGCTATAATAGCTGACAGCAAAAATGGAATTTTAATTTCTGGTCCAACCCAAAGTGCATACACCTTCTTTGACAAAAACAGCATTAAGAGCGACCCTATGAAAAACACAAGCCACATCTGCATTAGACTTTTCATACTTGATTTAATCCACCCAAAATCTTGTTTTACATAAGCTTCTGTATAAGCACTCCAGAACGGCAACATGATAATCCCAAATACCATTGGAATTACACTAAAATATTTAAAAGCGATATTATATGTAGCAACTGCTGATGTATCCACAAGCTGAGCAATTAGAATAGTTGTAGTCTCATATAAAACAATAAAAGAAATTTGGATAATGAAGAATTTTACACCAAGCGCCATTAGATTCCTTGCATATTTAAAATCGATATGTTTAAATGATGGTGCATACTTTCTGTAATCCCTGCTATAAAACCACAAGCTGGATAAAATTAATACAAGCAATTGTGTTACCGTAAAGCTTAATCCTAAATAAATTAAATTCCCCTTAGTCGTCTTCGTAAGAATGAATATTGCTATTAGAGCAAGAAAACTGCCAAGAAAATTATAAAAAGAAGCTTTAGCCGGTTTCTGATCAGCGTTCAGTATTGTTGTGATTAATTGTAAAACAAATTGAAGGCAAAAAAACAGGAATACAATAATCGCCAGCAGACTTAGCTCGCCTGCCATACTTGGAGAGGCGTTCAGGATTTTTGACCAGTTTAAAAAGGGATTAATGCAGAAAAAAAGAAGTAAAACTCCTGATATAATAATTATTAAAATTGCATATGTGGTACTAACGTAAACCCTTGCCTGCTCATTTTCACCCTTTGCTTTTGCTTCTGCGAATTTGTTTCTTAATCCATTACCAAGGCCTATATCAAAAAAACCCAGCCAACTAACCAAAGAACTCAATGTAAGCCAGATTCCATATCTCTCCTGGTTTACATAATGAAGTGTAAGTGGTACTGAAATAAGGCTCACCAGAATACTGCAACCCTTTATAACAAGAGATGCAAGAATATTCTTCTTTGCATTTACACTTCTGCTGTGTCCCCGGTTCAACAATTTTTTTATAAAATCAACCGGTTTTGTCACACTATTAATCATTCTATAAATTCTGAAAATTTTAAGACGTTAATTCCAGATAATCCTTTCAGAATATCCGGAACTACTCTTTACAAATTAGCATAAGGAGAAAAAGAACCGTAATGCCTGATGCGGTGCATTAAAAATGTCACTGATATTGACAGAATGATGAATCAAGGACTATTTGGCGGCAGCGTACATTGGATAACTATCTTCCGTTTGCCTTATAATAGTCTGCCCTGATTGAATTAATTCTACATTTACTGATTCAACTTCAACATACATCATATATCCTAATGAAGGCAAAGCAACCCGTACTGTTTTGCTTTTAACAGATAGAACCTGTCCTTCATATGCCATTAAAGGTCCACCAAGAATTTTAACTTTATCAGATATATTGATTGGGGTCTTTTGAAGCCTCACATTATCAAACTCATTCAAAAATCTTTTAATTGTTTCTATTTCAAAGTCATGAATGACTGCGGGCTTCCCAAGCCAATAAACCATATTTATAACTCCACTAACCTTTCTTATGGAAAGGAAATCGCTTTCAGATACGTTTACAAATACATAAGACGTAAATAGTGGCTCGTACACAATTTTTTTGCGGTCGCTCCATTGCCTCACTACCTTATTAAGTGGACAATAATTAGTTATGCCTTTACGATTCAAGACATCCGACACCTTTTTTTCCCAACGGGCACGGGTGTAAATAGCATACCATTTTTTGTTTTCAATCATAAAACCAGGTTTAATAATACATTCATTTACTGCACAGAAAACATACATTTCTGCCGGTTAATCATCAGTATTGAAAGAATCTTACCTTAACTGGTTTTTGCACAGGTACGGTTACGGCTTCGCCAATTCAGTCACATTGGGTACCGATTAATTCTAAGTCATAAAAAAAATCATCTACTGTTTCCTCAATCCAATCTAAATGCTACTATATTGTTATCTTTCTGTTTTTATTCTATTTAATAAAACAACTATCATCTTCCTTATCAATTAAGCCACTTTTGTTTTATCCATTCGCTTGCCCTTATTCTTCTTGCCATTCTGATAAACGTATCCATATCCGTAACCATAACCATATCCATAACCGTTTTTACCAAACCCTCTCGATCTTACACCATTAAATACAATGGCAATATTTTTCAGTTCATTAATCTTATTATTCTCATCAATCCTTTGAACAGCCACTTTAGGAGTATGTTTATGCCGCACAACATACAGAGTGGCGTCACAATAGTTTGTAAGTATATAAGCATCGGACAATAATCCTACAGGTGCTGTATCAATAATTATAAAATCATAAAAAACGGATAAATAATTTAACAACTCCGGAACTTTTTCACTCGTAATCAATTCAGATGGATTATCAGGAATAGTACCCGCAGGGATAATAAATAAATTTTCCTGTGCCGGCACAGGCAGAATTATCTCATCCTTTCTGACTTCTCCATTGATATAATCAGAAAGCCCTTTATCTGTTATGATATTTAATTTTTCGCCAAGGGCCGGGTTACTCAGATCAAACTCAAGAACAATGACTTTTTTTCCGGTCATTGCCAGACTTACACCCAGATTTGCAACAATAAAGCTCTTTCCCTCGCCGGAAATGGTTGAGGTAACCATTAATTTCTTTTTTTCTCCTTTGATGCCTATATATGGTAAAGAAGTTCTGAGATTCCGGAATTGTTCTGCAATGAAAGTCCTTTTTCCATCACCAATTACAATGGGCTCTTTTGATTTGTTATACATAATCTCACCTATCACCGGAACATTGGTGAACTTTTCAATTTCCTGTCTGAAAAGAACAGTACGTTTAAATATCTCAGTGGCCGAAACAGTACCTATTCCAAGCGCAAAAGCAAGAAATATGGCCATTGCATAAATCTTTTTTGCGGGACTTACAGGACCAAAAGACTGGGCCTTATCAATTGTTCTTGCATCTGCTATTGAAGCTGATAACGCCAATGCTGTTTCTTCTCTTTTCTGAAGCAGGAAATTATAAACACTGCTTTTTATACTCTGTTCCCTGCTGATTTCTACAAGATCCCTTTCTTTTTGTGGAATGCTGCTGAGCAAGGAAGAGTATTTCCCTGCCAGAGCATCTATATTACTTTTGCTACTCTGTAAACCCAATTTTTGGCTTTGAACATTTTCGAGAATACTCGGTGAGAGACGATCAATTTCTTTTTTTAGCGACAACGCCATCGGGTTGTTTTCCCCAGTTGTCTTGATCAACCTATCGTACTCCAATTGCTTAGAGTTCAGCTTATCCAATAATTGTGTGAGCAAAGGATCTGTCATGCCAATTGTTGATGGCACTATTGATCCATTATTATCTTTTGACTGCACATATTTTTCAACCTGGTTCAAAATATCAAGCTGAGCTGTAACATCCCCCAATCGTTGGTTAAGTGTACTTACATTCTGCAAATACAAAGTCCCCTGAGATCCAATATCCACGGCCCCTCGGCTGGCTTTATAACTTTGTAATTTTTTTTCTATTGAATCAAGATCATGAGCAACATATTTTAGTCTTTCATCTACAAAGGATAGCGTATTTGAAGCCAAAGTATTTTTATCATTTAAAGAGGCTGAATTATAGGCTGCAATTAACTCATTCAAAATATCCTCTGCTCTTTTATTATTCTCATCTTTTATTTTTAGTTCAATTACAGATGCAAATTTGTTTATTGAAGTAGCGTTCAATCGTGAAGCCAAACCGGCCGCCATCGCCTTAGGGTTTGTAAGCATAAAGTAAAACGGATCATTTGTAGGGCTTTTATCAATATTCTGTGGTATAAATTTTAATGTCCCAAAAGGTGTACTTACCCATTCATTTAAAGGATATGAGTTATTATTGATAATAACCTTGGTTTTCGCACTATCCACAGTAAAGAAAATTTCATCAGTTTGCCTTAAAGAATCAGGAAACCGTGCTTGAATTTTAATCGGGGAAGTAGTATAAGCACAAACTGACTTAATTTTCCCTTTCTGAAAAAATTGAACGTATAAATGACGATTTTTGGCAACATTATACATCAACTCTCTTGACTTTACCACCTCAATTTCATTCTCAATTATTTTCTTAGAAGAAAGTTGATTCAGTTGTTCCATCATTTTGGACTCATCCTCACCTTTCTTTTCATCTTTTATAAGCAGCATTGCTTTAGCTTCATACATAGGGGTAGTTTTATATCGTATATAAAACCAGGCTCCCGACATGGCTATAAGGAGAAGTACCACAAACAATGGCCAATATGGAAAATATTTATACCATATCTGGCTAAAAATGTTTGGCTCCTTTGCCTCTACCTGCTTCTTTTGAATCACTTGCATAGTTTTCAGCTTATTGGCTACCTAACCAATCTATCAACCACAACGACTGCCAAAGACATTGCAGCAAAAACAGCCGGCAACCATTGTACACTTCTTCCGGCACTGGCTACTTTGGCTTTGTTTGGCTCTACATAAACGACATCGTCTGATTGCAGATAATAGTACGGTGAATTTAAAAGTTCGTTAGAATTAAGGTTTATTCGTTTTATTATTTTCTGGCCGCTCTCCTCTCTTATTACCAACACATTGTCTCTTTTGGCATAAATAGTAAGATCTCCTGCAAGTCCTATCGCTTCCAAAAGCGAAATTCTTTCATTTGGTACAGGAATAACAGTTGGATTTTTCACCTCACCCAAAACTGTAACTCTAAAATTTAATAACCTAATACTCACAATTGGATCCTTGAGTAGCTGCCTCTCTGTTAATTTCTTTGTGATAGACTCCTTTATTTGTGCCTTGGTCAACCCTTCTACTTTAATATTTCCCAGCATAGGAAATTGAATATTTCCTTCAGAGTTTACAAAATACCCGGTAACATTTCCTGGATTTCCATTTGTTCCACCTGTTGTATTTGGATTATTAAAAATTTCAGTTGCCTCTGGATTTAAACTTGTAACTGAAATGCTAAGTATATCATTTTTCCGTATAATAGATTCAGGAACAGAAATATCAACAGTTTTTGTTCCATCATTGATCCCATTAAAATACGTTGCCTTTCGGGTATCAACACAGGATGTTACGAACAGGACACCTGATAGTCCTGCAATCCAAGCAATTAATTTCGCCGAGCTAGTAAGTTTCATATACGGTTCTTTAAGCCAGTGGCTATTTTTTTCAAATAATACCAATCAACCTAACTAAGAATTTGGTGGTTTTGCGAAGGATTTAAGTGGAATAGGGCTTAACGAAGGATTAGGAGGAATTCGTAGTTATGAATGGTAAAAATACCATTTCATTCAACTGGAAGCCAAGATACTAATGATTAACGATAATGCACAAAAATTCAAAAAATATTTTATCAACTAATTGTTTTAGGGGGAGAAAGCTCTGGCTCCCGAAATGAACCTTACTATTACTCAAACAGATTGATCAACTCGCCTTACAGAAAGAGTTTTTGCAACCGACTAACCACCCTATTAGCTAAAAATGAGCTATTTATCCACATCTTTCCCATCGCCTTCATTCCGGTATCGTAAAATCCCTATAAATAATCCTGATATTAAAGTCTGATACATGCATTTAATTTTCCTTTCTGTGACGTGCTAATGACTTTATATATTTTGATGTTTTGCAGTTTGCAAAACGTTTCTAGATATGGATTTTGCTAATTTAATCTCGCACGTATTATCTCCACACTTGAATCACGATAGACATAATTCTAAGTTTACTTAACAGTTCTTCACATATTTGGCAATTTTATCAACATAAGATCAACCGGTATCAAATCTGTGTTTATATAGATTATTTTCGAAATAATCGATAATGATTTCCAATCCAATGAAAAACCGAACCACTTTATCATCCGTTTGCTTTATTGCATTCCTACCGGATTTCAATAGATTATTTTCCTCTCTTCTCCAAAGTCCATATTATTTTATCAAATTCAGAAATCACTCCATATATCCTAACTAAACCAACTAAATGAAAAGATTTTTAATTCTTCCTCTTTTACTGATCGCTCTGAATGCAGTAGCTGCAAATCGATACATTGCTCCTAATGGTAATGATAACAATTCCGGCACTATCAATTCGCCGTGGTTTAGCCCAAATAAAGCATGGCAGTTTATGCAACCCGGCGACACACTTTTTGTCCGGGGAGGGCAATACCTTTTTAATGACCAGACACAACTCTATCTTGTCGGAAGATCCGGAACAGTCAATAATAGGATTGTAATGGTTAATTATCCAGGCGAACATCCGGTTTTTTCACCAACAATCGGATACACAAATAATCAGGAGCATTGGCGGGGAGGAATGTATTTCGAAGGCAATTATGCTCATTTTAAAGGAATTGAGTTCAGAAATTTCAGATATTATCTTCCTGATTCAGCGAACAATCCGTTCATCTGGCGGGGTTTCTATGCCGAAAAAGCAAATTTTTGCCTTTTTGAAAAACTTGAGTTTTATTTTAATGAAAATGGGTTTGGATTACAAGATGATAGCAAAGGAAACCTGATCCTGAATTGTGATGCAGCTTATAATTATCATCATGCTTCGGGGGGCGGTCATTCAGATGGTTTTGGTATTGGATACATCTTTACTATTGATGCAACAAATCCAAATATTGTGAAAGGTTGCCGAAGCTGGTTTAATGGTGACGATGGGTTTGATGCCTGGATGAATCACGGATTTATAATTTTTGATTCATGCTGGAGCTGGCATAATGGATATAATGTATACACCGGTGCAGTAGCCGGTGATGGAAATGGATTCAAGCTCGGACGAACAGATATAACCTCCACTGAATACCGCCGTGTATTAAAGAATTGTATTGCATACGACAATAAAGAAAGAGGGTTTGATAAAAATGATGCACAGGTTGCCATGCAGATTTTCAATTGTGTCGCCTTTCAAAATCAATTAGCCGGATTTGCAGTTGATAATACCGAAGGAAATATTTTTAAAAACAATTTTGCTTTAAATAATGGTGGTAATGTAAACATAGCTTACGCCGTTTCTGATCATAACGCTTGTGGTGGTTCAGGAGGCAACTGCTCAAACTGGGACCTATCAGTATCAACCAATGACTTCTACACCGACCCGTCAGGCTTAACCACTATTCGGCAAATTGATGGCAGCCTCCCAAATATCAGTTTTCTGCATCTGAAGTCTACTGCTTTACAACTGATTGATGGAGGTGTGAATGTTGGAATAGCGTATACAGGTCTGGCCCCTGACATAGGAGCATTTGAAACCGGCGGAGCTCCGCCTCCTCCTAATCAAGCTCCGACTGCCAATGCAGGACCTGATAGAAATATAACCCTACCTACTAATAGCTTAACACAAACAGGGGATGGGAGTGACCCAGATGGTTTCATCACCTCCTTTCTCTGGACTAAAATTGCTGGTCCTAATACTTTTACTATTGTTTCTCCTAATCAGGCGCAAACAGTAATCAATAATCTTATACAGGGCACTTACCGGT
>DAOLIV010000004.1:0-207238 GCA_035328345.1 Chitinophagaceae bacterium | reverse complement strand
GAGTAAAAAACCATTTGTATATATAGCGGGCAAGCATTGGTTAAACAGGATAGGTCTAAGAAATAACAAAACCGATCAGGTAATAATTTCTCTAACCGTTTATTCTAATCAGAAAAAACTAATGCTATATCAGGATGGAATTGAGCTGGGCTACATAGAATCTGGCAATGGAAAATTTAAGTGGGATGTTAATGTTTCTGATGGTGAAAATCGGTTTGTGTGTCAGACACTGGATGGTATTTACTCAGATGTTATAAAAATAAATTACTCTTTAATTGATACAACAACATTTTCAGCTAATGCAAACTGGTATCAATTAAATTTTAATACCGGTCAAAGCCGTACCTATTTTACGGATACAAAAAGTGATGAGCAATGGATACCCGATAAGCCTTATACCAAAGGAACATGGGGCTATGTTGGTGGTAAAATCTGGAATACATGGCCTTCTTCAGCATGGAATGGAATAAGAGAAGGAATTCACAAGCCGATACGTAACACAGATAATGAGCCATTGTTTCAGACTTTTGTCGAAGGCCTCATATCGTGGAAAGCTGATTTACCACTGGGTAAATACAGGGTCACAATTTTATTAAGCGAGCCATTTACACATTCTCAACGAAAGGACACAGGTAGAGTATTTAATATTAAATTGAATGGAGAATTGTGGATGCAGGAGTTAAACCTCGAAAAAGAATTTGGTTTGCAAACAGCAGTTTCGTTAGATAAAATAGTTGACATCAGTAAAGGGGAAGCTCTGAATATAGAATTTGAAAGTAGTAGTGGTAAAACGATATTGAATGGAGTAAGTATCAGGAAACTTTAAAAGATATTTTTATGAAGAAGTTATTTTTTGTTTTTTCAGGATTGTTTCTCTTCTTCAATGTATTTGCTCAGCATAAGAAGCAAAAACCCATGAATATTATTTTTATTCTGTCAGACGATCATCGTTATGACTTTATGGGTTTTACCGGAGCGGTGCCCGGTTTAGAAACACCCGGAATGGATAGGATGGCAAAAGAAGGAGCTCATGTTAAAAATGCATTTGTGACTACTTCCCTTTGTTCGCCAAGCCGTGCTTCTATTTTAACCGGGCAATATGCACATACACATACTGTAGTTGATAATTCGGCCCCTATGCCGGTCAACCTGATGTTTTTCCCTCAATACTTACAGCAGAAAGGATATAAAACTGCTTTTATGGGCAAATGGCATATGGGTAATAATGGGGATGAGCCACAAAAAGGATTTGATGAGTGGGTAAGTTTCGCAGATCAGGGAAAATATTTCGGGAATCTTTTAAACATAAATGGAAAGAGAGAGCAAATGCCTGCCGATAATTATATCACAGATGAATTAACAAACAGGGCTTTGGGCTGGATGAATTCTGTGAAGGATAAACCATTCTTTTTATACTTATCACATAAAGGAGTACATGCTGAATTTATGCCGGCTCCGAGGCATACAGGTAAGTATAAGAACCTTTCAATTGTAAGTCCGCAGTCAATGTATCTGACTGTAACCGATAGCAGCAAACAGTTTGGCACCGTAACTCCACCAAAAACTCCCGTTAATTATAAAGACATTCCCCGGTGGGTGAGAGAACAGCGATATAGCTGGCATGGAGTTGATTATATGTATCATGGTCAAATTCCATTTGATGAATTTTATCATCTATACCTTGAGACTTTATTATCAGTTGATGAAAGTGTTCAATCAGTAATGAAATGGGTGGAAGATAATGGGCTGAAGGATAATACTATGATTGTTTATATGGGTGATAATGGATTTCTTTTTGGTGAGCATGGACTTATTGATAAAAGAAATGCATATGAGGAAAGCATGAGGGTGCCGATGCTGGTTTGGGCTCCCGGAATGGTGAAGGCGAATTCAGTGCTGAATCAAATGATATTAAATATTGACCTGGCGCCAACTTTCCTGGAATTGGCAGGCATTACGAAGCCTTCACAAATGCAGGGACAATCTTTCCTGCCATTGTTAAAAGGAGAAAGCATAGCATGGCGGGATAAAGTTTTTTATGAGTATTATTGGGAACAGGCATTTCCGCAAACACCAACAACATTTGCCGTTCGAACAGATAAGTATAAGTATATAGCATACAATGGCATTTGGGATATAAATGAGCTATATGATCTGGAGAAGGATCCTTATGAAATGAATAACCTGATTCGCAACAAGGATCTGGACAAAACCGGTCTGCAGTTGAGAAACGACTTATATAACTGGTTAGAAAAAACAAATGGGCTGCAGATACCATTAAAAAAACAACAGGGAAGAAAAATTGATAATCTATATAGAACGACTTATTAAATGATAAAGAAAGCGGGAATTGTTATACTAATGATCTTTGTGGGGTTTGTTTCAAAATCTCAGGATCAATCATTATTTGAAAAAAAATGGATGGTACAGGGAGGTGATACGCTTCCATACCGGATTTTATTCCCATTGAACTTTGATAGTACAAAGCAATACCCGGTTGTTTTCTTTTTACATGGAGCTGGTGAAAGGGGCAGAGATAATGAAAAGCAACTGGTACATGGCTCAAAGTTGTTTTTAAAAGATGATATCAGAAATAATTTTCCGGCAATTATCATATTCCCTCAATGCCCTGCAACTGATTACTGGGCCAATGTATTTAGGGTGCATGATGCCAGTAGCAGAAAATTCTATTTTCTGGAAGAGGGGCCTCCGAATCGTTATATGGTTTTGCTACAGGAATTGGTAACCTTTGTATTGAATAATTACATGGTGAAGAAAGACCAGGTATATGTTGGCGGTTTATCAATGGGTGGAATGGGGACTTTCGAATTGGTAAGGCGTATGCCAGGAATCTTTGCCGCAGCCTTTCCGATATGCGGTGGGGCTAATCCCGCAACTGCTGATAAAATGAAAAAGGTTAACTGGTGGATTTTTCATGGCGGCAAAGATGACGTGGTGCCACCATATCATTCTGAAAAAATGGTTGATGCTTTAAAAAAGAGTGGAGCGAATGTAAAGTTTACCCTATATCCCGGCGCAAATCACAATAGCTGGGATTCAGCATTTGCAGAACCCGGATTACTACCTTGGTTATTTTCACAGAAAAAGAAATAATTACTTTATTTCTTCAAAATCAATATACTCCCCGATCGGTTCTTTTGATTGGGTTGATTTGTTATCTCCCGGAGAATCAGCATTTTGTTGATGCTGCTGGAATTGTTCATTCATTTTATTCTGCATATTTCTAACCCCCTTTTTAAAATCCCTCGCAGCGAAATAAACAGGAATAATGAATTTGAAAATGAACTGGTAGAGGATATATACCAAAATGGCAATTAAAACGTATCTCACACTGTAAAGATAAGCATACCTCCCGGGGCATTACCGGCAAAAAGGGGTTGTTTAGCGGATTATTAACCCTTTTGGCAGCGGAAAGCCGCATTTGGATGATACCTTCTATTTCCCTTAACTTTGCCTTGGAAATAGAAGTAAGAAGGGAACGAGGTCCGTTCCCTTCTTCTTTTCTGTAAGACGAACATGGATCATCAAGTAAAGGTTTTGGAAAAAAAAGTAATTGATCTGATAAGCAAAGACCCGGATCTGTTTCTTGTGGAAGTGAGGATAAAGCCTACAAATAATATTAAAGTGTATGTGGATGGCGATCAGGGTGTAAGCATTGACAGGCTTGTACAGTTTAATCGGACACTTTACAAACAAATTGAAAGTGAGGGCATGTTTCCCGGAGGAGATTTTTCATTGGAAGTATCATCTCCTGGTTTGGATGAACCATTGAAGCTTCACAGGCAATACCTGAAAAATATCGGGCGGTTTGTTGAGGTAACGGATACTGAAGGAAATAAGAAGGAAGGGAAAATGATCAGTGCTAACGAACAGGAAATTGTTGTGGAAGAACAAAAAGGAAAAGGAAAAAAAATGGAGATTGTTCAACACATGATTCCATTAGAGAATATTAAAACAACAAAAATTCAAACTAAATTTTAAAATTAAAAGGGATTAAAAATTTTGTCTTATGGCAAGTATTAACCTGATAGAGGCATTCCAGGATTTCAAGGATGCGGAAAATATTGATCGTCCCACAATGATGAAAGTGGTAGAAGATGTTTTCAAAACGTTACTTAGAAAGAAATATACAAGTGATGAAAATTTTGATGTGATTGTTAATGCGGAGAAAGGAGATTTGGAGATCATCCGCAGAAGAATGATCGTAGAAGATGGGCAGGTTGAAGATCCGCTTTCGCAGGTTGCTTATTCAGATGCCGTTCGGATAGAGCCGGATTTTGAAGTAGGAGAAGAACTGTACGAAGAAATTGACCTGCTCGATTTTGGTCGCAGAGCAATTTTGGCAGCCAAGCAAACCCTTGCAAGCCGTATCAGCGATTTAAAGAAAAATGTACTGGCTAAAAAATACGGCGACAGAACCGGTGAAATCATCAGTGCAGAAGTTTACCAGGTCTGGAAAAAAGAAATATTACTTCTTGATGAAGAAGGAAACGAATTGATATTACCCAAAAGCGAACAGATACCGCAGGATTATTTCAAGAAGGGTGAAAGTATAAGGGCTGTTGTGAAGAAAGTAGATATGAAAAATAATAATCCGGTAATTATTCTCTCAAGGACCTCACCGGATTTTCTGGCCAAATTGCTGGAGATAGAAGTACCTGAAATTTTTGATGGTCTTATAGTTATTAAAAAAATTGTTAGGGATCCGGGAGAAAGAGCCAAGGTGGCAGTAGAATCGTATGATGATCGTATCGATCCTGTTGGCGCCTGTGTGGGTATGAAAGGAAGCAGGATACATGGTATTGTAAGAGAACTTAAAAACGAAAATATTGATGTGATCAACTGGACAAATAATATTCAGTTATTGATTCAAAGATCATTGACACCTGCAAAGATTACAAGTATGGAACTGGATCAGGAAAATAAACATGCAAATGTTTACCTGAAGCCTGACCAGGTTTCTTTAGCGATCGGTCGCAGAGGCGTAAACATTAAACTTGCCTGTGAACTTACAGGATATGAAATTGATGTTTACAGGGATAATGAAGGTGAAGAGGAAGAATTTGATATTGATCTTGAGGAATTCAGTGATGAGATTGAAACATGGGTCATAGATGAATTAAAAAGGGTTGGATGTGATACTGGAAGAAGTGTATTGTCGTTAACACCGGAAGAATTGGAAAGAAGAACCGACCTGGAAAAAGAAACAATAGACGAGGTTAGGAAAATATTGAAAGAAGAATTTGAAAAAGAATAATGTGTAGTCAGTAGTCATATATGTCAAAATGGTCAGATAATTGCCATGGCTGATATGAGATTACTGACCACCCGGACTGAAAGACTTATCAGACTTAAAATTTTTAAATGCCAGAATTAAAACTTCCAAGATTATTAGCAGCAGCCAAAGAGTTTAACATTGGCCAGGACACTCTTGTCGATTTTTTGATAGGTAAGGGGTTCTCGAAAGATGATTTGAAGCCAACTTCAAAGCTCACTGAGGATATGTATCGGGCTCTTCAACAGGAGTTTCAAAGCGATAAGGCTGCAAAAATGAAAAGCGATCAGTTGGAACTGCCTAAAGGCGGCCCGGCTGAAACAAAAAAGAAAAAAGAAGAAGAAGAGATTGTTTTCAAAAAAGAAGAGAAAGCGACCTCCAAATCAACTAAGAAAGAAAAGGAAGAGGCTACGGCTACAGAAGAAGAAAAACCAGCAAAAGGAAAAAAGAAAGAAGAGGAAAAACCTGAAGAAGTAGTTCGCCTGGAATCTCCTGAAATAGAAGGCCCTAAGGTGGTTAATAAGATTGATTTATCAGCGATAGATTCTTCAACGAGACCGAAGAAAGTAGCTAAAGCCAAAAAAGATGAACCTGTCGCAGAAGAAGAGAAGCCAGCTAAAACAAAAGCTAAGAAAACCAAAAAAGAAGAAGAGGAAGTAAAGCCGGTTGAAGAAGAAGTAAAACCTGATACAGAAAAAGAATCAGCCCCGGTTGTAGAAAATATTGAGATCAGCAAATTATCCGGCCCCAAAATATTAGGAAAGATAGATCTTCCTGCAAAGTCGGATACAAGACCTGTTAAGGAAGAAAAAAGAAAGCGGAAAAGAATTCCCATTGAGAAAAAAGAAGTTAAGAGAGATGTCTTTATAAATAGGGATGATAATAAGAAACAAGGAGGGGACTTTAATCGTGGACGATCTGGCGGCGGACGCAGAGATAATCGGCATACCCGTCGTGAAGAAAAACTAATTGACGAAAAAGAAATACAAGATAAGATCAGGGAAACCCAGGCAAAGCTTGCCGGGGGCGGAGGTAAGGGTAAAAGCCTGAAAGCAAAGCTTCGTCGTGAAAAGAGACAAGAGATGGCAGATGCACAAGGCGAACTTGTTGATGATAACAAACTACAGGTAACAGAATTCATCAGCGTAAGTGAATTAGCAAACCTGATGGATGTGAGTTTTGCAGATGTGATCAGTAAGTGTATGAGTCTTGGAATAATGGTTTCTATCAATCAGCGTCTTGATGCAGAAGTTATAGAATTGGTGGCCAGTGAATTTGGATATGATGTGGAATTTATTGATATGGAGAAGCAGATGGAAATTGAGGAAGAGGAAGAAGAAGGAGATGACGGAGACGATAACCTGCAGCACCGTTCACCCATTGTTACAATTATGGGCCACGTTGACCATGGTAAAACATCATTGCTTGATTACATAAGAAATGCAAATGTTGTTGCCGGGGAAGCAGGAGGTATTACCCAGCATATTGGAGCGTACCAGGTTGAGCTTCCTAATGGAAAAGAAATTACTTTCCTTGATACACCGGGTCACGAAGCGTTTACGGCCATGAGGGCAAGAGGTGCTAAAGTAACGGACATAGCCGTTATTGTAGTTGCGGCGGATGATGCAGTAATGCCACAAACAAGGGAAGCAATCAGCCATGCCCAGGCGGCAGGAGTACCCATGATTTTTGCAATTAATAAGATTGATAAAGACGGGGCTAATCCTCAAAAAATATATGAACAGCTCTCTCAAATGAACCTGTTGGTGGAAGAATGGGGTGGTAAATTCCAGAGCCAGGAAATATCAGCTAAAAAGGGTCTTAATGTTGACAAACTATTAGAGAAAATATTGCTGGAGGCTGAACTTCTGGATTTAAAAGCAAATCCCGAAAGAGAGGCTACAGGTACTATTATTGAAGCTTCACTGGACAAAGGAAGAGGGTATGTTGCTACGCTACTGGTAGAGAATGGTACATTAAGCCAGGGAGATTTGATTGTGAGTGGGCAATACTATGGTAGAGTAAAAGCTATGTTCAACGAACGGAATAAAAAAATGGATGAAGCAGGTCCCTCTGCACCAGCGGTAATACTTGGTTTGAATGGAGCTCCTCAGGCAGGTGAAAAATTTAAGGTCTATGAAGATGAAAGTGAGGCAAAATCTATTGCTAACAGAAGAGCACAGATTTTAAGGGAGCAAGGCATAAGAACGAAAAAACATATTACACTTGATGAGATCGGTCGCCGTTTGGCCCTCGGTAGTTTCAAAGAACTGAAAGTTATTATTAAAGGTGATGTGGATGGTTCAGTGGAAGCCCTTAGTGACTCACTACAAAAACTTTCAACCCCGGAAATTTTGGTAAGCGTTATCCATAAAGGGGTGGGACAGATCAACGAAAGTGACATTGTGTTGGCGGAAGCATCTGATGCGATCGTAATTGCGTTTAACGTTCGCCCATCATTACAGGCGTCTAAATTGGCCGAAAATGCTGGGATTGAAATCAAAATGTATTCAATCATTTACAATGCCATAGAAGAAGTGAAGAGTGCAATGGAAGGTATGTTGGAGCCAAAGGTTCAGGAAAAGATTATTGCGAATGTTGAAATCAGGGAGGTGTTCAAGTTTGATAAAGCGACTGTAGCTGGTTGTTATGTTCTGGATGGACGGATCAAAAGGGATTCCAAAGTTCGCCTTATCAGGGATGGTATTGTGATTTACCCGATTGGTGAAGGAGCCAGCGCAGAATTAGGCTCTTTAAAAAGGTTTAAAGACGATGTAAAAGATGTCTCAACCGGAATGGAATGTGGACTTACCATTAAGAATTTCAGTGATATAAAAGTCGGAGATGTGGTCGAAGCTTACGAGGAAGAGGAAGTTAAAAGAACGCTTTAATTTCTGAATCAAATTTTGAGATATACCCCGATGAGTTAAATCCCGAAAACTTTTGTTAAATACAGGGGGTAATCTGGTGAATATTTTGAGGGAGAAGTACTTTTGAATGTATGCGTAATATGAAAAAAACACTAACTGTTTGTTTTTCACTTTTCATTTTCTTGCTGGGAGCACAGGCACAGCCTAAAAAAGTAGTTGCAGATAAAATCATTGCAATAGTAGGTGACAAGATCATCCTGTTATCTGAGATTAAGAATTCTATCGCTGATATAGCACGACAAGGAGGAACTATACCTGAAAACGGAGAATGCCTCCTGATGGAGCAGGCAATTATTTCTAAAGTTCTAATGCTGCAGGCGCAAAAAGATTCATTGCCCGTAACCGATGAGGAAGTTGAAGCTGACCTGGATAACAGGATCAGGGTTTATATACGCCAATTCGGTACTAAAGAGGACTTGGAAGCTATTGCAGGAAAAACAATTTACCAGATAAAAGATGATGCAAGAGAGTCGGTAAAAGAACAAAAACTGGCAGCTGCCATGCAACGGAAAATTGTCGATAATGTGAGAATGACACCTAATGAAGTAAAGATGTTCTTCGATAATATTCCAAAAGACAGTCTTCCTTTTTTTGAATCAGAACTTGAAGTTGGCCAGATAGTTTTATACCCCAAAGCTTCCCGGGATATTGAAGAATATATTATCGGGGAAATGAATAATTATAAAAGCCAGGTTGAGTCAGGTAAAATTTCCTTTGAGCAGCTTGCTAAAAATATTTCGGAAGACCCAGGCAGTAAGGATAGAGGAGGGCTATACCAGATAAACAGAAACGAAAAAAGCTGGGACCCCGTATTTATGTCAACCGCATTCAGATTGAAAGAAGGAGAGGTGTCAAGCCCGGTTAAATCAAGATTTGGTTACCACCTGATACAGATGGTTGAGAAGAATGGAGATGAAATTACCGTAAGGCATATTCTAAGGATCCCCCCGATAACAAAAAATGAGATCGATCATGCTATAGTGAAACTTGATACTATAAGATCCAAAATTATTTCAGAAACAATTGGTTTCAACGAGGCAGCTTCGAAATATAGTGATGATGAAACAGCTAAATATGCAGGCCCGTTTATTCTTAATCGTGACGGGGCTCCATATGTTACGATTGATTTATTAGATAAGGAAATGGTAGGTATCATCAGCAAAATGAAAGTGGGTGAAATATCTCAGCCTGCTGAGTTTGAAGATGAGCAGGGTAAAAAAGGCGTCAGGATCATTTACCTGAAATCAAGATCTGAGCCACACCGAATGAATCTTCACGATGATTATAATAAAATTGCACAGGTAGCTCTGGAAGAAAAAAAGAGTAAGGTGCTGGATAAATGGCTTAAAAACAAGCTTGCCTCATATTATATAATGGTTGATCCTGATACTGCTGAAGAATGTCCGTTGATTCAGAAATATTCAACAGAAACCAAAGGGTTCTAACTATTTAAAATAATTCAGAAAAGCCGCTAAATAATAGCGGCTTTTTCATGTTTCAACAGGTAAAATACCGGTTTCAGAAAATAATTATTGAGTTATTTTTACCGCATACCTTTTAACCGGAAAGAATGACTATTCCCGGACATCCAGATCATATCATAAATTATTTCAACGAATCAACTCAGTTTTTTTATTTGCTGATTGATCTGGATGGAAATTTTATGTATGCCAATCCTCTTTTTTATAAAAGATCTCATATCCCAACTCATGAAGTAAAGAATGTATCCGCCTCAATTATTTTAAATGACGATCAGGAAAAACTAAGATCTGTTATTGAGAGTTGTCGGCAATTTCCCGGGCAAGTTATAAATGTCGAATGTAACTGCAGAATGCTGAACGTTCCGGGGAAAATGAAATGGGAATTCGTCTTCTGTAATTATGAAAAAAATAGCTACCCATATATCCAGGCTATTGGAACTGAAACAGGTGTTACTGAAAGTGAATTGTTTTACCGGAATCTTTTTTCGAATTCACTTGATGGTATTATCATCTCTGATGAAAAAGGGGTCATAAAGTTTTCATCTCCATCCATTACAAAAATCCTGGGGTTTTCACCGGAAGAATTATCCGGAAGGCTAACATTTGATTTTGCTCATCCTGATGACAGAGAAGTTGCCTATAGCGCATTCATGGAAGAGTTAATGGAAGTTCCGGTAAGAAAATACATATCGATCAGGCTTCTGAACAAAGAGAACAGATGGGTGTGGTGTATTGTAAGAGGGCATAACCTGATGAAAACTCCATTTGTAAAGGGACTGGTTATATATCTCTATGATGATACACTTCGAAAAAAAACTGAAGAAGCTTTGATTGAAAGTAAAGAGAGATTAAAAGAACAGGCGAGGATACTCCACAATGTCACAGACCTGATTTTTACCACCGATCTGAACCGAAATATAACTTCATGGAATCACACAACTCAAAAGCTTACTGGAGTATCGGAAAATGATGCAAAAGGGAAACCACTCGAAAATTTTATAAACCCCGATTTTAGTCCATTTACATATTCACAGGTAATTGAAATTGTCCAGAAAGAAGGGATCTGGAAAGGGGATATGATACTGTCTGATTCAAGTAAGGAAAAGAGGTTCCTGCTTTTCACAATGTCACTTCTTCGGGACGATTTCGGAAATCAAATTGGAATCCTAGGAGTTGGAAAAGATATTACTGAACGAAAAAAAGTACAGGCAAAACTACAAGAGAGTGAAGCTTTTTACCGGGGGCTGATCTCCCAGTCTCTTGATGGTATTATAATGACAGATGAAAAAGGTAAAATTATCTATTGTGGCCCTTCTTTAAAAAAAATATCGGGCTATGACACAGAGCAGTTACTTGGACATGATCTGTTTGAATTTGTGCATCCTGATGATTTTCCGCAGGCCATTGATGCATTTATTAGGGAGCTTAAAAAGGAGTCGGTTGTAAACTATCTGGTGCTTAAGTTAAAACATGCAACTAAAGGGTGGACCTGGACAAGAATAAGGGCACATAACCTGCTTGATAATCCCCTCTTTAAATCAATGATTGTTTATTTTTCAGATGATAGCAAGAGAAAGGAGACTGAAGATAAGCTTCGTCAAAGCGAACAATATTTCCGAAGCCTGATCTTTAATCTGAAACAAGGAGTAATTCTTCAGGATCCTGATGGGAAAATGATTGTTTGTAATAATGCTGCATTAGATATGCTGGGTTTAACAGAAGATCAACTTCTGGGAAAAACTTCTTTTGACCCAAGATGGAATGTGATACATGAAGATGGAAAATATTTTCCCCCGGATCAGCATCCTGTTCCAACAGTAATTAAAACAAGAAAACCTGTAAGAGATATTGTAATGGGAGTCTTTAGGCCAAAAACTGGAGACAGAATCTGGCTTTTGGTAAATGCTGAACCCGTTTTGGATGCTGCAGGTAATTTATTGAATGTGATCTGCTCGTTTACAGATATTACTGAACAGAAAAAATTGGCACAGAAACTTATAGAACAGGAAATTCAAAAGCAAAAACAGATCACACAGGCAACCATTGATGGCCAGGAAAAAGAGAGGCAGGAAATAGGAAAGGAGTTACATGATAATATTAATCAACACCTGAATACAACCCGTCTTTATCTTGAGGTTGCCCGTGAGAAGGCATCGGGGGAAGTGCTTGAAATGATCAATCTCTCACATAAAAATCTTACTTCTATAGTTGATGAGATACGACAAATGTCACAATCATTGGTTCCCCCAACATTAGGGGACCTCGGGTTAATAGAATCGATTCAGGATCTGTGTGATTCTTTAAAAAGGGCCTATCCTTTTAAAATAGAATTTTTGCACCGGCATTTTAATGAAGAGCCCTTGCTTGATAATATGAAGCTCATGCTGTTCCGTATCGTACAGGAACAGGTAAGCAATATTATCAGACATGCACATGCACATTCAATCCATATCAGACTTCAATCAGATGCAGAATATGTGATACTAATGATAAACGACGACGGAGAAGGGTTTGACACAGTCAATTACCGGAAAGGACTGGGTTTCAATAATATTGCTAACCGGGCTGCTTTATTTAACGGGAAGCTTGAGATCAACGCAAGTCCCGGCAAAGAATGTGCGGTTACAGTTATCATTCCGCTTGAATAACCCGACTTCTTTAATAAGACAGGACAAAAAAGTAAGATTTAATCATGTACCTTTGCGCCTTCCATGAGTGACCCGATTAAACACGAATGCGGACTTGCATTCATTAGGCTCCGGAAACCTTTTTCTTACTACCAGAAACGGTATGGCACGGTGATGTGGGGACTTAATAAGCTGTACCTGCTGATGGAAAAACAGCACAACAGGGGTCAGGACGGTGCAGGTTTAGCCGTTGTAAAATTAGATGTGGAGCCTGGATATCCTTTCATGCATCGCATACGCAGCAATGCCACACAAGCCATCGCAGATATTTTTCAGCAGATCGGAAAAGGAGTAGATGAGTTAGAAAAATATCATCCTGGTATTAAGAATTATCCGGGTCTTATGAAAGGCCATGTTGATTTCCTGGGTGAGATAATGCTCGGGCATTTAAGGTATGGCACACAGGGACAGAACAAACTGGAATACTGTCATCCTTTTGTGAACCATCACACTATTCCCTCACGAAACCTTGCTTTAGCAGGGAATTTTAATATCGTAAATTCAGATGAACTGTTTGCTTTAACAGGAAAGGAGCCTCATCATACTGTCCGATTCAGTGATCTTGCCGCCATGATAGAGTTGATGCACACATTTCTTTGCAAAGAAGATGAAGCATCGCCTGAGCATATGGATATTAAAAAAGTGCTTTCAAAAACACTGTCATTACTGGATGGAGGATTTCATGTGGGAGGAATGACGGGAAATGGCATTGGGTTTGTTTTCAGGGACGCACATGGTATCCGCCCCTCTTACTATTATATTAATGATGAAGTAATAGTTGCAGCTTCAGAAAGGGCAGCTATCAGAACGACTTTCAATGTGGGGGAAAATGAAGTAAAGGAATTAATGCCGGGACAGGCATTGATTGTAGATGAAAAAGGTTCTTATGAACTGGCCCAGGTATTACCTCCAAAAGAAAGAAAGGCATGTAGTTTCGAAAGAATATATTTTTCAAGAGGGAGTGATGAAAAAATATACAGGGAAAGAATTGCTCTCGGTTATCATTTAAGTGAACAGGTGCTCAATAGCATTGATCATGATCTTAAGAATACAATTTTCTCTTTTATTCCTAATACAGCAGAAACCGCTTTTTACGGAATGTTGAAGGGTATGGAAGATTACCTGAACAAAGTGAAGATTGAGAGAATAATGAGTTGGGAAAAGGAATATGATGAGGAGAAGTTGAGTGAAATGATAAATCGTAAGATCAGGATTGAAAAGATAGCTATAAAAGATGTGAAGATGAGGACCTTTATTACGGAAGATGCAGGCCGTAATGAAATGGTGCAACACGTTTATGATATTACATATGGTACAGTAAGACCGGGGGAAGATACACTGGTTGTAATTGATGACTCCATTGTGAGGGGTACCACCTTACGGGAAAGTATTATCAGGATGCTCTCCAGGCTGAAACCCAAACGCATTGTGATCGTTTCTTCGTCACCCCAGATCCGTTATCCGGATTGTTATGGAATTGACATGAGCAAGATGGGTCACTTTATTGCATTTAATGCAGCTGTAGAATTAATGAAAGAGAGAGATAAAGAAGATTGCCTGAAAGAATTATTTGACAGGTGTAAAACACTCCAGAGAAATAATCAACTGCATACCGAAAATGTAGTTAAGCAGCTATATAAACAATTCACTGCTGAAGAAATATCTGCCAAAATTGCTCAACTGATAACTCCTGCGGATATTACAATTCCTGTTGATGTTATCTTCCAAAGCATAGAATCCCTTCATAAATCCTGTCCTAATAATCTGGGCGACTGGTACTTTACAGGTGATTATCCTACACCAGGGGGGAACAAGGTTGTGAACAAGGCCTTTATGAATTACATGGAAGGAAAAAATGTAAGGGGATATTAATATTTTTACCTCGAAAAAAATGAAGACGGTTTTCCTTGTAAGACATGCAAAAAGCGATTGGGCTGATCCATCTTTAAGTGATTTTGAGAGGCCGTTAAATCATCGGGGAAAAAGAGATGCTCCTGTAATGGCCCAACGACTGCTTGACAAAAAGATCAATATTGATGTGTTTATTTCCAGCCCGGCCAAAAGAGCCGCTAAAACCGCAAAAATCTTCGCAGAGACTTTTAACTATAAAAAAGGAAATATTGATTTCAAAGAAAAATTATACCTGGCAGAACCGGAGATCTTTCTATCTGTAATAACTGATATTGGAAATGATTGTAACAGCGTAGCCATATTTTCTCATAATCCCGGGATTACAGATTTCGCCAATCAGCTCACTGATGCAAGAATTGATAATATTCCTACCTGCGGTATATTTGCTGTAACGGCAAAATGTGATAAATGGAAAGACTTTGAAAATGCTGAAAAGGAGTTTTTGTTCTTTGATTATCCTAAGGCAACATTAGATTAATTTACTTCTTTGATTTAGTCATAAAGGCTACCACAAGCTGGTTAAAATCTGTATTATTATCAATTGCTGGCAGGTTGTAATCAAAAATGCTTGCTTTTTCTAAAGCTTGATTCAGCGTAAACTCATTTTGGTTCATGGAAAAAACTATTCTTTTATCCATCAGAAATTTTCCAAGATATTCCTGCTCTGTTTGACCGGGAGTAGGGATAAGGATACTTTTTTTCTGCATGGCTACAAGGTCCATAATTGTACTGTAACCACTACGACTTATAACAAATTCAGCGGTAGCCATTTCATTTTCCAGATCTGCAGACGGTAAATGATTATGAAACTTCAGCATGTTTGTTGAAGGAATTATTGATTCATTGGCTGGAAGACCTCTCACAAGGGTAGCGGTTCCATTGTAATGAGCAATATCCTTTATGATTTTTTTTTCGAAGATTGTTCGTTGAGGTTCCGGGCCGGAAATAATAATCAAAAGATGATCTTTTATAACAGGGGTGTTCTTTTTTTGAAATCTCGTTAATGTGCCTAAATAGCGTACAGCAATTGCAGGAAGGGATTGCGGGTGAGACAACTCACCTGCTAATTGATTTTTATTTTCAAAATCCGGCACCCAGCATTCGGAAAAACGATTAATAAACCTGTAATTAATTTTTTGTGACCAGTTCTCAGCCCATCTGCCAAGCGGGTTTTTGATCTTTAGCTGATGTGTAATAAAAATCGATGGTAAAGAGCTATGATACAAGCCATACCTGTTGTCGCTGATAACAAGATCAAAATTATTTTTTGCCTGAGTTTCTTTTAGCCACTTATGTTCGAAGCGGATATTTTTCCTCAGTTTGGGCAACTGGAACAACACCTTCCATTTTAAACTTCTTTGTTTAGTGGAATATCTTATTCCATATCCATTTAAAGAAAGGACCTGAATAGAAGGAAATTCAAGTTCAAAAAGTATTTTTTGTGATTTGTTTCCGGCCAACCATACTTCATGTCCTGCCTGAATCAATTGTCTGATTATCGGGAAGCATCGTGTAGTATGCCCAAGACCCCAATCAAGGGGCGCCACCAAAATGCGGAATTTTCCCTTTGTTATTGGCTCTTTTTGGGCATTTTTCCCTTCAAATTCCTGATTAGTGTTAATTTTTTGACCTATTTCCTGCAACAGAATACTATTTTCCTTGTAAAATAGTTTTAATTTGGTAATTGATCATTTTATGAAAATACTCAACAAAATAGCTGTGCTGCTGTTGTTAGCAGGATTACTGGTTGTAACCGGATGTAATAAGAACTATTACTCGGGAACCGGTAAAGGAGGGAAAAATTGTGGTTGCCCGAGTCACAAGGGTATGTCAGGTTATTAATCCTGTTTATTCATGAAAAATACTAACCGCAGTCTTTTTATTCTATTCAAGAACGAGTTCATGAGCGAACAGGCCATTGAACATGAGGTTGAGAGCCTTCAATTTATTTTATCCTGCGTAGACTCTGATGAGCAGTTTTGCCTGGCAAATGAACTGGTTGATAGAAATAAAATTACAAGTGATTCAAGGAAAATTCTTAAAGAAGCCTTGCAAATCCAATTAAGACCCTTTCGTTTTTTTGTCAACAAGAACTAATCCCTGGTGATTATTTCAGGATAGTTTTTGCAATGCACCTCTCAGTTTGTCAATCATTTCTCCAATTTCATTTTTCTTACAGGTTCCAACACTAAGTCGATACCATGGCGAGATTCTATCTGCACCAAAAGCATAAAATGGCACCACTGCAAGGCCGGCGTTGTTGAGCAAATAAGTAGTTACATCGCTTTGATTTGCAAGAACAACGCCTTCAGCTGTTTTTTTGCCGGTAAGATCAATTTTAATAGTGAGGTAAATGGCAGCTTCGGGTTCTATCGCATCAACAGGAAAGCCTTCCTTTTTTAAATCAGTTAAGCCATTATATATATTTCTTAGCCTTATTTCCAGTTCTGTCTTAAAATGGGTTAGAAAATGGTTTATGCTTTCTTTTTTTCCGAGAAATGTCGCCACTGCTTTTTGTTCAGCCATTGGCGCCCATGCACCTACATGTGTCAGAATCATTCTCATTTTGTGTATAACACCCGATGGTCCCCATGCCCAACCTACTCTTACTCCCGTAGCTGCAAACACTTTGCTGATCGCATCAACATAAATTGTGTAATCTCTCATTGCCGGTTTTAATGAAACCGGATCATAATGTACTGTATCTCCATAAGTAAGTCTCCAGTACATCTGGTCATACATCACAAATAATTTTTTATCTCCCTCTCCTCTTCGTTTGTTTTCTTCCAGCACCATATCACAGATATCTTCGAGAATCTCTTTTTTAAAAGTTGTACCTGTGGGATTTTGCGGAGAGCATAAAGCGATTAATGTTGCTTTTTGAATATGCGGACGAATATCATCGGCAGTTGGCATGAAGTTATTTTCAGCTTTTGTTTCAACTACAATATGTCCACCGCTGACGAAGTGAGTATAATGATTGTTATTCCAACTGGGGACAGGATAAATAACTTTATCATCCTTATCACAGATAGCTCTGAAAGCTGCATATATCAAAGGTCTGCCTCCTGAAGAAACCAATATTTCATTGATGCCATAATCAAGTTTTTCTTCATCCTTGATATAAGAAGCCAACGCTTCCCTCAGGTCAAGGTTTCCTTCTGCTGCGGGATAGTTAGTAAAATGTTTTCGGTAAGCATCTACAATTCCATCTTCCAGTTCCTTAGGAATAGGAAAAATTGAAGGGTCAAAATCGCCAACAGTGAAGTTGTAAATACGTTCTCCCTGCCTGATTTTTTCCCTGATTTCACCTCCAAGCTTTACAATCTCGGAGCCGATCAATGTTTCAGCTAAATGAGACAATTTCATACTAACCCTTTGCGGCAAAAATAAGGGATTGGATGAGATAAAAACCGGCTCAGATCCCACTTAAAAACGTAGGTGTAAATGCTTGAAAAGTAAAGTAGTTTTTGAGGCACAAGTACCTCTTCAGCCTTGTGGAATAAATATTAATCGACCAGGTAAACAATTTTGGTAAGCCACTTTGAAGTGTCTTTTTCCGATTGCGGACCCGAAACATATTGTTCGATAACGGGCATTTTTCGTTTCAGGTCGTTTTCTTTAAAATATTTGTCAAGACTATTATAGGCATCTTTGATATGATCATAAGAGCCGTAATAATTAGCAACAACCGCTTTGGAAGCAGGTATACTTATAATATTAATAATTGCATTATCGATGCTTGTTCTTGAAGGAACTGGTAATGCAGTTGCCATATCTGTCTGTTGATTTTTTTCATCCCAGGAATAATATAGTCCGGACGGAGTACCTGCTGAAATTTGTAAACGGTTTGTTTCTTCATAAAGAACCGGGAGATGTTTGCCATAAAAAGAGCCGATATCGCTAAACTTTACAACCTGTCTTATTGCAGCAAATGTTGTGGCCGGAAAATTCAGCTGTACAGGTTTGTAAGCATCAACTGTAGCAGCGGTGTCTTTTTGGGCACTCCTTTTTAAGGCTGATAATCCATCTTCAAAATCTTTTCCCATTTGCTTATCCATGCTATAAAACAAATTGAAAATATTCCAGGGCCTGGGAGTGAACATTTTAAATTTCCAGGTAATTGTTGTGATGCCGTTTTTGTCATCAAGTAAAAAAATGGAAACCGCCTTTCCTTTTTTAGGGCTTATAAATTGCACATCCTGAACTATCTTCTTATTTGGTTCTAATTCAGCTATTTCGATTTTTCCATCTCCTGAAATAGCAGGGTCACCGGACCAGGAGGTTGTGGCGCCTATTGTTCCGTCAATTCCTCCATAAGTAATTTTTATCGAGGAGTCATGATTGTTCCAAACCGACCAATTGTTGAAGTTTTTCAATTTTACCAACTGATCATATACTTCGGATGCAGGAGCATTTATGACCGTGTTTTTTTCAATAGTTTGATGAACGGGCAATATCAATGAAAGAATAATTGCAATAGCAAAAAATAAAATCAGGAAAACGCCTATTAGTTTGAGGAATTTCATCAGGCAAAAATAGCATCAGACAATTCTAAAAAGCTTTTTTGGGTTGGTCTCCTGTTTGTTCAGGCTTTAAAGTAACCCTGATAAAGTTATTGAGATTGATATATTTTTTGGCAATATCTTGTATCATTTTAGAGTTTAGCTCGGTAACCATATTTTCACGGTTCAAAATCTCAGAAGGATTATTGCCGTAGTATAATGCTTCAGAAAGGTTGTTCATCCAAAACTGGTTTTGTTTCATATCAACTTCCAGTTTTCTTTTCTGTTGTTCTTTTACTTTTTCTAAATCTTCAGCTGACACACCGGATGTAATAATCTTTTTTAATTCTTCTATAGCAGCCTGGGTCAAAGTATCGGCGTTTTCAGGAGCACATGGGAATGTAATAGTGAAATTTGAGGATGAATAGGGGATCTTACCTATGTTCCCAAATGCACTAATGCCATAAACACTTCCTTTTTCTTCTCTCAGTTGTTCAATAAGCTTGATGTTCATAACATCGGCCAGGCTTTTAAGCACATAAGCATCATGAGAATTGTAAGGAACCGGTTTGTTGAAAACAAGAGCAACGATACTTTTAGGATCAGCTCCCTTATTAATGACTTTGTCAATTTTACCATGAGGCGGCCTGATTCCAAGATCTTTAAATGTTTCTTTTTTCGGACTTGAAGGAAGGCTGCCGATATATTTTTCCAACAAAGGCTTTATCGTTTCTTCATCTACCGAGCCAACAAACAGGAAAGTGAAATCACTGGCATTTGAGAATCTTTCTTTATATATCTGAATACTTCTTTCCAGGTCTATCTTATCAAAATCTTCAGATTTGGGAAGACCACCGGCTCTTGGATGATTCCGGGTCATTATTTTTTGAAATTCAGAACTAAAATATATCTGGGGATTAGCTAACAAATTGGCATAAAGTTGTTTCTGCCTGGTTTTATACGAATCAAACGCATCTTTATCATCTCTCGGAGAAGTAAAATACAGGTGCACTAACTGCAATAATGTCTCGGTTTCTTTTGGAATGGTTGTTCCATTAAGCCCTTCACTGTATAATCCAATATTAGGCGATAAAGAAGTGTTTTTTCCTTTAAGCATATTGCCAAGCTGTATAGCCGAAAAATCTCCAACACCACTTTGTGCAACAATATTTGCTGCATTACTTGCAGAGTAATAATCCTGGTCTTTTACAAGAGAATGCCCCCCTTTGCTAAAAGCTTTGAAAATAATTTCATCATTTTTGAAATTTGTAGGTTTTAATATTACGGTAGCGCCATTAGATAGTTTCAATGTAGTAATTCCAAGATCTGGATCTGTTTTACTGCTGAGAATTTTACCCGATTTTAATTCTGAGGGATCCATTAATGCAGTTGCAGTTACAACCTCTTTATAAGGAGTAATTGATGCGGTTTCAACTTCATCGAGGATCCGATTGACCTCTTCTTGTGATGGTATCTTAACCCCTTCCTTTTCAGGCGCATTTAATGTAACCACAAGGTTGTCTTTGGTTATCCATTGCGGTGCTAGTTTATTTATTTCTTCAAGCTTTACCTGTGACAGGTATTGTTTTACAAAATCATATTCCCACTCTATGCCGGGTATCGGCTCATTGATCAAAAAATTATTGATGTATTCATCAACGTATTTAAAGGATTCTTCTTTTTCTCTTTCGTTAAAAATGCGATCATAAAGACTTTGCATTTGTTTTTTCTGCAGATCCAGTTCAGACTGGGTAAATCCATACAGCAGCACCCTCCTGTTTTCTTCCATCAGGGCATAAAGGGCATGAGCCATACCTGTATCGCTTGTATTAGCAAAAACCTGGTATGCATCTTTTGTTCTGGCATAACTGTTACCATAAAAAGACCCCGCCCCAACGAATGGAGGGTTTGATTTAAGAGTTAGCTCCCTGAACCGGCTATTGAGCATTCCGGTGAAAAGTCTCCGGTTCATGTAGCGTACATAATCACCAATAGTAGTTTCCGGTTGCGGTTCTTTTTTAAACAGAATTTGTATTGAAGGGAAAGCTGTTTCTTTATCTTTTGCAACAACTGAAAGTGTTTCTTCATGATCAGGCACCGGGAACATTTCTCTTTTGCGGGGATTGGCAGGTGCAGGAATATCTTCAAAGGTTTCTTTGATCTTTTCTTCCATGTCCTTTACGTCAATATCGCCAACAACAATTACTGCCTGGAGATCTGGCCTGTACCAGTCTTTATAAAATCTTTTGAGTGCTGCATGTGAAAAATGCTCAAGAATTTCCTTTTTCCCAATGGGGAGTCTTTCAGCATACTTCGAGCCCTTGTATTGAACAGGAAGGGTTTGTTTCATCATTCTTTCATCAGCACCGCGGCTGAGCCGCCATTCTTCAATTACTACTCCTCTTTCTTTTTCTATTTCAATTGAATCCAGCAAAGCATTATGTGCCCAGTCTTCCAGAATCTGTAACCCCTTGTCAATTAGTTCCGGTTTATCGGTTGGAACGGGTAAAATATAAACAGTTTCATCAAAGCTTGTATAAGCATTCAGATCTGCGCCAAACTGCACACCGATACTTTGCAGGTAGCTTACCAATTCATTTTTGGGAAATCTTTTGGTGCCATTAAAATTCATGTGCTCCATGAAATGGGCAAGACCTTGCTGGTCCTCATCTTCCAAAACGGAACCGGCATTTACTACAAGCCGCATTTCGGCTCTTTTTTCAGGAAGTGTATTTTTTCGGATATAATAGGTGAGTCCGTTCGATAAGCGACCAATCTTTACATTCGGATCAACCGGCATAGGCTGTTCCACATTGATCTGAGACCATCCATAAATGGTCCAAAACATATATACCGGCATCAATAGCCAAAACCGCTTGATCACTTTCATATATACTTCGGGAACGTAAATTTATCGGAATACGGTTGCTTATAAAAATAAAAATCCCGGTTTTAAAACCGGGAATAAGTTACTAAAAATGTTGCTGTTATCACTCTGATTTTTCATTGAACTTCTTCTCTGTTTCTTTTGCTTTTTCAAAATCAAGAATAACACCGTTAATACAATACCTCAGACCGGTGGGAGGTGGGCCATCATCAAACACATGACCCAGATGCGCCTTGCAGCGGCCGCATTGAACTTCTGTTCTGTTCATACCGTGGGAATGATCCGGAGTATAAATGATACTTGATTTACTGATTGGTTCATAAAAGCTGGGCCATCCGCAACCGCTTTCAAATTTTGTATCGCTCATAAAAAGGGGATTGCCACAAGCAGCGCAATAATAAGTACCCGTTTCATGAAAATTTTCAAATTTACTGGTCCATGGTCTTTCTGTTCCTTTCATTCTTGCGATATAATAAACATCTGATGGAAGAACTTTTTTCCATTCCTCTTCTGTCATTGTGACTTTGGATGTATCAGTATTAGAATAAACGGGATTTTCTTTTTTGGAGCTGTCCATATTTGCCAATTGATTGTTTAGTGATTGATTATGAGCAATGCCACAATTTTGATAAAAAGCCAGAATAAATAATGAAACTGTAATTATGGCTACTTTCTTCATATTAACTAAACAAATTTACGCAGCCAGTGTTCGGATGGTTTGTCTTGCAGATAACGAAGGATGATTATTAACAAATTCATGAGCCGGATTACACTTTTTCCGACAAAATTTCAAAATCTTAGTTTAAGTAACTTTTTAAGCCCCCGTACATTATATTTGTCAGCTAACCAAGCTTAGCTGATGTTTATGTTTAATATGATTCTTTTTGGACCTCCGGGAAGCGGTAAGGGAACACAATCGGATAAACTGGTTGAAAAATATGGATTGGTCCATCTTTCGACAGGAAACCTGTTGAGGCAGGAAATTGCGGACAAAACACCCTTAGGCCTTGAAGCTAAGAGTTTTATGGACAAAGGCCAGTTGGTGCCGGATGAGGTTGTGATAGGTATGGTGGATTCATATTTTGATCATCATAAGGAGGCAAGAGGTTTTCTTTTTGATGGCTTTCCCCGTACTGTAGCGCAGGCAGAGGCATTGGACAAATTGCTGAAGCTGAAAAAAACTGATATTTCAACCGTGTTGGCCCTGGAAGTAAGCGAAGAAGAATTGGTAAGCAGATTACTGAACAGGGGAAAAACCAGTGGAAGAAGTGATGACACGAATGAGGATGTGATCCGGAAAAGGTTTTCAGTATATACTAAAGAAACCACACCCGTAGCCGATCATTATAAGAAGGCAAAAAAATTTCATGTGATAAAAGGCGAGGGAGAGGTTGATAGCATTTTCAAAGCAATTTGTGATGTTCTTGACCGTAAAATGAAATAATTCCTACGACACTGTTTTCGTAAACTTGCATCCGAAAATGGCCATATGAGTATCGGGAAAGAAAATTTTCTTCGCACCAAGTTTGTTCCCGCCCTTCAGCGACTTGATCCATCAACTTCTCCAAAATGGGGAAAGATGAGTGTTCAGCAGATGATCGAACATATTGCCATGGATGCTATTCCTACGGCAAGTGGCAGGCTTAAGTTTGACAAGGTGATCGTTTCACCGGAGCATTATGAAAAGCTGAGGGAGTTCATGCTCAGCGAAAAACATTTCCGGGAGAATACCAAAAACCCATTGTTGAATGAAGAGCCTGCTCCTTTGAAATATAAAACTGTTCAGTCAGCCATAGGAGCCCTGCAGCAGGAACTAATTTATTTTTTTGAAGCATTTGAAAAAGACCCGAACCTGGTAACAAAAAATCCTTTTTTCGGCGATCTGAATTTTGAACAGAATGTTCACCTGCTATACAAGCATGCAATACACCACCTGAAACAATTTGGCGCTGAACCGTTGAATGCTGATTAATTTCTTTGCAAGATGGAATCTGCTTTAGCGAGACTGTTCAACACAGCATCCTTTACTTTATTAACTTTCATTTTCTCATCTGTCAGATATTTTATCCTTGTCTTCATATCTTCTTTTGCTGAATCCATTTTAAATTCCGTCATCCAGGTATCCATGGCATAATCAGCATAATTAAGATCGTTAACCAAGGATTGCAGTTTCTCTTTTAATTCTGAAACAGCCTGTTGGGCTTTAGCAGGTAATTTGGAAAGAGAATCCAGCATTTGCTGTGCTTGTTTTTGGGCGCCTCTTACTTTTCCCATTTTTGGCATTACTGCATCGTGGCCTTCCATCACTTCATTCATCAGGCTATCAGCCGCTGTAAGCGGTTTGTTTTCTTTGGTTTCAGCATTCTCGCTGGAATTATTACAGGCAACAAATAAAACCATTGAAAAAAATACTGCAGGTATAAGAATTCTTTTCATAATCTAGAAAATTGGGTAACAAAGATAACCTGATATTTAATAGCATCAGCTGATCTTTCATTATACAGAATTGGGCTAATTTCGTTCACCTGCAAAGATTGCTGTATGAATAAACTTGAGAATTATATAACGGGAAAGTGGATAACAGGAGATGGTGATGGGCAAACGCTTTTTAATGCGGTGACCGGCGACCCGGTTGCTGCTGCCTCTACTAAAGGCCTGGACTTTAAAGCAATTACTGAGTATGCGAGAAATACCGGTAATCCTTCCTTACGCAAAATGACATTTCATGCCCGTGGTAATATGCTGAAGGCTCTTGCCTTGCATTTACGAAATCATCTTGATAAATTTTATCAAATAAGTTATAAAACAGGGGCTACAAAAGCAGACAGCTGGGTCGACATTGAAGGAGGCATCGGGAATTTATTTGCAAATGCTTCATTGAGAAGAAAATTTCCAGATGAGGTTTTTTGTATTGATGGCGAAAGTCATAATCTTAGTAAGAATAATACTTTCATGGGAACTCATATTCTTGTGCCAAGAGAAGGGGTTGCCATACATATCAATGCATTTAATTTCCCGGTATGGGGTATGCTGGAAAAGATCGCTGTGAATTTATTGGCAGGAATGCCTGCGATTGTAAAACCAGCAACAGTTACTTCTTATTTAACGGAAGCAGTAGTTAAAGAAATAATTGCTTCCGGAATATTGCCCGAAGGAGCATTACAGCTTATTTGCGGAAGTGCCGGTGATATGCTGGATCATGTTACCTCACAGGATGTAGTAACATTTACCGGAAGTGCTTCAACCGGGCTGATGCTGAAGAAAACAACAGCTATACTGGAAAATAATGTTCCATTCAATATGGAAGCCGACTCATTGAATTGTATTGTGCTTGGCAATGATGTAGAACCCGGAATGCCAGAGTGGGATATTTTTATAAAGGAGATCAGGAAGGAAATGACATTAAAAGCAGGGCAGCGTTGTACAGGCATCCGCAGAATATTTGTACCGGCTAATAAAATGGAAGAAACCTGGAAGGCCATAGCTGCTTCACTTTCACAAACTACTATCGGTAATCCGCTTAATGAAAAAGTGAGAATGGGGTCATTGGCCGGGCAAACGCAGCGAAATGAAGTAAAAGAACAAATCCAAAAACTATTAGCATCCTCTCAGATTATTTATGGTTCATTGGACAGTGTAAATGTTGTGGATGCTGATGCAGAGAAAGGAGCATTCATGTCACCAGTTCTGTTAATGAACGAAACCCCTTTCAAAGCAAAAGAAGCTCATGAAGTAGAAGCATTTGGTCCGGTCAGTACCATAATGCCCTATAAAAATGAAGATGAGTCAATTGAGTTGAGTAAGATGGGAAAAGGTAGTCTTGTTACAACAATAGTAACAGCTGATTATTCAATTGCAAGGAAATATGTTATCGAAGCTGCTACACATCATGGAAGAATTTTAGTGCTGAATAATGAATGTGCCAAAGAGAATACAGGGCATGGTTCACCACTGCCATTGCTGGTTCATGGAGGTCCGGGCAGGGCAGGGGGTGGTGAAGAGATGGGAGGTATTCGTGGAGTGAAACATTATTTACAAAGAACAGCTTTGCAGGGTTCGCCAACAACGATAACTGCGATCACCAATGTTTATCAAACTCATGCAAAAGGAAAAGATCCGGGGAAACATCCATTCAAAAAATATTTTGAAGAACTGCAGATTGGGGACCAGATTATTACTGAAAAAAGAGTAATTACTTCAGAAGATATTGATCGGTTTGCTGATCTGAGTGGTGATCATTTCTATGCACATATTAAAACAACCGATTTTGAAGGAACCATGTTTGAACGGCAGGTAGCACATGGTTATTTTATTATGAGTTCAGCGGCAGGTTTGTTCGTGGATAGTTATGAAAAAAACCCTGTCCTTTTGAATTATGGAATTGATGAACTACGTTTCACCAAACCTGTTTATCCGGGAGCAGAAATCCATATTCGTTTTACCTGCAAAGAAAAACTTCCTAATGATAAAAGGATAGTTGAAAAACCTGAAGATTTTAAAAGAGGGGACGATATTGATAAAGGAATTGTGAAGTGGTTAGTAGAGATGATTGACGAAACAGGTGAAGTAACAGGAGTGGCTACGATCCTGACGATGGTAGCAAAAAAGAACTGATGTTAAAAAAATATTTATGGAACCGTATGTAAAAAGTGAGCTGCATAAAGGTGTGATGACAATTGAATTTTTTCATCCACGCAGCAATTCATTGCCCGGAAAGATTCTTCATGAACTGGCTGTTGCCATTACACATGCTGGTGAAGATCCCGGAACAATAGTCGTTGTTCTTCGCTCTGCCGGAGAAAAAGCCTTTTGTGCGGGAGCTTCTTTTGATGAATTGGTTGCGATCAAAAATGAAAAAGAAGGGTTGAAATTTTTTAACGGATTTGCCGAAGTGATCAATGCCATGCGAACCTGTCCAAAATTGATTGTTGGCAGAATTCATGGTAAGTGTGTGGGTGGTGGAGTGGGACTGGCATCAGCAGTGGATTATGCCATCGCTTCTGTTGATGCAGAAATTAAACTCAGTGAACTGGCAATAGGTATCGGACCTTTTGTAGTAGGACCTGCGGTAGAAAGAAAAATCGGTACTTCTGCATTTTCGCAGCTGGCTATTGATGCCACTATGTGGAGAAGCGCTGAGTGGGCCCGTAAAAAAGGCCTATATGCAGAGATACACTCGACTATTAACGAAATGGACGAGGCATTAAGCAAGCTGGTTCATAACCTGGTTCATTCAAGTCCGGAAGCAATGGCAGAATTGAAAAAAATTTGCTGGAAAGGAACTGAAAACTGGGATAAACTTTTGACGGAAAGAGCTGCTATCAGCGGAAGATTAGTATTAAGTGATTTTACAAGAGATGCTATCAATAAGTTTAAATCCAAATGATCTTATTCTGAATCATCGTAAAAAGATCCTACTTCAATGGCAGTTACCTTATTGTTCGTCAGGTAAAATATCATTTGACCTCCTTCATAACTTTCTCTGACCTTAATATAATACCTTGTTTTACTGCGGCCGGTATAAGTTGTGTCTTCATATTCCGGAGCCATTAGTATTAGGTAATTTTCAAAAGCATCAATGATCTCTTGTTTGTTTGAGCCTATTCCAATCCCATTATTGGTTTTACATAGGTCGCTGCTGGTTTTCATCCCTGTAACCTGCATATAAAAGCTGTCATTTTCTGTATAGCTTCTTACAAAACCCAGGTTAAATTCTGCATCTTTATATTTTACTACCGCGGAATCTTCCCATGAACCACTGATTGTATCCGTAGGATTGGAGAGAGGTATTTCTTTATTCAGGAGTTTTTCAAGTTCATGATGTGGCATACCTGTTTTAATAGCACCAATTCCTTCCATGGTGATGAGATAATCGTTATTTTCATTTGTATTAATTTTTTTATCATCTGCTTTGTTTTTACAGGCGACAAAAAAAATTAGGATAGGCAGTAGTAGTTTTCTCATAACAATTAGTTAATGGCTTCTGAAATTATAAAATAAACCTGATGTCTCCTGGTTTCATTTCATTTAATGAAGAAAGTTTTCAAAAGATATGCCGCAGGCTGGCAAGGCTGGATGCAGACCTGAACCTTATAATAAATGAGCATGGTATGCCGCCAATGTGGTCAAGGCCGAATACTTTTCAATCGCTTATCCTTACCATTCTGGAACAGCAGGTTTCACTGGCATCGGCCTATGCAGCGTTTAAAAAATTAAAAGAAAGAATCGGCTATATAACTCCGGCGAAGATTTTACGGTTAACTGATGAAGAATTACGGAGCTGCTATTTCAGCCGACAGAAGATCATTTATGCAAGAGAATTAGCCAAAGCAATTCTTACGAAACAGATTAGCCTGAAAAGGTTTGCAGTAGTACCGGATGATGAAATAAGAGAGACAATGATCAAACTAAAAGGTATCGGACACTGGACCATAGATGTGTACCTGATGCATGCCTTGCAAAGAACCGATCTTTTTCCTTTAGGAGATATTGCCCTGGTGAATAGTCTGAAAGAAGTAAAAAAGTTACATCCAGAGGTCAGTAAAGAAAAAATGCTGGCTATTGCCGAGCCATGGCGTCCTTACAGAACTATTGCTGCTATGATCTTATGGCATAGTTACATCAAAAAAAGAGGAATTAAACTACAAGGGTAGAACCACGATACGCCTGGTTGTATAAGGATTTATTAGGGGTTTCTTATTAAATGCAACTAGTTTCACCCAACCACTATTTCCTAATAATCCTTCTAAATCCTAAAAGTCATGGTTCTAAATATTTAGCCCACCACAAACACTGATTGTTTGCCCGGTAATATAACCACCCATATCAGATGCAAGGAACAGGCAAACATTTGCAATTTCTTCGGTTGAGGCAAAACGGCCTAAAGGAATACCTGCTTTGTATTTATCACCCGCATCGCCTTCTTTCAGGTAGGCTGTCATATCAGTTTCAACAAATCCGGGTGCAATGGCGTTACAACGAATATTACGGCTACCCAGTTCTTTTGCTACGGATTTTGTAAAGCCAATGATCCCTGCTTTGCTCGCAGCATAACTACTTTGCCCGGCGTTGCCCATTTCACCAATCACCGAACTCATATTGATAATAGATCCTGATTTAGCTTTCATCATAGGGCGAATCACCTGTTTGGTCATATAAAAAACACTGTTCAGGTTTATTTTGATCACATCTTCCCATTGTTCGGGACTCATTCTCAATAACAGGTTGTCTTTGGAAATACCTGCATTGTTCACACACACATCAATGGTTCCGAATTCTTTGAGTACATCATTGACAAAAGCCTCGCATTGGACAAAATCACCGGCATTACTTTTATATGCTTTTGCTTTTACTCCCATTCCGATGATCTTTGTTTCCAAAACAGCTGCTTTTTCAGCGCTGCTGTCGCTTACATAGGTAAATGCAACATTGGCACCATGCTCTGCAAATTTTAAGGCAATGCCTTCTCCGATACCACGGGCAGCGCCGGTAACAATAGCAACTTTTCCTTCAAGCAGTTTCATATAAATATTTTTATTTGGTTATTAGTATAGTTGAATTAAAAGATAATATCTCATCAACATATTTTCTTTCATTACTTAATCTCGGCACTTTATGCTGACCGCCTAATTTCCCTTTACTTCTCAGCCATTCAGAAAAAGTACCTTTTGGCAATGAGTGGACTAACGGCATACGCAGGGCAATGTTCTTGTGCCTTTTGGCTTCATAATCACTGTTGATATTCTTGAGAGCATTATCCAGCTCAATTATAAATGCTTCTGAGTTTTCAGGCTCCTTTTCAAACTCTATCAGCCACTCATGTGATCCGTTGGATGAATCAGAAAAATAAACAGGTGCAGCGGTATAGTCCTTCACAATAGCCCCAGTTTTGCGACAAGCTTCTGCAATAGCTTTATCTGTATTATCAACTATTACCTCTTCACCAAAAGCATTGATATAATGTTTCAATCTTCCTGAAACTTTTATGCGGAAAGGAAATAAAGATGTAAACTGAATAGTATCACCAACCAGGTATCGCCATAAACCACCATTAGTACTGATGATTAATGCATAATTCTTCCCTATTTCCACATCCTGCAATCCGATTGTTGAAGGGTGCTTTTTGCCATACTCACTTACTGGCATAAACTCAAGGAAAATACCATGATCTGTGAATAGCAACATTCCTTCTTCGCCCGGAATATCCTGTGCTGCGAAAAATCCTTCGCTGGCATTATACATCTCCAGGTAATTGATATGCTTCCCGATTAGTTTTTCAAACTGTTCTTTATATGGAGTAAAGGAAACACCGCCATGCATATATAATTCTAGGTCTGGCCACACTTCGCTGACAGACCTTTTTCCGGTTATCTCAAGAATACGTTTTAATAAAACCAATGTCCATGTAGGAACACCGGAAATGGATGTTACATTTTCTTTAATGGTGTTTTCCGCAAGTTTTTCAATCTTACTTTCCCATTCATCCATCAACGCAATGCTTAGGTCGGGTGTTCGCAACCAATGCCCCCAGAATGGTGAGTTTTGCAACAGCACAGCGCTAAGATCACCATACTGAGCTTGATTATTCATCGGGTTGATGTTATGGCTACCGCCGATTACCAGGCCCTTGCCTGTTAAAAGTTCTGATTCAGGATTAAACTGGTAATAAAGTGACAGCACATCTTTGGATGCTTTATAATGACCATCCTGCAAACTCTCTTCACTTATAGGGATGAATTTGCTTTTATCACTGGTTGTACCGCTGCTTTTGGCAAACCAGTAGATAGGAGTATTCCATAAAATATTTTGCTCCCCGTTCATGATCCTTTCAACATAAGACTTGATATCATCATATTCATGAACCGGAACAGCCTGTTTAAAAGAATGAATATTGAATAAACGGGAAAAGTCATGTTTCCTACCAAACTCAGTGTATTGTGCGGAAGTAACAAGATCCTGCAAAACTTCCCGTTGTGCATCCAGGGGATTGTTTTTCCAGGCTTCAATGCGCCAGAGCCTCAAACGGGCCAATGATGATATGGCAGGCCTTAACAGTTTCATTACTACCGGCAAAATAGAGAATTTGGGGCAATGAGATTGCGGAAATTTTTGTTTTCACCTATCTCAACGTATATCAGTGCAATTGATATCCTTTTATGAGCTTCTCTTTTAATTTCTTCTTTATTAATTCATCAATAAATGCATGCTCAATCGCTTCCATATTACATTTAAAGAAATGATCTTTTTGCCAACTGAATATTCTATTCAAAAGCTCATATTCACTCGTTAAAGTAACAGGGGTTACAGTTCTTCCATCTGTATTAATGCTCATCGAAACACCGGCATTATAAATCTTACCGGCTGGATGATCTTCAATTTTGTCGAATACATTGGTTTGTATATTACTCGTGGGGCAAATTTCGAGATGGATTTTTTTCTTTTTCAGAAACTCAATCAGCTTTTTATCTTCTATGCTGCGGGTGCCATGACCAATACGATATGGATGGAGTTGCTCCAGTGTTTCCCAAACACTATCGGCTCCTTTTGCCTCACCGGCATGTGCTGTACAGCAAATTTTATTTTCATGTGCAAACCGGAATGCCTTTATATGATTATCAACCGGAAAGCCAGCCTCGTCACCGGCAATATCAAAGCCAACCACATTCTTTCCTTTAAATTTTTCAGCAAGACGAACGGTTTCCATACTCTGCTCTTCTGTAAAATGCCTGAGTGTGCATAGAAGAAGTCTTATTTCTACCCCGGTGTTTTTTATTCCTTCGGTCACAGCATCATTTACTGATTGTACAACTTCCAAAGGCGTCAACCCCTTCGTAAGATGAAGAATCGGGGCAAACCGGATCTCAGCATAAATAACATTATCATTTTTTAACTGCTCAATTACATCAAGTGTAACCAGTCGCAATTGCTCCGGGGTTTGCATCAATTCAAAACCTTTTACTGCACGGGTTAAATAATCAACCAGGTCAGGACATTTAGGCGGAGCTATAAATGAGCTTTGATATTCTTCTATAGTTATAGAAGGATCAATTTGCTGAACTACCTCAAAACTAAGGCTGCAATCAAGATGAAGATGCAATTCTATTTTTGGTAACTGCCTGTAATCCATGAACAACAATTCTGACAAGTCAGCAAAATAATTGAAATCGACATTAAAGCAAGACTGAAAGCAGATCTTTTATTTTTTCAGCTTTATAAAAATTCGGGTGTTCAATGGTTTGTTCCACTACTTCATGTGCCCATGTGGTATGAAAGGGGATATGTGCACCATGTCCGCCAAGATTCAAAACGGGCATTATATCAGATTTTAAAGAGTTGCCAATCATAAAAAATTCAGACGGATCAATATCAAGATGACGGATCAGTTTCTGATAGTCTGCTTCCTGTTTTTCACTCATTATTTCGATATGATGAAAATAATGTTCAAGTCCGGATTTCTTTAGTTTTCTTTCCTGGTCAAGAAGATCGCCTTTGGTTGCTACCACCAGCCTGTATTTTTTCTTTAATAAATGAAGCACTTCCTCAATACCATCCAAAAGCTCAACAGGCCTGTCCAGTTGGTTTTTGCCAAACTCAATTATTTTTTCAATTATTTCATTACTTGCTTTGTTTGTGGAAATACGCATGGCAGTTTCTACCATCGAAAGCATAAAACCTTTGATGCCATATCCATAAAGTGCCAGGTTTTGAATTTCAGTTTTAAAAAGTTCTTTCTGAACACTATGATGGGGCATGTAGTCTTCTAGTAATGCACAAAACTTTTTCTCGGTTTCCTGGAAATAGGGTTCATTGACCCACAGCGTATCATCAGCATCAAAAGCGATCACTTTTATTGCCATGTCTTTTATTTGATTTCAAAGCTACTCACCTGAAGGTTTATTTATTGTATTGAGGGCTTCTTCGTGCAGGTAATCTTTTCTTTTCAGTACGAAGTTTCTTCCAAGATAAAGACGTCTCACTTCTTCATCAGCTGCCAGCTCTTCTGCAGTTCCATGTTTGTATATTTTTCCTTCAATCAGCAGGTAAGCCCTGTCGCATATGGAAAGAGTCTCGGTAACATTATGGTCAGTAATAAGAATTCCAATGTTCTTGTATTTTAGCCGGGCAACAATTGATTGAATATCTTCTACGGCAATGGGGTCAATACCGGCAAACGGCTCGTCCAATAAAATAAACTTGGGGTCAACTGACAGAGCCCGGGCAATTTCAGTTCTTCTTCTTTCTCCTCCGCTTAATACATCTCCGTTATTTTTCCTTACATGTTGCAGGTGAAATTCATTCAACAGGTTTTCACGTCTTTTTTTTTGCTCTTCTCCTGACAGCTTTGTCATTTCCAGAACGGCCGCAATATTATCTTCCACACTCAGCTTTCTAAAAACGGAAGCCTCCTGCGGCAGATAGCCAATACCCATCCTGGCCCTTTTATACATGGGTAAATGAGTAATGTCCTCTTCGTTTAAAAATACTTTTCCGGAATCAGGTTTTACAAGACCAACAACCTGGTAAAAGGAGGTTGTTTTCCCGGCCCCATTAGGTCCGAGAAGTCCAACAATCTCACCCTGGTTCACCTCAAATGAAACATGATTAACAACGGTACGATTGCCATATTTTTTTACGAGGTCCTGCGTTCTGATTTTTGTTGGCATACCGGCAAAAATAAGCTTTGAACCCCTGATAATACCTGTTAAAACGATTTTTGTGATTTAATTTAAACGGCTCAGCTTATTGCCAAAAACAAGCTTTTCTGCATTAGCTTTGCACCCCAATGAAAGTAATAGATCATATAGCACAGGCAAAGGACACATTGATCTCATTTGAGGTTTTGCCACCGTTAAAAGGGAAAGGGATCGAAGCTTTATACAGGCATCTTGATCCGCTTATGGAATTCAAACCTTCATTTATTAACGTCACCTATCACCGCAGCGAACATGTATTTAAGAAAAGAGTTGATGGGAGTTTTGAAAAAGTGGTAATTAGGAAACGTCCCGGAACGGAAGCCATTTGCGCAGCCATAATGAACCGGTATAATGTGGATACAGTTCCGCATCTTATCTGTGGTGGTTTCAGTGTAAACGAAACTGAAGATGCACTTATTAACCTGAGATATCTTGGCATTGATAATGTTCTGGTGTTAAGAGGTGATGCGGCCAAAAACGAAACTGCATTTGAGCCAGAACCGGATGGACACAAATATGCCAGTGATCTTCTGAAACAGGTTGTTGATCTGAATGCTGGTGTTTATCTGGAAGATGAGTTAAAAGGGACTCATAAAACTGATTTTTGTATTGGTGTTGCTGGTTACCCGGAAAAACATTTTGAAGCGCCAAACATGCAAACAGATCTCAGGTATCTGAAAGCTAAAGTAGATGCAGGTGCTGATTATATAGTTACGCAGATGTTTTTTGATAATGCTATGTATTATTCTTTTGTAAAAGCATGCAGGGATATGGGAATCACAGTACCCATTATCCCCGGCTTAAAACCTATTTATAGCAAAAAACAACTGACTGTTCTGCCTAAAACATTTCACATTGATTTGCCTGATGATCTTTCTAATGAGATACTCAAATGCAAAAATGATGAGGAAGTGGAAAAAGTTGGGGAGGAGTGGCTTGTTGCCCAGTCAAAGGATCTTAAGAAAAACGGGGTGAAGGTGCTTCACTACTATACATTGGGGAAACCCCACGTAGTTGCGAATGTTGTAAAGGAATTATAAAAAAATCCCGGCATGCCGGGATTTTTAATTTTGTTACGTTAGAGATTTCTAAAGTCTTTCAGCAACCTTATCCCAGTTAACCACATTCCAGATGGCAGCAAGGTAATCAGGTCTTTTGTTTTGATATTTCAGGTAGTAGGCATGTTCCCAAACATCAACGCCTAATAATGGTATGCCTTGGTTTTCGGCCACATCCATTAACGGGTTATCCTGGTTCGGAGTGGATGTTATTTCAAGATGACCATCTTTCTTTATGATAAGCCAAACCCAACCACTGCCAAACCGGCCAGCACCGGCAGCCTGGAATTTTGTTTTAAACTCATCAAAGGAGCCAAATGCTTCCTTAATCATATCTGCTAATTTTCCAGATGGTGATCCACCACCTTTAGGGGAAAGACTGTTCCAGAAGAAAGTATGATTCCAGTGCCCGCCGCCATTATTTCTTACAGCAGCTGAAATGGATCCGGCTGCTTCAACCAGTTCTTCCAAAGATTTATTTTCATTTGGCGTTCCTGCAATTGCTTTATTTAAATTATCTACGTATGCCTGGTGATGTTTTCCATGATGGATCTGCATGGTCAGTTCGTCAATATGAGGCTCCAATGCATTATGTGCATATGGTAATGCCGGTAAAGTGAATGCCATAATTAATTTATTTAATGATTAATGTATCTTTTATAGGGATAACAAAAGTAAGGAGAGACAGTTTAAAATAACCCTGAAAGAAATGAATTGTTTCCTATTTCGAAAATTTCTTTGATAAACGATTTAATTTCTTTCCCTTGCCTGTAAATGTTTCTACTATTCCTTTTGTTTCAAGGTCAAGACGAATGGATATGGTATACCAGGGGATTGATTTCTTAAATTCCGGTAATTCCTTTCGTATTATTCGGGTTACATCATTTGTCAGATCGGAAAAAGTCATTCCGTCGCTGCCCTTCAGACTTTTGATGATGGCTGATTTAAAATGTCCATAAATATTGCTGTCAATCTTAAGTGATGAACCTGTACGGGGATGTGTAGTCGTTGTTTTTAAAACCTTATTTTTAGATACGGTCATTATCTTTTCTTTTTAAAAAAATCTTTCATCAGTAAGGCACATTCGTCTTTCATGATACCACGGATCAACTCTGTTTTGGGATGAAAAGGCCAGTTGCTTACAGTAGTTTTTTTATACCCGTTCTTTTCATCATCGGCTCCATAAACGATTTTTCCGATCTTGCTCCAATAAATGGCGCCGGCACACATCAGGCAGGGTTCCACGGTAACGTAAAGAGTGGCATCTGGCAGATATTTACTTCCAAGAGCATTAAAGGCTGATGTAAGTGCAATCATTTCAGCATGAGCAGTAGGGTCGTTTAATCGCTCTGTCATATTATGCCCCCTGGCAATGATCTTTTCATTTATGACCACAACAGCTCCCACAGGAATTTCATCTTCTTCGAAGGCCTTTTTTGCCTCTTTGAGCGCCTGCATCATGAAGTATTCATCTGTCATCGTTTTCGAAGTTAGAAATTCCTGTTTAATACAAACTAAGACGGGTTGTGAAAAGTTGTTTTACTGTAACTTTAATTCATGGCGAGAACTCTTTCACTGATGATTGAACTGGGTACCCGGGCTCATGATTTCGAACTACCGGATACAGTAAGCGGCAACGATATAAGCCTCAGGCAAATAAAAGAAAAAGTTGCTACTGTAATCATGTTTATCTGCAATCATTGTCCTTTTGTAAAACATATCAATGAGGGGCTCGTAAGTCTTGCAAATGATTATGAAACAAAAGGAATTTCATTTGTGGCAATAAGCTCTAATGATGTAATGAATTATCCTGATGACAGCCCGGAAAAAATGAAAGAAACAGCATTGAATGCCGGGTATCCGTTTCCGTATTTGTATGATGAATCGCAGGAAGTAGCAAAGAAATACCAGGCGGTTTGTACACCGGATTTTTTTATTTACGACAAAGATTTAAAACTTGTTTACAGGGGGCAGCTGGATGATTCCAGGCCGGGTAATGAAATTCCTGTTACGGGTAAAGACATACGGCAGACGTTGGATTGTCTTCTGAATAACCAACCGGTTTCGCAGGAACAACGACCCAGTATCGGATGTAACATAAAATGGAAAACAGAATAATATGTCCGCCTACCACGACCTTTCAGCATCAATGCGGTCCTTCTTCAATAGCGGGAAAACAAAACCCTATCACTTTCGCAGGGAACAATTAAAGAAACTAAAGAAAGCAATTCTGGATCATGAACAGGATCTTTACAAAGCGCTTCATGATGATCTGAAAAAGAGCCCGGAAGAATCATGGGTTACAGAACTCGGATTTGTGGTGGCAGAAATAAATGCAGCATTAAAAAACCTGAAGACATGGATGCGGCCTGAAAAAGCAGGAACAAACCTCCTTAATTTTCCTTCATCAAGCAGGATAGAAAGTGAACCGTTGGGGGTAATTTTCATTGTTGGCCCATGGAACTATCCCTTTATGCTTTTGATCAACCCATTGGTTGGGGCCATTGCAGCTGGAAATTGTGTTGTTCTAAAGCCAAGTGAATCTGCGCCGGCTACTGAGGCGATCATGCAAAAGATCATCGAAGAAAATTTTTTACCCGAATATATTTCTTACATAAAAGGAGAAGGGCATGTTGTTGTTCCTGAATTGATCAATGATTTTTCATTTGATCATATCTTTTACACAGGTAGTACTGCCGTCGGAAGAAGTATTTATAAAATGGCGGCTGAAAAATTAATTCCTGTTACACTCGAATTGGGGGGTAAAAGCCCATGTGTTGTTGAAGAAGATGCAAATATCAAAGTGGCAGCAAAGAGAATTGCGTTGACAAAATTCTCCAATGCCGGGCAAATGTGTGTGGCGCCGGATTATGTGCTGGTGCATGAATCAAAAAAGGGAGAATTAATTGAAGCCATTAAAGCTGCTATAGTGAAATTCTTTAGCGATAAGCCCGAAGAAAGTTATAATTACGGAAAAATTATTAACGAAAGACAGTTTAAAAGAATCGCAGATTATTTGAACCAGGGCAAAATTATATTCGGTGGAAGAATGATTGCAGAGAAACTTTTCATTGAACCTACTATTCTTACAGATATTTCATTGGATTCGCCTGTCATGGAGGAAGAGATTTTCGGCCCAGTACTTCCTGTTATTTCATTTTCAGATAAAGAGGAAGCCAAAAAGATAATAGCAAAAAATCCTAACCCGCTGGCTTTCTATGTATTTACTTCAAGCCGGAAAAATGAAGAAGAATGGATCAACTCAATACCGTTTGGTGGTGGCTGTGTCAATAATGCCAGCTGGCATTTGACGAATCATCATTTGCCGTTTGGCGGCAGAGGATTTAGCGGAACGGGTAATTATCATGGGAAATATTCATTTGATGCTTTCAGCCATAAAAAAGCAGTAATGAAAACACCTACATGGTTTGATCCGGCTATTAAATACCCGCCGTTCAAAGGTAAACTCAGTCTTTTTAAAAAAATAATCCGGTAGAGTATTTGCAAACTTTAAGCAGATCGAATTGTTTTAAAGTAAATTTTACTAATGACACTCAGGCAACGTTTTTTAAAAGCAGTTTATCCGGTTCTTATGTTGTTCTCTAAGATATCAGGTAAGAGTAATAAGAAAATCTCAAAGGAAGATGTAACTCCCCCAATATCTTTTTATTCATTGACAGCCCAATTAAACAATGGAGAGCTTCTTGATTTTAATGCATTCCGGGGTAAAAAAGTATTACTGGTTAATACAGCCAGTAATTGCGGATTCACCGGTCAATATGACGATCTTGAAAAGATCTCCCGTAAATACAAAGACAACCTTGTTGTACTGGGATTTCCTGCTAACGATTTCAAAGAACAGGAAAAAGGAACTGATGAAGAAATTGCACAGTTCTGTAAAATACATTACGGGGTTAGTTTTCCATTGATGAAGAAAAGTGTAGTGACCAGGTCTGAAGAGCAGAATCCTGTTTATCAATGGCTTACTCATGCTGAAAAAAACGGATGGTGCAATAAGCAGCCCTCCTGGAATTTTTCCAAATACCTGGTAAATGAAAAAGGGCATCTTGTAAATTATTTTGACCCCTCTGTTTCTCCAACAAGCCCGGAAGTAACCATGGCGCTAAACTGAAATGATGAAACAGTACTAGTATCTTTATAAAGAATACGATTGTGATGTTCACCAAAGCAGATATCGAAAAATATTTTATTGCTGAAAAAAGGGAAAGCCTCCTGTTCGTGATAATGGGTGTTTCCGGTATCTTAACTGCTATTATTTTTTTCTTTTTCCTCCAAACGAGATTTCATAAAGGAGCATCCATACCCTTATTTTTGATCGGGTTGTTGTTGAGCATTGTCGGGTTTACAGTTTATAAAAGAAGTGATGAGGACCGGAAAAAAAATGTGTATGCCTATGATATGAATCCTTCTGAGTTAAAAGATAAAGAACTGCCAAGGATGAAAACAGTTATGAAAAACTTCATTCTCTATAGATGGGCTGAAGTTTTTCTTCTTGCAACCGGAATCGTTATATATGTTTATTTTATTCGGGATTTTAAAAATGATTTCTGGCGAGGACTGGGTCTTGCCCTGGCTTTAATGGCCTTTCTGGCATTAATTGCTGACTATTTTGCTGAAAAGAGAGGAAAGAAATATACACAGGGAATCGAATCTTTTATTTCCAAAACCTGATCTATGACTTACAATGACCTGATCGGAACTATCGGAGTGGGGCTGATCCTGCTTGCTTATTTTTTAGCCACTGAAAAATTATTGAAATCGGATGGCAAGACATTTTATGTAATCAACATCATCGGTGCGGGGCTGGCCTGTTATGCCTCATGGCTGATCAATTACTGGCCATTTGTGATACTGGAGGGAACATGGGTGCTTGTATCACTCTATGGTTTGATGAGAGCCATGAAAATTAAATTAACCTGATAAGATAAATTCCAAATATCAAATAACAAGAAACAATTCTTGCTTTTTTGATTTAGTGCCTTGAATTTAGTTATTGACGTTTGGGTCTTGTGATTTGATTATTGATTTTTTCTCAGACCGGGCACTTTTCATGATAATTTACCAGTTCTATGGGAGTTTTTTCTATTTCAAACCCGGTATAGGCAAGAGCCACTTCATTTAATACTTCGTTGATCTCTTCTTCGGTTTTTAATATTACCAACCTGTTACGGAACTCTTTGATATTTGGAAGACCTTTCAGGTAATTGGCATAATGTCTTCTCATCTCATTAATACCTACCACGGGCCCTTTCCATTCCAAAGATTTACGGAGATGTTTGCGGCAAACAGATATCCTGTCTGCAACTGTTGGTGCACGCAGATGCTCGCCGGTTTTTATAAAATGTTTGATCTCGTTAAAGATCCATGGATAGCCAATCGCAGCTCTCCCGATCATGATGCCATCCACCCCGTAACGATTTTTATATTCTAATGCTTTTTCAGGACTATCAATATCGCCGTTACCAAAAATGGGAATTCGTATGCGGGGATTATTCTTCACTTTACCGATTAATGTCCAGTCGGCCTCACCTTTATACATTTGCGTTCTTGTGCGGCCATGTATGGCTAATGCCTTAATACCAACATCCTGCAAACGTTCAGCCACTTCTTCAATATTCCTGGTATTATCATCCCAGCCCAATCTTGTTTTTACAGTAACCGGGAGTGAAGTAGATTTTACTACAGCTGATGTTAATCTAACCATCAGGTCAATATCCTTTAATACGCCGGCGCCGGCGCCCCTTAGTGCAACTTTTTTTACCGGGCAACCGAAGTTGATATCAAGCAGATCGGGGTTGGTTACTTCAACAATTTTTGCTGCCAATGAAAGACTTTCTTCATCGCCACCGAAAATCTGAATACCGATGGGTCTTTCGTAATCAAAAATGTCAAGCTTTTTGCGGCTTTTGATCGCATCTCTTATCAAACCTTCTGAAGAGATAAATTCAGTGTACATCAGATCGGCGCCATTATCTTTACAAACAGCACGGAAAGGCGGGTCGCTTACATCTTCCATTGGCGCCAGAAGAAGCGGGAACTCAGGGAGTTGTATGTTGCCTATCTTTACCATTTTTAAAAGGACAGCAAAATTACATTTTAATTACCAGAGTTTATGTATAGCAGCGATTCAAAAGGTATCTCTTATACGGCCGGATTCTTTATGCTTATTGCATTTACTATTGCGGCGGTTGTAATAGCATCATTGATCAGCATACCTGTATGGATCAGCATGACGGGTGAAGGGGTGAAGGATTTGGAAAAAGCAATGACAGATCCTAAAAACAGCGATGCGGTAAAAGTGATGCAGGCGATCACAGCGGTAGTTGGTTTTTTGTTCCCCGCAATTTTCACTGCTTTTCTTTTAAACAGAAAACCTTTAAAACTGATGGGTTTTAAAGGAAGTATTGACTGGAAACAGGCAGGAGTTGTTCTAGCAGTTATGATCGCTGCATTATTTGTTTCCGGTTCATTAGGATACCTGAACGAACACATACCGATTTCACAAAATCTCAAATCAACATTTGACAAATGGGAAAATGATTACATGGAGAATATGGAAAGCATGATCAGTTTGGAAAGTGTCGGTGAACTTTTGATTACATTGGTTTTACTGGCCTTTCTTCCTGCACTGTGTGAAGAGGCTTTGTTCAGGGGAGGATTTCAGAACTTTTTGACCCGTGCCACTAAAAAGCCCTGGGTGTCTATAATAATTGTAAGTATCATTTTCAGCGCTGTCCATCTTTCTTTTTATGGTTTTTTGGCCCGCTTTTTTTTAGGGATTGTTTTAGGAGTGGTCTATCATTATTCCGGCAGATTGTGGTTAAGTATCCTGGCCCATTTTCTTAATAATGCAATAGCGGTTCTTACTTTATATTTTTATCAGCAGCAAGGCAAATCAGTTAATGAAGCGATGAATGAAGCGAACGATGTGGCATATATTGGTTTGCTGGTATTGCCTGTTGTAATTGCTTTGCTTGTATTATTCAAAAAAATAAGCCCCAAACCGGTGTTAGATGAGAAGCCTGTTCAGGAAAATGAAATGCTCAGGAATACACCCTTTGAATAAAAGAACCATTAATGGCATTTAACTGGCAAACATTCCGGATAAGAACTTTAACGGCAGCTGTTTTTGTAGCGATCATGCTGACAGGCCTGTTATGGAACTTCTGGAGTTTTCTGATTCTCTTTTCTGTTATTCATTTTGGTTGCTGGTGGGAGTATATAAAGTTGCTAAGAAAGATATATAGTAATAAATATTTGCCATATGTTTTTACTGGCTTGATTTATATTACTATACCTGTATTAATGCATTTGAGTCTATATAATGCGTCAATTTATAATTTGAATCATTCCTGGGATTGTTTTAATCCAGTACATAAAACATATGATTTCACTTCGTCTATTCCAATTGAATCAAATAGAAGTATTCTTATAATTTTTTCTTTGTGGTTAAATGATACTTTGGCCTATCTTATTGGTTCAATGATCGGCAAAACACCTTTTTCGAAAATTTCACCCAAAAAAACCTGGGAAGGGACATTAGGTGGTATTATATCAACGGCAATAATTTCAGCATTGATCGCTAAGCTTTACCTCGGGTTTTTTTATAAGCCATGGATCATCATTTCATTAGTTGCTGCTGTTTTTGGAACTATCGGAGATCTCTTTGAATCCAAACTAAAACGGATGGCTAATGTAAAAGACAGCGGTACATTAATGCCCGGTCATGGTGGTTTTTTAGACAGGTTTGATTCGTTACTTTTTGCTACACCGTTTGTTTGGTTATATATTCAATTTCTTTTGAAATAGTGTATTCACAATTCACAATTGACCATTCACTATATTTGTTGCATGACCATTCACAAGGAAGGCTTCAGGATTATAGCAGGCGGTACGCTATTGTACGGCATCATTAATGTGCTGTCATTTTACTTTCTCAGTTCTTCTTTACCTATCATCAGTTTACTCATCTTTTTGCTGACAACAGGGTTGATGATATTTATCATTTCATTCTTTCGTATTCCCAAACGTCAGCTTACAATCAGTGAGAACGCAGTAGTGGCACCGGCAGACGGTAAAGTGGTGGCTATTGAAGAGGTACAGGCAGATGAGTATTTCACAGACCGCCGAATACAGGTATCTATTTTTATGAGTCCATTGAATGTACATGTAAACCGCAACCCCGTTAGCGGCGAGGTGGCTTACAGTGAATATCACAAAGGAAAGTACCTGGTGGCATGGCATCCCAAATCATCCACTGAAAATGAAAGACACACTGTGGTTTACCGGAAAGACGGAAAAGAACTGCTGGTAAAACAAATTGCAGGGGCACTGGCTAAACGCATCATCAATTATTTACAACCGGGGATGCAGGTTAAGCAAACGGACGAAATGGGCTTTATTCGTTTTGGGTCAAGAGTTGATCTTTTGTTACCTCTTGATGCAAAGATCCATGTAAAGATCGGCGATAAGCCTAAAGGGGGGGTAACCGTGATAGCAGAATGGTAAAATTTTAAAATCGAACCTCTCAAAATATTGCTTCCAGTTCTTTAAGATTAAAAACGGTATAGGTTGGCGTTTTGCCATTTACATTCATTATTTCATTATTCAGGTGGTTAACATGTACCTGGTCAATGCCAGCATTTAAAGCACCGAGTATATCCACATCCATACTATCACCGATCATAATGCTTTCTTCAGGCAAAGCATTTGTTTTTTGAAAGGCGTATTCAAATATTTCTTTGTGGGGTTTCAGGCTGTTACTTCCTTCAGAAGTGATCACTTCTTCAAAATACTTAGCAATACCGGAATGTTCAAGCTTGCTGTGTTGTGTCTTTTCAAAACCGTTTGTGATAAGATGCAACCGGTATTTTTTTTCAGCCAGGTAATCCAGTATTTCACCGGCGTAAGGAAATAATAGGTTTCTTGTCGGTAAAAGATCCAGGAAAACAACTCCCATTTCTTTTGCGAGGGGCACATCTGCTATTTTGAAATCCAGTAAAGCCAAAAACATTCTTTTCCAGCGTAGTTCATCAACTTTTATAGTTCCTTTCCGGTAATAGTCCCAAAGCCTGTCATTATGTACAAGATAGTTTTTATGGAATGAATTAAAATCATGAATACCTTTTTCTTTGAGCTTCATTTGTTCATACAACTCTTCTAATGTTAACCTGCTATTCGCTTCAAAATCCCAGATAGTATGATCCAGATCGAAAAAAAGATGTTTGTATCTCTTCATAGCCACAAAGTACTAACAACTGATTAACCAGAAAAAAGTTCGTACTTCGCAGTTCAAATCTGAACTATGAATATTGTTATCACAGGGGCATCAAAAGGAATGGGGAAGGCAATTGCCATTGAGTTTGCAAACGATAAACAGGGGCATACTTTCTTTTTATGTGCAAGAAATAATGAAGAGCTGGAAAGAACCGGAAAAGAATTACAGGGCAGGTTTCCAAGGACAAATGTCTATACAAAACGATGTGATGTGGCAAATCCCGCTGAACTCAGGGAATTCGTGGCATGGATACATTCACTGACGGACAGGATAGATGTGCTGATAAATAATGCAGGGATCTTTATGCCCGGTAGTGTACATAGTGAAGGAGAAGGTGTGCTGCAAAAAATGATTGATGTGAATTTGTATGGAGCTTATCATCTTACAAGACTTCTTTTGCCCGGAATGATGGAAGCAAAAAGCGGACACATATTCAATATGTGCTCCATTGCGGCATTACATGCATATAAAAACGGCGGAGCTTACAGTATCAGCAAATTTGCGATCTATGGATTTAGCAAAAACCTGCGGGAAGAGATGAAGGAATATGGGGTGAAAGTAACTGCTGTTCTTCCCGGCGCAGTAATGACAGATTCCTGGAAAGATTTTGATAATGCCAACAACCGGATCATGGAGGCTACAGATATTGCCAAACTGGTGTACACGACAGCTATGTTATCTCCGCAGGCTTGTGTAGAAGATATTATTATCCGCCCTCAATTAGGGGACCTTTGATCCTTATTTGACCATTAATGATGACTAATATCCTTTAATATATTTTAGGAATTAAGTTTTGAAGCAGGATAGTATTTTTATCGTCATTACTGATTCATGAAAAAACTCTGTCATTTTATTAGTCTGTTTCTTTTGCTTCCGGGTTTAGTGATGGCACAGGAGTCAATACAGGCAATTGTGTCACCCACTAATATAGTGGCAGGGGAATCTTTCAGGGTACAGTTTGTTATCAGTAATGCTTCAAAAATTGAATACTTCTCTCCACCCGATTTTCAGTCATTTAAACTTGTTTCAGGTCCAGATATTTATCCATCGGTTAATAGCTCAGGAAATCTAAACCCGAAAATCCCTGTAAACTATATATACACTCTTCTCGCAGTTAAGCCGGGTATATATAATCTTTCTTCTGCAAGGGCAATGGTGAATGGAAAACTGGTAAGAAGCGGAAAACAAATAATAAGGGTTTTCTCGAAAGTGGAAGCCAGTCGTAATTCAGAGAGTGACAGGACAAACTCAGCTTATTTTTTAAATCCCGGGGAGGATGTGAATGAGAAGATCAGGAAGAATCTTTTTATGAAACTGCTGGTTGATAAAAAGAGCTGTTATATCGGTGAACCTGTATTGGCTACTTATAAACTCTATTCAAGATTAGAATCAAGGTCTGACATCATCAAAAACCCGGGTTTTTATGGGTTTACTGTTTTGGACATGATCAGTCTCAATGACAAATTTGTTACTACTGAAACAATTGACGGAAAAAATTTTGATGTACATACGATCCGTAAAGTGCAGTTATACCCGTTAAGAGCCGGCCGGTTTATTATTGACCCGATGGAGATCAGTAACAAAGTCGAGTTTTCAAGAAGTTCAGTGTATAAAAAAACTGAGCAGGTAATTGTTGAAGGAATGCATACGGAAGAAAAAAATAATGCTGACAATAACAAAACGGTCATTGAAAATGAAATAAGAACCGAACCTGTAAGTATTGACGTAAAACCTGTCCCGGCAGTAAATAAACCTGAAATATTCAACGGAGCAACAGGTCAATTTGAAATTACAGCCTCCTTGGTTCAAAATAATCTCGCAATAAATGAAGAGGGGTTTCTTGAAATAGCCATAAAAGGATCGGGTAACTTTATTCAACTCAGTGCACCATCAGTACAATGGCCGCAGGGGCTGGAAGGGTTTGAGCCGGTAGTGAAAGATTCACTCGATAAATTGATATGCCCATTAACAGGAAAAAGGATTTTCCGATATCCATTTGTATCCGGAAAAAAAGGAGACTATACTATCCCGCCAGTTAAATTCTCATTCTTTAATCCGCAGACTGTTGGCTATTCAATTGTTGCTACAGAACCGCAGCAGGTTCAAATAACCAATGAAATTAAAAATGAAACACTCCCAGAGGTAATAACAAATGACAACCCTAAAAAATCTTATTTCGTATACTGGATTTTGGGAGCATTGGCGATCGGATTTGCCATCCTGCTTTTATTAATTAAAAAAGGCAATACAAGCAATAGAAAGCAAATAGTGATTGAAAAGGAGGAACAACCCCAACACCAATCAGTAGAAACAATTCTTTCGCCAGCCCACCTGCAATTACCCGGGGACGAAAATCTTTTTTACAGAACATTGTATGAAAATACCTGGAAGTACTTCACTGATAGATTTGGCCTGGTGGGTAGCAGCATTAATAAAAATGAACTGGTAAGATTTCTTCAACAAAAAGAAATAAGTAACGATCTTATAAAAAGAACCCGGGAGGTATTGGAAGCAAGTGAGGCTGCAATGTTTACTCATGCAAAATTGCCCGGTAGCAAGGAAATAATTTACCGGGAGACAGTGGCGGTCTTAAAAGAGATCGATGAAAAATTATTCTGAGTATTTATATCCAACTCCCCTTACAGAGTGGAAAAATTTAGGGTTTCGGCTATCTTCTTCAAAATACTTTCTGAAGTTGAGAATAAAATTATCTATTGTCCTGGTAGTTGGATAAACATTATAGCCCCAAACCGATTGAAGTATCTTTTCCCGGGGAACAACCTCATTTTTATTTTCAATTAATAATCGCAGCAACATAGTTTCCTTTTTGCTGAGTTGTATTTTTTCGCCATTGGCCTTAACAGCTTCCTGTGCTTTAAAATCAATATTGTTCCCTCCAAATGAGTAAGTATCCTCTACTGTTGATTTATCCTTTAGCTTTTTGCTTTTGTTGATCAGTTTATTTACCCGGAGCAAAAGTTCTTCCAGGTTGAAGGGCTTGGTCAGGTAATCATCAGCTCCTTTTTTAAGGCCAAGCACCCTGTCTGCGCTACTGTTCTTGGCGCTAAGAATAAGAACAGGGACCTCATTATTGCTGATCCGGATCGTTTCTGTAATACTTATTCCATCAACCTCGGGCAGCATTACATCAAGAATGATAAGATCAAAATATTCGTTTTGAAGAGTTTTTAAAGCAACAGCGCCATCAAATGCCGAAGTTACATCGTAGCCCTCCAGTTCAAGATTCAACTTCAGCGCTTCATGCAGGTTTTCTTCATCTTCTACCAGTAAAATTGAATTCTTTTTATCGTTCGACATAGTCTGCCTTAAATAAAATTATTAATCCGATGTGTCATTTTTTAGAATGAAAACTGACGGCAAAATTACTACCATGTGGTAAATGGTTTGTCACCGAAATGTCGGCATTATGATCCCTTGCTATTTTACGGCAAAGGTAGAGGCCAAGACCCGTACCCTTTGTTTTACGGGTGGCCTCGTTACCAATTCGATAAAACTTAGAGAATATCTTTTTCTTTTCCTCGTCTGGTATACCCGGGCCCTCATCAATAACATGTAATTCGGATCCGGAATCTGTTTTTTTAAGCGTTAGGGTAATCGGTAACTCCCTGGGAGAATATTTAATCGCATTCTCTAAAAGGTTATTGATCAACATTTGTAAAAGAAGCGGATCTCCTTTTACATCGGTATCAGCATCTATATCCTGACTGAAGGTTCTGTCAGGAAACCTGTTTTTAAAATCCCGGATACAATCTTTCAGGAGTGTAGAAAGATCAAGATCATCTTTAGACGATAAATAATTTGCTCCTTCCATTTGTGACGAAAGCAGGATGTTATTCGTTAAAAAATTCAACCGGGTTGTTTCATCCAATGTAGTGCGGATGAGTTTTTTTTGTTTCTCCGGCTCAAGGGTATATTTCTGCAGTGTCTCAAGATTTAAATGTGCTACTGAAATGGGGGTTTTCAACTCATGAGTGACAGCCATCATAAAATTCCGTTGCTGAAGTTGTGCATTGAACTGGCGTCGTACTGACCGGTAAACCAAGGAAGCTCCAATCATAATAAGGAAGAAAAATGTAACGCCTTCCCCAATATATTTAGTGGTGTTCCGGTTTGCTTCTTGTTTAATTACAGCAAAACTTTTATCGTGTTGCTCCGCTGTAAGATTAGGCTTTTGTAGCAAAAGGCTTTCCATCCGCACCTTTTCGATTTGCCTGTTTTGCCTTTCCAGTGAAATAAACCACCATACAAGGGCAGCTATAATATAACATAGCAACATCCAGAAGATAAATGTGGTTCGGCGTAATCTTTTCCGGCCGGTATCAGGCATTTGCGATCGGGGTTAATTTTTCTTTTCTATTCTGAGACCTACATCATACACATGTTGGAGCGGATCCTCCCGCATGATCTGTTCTATGCTGAAAGTATAATCTCCGGGCTTTTTTAAAGAAACTTCATTTTCAACCAGCTCATTTACCAGTGAAATACGATGTTCGTAAATGTCATCCATTCCGCTTGCCAGCCACCCCTTATCATCTGTTGCCAGTTTCTCATCTATTCTGAATGTTTTAACAGAGTCACTGTCTGGATACTTTACTTTTATATTCAACCAGATATTATTGTAATTGTATTTGTCATTATGCCTTAAGACAAGGAAAAGATCATAAGCTGAACTGGTATCTTTTATGGTGAAATCAAAAGAAGGTACAAAACTGCTCTTCCAGGCATGTCCGGGAATAGGTTTTGTTTTTTCATACAGATCAACAGGAGAGCAGGAGTACACAATACTCAGGATAGCTAAAACAGTAAAAAACCGGGATAAAAGAGTTTTCAATAGAAACATTTTTGCAAAATTAGGCCTTCGGGGTCATCAGTTAAAGGCGTTCTAAAGTACATTCAAGACCTGTTCTTTCGCCTTTTCCAGCTCATCTTTCATCATTACAACACATTTTTGAATAGAAGAATCATAAGCTTTGGAGCCGGTTGTATTTATTTCCCGGCCAATTTCCTGTAATATAAAAGAAAGCTTCTTTCCTTTTGAATCATCATTATTTTCCATTACGGACTGAAAGTATTCGCAATGATTTCTTAGTCTTACCTGTTCTTCGCTGATGTCTATTTTCTCGATATAGTATATCAGCTCCTGCTCCAGCCTGTTGTCGTCATAATTTTCCTTCCCTACATTTTCTTCCAGCAGGCGGGTTATTCCTTCCCTGATCTTCTGTTGACGCAATGGTTCCAGTTTTACAATTTCATCTTGCAGGGAGAGTATATTTCTTATTCTAAGCAGTAGGTCCTGCTTCATAACCCTTCCTTCATCTTCCCTGTGTTTATTAAGATCATCTGCAGCGCTTTGCAGGATATTTTTCAGATCATTCCATTCTTCATCTGTAAGCGTTTCACTGTTAGGAGTAATTACTTCAGGAAGTTTCACCAGTGTGCTTAAAATATTTGAAGGATCAAGGTTCAGGGCAGACGAGAGTTCCGCCAATGGTTTATAGTAAGCTTTTGCAAGGTCCGTGTTAATAGTTACAGGTTTTGCATCACCTGTATCTTTAAGACTGATTGTACAGTCAACACTGCCCCTGCTTAATTTTTCAGAGAGAAAACGACGGATATCAAACTCAAAGGGTTTTAAGAAAGCGGGAAGTTTTAATTGCAGTTCAAACTGTTTTCCGTTCAGAGACTTAATATCAACCAGAAAAGTTTTGTTACCTGCGGTTTTTTCAACTCTTCCGAAACCTGTCATTGATTTCAGCATGCATATAGGATTTATCGTGAGGCGTAAAGTTATTTGAATTATTTAATTCAATCTTTCTTTTCAAAAAAGTGAGATATTCAGAGAGTAATGCTTGTTTTTATGCAACAATAATCAAAACAAAAATCCCTCCGAATTACCAGAGGGATCATTTATATGGATGGGTTAGTAAGTACGGGAAATTAACTTCCCGACACAATATTAGAAATATTTTTCTTTAACCAAAAAATATTTTACAATTATTTTATTAACATTTTAAAATGACTTGTGGATAAGGACGACCCTTTTTCATTCCATTATTTCAATCAGTGAATGAATAAAAGAAAACAATTTAAAGTTTAAAGACTACAAAACTTATCCATCGTTTCATTCTTATTTTATTTTTTATGCTTCAACAGGTAATGATTTTACCTATGAAAAAACATCATTTTATAAAAATGTAGAGTCCATACTACAAAAAAGAGTTCATGCAGACTGAATCTTTTCATTGATTTTTTATCCAAAAGAAAATATTAATGAATGATAAGTAATAATTACCCCAAAAGCTGTTTAATTCAGACTGCCGGGGTATGTTACCTTTACCAAAAATTTCTTTTATGAGGTTTGAAAGTCCGGTTCCGGTCAAAACAATAGCTCAACTGATAGGAGCAGCGTTAATGGGTAATACAGAAGGAATGGTTACGGGTATTAATGAATTACACAAAGTAGAACCGGGTGATCTGGCTTTTGTTGATCATCCCCGCTATTATGATACCTGTATTAACTCAGCTGCCAGTTTTATTATCATCAATAAAAAAGCTGACTACCCGGAGGGAAAGGCTTTGCTTGTTGTAGACGACCCTTTTGAGGCATATCTTAAGGTTATTGAGTTTTACCGGCCATTCTCGCCTTCTATGAAAATGATAAGCGATTCCGCTGCAATTGGTAAAGGAACGGTATTAATGCCGGGGTCTTATATTGGTAACAGGGTGGTAATAGGAGGCAATTGTATCATTCACCCGAATGTTATTATCATGGATGACTGTCAATTAGGTAATAATGTAATTGTTCAGGCAGGAACTGTGATAGGTAGCGATGCCTTTTATTATAACAAGAAAACGAATAGGGATATTCATTATAAAAAGATGACGAGTTGCGGTAGAGTTTTAATTGAGGATTTTGTAGAGATAGGAGCTAATTGTACAATTGATCGGGGCGTAAGTCATGATACAATTATCGGGGCGGGCACCAAACTGGATAATTTGGTACATATCGGTCATGATACCGTAGTCGGTAAGAATTGTCTTTTTGCCGCACAGGTGGGCATAGCCGGTGCAACAACAATTGAAGATAATGTTATACTGTGGGGCCAGGTTGGGGTAAATAAGACATTAACTATCGGTAAAGATGCTGTTGTGTATGCACAGAGTGGCGTAAAAGATTCAATAGCCGGGGGCAAAGTTTACTTTGGGTCACCCGTTGAAGATGCCCGTGAGAAAATGAAAGAATTTGTTTGGGTCAAACGAATTCCACAACTATGGGAAAAAGTAATGGGTAAATAATCAGCGCTCTGATCATCCTATTCATCAGGCCAATAATCATACGGCAGAAGATCTGCCAGGTTTTTCCAACTCCAGTAACCCTGGTTTACCCAACTTCGCTGATCATAATAATAGCCATTTCCTTTAATGGCAATAGGATTCAGAAGATCAATATATGATACCTGCACCCCAACATCAAGAGGGAGATTAAATTGTTTTAAATAGGCGTTTTCGGGAACTGCCTTTGTATAGGCAACACTGATTTTGTCGGGAAAATGAATTACGACCTCATCGGTACTGTCATCAATCGAGAAATATCTTTTTGAATAAGGGTTGGTCAGCAACCCGAATGTTTTTTTATCATCATTGATCAATGAAATATTAAAGCCCGCCTGCTTCAAAGTACTATCGTAATAACATCTCATAAAATGAAGACGGGAGCCGAAATAAGCTTTTTCACGGTTGGTTTTCCAAACCATCGCCTGGCTTACCACACCTAGTTTCTCTTTAAAAAAGCAAGTGCCACGATAGGAACTTAGGTCCGTTTTATAGTAATAAACAAAAGAATCGAGCTGGTAGTGGATGTCATATCCCAATGCTTCATTACTTATAACCAAAGGATCAGTGGCCAACACTTTTAATTTATCACTGCGGCGATAATAGAAGAAACGGACAGCATCTTTGTTCTGAATAGTACAGTTTTCAGCAAAAGGAGTAGCTCCAATGAAATGAGAGATAAAGAAATCACCATACTTTTCCCAGCCATCTTTCACCTCGTTACTGCTTTGTATCACAACTTCCCCCATTGATTTGTCTTCTTTAACCAACAGGACTTCAAAATTTTCATTTTTATTCTCGGTAATGCGTATTTCCTGGCTTTTATATCCTGTAAAGCTGAATATAAGTTCATATCCACCGCCGGATTTTAACTGGAGCACAAACTCCCCGCTTTGGTTACAGGTGGTTCCCTGGGTTGTGTTTTGGGCAAATACGCTGGCGCCGGGAAGTGGTTCCCTGGATGCAGAATCAAGTACTTTACCCGTAATTATTATTTGTGACTGAACAGAAAGAGTACCGTAAATAAATGATACCAGAATTAAAAGCAGCTTCATAGAATATTTTGTCTTTATTAGGCTTAAAGATACATTTCTTATCCCTATGGTTGTAAGCCCTGTGCTATTTCAGCGTATTTTTCACAGGCTTTTTGAATGCTTTTTTCCAGTGGAGTAAACGAAAAACCCGGAAGAGCCCCCAGTATTTTATCATTATCAAAATAAGTTTTGCTTAAAGCTACCCTTGCACTTTCTTTCGTGAGCAACGGTTTTTTACCACTGAATAGTGATTTAATCTTCTCTACTCGCCAGGCAATTCCAAGCAGCATGGCATTTGTTTGTCTTGTTGGCTTTCTTTTCCCGAAATTTTCTGCAATGGTATCTTGTATTTTTTTAAAAGGCCATGTATCTCCGTTTGCAATAAACCGTTCTCCCACTATATTACTTTCCATCAATAAAACAGCTGTTTTTGCAGTATCCTCCACATCTACAAAACCATTGGTGCCCGGAGCATACCATTTGAATTCTTTAAAAACGTTTTTAAAGATTGCGCAGCTGCTCGTATCCCAATCGCCAAAACCAAGCACTGTGCTTGGATTGAGGATAACAGTATCCAAGCCCTCACCAAAACCACGCCATACATGTAATTCAGCTTTGTATTTACTGATTGCATAATGGGTGTTTATTTTAGAGTCCTCCCATTTTTTTTCTTCATTTACATGACCACCGGTTGCAGACCTTCCAACTGCCGCAACAGAACTGATATGTACCAGCCGTTTGATATTTTTTTCCAATGCAGCATTCACCACATTAGCTGTTCCTTCTATATTGGTGTGATACATTTTCTTTCTGTCCTTTTTCACAAAGGATACAATGGCTGCAGAATGAATGACAGCATCCACACCTGTCATAGCATCTTCCAGTGAAATTATATCAAGGATGTCGCCATCAACCCATTCAATCTTATCAAATACTTTTTTATCAATCCAAGAAGGCAGGGTGTTGTTGCGGCGTATAGCTTTTACCATATAGCCTTTCTCCACCAATTCTTTGATGATATATGAACCCAGAAAACCGGTTCCTCCGGTAACAAGTATGGTAGCAGGTGCAGTGATGATCGATTTTATTCCTGAATAGTTGCGAAGATAGCTTTTGTTATGAAGTGGAATTAGCTGGATGGCTTATTATAATCGTAATAACCCTGACCTGTTTTTCTGCCAAGCTTTTTTTCTGCTACATGTTGTTGCTGTATGGAAGAAGGTTTTAATCTTTCGGGTTTATTTAATTGTTCATAGACCGAACAGCTAACTGCATAGTTTACATCATTGCCGATCAGGTCCATTAATCTGAACGGTCCCATTTTAAAACCGGCGTTTTCAAGCAATGTATCAATCTGCTTAAAGGTTGCTCCTTCCTCTGCAATTCGTAATGATTCAATATAGAATGGCCGGGCTACCCGGTTAACAATAAAACCGGGTGAGTCGCTGCACACAACGGGTACCTTGCCCATTTGCCGGGCCAATGCTGTGATTTTGTCAATTGTTTCTTTGTTCGTATAGGGAGTTTTTACAACCTCTACCAGTTTCATAATTGTTGCCGGATTAAAAAAGTGCATACCTGCAACTCTTTCGGGGTTTTTAATTTTCTCAGCTATTGCTTTTACGGAAAGTGATGAAGTATTTGTGGCAAATACCGTTTCGGAATGATTCAACTCAGCCAGTTGATTAAAAAGGGCGGTTTTCGCTTCGGGCTTTTCTATGATTGCTTCAATTATTATATCAGCAAGACATTCCTGCAGGTTTGTGGTAAAATGAATGCGATGAACAATTTTTTCTTTTTCTTCTGCAGTTATTTTTCCCTTTCCCGTTAGTTTATTGAGTGTTTGGTTGATCTGTTCTTCTGCATTTTGCAAAACCTGGTCGTTCAACTCATATAAGATCGTATAAAAACCAGATTGGGCACATGCTAATGCAATGCCGCTTCCCATAGTTCCTGCCCCGCAAACACAAATACTGTTTATGCTCATTGTAACTGACTTGCAGGCATAAAGATACCCTATGTGAATTACCGGGCTGCGATTTATGCAAAGATTCTCTTACCTTAAAGCAAATTTTTTAACATGGATTCTAACCAACCAACCGCACAACCTGTTTATGCTTCCTCGTCATCACCGGGGATTTTTGGAACAAAGATCCCATCATCTGTAACTTTTATTGTAGCAGTATTACTTTTTTTTATGCCCTTTATTGATATAAAGTGTAACAATATGTCGCTGCAGCAGGTAAACGGTATCCAGCTTGCAACAGGTTTCCAGATGAAAAATAATAGCTCCGGTAATTCTTTTTTAAATGATATAAAAACCGATGATGTTGATAATACTATTACCAAAACAACAACCAAAACTGATAAAAAAGATCCGAACCTGTTTGCCATGGTAGCCTTAGGGCTGGGGATATTGGGTTTGATATTATCCTTTACCAATGCAAAAGCGGCAATCGGCGGAGCGATGATTACCGGTGTTTTATCAGCAGCTTCGTTAATAGGATTGATGATTGATATTAAAAAGAAAGTAAAAATGGATATGCCTAAAACCAGCGGTGACTCCGATGGAGGCATACTTGATAAGAGTTTTGATAAGATCGGTAAGTCTATGTCCGATAGTCTCAATATTTCTGTTGACTTTACTCCCTGGTTTTATATTGCACTGATCGCATTCCTTGCAGCAGCTGTTTTCAGTTATTTACGAATGACCTCAAAAAAATAAACCTTTTTATTTACCAAATCCAACTAACATGAACAGTAAATCCTTTTCTATGGTACTTGGAGTGATCCTGATAGGAGCATTCTTTCTTGCCTGGTTCAGTTTTTTAGGTATGGGTGTTTCCGGACTTGACATGGTTACTTCAAAGGGTAACGGTGATTGGCAGCGATACCTTGTGTTGCTTATTCCATTATGTGGTCTCCTGTTATTTTTAGGGTCTATAAATAATGGAAATTATATTCTGGGTCGTGGGCTACTTACCTGGTTGCCCTTTCTCACATTGATTTATATTCTAATTGTTGCTCCTGTAATTAAAGGAGCACCATTTGGTGATGCGATTAAAGCCCTCGGACAAGGGTATGGAATCGGGTTATGGATCACAATCGGGGCATCACTGGTACTTGCATTTTACAATCCGAAGAACTAAGCTTGTTTTTAATTTTTTAAAGGCTGCTCAAAAAACGGGCAGCCTTTTTCGTTTTAACTTGTGTAATAATTTACTTTTATCAGTATTAGATGCTTATGAAAAAAGGGTTGCTTATTATTTCGCTATTCGTTTGTACTATTACCCGTTCGCAAACTCAGCAAGAATGGGCCCAGTTGGTTAACTGGGACGGGGTTTCCTATTTTTCAAAATATATTTTTATCAATGCAGGCCATTTGGGGCCAAATGCACTGGCAGTTCCGTTTATTAGTAATGGCAATATTGATAGTGTTACTTCGGTTGGAATCACAGGGCAGTTTCATTTTTCAAATGGAGATAATACACAGAATTTTAATCTCTATGGAAATTTTTGTGTTGCTAAAAATGTTTCAATAGAAGTCAGCTGGACACCAGTCGAGTTTTTTCAAGTGAGTGATACTATCAAAAGGGAGCGGCATGTTTATTATAAGCATTACTATGACAAGCATGCTGAAGGTGATGTGTTAATGAGTACCAATATCAACCTATTGAACAAATGGCGGGATAAGGTACAATTGGCATTACGCATCGGCATACGGCTGCCTGCTTCGTCCCATAAAGGATTGGCTGCAGCAAGATTTATTGACGCTACAGGGTATTGGGTGGATGTATCGATGGGTAAACCCATTTCTTCAAACCTGAAATGGATCAGCATGGCGGGGTTATATGTCTGGCAGATGGATAAGGATGACCTGCGGCAAAATGATGCGTTTCTTTTCGGTACCGGGTTGGAGTGGAATAAGAAAGGATGGAAACTACAACCGAATATATCAGGGTATCTCGGTTACCAGAAAAACAGCGGCGATAAACCGATTGTTTTTAGAATCAACGCTGAAAAGTATTTTTCCAGAATCTCCTTACTGCTTCGTTTTCAGCAAGGGCTGCATGATTTTAAATATACCAGTGCTGAAGCTGGATTAAAGTATCTGTTTAAGAAGAAATAATCGTCTTGCCTATATAGTGGATGTAAACTGTTTCAGGAACCTCACATCATTTTCACTGAAAAGCCGAATATCATTTATACCATATTTCAGCATAGCTGGCCGCTCAATACCCATTCCAAATGCAAATCCAGTGTATTTATTAGGATCGATATTGCAATTTGATAAAACGTTCGGATGAACCATCCCACATCCCAGTATTTCAACCCAACCGGTTTTCTTACAGATATTACAACCACTGCCACCGCAGATAAAACAACTTACATCCATCTCGGCGCTTGGTTCTGTGAAAGGGAAATAGGAAGGGCGGAAACGAACTTTGACATCTTTGCCATACATCTCCTTAACAAAGAAGTAAAGTGTCTGCTTCAGATCAGCGAAAGAAACATTCTCATCAATATACAATCCTTCCACCTGGTGAAAAAAACAATGACTTCTTGCACTAACTGTTTCATTACGGAATACCCGGCCCGGCATTAACATACGGATCGGCAACTTTCCTTTTTCCATTTCTCTTATCTGCACACTGCTGGTATGCGTTCGTAGCACCCAATCGGGATTTTGCTGGATATAAAAAGTATCCTGCATATCTCTTGCCGGATGATGTTCCGGTAAATTCAGTGCTCCGAAATTATGCCAGTCATCTTCTATCTCTGGTCCCTCAGCTACTGCAAAACCAAGGCGTTGAAAAATTGATACGATCCTGTTCTTCATCAATACTACAGGATGACGGGATCCTACGGGCAAATTATACCCCGGCAATGTCAGGTCAATATTTGCTGATACCTCATCCCCGCTTGTAGTTGCTGATTTTAGCTCTTCGTATTTACTTTCGACAAATGATTTAAACTCATTAAGTACCCGGCCTGCTTCTTTTTTCTGTTCGGATGAAATATTTTTCATCTCACCCATAATAGCCTTTACGATACCTTTTGTACCAAGATATTTGATCCTGAACTCTTCAGCCGATTTCGCATCTTTTGCAGAAACGGCATTAATCTCCTTTTTGTGCTTTTCAATCTCTTTCAATAACTGCTCCATAAGGCTGCAAAGATAATTGTGTGCCTTATGAGGCCGAAATGAATTTTCGTTTTGATTACAATGAGATCCGCATACTCAGGTTGACAACCCTCCCGTCTATCGGGGCCCAAAGCTCTTTAAATGAAGGATTGCTGTAAGGAGGAATGATTATTTGTTCTTTCCTGGTTTGGCGATAATCAAACAGGTTCTCGCAGTTCAGAACAAAAGAAAAATGACTGATATCATATCTTACCATTGCAGCTGCAAAAAGATACCCGGGAGTTGTAGCTCCGTCGCTGAGGTACTGAGAGCCTGTATAAGCCGATTCTAACCCTGCTCTGAAATGGTCCGAAAATTCGTAAGCAATGATAGAAGCAAATTTATTCCGGGCAATCAGTTCAAGATGTGGCTGCTGTGCATCATACTTTTTATGGGCATTTGTGTATATATAGCCTAAATAAATTTCCAGTGCATCGTGTAATACCTGAACGTAGGACTCAATGCCACCTGTTGTAATAGGGTTTGGTTCATTAACAAACTCAATATTTCCGGGTGTCATTATTGCTATTACAGGCTTGCTGATGTGGTTGTAAAAGAAACTCTGGTTAACAGTCAGATCCCATCCGTTTATTTTTTGATGAAAATTAATATCCCAGTTTACCCCTGCTGAACGTTCTGCTTTAATATTTTGGAGCGGAGAAATGTATTTGAAGTCCCTTTCGTCAATTTCATTCGAAAAAACTGTTGGGGTTTTGTAGCCTAACCCAAAACCCAGCCTGCTGGTAAACAATGAGCTTATTTTGTATAACATGGAAATCCTTGGTAAAGCAAAAGTTCCATATTCATTATGATGGTCAAGACGAAAACCCGTTTGAATTATAAATTTTGAACTAACCCTCCAATCGTCCTGTATAAAAAGACCAAGAGTAGTTTGATTATAGTTTTTGAACCGGGTGCTGTCGGGGAGTTTCTTTGTGAATTTTTCGCCATTAAGATTTAGCCCAACAACCAGGTCATTTTCTTTCCATTTTTTCAGATACGATGCTTCCGTATACCACGATAACTGTTTTGCTTTCATTCCAAAAACATTCGTCACTATATTCCTGTTCAGCCAACTGACGGTTCCTTTCAGGATAAACCGATCTGCGGCATTTATACGGTTTTCCCAATTTGCATCAACTGTATGGCGAAAAGATTTATTGCTTACAAAGTACTGATGTACATTGTCAGCTGTATTATCAATTACCAGCATATCCCCGCCTTTTCTTTTTTCAAAAGCGCCGTTGTACCCGACATAAATACTGTTCTTCTTATCAGGATAAAGGAACAAGACGGGATGTATAAAAAAACCATTTGTTTTTGGCAGATCACTAAACCCATCTTTATTCACGTCTTTCACTTTCTGGTAATTTATTCCTGAAAAAAAAGTATATCCGAGTTTATTTTTTCTGTTGGAGAGATAGATGTTAGCATTTGATTCGCCAAGGGAAGATTGATTTAAGAGTAAAGTCTTTTGAAATACACCTTCTTTGGGTTTTTTGGAAATAAGATTCACCATTCCGGCAATGGCTCCGCCACCATAAAGGGTAGAACTGGCACCTTTTACAATTTCAATTTGTTTTAAATCTAGCGGAGGAATTTGAAGAATGCTAAAACTGCCGGCATATCCCCCAAACAAAGGCATTCCATCTTTCAGCAACTGGGTGTATTTACCCGGAAGGCCCTGAACTCTCATTTCAACATTTCTTGTTGCTGCAGATGTCTGTTGTATCTGTATGCCGGCTACATCACCCAATAAACTGGCAATGTTACCCGGTTTAATACCAACTTCTTCATTTACTTCTTCAGCACCGAGTACTTCAACTTTAGTGGGAAGATTTTCTATGCGGGATTCGGTCCGGCCCGATTCTACAATCACTGTCTCCATTTCTTTCTCATCTTTTTCAAGTTGGATTAAAAGGATAGAATCGGGATTTTGAAGCGGGGCAATAATTTTCAATGTAAAGGGCTGATAACCGGCGGATGTAAAAACTATTTCAGTAGGGCCATTTGGAACAAGCACAACAACTTTTCCATTGCCATCTGATATTCTGCCCGGATCAATTCCTTTTATTACAGCACTTACATTGGGAAGTGACTCACCTGAAGTTTTATCAGTTATGTGAAGATTTATCCTGTTTTGTGAAAAAGCAGTTACTGCGAAAAAGAGAAAACACAGGGGAGCGGTTACGAATTTCATATTTGCAAGTTACACAGGTGAACTGTTGATTGCTATTTGTTTTTATTTGGGCTTAATCCTGTAGGTTTGTGAAAACAAAATATCAATGTCCGATTACCTCAATATTTCCGATTTTTTATTGCCGGTAAGCCCCATTGCGATCTCTCATAATGAAGGTTATAAAGAAGGGCAGTTAGGGAGTACGATTGCTGTGAATGAGGGAGAATTTCCCGATCTGGATAATGTGAATGTAGTGATATTGGGTTGTGGTGAGCAAAGAGGAAGCGGTTTGATACATGGTCAAAGCCAGGCTCCTGATATTATCCGCCGTCATTTTTATTCTTTGTATTACTGGCATCCCGACATAAAAATTGCGGATGTAGGCAATATCAAAACAGGATCATTGTATACCGATTCATATGCAGCGCTGAAAATGGTTGCAAAAGAGTTAATGAATGATGGAAAAACGGTGATCATTCTCGGGGGCTCACATGACCTGACATTATCTCAATACTATGCCAGCACAGAAAATAAAAGGGCCATTGAAGCCAGTTGTGTGGATGCATTGATAGATCTTAACCTGGATTCTCCATTCAAGCATGAAAATTTCCTGATGGAAATGCTGACTGGTGAACCGAATTATATCCGGCATTATAATCATATCGGTTTTCAAAGCTTTTATGTGCACCCACGTATGCTCGAAACAATGGACAAACTGCGGTTTGATTGTTACCGGGTGGGTCATGTAAAAGAAAGCATTGATGAAATGGAGCCGGTGATTCGCAACAGCAATATGCTCAGCTTTGATATGACAGCCATGGCCAATGCCTATGCTCCTGCCAATACACTTTCTCCCAATGGTTTTAATGGGGAAGAGGCTTGTGTATTGATGCGGTATGCGGGTATGAGCTCTAATATCAACAGCATTGGTATTTATGGATATGATGCGCAACACGACAAAGATGAACTGACGGCCAAACAGATTGCTCATATGATGTGGTATATACTGGATGGACGCAGCCGTGCAAGACGGGAAGCACAGTTGGATGAGAAAGATTCATTCAATGAATACCACACTGCCTTTGCAGAAGTGGAAACTACTTTTTTGCAGAGCAAAAAAACAGGCCGTTGGTGGATGCAGCTTCCGGATAAAAAATTTATTGCCTGCAGTTACAAAGATTATTTACTGGCCAGCAGCAATGAAATACCAGAACGCTGGCTGAGAGCACAGGAAAGGGGTTGATGGGCAGATCTGCAAATTTGATAATGTGCAGGTGAAATAATTTCAAAACCATCTATAATGGCTTCTGTTATTCGCACAGGGATTTGCTCGTACGGTATGAGTGGAAAATTGTTTCATGCTCCTTTTATTGAAGCCCATCCGGGGTTTGAACTTTCTGCAATAGTTGAAAGACATAACGAAGATTCAAAAGAACGATATCCAAATGCCAGGTTATACCGTTCAGTTGAAGAATTATGTGCGGATAAGGAACTGGAATTAATTGTTGTGAACACCCCCACCCATTTGCATTATGCACAGGCAAAACTGGTTTTGGAGTCGGGCAAACACCTCATCATTGAAAAACCATTTGCGGTAACGGTTAAAGAAGCTGAGGAGTTGACTGCATTGGCAAAAAAGAATGATCTTTTCATCAGTGTGTATCAGAACAGGCGGTATGATGGTGATTACCGTGCAGTGAAAAATGTTGTTGGACAGAGATTGTTGGGTGAGCTGAGGGAAGTGGAAATAAGGTATGATCGTTATCGTCCTTCTTTTGGTGGCAAACCGCATAAAGAAGGAGATATGCCGGGCGCCGGGATCATTTATGATCTGTCACCGCATTTAGTTGACCAGGCGATTCAGTTATTCGGGTTTCCTAAAGCACTTTTTGCTGACGTGTGGAAAATGCGGGATGATGTGATTGCCCCTGATTATTTTGAAATACTTTTCTTTTATGACAAACTCAGAGTACGATTAAAGGCTACCTGCATTGCCCGTGAGTCTATTTATGCCTATGTGCTTCATGGAATGAAGGGAAGCTTTTTACAACAGCGTTCGGATATGCAGGAACAAAAACTATTGGAAGGAGTGAAGCCGGTATTAGAAAACTGGTGTCTTGCTCCTGCAACACCCGATGGTTTATTACATACTGAGGTAGACGGTGAAGTGATCAGAAAGGAAACAACTTCATCTCCCGGTAATTATATGGGTTATTATGATGATATGTACAAAGCATTAACAGGAAAGGGGCCTAATCCAGTTCCCGCAGAAGACGGCATTAAAAATATGCGGATCATTGAAGCAGCGTTGCTGAGTGTGAAGGAAAAAAGAATTATCAGTTTTTAATTTTGAATTATAAATGTTGAATCCTAAAAGGCTATCCCCGAATTATTGCAGGCAATTTTCATTCATTATTTTGCATTCAGCATTCATCCTTTTTCTTGCTTCTTGTTCTGTCAATAAAGAAATTTCCCGTTCAGCAAAAAAAAATGTTTTAAACAACAAAGCTTTACAAACCGCTCATGTAGGTATCAGCATTTATGACCCTGCAGCTAGCAGATATCTCTACAACTACCAGGGTGATAAATATTTTGTGCCTGCCAGCAACACTAAACTACCAACCTGCTATACAGCAATGAAATATCTGGGAGATAGTTTGGTGGGATTGAGGTATAAAAAAACCAATGATGCAATTTTTATTCAAGCAACCGGTGACCCAACTTTCTTGCATCCTGATTTTAGCAATCATCCGGCTTATAAATTTTTAAGTAATAGAACAGATTCAATAATATTTAGTTTATTTAACTGGAAGGAAAAAAATCTTGGTTCCGGGTGGGCCTGGAGTGATTATTTGGAACCTTATATGGCTGAAAGATCGGTTATGCCTGTATATGGAAATCTAAGAAGGATTGAAGCAAAAAAGAAGGATAATTATTCTTTGAACTTCAGTTTTGCAATGCCAAATGCAGAGCTTGAATTCATTCCAAAATATGATTTTTTGATCAATCCAATTCCACCATATTTGAACACAGATTACAATTCCTCTGAATTTCTTATTAATTGGCTAAAATCTGGTAAAAAATTTTATTACGACATTACCAGGCAAATCGGTAGTAATGAACTTTCGTATAAAATGAGTTTAGATCAGCACTTAACACAGAAAATTACATTTGATACAAAAGATATTGATTTTATTAAAAATGTTTTGGAGGATACGTTACACTCAAAAATAATCCTGGATAAATTTAATTTTTATACGAAGTATAAATTTGAGAACACTAATTTTTATAATTTAAAAATTCACTCCCAACCCACCGACTCCGTTCTCAAACCCATGATGCACCGTAGTGATAATTTTTTTGCGGAGCAAATGCTGTTAATGGTAAGCAATGAGATGCTGGGGGTAATGAATGATGCAAAAATTATTGATACATTACTCAAAACGGATTTTAAAGACCTTCCGCAAAAACCAAGATGGGTGGATGGTTCCGGCCTCAGCCGGTATAATTTATTTACACCGCAGGATTTGGTGGCCATACTCAACAAAATGAAGAATGAATTTGGGATGGACCGCATCAAAGAGATCTTTCCCACCGGTGGCGAAGGCACCATCAGCAGTTATTATCAAAACGAAACTGGATTTATCTATGGCAAGACCGGCACCCTTTCCGGTGTGGTGGCTTTCAGTGGTTTCTTATATACGAAGAAAGGAAAGCTGCTGATATTCTCCACATTGGTCAATAACCATAAAGATTCAGCAACAGCGGTAAGAAGAGCTATTGAGAAATTTTTGCAGGGAGTTCGTAACATGTATTAATTGGCTCGCAAAAACTCAAGGTCGCTAATAAGAATATGTAATAATTGCGTCTTACCGCCTTTGCGTGGAGTTTATTTTCCAAACATCCGTTCCAGTTCTTCTTTTTTGAATTCCAGGTAGGTCGGGTTGCCATCCGGGGAAATATTCGGCTGCTCACAGGCAAACAGCCCGCTGACCAGGTGCCGCATTTCTTTTTCAGTCAGCCGGGTCCCTGTCTTGATGGCCTGCTGCCTGATCAAAGAGCGGATCAGCTTTTCTCTTTTTGAAAATTTTACCTCAGGACTGAAATGTTTGTATTGCTCCAGTAAAATATCAATGGTATGTTTTTCATTTCCCTGCGTTACATCTGCCGGTGTGCCTTGTATCACATAGGCGTTTTTCCCAAAGGGTTCGATCAGGTATCCCAGCAATTGCAGGTCTTCAATGATCTCTTCCATCACTGCGGCATCGGCCGGGGCCAGTTCCAGCGTGGAAGGAAACATACTGCGTTGGGTGGCGACAGGTTTGTCTTTGCTCGCTGCTTGCAGCTGCTCATATAAAACCCTTTCGTGTGCAGCCTGCTGGTGTATGAGGAGAAAGCCGTTCTTTGAAGGAACGGTGATATAAGTATTAAGTAATTGGGTAAGTTCTGTTTCAGTGAATGGTGAATGGTGAATGGTGAGTGGGTTCGCTTTAGTTTCAGACTCCTTTTCCCCTGTTCCCAGTTTCTTCTCACTAGTTCCTGGTTCATAAAAATCCTTCCAGTGCTTCAGCTCTCCTTTATCACTCTTCTCGATAAAATGCGCCTGGTGTTTTTGTGTAAACCCCTTGAAAATGGAACCGGATGCTGCTGCAGATCTTTTTTCTTCCGTAAAAGGTTGTGAGATGGAGGATAGTTGCTGTATGGAAGCATCCAGGTCAAAATCCAGGGTCGGTGTCACGCTGAACTGCGCCAGTGCATGTTTGACCGCAGCCTGTACAAAAGCATAGATGATCTTCTCATCCTCAAACTTTATTTCCTGTTTGGTCGGGTGCACATTCACATCCACCACGGCCGGGTCCAGGTCAATAAACAATACATAAGCCGGGAACGCATCCTTGGGGATCATTTCCTGGTAGGCACTCATCACGGCATGGTTCAGGTAAGCACTTTTAATAAAACGGTTGTTGACAAAAAAATACTGGTCACCCCTTGTCTTCTTGGCGGTTTCGGGTTTGCCTACAAAGCCATAAATATTCATGTAATCCGTTTCTTCTTTTACAGATACCAGTTTTGCATTGTAGTTATTTCCAATAAGCTGTACTATTCTTTGTTTCAGGCTTCCGGCATCAAGATGAAATATCTGCTGCCCGTTTGATGTAAGTGAAAAGAAAATATTTGGAAAAGAAAGGGCCACACGGGTAAACTCATCAATAATATGCCTCAACTCAGCGGCATTACTTTTCAAAAAATTACGGCGGGCCGGAACATTAAAGAATAAATTCTTCATAGCGATGCTGGTGCCTTCAGGTGTTGCAACGGGTTCCTGTTTTTTTACTACACTATTCTCAACTTCTATGTAAGTACCCGCATCTTCTTCTTTTTTCTTTGTTTTTAGTTCCACTTGTGATACAGCAGCGATAGAGGCTAATGCTTCTCCCCGAAATCCCATGGTGCGGATCTGAAAAAGATCTTCTATTTTTTTGATCTTGGAAGTAGCATGTCTTTCAAAACACATCCGGGCATCTGTTTCACTCATGCCGCTGCCATTATCAATAACCTGTATCAATGATTTACCGGCATCCTGTATGATAAGTTTGATCTCGGTAGCACCGGCATCAACTGCATTTTCCAACAATTCTTTAACGGCACTGGCCGGCCGCTGAATCACTTCACCGGCTGCTATCTGGTTGGCAATATTGTCTGGGAGGAGTAAAATCTTATCAGGCACTACAAATCCGCTTTAGCTGTCAAAAATACGGGTTTGCTCCCGATCACTGAATAGCATACTTAAGGCAGCAATCCATCATTATTTTTAAAACATATTTTTTTAGCTCCTCTTCGTAGATCCTTTCTTTTTCCCTGTTATTTACTATGCCCAGCATAAAAGCGTCATTGTTCCGGCACATCCGGTCCGCCTCTGCATAGGCATCATCAAGACTATTTCGTTGTTGATATTTGTTGACGAGCTTTTCACAGGTTAGCCCCTTAAGAGCCTGCTCCATATAATATTTGATCTGCATGGTTACTGCATTATAAGCGCCGGAAATAATAGCATTAAATGCTTCTACCATGAAACCAAAATAAGCAGTGAAAACCTGCAGGATGGGAAATTTTTCACTCACTTCATTCAACACATTATTGATTCTTTTCAAAACAACCCCCATCTTGTCAGCTGCGGCTTTTGCTGACGGGTCATCACTCAGAAGCGTTGAAAGATCATCTTTCAATTCAGTTAATTCATCCAGCTTTTCTTTTAATGCATCAATTTGTTCAAACTGCTCTAATAATTTATCAATATTGTTTCTTAGTTTATCTGTCAGATCTTTTAGCTGATCTTTTGTAAGCCTGTCTGCAATATCAGATGCAGTCTTAACATTCTGAGCCATTCCTTCTACCTGTTCTTTAATGGATGCGAGATGCTCAATTATGCTTGCCTCTTCTTCAGATTGTGCCTGCGATTTAAGAAATTCAATACAAACTCTTTTCCGTGCAGCATCTTTTTCCGCCTGTGCCCGTTGTCGTCTTGCAATTTCATCCGCAATAGCTTTATCCTGGTCTTTCATGTTTTTTCCTAAGGCTCCGCCGTAATCTTCTGCTTTATTCTTATCTGTTTCAAGCTCCTCCTGCAATTCATTATTCTTCTTGTCCAACTCATTTTTTTGTCGTTCAAGATCATCTGCTTTCTTTTTGTGGCTATTTTCCACCTGTTGTTTTTGGGCAATAATACTTTTCAGGTCATCCATCAGGGCCGGCAGGGCTTTAATATTTCCGGGGCAATCTTCCAGTATTTTATTTAAACGATATTGAAAAGAATTACATTCTCCCGGATGAGATTTGCACCAGTTTACAAGAGGCTCCAGTAATTTTTTTATTTGCAGGCAAACTGCTTCAAGGTCGGCCGTGTGGTGATTGTAAGCCGCAAGATTATCCTTACCATTCTTCAATGCATTTTTGGCCTTAGCCAGTTGGGCTTCCAATTCGTCACATTCCTTTTGACTATCAGCGATCTCACCGGGTAATGAAGCCTGGCGGGCATTGATTTCGGCAATTCTTGCATTACCTGCTTTTATCTGGTTTTGCAGATTACTTACAGTTTTCAATGCCTGTGCAGGGATAGCCTTCACAAATTCAGCACTACCTCCCGGACCTCTTAACACAAGACCAAAGCTGTAGCCAAATTGACCACTGCTTTTATCACGACTACTGGTTCCGGCAACGCCGTAACCTGCCTGGTGACAGGCGTCAATGATATCTTTAAATGCCTGTTGCTGGGCTGCCTGTATTTGGGCTTTTTCTGCAGCAAGATCTTCTTGCTCTTGTTTCAGGTCTGCAAGGTGTTTTTTACAGGCCTCCAACGCTTTTTCGAGATCATCTACGTTTTGCTGCAGGTCGTCAACTGTTTCAGGCAGCTCACTTTCTTTCATTGTTCCGAGCCGATTACGTAGCGATTCCAATGAATCCAGAATGGCTTTTAATTTGTCTCCATACGGTTCGGGAATTTGTTCAAGCAGGGCATCAATCCGGTGTAGCTGATAGTACATCCTTCCTTCAACCCATTGAAGTGAATCAAGATATTCCCGTCTGCGGTTGTTCCTGTTTATTTCGTCTGTTCTTCTTTGAATCCGCCTGTTGATAGCATTCAGTGAGTCTCTTAGTCTTTTTTCTTCTTTCTCAAGATTATTGATCTCAGTATTCCTGACCGAAGGAGGGTTTTTTTTAGAGGGGACGGATATGTAATTATAAAGAAGTACAGAGTGATTGGATCCATAATATGCATTGGCGTTAACACGATAGACCCCCGGGTCAAGTCTGAATTCGGCAAAAGATAAGTTCAATCCATCTGCGGGAGTTGAATCTTTTCCAATCATTTGCTCCTTTTGAAAATCTTTTTCGGAATTCTTAATAATTTCTGAAACGCTGAAAATGACTTGCCCGGTATTAATGCCTGATTGCTGATCAGAAATGGCAAAGAATATTTCGCCATTGGTAGAAGAAGTATTTAGTATAGCATTGCTGTAAGGATTGGGTATAGGTGCAGTTACTGAAAAGCCGGGACCGGTTTCTAACTTTTCATCCATCCCCTTCTTCAGTTGATCACAAATACTAGCGGGCAAAATACAGGTAATAACACCGAGATCACAAACTGTCCAGCCGGAAGTGGAATTAACCATAGAGGATTTGGGATCTGGCAGATCAAGGTTTATATCTACTGAGAAATTTCCTGTTTTTATACTTTGAATATCAAATTTCTTTTGAAACTCCCCATTGAATACGGAAGAAGGCGGAATGGTTATGACCTGCATATTGCCCCCAGCCATATTAACGGTAGATGTAGTTGTATTGGTTACCGTCAAAGTTGCAGCAGACGGTAGATTCTGTAAACCGGTGAGTTTAATATCAACAAAAGTTTTTTCGCCTTTTATTAAACTGAGTTTGCCTGCCGAAACAGCCATATCAACTCCGGATACATTTTTCTCACATTGCATATTCCCATTATCAGTAATAGATAATTTTTGATTTCCTTTAGCAGAGATTGGAAAATTAATTACACATTGGCGGGGAGATTCGGCAAGAACTTCAGCAGCCTGGTTATTGATTCTGATATTAGAAGTGCTGATATTTCCATCAAAATTCCCCTGTATTGGCATGGGTGATCCTGTAAGTACATGTGAAGGAGTGGAACAATTAGTACTGGCCGTATTATTTTTTTGTTCGGCACTTACCGGAACAGATTGTTCTTTTTTGTCATTATTATAAACTTCAATAAGTAAAATGGGTGATGCTGATGTGACGAGGTAGTGTGTGGGTTCGTCATTAGTGATATTCAGTGCAGTCTTTGTCAACGTTTCTCCTGATGGATTATTGATCCTTATTTCTCTTTTTTGAAGATCATTTAATGATCTTTCCAATTGTTTTTCAGTTTGGCCAAAAGGAGAAAATTTAATAGTGCCTGAAATAAGGTCTCCGGAACGAGCATCATCCGGCAGGTACACCTGGATTTTTCCGGTACCAAGGCTGAACTCAGCAATTTTTAGCCCTTTTTGGCTGATTATTTTTTGAGAGAATGCTTCAGAGAATACTGACAGGAGAAAGAAAGTAAGCAACGATGTGTGAATGATTATTCGTCTCATAACTGTTGGTTTGGGGTTAACAAAACGGCACAGGAGACTTCACAAAGAACTATTTTAAGTGAAAAGTTACGAATTTTAACAGCCAATCAAGTATAGGAAAGGTCTAATTTTATCGTTTATTAAAACTGCATAAGAAACTGTTATGTCAAAAATATTTTGCCTGGTAGTATCATTTACTTGCTTTTCAATGATCTCTTCTGCACAGTACAGGAGCAGATTAACTAAAGAAAAATGGGTTGACAGTGTTTTTAAATCACTAAATCCTGATCAGAAAATTGCTCAATTGATGGTCATCAGGGCCCATTCCAATCTTGGTCCGGATCATGTTGCAAAAGTTGCCAGTGACATCAAAAAATATAATGTTGGGGCTTTATGTTTTTTCCAGGGAGGCCCTGTAAGACAGGCTAATCTTACCAATTATTATCAGAGTATCGCTAAAACTCCATTAATGATAACCATTGATGGTGAGTGGGGATTAGGAATGAGACTAGATAGTGTTACAAAATTTCCTTATCAGTTAACACTTGGAGCTTTAAATGATGCGGAATTGGTTTATAAGATGGGAGTAGCTGTTGGTCAGCAATGCCGTCGCATGGGAATTCATGTTAATTATGCTCCTGTGGTTGATGTAAACAATAATCCTGATAACCCGGTTATCGGTTATCGTTCATTTGGAGAAGATAAAAATAAAGTAGCGGAATTAGGAGTGGCCTACATGGGTGGCATGCAGGACGCAGGTATCATTGCTTGCGCCAAACATTTTCCGGGGCATGGAGATGTCGATGTTGATTCACACCTGGATCTTCCCGTAATAAATAAATCAAAAGAACAACTGGAAGAAACGGAACTGATGCCCTTCAGAAGTGTTTTTAAAGCAGGGATCAAAAGTGTAATGATTGCACATTTGTATATACCTGCAATCGATAATACTGCTAATAAAGCAACATCTATTTCAAAGAACAATGTTACCGACCTCCTGAGAAATGAAATGCATTATGATGGCCTGACATTTACCGATGCACTTGAAATGAAAGGAGTGGCTAAGTATTTTCCAGGAGGTACCATTAGCGTTGAAGCGTTGATCGCCGGAAATGACATGCTTTGTCTTCCCGCCAGTGTACCTGAATCAATCGCAGCAATCCAAAAGGCAATCAAAGACAAAAAGCTGTCATGGCATGATATTAATGCCAAAGTAAAGAAAGTATTGGCCGCAAAATTTGATGCCGGACTTTACCAGTTCTGGCCTATTGATACGAATAATCTTGTTGAAGACCTGAATAAGAATACCGATGATATTAGAAGAGAGGTTGCTGAAAAAAGCATCACCGTTCTTTCACTTGCAGGAAATACCGCTTCCAGGAATGATTATGCACAAATACCACTTACGGAATCACAGAAAAAAATCGCTTACATCGGGATTGGTGAAACCACACTCAACACATTTGGCAAGAGATTAAAGGATGATCTGGGAGCTGATGTCTTTTTGTTCTCATATAAAGATGGGCAAAGCAAAATTGATGAAATTTTACAGGCAGTACCGAAAGATGGAAAATATGATGCCATAATTATCGGGGTTCATGATTATTCATTACGTCCTACCGGAAATTTTGGAATTTCTCCCGATGCTGTTCAGTTATTTAAAGAACTAAATTTTGTTAAAACCGTCACTTTTACATTCGGGAATGTATTAGCAACCCGGAATTTTTGTGATGCATGGACGCTGGCAGCCTGTTACCAGGATGATGATATAACCCAGAATACAGCCGCAGACTTACTGGAAGGAAAGATTGTGTCAAAGGGAAGGCTCCCCGTTTCATTCTGCAATTTCAAATTTGGCGATGGCTTTGTTCATGCGGGTATAAAATCTGCGAAAAATAAATATTTTGAAGTTGATTCTATTATTGAGGATGGTATTGCTCAAAATGCCTTTCCCGGTTGTGTGGTGCTGGCTGCCCATAAGGGGCAGATCATTTATCATAAAGCATTTGGTCATTACACTTATGATTCTACATCCCCGGTAATGAGTAAGGAAAGTATTTTTGATCTTGCTTCTGTTACTAAGGTCTCTGCCACAACAGTGTCGGTAATGAAATTATACGAAGAATGCAAGATAAAGCTTGATAAAAAGTTGAAAGACTATTTACCATGGGTAAAGGGAACAAATAAAGAAGATCTTAAGATATCAGACATTCTTTTACACCAGGCAGGTTTGGTGCCTTTCATAGCTTTTTATAAGGAAACAGTGGATACTAATACCGGTATACCCAACCCTTCTATTTATTCTGAACAGCCAAGAAGAGGTTACAATATCAGGGTAGCTGAAAATGTTTATCTGAAAGATGATTGGAATAATACAATGATGGACCGGATCTTAAAAAGCCCATTAGGTCCGAAAAATAAATATGTATACAGTGACAATGATTTTATCTTTTTAGGCAAGATCGTTGAACAGGTTAGCGGTATGACACTGGATCAGTATGCCAAAAAGACTTTTTATGATAATATGGGAATGACAACCACCGGTTTTAAACCAAGGGAAAGATTTCCTGTGGAAAGGATTGTGCCAACAGAAACAGATACATACTTCCGTCAACAGACAGTGCAGGGGGATGTACATGATGAAGGTGCGGCCATGTTTGGCGGTGTGGCCGGACATGCAGGGTTATTTTCAGATGCGTATGATCTTTCAAGGCTGTACCAGATGTTGCTCAATGGGGGTGAAATAAACGGAGTAAGATACCTGAAGCCGGAGACGATCAAACTCTTTACATCTTATGAAAGTGAAGTGAGCAGGAGAGGGTTTGGATTTGATAAACCTGAAAAAGATAATGATACAAGGGAAGAACCTTATCCTTCTGCATTGGCATCACCTGAAGCCTTTGGACATACCGGATTTACCGGCACCTGTGTATGGGTGGATCCAAAATATGATTTGGTCTATATCTTCTTATCAAACCGGGTGAATCCTACAAGAAATAATAATAAGCTGGGAAAGATGCTGATCAGGGGAAAAATCCAGGATGCGTTTTACAAAATGATAATGAACGACTCTTCTAATTAATTACTTTTTTGACCTCCGGGACTATTAGGTCTTTGCTGACCCCTGTTAGGATTATTTGAATTCTGACCTTTTTGCTGAGGTTTATTCTGCTGGTTGCCCTGCTGGTTTCTGTTTTTTGGATCCTGTTGCTTGTTTCTTCTTCCCTGGTCATTACCTCTTTTTTGTTGGTGACGACGTTTTTTATCAGCTTTTTCCAACGAACGTAAACTGATCTGGCCAACCAGTTCCACAAACTCCGGTTCTTTTTCAACTGGCTTTGAAGAAACAACTTCAACCGGTTCCAGTTCTTCCGGAATTATTCCCTGCTTGTTCAGGGATTTTATTTTTTTCACTCTTTCAATAGCCAGCGGATACTGTTTATTACTATCAGGTAGTGAGTACCACATCAGGTCTTTGAAAATATCTTTTTTGATCAGGAAGGCTGTTCCTTTAGCAACTTGTATAGTATCACAATTTTCAGGGAAATGCTGCAATGCATCAAGATAAGTATCCAGCTCATAATTAAGGCAACACTTTAGCCTTCCGCACTGGCCACTCAGTTTTGATTGATTGATAGAAAGATTCTGATAACGGGCAGCTGCTGTGTTCACCGATTTAAAATCAGTAAGCCAGGTACTGCAGCATAATTCACGGCCACAACTGCCGATTCCGCCAACTTTACCGGCTTCCTGTCTTGCACCAATCTGCCTCATCTCAACCTTCAGTTTAAATTCTGAGGCATACACTTTGATCAGTTCCCTGAAATCAACACGGCCATCAGCTATATAAAAGAAAGTTGCTTTTCTTCCATCAGCCTGCATTTCCACCTGGCTGATCTTCATATCTAATTTTAGTTGCCTTGCAATAGCACGGCTTCTTATTACTGCTTCAGGTTCTCTTTCTTTATTTTGTTTCAGGATATCTATATCCCTGTCACTGGCTCTCCGCAAAACCCTTTTCATGTCAGGATTGTCTTCCTTGACATTTCTTTTTTTCATTTGCAGCCTTACGATCTCCCCTGTCAGTGAAACTTCGCCCACATCAAAACCACTTACGCCTTCCACTGCAATCAGGTCGCCTTTTTCAAAAGGCTGTAATGAAGGATTTCTATAAAAATCTTTGCGGGTTCCCTGGCTAAAACTTACTTCGATCACTTTGCAGGCACTGTCGTAATCTGCGATGGGTAGATTTTGCAACCAGTCATAAGCATTCATACGGTTACACCCGCCTGTACTGCAACCGCCATTGCTTTTGCAGCCATTTGGTTTACCATTTGCCGTATTACATCCAGCACAACCCATTGGGATCTGATATTATTTAATTAAAGCATGAGGGAGAGTTCCGGGTGCATCGGTACTAACGGACTGTTGTTGCGTCTGCTCCGCCGACCTGACCTGTGTTAATCAGGCAAGGCCATACTTTCATTAATCGGGAGTCAGTTCTATATTGCAATAACAATTGAAGCATAGTATGTGCTGTGGAAAAGTGGCGCCTCATATCTCTCAGTAAACCAGTCAACTAACCACAATTTCTCTCCTCATTCTGTCAAAAATACAATCTTATCCTGAATAATGTGGTAAAGTTTGATGGTGAGGGCATGAAAGAGCATTTTGGCATTGGCGTTACGTTCAATATAATAACTGGCTTTATCCAGCTCTTCAATGATCGCTTTTTGCTGCTCAATACCGGCTATTTTATTTAACCGCTCAGCAAAGTCCCTCTCCACATCTTGTATAAAAAGCCCATCTTGTTTTTGCCGGGGTAATATTCTCAGGTGTATTGCCTGTTCGAGCAAATGATTGAAATAACGTAGAAATTGCTTTTGTTTTTCCCGGCCCAGTTTGCTGATGTCTTCCACCCATTTTGTTTGAGCTATAGGTCCTGTTTTCAAAATGGCATTTAACCATTCCCTCAATAAAGCCTGCCAGTCTTCTTCAGCATGTTGTATTTGTTGTAATGCTTCATGGTAATTGCCTTCGCTTACACTTGCCACTTGCCTGGCGACAATCGGGTCAGCATTATTTCTGCTGATTAGGGTTTCTTCGATTTCTTTTATTTCCAGTGATGGAATTTTGATGAGTTGGCAACGACTCACAATAGTTGGTAATACCTGTGCTTCGTTTTCGGTAACCAGTATAAAAAGTGTATTGGCTGGTGGTTCTTCAATTAATTTCAATAATTTATTTCCTTCCGTGCCCAGCATTTCGGGCATCCACATAATCAGGATCTTGTATTCGCTTTCAAAACTTTTAAGGCTTAGTTTGCGGATAATGTCATTACATTCTTCTGCCGTTATTTTTCCCTGGCTGTTTTCTTTTTCCTTAATGAGTTCGATCCAGGCGAATAAATTTCCATACGGATTTGACTTAATAAATTCCCTCCATTCAGTGATGAAATCAGTTGCAACGGGTTTATCGCCTGATTTTTTTGTAACGGTAGGGTAAGAAAAATGTATGTCAGGATGAACCAATTGCTGAGCTTTCAGACAGGCGGGGCAAACACCGCAAGAGTCAGATGCTGGATGCTGGATGCTGGATACTTGTTCAGGATCTTCGCCAAACAAAGAAGCATTAGTGTCTGGGATTTTGGATTTGGAATTTGCTTTTTCACAAACAAGGTATTGTGCAAATGCTATGGCAAGAGGCAGAGAGCCGTTTCCTTCTTTTCCCAGGAAAAGTAAAGCATGGCTGAGCCGGTTATGCTGCACCAGTTCAACGAGTTGTTGTTTTACTACAGTTTGTCCAATGATATCTTTGAAAAGCATATTGACGAAATTAGGCTATCTGGAAAATAAAATGCGGTACAAAATCTTGCACCGCATTTATCCACTAAAAATATTTTCTCAGTTAAACCATTTCTGAATTTCAGGGTTGTCGGGTTTTGTTTTTGGTGAAAATGTAGCAATCAACTCCCCTTTCTCATTCAATAAAAACTTACCAAAATTCCAGGTAACAGGATCCTCAAAACCTTTGGCAGCTGCCTGCTCTTTAAGAAACTTGTAAAGAGGATGCGTATCATCACCTTTTACAGATATTTTTTCAGCCATCGGAAATGTGACTGCATATTTACTGGTACAGAATTCTTTAATTTCTTTATTGCTGCCCGGCTCCTGTCCGCCAAAATTATTTGCCGGAAAACCAACTATCACCAGTTTGTCTTTATGTTGCTCATACAATGTTTCGAGGTCTTTGTATTGCGGTGTGTTACCACATTGAGAAGCTGTGTTTACAATCAATATTTTTTTGCCCTTAAATGCTGCGAAGTCAATTTGTCCATCAAGCCCGTCAACTTTAAAGTCATAAATGGAGCCAATATTTAAAGCGGCAACCAGGAAAAAAGAAACCAATAAAGTTTTCATATTAATGCTTTTAGTAGCTAACAAATGTAAACTGATTTTGTTTCTGAAAGCATTATTGTTTTTCAAAACAACCAAGGTCTGGCTGCCCAACAGAGCGGGGATTTCCGTCAAGATCAATGCTTACAGCCGTGCTTATTCCTGTATTGACTGCTGGAGAGCCTGCCTGGAGTCGGAAATTGTAATAGTTTTTAGAAGTGTTTATGCTGTCAAACAGCGGAGGTTGATTATTAATTATCTGGGTAAGCGTAACATTCGCTGGTTGTGTTTGTACTTTCCAGAGATTATGATCAAAATTTACATTGAATGCAGTGTTCCCACTTTTAAGAACAACCACTTCATCGTTTACAGTTCCGTTCTCCCCCCAGAAAATACAATTTCGAAAAGTAGCTGAAAGATCAGCAGTAGCATTATCGGCAAAGTTGGTAACAGTAAGAACCGGATCTTTATGATTGATAAAACCACTTGCATAAGTGGCTACAGTGCAATGCGTAAACTGGTAGTTGCCTCCTTTTACAAGCAAAAGATTTTGCCCGCAATTGCTGATGAGGCAATTTTTGGCAGTCACACTACTGTTTAAAGAGATAATGCCTGCTGAATATGTATTATCAATCACACATTCATTTAAAGAAAGTTTGGGATTTGAATTTGGAGATGGGTTTTCAAGGCCTATTGCCTGATAAGCGTTTTTGATAACGGCGTAACTGAATACATTATCCTTTGAGCCTGAACGAAAGAATAGACCCGGCCATGATGCCGGAAAATATTTATAAGGTTCATCAAGCCTGTCACCACTGAAATATACTCTGTCTGCTGTATCCTTCATTCCATTGATCAGCATAGTTCCATCGACAACAATCGGGGCATCTGCATGAACATAAATGTGGCATCCTTTATTGATCGTAAGAGTTTTGTTGGCCTCAATAAACAATGACCCAAGAATAACATAAGGCAGATCATTATTCCAGGTTTCGTCAATGCTCACAACTTTATCCCGGAAAAAATGAGCATTTTGTCCCCATGCTTCCAACTGAACCCATTTTTTATTTCCGTTATAGTTTACTTCAATACTGTCCCGGATGATAAAAGGCAGGTTCCCTGTTGAAGGATCAATATTTACCTGCACAAATACATAAACACTATCGTTTGCATTTATTTCAATGTTGCTGAATTGAGCGCCGGGAATACCATCCACATTCAATTTATAAGAAGATGCTGTGCCTCCGGCCAGGTTAACAGAAGATAGTTTTAGTTTTTGATTATTATCATTGATAATGACAAATGATTGATAAACGGAACCCGCAGTAACAAAAACAGTATCATACTTCAGGGTATCTGCTGTAATAAGAACCCGGGCATCCGATGAAGTAATAAATGAATCTTTTTTGCAGGAAAAAAGGATGGTTAGCAAGGATAGGGTTAGTATTCCGGGTAGTTTCATCGAATTCAAAAATAATCAAGAAACTGACATTATCGAAATGACACACAAAGTGTCGCCATACTTAATGTAACACTTCCGGCTTTCAGCAACTCATGTCCACAAGATTCAAGAGTGGCCCCGGTGGTGACAACATCATCAACCAAAAGAATATGCTTGTTTTGAACAGACTCCGGGTCTTGAATCATAAATTTTCCCTCCATATTTTTCCATCGCTCTATTCTGCCCTTTTTTGTTTGGGTTTCCGTATGTGCGGGTCTTGTTACAATATTAGAAAGTACAGGCACATCCATTGATTCCCGGATTCCTTCACAGAGGATGGTGGCTTGGTTATAACCCCTTCTTTTTTCTTTAGCAGGGAAAAGCGGAAGAGGTACCAATGCATCAACCTGGAAGCGACCAGATTTTTTCAATTGTTCACCCATTATTCTGCCTAATTGCAGTCCTAATTCACGGTTGCCTTTATATTTGAATTGATGCATCAGGTGCTGTATCAGCGACTCTTTGGTAAAATAAAATGAACCGGTTGCAGCATTTAGCTTAATCCTGCCCCAAAAAAGTTTTTCCACGGGATTGCTTTTGTGTAATTCAAAATCAGTTTCCGGCAAAGAATCTATACAACGCATACATAAATTGCTTTTCACCGGTAGCAGATCACTTCCGCATCCATCACAAACATGCGGGAATAATAAATGAAGAAAGGAATCTTTTATTTCTTTTAGTCCTGGCATTTTGCTAAAAGAGATATTTATACAGTTCTTCCACACGACCCATTGTTATCACTTCAATTTTAGATTTTTGCTTCGAAAGCCCTTTAGAATTGTATTTGGAAACAATTATTTTTTCAAACCCAAGTTTTTCAGCTTCAGCTATTCTTTGTTCTATTCTGTTAACAGCTCTTATTTCTCCGCTAAGGCCTACTTCTCCGGCAAAACAGATATTGTGAGAAACAGGTACATCTTCAAAGGAAGAAAGTAAGGCTGTGATTACAGAAAGATCAATGGAAGGGTCTTCAACTTTCAGTCCTCCGGCTATATTCAGAAAAACATCCTTCGTACCGAATTGAAAGCCACCTCTTTTTTCGAGTATCGCAAGTAATAACTGAAGACGACGTAGATCAAACCCGCTAACAGTACGTTGAGGAGTGCCATAAACAGAAGGTGTAACCAAAGCCTGAACTTCTATCAGGAGTGGCCGTAAGCCTTCTATAGTGGCGGCTATTGCTATTCCACTTAATTGATCTTCTTTTTGTGTAATTAATATCTCACTCGGGTTCATAACTCCCCTCATACCACTATCAGTCATTTCATAAATACCCAATTCCGCAGTGCTCCCAAAGCGGTTTTTTAAGGTCCTTAGAATGCGATAGGCATAATGACGGTCACCTTCAAACTGGAGAACAGTATCAACCATATGTTCCAGAATTTTTGGTCCTGCAATACTTCCGTCTTTTGTTATATGCCCTATCAGGAATACCGGGGTTTCGGTTTCTTTGGCGAATCGCTGAAATTCTGCGGCACATTCTCTTATTTGCGAAACGCTTCCGGGAGATGAATCAATAAGTGATGTTTGCAGGGTTTGAATAGAATCCACAATAACAAGATCTGGTTTCAGTTTTTTTATTTCCTGGAATATAGACTGGGTTGAAGTTTCTGTGAGAAGATAAAAATTTTCATTTTGAATACCCAATCTTTCTGCCCTCATCTTGATCTGTTGTTCACTTTCTTCACCGCTTATATAGAGAACAGTACTGTTCTTAAGTAGTAATCCATTTTGCAAAAACAATGTGGACTTACCGATACCAGGTTCACCTGCAATCAAGATTAAGCTTCCTGAAACAACTCCTCCTCCAAGCACACGATTTAATTCTGCATCAGGTGTCAACAATCTTTTTTCGCCGGAACTTTTGATATTATTTAAGGAAATAGCACCTGTTTCTTTTTTAATTTCTCGGTATTCACCCCATCCGTTGAAATTTTGTAAACTTTCTTTTTGAATAACTTCTTCAACAAAAGTATTCCATTGGTTACAGGAAGGGCATTGGCCTGACCATTTAACACTTTCATAACCACAGTTCTGACAAAAGAATGCCTTTTTGATTTTACTCATTTACTAAAATTAAATTAAGACAAGAAGTAAAATAAATGATTTGAAGCGGTTAAGAGTGAAATCAATGAGAATGTGTTGGCGCCCGGAACTCAATAATATGATTTTGATCAAGGAGAAAGAGGCGATTTCTATGCATGTAAAAGGGGCCAATCTGATGATTGACCCCCTTACTTACTAACCCATTAAATTCTATTGCTAAGTTACAATTATGCCCCACATTTCAAAATAAATTTTTGGGCTTGTGAATAACTTGCAACTCATGTGACACATATTGATTGAAAGTCATTTAATTATTTACCATGCCCATAAAAAATTGATAATTAAGTAAATTACAATTATTTAATTTAGTTAATATGTTTTGTCTTTATTTTCATTATTAACCCAGAATTAATTCTGAGGGTGACAAAAAGACCGGAAAAATCCATTAATTCCAAGTGGTAGTAAATTTGTTATATATGTTACAACATCAAATAATTTAAAGGTATGACAAGTGAAATTTTTTTGGTTTCTATGGTGTTTTTGGGGATCAGTTTATTGGTTTCTGCAATATTGAAAGGGAAGTTTGCCAAATACGCTAAAATTCCTCTTTCCAGCGGGTTAGCAGGACATGAAATAGCAGAAAAAATGCTTCGGGAAAATGGAATTTATGATGTAAAAGTTACATCAGTAGAGGGCTTTTTGAGCGACCATTATAATCCGGCTAATAAAACAGTAAACCTGAGCCCTGATGTATATAATGGAACCAGTGTTTCTGCTGCAGCGGTTGCTGCTCATGAATGTGGTCATGCCGTTCAACATGCCACAGCATATGGCCCATTAATGTTCAGAAGTAAAATGGTTCCTGCAGTTCAGATTAGTTCAATGCTTGTAAACTGGATTTTGCTGGCCGGAGTGATTTTACTGGCAACAACCAAAAACCCAACGGTTTTGCTGATTGGTATTATTGTAATGAGTGTAACTGTATTATTTACTTTAATTACACTGCCTGTTGAGTTTGATGCAAGCAAAAGAGCTCTTGCATGGCTGAATCGAACGAATGTTACAAATAGTGAAGAATATCCAAAGGCTAAGGATGCATTAAAGTGGGCTGCTACAACTTATGTTGTTGCTGCATTAGCTGCTGTAGTAACATTAATTCAGTATATCATGATTTATCTTGGAAGCAGGGACAGGTAGAAAAGATATTTTGTAAATAATTTGATAGGCCGCAATTGCGGCCTTTACATTTTTATTTCTTCATCGTGTTGATTGAAGAATTTATATTCGGTCAGGTGATAATTGCTGTCTTTTTCCAACAAAGTTTTTTGACCATATTTCTTTTTCCATTTAGCCATTTTGGTATTCCATGGCCATCCCTTTGTCAGGTAAGCGAACATTATTGGGTGTACCACTAACTTGAGGTTGCGATGTTTGTGGGTGATGAGATATCCAAGATTCTTTTCTATTTCATCCTCCAATAATAAGGTCGAAGATATCTTTCCAGTACCGTTACAACTGGGGCAAACTTCCTGGGTGTTTATATTTACCTCAGGTTTCATTCTTTGCCTTGTGATCTGCATCAGGCCGAATTTTGAGATTGGAAGAACTGCATGCTTGGCCCTGTCAGGGTTCATGAATTCTTCCATTTTCTCCATAAGCTTTCGCTTATTTTCCGCCAGTTTCATATCAATAAAATCAACAACGATAATGCCGCCAAGGTCCCGCAACCTTAATTGGCGGGCAATTTCTTCAGCTGCTTCAAGGTTGGTTTCAAGAGCATTTTGTTCCTGGTTATTGCTGACGCTTTTATAACCACTGTTTACATCAATAACATGAAGCGCTTCGGTGTGCTCAATGATCAAATAAGCTCCGCTGTCAAGATTAACTGTTTTTCCAAATGAGGATTTTACCTGTTTGGTTATTCCAAAAGAATCAAAAATAGGAGAGCCGTTCTGGTAAAAAGAAACGATATCAGATTTTTCAGGAGCAATACGTTGTATATAATTCTTTGTATCGCTGTAAATGGTGCGATCATTAACTACGATCCGGTTAAAGTCTTCATTCAGCAGGTCCCTGAGTATGCTGTTTGTTTTTGTTTGCTCACTTAATATCCTTGTTGGCGCCACAGAACCTTTCAGATTCTGTTGAATGGTCTTCCACATTTCAACCAATGCGGAAAGATCTTCGTGTAATTCGGCTGTATTCTTGCCTTCAGCAGCCGTACGAACAATAACACCAAAATTTTTTGATTTTATTGCCTCAACAATTTTTTGGAGTCTTTTTCTTTCTTCGGAAGAATGAATCTTTCTGGAAACGGCAACTATATCATTAAAAGGGGTCAGTACGACAAACCGGCCGGGTAATGATATTTCACAACTAAGTCTGGGTCCTTTGGCTGCTATTGGTTCTTTTAATATCTGAACAAGAATATTCGGTTTTCCGCTCAGTACTTCATTGATTTTTCCGGTTTTTATGATCTCCGGCTCAATTGTGAACTTACTGAAGTCTAACCCCGACTCACTTTTATCATTCATGCACATATTTGTGAACTTGAGCAGTGAACGGGCATAAGGACTCAAATCTGTATAATGAAGAAAGGCGTCCTTTTCAAACCCAACATCTACGAATGCAGCATTTAATCCGGGGATAAGTTTTTTTACTTTTCCCAGGTAAAGGTCGCCCACAGCAAAACGAGCATCGCTTTTTTCGCTATGCAGTTCAACCAGCTTTTTGTCTTCCAGCAGGGCTATTTCTACTCCCTGTGGCGCTGCATTAATAATGAGTTCTTTGTTCATTCAATGTACTCAAATAAGACATCTTTGTGATGGATACACCAGCTACCGGAACTCCGTAGGGATTGCGGGATAAGTTTTAAATTATAGTGCAGATTGTTGAAGTGCAAACTGATACGGCAAACATCCGGCTGCCAGGAATTCAGAAAAGGAGGAACAATAAATGAATATTCATTTATTGTTCCTCCTAGCTTATTTATTTCTTTTCTTATGACGATTCTTTCTCAGTCTTTTTTTACGCTTATGCGTCGCAATTTTATGACGCTTTCTTTTTTTACCACAAGGCATAGTCAAATAATTTTAAAATGTTATAATGATTTTCTGGGTTTCACTTTCTTAAATCCTGCACTCTTTTCTCAACTGCTGTTTTCATTTCTTTTTGCGGGATCAGGGGTAAGCTCTTTTCATACCAAAATACCGCATTGTCTTTATCCCCGGTTCTTTCATATAAATCTGCAAGCAGTAAAACTGCCTCAAGATTATTAGCCTGAAGCCGGTTAATCAGCAGTAAACGGCTTATTGCTTTATCATATTGTCCGGAAATCAATGACCCTTTGGCGAGCATCAATTGAGCATATATGTTGGTGCTGTCTTTTTCAATAACCTCCCTGATTTTGAGAATTCCTTCCATCGGGGTGGCTGAAATATTACCAAAAAGATATGTGGCTCCCAAACCAACTTTGGATGAGTCATTTTCCGGGTTAATCTTCAAAGACCTTTCAAATAAATCTTTGGCTTGCAGAGCCTTCCATAATTTGCGTTGAAACTGATCATCGCTCTGGAGGTCGTCCAAAAATAAATGGGCAGCAAAGGTGAGGCTTTTTTCCGAATTTTCCAATCTGGCTCCCTCGGCTTCATACCATGCAAATAGATCAAAATTCCCTGTTGAGTCTCCCCAAAAACTGGCTAATTGGTGATAAATATGAAGCTGTTGCATCTTAAGATCACCCCTTGTTATTGAGTTTTCTAGTGAATTTATTCTTGCAATCTGGTCGGATTTTAAATGCTTTTTAGCTTCGGTCAGAACGCTGTCGATTGAAAAACTGTTTTCAGAATTGCTATTTTCATGATCATGTGTGCTTTCAGCAACTGTTCCGTTTTTTTTTGGTGGTGTGGTTCTTAAAAAAAATAATCCTGCAACTAAAAATATTGCAACTCCTGCTGTAATCCATTGTTGTTTCTTCACCTTGATCTTTTAAGGCAGCGAAATTACCTTAATTACCTGCAGGATGTAATTAAAAAGAAGGCAAATCTGAAATTATGATTGAAAATGTTATTCTCCGTCTTCCCCCGGACCCAGATCGGGCTTAACCTCTTTAAGCTTTTTTACCTCAGCAACAAACTCTTTAGCTGGTTTAAAGGCAGGTATATAATGTTCAGGAATGTGAACAGCAATGTTTTTCTTTATGTTACGACCAATTTTTGCGGCTCTTTTCTTGGTAATAAAACTACCAAAGCCACGAATGTAGATGTTTTCGCCACCGGCAAGAGTGTCCTTTACTTCTTTGAACATAGTTTCAAGAGTAACAAGGACATCTACTTTAGGTATGCCTGTTTTTTCAGAAATCTGATTGACAAGGTCAGCTTTTCTCATTGTTGCAGGTTTTTAGTGGGTGAATCCCGAGGGGATTATGCGACTAATTTATGATAAAATAATATGATATTCAACCAAATAGGGATAATTTTTTTTGCAAATTATTGGAAAAGGCAACCCCGATTATCTGATATTTGAAGGATTTTGAAAGCAAAAAGGTCAATTTTTAATGAAAACCCGTCAGTTTAGGATAGCAAAAGGGCAGTTTTCCGCAAAGCTCCTGAAATGGGATATGGAGACAAATAACCGAAAAATGCCCTGGAAGGGAGAAAAAGATCCGTACAGGATCTGGTTAAGTGAGATTATACTCCAGCAAACACGGGTAGAACAAGGGCTACAGTATTATCAGAACTTTATTAAAGCTTTTCCTGATATTCACAAACTGGCAAAGGCTCCTGAGTCAAAGATCTTCAAGCTCTGGGAAGGCTTAGGGTATTATTCCAGGTGCAGAAACCTGATAGCAACTGCTAAATACATATCAAAAGAATTAAAAGGGGTTTTTCCGGATGATTATAATTCAATAAAATCTTTAAAAGGAGTTGGCCCTTACACAGCTGCCGCCATTTCTTCATTTGCATTTAATCTTCTTTACCCGGTTGTAGATGGAAATGTATACAGGGTACTGGCAAGGATATTTGGTATTAATGAGCCCATTGACAATACAAATGGCAAGAAAATTTTTAATTTCCTTGCTGAAGAACTTATAGATAAAAGGGAACCCGGCAGGTATAACCAGGCTATTATGGATTTTGGGGCAACGATATGTAAGCCCCAGGCTCCTTTGTGTGACACATGTATTTTCAAAAAACAGTGTTACGCTTTTTTAAATAAAAATACTGGTCAGCTGCCGGTAAAAGAAAAAAGAATAAAAATTAAAGAAAGGTGGTTTTATTACCTGGTGCTTGAATACAAAAACACAATAGCAATAAGACAAAGGAAGGAAAAAGATATCTGGAGAGATTTGTATGAGTTTCCATTAATAGAATTAAAGAAGAAAATTAATCCAGGCAAGCTTATTAATACTACAATTAATGATTTGAAACTTTCCCATACTAAACATCAGACGCCATATTCTTCATCACTATATAAACAAAAGCTTTCTCACCAGTTAATTTCGGGATATTATCTATTTATAAAAATTGATAAGAAGCCAATACTGAAAAATGATTGGCTGTGGGTGAAAAAAAGTGATTTTAAACAATATACATTTCCAAGATTTATAAACTCTTTCCTAAGCGAAAACCCGATCAAATCTTAAATTCTGACCCGTTCTCTTTTTTTCAGGAATTCAAATCAAAAAAATCTAACTTTAAGAAGCATTGGGCCCTTCGATGATTCTTTAACACTAAAGATAAATTTATGAGAGGCGTAAATCGTGTAATGCTTATCGGCAATCTTGGAAAAGATCCGGATGTACAACACCTGGAAGGAAATATTGCAGTAGCTAAATTTCCGCTGGCAACCACAGAAACTTTCAAAGATCGTTCTGGCAAGTTAGTGTCGCAGACAGAGTGGCATACAGTTGTTCTATGGAGGGGGCTTGCAGAGCTTGCCCAAAAATACCTTCATAAAAGTAGCCTGGTATATATTGAAGGAAGATTGCGGACCCGTAGTTGGGATGATAAAGATGGTAACCGCAAATTTGCAACTGAGGTGGTAGGGGATAATCTCATTATGCTTGATAAAAGGATAGATGGTGGATCCGGATCAGGAGATAGCAGTTCCGAAGGAATGCCACCAGATTCTCCGGGTGGAGATCCTTCTGAAAGTCTTCCATTTTAGCAATGATTGCTAAATACAATAAATTTGCCTTTAATAGGCACCGGGACAGAAGTCAATAACCCGGAACTGCTGGAAAGCAGTTTTTTCTTAAATAAAAAACCTTGTTTTGGACAGTCATTTGGTATTCAATTCCACTGAAAACTTTTTTCTGCATGTATTCCTGGCTGCCAACCCGCAGGGGACAACAATACTCATAATTACACTCGTTGTTTTATTGCTATTAAGCTTTACAATTTCCGGTGCTGAAGTTGCGCTGTTTTCATTGGGCAGTAAGGATATAAATATGCTCAAAACAAAACAACATTCATCTGCAAAGAGAATCGTAAGTCTTTTAGAGGAACCAAAAGAAGTTTATGCTTCATTATTAATAGCAGGAACCTTTCTTAACATCAGTATCATTGTATTAACCAACTTCCTTATCAATGAATTTTTTCCGTATGGAAGTCTTGGTTTCTTTGGAGGGAAGTATGATTATTTTGCTGAAGTCCTGATACGGGTTATTTGCATTGGATTTATAATAGTCTTTATTGGAAAAATTCTTCCGAAAGTATGGGCTACACAAAACAGCTTGAGATTCGCTTACGGGGCCTCTACAGTTGTTGAAGCACTTCATCTGCTGCTTCGAAGGATCAGCCGGTGGATAGTTTCTTTGGCAGATGGAATCGGAAAAAGAGCCGGGGCGGACAAAACACCCGCAATGAGCATACAAGAGCTTGATGAAGCTATTGATATTAAAAGCAACGAAGAAGCCTCTCAGCAGGAGAAAAACATAATGAAGGGAGTGGTTAAGTTTGGAAATATCACCGTAAAACAGATAATGCGGAGCCGGCTTGAAGTAATGGGGGTTTCTTATAATTCAACATTTGCATCGCTGATTAAACGTGTTGAGGAACTTCATTATTCAAGACTGCCGGTTTATAAAGAGAGCATTGATGAAGTAGCCGGAGTCATTAATACAAAAGATCTTATTCCTTATTTGAACGAGGGAGAAAATTTTAGCTGGCAATCGTTGATCAGGCCACCTTATTTTGTTCCTGAATCAAAATTGATAGAAGATCTGCTAACAGAATTTCAGCAAAAAAGGGTTCATTTTGCTGTTGTGGTTGATGAATTTGGAGGCACCAGCGGAATTGTTACCATGGAAGATATTCTGGAAGAGGTGATAGGTGATATTCGGGATGAGTTTGATGAAGAAGAAACAGACAGCTACAAGCTGGATGACAACAATTATATTTTTGAAGGTAAGATCATGATCCACGATATGTGCCGGGTCATGAAATTGCCGATGACTACTTTTGATGAGGTTAAAGGGGACAGCGAATCTCTTGCCGGCCTTGTTCTTGAAGTAGCGGGAGAATTTCCATCCACAGAATGGGTGATACCATGCGGTGATTTTGAATTCACGATAATGGAAATAGAAAATAACAGGATAAAACTCGTAAAAGTTACCGTAGTCCCTAAAGAATAAATAATCTGACCTATGACAAATTCAACGGCAAGATTTCTTTTTACAGTACTGTTTTTTTCGGGTGCTCTCTTTTCTTGTAACAGCGACTATTCAGTCGGGAAAAAAAAGGGATATTTTAAAATTGATTTTCCGGAAAAAGAATACCAGACATTTGATCAGCCGGGTTATCCTTACACATTTGAGTACCCGGTCTACGCAAATATTATTAAGGACACAACTTTTTTTGACGATAAAGCGGGGGACTGGTGGATCAATATAGATATTCCAAAATTCAACGGCCGGATACATGTAAGTTATAAGCCAATAAACTCAACAAATAACTTTGATTCGCTTGTAAGAGATGGTTTTAAAATGGCTTATCAGCAACATATGGATGTTTCAACGGGTATTGATGACAGCATTATGCGGACACCCAATGGAGTGGAAGGAATTTATTTTTCGCTAAGGGGCAACACCGCAACAGCCAACCAGTTTTTCTTAACTGACTCAACAAAAAATTTTTTAAGAGGGGCTCTTTATTTTAATGCGTCACCCAATGCAGATTCGTTGGGTATTGTGAATGACTTTTTAAAAAAAGATCTTCAGCATCTGATCAATACACTTCGCTGGAAATAAGGCTTGCAATGAGTATGAAAAGCCCCGAAGGGTACTACCGGGGCTATACAGGGTACTGCGTATTTTTATAGCTTCTTTAATTCTGATTTTGGTTTCTCTGTTGTTTTTTCGGGCAGACCTTCATCGTATTCTATTTCTTCCCTGATGGGAGCACGGCTAAAAAATTTTGTACTTATTTTTTTCTTTTTTGTTTTTTTGATTTTTTGTGCGGGTTCTTTTTCTTCTACAGCTATAACTGAGGCATCATTGTTTTCAATTTCGCTGACAGTTTTAGATTTTATCCTTTCGTCATCTCCAACTGGCTTTAAAACTTTAACCTCATTTAAGTTGCTGTTCTCTTTTTTTGAAACGCTGGAAACTAACTTTGATTCAGAAACAACTACTTTCTCTGGCTCGTTTTCTTTTTGGGTAAGGATCACCGGCTTTGTTTCCTTGTCATCATACATTTCAGTAAATTTTTTGTCATGGCTTGTTTTATTATAATCCACAAACCCGTAAATGCTGGCGCCAATCATTAACGTGGCACCTACGTACAGAATCGATTTCATTTGATTTTTTTTTTGGTTAGGAAATATTTTCATTAATAGGCTTTTATACTGAGAATGATTTCAGATAATTTTTGCTTTGCCGATAAATAATCCATTCTGCTATCAGCATATTCCCCACAACACTTACCCAAAGCGAGAACTGGTAATTTTCGAGCAGCTTCCAGTCAAGCATATAAAGGATAATATAATAAACCCGGAATGTAACAGCAGTCATAGCCATCGAATAACTGCGCATCATCCAAACTTTATGAGCTATTATATTTCTTTTATGAATTGTATTTAACCCCCAAAGAGTTGTAATAAACCACCAGCCCGCCATAAACATAAAAAGGCATCTTTCCCAGAAACTTCCTTTGGCAAAAAATGCCATATAAAGACCAGTGGGTGCGCCGAGGAATAAAACCACACCGACATAAATTTTACCCGATATGCGATGAATAGCTTTTGATTTTTTCAGAATATACCTGGAGAACTGTATCAACGCTGTTCCGATGCAAAGTGCTCCGGCTGCTATATGTAAGTAAAAACAGGTTTTATAAAGGCTGCTTTGGAAAAGCAGATCCCTTTCCTGGATAAAATCAAAATTTTTATTAAAAGAGAAATAAGGGAGTGTATTATAGATCAGCAAAAGACTAAAACCAGTCACGGGTATCCAGAACAACATTCTGGAAAACACTTTTACTGATTTTTGTAATGTAATTATCCTGGTGTTTTGCATACAGCGGTTTGATGAAGTGATGCTCTTCTTGTAATTCATCCATAATCACTTGCTGTTAGAAATCTGTTAAAGGAATTAATTTGTGGATGGTAACTTTACGATTTTGAAACCAACTGTGAAACCATGGGCTATTTCAGAAAATTAGTTTTGCTATCATTTGTAGTTTTGATTGGGGCTTCAAGCTTTGGTCAGCAAACAGCTGCAGTAGATACTATTAAAGCTATGCTGGCAAAGGCTACAACTGCAGCTGAAAAAGTTTCTGTACTTGACAATCTTTCCCGAATCCTGATGAATGTAAATATTCAGGAAGCTGATAAGTATGGTCAACAAATGATTGAGGTTGCAGAAGAGTCCAGGGACAGGGAGCTAATGGTAAAAGCATATATCTCAAATGGCTTGCGAAATAGTTATTTTGCCGGGGTCAAAGAATTTCTGAAAAAATCAATAGACTATTATGAGAAAGGACTAAGTCTCGCACGGGAAAACAGGCTTGAGGAATTGGCAACTGATGCACTCATCAAATTGGCATCAGTGTATCTTTCGGTTCCGGATTATGATAAAGCCAGTAATTATATCGGACAAGCAGCATCGACTGTTTCCGTGATTGAAAATGATAGTCTGCAATCAGTTGTTTTACAAACGCAAGGAGATGTGCATCTGGCTAAAAATGCAAAGATCGAGGCATTGCGTTTTTATCTTAGTTCCTTACGTATTGCTGAAAAGATTAAGGATCATCGGTTGACCAGAGATAGTTACGTTCGGTTATCTAATTTCTATTCAAAGATTGAGGACTATGACAGGGCAATTGACTATTATACTTTGGCTTATAAGGAACTGGACAATATGGACACAAGAAATGTCCCTTATCAGCGTGTAATTGATATTAATAATATCGGTAACCTTTTTGCCGCTAAAAAAAACTATGACCTTGCAATAAAATATCATGAAAGATCCCTGGCGATGGCCGATTCACTTAAGTTCCCCAACCTTAAAGTACCGGCCTATGTGAGTTTACTAAACCATTACCTGGGAAGGGATGAACCGGAACTGGCCCTTCAATTTCTGAATTCTAAACAGGGAAAAAATCTTCTGACTTTCCTGTCACAGTTTGGACTTTCCGGAACCGGAGATGACGCTTATGCAGTTATTTATACTGGAATCGGAAAAATAGATTCAGCCAAGTATTATTTTGAAAAAGCATCACCCTATTATGAAAATAAAGCCAATGAAATAATGCGGGGTACCTTCTATGGACACAAAGCCGCTATGTATAAAAAGAGCGGGGAATATAGCAAGTCAATAGATATGTTATTACAGGCCCAGGAAATAGCCAAAAAAAACGGGCAACTTGAACTGCTTTCAAAAACGGCGAGAGAATTGGACACTTTGTATGCGCTTTCGGGTAATTACAAGCTTTCCAGCCAATATAGTTCTTTACATTACTTGTATAAAGATAGCCTTGATAAATTAAGCCGGGAAAAGGAATTGGCCCAGGTAGAGGCACAGGACGAACAGGAGAGACAAAAAATACTTGCCGAAGAAGCAGCTGAAAAAAAGCGACGACGTAATAACATTCAATACCTCGGAATAACGATTGGTATTGCAGCTTTTTTTATTGTTTTGGTTTTCCTTGGCATGTTCAAAGTGTCGGAAAGTATGATCAAGGCAATCGGATTCTTTGTTTTTATTATGTTATTTGAGTTTATATTTCTTGTATTTAAGAAGAAAATATCCGGTATAACCAACGGGGAACCGCTAAAGGATCTTTTTTTTATGATCGGGCTTGCTGCCCTGTTATTACCGCTTCATCATTGGCTGGAACATCGGGTAATTAAATTCCTGACTTCTCATAACAGGCTTACAGCTGCAGGCCATCGCATCAAAACAAAAATTTTCAAAAGACCAAAACAGGGTAGCAATATATAATTTTGCATGTATGATAGTTATTGACAATATTTTGATTAGCGATGACGTGGTTGAAAAAAAATTTATCTGTGACCTTGACAGATGTAAAGGAGGATGTTGTGAAGAAGGGGATGCCGGCGCACCTCTTGAGGATGAGGAATTAGACATTATTCTTGATCATTTTGAAAAAGTCAAACCCTATTTATCCGATGAATCTTTAGCTGAAATAGAAAAAAAAGGAAAATATGTATATAATAAGGAGTTTGGATGGGTTACGCCTACTTTAGGGGATGATAAAGAGATCTGTGTGTACGGTATCCGGGATAAGAACGGAATAATCAAGTGTGCTTTTGAACAGGCATATTATGATGGAACCATTTCATGGAAAAAGCCGATAAGCTGTCATTTATTTCCTTTAATTGCATACAAGAGTAAAAAGGCCGAATATAACAGGCTAAATTATGAACCACGGGAAAAATTATGTAATCCTGCCTGTGCACTTGGAAATAAAATGAAAGTTCCTGTTTATGAATTTCTGAAAGAGGCCTTGGTAAGAAAATTTGGCCATGAATTTTATGATGCATTGAATGAGTCTGCAAAACTTCATGAAAACAGAAAAACATTAAAAGAAAATTCAAGGTGAAAGAAACAGCGTCTGGATTTATTGCAAAAAGCACTGTTAAAGCCGCCGATAAGGAACATCGGAGAAAAATCAATTTTAATATTGGTAAGTATAATGCTGTTGTACCGAATGGTAAAGAACAATTTGCTGATGTTGATCTTGCAAGACAGAAGGCTAAAAACCTGAAATGGAAGGCTCTTGAAGCATTGGATAAAAATCTTGAAAATTTTGAATCCCTTATCCAAAAACGAGGTGGCAAAGTAATATGGGCAGAAGATGCACAGCAAGCTCTGGAAGCCGTTCATAAAATATGCATAGAAAAAAATTGCAAAACCCTGGTTAAAAGTAAAAGCATGGTTACCGAGGAAATTCATCTCAATGATTTTCTTGGTAAAAATGGGATCGAAAGTATTGAAACGGACCTGGGGGAGTATATTCAGCAATTAGATGAAGAGCCTCCTTATCACATCGTTACACCGGCAATGCACAAAAGCAAAGAAGATGTAGCGAAACTATTTACCGAAAAGCTGGGAACTGACATCAAGGCAACCCCTGAAGAGCTGACACATATTGCAAGAGAAAAATTAAGAGAAAAATATGTTCAGGCAGAAATTGGCATTACCGGAGCAAATTTTATAATAGCAGACATAGGAGGTGTAGCCGTAACAGAAAATGAAGGGAATGCAAGATTAAGTTGTGCCTGGCCAAAAACACACATCGTTATTGCCGGTATTGAAAAGGTGATACCCTCCTTGACTGATCTTGGTTTGTTCTGGCCTCTTCTTGCTACCTATGGTACCGGGCAGCGGATAACTGTGTATAATACAATAATCACTGGTCCCCGGCAACTCGGGGAAACTGACGGCCCTGAAGATATGTATGTGATTCTGCTGGATAACGGACGGACCAATATACTGGAAAGCGAAACCCAAAGGGAAAGTTTATATTGTATACGGTGCGGCGCTTGTCTGAATGCTTGTCCTGTTTACAAAAATATCGGTGGTCATACCTACGGCACTTCTTATAGTGGTCCGATAGGCTCTGTAATTACACCACACTTGAAAAATATGGATGAATGGAAGCATCTAAGCTATGCTTCCTCTTTGTGTGGTAATTGTACGGAAGTTTGTGCTGTAAAGATCAACTTGCATGAGTTGTTACTGGAAAACCGGCATGAATCAGTTGAAAAAGGATATGGTGCTTTTTGGGAGAAAATGGCCTGGAAAATGTGGAAGCAAGGCATGCTACATCGAAAATGGATGAATTTAGCAGGAGGTAAACTGAAAAACAAAATTGTAAACGGGTTTATAAAAGGCTGGAAAAAATATCGGGGCAATATTGATTTTCCTGAAAAATCGTTTAATCAATTGTGGAAAGAGAAACAAAAAAATCAAGACTAAGGTCATTTATCCGGGAGTCGCTAAATGCTGATTTATGCTACATCCATACAACCCAGGCTTCGGTACATTGCTGAGTTTATAAGTTCACAATTAGATGATTCTTTACTGCTTCTAACATCTGACAAAGTTGAGTTTTCCGCATACGATGGAGTAAAAATCAACTACAGTGATGAAACTATTACAACTGATGAGTTTCGAATAAACCCTGTAGCACTGCTTTTTGAAACAGGGATAAAAGAGCAGGAATTGAAGGTATTTCAATCAGGGAATTACAAAGCCTTTTTCAAAACTCAAGGTGATTTTAACTTCGACATCTTTGCTGCGTCTTTTTACCTGTTAAGTCGCTATGAAGAATACCTGCCTCATAAAAAAGATATTTATGGGCGATATGCATATGAGAACTCATTGGCATATAAAGAAAATTTCCTTGATATCCCCCTTGTCAATATCTGGTTAAAACATTTCAAAGAAGCTCTTATTTCAAAATTCCCCGGCTCCAGTTTTACTGAATCTCATTTTCGATTTTTACCAACCTACGATATTGACGAAGCATATTCATTCAAACATAAGAGTTGGAAACGAAGTGCTGGCGGAGCGATAAAAGATTTGCTGGTCGGAAGATTTCAACGATTCAGAAAACGAAGAAAAGTTTTAAATGGATCGGAAAGCGATCCTTTTGATTCCTATACATGGATTGATGATCTGCATCGTCCGTATAACATCCGGCCCAATTATTTCTTTCTTATAGCCGATAAAAATTCCAGGTACGATAAAAATATTTTACCAGCTGAACCGGTATTTCAATTGCTGGTCAGGCAACATGCAGGCAAATATAAAATTGGAGTCCACCCTTCATGGCGCAGTGGTGATCAGCCTGATTTAATAAAACAGGAAATTGAAACTCTTGAAGAGATCACCAAATTAAAAATTACTTCCTCAAGGCAACATTATATCCGGTTTACGTTGCCCGAAACTTACCGACACCTGATCAGTGCAGGTATAAAAGAAGATTTTTCCATGGGTTACGGAAGCATCAATGGATTCAGGGCCTCGGTCGCTTCGCCTTTTTATTGGTATGACCTGGAAAAAGAACAAGCAACACATTTGAAGCTGTATCCTTTTTGTTATATGGAAGCAAATTCATTTTATGAGCAAAAGTTCTCAACGAAGCAAGCTTTTGATGAAATGATGCATTATTATAAAGAAGTAAAAAAGATCAACGGCACACTTATCACCATTTGGCACAATACTTTCCTGGGAACTGAACAAAAATTTAAAGGCTGGAGAGAAGTTTATTACAAATTCTTTTCCATTGCAACAGCATAATTAAAAAAGCTAAAACTATATTCCTTCTGTTTCCGGTTGTTCCGGAGGGGGTACTGTCGCTTTGAAAGCTTTATTTACCAGGTAAACACCCAGCAATGTTACCAAACCTCCCAGGGTGATAAATAAGGTTATTTTCTCCCCGAAAATGAATGCACCACATAATACTGCAACAATTGGATTGATGTATGCATAAATGGAGGCTTGCTCCGTAGGCAAATTTTGCAAAGCATATAAATAACAAATAAAAGCAATTATAGAACCAAACAAGATGAGATAAGCTATTGCTGCCCATGATTGCCAGGGTATTTTAGTAATAGCAATAGCATTACCGGTAGCATTTGTGAAAATGAAAAGAGATGTCCCGGCAATAACCATTTGCAGACCCAAGCTAAAATAGGGATTATAGGAAGCAGCTTGCTGCTTGGTATATAATGTTGCAAAGGCCCATGTCCATGTTGCAATCAATGAAAGAATAATGCCGAACCTGAAATCGGCAATAAAGAAATCCTGCAGATGCTCATAAAAAATAATACATACTCCGCCAAAGCCTAACGTTAAACCTGCAATAGCACGGCCAGGGATTTTAGTCTTTGCTGAAAATAAACCAATGACAACTAACCAAAGAGGAAAGATAGCACCCATGATTGAACCCAGACCTGCAGAAATATATTTAACACCCCAGGTGCTGAGTCCGTTGCTCATAATAAAATTGAGAAAACTTAATACAAGAATATGATTCCACTCCTTGCCCTTTGGCATCCGGGCCCCTTTGTACAGAAAAAAAGAAACATAAATAATTCCTGCAATAAGCTGCCTGATACCCGCAAGTTGTAAAGCTGGCATATACCTGACACCTTCTTTTGAAGCTATCCATGTAGTGCCCCACAAAAAACAAACAAGAGTAAGTGCAAAAATGGCTTTTGATCTGGTACCTTTTTTATGAATAGTAAAGGGATTAAAAGCCCGGAGTTGCTTTAAATAGGCAGTAGTTTCAGCCAGCGTTTTATATAGATCGTAATGGGGCATTTTAATGCTTGAAATGTCTCATGCCTGTAAGGATCATAACCAGGTTATTCGCCTTGCAGTATTCTATTGAATCGTTATCTCTGATGGAACCTCCCGGCTGAATGAATGCGGAGATGCCAGCCTCATGCCCCATCATTACACAATCGTTAAATGGAAAGAATGCATCACTGGCTAAAACAGCGCCGTTCAGATCAAATTTGAACTGTTTTGCTTTTTCAATAGCCTGCCTCAGGGAATCAATACGACTTGTTTGCCCGCATCCTTTGCCGATAAGTTGTTTATCTTTTACCAAAGCAATGGCGTTTGATTTTAAATGCTTGCAAACAAGATTGGCAAATAATAAGTCGGCTTTTTCTTTAACTGAAGCTTCTCTTGCACCCGTTTCTTTCCATTCTGCAAAATTGCCGTCATCGGTTTGCTGAATTAAAACACCATTAAGGATTGAACGGAACTGATTGGTATTTTCCGGAGAGGTCTTTATTTTAAGAAGTATCCTGTTCTTCTTTGATTTTAGTAATGCTAGTGCGTCTTCATTGAATTCCGGAGCTATCAATACTTCAAAAAAGATTTCATTAATAGCTTCTGCTGTTTGTTTGTCAATGGCGCCATTGCAAACCAAAACACCTCCAAATGCACTTTCAGGATCTCCTGCCAATGCTGCATCCCAGCTTTCTTTGATAGTCTTTCTTTGGGCAATTCCGCAAACATTTGTGTGCTTGATAATTGCAAACGTAGTTTCATTGAACTCTTTTATCAACTGAACAGCTGCATCAACATCTACAAGATTATTATATGAAAGTTCTTTTCCGTTTAGCTGATCAAATAATTCAGTCAGGCTGCCATAGAAAACACCAGATTGATGCGGGTTTTCGCCATATCGCATTGCTTTTTCTTCCTTGCCAAATGGGGTGGCAATTGAAGTGTTGTGGAAGTAATTCGAAATAGCGGTATCATAACCAGTACATACATCAAATGCTTTTATAGCAAACTTTCTGCGCTGTTCCAGGCTGGTTTCCCCTTTTTGATCTTTTAATATTGTTTCCAGCTCTGCATAATCGGATTTGCTGGCCACTACTAATACGTCTTTATGGTTTTTTGCCGCACCCCTGATCATGGAGGGTCCACCGATGTCGATCTTTTCAATGATCGCTGATTCATCTTTTGTTGAAGCCACTGTTTCTTCAAACGGGTAGAGGTCAACAATTACCAGGTCAATTTCCGGGATCTTGTAATCCTGCATTTCTTTTTGATGAGTTGCATCATCCCGTTTTCCCAAAATTCCGCCAAATACAGAAGGATGCAGTGTCTTAACACGACCGCCAAGAATGGATGGGTAGCTGGTCAGGTCTTCAACCGGTACTACTTTCACTCCCAGCTTTTCAATAAATGTTTGTGTGCCGCCGGTTGAGTAAATAGTTATTCCCAGTTCGTCAAGCAGCTTTACGATATTCTTCAGACCATCCTTATAAAAAACAGAAATAAGGGCTGATTTAATTTTTTTGTTCATAATAATTGGAATTGAAAGGCAGGCGAATCACTAAAGAGCCGCAAAGGTAAGTTTCTAAAGATTCATTACAAAAGCTCCTTTCACCGTTACATCATGCCATGGAATATTCAAAGAGTCACAATCTTTTTTCCAGTACAGAACTTTCCAGGCGGGAACGGATCCATCAAACACAACTTGCTTTATTTTGATTTGGGATGCGAGGCTCTTTAAATACAACTTTGGGTTTTTTGAAATAACAAGCAAGTCGATAGAGAAGTTTGCATTCCGGGGTAATAGCATTGTCGACGTATCAATAAGAAGGATCTTTTTTTCTTTATAGAAAATCAAACCCCTGTTGTGATAGAAATCTTTCAAAGAATCTAACATTGTTGTCCTGTACAAAACTCTTGATGGTTTTAAATGGAAGTTCCGTGCAAAATCATTTGCCAGCAGATCCTGGTCACCGATAAATAAATATTTTCTGCCATCTACGAAATCAATAGCCCTTTTCTGGGGAACATTATAAACAATGATCTTTTGCTGATGATTGGCGATGATAAAGGAATAAGATCTCAGCGCAACAAATAACAGTAAAGCAACTGACCCAAACAATAGACTCTTTTTTGATTTTTCCAGTAACCACCTCGTACTGCCAGCAGCAAATAACAGTAATAATATTGTTTGCAGTATGGTGATCTGTAGCCGATCCCACAGCGAAAACGGGATCGATTCTATTCTTTCAATATAAGTATTCATGAACCATATTAATGCTGACAGTACTTTTCCAAATAAGATACTTAAGACGGGTATGAAAGAAACAGTACATAAAAATATTTCACCAATAAGAATAAAGCTTGATAAAGGAACCGCCAGGAAATTGGTGAATAAAAAGAGTGTCGGGAACTGGTGAAAATGGTAAATACTGATCGGGACAGTGAGAACCTGTGCGGCAATGGTTACTGCATTCAATTTCCAGATAAAGTCAAGTATTTTATTTTTTACATAAAACCAATTGTAAACCGGTTTCATAAAAATGATAATGCTTGATACTGCTGCATAGGATAATTGAAACCCGACATCCCAAAGTGAATAGGGATTGATGCAGAGCAGGATAAAAGCAGATAAAGCCATAGTGTTGAATACAGATGTCTTTCTGCCGAAGCTTTCCCCAAGCACTATGCAGGTAAACATTAATGCAGACCTTAAAACAGATGGTTGCGCACCAGCCAGCAGGCTGAACAGCCATAACCCGGTTACAATAAGAACCGGATTAAGCCATTTGAATGTTCTTCTTCTCTTAAGCGGTTTCAGCAACTGTACCAATAACCAGTAAATGAGTCCAAGGTGGAGACCTGAAATAGCGATAATATGTACGACGCCTGTGTTTGTATATGACTGGACAAGATTCTGATCAAGATCATCTTTGTAACCTATTAGAAGAGCTTCTGCCAGCCCTAATTCTTTTTCTCCTTTTATATTCTTCCTGAGAATATTTAAAACTTTTTCTCTTGTATTTAGTATGAATTTCTCTAGCCAGCTTTCACTTTTGCCATTTAGTAAAATAAATTCTTCAGGTTTTAGGTAAACCTGGTGAGTGATGCCCTGGAACAGGCAATATCTTTTATAATCAAAACCTCCGGGATTACCCGAATTTTTGATCTCCTGTAATGGTTTGTTTAAAATGATCCTTGAGCCATAGCTGATATTTTTTAGTGATGAATCTTTCTTAAAATAAATAATGATATTGCCCTTGACAGGAACTGGCTTGTCTTTATTGACCAGGTACTCAACCGAAGCATTAGCTTTGAAGGATTTTGTTTTCTCAATAAGAGGCTCTTGAAGGGTTACCAGCAAGCCGGTCTTTTCCCGGTAATGATTTCCGAGCCAGTCCGGATTATTTCTCAGATCATTTTTATAGGCCAGTATTGCTCCTGATGAAAGAAAGAGTGAGCTAAGAAGCAGGCCGTTAATAATTGCGAAACGAAACCTGCTGAAATAGGGGAGGGTAAAAAATGATACAACAGATACAAAAGAAACTCCCAGTGCCATAAACCAAAACGATATATTAACTTGTAAATGCCATTGGATAATGATACCAGCAATAAATGGCAATAGCAGTTTTAAGAAAGGGGTTCTCTTCCAAAAGTTATTGCGATACAGAGCCATTCATGGAAAGTAAAACACCCAAACAATCTGGACAATACTACTTTCCGGGTATAGCTCTAGTTCAACTTATTTATATAGGCTATTTGTCCGAGATGATAGATATTATGCTGGATCAAGCCGTTGAGAAGAAATCGGTAATTGTATTTACGATCATCCACCATTTCTTTAAGAAAATCATCATTCTTGGTTTCAAGAATAGCAATGATTTTCTGATGAATGTCCTTGAACTCTTTTATTCCTTTTTCCCAGCTATGTACAGAAGGGTTTATTTTTCTCCAGTCAAGGCTCTCAAAATCAGCAGCGTTCTTTTCCTGTTTTTCAAGACGGCTTAAGGTAAATTCAGCCCAGGTGATCATGTGATAAAGAAGTTCAATTAGTGAATGGCCCTTATCGCCGGTTTTTTCAAAAACATCAGCCGGATTAACCTCACTAAGTAGCTCATAAACCGCACGGCCGAACCATGGCTGCCCACTTAACGTATTTTGAAACGTCTTGACAATAGATTGAATTTCCTTGCTCATAAAGGAAAGGTACACCTATCTATTTACTCAGATACATGCTCCTGTCCTTATACAATTGACGGAAATAAGGATCCCGGAGATTTTTAATGAACCGGATTGCTTCTCCGGTTGACTTCATTTCAGGTCCCAATTCACGACTTACGCCGGGGAATTTATTAAAGCTGAATACAGGCTCTTTAATAGCAAAGCCATCCAAATGTTTTTCTTCAGGAATATCTGCTACTTTCATTTCTCCCATCATCACTTTTGTTGCATAGTTCAGATAAGGCTTATTATAGGCTTTGGCTATAAAAGGGGTTGTACGGGATGCCCTTGGGTTTGCTTCAATTACATAGACTTTACCCTCTTTAATAGCAAACTGGATATTGATCAGGCCTTTTACTTTCAGTTCCAATGCAATTTTTTTGGCGTAATCCACCATGTCCTGTATTTCAAGGGGAGTCAAATTAAATGCAGGAAGAACTGCATTACTATCACCACTGTGAATACCGGCAGGTTCAATGTGTTCCATAATGCCCATTACATGGAATTTTTCACCATCGCATATAGCATCTATTTCTGCTTCCTGGCAACGGTCCAGGAAATGATCAATAAGAATTTTATTTCCGGGGATGTGTTTTAGCAAACTAACAACTGCCTTTTCAACCTCTTCATCATTCAGTACAATTCTCATTCTTTGGCCACCTAATACATAAGAAGGACGGACAAGAACCGGATAGCCTACTTTGTTGGCTACATTGATGGCTTCGTCGACATCATAGGCAGTTCCGTAATCAGGATAAGGAATATCCAGTTGCTTTAGCATATCACTGAATCTTCCACGATCTTCTGCTATATCCATGTTCTCAAAAGAAGTACCGATGATCTTTATCCCTTTTTCGTGAAGCTTCTCAGCCATTTTAAGAGCAGTTTGTCCTCCCAATTGAACAATTATACCATATGGTTTTTCATGTTCAATAATCTCCCACACATGCTCCCAATAAACAGGTTCAAAATATAATTTATCGGCCATATCAAAATCAGTACTTACTGTTTCGGGATTACAATTGATCATAATCGCTTCATAGCCGGTTTCTTTAATAGCCATCAAACCATGCACACAACAGTAATCAAATTCAATTCCCTGGCCAATTCGGTTAGGCCCTGAGCCAAGCACTATTATTTTTTTTCTATCAGAGGCCTTGCTTTCATTTTTATTCCCTTCTTCAAAGGTTGAATAGAAGTAGGGAGTTTTTGCTTCAAATTCAGCGCTGCATGTATCCACCATTTTATATACTCTGGTTATACCAGCGGCTTTTCTTTTATTGTAAACGTCTTCTTCATCACCATGCTTGATAATATGACTGATTTGATCATCACTAAAGCCATTTACTTTAGCTTCTCTTAAAAGATCAACAGGTAATGTTTCCAGGTCATACTTCTCCATTTCTTTCTCCAGATTGACAAGTTTCTGGATTTCATTGATAAACCAACGGTCAATTCCGTTTGTGGCTTTTGAAATTGTCGAGGCTGACATGCCGGCCATTAAAGCATCTTTAATGCGGAAAACCCTGTCCCACTTAGGAATTTTAATATGGTCCAATAATTCTTCAGTTCTGACGAGGCTCTTTCCATAATAGCCGAGACCGATTGCATTATTTTCCAGGCTCTGACATGCTTTCTGAATGGCCTCTGTAAAACTTCTTCCAATTGCCATCACTTCACCAACACTTTTCATTTGTAATCCAAGAGTGTCATTAGCACCTTTGAATTTATCAAAATTCCAACGTGGTATTTTGACAATTACATAGTCCAGAGCCGGTTCAAAATAAGCTGAGGTGGTTTTAGTGATTTGATTTTCCAGTTCATCAAGGTTATACCCGATCGCCAGTTTAGCAGCAATTTTTGCAATGGGGTATCCTGTGGCTTTTGAAGCAAGGGCAGAGGAACGGCTTACCCTTGGATTGATTTCTATAGCTATGATTTCTTCTGTATCAGGGTTTAAAGAAAATTGAATATTACAGCCTCCGGCAAAATTTCCTAAATCTCTCATCATTCTAATAGCAGTATTCCGCATCAACTGCATAGCAGTATCGCTCAGCGTCATTGCTGGTGCAACTGTTATTGAGTCTCCCGTATGCACACCCATAGGGTCGAAATTTTCAACAGTACAGATAATACAGACATTGTCAGCGGCATCTCTTAATAATTCCAACTCAAATTCTTTCCATCCGAGTACTGCTTTTTCTACTAATACCTCATGAATTGGAGAAGCTTGAAGACCCCGGTTCAGGGCTTCATCCAGCTCATCTTTATCATGAACGAAACCGCCACCCGTTCCTCCTAATGTAAATGAGGGGCGGATTACCAATGGGAAACCTATTTCCTGGGCAAACTCCTTCCCTTCAAGAAACGAGTTGGCAGTCTTAGCCTGTGCTACATTAACGCCCAGTTGGATCATCCACTGGCGAAACTTTTCACGGTCTTCAGCCTTATCAATGGCTTTTATGTCGACACCGATTAGACGTACATTATACTGTTTCCAAAGCCCCAGGTCCTCAGCTTCCTTGGCAAGATTAAGTGCTGTTTGTCCTCCCATGGTAGGCAAAACAGCATCAATTTCATTTTCCTGTAGGATTTGCTCTATACTTTCTACTGTCAGCGGAAGAAGATATACCCTGTCGGCCATCATAGGATCCGTCATGATAGTTGCCGGGTTACTGTTTATGAGAATAACTTTGACCCCTTCTTCCCTCAGGCTTCGGGCAGCCTGGGTTCCTGAATAATCAAATTCGCAGGCCTGGCCTATAATTATAGGTCCGGAGCCGATGATCAGTACCGATTTAATGGAATTGTCTTTTGGCATTTTTGTTTTTGGTTAAGCTGACAGCAATCGTCTTGAAAAAACAAATTGTGCAAAAGTAAGGGAATGGAGGTGTTTTAGAAGGTTGAGTCAGAAAAAAATTTAATCACTTTTTAATTTGATCCGGCGTGGAAAGATTCAGGCATTTTCCGGTATGACATGCTGTAAATGTCATCGTAAATATTGTGATTTTGCCCCAACAGCTCCTGTACTTCTTCTTTTAACTGCTCGGGGGCATAAAATGCTCTTCGTGAAGAAGAGAATTTTTCTGTAACTGTTTTTACTGTCAGGGTATCATTGTTTCTATGAATGGCAGATATATAAAAGACTTTTTCAGTTTTTACAAATGTCTTTTTCCCTTTGAAAGATGTAATTACAACAGAGCCTTCAACATTCATAAAGCGCTGATTGCCGACATAGGAGGTATACCCTGTAAAATAGGCGGTATCAGGAAGAATAATATCTCCTTTTATAGCTTTACCATAACGGGTTATTGTGTAAACTGAATCGGAAGACCTTTTTATATCAAGAGCTTCAATGCCAAAAAAATCACTTCCGTCTTTTACAATTCCGTACCAATAACCGAGCAAACTGGTATCTATAGGTTCTGTCGGATGAGTAGTGAGCGGTACCTTTGATTCATATGGACAACCATATAAAACAACCAACAAAGGGATGAGAAGTAAAAAATTTTTTTTCTTCATTGAAACGATGTTAAAAGATACAAACAATATCACATTTATACTGATATTGCTTTTCATGCTGATGATAGTGCCGTAAATTTGCTTATGCAGTTTCGTTTTTTTGTTTTGTTCTTTTCTTTTCTGATGTGCATCGGTTTACAGGCTCAGCAATCTACATACTCTCAAAATTATTTCAGAAACCCTTTGGGGATTCCCATCCAACTTTCAGCAAATTTTGGCGAATTGAGATCGGGTCACTGGCATATGGGGCTTGATATCCGTACCAATCAACGGGAAAACCAACCGGTATATGCGGCAGCAGATGGATATATTTCACATATAGGCATTCGTTCCAATAGCTTCGGCAGATTTATTGTGATCAATCATCCAAATGGACTATCAACTTTATATGCTCACTTAAATGATTTTTTCCCGGAACTGGAAAATTATGTGGTGGAGCAACAATACAAACAAGAGTCCTGGGCTGTTGAGCTCGATTTTAATAAGGATCAATTCCCCGTAAAAAAGGGAAAGTTTATTGCCTATAGCGGAAATACTGGCGGATCATTAGGGCCCCACCTGCATTTCGAAATTTTTGACACTAAAACAACCAAAAGATTAAATCCACTTTTATTTGGTATGCCGGTTACGGATAACATGGCCCCAACGGTTGTTCGCCTTGCTTTGTATGACAGAACTAAAAGTTTGTATGAGCAATCACCTCAATTGTTTTTACTGACTAAGTCAGGAGGTGATTATGTCATAAAAGGAAATTCCTTGATAAAAACAGATCTTAATAAATTAAGCTTCGCCATTCAGACCTATGATAAATCATCTTCCGGTAGTAGCCCTAACGGTATATTTTCAGCCCAGCTTGATGTAGACGATGTACCGCAGATCATGTTTTTGCTTGATAGTATTGATTACGATGAGACCGCATATATTAATGCACAAATTGATTATAAGCATGATTATAATGGCGGCGTTTATTTACAACACCTGTCATGTATGCCGGGAGATAAAGGCCCGGTATATAAAAAAATAAAAAGTGATGGGGTCATTGAATTAAATGATACTGATGTACACGAGGTACAAATTGAAGTAAAAGATGCAAACGGGAATTCTTCACTAGTGAAATTTGAGATTCAAAAAAATGAATCATCATCTCCGGTAGAAGAAGAAAGAAGTGGAGCCAGCAAAGTAATTCCAAATACAGCCCTGATAATTGGGAAACCAGGATTTGAGGTGTTCATTCCAAAATCAGGAGTTTATGATACGGTAAACCAAACATATATCCGTAATGAAAAAATCCCTGTACATGCCGTTTCAGTTGAACATAAAATAATGGATGAATTTGTACCACTTCATAGCAATATAACTGTAAGAATAAAGGCCGATAAAAAAATTCCTGACGACTGGAGAAGTAAGATTATAATTCAGCGGAGTGGAAAAGGCAACAGCGTCAGAAAAGCAACCTGGGAAGGCGAATGGATGGTTGCCAGCTTTGGCGACTTCGGTACTTTCCAGGCATTTGCTGATATTATTCCTCCATCTGTAAATGAGTTGGGTAAAGGAGATACTATTAACCTGAGTTCATCTTCAAGAATATTATTTACGCCAAGAGATAATTTTGAAGTTATTAGAAATTTCAGAGCGGAACTTGATGGCAAATGGCTTTGTTTTACCAACGATAAAGGCAAGAACTGGATCTATAAATTTGATGACAGGTGTCCTTATGGTGTACATCATCTGAAAATATATTTTGAGGACATTGTTGGAAACAGCCTGGAAAAAGAATGGTGGTTCAGAAGAGAACCGTACACTCCGCCCAAAAAGAAAACTTCAAAAAAGAAATAAATTCTGATGGTTATACTGAAAGAGGGGGACAAAGCCCCTGCATTTAAGGGAAAGGACCAGGACGGAAACAAGATTTCGCTGAGTGATTATAAAGGCAAAATGCTGGTGTTGTATTTTTATTCTGAGGCTGGCTCTCCAACATGTACGATTGAATCATGCAACCTGCGGGATAATTATTCTTTATTGAAAAAAAGAGGTTTTGAGGTATTAGGTGTAAGCCCGGATACTGAAAAGGTTCAAAAAAATTTTGAACGGAAATATAAGCTGCCATTTCCTTTACTGGCGGATACTTCTCATTCAGTTCTTGAGAAATACGGCGTATGGGACCAAAAGAAGTTATTCGGCCGTGAATACATGGGAGTGTTACGCACAACCTTTGTTATTGATGGTAAAGGTATCATCCAGCGAGTATTTACAAAACCTAAAAACAAAGCCCACGCAGAAGAAATACTGGCTTCTTTCAAATAACCCTACCTTTTACAAATAAGCAACCCTCCAAGAGGTACCAACGATTCAATTAGCACTAAAACAATAATTATGAAGGTTGTTATCTGCACCTTTTTCTTAATAACTACTTCAATGTTATCAATTGCCCAGGGGGATAAGGGCAAGACTGCTTCCAATACAAGACCTGTGGAAATATTCAGTTCGCAAAAAGTAATTAATGCGAATTCGACTGAAGTAGTGCCAAAAGGAAAAATGGAATTTAAGGTGATGCATAATTTCGGCGATATTGCCGGATCGGGGGGTGGTTTAAAGAATTTCTTTGGTCTGGATAATGCCCAGGATATCAGGATAGCCTTTGAAATAGGCATTGGCGATAAAACCGATGTGACTTTTGCAAGAGCAAAAGGAGCAGGTCAACAAGGACGGTTTTATGAAATCAATATCAAACATCAACTCTTGCGACAGCTTGAAAATGATCCTTCTCATCCAATTTCTCTTGCATTATTTGTGAATGCTGCGGTAGCTTCCAATAAAGCATCTGCATTCGACAATTTAGATCATAGTTTCAGAAGTTTTTCAGACCGCCTGAGCGAAACGTTCCAATTGATAATTTCAAGGAAAATGGGGAAAGTGAGCTTACAACTGAATCCCACCCTTGTTACCCGCAGCTATTCCATTTCTTATGATCAAAAAACAATTTTTGCTTTGGGTGGGGCCCTTAAGTTGCCGATCAGTCAACGGGTTAATTTTATAGTTGATTATTTTCATCCTTTTCGTTCTCAAAGCAGCCGGGATTCTTTTAGGATAAATAATAATATTAAGTTTTATGATCCGCTTGGGGTCGGTTTTGAAATAATTACCGGCCGGCATGTGTTTCATCTCAATTTTACCAATGCCACGGAGACACTTGAAAACAGGTTTATTCCCCGTACTGTATCCTCATGGGGAAAGGGCCAATTCAGATGGGGGTTCACAATATCAAGACAGTTTACCCTATGGAAACCTAAGCAATAAGAATGTTGATAGCAGAGACCAGCTATGATGCAACGAACATCATTTGGTTGAAGTCATGTTAGAGTGAAAATCAGAATTAAAGAAAATTCATTTATTGCAAGACTGGCGGCTGCAAAGCTGGGATCTAAAAAAGTCGCCATTGTTTTTGGCACAACGATTCATCTCCACAATACAAGAAGGGAAGATTTTCTGGAGGATAAATTATGGGTGTGCCATGAATTAAAACATGTAGAGCAATATCAAAAACACGGATATCTAATCTTTCCTATTAAATATTTTATTGAATGGGTCAGAAGAGGATATTATAAAAACAAGTTTGAAGTGGAAGCAAGAGAAAATGAAAAGAATACATTATTATTATCAAAAGCGATGTTTTTTAAATAACCCATTCTATCTCCCCAAAAGAAAATTCTTCGTCTATTGAATGATGCAGCAGCAGTTTCCCCTGTGGAGTTACTGATGTAACCATTGCTTCAAAAACCCGGTTGCCTTTCTTAAACTTTACTGTTTCATTTTTTTTATACAATAGTTCGAGATAGTCTTTGTAGATACTTTCAAATCCTTTTTCAGTAAGTTGATGAAAGCTCGACAGGACTTGTTCGGCAAGTTCTTTTGTCAGTTGGACAGGATCAAAATTTTTCCCGGTGATCTGTTTTAGTGAAACCGGGTTTGGCAAGTGTTCCGGGAAATTAACCTGGTTGATATTGATTCCGATTCCTGCAATTGCCCAATCCCATTTATTAATATTATTTCCGGAATTACTGATTATTGATTCAATTAAAATACCACCTGCCTTTCTGTCCTGCCAGTATAAGTCATTCGGCCATTTGATTTTTGTATCGTCACCTGCATATTTTGAAAAGAAACGACAAACTGCATTTGCAATGCAAGCAGTTAACCGAAATTGATCCGATAATGATAGGCGATCGGGCTTCAATATTATGCTTACTGCAATATTATTTCCGGGTTCGTCCAGCCATGATTTACCTCTTTGACCTTTTCCCGCTTCCTGGTGATGGGCAAATACAATCATACCATGAAGTGCCAATTTCGCATCTATTTGCTTCCGGGCATAGTTGTTGGTACTGTCAACTGATTGCAGTTCAATAAATGACGAGCCGGGTACATCCGGTAAATCAGGGTGTTGCAATTAATCGCTATTTTTGGCAAAATAAAAGAGTTTCGGGCTTCTGGTTCAGGTTTATTCAAATCACCTGCTGCATTAATCCGAAAACCTGTATGTTGCCATAACGAACAATAAACAATAAACTTAGTATTTGAAACAACAGGAGATACTGACCAACCGCAAAAAGAAAAGTGCGACCCGGTTAACAAAGAGTTCAAAAATCATCAAAACAATCATTAGTGCAATACAGGAGAAAAAGGGTGAAAATATCATCTCTTTAGATCTCCGTAAGATAAACGAAGCTGTAGCTGATTTTTTTATTGTTTGTGAAGCAGGAAATCAGCCCCAGATCAGGGCCATAGCCGAGAACGTTGAAAAAAAAATGAAAGAGAATTGCGACGAAAATCCATATCATCACGAAGGGTATAAAAATCTGCATTGGGTGCTTATAGATTATGTGAATGTGGTAGTACATGTAATGCAATCTGAAACCAGGCGTTTTTATAAGCTGGAAGACATGTGGAATGATGCGGCAACAGACAAACATGAGGATTAATGTTAAATATCGTTGTTTGAACAACTTTTTACTATAAATAATTATTAATTAGCAGTATCATCGTATCTAATAAATATGTCACAGGACTCACAGAATTACAATAAAGAAGATCGTCGGCCACCAAGATTGCCAAACAGACCCGGAACCGGTGGAGATGATCCACAGGGGCCCAAAAAAGGACCCCGATTCAGCATTTACTGGATCTATGCAATCATTTTCGCTGTTTTGATAGGCTTTCAGCTATTCGGCCCCTTTGCTCCAAATATGGCAAAGATCACAGAGCTTGATTTCAAGAATATGCTGGCAAACGGAGATGTAAAAAGCTATGTAATTGTAGATAACAGGAAAACAGTAAAAATTACGCTGACGCCGGAAGGAAAAGCTAAATATGCAAAGAAGCTGAAAGATGTTTCGGGCAAGGTGAGAGAGGATGGTCCGCACATGACTTTTAAAATCACCAGCGGCGACACTTTTAAAAAAGGAATAGATGACTTTTATAAGGATACACCTTCAGTAGCCAAGGTTCCATTCGAAGTAGAGAATGAAAGAGACTGGTTTGGAGGTATTATTCAATTCCTGCTCCCAGTTTTATTGTTCATTGGTTTGTGGGTTTTATTAATGCGGAAAATGGGTGGTGGCGCAGGCGGCGGTGGTGGGCCCGGAGGTATTTTTAATATCGGAAAATCTAAAGCAACTCTTTTTGATAAAGGAACAAAAGTGAGTATCACTTTTGCTGATGTGGCCGGGCTTGACGAAGCCAAAGTGGAAGTGATGGAGATAGTCGACTTTCTTAAGAATCCAAAAAAATACACCAATCTCGGAGGAAAAATTCCAAAAGGAGCATTGCTGATCGGTCCCCCAGGTACAGGTAAAACATTACTTGCAAAAGCCGTGGCTGGTGAGGCACAGGTTCCTTTCTTTAGTCTCAGCGGTTCTGACTTTGTAGAAATGTTTGTTGGAGTTGGAGCCAGTCGTGTAAGAGATCTTTTCAAACAGGCAAGAGAGAAAGCCCCTTGTATCATATTTATTGATGAGATTGACGCCATCGGTCGGGCAAGAGGGAAAAATGTGATGATGAGTAATGACGAAAGAGAAAGTACCTTGAACCAATTGCTTGTTGAAATGGATGGCTTTGGAACCGATGTAGGCATTATAGTATTAGCTGCAACGAACAGGCCGGATGTACTTGATTCGGCACTTTTAAGACCGGGACGATTTGATCGTCAAATCACAATTGATAAACCAGACCTTGTCGGTCGGGAAGCAATCTTCAAAGTTCACCTTAAGCCGATCAAGATCTCGAAGTCATTGGATATTCATAAACTGGCTGAACAAACCCCCGGTTTTGCAGGTGCAGATATAGCCAACGTTTGTAATGAAGCTGCATTGATCGCAGCAAGAAAAAATAAGGAAGCTGTTGATATGCAGGATTTCCAGGATGCGGTGGATCGTGTTATCGGTGGATTGGAGAAAAAGAATAAAATAATATCGCCTGACGAAAAACGAATTATTGCTTACCATGAAGCGGGTCATGCGATATGCGGATGGTATCTTGAACATGCCTATCCATTGCTTAAGGTTACAATTGTTCCCAGAGGAACTGCTGCACTCGGGTATGCTCAATACACACCCAAAGAACAATATTTATATAATACTGACCAGTTAAATGATCAGATTTGTATGACATTGGGCGGCAGGGCAAGTGAAGAAATTTTCTTCAATAAAATTTCTACCGGGGCACAGAATGATCTGCAGCAAATCACAAGGATAGCATATGCCATGGTAACGGTCTATGGTATGAATGATAAGATCGGAAATATCAGTTTTTATGATCCTCAGCAGGAAAATACTTTCACCAAGCCTTATTCCGACGAAACTGCGAAAATGATTGATGAAGAAGTTAGAAAGCTGATTGATGAGGCATACGAAAGAACAAAATCGTTATTGAGAGAAAAAAGTCAGCAATTGGAAAAACTGGCAAATGCATTATTGGAAAGAGAGGTGTTGTTCCAGAGTGATGTAGAAGCATTGATCGGCAAACGTCCATTTGAAGAAAAAAAATCACTTGTTGATGAAAATGGAGAAGAAATTAAGCCAGAAGGAGGTGAAATTTCTGCCGGAGTTCCGCCTTATGACAGCGATGTTACTAATAAATCTCTTCCATGAGCAACGCTTCCACTCCAAGAGAAAATATTCTTAAAAAAATACGCAGGGCGTTGAGTCATTCAACGCCTTTGCCTTTCCCGCAAAGTGAAGGAAGTCAACCAATATTCAAACCTCTTGATCAAGAACCTGAAGTGGAATTTGCCGAGCAATTTAATAAGCTTGATGGTAAATTCATTTATTGCATCAACCTGCAGGAATTTGCATTTCAATTAAGTAGTTTGATAAAAAAGCAGAACTGGAATAAAGTTTTTTGTCTTGAGGATAAATTAATTGAAACGGTAATTCCCCAGATCGAAGAACGATTGACAAAAGAAGGCCTGGCAGATTGTGATGTTGCCATTACCGGCTGTGAATTTCTTATTGCCAGAACAGGCAGCATCGTAATGACCTCAGCCCAAACCAGTGGCCGGACTACCAGTGTGTATGCACCTGTTCACATCTGTATAGCATATACTCAACAACTTGTATACGATATAAAAGATGCGTTGCAGCTTATGAAAAATAAGTATGGATCGTCCCTTCCATCGCTTATAACCTTCGCAACAGGGCCGAGCCGCACCGCTGATATTGAAAAAACTCTTGTAAAAGGAGTTCACGGCCCTAAAGATGTCTATTTATTCCTGATTGAATCCTGATTTTTGTTGCAACAGCTTTGTATTTTTATAGCATGATTGCCAGTAAGTCGTTCTACCTATTTGTATATGGCTCACTAAGAAGTGGATTTCATAGTGATGCTTATAAGTATATCAGCCAGTATTTTGACCTGGCAGGCGACGCCAAAGTAAAAGGTCTCTTATATGATCTTGGAGAATACCCCGCAGCTATACCATCACAGGGAGAAAGCTATATTATTGGAGAGCTTTATAAAATAAAAAAAGAACAGGAGTTCTCATGGGCTATTGGTCAACTGGATGATTACGAAGGACTGACTGTTGAACAAGGAGAAATTCCATTGTACAGGAGAGAACTTGCGGATGTGTTTATCAATGACCAGGTAATATCTGCGTGGGTTTATTGGTACAACAGTGACATAAGTGGTAAACCGCTGGTCCCTTCAGGAGATATCCTGGAATACTTGAAGAAAAAACTTTCCTGAAATGAGATTCTTCCCGCGGTTGCTGATATTTGGTTATTTCGTTACGATTCTTTCTTCATGTGAATTTCACTGCTCCGTGGGAGAAAATTCAACAGAAAAAAATGAGGCGAACAAACCTGTGATGAAAGACGGAGCTGCTGTATATAATGGCATTGAGCTTCATACAAATATTATCAGCGTAAAGAAAGCCTATCTCATTTACAGTAATGGTGAAAGGGTTCCGGAAGATAATTTTGTAGACTTTGCCGATCCGGTAAAATTAATACTGATCATTAACAGTGGTTGGGAGGAACAGGATGGAAAGGTCACTCTTGGGGCCTCTGAAAAAGTAAAGGACGAAGAAGGAAATATTATTCTTGATGAAAAGGATCTGTTTTCTGGTGTTAATGAGATTACTTCTGAAGATGCTAAAATTATAGGTCTTACCCTTACTGTTCGTTTAAAAAAAGAAGAACCACCAACATCTTTTGTAACTTCCTTCAGGGTTTGGGATAAGAATGGCGAAGGTTATATTGAAGGAAGTTATAAGTTATACACTAAATAGCATTAAGTATAGTGCCAAAAAAGATCTACTTTCTTTCCGATTTCCATCTTGGTGCACCTGACCATAATTCCAGCCTGGAAAGAGAAAAATCTATTGTCAAATTCCTGGATGATATAAAAGCCGATGCAGATGAGATATTCCTTGTTGGTGATATGTTTGATTTCTGGTATGAATATCGAAAAGTTGTTCCTAAAGGATATGTGAGGTTACTTGGCAAGCTTGCAGAATTATCCGACAGCGGAATTTCCATGCATTTCTTTGTGGGGAATCATGATATGTGGATGAAAGATTATTTTCAAAAAGAGTTAAATATTCCCGTTTATTTTGAACTGAAAGAATTTGAGCGGAATGGCAAAAAATTGCTGATCGGGCATGGAGATGGCCTTGGGCCCGGAGACCATGGGTATAAGAGATTAAAAAAATTGTTCAGGAACCCTGTGAGTAAATGGTTCTTTGGTGTGCTTCCCCCGGTTATAGGGATGGGATTGGCCAATTATCTCAGCAGGAGGAGCCGGGCACAAACCGGCTCAACTGAAGAGATTTTCCTTGGTGAAGACAAAGAATGGCTTTTGATTTACAGCAAAGAAGTCCTGAAGAAAAAAAAATTTGATTTTTTCATATTCGGACATAGACACCTTCCCATTGATTATTGTCTGGAAAATGGAAGCCGGTATATCAATCTCGGCGACTGGATTCGTTATTATACCTATGGGGTATTTGATGGAGAAACACTAACGCTTAAATCATTTACAGGAAAGGAAGACAAAATAATCAGGAACTAAGTGAAACGGATAACAGGGATTATATTGAGTGTAATATTAAGTGGGGTGTCAGTTTTGGCACAAGAGGATACTGCGTTTACCCGGGTTAAAAAAATTACCGGCGATATAACGGCATTCACTGTTGACAATCTCGATAATATTTATATTCTTAACAGCAGAAACCAACTAAAAAAATTGAATGCGAATGGTGACTCTGTAGCCGTTTTTAATGATATCAAAAAATATGGCAGAGCCACACTGGTGGATGTATCAAATCCTCTTAAAATTCTCTTATACTACAGGGATTTTGCCACTATTGTTGTATTAGACAGGCTACTTAATATCCGGAATAGCATTGATCTGCGAAAGCATAATATTCTCCAGGTAAAAGCAATCGGGCAATCGTACGATAATAAGATATGGCTTTATGATGAACTGGAGAATAAACTGAAGAAAATTGATGAGGATGGAAAGTTATTGTTGGAGACACCTGATTTCAGACTACTGCTGGATCATGCCATCAGCCCTATAAAGATCTTTGATGAAAATCAGTATGTGTATGTTTATGATTCTACCTATGGGGTTTATGTGTTTGATTATTATGGATCCCTGAAAAATAATATTATGATCCAGCAATGGCAAAATCTGAAAGTAACCGGACCTTTCATTTTCGGATCAAGATCAGATACAATTTTCCGTTATGAAATCAAAACATTCCAGTTTGATGAATGGAAAATGCCGGAAGCGATACAGAAAAGCAGGTCTTTTAATTTTAACAGCACTCATCTATTTGCATTGAAGGAAGGTGAGCTGGAAATATTTTCAATCAGGTAGAGGTTAATTGAAATTGCTGAGAATTTCGCCAAGCTCCATATCAAAAAGCCCATATTTTCCGAATTCAACCACCCTGCCCATTTCTTTTCCATTCTTTAAAACAATAATAGTGGGCACATTAATAATATTCAAAGCTTCGGCAAGATGGCTCAATGTCTTTTTATTCCTGTCCACTCCAATAAGAGTTATCCTGTCTTTTGAAAAACCTGCTGTCTCGGTCAGCGAATAGAACTTTGGGATTACAAAATGAGAATCCTCGCACCAGGTTCCCATAAAGACTATAAATTGAAGCGAGTCGGCATTTTTCTTTAGCCCCTCAAGTGCCTTGGTATTAGGTGTATAGTCTTTAAGATTTTCAGCATACCATTTGAAAGAAGTATCACTACTCAATATCTCTTTTGAAATAATACCCTTCAATGTTTTTTCTCCCGGCCTTTCAGAAAAAACTTCAAATTGCCCCTGGGCACGGGCAAATGAACTGAATAAAAGGGTAAGGATAAAAACGGGCATTAATTTTTTCATCGGTTCTGATTGATTATGGCAAATGTAAAAGGGACCCTGCAAATGATGAACGCAAACTTGTTAAAGTTGCAACGACAGAAAATTCGTCAAAGATTTGCTTTTAGCTCCAGCAAAAATCCTTTGATCTTTTCCAGTGATTGTATCATGGCAAACTTTTCCTCAGCTTTCTTATTTTTTTTAAGGTAATCTTTGGCGCCTTCAATGGTGAATTTTCTTCTGCGGAGGAGATCGTAAATAAGAACTAGGTTTTTTATGTCAACAGGTCTGAAAAATCGGTCACCTTTTCTGTTTTTGCGGGGTTGTAAAATATCAAACTCAGTTTCCCAGTAACGTATCAATGATTGATTTTCCCGGAACATTGTGGCCACTTCCCCGATCGAATAATATTGTTTTTGAAAAAGAATCTCGTCTTCCGGAATTTGAATAAGATCGGCATTTACAGCAATTTCTTTTAAAGAACGCCGGCCTCTTCTGTTTTCGGTAATGTTACGTGGAGGAGTGAGTGTCCCTTTTTTAGGCAGCGAAGAAGGATTTTTTTCTTTTTCCGGGTGTTGGGATAATCTGTCATCAGAAACAGGATCTTTCTGTTCTGATGATGAAAAATCAAAGGTTATTTGCGGTAACGGCTTTCCCATAGTATTGTAAAGATACAATTCACATCAGGAGCAGAACTGCGTTATACAACGGTGTGGAAAAATCAATATCAGTCGAAGCTTTGGTTACTTGCCGCTGCTTTTTTCAGTATCAGGTCAAATTGTTCGGGAGTTAGATCATTATAAAAGAAATAGATCGGGTCAATCTTCTGTCCGTTTTTATGTACCTCATAGTGACAATGAGGTCCGGTAGATTTTCCGGTGCTACCTACCCAGCCAATCACCTCACCTCTTTTTACAGATTGGCCACGTCTTACTTTTACTCTCACCATATGTCCGTACAAAGTTTCATAACCATATCCATGATTGATGACTACATGATTGCCATAACCATTTCCGGTGCTTCCTGCTATATTAACATTTCCATCGGCCGTAGCATAAATAGGGGTGCCTTGCGGAGCAGAAAAATCAAGACCTGCATGAAACTTTACCGTTTTGTAAACCGGATCAATTCTATACCCGAAACCGGATGCAATTCTATTGAGGTCTTTATTACTTACAGGCTGGATAGCTGGTGTGTGTGCCAGTAGTTTCTCTTTATCTTTTACCAGGCTAACTACTTCTTTATAGGATTTTTCCTGTGCTTTTGCCCGGCTTTTAAGGTTGCTCAATGTTTTGGCAATTGATGATGCCAGCTGGTTATCTTTTATTTTTTCAATAGAGGCAATTTCCTGTTTTTCTTCCAGTTCCTTTGCCCGTGCACTGTCAGGAATTGGGTTGGCTTCAAAAATGGCCCGGTAAACATCATTATCTCTTTTTTCCAGTTCTTTCATCTGGGTTTCCAGTGATTCGAGCTCATCCTGCAGATCATAATAACTATCCCTGAGTTGCTTGTTTTGGCGCTGAAGAATTCTTTCCTGTGGTGAGCCGATAAACTGGAAGGCGACAAATGAAATGATTGCTGCGGTAACCAGTGCAGCTGCCACAAAGCCAAAGAAACGCAATAGCTTTACACGAAAAGGAACTTCCAGTTTTTCGTAGCGAAGTGTATTGGTATTATAGTAATATTTGATTTTCTTCATGGGCAAGCCTTAACCCGTTTCCGAAGGATAAATGCCACCTGAATATTTTACCTTTGCCCCGCTCTACGGGGAAAACAAATATAATCCGTAAAAAAGCAAAAATCAACCTTTTATACAGCAGCTTTATGATGACAAGTGCAGAAATACGAACTACTTTTCTTGAGTTTTTTCGCTTCAAAGAACATACCATTGTCCCTTCTGCACCCATTGTTGTAAAAAATGACCCGACCCTCATGTTTACAAATGCAGGGATGAACCAGTTCAAAGATTACTTTCTCGGTAATAAAAAACCTCCATACACAAGAGTTGCAGATACACAAAAATGTTTAAGAGTAAGTGGCAAGCATAATGACCTGGAAGAAGTAGGTGTTGATACCTATCATCACACCATGTTTGAAATGCTTGGCAACTGGAGCTTTGGTGATTATTTCAAAAAAGAAGCAATTGCATGGAGCTGGGAGTTGCTGACAGAAGTTTACAAGCTTGATAAAAACCGGCTGTACGTAACCATTTTTGAAGGAGATGAAAAGGAAGGATTACCCAAAGATGAAGAAGCTTATAACGAATGGAAGAAATGGATATCGGAAGACAGGATATTAATGGGTAATAAAAAAGATAATTTCTGGGAAATGGGTGATACGGGTCCATGCGGGCCCTGCACAGAGATCCATTACGATGCCCGTCCCGAAGCCAATAATGACGGACACAAACTGGTTAACAATGATGAGACAGGAGTGGTGATGGAAATATGGAACAATGTATTCATTCAGTTTAACCGAAAGAAAGATGGAAGTCTTGAACCATTGCCTGCCAAGCATGTGGATACCGGCATGGGATTGGAAAGGTTAGCAAGAGTAGTGCAGGGGAAAACATCCAACTATGATACAGATGTATTTACCGGTACGATCAGTGAAATTGCAAGGGTAACGGGTAAAAAATATAACAACAGCGATAGTAAACAGGATATTGCATTTCGGGTGATCGCAGATCATATCAGGGCCATATGTTTTACAATTGCTGATGGCCAGTTACCATCTAATACAGGTGCGGGATATGTTATCAGAAGAATTCTGAGAAGGGCCGTTCGGTATTATTATTCTTATTTGGATTTTAAACATCCTCTGCTGGAGAAACTTGTACTCTTTCTGGCCCTTCAATTTGAATTTGTATTTCCAGAGCTAATGTTACAGATAGCATTTGTACGAAAGGTGATTAATGAAGAGGAAGAAGCATTTTTAAGAACACTAGATAAAGGGTTAAAAAAATTTGACCAGATTAGAATAAACCAATTGGGATTATTCAATAGGAATGTTGTGAATTATGTTTTGGGTGAAAATAATGTAGATCGGTTGGTAGATATGATCACTAGTGAGGTATATTACTCAGGCCCAATTCATAAAAATAAGCAAGCTGTTGAATTAATAACAAATAAAGGAACTTCATCTAATAATATGGAGAATTTGGAAATAGCTGCTAATATTTCCTCTAAAGATCTGATTATTGATGGTTATTATGTATTTGAACTGCTAGACACATATGGATTCCCACTTGATTTAACAAAATTACTCGCCTCGGAATATGGGTTGAAAGTAGATGAAGAAAAATTTAACCATTTCATGCAGCAACAGAAATCTCGTTCTCGAGCTGCTACTGAAATTGATACAGAAGACTGGGTTGTTATAAAAGATGGAAGTAATATGTTTGTGGGCTATGATTCGCTGGAAGCAAAAACATCAGTTTTAAAATACAGGAAAGTAAAAACCAAAGGGAAAGAAGCGTACCAGTTCATTCTTGAAAAAACACCTTTCTATGCTGAAAGTGGCGGACAAGTGGGAGATACGGGAGTTTTAACTTTTGGTAATGATACAATCTCTATAACTGATACCAAAAAGGACAATGATCTTATAATTCATTTTGCTGAAAATCTGCCTGATGATATTTCCGGTGAAGTGATTGCGAAAGTGGATGAAGTAAGAAGAAAGAACATCATGCTGCACCATTCTGCTACACATCTTCTTCATGCAGCATTAAGAAAAGTCTTAGGTACTCATGTTGCTCAAAAAGGTTCGCTGGTAAATGAGGAACATCTTCGGTTTGATTTTTCACATTTTGCAAAAGTCACAGACCAGGAGTTAAATGAAATAGAATCGCTGGTAAATGAAAAAATTAGAGCAAACATCCCGGTTGTTATAAAAGAAATGCCAAAAGATGAAGCAATGAAAATAGGGGCGATGGCACTATTTGGTGAAAAATATGGGGATGTTGTAAGAGTTGTTATTATTGATCCTGCATATTCTGTTGAATTATGTGGTGGCACCCATGTTGGAGCAACAGGTGAACTGGGTTTATTTAAGTTAACCACAGAAACCGCAGTTGCAGCCGGAGTTAGGAGAGTAGAAGCAGTTTGCGGAAAAATGGCAGAGGAGTATGTTAACGAGCAATTCGAACTGATTGCAAAACTCAAGGAGATTCTCAGAAACCCAAAAGATATTCAAAAAGCAGTGGAAAATCTCCAGTCAGAAAATGCTGAGTTAAAAAAGCATACTGAAGCATTGGAGGCAAGACAACTTGTTGCTATTAGAAATGAACTGCTGCAAAAAGACGAAATAATAAATGGGGTCAACTTTATTGGAGATATTGTTGAAGTTGGAAACCCTGATGCCTTGAAAAAACTTTGCTACGATTTGAAGAATCATTTACGGGACCATGTAGCAGTACTTTGCGTTAATATAAATGGAAAACCATTTGTGGCGGTTGGTATATCCGAAACTGTTGTGAATGCAAAGGGACTCGATGCCGGTAAGATAATCAAGGAAAAAGTAGCTCCATTAATAAAAGGTGGTGGCGGCGGTCAGAAAACACTGGCAACAGCAGGGGGGCAGGAGATTAGTAACCTGGAAAAAGTTATTGATACCGTAAGGACCTTATTATGATTTTCGGAAATGAGAAAAATTTTTATCGTCTTTTTTTAATTGTTCTGATTGAATGCTGCGGGTATCTTTCAACACACTAACCCCAAAAATGATTACCGAAATACATAGTAGTAATATTATCCCGGCGATGATATAATTACTCATAAACAAGTTTTGGTTTTCAAATCAGTTGTTTTCAAAACTCTGCTTTTAAATTGAATTTTCAATACTACTTTCAGGTAAGTAAAAACACCAGGATAATTTACTGATGAATATTATTTTAGAAACCGAAAGACTGATACTTCGAAATTTTTCTTTGGATGATGCTGTACTCATTTATGAGCTCAATAAAGATCCGGATGTTACCCGTTACACAGGTGACCCGGTAACCAGCATTGAACAGGCAGAGAAAATTTTGAGAGAAACGATTCTTCCGCAATACACAAATTATAATCACGGCAGATGGGTGGTTTTAGTAAAACCCGGTCTTGAATTTATTGGTTGGTGTGGGTTGAAAGCGAGGCCTGAAAGAAATGAAATCGATCTTGGATATCGGTTTTTGAAAAAGTTTTGGGGGAAAGGCTATGCCACTGAGGCTGCTATTGCATGTCTGGAGTATGGCTTTAAAAGTCTTGGCATGAAAAGAATTGTTGGAAGGGCAATGCCTGACAATATTGCTTCTTTAAAGGTGCTCGAAAAGTGTGGAATGCAATTCATTTGCAATGAGATAGTTGATGAGCATCCGGCAAAAACTTACGAGGCGCTTAATCCATTTATCAGCTAAAAGAACCATTAGGCAAGAACCCGATTTTAACTTTTCCGAAACGTTTCGTATTTCCATCAATTCCTTTATATTTGTTCTACGAAACTCAACGTAGATCAACAAAAAAATAATATTATGAAACAGAACTGGAGGAAATTTTCACTGCTCTCAATTTTTGTTTCCTTACTTATTCCTGCTTCAATACTGGCGCAGAAAGAAGATAAGGATGTAAAAGAAAAAAAAGAGGTAGAGCAGATTATAATTACAAAAAAGGGAGAAGGTAAAGAAAAAATTGTTGTGGAAATCGACGGAGATAAAGTGACTATTAATGGAAAACCTGTTGATGAGTATAAGGATAAGGACGGAAATGTAACGATCAGGAAAAATAATATAAGAGGAGATTACTACGGGTTATTAGACCTGGCCAGGACGCCCAGGGGAAATATCTGGAGAGGTGGAGACAGTGATAATTTCAAAATTTTCAGCGAAGATGAAAACAGAGCTATGCTGGGTGTAACCACGGAAAAAACTGAAGACGGGGTGAAAGTAAGTGATGTAACTAAGGAAAGTGCGGCTGAAAAGATAGGATTGAAAGAAGGAGATATCATCACGAAAATTGATGACCAAAAAATTTCGGATCCCGATGATCTTTCAAAAGCAATAAGAGATCATAAACCGGGTGATAAGGTTAAGGTTACATATAAAAGAGACAAAAAAGAACAAACTGCAACCGCTGAACTCACCAAATGGAAGGGTATGAATTTATGGGGATTGGGATCTGATCAAAATTTCAATTTGGACCTTGGGGATATGAATTTCGAAAAAGTAATGCCCAAAATTCAGGTAGTTCCTCATATGACCGAACCCTTTAACCAGTACTGGAGCCTTGCGGATAAAAAACCAAAATTGGGATTGTCAGTTCAGGATGCTGATGAAGGAAAAGGCGTTAAAGTAATAGAAGTAGATGATGAGAGCAACGCAGCTAAGGCAGGAATTAAAGAGAATGATCTGATCACGGAGGTTGATGGAAAGGCGATCAATGGAACGGATGATATGGTTAAAGTGATCCGGGAGAGCAAGGATAAAACATCCATAATGGTAAAGCTTCAGAGAAGCGGAAAAACACAGAACATTGAAGTAAAAATGCCAAGAAAAATAAAAACAGCAGATCTCTGATCTGGTAAATATTTTTAGAGAAAGAGGCATTCCTGATTAGGGTGCCTCTTTTAACTTAATGCCTTTCCACAGCCACTTTAAATGAACTACTTTTGCGGTCATTCTCTTGTTGAAACTGGCGGGAGAGGGCATGTAATGACAAATGAAAGCAAATATGAAATTGTGGTTGGCCTCGAAGTGCATGCCCAGCTCTTAACTAGAAGCAAATTATTTTGTGGCGATAGTATTGCATTTGGAGAAGAGCCTAACACACATGTTAGTCCTATAACTCTTGCTCATCCGGGAACACTCCCTAAGACAAACAGAAAAGCCATTGAGTTTGCAATCAGGATAGGACTAGCCTGCCACTGTGATATTGAAAAAGAAAATTTCTTTGCCCGCAAAAACTATTTTTATCCTGATCTTCCGAAAGGATACCAGATTTCCCAGCACACAACCCCGATATGCAAAAATGGATTTATAAGTATAAAAACTTCCACGGGAGAAAAAGATATCAGGCTTAACCGTATCCACCTGGAAGAAGATGCGGGCAAAAGTATTCATGACGCAGATGAGCAATATACTTGTGTAGATTATAATCGTGCAGGAACCCCTTTGATAGAGATTGTCACCGAGCCTGATATCAGGAGTGGAGAAGAAGCCCACGCATATCTTTCTGAGATCAGGAAACTGGTTCGGTATCTTGAAGTATGTGATGGAAATATGGAAGAAGGAAGCTTAAGGTGTGACGCAAATATTTCTGTCAGGTTGAAAGGAGATAAAAATTTAGGTACTAAAGTTGAGATCAAAAACCTGAATTCGATAAGAAATGTAAAGATTGCAATTGAGACAGAAGCAGCAAGAATGATCGACGTTATTGAAAAGGGCGGTTCAATTACCCAACAAACAAGAGGTTTTGATGCAAACACTGCTAAAACCTTTGCGATCAGGGATAAGGAGGATGCAGATGATTATCGTTATTTTGCCGATCCCGATCTTCCCCCGTTCCATTTGCAGGATGAGTTTATTGAACGTATCAGGAATAATATCCCCGAACTTCACAGACAAAAGATCAGCAGGTATATTAACGACCTGAATCTTTCTTTGTATGATGCAGAAATAATTACAGAAGAAAAGAGCCTTGCCGATTATTTTGAAAGTATAATCGAACATACAGATTCATTTAAGGCCGCAGCGAATTGGATGCTGGGGCCAATAAAGACATGGCTTAATGAAAACAAAAAAGATATCAGTGAATTTCCTTTGTCTTCAATCCGGGTAGCAAAACTGATTGAAATGGTGGAGTCGGGGAAACTAAGTTTTTCAGTTGCTTCAACAAAGATTTTTCCCCGGTTGATTTCTGATCCTGAAATTGATCCTGCCGTTCTGGCTGAGCAACAGAACTTATTACAGCAGTCAGATGTTTCATCTATTGAGCCTATCGTTGAAAAGGTTTTAGAAAAACTGGACGATAAGGTGAGTCAATATAAAAAGGGAAAGAAAGGATTGTTGGCTTTGTTTGTAGGGGAAGTAATGAAACAATCAAAAGGAAAGGCAGATCCGAAAATTGTAAATCAAATATTGCTGGAAAAACTTAAATCATAAAAAAATTGTACATACATAAATGAAAAAGACATTTTATTTACTTGTGGGGATTATAATACTGGCTTCATGTAAGAATAATTCAGGCGTATCAAAATTTAAAATTTCCGGAACTATAAAGAATAACCCTGCCAGGATGATTTACCTGGAAGAACTCCCAATGACAACTATGCAGAGAATTGTGGTTGACTCGGCTACTCTGGATAAAAATGGTAAATATGAGTTGAAAGCTGGTGCGGCTGAGGAAAGGGTTTATAACCTCAGGTTGGACCAAAGCACATATCCCTTTGCTGCTGTTATAAATGATGTATCAGGCATAACAGTCAATGCTTCTTTCTCTGGTCAGAATAGCCAGTTTGCAGATAGTTATGAAGTAAAAGGATCAAAAGCCAGTAATCAAATGAAAGATTTTATGCTTGGTTTTAATAACAAGCTTCAGGATATATTTCAATATATGCGTCGTGGAGATAGCCTGAGTAAAATCAAAGGATCTGATAGTCTGCTGAATGAAATAAACATATCAATCGAAAGGGCATCTTTAGAAGCAAAAGATCTGACGACTGCTACATTAAATAATAGTTCCAGTCCGGCTCTCACTATGTTTATACTGGGCTATTATCAAACCACTGCAAATAACCCAAATTTTAATTTAGAGCCTTTTGATAGGGAAGGAGTAAAGAAAATAGTAGACTCTACTGCGGCAAAATTTCCAAAACATGAAGGATTGGCAGCTATAAAGACTTCTTTGGAAGGATGGGTGGGCAAACAAGCTCCTGAAATATCAATGCCTGATCCCAATGGGAATGAAGTAAAGCTTAGTTCATTTCGTGGAAAATACGTTTTAGTTGATTTTTGGGCAAGCTGGTGCAAACCCTGCAGGGAGGAAAACCCAAATGTTGTTAAGGCCTACAATAAATTCAAGGATAAGAATTTTACAATCCTTGGTGTTTCTTTGGATCGCTCCGGTGGTAAAGATGACTGGATAAAGGCTGTTATGAATGATGGTCTTACCTGGACACATGTCAGTGATTTAATGTTCTGGGATAGCCCTGTTGTCCAGGCTTATAAAGTTGAGGGAATTCCTTACAATGTGTTGGTTGATCCCGGCGGTAAAATAATTGCAGAGAATTTAAGAGGAGAAGAACTGGAGAAAAAACTTTCTGAGGTTCTGTTTTAAGAACAGGAACATAATAAAAAACCCTTCCATAAGGAAGGGCTTTTTTTATTGAATGAATCATGAATTAATAACCAGGATTCTGATCGTAGTTTGCATTTTGCTGGGTTTCTTCAATGGGTATAGGCCAAATGAACCTATAGTTGGAATAATCAATAGAAGGAATTCCTCTTGTGAAAGTGGCGCCGGCACAGTTGAGCATAGCAGCAGTTACACCGCCTGTGCTAACTTTTGAAGGAATACCACCGCCTGATACAGGTGCAAATACAGGATCCAAAGCAAGACGATGAATATCGCCCCAGCGTTTTCCCTCAGCAAGGAATTCAATTCTTCTCTCTTTTAATATTGCTGCAATCAAAGCATTTTTATTAGCAAAACTTGCTACTGTAAATTGATCTGCCACGTTTGTAACAGCTCTGTTTCTAACGGCATTCAGCAAGGCGACACCCCTGGTAGAAACTGTTGTTCCGGCTGCATTTCTTGCTTCTGCTTCAGCAAGAGTCAATAATACTTCAGCATACCTGATCTGTGGAGCGGCGTCAGTAGTAGTTGAGTAATCTCTGTATTTGATGCTATATACAGCATTAGTCGGTGACCCGGCAGTGCTATATAATAACGAACGACGCAGATCATTGCATAGCCATGCGGGATCGCTCCAGATTACAGGACTTACTCTTACAAGACCTCTGGCTCCTAATGTAGGATTGCCAAGCATTTGTGCAAGTGCACCATTTACGCCGGGGTTATCTGTAGCATCATTTTTTATTGAGAAAATGCTTTCATCAGTTGTATTGTTTGCAAATGCACCATCGGGCAAAGTATTCAATTTCCAACCACCGATCGGGCTGGTGTAAGGAGCAGAAGCAGGAACCAATTTGTTCCCTTCTGTGATAACGCCGGCCCAATCACCTTTGTGAAGTTTTACCCTCATTTTAAGGGCTATGGCAGCAGCTTTCGTAGCTCTGTAAGTTTTTACAGTCTGGCCAGCAGTATTTAGAATTGATGCAGGCAGATTAGTTTCTGCGAAATCAAGATCACTTAATATCTGATTATAATTATCTGCAACTGTAAAACTGGAACGTTTAATAGCTCTCGCTGCATCAGAAGTTGCCTGGTCCTTTACTGCAAAATCCCTGTATATAATCCCCATCTGGCTACCGTTTCCGTCAGCGTATGGTTTTGAAAAGTTTATAACCAGTTCATGATGACCCATAGCACGAAGAAAACGGCATTCTGCTTCATATTGCAAAGCCGTAGCCGAGGATATAATACCTTTTGAGGCAGCACCTTGAACACCTTCAATAGTCAGGTTTGCTTTATTCACCATTGCATATATGGTTTGAAACATAAAACCATTATTAGGAGAAGCGCTATTATAAGTTGCTTCATAAGTGATCTGGTAGAAAGTGGCCTGGTTCAGCATATCTTCTCCCCGCATATCGCCTTGTTCAATATTGGCGGCTCCAAAAGGATATCCCCGGATAGCACCACCAAGATAAAATCCCGATTGACAGGCATCATACACTCCATACATGGATAACTGACACGCATCAGGTGTTGCGAATGCAGATGCATCTGATTGAGCAGTGTACGGGGAAAGATCAAGCACCTTATTCTGGCATGAACTGATCATTAATGCCCCGGTAATAAAGACTGCTGAAATTATTTTGATTTTCATTTTATATATTTTTCAGTTGAGTTAATTAGAAACCAATATTAATTCCGAATGAAACGGTTCTGGCCGGAGGAATTGTATTGTAATCAAGACCTCTTTCATCGATATTATCAGGATCTATTCCTTTGTAATCAGTGATCACAAAAAGATTCTGAGCTTGTACAAAGAACCGGAACGATTTCACAGAAGACTTGAATAAACGGCCAAGCAACTCTGAACTGACATTGTAACTGATAGAAAGATTGTCAAAACGGATAAAGTCTCCGTCCTCAATAAACCTGGTTGAAGCCTGCTGATTCAGGTTTGTGAAATTATCTCTTCCATACCATAATCTCGGAACATTGGTAACATCACCAGGCTTTGTCCATCTTTCAAGAATTTCTCTTCCGTTGTTAAGAAATCCCTGGTTCATTAATGATTCCTGGCGGGTAATGTTCATGATCTTGTTTCCGCCTGCAAAACGAAACAGCATATCTGCTGAGAACTGCTTGTAACGAATGCTACTTGTTATGCCACCAAAATATTTTGGTAAAGCACTTCCAAGGATCATCCTGTCAGCAGTTGTCAGGCTACCTTGTGCGCCAACTGTTGGACTATTAAGATCTGTAATTGCGTAATAGGTTGAGTTATTGATATTTCCCATTAAAAGCGAGCCATCAGCTTTTCTGTAAACAGGGTTCCCGTTTGAAGAGTTAACTCCTACAAACTGGTATCCATATAATGCATTCACAGGTTCGCCAACCCTATAAATATTATAGTTACCTGTTCCGTTTGAAATTATCTGATCCTGGTTTAGGTAAAGGCTTAATACTTTATTACTTTGATGTGTATAGTTGAAGCCAAGATCAAAATCAAAGTCTCTGCTCTTAACAACTACAAAATTCATAGCTAACTCAACCCCTTTGTTTTCCATATTTCCAAGATTTTGGGCTATGCTATTTCCCGGAACACCAAGAGAAGGAGGTTGGGGAACATCAAATACTAATTGGTTGTTCTTGTTTTTGAAATAGTCAAAGGCAATAGTTATCCTGTCTTTCCAGAAAGCAAGATCAAACCCGATGTTTATTTTTTCATTGGTTTCCCATTGTAGGTTTGCATTACCGGATTGAGCCGCAGCGATACCACTTATACCACCGTAAGGCCTTAATCCATACAAATTAAGGATTGGGAAAGAACCACCAGCAATTTGTGAATTGCCCACTTTTGCCCAAGAGGCCCTTAGTTTAAATTCATTAATAACATTAGAGAAGGAATTCCAGAAATCTTCTTCAGAAATTCTCCAACCAACAGACCCACCTGGGAATGTTCCAAAACGATTTTCTTTTGAGAATCTGGATAAACCATCTCTTCTTAAACTAAACTGTACAAAATATTTACTGTTGTAATCATAGTTGACACGGCCAAAATAAGAAAAGATTCCAGGAGCTTTGGAGTAAGAACCGCTGGAGAACTGGTTTAAATAGCTATTGGTAATAACGTTTTGTTGCTGGAAGAAAGGATCTGCAACTGTTGTACCCTGTGCAACAAAACTATTGTTTTCCTGTAATGATGCTTCAATACCAACTGCTCCGCTTATACCGTGTTTCCCAAAAGTTTTTGCTGCATTTATATAGTCCTGGGCAGTCCACTGCAAGGTGTTGGCGGCCTGGTTACTTACTCTTCCTGAAACACTTCTTCCGTCACCATGTTTGGCATCTTGCCTGTAAAATTCATCAAGGGTAATATAATCAACTGCAAACTTTACATAGTTGGTTAGCCAACTGGTTGGTTTGATCTCAATACCGAAATTATCTATTACACGATGCACTTTTGAACGGAACCTGTTTTTGGCCAGAACATACGCTATGTTTACATAGTTGTTCTCAATTAGTCTTGTGTTAGCATCAGAGCCTAATGCTGCTCCATCTGGTGTAATGTTGTAATAGTCAAACTGGGGAAGTGCAGGATTCATTACCCTTACATTTGGCAATGCTCTCAACGCTGCTGCAATACTTCCTGAAAGGGCATTACCTCCATTATTCTGATCCTTATCGAAGCTTCTTGCAAGTGTAATGTAGTTAGTGATCTTTAACCATTTGTTTACCTTGTGCTCAATATTAGCTCTTACATTGTAATGCTCTGATGTATTTGTAAGCACCAAGCCCTCCTGGTAGCGGTAGTTGAAAGAAAGAAAATAATTAGTTCTGTCATTACCACCATCCAATGAAAGATTATGTGTGCTGGATTGAGAAGTAGATCTGAATACCTGGTCCTGCCAATCAGTATTTGTGTTTTCTGAATTCATAAATGCTCTTCCACCAGACGCACTTGCATTGTTTAGTTTTTCATTCGCAATCGTTACGAACTCTTGTGCATTCAATAAGTCAAAGCGGGTTAGTGGTTTTGAAAAGCCAAATACGGCACTGTAGTTAAAATTTTGTCTGCCGGATCTTCCTTTCTTGGTTGTTATCAGTATTACACCATTAGATGCTCGGGAACCATAAATAGCAGTAGCACTACCATCTTTTAAAACGTCAATACTTTCTATGTCGGCCGGATTGATTGATGCAAGGATGTTGTCATTAGTGTAACCGGCAAATCCACCTGAAAATGTTGGAACACCATCAAGTACTATTAGTGGACTGCGATCACCACTTATGGAATTCACACCTCTTATCCTGATTCTGGGAGGTTGGTTAACAAGTCCGCTTGGGTTTGTTACCAACACACCAGCAGTACGACCCCCTAATTGCTTGTCAATACTTGGGCTAACCAAAGTAGCTATATTGGTTGGATCAATTTTTCCGATAGCCGCAGTGGCCTCTTTCTTTTTCTGTGTCCCGTAACCCACTACCAATACTTCTTGCAGAATTCTTTCATCTGTTTTGAGCGTTACATTAAATGTGTTTTGTGAGGGACCAATAGCTATTTCTTCAGCAAGCATATCAACTGAAGAAATCACAAGTATTCTGCCGTTAGCAGGTAATACAAGACTAAAAGTTCCATCTGAATTTGTAGTTGTGCCGGAAGTGGTCCCCTTTACCTGAACCGAGGCATTCACAATCGGAACACCTTTTTCATCAACCACCTTACCGGTGATGGTTCGCTGAGCCATCGCCATGGTGGCAAGACATATCACTCCCAAAAAGAGTAAAATCAATTTTCTCATGTGCGTTTAGTTTTAGTATATAATTGAGTCAATCCCCTCAGTAAAAGGGACTTGAAATTAGTTAACCTAAATGATATAAATAAAAAAACTTAATTCTTTTTTAGCCTGAAGCCAGCCGGGTGATTTGACGTTTTTGCCTTAACCAAAGCCATTTGATTTTAGGACATTCGTGGTATTGGTTTTGCTGCACACTTTGCTTTAGGAAGGCCTGTTTTTCCTGTTCCGGGTTACCGAAAGAAGTATAGCCGGGAGAAGAACCAGGTTGGTAAAAGTTGCGGTAACCAGCGTAAGGGAGGTCAGCCAGCCCAACGCCTGGGTCCCATCAAACCCGCTAAAACAAAAAATGATGAAGCCTGCAATAAGAACAAGGGAAGTATAGATAATGCTTATACCCGTACCGTGAATCGTTTCTATGACAGTTCTCCTTATATCATTTCCATTTCGGGGTAATTCTTGTTTATAATTAACCAGGAACCGGATGGTGATGTCAATTGCAATACCTAATGCCACGCTGAAAACCAGCACTGTAGAAGGTTTCAGGGGTACACCTGCCCATCCCATAATACCTGCCGTTATTACTAATGGAATGACATTGGGAATAAGGGAACATACAAGTATCCGGATCGATCGAAACAGGTAAAACATACACAATGCTATCAAAAGGAAAGCCCAAAGGATACTATCTGTCAACCCGTTTATTATATAACGACTTCCTTCAAGAAAGGTAACGCTGGTCCCGGTAAGCTGAACATTGTATTTATCTTTTTCGAAGAGTTGGTCAACCCTGGTTGTGATGCTGTCAAGTATCCTTGGTAGGCGGTTGGTGCCCACATCAGCCATATTTATACTTATCCGGGCTTCCTGCCGGTTACTATCCATAAATGTACTGACCAGTTTGGTAAAGGAGTTTTTTTCACTTCCGGCGTTACCCTTAGAATTGAGATAGCTTGAAAGGGCGGGAAGGTCAAACTCTGAGGGCATGGAATAGTTCAGGCTGTCTCCCTCAAAAAAAGCCTGTTTAGCAAATTTCAAACCTTCTGTTATGCTTAAAGGCCTGGCTACATCCGGGATACCTTGAAGGAAAGAAGAAAGGGAGTCGATTTTTTGGAGATTGTTCAGGTTCCTTGTGATGCCATATTTCTTTTTTGTATCAACAAGTATTTCCAATGGCATGACGCCTTTGAAATTAGATTCAAAGAATTTAAGGTCTGTATAAAGCTTATCTTCTTTTGGCAAGTCATCAACTATATAACCCAATGACTTAAGCTGAAAAATACCGGCAATAGAAACTGCAACTATTGCGGCGGAAACTAAATAAATAAGCTTTCTGTGATTAAGTGACCATCTTTCCAATCGGCCAAGCCATCTTTTTAGCCTGGGATTTTCAAGATACTTTGTATGTCTTGATTTTGGAGGAGGCAGAAAACTCAGAACTGAAGGAATTAAAAGCAAGGAAATAAAGAACAGGGCCATAATATTAATACCAGCCACAATTCCAAACTCCTTTAAGATCTGGCTTTGAGTGAGTGCAAAAACAGCAAAGCCGATTGCAGCAGCAAGGTTGCAGAAAAGAGTAACTATTCCCATCCTTTCAACCATTTTTTGCAAAGCTTTTTTCTTATCACCGGTCTCGTTAAAAGATGTGTGATATTTATTCAGGAAATAAATGCAGTTGGGAATCCCGATTACTACGATCAATGGCGGAATGAGGGCATTCAGAATACTTATTTTAAAACCAAATAATTCAATTGTCGCAAAACTCCAGATAACACCAATAAAAACCACACTTAATGACAACCACATAGCAGTAAGTGATCTGAAAGACAAAAGCAAAATAAGTGCTGACAGGACGATAGAGGCAATAATAAACATCCTCATCTCCTTTAAGATCCGAACTGATAGTTCTGTTCTAATATGTGGTAGACCACTTTTATAAACTGGCAGGTCAAATCTTTTACCGAAATCATCGGCCAATTTATCAATCTGATGAACAATATCGATCCTGTCTTTTGAAGCCATTAGATTTTTATCGATCCTGACACCCATCAACCAGGCATTGGTTGCGGGGTTATATAAAAGAGAACGATAAAACGGGAGATTTAGAAAAATGCGGGAAACACTATCTATTTCTGGCTGGCTAAGTTCCCTATTGGGAAAAATAGTATCAGCTTTTAGTTGTTCTGTTTCGGGAATTTTTACCAGGTTAATTGCGGATGGAACGCTGACAATATCATCAACTCCTCTTACAGTTTTGAGTTCTTTCTGCAGAGAAGCATAAGCATTGAAAATTTTTTGTTTAAAAAAATCGGGTGTCTGGATGCCGATCACAAGCAGATTGCCGTCTTCCCCGAATTTATTTTTGAATTCCTGGTAAGCTTTATACTTGGGATTATTTATGGGAATTGCTCTGGCAAAATCGTAACTCAACTGTACCCTGCCGGCATGGTATGCCATAAAAGCGGTAATCCCTAAAAGAATAAAAAGGAGAAGTATACGATACCGGAGAATAAATCTTCCGAGAGCTTGCCACATAAATATTGAGAACTGGTGATTTTGCGCAAAGAAACAGAAAAAAAAGGCATATAGTTCAAATGATAATCATATAATAAAACTCTTATAGGGTAACAGACTTTGAAATATTTTTGAAAAGTGAAACCCATTGTACTAGGTGTATTGGCTTCAATAATTTTTTTTGCTGCAAAATCGCAGCAGTCTATTCCACCTGTTGGTTTATGGAGAGAGCATCTTCCCTATAAAAGTGCAATTGATGTTACCGCTGGTGCAGGGAAAATCTATTGTGCCACGCCATATAGCTTATTCGTAGTTAATACAGAGAATAATTTAGTTGAAAGATGGAGCCGGGTTACAGGTTTGAGTGAAACAGGAATAAGTACAATTCGCTATGATGATGTGAATCAAAAACTTTTTATTGCCTACACAAATAGTAACATTGATATTGTTTACCGGAATGACATCTATAATATACCTGACATAAAAAGGGATAATATTATCGGCGATAAAACCATTTATAATATTTATCCGAAGGGCACCGATTTCATTTTATCGACAGGTCTTGGAGTTATTGTTATTAACGGAAATAAATATGAAGTAAAAGACACCTGGTTTGTTGGCAATGGAGGCAACCAGGTAAAAGTAAATGGCTTTTCCGATGATGGAACTTTTTACTACGCTGCAACTGAAGAAGGGTTAAAGAAGTGCCCGGTTAATTCTTCAAATCCTGCTGACCATTTGAACTGGGAATTGTTAAGTGGCAGCAATGGACTTTCTTCAGGGCCTTGTCAAAATATATTGACGATTCAGGGTAAAGTGTTCACACAGAAAAATGATTCACTGTTTATATTAAATGGAAACACATGGTCATTGTTTTATTATGATGGTTGGCCGATTGTAAATACAAATACCACAGAGAATAGAATACAGATCTGTCAGCGTCAAACAAATGGAATAAGCCGGGTGGTTATGCTCAATGCGGATGCAACAGTATTCAGAGTTCTGGAAAATACCGGGGCAGTTTCTTTTCCAAGAAAAGCGATCTTATACAATAATGATCCATGGATAGCTGATCAATTTGCCTGCCTTTCTCATTTTAATACGGTCTCGTCCTATCAACAATACATCCTCAATTCTCCACAGGGAATTGCTGGAGGAAAAATGATTGTTAAGAACAATATATTTTATGCAACGGCCGGAGAAGTAAATGATGCATGGAATTATCAGTATAACGGTGATGGCGTTTACAGTTTTAAGGAAGGAGACTGGAATAATATTAACCGGTACAGGTACGGGTCAATTGATTCTTTACTTGATTATATAACTATTGCCATTGATCCGATTGACGAAAGTATCTGGACAGGCTCATATGGAGGGGGACTACTCCACGTGAATGCTGGGCCTGCTTTCGAAATTTTCAAACAAAATTTTATTGATCAAACAATCGGGGATCCCGGAAGCTATAGGGTGAGTGGTCTTGCATTTGACAAGGACAGAAATTTATGGATCTCAAATTTCGGATCTGCACAGCCTATTAAGGTTCGGAAAAAAGAGGGGAGCTGGAAGAATTTCACACTTCCGTTTTTATTATTTGAAAATGCAGTAGCCGACATTATTATTGATGATAACAATTATAAGTGGATCGTAGCTCCGCTGGGCAATGGCTTGATTTGTTTTGACAGCGGTAGTGATATTGATGATACCAGTGATGACAAATGGAAAAGACTTGGTGGAGGGGCAGGTAACGGTGGGTTACCTAACAGCGAAGTGCTTTGTGCTGCAAAAGATAAGAGTGGCTATATGTGGGTTGGAACTACAGATGGAATCGGAGTCATACAATGCCCAAGCGAAACATTTTCAGTCACAGGTTGTGACGCTATCCTTCCTATTGTGCCAAATGGGAATTTCGCTGGATACCTGTTCAAAGGGCAGGAAGTAAGAGATATAGCAGTTGATGGAGCTGACAGAAAATGGGTGGCCACAAAAAATGGTGTTTTCCTCATAAGCCCTGACGGCGAAAAAGTAATTTACCAGTTTACAGAAGAAAATAGTCCGTTGTTGAGCAGTAATGTAAAAACGATCGCTATTGATGGAAAAACAGGAGAAGTTTACTTCGCTACTTTAAAAGGCATTTGCTCATTCAGGAGTACTGCAACTGAAGGGGGAGATAAAAATGAAAATGTGCTGGTATTTCCGAATCCTGTTCCCCCCGGATTTACTGGAACGATTGCCATTCGGGGTTTGGTTAATAATGCTATTGTAAAAATTACTGAGTTAGATGGAAGGCTGGTTTACCAGACAAGGGCTTTGGGCGGCCAGGCTGTGTGGGATGGAAAAAATTATAAAGGACAAAGAATTTCCAGTGGAGTGTACCTGGTATTGGTTAACGATGATGGAAGAAAAGAAAATGTAGCCACAAAAATATTTTTCATTCAGCGATAAAATTGGCAGACAAACTTCATAAGACAAAGGGGATCGTTCTTCGTTCAGTTAAATACGGGGAAACAAGCCTTGTGGTTACTATATTGACAGAGCTCTTCGGAGTTCAATCTTATATAGTAAATGGAGTCAGAACATCCACAAAAAGAGGAACCGGGAAAGCAAATTTGTTTCAACCCTCATCTGTTCTTGACCTCGTAGTTTACCATAATGAATTAAAAAATATCAACCGGATCAAAGAATTCAAGTGGAGTTATATCTATAAAAATATTTTGTCAGATGTAAGAAAGAATGCGGTTGCTTTATTTATGGTAGAGCTGCTGACAAGGGCACTAAAACAGCCTGAAGCAAATCAGGAGCTTTTCCAGTTTTCTGAGGATGCTTTTATTCATCTCGATGAGGGTAATGAAACTGTTACTGCAAACTTTCCCTTATTCTTCGCTTTACATTTGGCGGTGCTGCTTGGTTTCAGAATGAACGACAATTACTCTTCTGTAAGGTGTGTGTTTGATTTACAGGAAGGAAGTTTTGTGTCTTTAAAACCCGGGCACCCACATTTTTTGGAAGAAAAAGAAGCCGAAATAACTTCCCAGTTACTCAAAGTAATGCAACCGGAAGAGCTGAAAGAAATAAAACTAAACCAAGAGTTCAGGAGACGTTTGTTATATGCTTACGAAATCTACTATGCATTCCATATCCAGGATTTTGGAGTCATGAAAACTTTGCCTGTGTTAAGAGAGGTGTTAGATTAGTGATTATACAAATTTGGATTTTTTTTGATATCAGAACTGATTTTTTTTATTTTATCGTATTCACTTTTTAATTTATTGTAATCTAGCAATTTTTTGTTTTCTTGAACCCATGAAAATGCGATAGCTGAGTTTATAAATTCAATTGGTTTGTTATTATCAAAAGTTTTTGCGACCAAATTAAATTCAAATAAAAGAGGGTCTGCAATGCTGTCTATTCCTACTGCTGAAGTTCTATTTCTTAACTCATATCCCTGATTACAACACGTTAAATGACAGCGGTATATTTTTAATAATACCAGAGTAAGGTATTTTTCAAATTCATTATTTGAGCTTTGTCTTAGTGCTTTAATGCTTTTGCCAATACTATCAGGTACCTCGGGTACTCGTATTATTTTACCTCCTAGGCTAGTTTGGGGATTAAAGGACTCAGACCAATACTTTATTTTTTGCAATAATACCTTTGCACTGTCATGATTTATCAATTCAATTTGGCGACTTCCTGGTTGGGTGTCTATTTTCCCGGTTGATATACTTTTCTTCTTTTCCGTACATGACTGTATTGTAATAAGCACAAGAAGCAACGTGTAAATAATCGATTTCATTTTAAATTAAGCGGGATGAGGTGGTAATGAAGTTATCTAAAATTACTACACCAGGATTTTTGTTCTTCATGAAGCTCCCCAATTCATCATCCCACTGTAAAGCTTTTGCTCCATTGATGGTAGCCCATTGAAGTATTATTTCTTCAGGAATATGTGGAAAGTGTTTTTTTATTGATTCAATTTCTTTAGCAATACTCAATTGCCAGTTACTGCTGTAGCTGTCCGTGCCAAGTACAATATGACAATTGTGTTTGATAAGTAGGTTAATCGGCGGCACTTTATTTTCAATGTAGAGATTTGCATTGATACAAAGACAATAAACCAGTTTTATTCCAGTGGTGTCTGCATAACTGTTTGCCCAAATAATATCCTCTTCGGTCATGGATGTATTATGCACCAAAAAAATGGTTTGACCATTATTGAAATAAGGTAATACAGATTGAATACTATTTTTTCCTGTTATAGGGAATGGAGATTTGTCAATCCCGAATATTTTAAAAAGTTTCAGATATTCACCACCGCCTGTTTGGTACAAATCATTTTCTGCCGGATGTTCCTGGTTGTGGATAGAAATGATCTGATTGCTGGTTAATTTATTAATTAGCTGAAATGTTTTTGGACTAATGCTATAGGGAGCATGGGGAACGAGAGATGTTCGATGCCTGCCTGCCGGACAGGCAGGTTTGATATTTGAGGTTTGGAGTTTGGTTTCTAAAATTTCAGCAACTTGTTTATAGAGATGGATGTTTTCATCTGCTTTTTCATCAGTAAAGCTTAGTACTTCCACAAAATTTTGCCAGCAGATCTTGCTCTGGTTTTTAACGTCAGCGGTGTCAGCTGTATTTCCAATATCTCCCACTGCAACAATGCCATTGTCATACATTTCTTTTTCGGCCTTTTCAATTTCCTCTTGTATAATTTCAGGAGAAAAGCCTCTTTTGGTAACTACGGAGCACAAAAATTCTATCAGACCAGTATGGGGAGGGATAACATTTTTCAGATGGCTTAATTCAAGATGACAGTGACAATTTATTAAGCCAGGAGTAATAATTCCCTCAAACTGCTGTATGTTTTCACCGGCATCCGATTCGTTTACAATATTTTCAACACTTCCGTCTTCCCTGGTGATCAAAACCTTTCCGGTATGGAATGTATACCCATCAAATAGTTTTTCTGCCTTGTATTTCCTGTAGGTCATCGCATCAAATTTCAAATAACACTTCTCAAATTCCAAATCATTAATTTTGCCGCCCTGAGAATAAAACTATGCTTGACAGATTAGAAGCGATAAAAGCCAGATTTGATCAGTTGGGAGTCGCCCTTACCAATCCTGAAATTGTGGCAAATAATAAAAAGTTTACTGAGACAAGTAAAGAATACAGAAGCCTTGAGAAAATTGTAAATGCCTACAATGATTACAGGAAAGTGCTTGATGACGTCGCTTTTTATAAAGAAGCATTGGCTGGTGGGGATGAAGAGATGAGGGAATTGGCAAAGACTGAAATTCCGGAGTTGGAAGAAAAGCAGGAAAAAATCGAAAGCTACATCCGGCAGTTATTGATACCGAAAGATCCGCAGGATGAAAAGAATGCCATCCTGGAAATACGGGCAGGGACTGGGGGTGATGAGGCTAGTCTTTTTGCCGGTGATCTGCTTCGCATGTACATTAAATATTGCGAAAGGAGAGGGTGGAAAACAGCTGTTTTAAGTGAAAACGAAGGAACGGTTGGTGGTTACAAAGAAGTTCAATTGGAAGTAACCGGAGATGATGTTTATGGGACATTGAAATTTGAGAGCGGTGTACATAGGGTACAACGGGTTCCTGAAACGGAAGGTAGTGGAAGAGTGCATACTTCAGCGGCAACTGTTGCTGTGATGCCGGAAGCTGAAGAAGTAGATGTTGAGATAAGAGATGCTGATGTAAAAATGGAAACTGCGAGAAGTGGCGGGGCAGGAGGTCAGAATGTAAATAAAGTAGAGACCAAAGTGATGTTGACTCATATTCCTACAGGAACTGTTGTAATATGCCAGACTGAAAGAACTCAGCTTGCTAACAGGGAAAAAGCGATGCAGATGTTACGGACCAGATTATATGAAGAACAGGTGAGAAAACAAGAAGATGAGATTGCCCGTCATCGTAAGAGTCTTGTAAGTACCGGAGATCGAAGTGCTAAGATTCGTACATATAACTTCCCACAAGGCCGTATTACTGATCATCGCATTGGCCTCACATTATATAATCTTGATTCTGTTTTGAATGGTGATATTCAGGAATTGATAGATGCGTTACAGTTCGCTGAAAATTCTGAAAAGCTTACGAAGCAGAACTAATGGCTCCGAACACAAAAAAATAATTTCAACAACTAAGTTGAAATGGTTACTTTTCTAACATCAATTTCATTTACTAAAAATAAAGTTATGTTAGACCAACTTTTTAGTCTCGTTAAAGAAACCGGACAAGATACAGTTATTGACAATCCAGAAGTTCCTAATGAATATAACCAGGAAATAATGGCAGATGCCACAAACACAATTGCAAGTGGCTTTCAAAATGTAATGGCTGGTGGTGGATTTCAAAATATTCTTGACCTTTTTAAAGGTGCTGGTTCCGGCGGTGGCATAAATAGTCTTTTGAAAAACCCAATGGTGACGATGATGATAGGCTATTTCATTAACAAGCTTGTGGGAAAATATAATATGAGCCCATCTTCAGCCAGCAGAGTAGCCAACAATCTGATACCGGATGTTTTGAATAATCTTATTTCCAAAACTGTAAGTACTGATCCCAGGAACGACGCCTTTGATTTTAATGATCTGATAGGCTCGCTTACAGGAGGAAATGTTGCAACATCTGAATCTGGTGGTGGTTTTGATTTCCAGGGCCTATTAAATCAGTTTGTAGGAGGTGGCGGTAATTCACAATCCTCAAATGGATTTGATTTACAGGACATCATCGGACAGATCACAAAGGGAACACAACAAAATCAACAACAACAGGCAGACGGAGGAACCGGTGGATTGATGGATTTAATCAGGGGGTTTATTTCCTGAAGTTTTTTATTCTTCTCTTAAAAGTTTATTAGAAAATTTTCAGCCGGCATTTTGGCACGGATTTTACTTTATTTCATTGTCACAGATTTGTATTGTAGTTATTTGAAGGTTTGATTTTCAGCGTTGTTGACCTTATGTTACTATTTCATTAACAAAATTATTAGTGGAAAATACTTAATGCAAACAATCGTAAGGTTACAAATGCTGATCAAGAATTTACGTATAGCCGGAAGAGGTAATTTTACCCTGAAGAGCCTTTTATGGTTTCGTTAACAGGATAGTTTATACTATCGGCAGTAAATTTGCGTTATACATTTAAAGATTTTAATAAAAGCAGTCAATTTTCTCATAAGCAGTTAGTTTTGGTTGCGACCCCTGTTTCCACAGGGGTCTATTTTTTTATAAACATTCTTAAGCTCATATATAACCCAAGACTACTACCTACTGCATCTGCTACAATATCACCAATATCAAAAGAACGGTTAATCACTAAATATTTTTGAACAAATTCCATTGCAATTCCATACAAAATGCAAGCAATGCAAATAGCCAGGAAAAACCGTTTGGACTTCTTTACAAAAACTCTGCACCATAACCAAACTAACAATCCAAACATTGCAATATGCACCCATTTATCAATCCAGATTTTATCAAGCCAATCTTCTTGTGGCAATTGAGTTCCCGGCAATGTTAAAAGGTAAAATGACAAAAGAAGCCAGGCTATGGCTGGAATAATAATAGTGATTGTCTTTTTCAAAGATTTTTTGGCAATATTAAAGCTAACTGAGAATATATATATTGTAAAATTTGCCAAATTAAGGGGCCCCAAATGGAGCCCCCGTTTAACCAACTATAGAATCAAAACGACTATAGCATAGCTTACTATGTTGACATACGGGTTAATGGAAACTGGAGATTGAAAAAGGAAGAAAATCTTACAAATTGCCTACAACATATATGGGGCCGCCAGGTTTTGAAATATCAGCCCTGCCTTTTTTCTCAAGTGTTATCGCAAATGCTTGGGCATTTTGTATGTTTTTTGCCCTGACTAGTAACTTATCCTGCTCAACAAAATATTTATTATCAATAAGGCCAATATCAATCGGTTGTCCATCTAACAAAGCCCAAAGCTGATATTGCTTATCAGAAGCAGGTTTAGGAAGATTATTTAGCATAAGATACACATCGTGTGTTGTAGTATCCCAATAAACAGTTGCGAACGATTGAGGTGATATTTCTGTCCCTTTCATAGACGCCATTTTAACGTCGGGATTTCCGCGGAGCTTTTCAATATCTTTTTTCATGACAGCCAGCTCAGCCGAAGTATTATTATAATCGTTCTTCAGTTTGTTGTTCTTGTTGGATAAAATAATATTCAAATAGATACTTCCGGCAAGCAATAGTATGCAAGCCGCAGCAACATACCTCCACCAGTTTGTTCTTCCAAGAGAATCCATAGACATGGAGATAACCTTCGTCTGAGTATTTATTTCATTAAATACTTTACTTTTTAAATCTTCCGATGGAGATATAGCATTTTTAAAAGCCAGACCTTCCAGTTCCATTTCAAATTCAGTTCTGGCCTTAATTAATTCAGGATATTGTTTACAAAGCTGTTCAAATTCACTTCTTTCCTCTTCAGAAGCAAGCCCGAGAACGTAACTCTCAACAATACCGCTTGATATGTATTCTTTTATATTCAAATTTATTTTATCACAGTTCTTAAATGGTTTAAAGCGCTTCTGATTCTTGTCTTAACCGTTCCTAAAGGCATATTGAGCACTTTTGCAATTTCCTCATGAGTAAACCCCTGGAAATAGGAGAGGTCTATCAGAACCCTCCATTCTTCTTTTAATTTTGATAATATCTTTCTTAATCCTACATCCTCTGTTACCGACATTGCCGCTCCCGCTGTCACATTTACGTTATCATCAAGTGACTGGTTTTTTTGTGAATCTCTGAATCCTTTTGACCTTATTTCATCAATAGAAGCATTTCTTGCAATATTTAACATCCAGGTGAACAATCTGCCTTTTTCTGAATCATAAGAGTCTATCTTTCTCCAGATATTGACAAAAACATTTTGCAATACATCATTTGCTATTTCCCGGTTTGTTACAATAGAATTTATGATTCCGTAAAGCGCAGCCGAATAGTGGTCATATAAATAACCAAATGCTTTATTATTTCGCTGCTGCAATAATAACACCAGCTCCTGTTCGCTGTATGTGGTTTCGGAGTTCAAATAGTTGGTTCAGACACAGTTGTTAACAGTTTAAACTTATGCCTGGTTCATATACGGGCAAAGAAAATTTTTAGATTCAACCTGCTACCTGTTCATATGCAGAGGCGTCTAAAAGGCTATCTACGTCTGCCGGGTTTTTTACAGTCATTCTTACCATCCATCCGGCGCCATAAGGATCGTTATTTACTGACTCAGGAGCATCTGCCAAAGCAGGATTAAGCTCAGTAATAGTGCCGCTTACAGGTAAAAAGAGATCAGAAACGGTTTTAACCGCTTCAACGGTCCCAAATACTTCACCGGCTTCCAGTTCTTTACCGATTGTGTCAACGTCAATATAAACGATATCGCCAAGCTCCCTCTGGGCAAAATCAGTTATACCGATTGTAGCAATGTTGCCTTCCAGCTTAACCCATTCATGATCCTTAGTGTAACGAAGATTTGATGGAAAATTCATACTTAATTATTTGAGGCACAAATATGAGTAAACCAATTGAAAATGAACAATACAAAAACAAATTTTCGCAGTTCGCCGAAAAAATCAGGCCGTTCATAGCAGGAATTACACCATTGGTCGGTAATCGCTTTTACAATACCATGACACAGAAGTATCTTTGACCCTCAATTCATCAAAATAGATTAATAATGAGAAAGTTATCTGTGTTTTTAGGAGTGTTTAGCTTGTTATTTTCTGTGGCAAATGCTCAGAAAATTTCCGGAAATGTAAAAGATGAGCAAGGAGCTGCTGTCTCGCAATGTACTGTTTCATTGCTATCAGCAAAAGATTCATCTGTACTCAAACTTGAGGTTACGAACAAGGAAGGGAATTATAGTTTTCAAACCGCTACCGGTAAATATCTTGTAACAATTTCCCATGTTGGTTATCAGAAATATTATTCAGCTGTTTTTGAGGTTACGGGGGATATGGCAATTCCAGGAATCAAGCTTCAAAAAGTTGCTGAAAACCTGCAGGGAGTCACTGTTTCTTCTAAAAAGCCACTTATAGAAGTTAAAGCAGACAAGACGATAATGAATGTGGAAGGGACCATCAATGCCATTGGCAATGATTTAATGACATTGCTTAGAAAATCCCCCGGAGTTTTAGTGGATAAAGATGATAATCTGAGTCTTGCTGGTAAAAATGGTGTCCAGGTTTATATTGATGGTAAACCCACACCGCTTTCCGGCGCTGATCTGGCTGCCTACTTAAAAAATATTCAGTCTTCCGAAGTCGAAGCCATTGAGATCATTACAAACCCATCGGCCAAGTATGATGCGGCAGGGAATGCCGGTATTATCAATATTCGTTTGAAAAAGAATAAAACCTTTGGTACAAACGGTTCTTTTAATGCAGGATATAATGTTGGTTACTATAGCAAGTACAATGCAGGGCTCTCATTAAATCATCGCAATAAAAGGATTAATGTTTTTGGTAACTATAATTATAACAACAACATGAACCGTAACCGGTTTTTTCTTACCCGTGAATTAGCCGATACGCTTTTTGATCAAGCCTCTGTTATGAAAATGGATAACGAAAGTCATGGTTTTAAAACAGGGCTTGATTATTTCATTAATAAGAGACATACCTTAGGTGTATTGATCAATGGAAATTTCTCTGATAATAATTTTACTAATGATAGCAAAACTTCTATTGAATATATGCCTACAGGGGTAGTGGATCGATTGCTTATTGCTAACAATAAAACAGTTGCAGAAAGGAATAATGTAAACTTCAATATTAACTACCGTTACACTGATACAAGCGGAAGAGAATTAAATGTTGATGCTGATTACGGCCTGTATCGTACAAAATCGGATCAATTGCAACCCAATTTTTATTATACCCCTGATGGTCAGACAAAAACCAACGAATTTATTTACCGCTTCATATCTCCGACAGACATTGATATTTATTCAATAAAGGCAGATTATGAGCAAAATTTCAAGAAAGGAAAGCTTGGATTAGGATTTAAATCATCATTGGTTAACACATCAAATAATTTCGGCCGGTATGATGTAATGGGAAATACGCAATCACTTGATCTGGATCGTAGTAATCAGTTTGATTATGAAGAGAACATCAATGCATTATATGTTAACTACATCAGACCATTAAAAGGCGCCATGATACAAGTTGGAGTAAGAATGGAAAATACAAATCTTACCGGTAAATCTTACCCACTGAATCCTGACGGAACAGTAAACAAAAATGTTGAGGATGGATTCAAAAGAAACTACACTAACCTCTTTCCGAGTGCAGCTATTACCTTCAACAAGAACCCGATGAAACAATGGAGTCTGTCGTATAGCCGTCGTATTGACAGGCCGGCATACCAGGATCTGAATCCTTTTGAGTTCAAGCTGGATGAGTATACATTCCAAAAGGGTAATATCAACCTCAGACCTCAGTACACTAATAGTATTAGTCTGACCAATACGTATAAGTATAAACTGAATACTACTTTAACATATAGCCATGTGGATGATGTATTTACCCAGCTTGTAGATACAACTGAAAAATCAAAAGCCTTCATGAGTAAAAAGAACCTGGCCACACAAAATGTTGTCTCGTTAAATGTTAGCTATCCTTTTATGTACAAATCATACACAGCCTTTGTAAACCTTAGTGGTAACTATTCACACTATAAAGCAGACTTTGGAGGTGGTAGCAGAGTTATCAACCTCGATGTATTTACTTATAATATTTACATGCAGCATAGTGTAAAATTTGGAAAGAAAAAAGAATGGACAGCTGAGACAAGCGGATGGTACAACTCTCCGTCAATCTGGGGTGGAACATTTAAGAGTAAGGCATTATGGACACTGGATGCTGGTCTGCAAAAAGTAATATTTAAAGGCCAGGGAAATTTTAAAGTTTCTGTTTCGGACATCTTCTATACCATGAAGTGGAAAGGAGAAAGCAATTTTGCCGGCCAAACTACCATTGCAAGAGGTAATTGGGAAAGCAGGCAACTGAAGCTGAGCCTATCCTGGAGATTTGGTAATTCACAGGTAAAAGCTGCTCGCCAGCGTAAGACAAGCCTGGAAGATGAGAGCAAACGTACACAAGGAGGTGGCCAGGGAATTGGACAATAAGTTAACGCATCTGATAATAAAATAAGCCCGGGATTCCGGGCTTATTTGTTTTTATATTTTTTCCGTTTAATCAGTTTGGCTTTAATAATTCTTACATCTTTTAAAGGCCGGTCACGGTCAGCGCCTTTACTTGTTTCAACAGCTGCAATGGCATCTATAACTTCTAACCCTTTTACAACTTCACCAAAAACAGTATAATTCTGATCCAAATGCGGGGTGCCGCCGATTATTTTGTAAACCTTCCGTTGCTCAGCGGGAATTTTTCTTTTTAAACGATACGTTTCCACTGAATCAAGGCCGGCATCGGTGAAAATTTTTCCCTGTGTGAGATAGAACTGGCTGCCGCTGCTGGCTTTCTCCGGGTTCACATTATCACCCATTCTTGCGGCAGCAATCACTCCTTTTTTATGAAATAAAGTTGCCCGGAATTCTGCCGGAACGGTATAACCAGGACCGCCATTACCTAATGGTTTTCCAGACATAGCTTTTTTACTTTCCGGATCACCGGCCTGAATCATAAAATGATTGATCACTCTATGGAATAAGATGCTGTCGTAAAAGCCCATTTTTACCAGTTTCAGAAAATTATCCCGGTGCAATGGAGTTGAATCAGAAAGTCGGATCACTATATCTCCCAAAGAGGTTTGCAGCAATACATCACTCTTCCTGTCTTTTTTCTTCAATGTAGAATCTTTCTGGGCAAGAAGACTAAGAGAGAGCACTAACAATAAAAGTGTTTGAAGTAATTTTTTCATAAAGTTTGATTAACTATCATATTCATTGTTTTCAAAATAGAGCAATATATGATCCTTCAAAAAATTCTCCTGCTCCGGCATGCTCATATCCGGCATTGGTTTCAATTGTTTAAAATGTGGCCAGCCCTCACTATCCACTTTTTCTAATTCGTAGTAGCCGCAGGGAGCAAGGAGGCTGCAAATAGCTACATGCATCAGGTCCTGTTTTTGTTCTTTGGTAAATTTTTCCCTTATCTGCCCGAATTCCTGTATACCTATAAGGAACAGAATAGTCTCCATGTCCGGCTTCTTACCAAAGCGTTCCATCAGTTTTGCTTCAAGCTTCCACCAGCGTTGCTGCAGATCATCATTTCTTAGCGTCATTTGGCAAAGATAAAATGAGACTACATTTGACCCTCCTTTTATTCCCGCAACATGAACAGAGAAAATTTCCTGGTCAGCACAGACAAATCAAAACTGGATTTGAACTATGTACAATCAGTTTTATCAAAAACATATTGGGCAGAAGGAATTCCAATTGAAACAGTTGAAAAAGCTGTAAATGGATCAATATGTTTTGGCATTTATGATAAGAATAAGCAAATTGGTTTTGCCAGGCTGATAACGGATGCAGCTACGTTTGCTTACCTGGCCGATGTGTTTATTGATGCAGCTTACCAGGGAAAAGGATTAGGGAAGTGGCTGATAGAAGAGATCATGAAACATGAGTCTGTACAGGGTTTACGCCGGTTTATGCTGGCAACAAAAGATGCTCATGGTTTGTACGACCAATATGGGTTTGTTCCATTAACTAATACTGAAAGGTGGATGCATATTCACAATCCCGATGTTTATAAAAATAAAGTAAAGTAGCATCAGCTATCTTTGCCGCAAATTGAAAAAAGATGTTGCAGTTACAGGTATTAAGACAGGATATAAAAGCTGTAAAAGATAAATTGGCTATTAAAAATTTTTCAGAAACAGGTCTTGTAGATGAGATCATTTCTCTTGATGATGAAAGAAAAAAAATACAGGCAGAGTCAGATGCATTGCTGGCAAAAGTGAATGCAGCATCTAAAGAGATCGGGATGCTGATGGGAAAAGGGCAGAAAGAAGAAGCCGAAAAAAAGAAAGCGGAAGTGGCTTCTATTAAAAATTTGATTCAGCCTTTGGCGGATAAAATGGCTGAAACAGAAAAACTGCTTACTGATAAACTTGTTTTACTTCCGAACCTTCCATCTGAAAAAGTACCACCGGGAAAAACTCCTGCCGATAATATCGTCGTAAGAGAAGGAGGTAGTAAACGGCAATTATCAAAAGATGCCGTTCCTCATTGGGATCTTATAAAAAAATATGATATCGTTGATTTTGAAACCGGGGCAAAAATTACCGGAAGTGGGTTTCCATTATACAAAGGCAAAGGAGCAAAGTTGCAACGGGCACTTATCCAGTATTTTCTCGATTTTAATACGGCAGCAGGTTATACAGAATACTTACCTCCATTAATGGTGAATGAAACAACTGCATTTGGTACCGGGCAGCTACCGGATAAAGAAGGACAGATGTATTATATGCCTGAGGATAAGTTTTATATGATCCCGACGTCCGAGGTTCCTGTTACTAATATTTACAGGGATCAGATTCTTAAGGAAAACGATTTACCTGTTAAGATGACCGCCTTTTCACCCTGCTTCAGGAGAGAGGCCGGAAGTTTTGGAAAAGATGTCCGTGGGCTTAACAGGGTTCACCAATTTGATAAAGTTGAAGTAGTTCAGATTGTTCATCCCGAAAAAAGCTATGATGTTTTAGACGAAATGGTCAATCATGTTGAAAAGCTTTTAAATACACTGGAACTTCCATACCGGATTTTAAAATTATGTGGGGGTGATATGAGTTTTGCATCTGCTCTTACTTATGATTTTGAGGTATACAGTGCGGCGCAGAAAAAATGGCTTGAAGTAAGTTCAGTTTCCAACTTCGAAACTTTTCAGACAAACAGGATGAAAATTCGTTTCAAAGATGCTGATGGTAAAACCAAACTTGTTCACTCCTTAAATGGCAGTTCTTTGGCATTACCAAGAATTGTTGCCTGCCTGCTGGAAAATAATCAAACTGAAAAGGGAATAAACTTACCGGCTGTTCTTCATTCTTATTTCGGAGCAGATCTGCTAAACTGATCTGGATTTAAAATGAAGAAAGCTGTAACCGGATGCATTTTGTTGATGATTGTATCAATAGCATGTTCTAAAAAATCTTTACCTGAAATTACAGCCCGAACTTTGGAACCACAGCAACCAGTGTCTGCAAAAGTTGATGTTGTTCCTAATATTGAAACAGGTAAAATCATTTTCTCAAACAGATGCAGCAGGTGTCATGGTTTGCCTGAACCTTCGCAATACTCTGAAAAAAGATGGGAAACGATTCTTTCGGTAATGGTGCCAAGGGCCAGGTTGACTAAAGAGCAGGAAATACATGTGAGAGAATATGTTCTGAAAAATGCCAGCAAGTAATTATGAAGTTTGTACGTCCTAACAATTAATCAAGATACTTACATGGCGATATTTTTGAATATGGGAGGAGGTTCGAAAATATCCAGCCTTCTTTTGACGTTTCTTTGGGGAAAGGCGGCATCCTTTTTAAACTTAAAATCTTCCTATAAGTCTGAAAACAAAATTCCAGCGACATGTCATTGACTAATCAGTTGAAAAACCAGCACCTCATGTGGCGTGCAGGTTTTGGTCCCGCTGTTGAGCAGCTGGGAGATCTCTCTAAATATACCCCCAGGCAATTTTATAAGGCACTTGTAAAAGCTTCCGACAAAAAACCATCTTTTATTGATGTGGCGGATGATTATCTGAAAGGTCTTATGATGGGCATAGAGGAGGTGGGTCGCCAGCAAAAGAAAGAAATGGACCAGGAGCAACGTAAAATGGTGCAGCAAAAAAGCAGGGAAGGGGTACGCAATCTGAACATGTACTGGATGCATGAAATGGTGAATACAGCTTCCCAGCTTCGTGAGAAAATGGCTTTTTTCTGGCATGGTCATTTTGCATGCCGCAACCTGAATGTTTTTTACCAGCAAGGCCTGCTTGATGTAATACGCCGGAATGCTTTAGGAAATTTTGGTGATCTGCTGAAAGAAGTTTCTAAGTCGGCTGCCATGTTATTTTTCCTGAATAACCAGCAGAACCGCAAAGGTCAGCCCAATGAAAATTTTGCCCGGGAAGTGATGGAGCTTTTTACAATGGGCAGGGGAAATTATACGGAGAAAGATATTAAGGAGGCTGCAAGGGCATTTACCGGCTGGGGCGCCAATGTAAAAGGAGAGTTTGTATTTCGCCGGTTTCAGCATGACTTTGGAGGTAAAACGGTATTAGGCCGGTCAGGAAATTTTGACGGGGAGGATGTGCTGAATATTTTACTCGAAGAAAAACAAACTGCAAAACATATTACTGGTAAGCTATACAAATTTCTGGTAAATGAAGATACAGATGAGGAAAAAGTAAACTGGTTATCCGACCGGTTTTATCAGAACAATTATGATATCTCAAAATTGCTTGAAGATATTTTTACCAGCGAATGGTTTTATGATGAAAAAAATATTGGTACTAAAATAAAATCTCCGGTAGAGTTGCTGGTGGGAATACAACGAATGCTTCCTATGAAGCTTGAAAATGAAGAGGCGCTGATGCTGTTACAACGAGTACTTGGCCAGTTATTATTCTATCCGCCAAATGTTGCCGGCTGGCCCGGAGGTAAAGCATGGATTGACAGCTCTTCCCTGATGATGCGGATGAGGATACCAAAACTGATCAACGATGCTGACGAGATGAATATGAAACCTAAAGATGATGACGATACTATGATGGGTATGAAGGATGGGAATACGCAACAAAAAGGAAACAATAAGCGAACTGGGCAGGGAGTTGGAGGTGCATATGCAGGTATGCGTCGCCAGGTAATAAATGCCAATGTAGACTGGAGCATGTATGTCAAATATTATGAAAGTACGCCCAGGGAAAAATTAGTAAATACAATTGCTGAGATCCTGCTACAAAGCAGAAATGTTATCAATAATGATCTTATTAAGCAATATGCCGATGAAACAGGAAGAGAGAGCTTCATTAAAACAGCAACATTGCAGTTAATGAGTACACCTGAATACCAGTTGTGCTAAAAATTAATTTTTAAAGAAAGTTTTTATGCTGATAAAACGTAAAGAATTTATACAGGTTGGTTCGCTGGCAACTGCGTCAGTACTTGTTCCCAAATTCTTAAAAGCATTTGAGGCAAAGAATATGGTGCCACCCGGTAACAAGGTTGTGGTTGTATTACAATTGAGTGGTGGAAACGATGGTTTGAATACTGTGATACCTTACAGGAATGATCTTTACTATAAGGCAAGACCTAAACTTGGAATAGAAAAAGGGAAAGTGCTTTCCTTAACAGATGAAGTTGGCCTTAACCCAGCACTGACTGGTTTGAAGGATCTTTATGATGACGGCAGTCTCGGAATTTTAAATAGTGTTGGTTATCCAAATCCCGATCGTTCACACTTCAGAAGTATGGATATCTGGCACTCGGCAAGCCAGAGTTCCGACTATTGGACAACAGGCTGGGTAGGCAGATATCTTGATGCCCAGTGCAGTGGTTGTGATAAGCCAACCCAGGCACTTGAGATTGATGATGTGCTAAGCCTTGCTTTAAAAGGTGAGCATATCAAGGGTATTGCCATGAAGGATCCGAAGCGTTTATTTGGAACTGCCAATGAAAAATTTTTCCGTGATGTTTTAAAGAACCATAAAGATGAGGCAGGCGAACAGCCGGTTGACTATCTCTACAAAACAATGGCAGAAACATTATCTTCTGCAGACTATATTTTTCAGAAAAGCAGGATGCATCCTACCAATGCTGAATATCCTAAAACAGATCTTGGAAATAGCCTGAAAACAATTGCCTCCCTGATCTTTTCAGATATTAACACTAAAGTTTATTATGTTTCATTGGGAAGCTTTGATACACATATTAACCAGCAGCCTCAGCAACAACGGTTGTTTACCGAAATGAATGATGCGGTAAAGGCTTTTGTAAAAGACCTGAAGCAGCAAAACCGTTTTGAAGATGTGTTGTTGTTTACATTCTCTGAATTCGGAAGACGGGTTCAGCAAAATGCCAGCATTGGAACTGACCATGGTACAGCCAATAATATGTTTTTCATCAGTGGCGGGTTGAAACAAAAAGGTGTATTGAATGCTATGCCGGACCTGGCAGATCTAAACGAAGGTGATCTTAAATATAAAGTTGATTTCAAAAATGTTTATGCCACTGTTCTGAATAAGTGGTTGAAAGCTGATGATAAATCTATATTGACAAAGCAATATGATTACCTGAATTTTATTTGACCTCTATTTCACCCCGTGCATTAACTTCTTCATCAGCGGTGATATTGCAAGAATAATTACTCCTGCAATGATTGCATAAAGGCCAAATTGTTTATAGCCACTGGTATAACCCAATAATTTTTCGTAGTTATTTGCATGCTCCAGGTCAGCCGCAATCCCTGCGCCGAATATACCCGCTACATATTGTCCGTATGCACTTGCTAAAAACCACATGCCCATCATAAAGCCCTGCAATTTTGCAGGCGAAAGCTTGGTCATTATTGACAGGCCTATTGGAGACAGGCATAATTCTCCCAGCGTAACTACAAAATAGGACAATGTAAAAATGTCAAGGGAGGAAACACCTTGTGCATTAGAGAAAAATCTCATGGAAAACAAAACATAAAATGCTAATCCAAGAAATATAAAGGCAATGCCAAATTTTATAATGGTGTTTGGCTCAATTTTCTTTTTTGCCATTGCTATCCAAATGATGCCTAAAATCGGTGCAAAAATTATTACGAAAAGTGAATTGGCAGAATTATTAACTCCATTGGGATCGAGGGTTATCACTCCCAGTAATTTGCTGCTGACATTGTTTGCCGCAAAAATGTTTAAAGACCCGCCAGCTTGTTCAAAAATTGCCCAGAATAACACGGAAAATATAATAAACAGTAAGGCTGCAAAAAGTTTGTGCACCTGCTCTCTTTTTAACCTTGTCATTTCATAAAATAAAAAGATCAGGCTGAATGGCCCTATACAGTACATAAACCAATCTGTATATTCTGTATTGGCTACCATTTTCATGATAACAGGAATAACAGCTAAGGAGCCAATAAATACAAAAACTTTATACCATTTTTTAATGCCTGTTTTTTCTTCAGTTTCAGTGAAAGGTGATAAACCTATCGGGCCTAATGATTTCCGGGTCTTTAAAAAAGTCAATAGACTGATCGTCATAACAACTGCTGCAAACCCGAATGCAAAATTCCAACGTAGGTGTGACGGAACAATATTTGCAGCTAATGTTCCTTTACCTATTGCGATGCAAATGTATCCGCCCAGTAATGCGCCAATGTTGATCCCGGAATAAAAAAGTGAAAAACCGGCATCTCTTCTGTAGTCGCCGTCCTTATATAACATGCCAACCATTGTAGATATATTGGGCTTAAAAAAACCAGTACCGATAATATTGAAGGATATGCCCAGAAAGAAAAACTGGTGTGGGTCAATAGCTAACAAAATACTTCCTGTGATCATTAATAACCCTCCCCAGAACAGAGAACGGCGGAAGCCAAGTATCTTATCTGCAAACATTCCTCCTATGAAAGTAAATGCATAGACCCATGCCTGAGTAGCTCCGTACTGCAGGTTTGCTTTTGTGGCATCAAAAAATAATTCATTGATCATGAAAAATGTCAGCATCCCTCTCATCCCATAAAAACAAAAACGTTCCCACATTTCGGAAAAGAACAGGGGCCATATCTGTTTCGGATATTTTCCTTTAAATGATTGTATCTCTTCTAATGAGAGTTCTTTGTCGGGCATACGATTTAATTTCTTATGAAAATAAATAAAAAAGGTGATGAATCTGATTCATCACCTTTTCATTTATGTGATAGTTGAGCTATTTAACTCCTTTTTCTTTCATTACTTTATTTAACCAGCGAAGCATAGCAAAGAGCAGTAAGAATGCTGCAAAGGCCAATACAAAGTTAACAAGGAAGAATTTGGATTTATCTTCATAGCCTTCCCACATTCCTGAAAGTATTCCTGATAACTTATTGCCGATAGAAGTAGAGAGAAACCATCCGCCCATCAACAATGATGTTAATCGTGGCGGACTAAGTTTAGATACTAATGATAATCCCATTGGAGAGAGACATAATTCACCAATGGTGATCACTCCATAGGTGCCGAACAGCCACCAGTTTGACGCTTTTTCAGAATCAACATTTACTGATTTAACGGCTGCTACCATTACCAATGCAGACAAGCCTGTAATCAATAAACCAAGAACAATTTTGGCCGGGGTACTTGGTTCTTTTCCCCGTCGTCTTAAAAATCCCCAGAACCCAACAAGTATTGGTGTAAGTACAATTACCCAAAATGGATTAATGGATTGATAGAGTTCCGTTGAATATAGTTTGAGATTTGAACCCTGTGCAGGGACTTTATCAGCCGGAAGATTTGAGAAATAACTATTAGGTGATGCAGAATCATAGGCAAGATTCTGAGTAAGATTGACTGCATCAAAAGTCTTTTCCATCAGCTTGCTGTCAATGTTCCTGTCAGTATAATCTTTGGCCCAGATTGTAAGTGCATCACCGTTCTGATGAAAAATGGCCCAGAATACCACAACAGCTGCAAATACGGCCAGCAATGCACCGACCGGTCTTTTATCTTCTGCGCTGGCCCTAAACCATAATGATGCATAAAAGACAACAACAGGGATACTACCGATCAGAAATGCATCGGTTCCATCACTGCCGAATATATTTCCCGGGATAAACCAGCCTAAAATTGCAAATCCGAAAACAGGAAGCAATACCAACCCGAATATCTTTTTCAATGGCAGATCTTCTTTCTGAACTGGCTTCAGAATGTCTACCTCTTTTACATGCTTCATTCCCTTGAGGAACCATAACAAACCTATGATCATGCCAACACCGGCAGCAGCGAAAGCATAACCCCAGCCATAATTGTTGCGCATATAAGCAGCAACAAAATTGCAAACGAATGCTCCAATGTTGATACCCATGTAAAAGATGTTATAGCCCGCATCTTTTTTGTCTTTGTATTCAGGTTTGTTATAAAGATTGCCTACAAGTGTTGAAATATTAGGTTTAAAGAAGCCATTTCCAACAATGATCAGGAGCAGTGAAATATAAAATACAGTTTCGCCTGGCAGGGCCATACCCAGGTAACCTGCTGCCATTAATATGGCGCCGATAATAATGCTTCTTCGGTACCCCAAAAGTCTGTCGGCCAGCAAGCCGCCGATAAATGGAGTTAGGTAAACTAAACCCAGATAGGTGCCATATATATCAGATTTTTGTGTTGCAGAAAAACCCATTCCCCCGTTTTGGGTACTATCAATCATGTAAAGAGAAAAAATACCAAGCATCAGGTAATAGCCAAATCGTTCCCACATTTCAGTAAAGAATAAAACATAAAGACCACGAGGATGAGACACTGAACGGTTGTTTTCCATTATTGCTGGTTTGATGATGAATGAAAATAAACAAAAAAGTGGCTTTACAGGCCACTTTAGTATGATTGGAAATTTCTTTTAGGCGCTGCCTGTTTTGTCTTTTACAATTTGATTCAGAGATTTTATCCTCGAGTAAATTAAAATGCCTCCAACAAAAGCAGCGGCAACAAGTATTAAGAAGAACAGTTTCTTATCTGTAAAATCATCCCAGAAGCTTGTCATTACCCCTGCTACCTTTCCACCGATAGAAGTAGAAAGGAACCATCCTCCCATTAATAGTGCCGTCAACCTGGCTGGTGCCAGTTTCGAAACTAATGAAAGACCCATTGGACTTAAGAATATTTCACTAATTGTAAATACAAAATAAGTTAGCCATAACCATATCGGAGATGCTTTATGAGTATAAATGGAAGGAACAGACATTATTGCAAATACCATTACCAGCGCAGATAAGCCTGAAATAAATAATGCCATTCCGAATTTCGACATTGTTGTAGGCTCTTTTCCTCTTTTACGAAGCCAGCTGAAAAGAGGAACAAAAATTAATGTAAGTACAACGATAAATAATGGATTAATGGACTGGAATAATTCTGTGTTAGTAAGTTTAACAGGCTTTCCGTTTGGCCATTGATCTTTTGGAACGTTATTAAAGTAAGGGTCAGGCCCCATCACTTTAACGAGATGACTGCCTGTGTCCACCCTGTTGCCATGAGCTGTTATCCCAAAAACCATTGTATCATTTTTCTGTACTTCCCTGTTGTATGCATAAAGGGTATCATATCTTTCAATGGGAGAATCGTCTTTCACATCAACAAAATACTCATTCACTTTAGTAACCAAACGAGGTGTGTCTGTTATCTGCTGTAGCGGAAATATCTTTCCCGTGATTTGTGCTGTGGTCGGCGAAGCAACCCTGTCTGTGTGTTTTTCGGCCCATAATGTAAGGCCCGTAGCATTTTGATTATAGATGGTCCAGAAAGCAATGGCAATCGCAAAAATGAAAAGCAACGCTCCGATACTTTTTTTGTCCTGTCCTTTTGCTTTTACCCAAAGAGATATGTAAAATGCAATAACAGGTAAACAGGCAAAAATAAAAGCATCATTGGCCTGTGTTCCCATAATAGGAGAACCAAAAATTTTTGTTGGTAACATCCAGCCAATTACAGCGGCAATGATTGCGGGCAAAAAAACAGTAGCAAAAATTTTGGAAAGAGGCATATCCTCGGCTTGTATTGGTTTTTTAACATCAGCCTCTTTAATGTTTTTATCTTTTATGGAAAAAGAAAGAATTATTAAACCTATGATCAGGCCTATTCCTGCAGCGGCAAATGCCCAACCCCATCCATATTTATTCCGGAGGAAAGCTGCTACGAAGTTGCATACAAAAGCACCGATATTAATACCCATGTAAAAGATATTGTAAGCATTATCTTTTAGTGGCTTCAGATCTTCCCTGTTGTAAATATTACCCAATAGTGTGGAGATATTGGGTTTGAAAAAACCATTACCTATTATTATTAAACCTAAAGAGATAAACAGAGCAGTGTCACCGGGTACTGATAAACCTATATAGCCGGCGGCCATTAAAGCCCCTCCAATAAATATTGATTTTATGTAACCAAGATACCTGTCTGCAATTAACCCTCCGATAAAAGGAGTGAGATAAACCAATGCAATGAAACTACCAACTATGTCAGCGCCGATCTTTTCGTCAAACCCCTTTCCGCCGGTTTTATTATCAATTAAATAGAGCAAAAGAATACCAACCATTAAATAGTAAGCAAATCGTTCCCACATTTCTGTAAAGAAAAGTGCAAAAAGTGCCTTTGGATGTTTGCCGGCTTTTTCGTGTTGATTCATACAGCAGTTTTAATTATTAATCAGAGTCAAGTGAGTTTAAAGCATACAAAATACAGAAATTTGCCCACCCAAAAATTTTTCATGTTATCTTTAACGGATGTAGCAGATATTCGCAAGTCATTAAGATCCAACAATCAAACCAACTATGCGTATCCTCTTATTAGGCTCTGGAGGCAGGGAACATGCTCTTGCCTTTAAAATATCCCAAAGCCCTCTTTGTGAAAAATTGTTTATCGCACCCGGAAATGCCGGGACTTCTTTATGCGGAACAAATCTCGAGTTTCCAGTTACCAATTTCGATAATATAAAGGAAGCCTGTATTAAGGAGAAAATAGACCTGGTTATTGTTGGTCCCGAAGAACCACTGGTAAAAGGAGTGACTGATTTTCTTATAGATACTCCGGAATTAAAAGATCTTGACATCATCGGACCAACCAAAAGTGGGGCAAGACTTGAAGGCAGCAAAGCTTTTGCAAAAGCTTTCATGATGAAGTATGGCATACCTACAGCTGCATACAGGGAATTTACTTTGGATAATTTTCAGGAAGGGGTTGATTACATCAATAAACATGAGTTGCCGGTTGTATTAAAAGCTGATGGTCTCGCTGCCGGAAAGGGTGTTGTGATTTGTGAGAATCACCTGGAGGCAATTGCAGAATTTGACCTCATGATACAACGGGCAAAATTTGGAGAAGCCAGTAAAAAAGTAGTTGTCGAACAATTTTTACAGGGAATTGAAATATCTGTCTTTGTACTTACTGATGGGGTTCATTACGTAGTGCTTCCTGAAGCAAAAGATTACAAAAGAATCGGAGAGAATGATTCCGGACCGAATACCGGGGGGATGGGTGCTGTAAGCCCGGTTCCTTTTGTAAACGCTGAGTTGATGAAAAAAATCGAAGAAAAAGTAATTAAACCTACAGTAAAAGGATTAAAAGAAGAGAAACTTGAATACAGGGGCTTTATTTTCTTTGGGCTAATGATTGTTGAGAATGAGCCTTACATGATAGAATATAATTGCAGGATGGGAGACCCTGAAACGGAAGTTGTAATCCCACGTTTGAAAAATGACATTGTTGAATTACTGAATGCAGTCACAAAACAACAATTGGATAAAATAAAAATTGAAACAGATCCCAGAACTGTCTGTACGGTTGTTGCAGTTAGTGGCGGTTATCCCGGAGATTATAAAAAAGGATATGAAATAAAAGGACTTGATAAGGTCAACCCCGATGACAGTCACCTGTTTCATATGGGAACTGCTATAAAAGATGGCAAAGTTGTAACCAATGGAGGCAGGGTGTTTTGCCTGACATCTTTTGGAAGATCCGTTTTTGATGCTGTGGAGATCAGTAAAGAAGAATTGGAAAAAATCTCATTTACCGGTATGGAATATCGTAGGGATATAGGCTATGAGTTTGTTTAGTTTGTTTCTTTGATAAATCTCTGCCAAAAATATTACAGTACTTTCGCCGGGTATCTGAACTTTAGTTATGGAAGTGCATTACCATGATTATTTACAGCTAGATAAAATTTTAAACTCTCAGTTTCCTGAGAGTGATAAAAAAAATCTGCCGGCACATGATGAAATGCTTTTTATCATCATACACCAGGCCTATGAACTTTGGTTCAAACAGCTTCACTACGAGGTAGATTCAATAGCTGCTATTATGGCTCAACCTTCTTTGAATGATAATTCACCTGAGTTGCAAACGGTCGTTCACCGACTTAGCAGAGTAGTTACAATTTTAAGAGTGCTGGTACACCAGGTAGATATCATGGAAACTATGACGCCAATGGATTTTCTGGATTTCAGGGATATGCTGCGGCCAGCATCAGGGTTTCAGAGCTGGCAGTTCAAAGAACTGGAGGCAAAGCTTGGCTTGAAGTATGAACATCGTCATGGGCAGGAATACTATACCTCACAATTAAGAAAAGAACATGTTGATGTTATTAAGAAAGCTGAGAATGAAAGCTCTCTTCTTCAATTGGTGAATAACTGGCTGGAGCGAATGCCATTTCTTAAAGAAGGCGCAGATGCTGCCTTTTGGACAGGCTATAAAAAAATATATGGGGACAGCCTTGCTGATGCAGAAAAAGAAAATTTGAAAGAGTTTGATACTATTTTCTCCGGAAACTCAAATAATGAAGGCAGGTCTTTATCACCTTCAGCATGCAAATCGGCTTTATTTATTATGCTTTACCGCGGATATCCAATCCTGCAATTGCCGTTTCAGCTTTTAAATTCTTTATTGGAAATAGATGAGCAGCTTAGTTCGTGGCGTTACAGGCATATGAATATGGTTCATCGGATGATTGGAACCCGTATTGGTACTGGCGGAAGTACCGGGAAAGATTATTTAAAAGCAGCCGCAGATAAACATTATATTTTCAGAGAAATTGCACAGCTTAATAGTTTCCTGATTGAAAGGGGAAAGCTTCCTTCACTTTCAGCATCTACTGAAAACAGATTAGGTTTTTTCTCAGAATAAATTTTCAGAAATAAGCAACCCGGAACTTAGAATGTATACCTTACGCCAAGGCCTCCCCAGCTTCCTACAAAACCACGGCCATCACCAAATTCTATTGAAGGTTGCCAGTCGAGTGAGATATTGATAGGGGCACCGTTGAATTTATAATCAAGACCCAACACACCATCGAGTCCGGCAAAAGCACCGTCACCATATTTTGAATTGTAAAATCCAATATGGGCGCCGGGGCCAATATACCATTGCAAACCTGCTGCACCATTAATCGGACCATGAATTTCATATAAGCCAGTTATTCTTGAACCTCTGTTCCAGAAATATCCGATAAGCTCAAGAGCATTATTGCCGTTTACAAAATGTTTAAAAGAAATTCCTCCACCATCCCAAACTTTTACTCCAAGAGCTGTTCTGTAAGTGGTGCCATTAATACTTTTACTTTGTGCCCCCGCTATGGTTACTATAAACAATGTTGCAATACACAATGAAATCTTTCTCATAATAAATCGGTTATAATTAATAAATTATAACCAATACTTGCCATTTTTATGCCAAAAGAGATAAAGTGTACTGATAAAAAATTAATTTGAATTTTCTGATCTGATTCTCAATAAGAAATAAAAGCTGCTTAAAATAGCAACCAGTGAAGTAACAATAAACGTACTGGTGCTTCCGAAGTAAGTCCATAATCCCCCTGCAATAATGCTTGCAAAGAGTGTACATATACTTTCACAACTTGTATAAAAACCTATTGCGGTCGCAGTATTTTTCTCATGGGCAAGATTTGTAATCCAGGCTTTTATAACTCCTTCAGTAGCCGCTGCATAAATCCCATAGAAAAAGAAAAGTAAAAAAATAAAAGATAAGGACGGTTGGAATGCAAAACCGCCGTATACAATTGCAAAAAGAATAAATCCAATGATAATAACTTTTCTGAATCCCAGTTTATCTGCCAAAATTCCAAGCGGGTATGAAGTAGCCGCATAAACTAAATTATAAAGTATGTATGCTGCTATTGTAATAGTGTCTGAATTGAAAGCAGTTCCGGCAATTAAAACAGAATCAGTTCCGAGAGTTTCTTTAGTGATCAGTAAAAGAAAAATGTCTGAACTGTTGAAAAGAGCAAAAAATAATAATCCGGGAACTACTTTTTTAAATTGTGGTGGGGCCTCTCTCCAATATTTAAAGAAAGAAATGAAATTTCCTTTTCCTATTGTTGATACGGGCCGTTTCTTTTCACTTAACAGGAAAAGCAATAAAACCGAACAAATGCCTGGAATGAATGCCAGGTAAAAAAAAGTTTTGTAATCACCAGGATTAAAATACAGGTAAACCAATGCTATTACCGGGCCGATGGCCGCCCCCACAGTGTCCATACCCCTGTGAAATCCAAAAACCCTTCCTTTAGTTTCTTTAGTGGCCTCGGCCGATAACAGTGCATCTCTGGCTGCTGTCCGCACACCTTTACCCAGCCGATCGACCGACCTTACCAGGAAGATCCATAAAGGGTAAATAAAAACTGCCATCAGGGGTTTTGAAATTGCACTTAGAAAATACCCGGTCTTTACAAATGGTAGTCTCAGTCCTCTTTCATCACTGAGTTTTCCAAAATATCCCTTACTGATACCCGCCGTAAAATTTACAAAGCCCTCGAGTATCCCGATCAGGAAAACCGAAAAACCAATTTCCCGGAGATAAACGGGGATAACGGGGTATAACATCTCGCTGGCAATATCAGCAAGAAGGCTGACAAATGATAAAATCAGCACGGCCCGGGTTATGATCCGCATAAATTGAAGATAGAGTAAATATTTTTGGACTTTGTAGTCACTGATTTTTATTTGATGCATAGACAATATTGGAATTTTTAATGCGTTTACTTCAGTTAGTCCCGCAGCCTGATGACATCTTTCCTTTGCCGGATAAGGTTTTCAACAAGAGTTGCTTTGCTAATTCAAATTATTTCCTACACCTTTGCAAACATTAAATCCAATAATATAGAATGGGACTTTTTAACTGGTTTACTCAAGAAATCGCTATTGACCTGGGCACTGCAAATACCCTCATCATACATAACGACGAAGTAGTAGTCAACGAGCCAAGTATCGTGGCGCTCAACCGCAATAACCCCAAAGAAGTACTGGCGGTTGGGAAAAAGGCGTTGATGATGCATGAAAAAACCCATGAAAGCATCAGGACAGTCAGACCACTAAAAGACGGAGTGATAGCAGATTTTAATGCGGCCGAATTGATGATCAGGGAGCTGATCAAACTGGTTTATCCCAAAAAACCTCTTTTCCCGCCTAGCTGGAGGATGATGATATGCATTCCATCCTCTATCACTGAAGTTGAAAAAAGAGCTGTTCGTGATAGTGCTGAGCAGGCAGGGGCGAAAGAAGTATACCTGATCCATGAGCCCATGGCGGCTGCGCTGGGTATCGGTATTGATGTTGAAGAACCGGTGGGTAACATGATCATTGATATAGGTGGGGGGACAACAGGTATCACTGTGATAGCACTTGCAGGAATTGTATGTGACCAGTCCATTCGTATTGCTGGTGATGAATTTACGGCAGATATCATGGAGGCCCTGAGGAGATACCACAGTTTACTGATCGGTGAAAGAACTGCTGAGCAGATTAAGATCCAGATAGGCGCTGCGATGAAAGAAATCGATAATCCGCCTGATGATTATCCTGTAAATGGAAGAGACCTCGTTACTGGTATTCCTAAACAAATTCTTGTGAGCTACCAGGAAATTGCCGAGGCGTTGGATAAGAGTATTTTTAAAATTGAAGAGGCTATTTTAAAAGCCCTGGAACAAACTCCACCTGAACTGGCAGCCGATATCTATCGTCGTGGTTTATATATCACAGGCGGAGGAGCTTTGCTAAGAGGTCTTGACAAACGCCTTAGCAGTAAAATTAAATTACCGGTGCATGTTGCAGACGACCCGCTGAAAAGTGTGGTTAGAGGAACTGGTATCGCACTTAAGAATTACGATAGATACCCCTTCGTAATGAGATAAATACAGAAGGCCGGGTTACAACATTAACAACCACTGTGTCTTATACTATTTAACCTAGTGCCGTTGATAAATGCGTAATATATTTCTCTTCATACGTCGCTACAGGACTTTTTTTACATTCCTCTTTTTGCAGGGAATTTCCATTTGGTTTTTATACAGCTACAATAAATTTCACAGGGCAAAACTGCTGGGTATAGCAAATGAAGTAACAGGTAAGATCAACACACAATATAATAAGGTGGAAGATTATTTTGCCATGAAAAAAGAAAATGAACGGCTGCACCACCTGAATGATTCTCTTTTAAATTTACTTCCTTCAAATTTTGCTAAACAGGACACTTCGGCAATACTTGTAAAAGATTCAGTCTCCTACGACACAACAGGAATGAAACGACAATATTTCTGGAGAGATGCAAGGGTGATCTATAATACAGTGAGATTCGATAAAAATTACATACAAATAGACAGAGGCTCTAACCAGGGTATTAAAGATAATATGGCAGTTATAGGATCAGATGGCAGCGCAGTTGGTGTTGTTATAAATGTGAGCTCCAATTACAGCGTTATAATGAGTCTTCTTCATGTGCAAAGCAAAAGGAGTGTGATCATGAAACGATCCGGAAATATGGGAACCATAGAGTGGGATGGCAAAAATCCCCTGTTCTTGACTTTACGAAATATACCAAAATCGGATTCAATCGTTAAAGGAGATACAGTGCTGACAAGTGTCAACTCAAATTTTCCTCCCGGTTGTATGGTGGGTACCATTGATCAGATCTTAACTGACAAAAGCACTAATTTCTATGTCATTAAACTAAAACCGTCGGCTAACTTTTTTAACCTTCAGCATGTTCATGTGGTTGAAAATATATTTTATGATGAGCAAAAGAAACTGATTCAGGATACAAAGAAAATAATTGATGATCCCAAAAACAGGAACAAGTGAGTGATGCGATAAAAAATATGTTGCGGATTGTTATTTTTATTTTGATACAGGTGTATGTATTAAATAAGATCCCGCCCCTTCACCGGTACATAATACCTTATCTGTATTTTCTTCCCATTTTGTGGCTCCCCTTTTCTGTTTCAAGACAATGGTTGTTATTAATAGGGTTTATCACCGGTCTCATTCTTGATTTCTTCACTATGCAGATTGGTGTTCATGCGGCAGCATGTACCCTGATAGCCTATTTAAGGCCATTTGTTATTAATATTCTTACACCAAAAGATACTTCTGAATTCAATTACAGGGAACCTTCGCCAAAATCTATGAGGTGGTCCCCATATTTAGTTTATGTCTTTGTCCTGACTCTTGCCCATCATACTTATATGACTTTTTTGCAATGGCTGCAGTTTGGAAACTTTCTTGATTTCCTGATCAAAATCGTAACTACCACAGCTATCAGCATGCTGCTGATCATAACTGTTGAAATGCTCTTCCCAAGGAAGCTACGGTATAGGACAAACACAGCCTGAGAAGTAAATCCGGTAAGAGCATTTACCGAAAATTTTCTTAAATCAATTTTTATTCTGAAATAGATTTGGAAAGCGATCAATGTCGGTTTTACTTTGTAAAGTGAATTGACCTGATTTTCTGATTTTTCCCTGTTAGTTTTATTCGATGTCTGTGTTTAACCAATCAAGAAGCCGTATTATCCGTTTAATTTTCCTTGTTGCTTTCCTGGCAATAATCGGGCAGTTGTTTTATCTCCAGGTTGTTGAGGGTAAATACAAACAACTGGCTATGGATAATGCTGTATACGCCAAAATTGTGTATCCGGAAAGGGGTATTATTTATGATAGGAAGGGCAAGGCCATTCTTAACAATACCATTATTTATGACCTGATGGTGGTTCCGGCTGAGGTAAAAGGAATTGATACTTCCAGTTTTTGTGAGCTAATGAAAATAGATACAGCTGAGTTCAAAAAAAGGATATTAGAGGCCAGGTTTAAAAACTCCGCCGTTCGTCCTTCTGTGTTCCAGGGATTGTTGACTCCTGATATCCAGGCGAGATTTGAAGAGAACAGTTGGAAATACCCGGGTTTTACACTTGTTGAAAGGCCTTTGAGAACCTACCCTTATGATGCGGCTGCTCACATCCTGGGATATATCAGGGAGGTTGATTCGAGGGATATAGAACGTTCCGGAAATTTTTATCGGCAAGGAGATTATATAGGTAAAACGGGGCTCGAGGCCTACTATGAAAAAGTGTTGATGGGGGAAAGAGGTGTACAGTATATGATCAAGGATAACAAAAACAGGATTGTGGGACATTACGAAGATGGGGTGTTTGATACCGCATCTGTAGCGGGAAGGGGTCTTAAAACTTATATTGATATTGAACTCCAGGCAATGGCAGAGCAACTTATGACCAACAAAGTTGGAGGTCTTGTTGCAATTGATCCTAAAACTGGTGGAATACTTGCGATGGTTTCCGGGCCTAACTACAACCCGAATGATCTTACTGGTTCTTTCGGAAGTAAAAATTACAGCAGTCTTGTTTTAAATGTTGCGGCACCGATGCTAAACCGGGCTATTGCAGGAAAATATGAACCCGGCTCAACTTTTAAGCCAATCGGTGCATTAGTGGCATTAGATGAAGGTGTGATAACTCCATCTTATGGATTTCCCTGCCCCGGAAGATATACACTTTGCGGCCACGGTAAACCAGCTTGTACACACTCAGGAGCCGGACATGCTGCTAATCTTCGGTTATCGATTGCCAATTCATGCAATTCATATTATGCCCATGTTTACCGGCTTACTGTAGACAACCCAAAATATGGAAATGTGAAACTGGGTTATTTAAAATGGAGGGAATATCTGAATGAATTTGGGCTTGGTGTAAAATTGGGGGTAGATATACCTAACGAAAGTAGCGGTAGCATTCCCGATACATCTGTATATAATAAAGAAAACAATGGCCACTGGACATCCTGTACAAATCTGACATTAGGTATTGGACAGGATAAGATGCAGATAACTCCCTTGCAAATGGCAAATGCAATGTGTGTTATTGCAAATAAAGGATATTATTATACGCCCCATTTTGTAGAGAAGATAGAAGATGAAACAACTGAAGACACAGCATTCATGAACAAGTTCAGGATGAGACATAATGTACTGACGCATATACCTGATACTGCTTACAGGGCAGTTATTGAAGGCATGAATGACGTTGTTAAATTTGGTACAGCAAGAATTGCTCAAATACCCGGTATTGATGTCTGTGCCAAAACAGGTACTGCAGAAAATTATACCATACTGGATGGACACAGAATAAAACTTCCTAATAACTCAATGTTTGTTTGTTTTGCTCCTAAAGAAAATCCAAAAATTGCTATCGCCTGTTTTGTTCAGAATGCAGGCTATGGAGCCACATGGGCCGGGCCGATCTCAAGAATTATGATCGAAAAATATCTGAATGACACTTTACAGACAAAAAGCAAGGCTGATCTTGAAAGAATAGCAAACACAAACCTGATGCCGACTTACTTAAAGAGACTTCAGTATAAAGAGGATTCAGTCAGGGCATTTAAGTGGTTTCAAACGACAAAAGATAGCGGCTACATAAAAAAATATATTACCATTAATGGTGTAAAGAAAAAAACAAACCCTAATAAGAAGAATGATCCCGCTGAAAAAGAAAAAGTATTAGCGGTTTTGCCGTCGAAGATTGATGGGTCAAAAAATAATCCCTACTTAAAATCATGACCCATCAGACTCAAGGTATATCAAAGGGAATTGATCGTAGCCTGGTCGTAATTTATTTACTGCTTGTAGCAATTGGACTCACGGCCATTTTTGCAGCAACATTTAAAGAAGGGGATCCCATCATACAAAGTTTTATTGGTTTCAAGACTGACTATAGTAAGCAGTTTTACTTTTTTATAATTGGTGCGGTAATTGGTTTTTTTATTCTGCTCACTGATAGTAAATTTTTTCCTGCGACTGCTAACCTGCTTTACGTGGTTGGAATTTTTATGCTGCTTTTGGTGTTTCCTTTTCATTCAAGGATTAAAGGCACTGAGTCAATAATCAAACTTGGGGCATTTAATTTTCAGCCGGCAGAGCTTTGTAAAATATTTGTTGCATTGGCTCTTGGAAAATACTTGGCAAGACCTGAGACGGATTTTACTAAAATAAGGTCCCAACTTATAGCAGCCGGAATTGTGTTATTGCCTGCCGGCCTCACAATACTGCAAAGCGAAACCGGTCTTGCCCTTGTATATTTTGCTTTCTTTATTGTAATGTACAGAGAGGGACTACCTTCTATTATTCTGATAATCGGATTTTCCGTTGCCGCTCTCATAGTGGCCACTATTGTTATTGAACCCAATAAGCTGGCTCTTATATTAACCGGGATAGCAGCCATTGCAATTTATATTTTGCGAAGACAAATAAAACGAAAGCGAAGCCTATTAGTATCGATTATTTTTCTCTGGGGTCTTTGTGTGGGTATTCAACGATTTGCAGTGCCATTTATTTTTAAAAATGTTTTGCAGACACACCAGGTGGAACGTATTTATGACCTGTTTGGAGAAGATAACCCTTACCTGGTGACAGCAGAGAGTCTTTCTTCAAGAGAAGCAAAGAAAAAGAAGGAAAGCGGAAGCAGTTATAATGTTCGTCAGTCTAAAATTGCAATTGGAAGCGGGAGGATATTCGGTAAGGGTTTGTTGAACGCTACTCAAACCAGGTATGATTTTGTGCCGGAGCAAAGAACTGATTTTATTTTTTGTACAGTTGGTGAAGGGTTTGGTTTTGTCGGAAGCCTTGTATTGTTAGGATTATATTTATTTCTTTTGTTTCGGATTGTCGCTATTGCCGAAAGACAACGAAGTGTTTTCAGTCGGTGTTACGCATACGGAGTAGCATCAGTTTTTTTCTTTCACATTGCAATCAATGTTGCTATGACAGTAGGATTAGCACCAGTCATCGGAATTCCTCTTCCTTTTGTTAGTTATGGGGGAACCTCATTGCTAACTTTCACAATTCTTCTTTTTATTTTGATTCGATTAGATGCTGACAGGCAAATGGTTTTGAGATAGAGCTTATTTGGCAATAGGTTCAATTTTCGCAAATTACAATACTAATAAACTGCAGATGAAAATAATTCCGCTTTCTGAAGGACAATTTACAGTTGATCAATCGAAGCTTTTTGTTCCATTTGATGAAAAAGACGATGATCTACAGCAAAGAACAAGAGGAAGCTTACTTGTCGAGATACAACCATTTGTTGTGATTACTTCCAATGATATTTTGTTATTGGATACGGGGCTTGGCTTTGCCAGAGAAGGTGTTCCACAGATTTATTCTAATCTTATAAATGCGGGGATCAACCCATCTGAGATTACAAAAGTGCTTCTTTCACATTTACATAAAGACCATGCCGGTGGTATAGGAGTGGGGCAAAAGCTTTTATTTCCTTCGGCTCAATATTATGTTCAAAAAAATGAACTGGATTTTGCATATAAAAAAGGATTTCCTTCGTTCGTAACAGATGATCTGGAAGGTTTAAAAAATAATGATAGAGTTATATTATTAGATGGAAATGGGCATATAGATGATTACATCGGATATGAAATAACCGGTGCACATTCACCATATCACCAGGTGTTTTGGATCAAAGATGATAATGAAACAGTTTTCTTTGGAGGTGATGAGGCTCCTCAACTTCAGCAGATGCGTCATCGCTTTGTTGCTAAGTATGATTTTGACGGAAGGAAAGCTATGGAGTTAAGACAAGAATGGTGGAATAAAGGAGAGAAAGAAAAATGGAGCTTTCTTTTCTATCATGATGTCAAAAACCCTGTCTGGAAATTTTAAAGAATAAGCCGGCTTCAAACAGCCGGCTTTGTTAACCTATGAAAAACACCAAAATGAGGTTAGTTTTTGTATTGCATCATCCTGAATCTTCGGCCAGGTGCCCGGGTTCTTTGATTTTCCCTTATGATCTTCCCGGCTTCTGTCCTAAACTCATCCTCATGTCTAAAAACCTTGTTGGCTTTATTTTCATCCATTATTTGCCGGAATTCATTTCTATACCGGAGGCGCAATTCAATAATTTTTTGTTGTAACACAAGCCTGTCGCCCTTGTTTGCCCTGTAAGTTTGGGCAAATTCACGGAAGTACCGGAGGAAAAGAGGATTGAATTTTTCAGCTTCACTTTTTGAAAGATTCAACTTTTGCTGAATATATTCTCGCATCCGCTCCTGTATTTTGCCACCTACCGAATCATCATCATTCTGGGCCAACAGGGAAAAGCCAGGTAGAATGCAAATTGTTAATATGATGAACCACTTTTTCATTTCACTAATTAGTCAATAGAACATTTTCAATATCCTGTGTTTGCTTATTAAACTCATTCAGCTCTTCATCTGAAATACCTTTTAATAATTCTTTTATATCATCTGATTTATTGTCTGCTTTAATTGATGCAGATTCGTCGCCATTAAGTCCGGCATCAATAAAATCAATAAGATTTTCCTTTTCTGTTTCATCCATTTTCTTGACATCTTTTTCAAATTTCGCCAGGGACTTAGTGCCCGGTTCATTTGTTTTGTTTCCGAATATCATGAAACCAGCTAAAACAATAATCCCGGTTACTACAGCAGCGGCAGCATATCGGAACCATTTGCGATGTGTAAGCGAAACAACTTTTGCCTTTTCTTTTGGAGTAGTCACACCCAGGCTTTCAAAATATCCGTCAGGAATTGAGTAAGGCATCTCTTTCTTTAATCCACTCAACACCGGTGAAAGCTTTTTCAATTCATCTTTAACACTCATTTCTTCAGATGAGATAAAGGCAGCAATACTATCACTGATATGATCAAAATATTCAGCCGGAACTTTGTATGGCGTTACTTTTGGAATACCACTTAACAATGGGGACAGATACGAAAGCTCATCTTGCGAATCTTTTGCCCCAAGAGCTTTTATTCTTTGCAGAACAACGGCGGCTAAATTTTCAAAATAACCTTCAGGCACTGAGTAAACGTTTGCTGTTCCTGTGTTTACAAGACTACTGTTTAGGTCATTTAATTCGTTCAGTATGTTGATATTCTGTGCCATTTTTACGTTAAGTGAGACGATTTCCTCCCTCTAAAGTTTAATGATTTAGCATATAATCTTCAATTTTTTTAACAGCATGATGATAACTGGCTTTAAGTGCCCCTTCGCTGGTCTCTAAAACCCGGCTCATTTCCTCGTATGGCATTTCGTCATAATACCTCAAAGCAAACACAACTCTTTGTTTTTCAGGTAATTGCTGTATTGCCAGTTGTAGCTTCCATTCTAATTTATTAGCGTCGAAGTGCTTATCAGCTTTGATTTTGTTGCTCAGTCCGCTTTCCACATCACTAAGGCTAATTGCAGACTTTTTCTTTTGCTGCTCAATGAAAGTAAGACATTCGTTAGTTGCAATGCGGTAAAGCCATGTATAAAGTTGGCTGTCTTCCCTGAAATTCTCAAGTCCGTTCCATACCCGAATTAACACATTCTGCAAGACATCATTAGTGTCTTCATGATCTATCACCATCCGTCTTATATGCCAGTATAGTTTTTCCTGGTATTTCTTAATGATAGCTGTATATGCTTTTTCCTTCGTAGCAGGATTACGAAACTGAAATAACAATTCACTATCGCTTATGCTTGTAAGGCTCATAGGTGTCAGAGGCATTTGGGTAATTTAGAATATTGGAAACCCAGTTGTTTTAGAATTTTGTTTTATAAAAGTAAAAAAGCAGGTTTAATTTTGAAAGAACCTGCTGTGAATAATATTATCTGGAAATATCTAGTGGCTATTCTTGCGTTTCACTACTTTTTCTGCAGCAGCAACAATATCCGGCACATCCAGTCCATACTTTTTCAATAATTCCTTTGGCGTTCCGCTTTCTCCAAATGTATCTTTGGTACCTACGTATTCAATTGGAACCGGAAAATTTACTGAAGCGCATTGAGCAATTGCATCACCCAATCCTCCAATAATATTATGCTCTTCTGCCGTAACAGCACATTTTGTTTTTTTAATTGATTTCAAAACTGCTTCAGAATCCAGTGGCTTGATGGTGTGAATATTTATCACTTCAACGCTCATTCCTTTTTCCTGCAATATGGCTCCCGCCTGTATGGCGTTCCAAACCATATGCCCGCATGCAAAAATGGTGACATCAGTTCCTTCAGAGAAAATTTGAGCTTTACCGATTGTAAAATCCTCTTCCTTCGTGAAAATTGGCCAGGATGGTCTTCCAAATCTAAGGTAAACTGGTCCTTCATATTCTGCAATTGCAATAGTGGCAGCTTTTGTCTGGGTATAGTCACAAGGAACAATTACAGTCATTCCCGGAAGCATTTTCATAAGGCCAATGTCTTCAAGGATCTGGTGTGTAGCACCATCTTCACCAAGAGTGAGGCCTGCGTGGGAAGCACAAATTTTTACATTCTTCCCGCTGTAAGCAATACTTTGACGTATCTGGTCATAAACCCTGCCGGTAGAAAAATTGGCGAAAGTAGTTGTGTAAGGAATTTTACCACCAATTGTTAACCCGGCTGCAATACCCATCATATTTGCTTCCGCAATGCCACATTGAAAAAAGCGTTCAGGGAATTCCTTTATAAACTGGTTGAGCTTTAATGATCCTGCCAGATCTGCCGTAAGTGCTACAATATTTTTATTTTTCCGGGCAACTTCGACAATACCATCCCCAAATCCGCTACGAGTGTCCTTATTGCCTGATGACTGAATGTCTTTAAGCATTTAAAGAAAATTTGTTGCGCAAAAGTAAGGGATAGTAACTAATGAGGTTAAAGCAAATCAATTTAACTCTCCGGGTTGACTGCGAAAAACTGTTTCATCCGCCTTTAGCCTCAATTCCCATTTCCAGGCAGTTTCCATAATATCTTCAAGGGAAAAATTAATTTTCCAGCCAAGCAGATTTTTGGCCATATCGTTATTGGCATAAACTGCAATAACATCACCTTCCCTTCTCGGGCCAATTTCATAATTTAATTTTACGCCACTTGTTTTTTCAAATGCATGAATTGCTTCCAGAACAGATACGCCATTCCCGGTTCCTAAATTGAATACCTCACAAAGGCCAGCGTTTTTTCCTTCTTCCAGGTATTTTAAAGATAATGTGTGGGCACTGGCAAGATCGCATACATGAACATAGTCACGGATGCAGGAACCGTCTCTTGTTGGATAGTCATTTCCATGAACATACATTTTCGGAATTCTGCCAATGGCAGTTTGGGTAATTGCGGGCACAAGATTTTGCGGTGCACCTATTGGCATTTCACCAATAATCGCTGAAGGGTGGGCTCCTGCCGGATTAAAATAACGAAGTAGAATGCATTGTGTACCCGAGCTTTTTGCAAACTCATTTACAATTTGCTCACTCATTTGCTTGGTATATCCATAAGGGGATTCTGCAGGTTTGGGTGGTGTTGTTTCAGTAACAGGAATTTCATCGGCATTACCGTAAACGGTGCATGATGATGAAAAAACAAAATATGGGATCTGAAATTCCTGAACACATTTCAGAAGATTGATAAGCGATGTGAGGTTATTTTCAAAATACATTAACGGAAAACGAACTGATTCGCCAACAGATTTGTAGGCGGCAAAATGGATAATTCCCCGGATGTCTGTGTTTTCCTGGAACACCGCAAATATGTCGTCGAAATTGCAGAGATTGACCTTATAATTTTTTATTTTTTTTCCTGTTATCTGCTCAACACCTTTTAAGATAACAGGGTTAGATCTTGAATTGTTATCTGCTGAGATAACTTCGAATCCGTTTTCAATAAGGTCTATAATGGTGTGTGATCCAATATAACCGCAACCTCCTGTAACAAGAATTTTACTCATAAAATTCCGGCAAAAGTCAGGATTTTATTTTAATTGGGGATAGCTAAAGCTTAGAAAAGCCGGACAATTGAAAAAATACCAGCGGCTAATAATGCACTGATAGGAATAGTAAGAACCCATGCCCAGATAAGATTTATGGTAACTCCCCATCTTACTGCAGATAATCTTTTTGTTGCACCGACACCCATAATGGCGCCAGTAATAGTGTGAGTCGTACTAACGGGTATCTTAAGCGATTCAGTTAGAAACAATGTAACAGCTCCTGCAGTTTCTGCAGCTACACCTTCAAACGGAGTAACTTTTGTAATGCGGGTGCCCATTGTTTTTACGATCTTCCAACCACCGCTCATTGTTCCAAGACCAATAGCAGTATAACATGCAATAGGAACCCATGTTGGCATATGCCTGAAATCAGGGATATTACCACCGGCAATTAGAGCAGCAGTGATAATTCCCATTACCTTTTGTGCATCATTGCCGCCGTGTCCAATACTGAAAGCTGCAGATGAGACCAATTGTAATCGTTTAAACCACTGATTTGATTTATGAGCATTTAAGCCACTAAGGTAAAGTGAGAATACAGCCATCACGACAAGGATGAATGCCATCAATATCCACTTAAAGTTTTTGGAGTAAAAAATTACTTTCAAAAAATAGGTTTCATAGTGAGAGGTCAGTTTAGCTGGATCAGTTTCTAGATTGAAATACAAAAAGACAGCTACTAATACTAGAATTGCAATAGAAAATATTTTCGACCTCCAGCCTTTTTTAAAAGAACTCAAAAACCATAACGACATTATAAATGCCATGATCATTCCTACCAATGGCGCTAGAAGAATAAAACTTGCCGTCTTGATAATAATCGGAGAATTTACAGCGCTAAACCCTCCGCTGGCAATAGCTGCTCCGGCGAAGCCCCCAATTAAAGTATGCGAAGAAGAAGATGGAATGCCCAACCACCATGTTAACAGGTTCCAGGTAATTGCTGCAATTAAACCTGAGAATATTACGAGCATCATTTTCCCTTCAGCTATGTGGTCTGGTTTTACAGTTTTAGCTACGGTATCAGCTACTCCGTGATCTTTAAAAATAAAAAAGGCAACTGAATTGAATAAGGCTGCCCACAAAACCGCCTGGAAAGGTGTAAGTACTTTTGTAGATACAATTGTTGCTATTGAGTTTGCAGCATCGTGAAATCCATTGATATAGTCAAAGATGAGTGCAAGAACAATAATTGTAATAAGAAATGTTGTCATAAACAGTCTGTGGTCAAAAGAACTTATGCATATTTAATTATGATGGACTCAATAACATTGCTGGCATCTTCACATTTATCAGTAACAATCTCCATTACCTGGTAAATATCTCTCTTCTTGATAACCTCTTTTGCATCTGGTTCTGTATTGAATAACCGTTCAATGCTGAAATCAAATGTGTCGTCAGCCTGGTTTTCAATGCTGTTGATCTTTACCAATGCTTCAGTAATGTTCCGCATATTTTTCATATCCCTTAATTCTCCAACCGCAACTCTTACCTGTTCTGCACTTTGCTCAATTAATTCTGAAAACTTTTGCATACCGGTATCATTTGGATTAACCCGGTAAAAGTTTATTTTTTTGCCTGCTGCATAAATATAATCTGCAATATCATCTAATGAAGTAGCCAAATAATGAATGTCTTCTCTGTCAAATGGAGTGATAAAATTCCTGCCTAGTTCGGTAAAAAGACTATGGGTTAATTCATCATTTGCATGTTCCAGATCTTCAAGCTGAACGATCAATGCAGCTCGTTTATCAAAATCTGGTTCTGCAACTATGTCCCGCAATAGAGATCCCATTTTAGCAACATTGCCAGCCACACTTTCAAAGAGTTCATAAAAGATTTTATTCTTAGGCATGAAAATCTTTAGAAAAGAATTAAGTCCCATGATTGTTTATTTAGCGTTTGCGAAAATACCGGGTTGATTAAAGGGGATTTAAGAGGAAGGTATAATTAATAATAAATTAATATAGAAATAAAATTAGGGTAACTATTCTGTAACAAAGAATTTATATTGCACAGAAGAAAGGGAGTTATGATAAATCATAGTTCTTTCGGTAAACACCTCATTTTAGCCTTTATTACAGTCATTATCAGCTTTCTTCAGACTTTTGGCCAGCGATATCTGACTGGCATCGATAGTTCATTGTTTATAAAAGATACTGTCAGGCCAACAATAAAAAGGTTTGAAAATCTGAGGATTAGTGGTTACATGCAGCCACAATTTCAAGTTGCTCAATCTGATGGTACCCAATCATACGAAGGCGGAAATTTTTCTCAATATTCACGAAGCAGGTTTATGCTACGAAGAGCCAGGATAAAAGTGGATTATCTTTTGACTACTAAACAAAATTCTCCCAAAGCCCTATTTACTTTCCAGATTGATGCGACTGAGAGAGGTGTAATTGTGAGAGATATGTTCATCAGGCTTTTTGAAACTTCTAAAAACAATCTCTCTTTGACTACAGGTTTCTTTGCCCGTCCTTTTGGATTTGAAGTTAATCTTGGTTCATCACATCGTGAAACTCCTGAAAGAGGAAGGATGTCGCAGATTTTAATGCCGGGAGAAAGAGATTTAGGTGTTATGCTAACTTTTGAACCGCAAGGTCGGAAACAAAAAATGAATCATTTTAAACTTGACGCAGGATTATTTAATGGACAAGGCCCCTCTGGCGTAACAGATTTTGACAGCCACAAAGATTTTATAGGCAGATTAATTATTAAGCCATATACATTTAACAGATTTGAAATTGGTGCAGGACTTTCTTTTTTAAGAGGAGGTTGGAAAAATGCTACTAAGTACGTTTTTCATAGTGCTACTTCTTCAAATGGTGATAAAATATTTGAGGTTGATTCGTCAGAAAGGAATCTTGGTAGGTCTGCGCCGAGACATTATTATGGAGGAGATATTCAGGCAAAAATATTTTACGGCTGGGGTGAGACCGAATTTCGGGCTGAATATTGGTTTGGAACCCAGCCGGGCACTGCTAATTCTACTACTAATCCAGGGAATTTGCCAAATAGTAATGGAATACCATTGCCAACATATGTGAGACATTATAGTGGGGCATTTTTATATTTTATTCAAAACCTGTTCAACAAAAAGCACCAGTTTTTGCTGAAATATGACTGGTATGACCCTAATATCAAAGTAAGCAGAAATGAGATAGGAAAGACGGGGACAAATCTTACAGCCGCCGATATAAGATTTAATACCCTGGGAACCGGGTATGTTTATCATTTCAATGACCAGACTAAAATTATCTTATACTATGCAATGGTCAAAAATGAATCAACAAGTCTAAGTGGATATTCGTCCGATTTGAAGGATGATGTCTTCACATGCCGCTTACAATTCCGCTTCTAAGCTGAGTTAATATTGAGGTAACATTCAAGTTACAATTGCTTAACACGGCTGTAACATGCCGTTAATGTGTCAAGCACACCTTTGCCGCAAATATTCCACTTATGTTTTTAAGGATTGGGTTGCTTCTTTCGATATTCTTCCTTGCCTCGGTTTCTTTTTCGCAGGCACAGACTATTAAATTGACAGGTAAGGTTTTAAATGAAAAAAATGAACCCCTGGTTGGGGTTTCAGTGAATATTGTCGGCGCCGCCGGCGGAGCAATAACAGATGTTGAAGGCAGATTTATATTAAACCTGGCTCCGGGCAAAAAATACGAACTCGAGTTCTCAGCAGTAGGATATGAAAAAAAGGTGATTACTGATGCTGAAGTTTTTAGCGGGCAGTTAAATGAGTTAAATATTGTGTTGCAGGTTAAAGCAGCTACAGGAGAAAATGTTGTTGTATCTGCCCGTCGTTCATCAGCAAGACTAGAGTCCGTTAATTCAATTATTGCTTTTCAAAAAAATACAAACACAGTAGCATCTGTAATTTCTGCTGAAAGTATTCGTCGTTCTCCGGATAAAAATACCGGTGAGGTGATCAAACGTACACCGGGTGCAAGTTTGCAGGAAGGTAAATTTATTATTGTAAGAGGTCTTGCCGACAGGTATAACCAGGCCATGCTCAATGGCATTTTGCTTACAAGTACAGAACCAGACAGAAAGACATTCTCGTTCGACCTGATCCCTTCGGCAATGATTGATAATGTAATTATCAATAAAGCTTTTGTTCCTGAATATCCCGGAGAATGGGCAGGGGGTTTGATACAGGTAAATACAAAAGATATACCTACAAAAGGTTTCTTGAACATTCAAATCGGAACAGGATTTAATACTGCTGCAACAGGGAAAGATTTTTATAAGGAAAAAAGAGGAGATCTGGATTGGCTGGGAATTGATGATGGTGCCAGGGCCTTACCTTCTTCGTATACAACCAAGTCAGAATTTGATATTTTAAGCCCTGCAGAAAAAACTGCTATCGGAAAACAATTTGATAACCGTTGGACTGCTGAAAAAGGATCGGGTTCTTTAAATGCTTCTTTCCAGGCAAATGGTGGCTTTGTAACAAACTTATTCAATAGAAAATTGGGAGGCACTTTTGGTATCATTTATAATAAAACAAATAATTATTTCAAAACTTTAAACCGCTTTAATAGTGTTGACCCGCTGAACCAGAATGTATCAGTGAATTTCGATTATAATGATGATCAATATCAGCAGGAAATCAGTGCAGGGGCACTAGGTAGTTTAAGCTATCAGATTAATTCCAACAATAAAGTTTCATTTAAGTCCTTAATAAACGTAAATACTACCAATCGTGTAACACAACGAAATGGTGTTGACAATAGCCGTATTGATAAATTTATTATGGGCTCGGAATTTAATTTTAAACAAAATACCTTCTTTACAGTTCAGGCTACAGGAGAGCATAAGCTAACCACAAAACTTAAAGGTAAATGGTATGGTTCTTTCAATATCCTGGACGGGTACATTCCTGATCAGCGCAGGATACAATATTCAAGAGAAAGTGCAGCTGATCCATATCGACTGATTATATCAAATACTCTTTCCCAACAAAGCGGTAGCCGTATTTATCAAAGTTTAAGTGACTATATATATACTGCAGGGGGCGACCTGACATATGATTTTGGAAAAAATCAGTCAGTTAAGGGAGGTTATATGTTCCAGGTAAAAGACAGGTTGTATGATGCAAAACTTTTCGCCATTTACCTGCCTCTGGATAATGATGCCCTAAAGCAGTTACCAGCTGACCAGGTATTTGATCCTGCAAATTTTGGCGACGGGACCGGGAGTATGTTTGCATTTGATGCGATCAAAGGAAATACGTTCAGGTATCTGGCAAACACCATATTGAATGCAGGTTATGTTCAATTTGACAACCGTATTGGAAAAGATATAAGAGTAGTTTGGGGTGTGCGGGTAGAAGACTATGATCAGTTGGTGGGAAGTGTAAAAGCGTATGATCCCCGCCACTCTCATACAGAAGTAACCGATTTTTTGCCCGGTATGAATGCTACTTTTAAATTGAACAACAAAACCAATCTTCGTCTTTCAGGCTCTCAAACCGTCATTCGTCCGGAGTTGAGAGAGCTTTCTTTCCTGAATATTTTTGATTTTGATTTGAATGCATCGGTACAAGGGAATCCAAATCTTAAAAGAACAAAGATTACTAATGCGGATCTGAGATATGAACTATATCCCCGTGCAGGCGAAACATTTTCAGTAGGTATTTTTTATAAACATTTTAATAAACCTATCGAACAATTATTTAATGGAAGTAGCGGTGGTGCCAGTACTTTTTCATTCCAAAATCCGCAGAAAGCAGAGGCGTATGGAGCAGAACTTGAAATTAGAAAAAGACTTGATTTCAGCGATGCTCTAAAAAATTTCACTGTTCAGGGTAATGTATCTTATATAAATAGTAAAGTATCAGATCCTGCACTGCAAATCGACAGACCACTGCAAGGTCAATCTCCGTATGTGATAAATGTTGGTTTGTTATATGACCAGGAAGAAAAAGGGTTTAATGCTACACTATTATTTAACCAGATAGGTTACAGGCTTGCTTATGTTGGAAATGCGGATGATGGCTATCCTGATATTTATGAGCAAGGTAGGGCTTTATTAGATCTGCAATTGGCCAAGAAATTATTTCAGAAAAAAGGTGAGATCCGCTTGAATATTTCAAATATCCTGAACAGCAAAGGATATTTCTATCAGAACAATCAAGGTAAAGAGAGTTTTCAGAAAGGAAGCGATCTGTATCGTTTCACTAAAGAGTTTGGAACTACTTTCAGCTTAACATTTAACTATTCAATTATATAAATTAAATCTTTTAAAAAATAACCAAATGAAAAAGTACATTTTCTGCTTAACCGCCATAGCTGCAGTCGCTATCACTGGCTGCCGCAAAATTGAAACTGATGGCGAAAAAGAAGTAATAATCGTAAATGGTGGCGGAGGCGGAGGTACTACCGGTACCACCATTACTTTGGAAGGCCGTATCAATGCCGATACGATCTTAAGAAAACAAAATACTTATATCCTGAAAGGATTAGTATACATGGTAGGAAATCATACTATGACAGTTGAGGCAGGTACTACAGTGAAAGGTTCTTTTAGTGGAAGCGATGTAGCCGCATTGATCATTACCCGTGGATCAAAACTTGTTGCTAACGGAACAGCTACTGAACCAATTGTATTTACATCAGCTGCACCTAATCCACAATCTGGTGACTGGGGTGGTATCGTTATTTGCGGAAAGGCAAGTGTAAATTCAAGCTTTAATGGTGTTCAGGGTACTATACAGGTAGAGGGTGGTATTGATAATGCACAAGGTGATGGTATTGCTGGCGGTGGCGCTACTCCTGATGATGCAGATAACTCTGGTTCATTAAAGTTTGTTCGTATTGAATTTGCAGGATACGCATATCAGCCTGACAAGGAGATTAATAGTCTTACAATGGCTGCAGTTGGAAGCGGAACCACTGTTGAACATGTACAGATCGTTTATGCAAAAGATGACGCCATAGAATGTTTCGGAGGTTCAGTAAATGTGAAATACTTTATAGCCTTTAAAACGCAGGATGATGACTTTGATACCGATAACGGATACAGTGGTAAATTTCAGTTCGGTATTATTCTTCGTGATTCACTAATTGCGGATATCTCCAAATCTGAAGCATTTGAAAGTGATAATAACTCACAGGGAACTACCGCCTCTCCCAAAACAAGGGCTATCTATAGCAATATTACAGCTATCGGACCAAGAGCAACTTTAAGTAATGTCGGAAACAGTTTGTTTTTGGGCGGTGCTCAAATCCGTAGAAACTCAGGTATCTCTATCTTTAATTCAATTATTATGGGATGGCCCTTAGGTATCTATATTGATGCAACTACCGGGACTTCTACAGCATTGAATATCGAAGACAGCACACTCCGTTTAAGAAATATCACATTGGCTGGAAATACAACAAATTTAAAATTCGCTGGAACAGCTGGAGCAACAATTATGAATGATGCTACTTTGACTTCCTGGTTTACAAACCCGTATTACGGAAATGATATATTGACAAATACTTCTGATACAAAATTGATCCAGCCATATAATTATGATACACCGGATTTCACCCCGTTTGCAGGAAGCAGTGGAAACCAGAAAATTCTTACCGGAGCAGGTTTTTCTGACTCTAAGTTCACCGGAGATACTTTTTTTGATAAAACAATTACTTTCCGCGGAGCAGTAGCCCCTGCCGGTGAGTTGGCAAGCTGGTGGAAGGGATGGACTAAGTGGAAGTTTTAAGTAATAGTAGGTTGTAACTAAATAACTTTGACAGCTTCCTCAGAAAGAGGAAGCTGTTTTATTATAATATTTGAAGATGAAATTTTTAAAGTTCTTACTGGTTGTATTATTTATTTTCTTGGTTGGATGCAAAAAATCCGGAAACCCGGATGAACCATTTGTAAATAATAAATTAAATAATAGCTGGCTTGAAAAGATTATCAGGAATAGCGACAGTACGCATACCAAGCCTTACTTCAGAAGAGAATTTGTGACAGCTTCATATTATATTAATAAGAAGGATTCAACACTGTGCCAGGTGATGCGTGATTCTTCAGAAAAAGTGAGACAGGTAATTATTACAAAAAATGATATCCGGACTTTCTTTTCCCAATATTACCCGAATGGGCAGGCAGTATTTATTAATCATTTAAAGGAGGATGGAAAGTTTGAGGGAGATGCAGTAAATTATTATTTAAATGGTAAGGTAAAGAGCAAAGGGGAGTATCACGATGGATTATATAGCGGAGTATGGGAGTACTATGATGAAAATGGCAGGTTGATTAGAAAGGAAGAATACGATTCAAATGGACAGCGTATTAAAACAGATAACTTCTGATAAAGCCGTAGGTTATTGATTTTTTAGTGGGTTATATTCATACGCAATTTCATAAGGCGTTTTGCGCAGCTGGGGAAGCAACTCACCTAATTTCAGATCTCTTTTTTGCGGTGTTGGTTCGCAAACTGAATATTTCTTTCCGTTATAGGTGATCGTATTTCCTATTGGTTTTTGAAAATTTACAGCAATTGTGACATGTTTGGGATAAGTTAGGACCAGCATGGGAAGGTTATATATTTCCTTTACAAGGTAAAAGAACAAAGCGGCTCTGTCCTCACAATCACTATTGTTATACAAGAGAGTTTCTTCAGGTGATAATCTCTTTTCAGCGCCAAACACCTTAATATCTGGTTGAAATATAAAAGCATACCTGGTAAAACGCATCAGAAAATCAACTCCTTCTTTTTCATTCATTCCCTTCATGATTTTTTTGAGTTCAGGAATGAGTGAATAGTAAGTTTCTTTACTCAGAGGTATATTCATGTAGTAGCTGTAATCAACCACCGGGTAATTGGCAAATATGGTCTGCACCTGTGGGGTTAGCTTAACTTTGAAATGATAATCCGTTTGATAGTAATTGAATTTGATATCCTTTTCAAAATAGCTATCCGGTTTAAATTCAGGAAGCTGTGTGATTTTATAAGTAAACGCTTTATAGCCTTCTGAAAAATAAAAAGGAAGCTCTGTAAAATTCTTTTTGGTAAAATCTATATTCCCGCCGTAATCATGATAATTCAGACAAACGTATTGTTTGCCATTTTTTGTGTGAAAAGGAATATTATATATTTCTTCGTTACTCTGAACATATAACAACAACTGATTGTCGCACAAACTTAATGTTGCGTCATAACCTGATTTGTTCAATAAGAACCATTTGTACAGTGTATATCTATAGTAGTTACTTTCTTTCGGACTGATTTGCTGCACTGTTTTTCTTATAAGCTGATAATAGAGCCAATCATCAAGCTGGTATTTTGTCTTGCAGTTTTTTAATGAAGTTATGAGCGACTCATATTGGCTGTTATCAATATTTTCATAGAAGTTATGTATCGCTTCTTCAGAAATCGTAGACCCAAAGTCGATAAGTAAGGAAGGGTTAATGACAAGCTCAACCGGATCGCCATAAAAATCAAATTTCACCCTCTGATCTGCAGACTGAGCTCCGGCAAACCAGCCTTTAGAAAGTAAGGGTAGCAGAAAAATCAATATGTAGACCTTGATTTTCAATTGTGTACGATTGGTAACACTAAAGTTACATAAAATTAACAATTAAGTAATATTAAGTTTTTAACGAAATCCTTATAGAAAAATTGCTGCAGCTTTTAATAATTGTTCCTTAACTATTGGATAACGGCAGGGTAACAAAAGGCGGGCATCTTTACTTAAGTTCTTTTCTTCGTCCCGGTTGCAGTAATCTGGCGTTAGTAAGTTTCGTCAGAGAGCAGATTTTCTCATGCAGTTACCACCCCGCCACAGGACAGGCAGCGGGGTGGTTTTTTTTGGGGGATAATTAAACAGTTTGAAGTTTGTTTTCTGACTCGACTGTTGAAAAGATATGATTTAAACAGTCCGGTATTGAATCAGAATAATCAATTTGTATTGGAGTTGACGATTGTACCCATTCATTAAAAATGCCGGCGAAGTTCCTTTCGATATAAGGTAAACAGGTAATACCTAACCTGGATAAAGCTTCTGTATTGCACAGCTGCTCATACTGACCCCTTATCGGAATTACCATGATTTTTTTGCCAAGATGCAAGGCCTCTGCAGGAGTTTCAAACCCTCCGCCTGAAATGATGCCCGAACAGTTGATCAGGCTTTGATTAAATAACTGTTTATTGACAGGAATAAATGTAATATTTCCGGTTGTTTTAAGCGCTGATGTTTCTTTACTGAAAATCTGAAATTTGAAATCGATAAAATTTGAGAAAATATCTATTAGTTGTTTTTCACAATATGAAGGGAGATATACTGTATAATAACCAAGGTCACGGGGATCAGCTTTCAATATTTCTTCCTTTACAATCGCTGTAAATATAAAATCATCATATTTTTTAAAGTGTAAACCCACATGATGTTCGGCTTTGATGTATTTTTTCAGCAACCACTCACCTGTAGAATTCTTTTTTAAAGGCCGGGGTGTGTGTAAGGACTGAAAGCTCGCCTGGTGACCAAAATGTATCGAAGAAATTTTTTTTCTTACACATGCAGCTGAAGTGATATATTCAAAATCATTCAGCACAAGGTCATATTTTTCAACCGGGAGGTCACGGATTTCTTGTTTGACTCGCAGAGGTTGGAATTTTTTCAGCATTTCCCAGTAATCGAGACCACCATTACAATTATAAAATAAACTGATCCCCTTGCTTCTGAATTTTATCGGTGCATCCAATGCCAGGTTACTGTTGTCGCCGCTTAAAAAAATATCAACTGAACCATATTTCTGAAGGTGGGGTAATAGTTCCATCGCCCTGCTGATATGGCCATTGCCGGTAGCCTGTACTGCGTAAAAAATTTTCATTCCTTTATATGGCGAAGTGAGTTAATGAATAAACCAACCTGGTCAGTTACCACATTCGGTGTAGCTGCTTTCTTTGTCATCTTTATAACACTGGCACCGGTAAATTCAGCTTCATTATATTGATAAATTGACCAATCTCCATTACTATATTCAAGAGCAGTAAGGTTTTCCACCCAATCACCACTATTCATGTAAATTACTTTCCCGTTTTTTGTTTCAAATAATTTTTTCTGAGGCTGATGAATATGGCCACAGATCACATAGTCATATTTTTTCTCTATCGCCAGTTCTGCAGCCGTTTGTTCAAAATCAGCGATCCATGCGACGGCCTTTTTTACACCATTCTTAATTTTCTTACTAAAGCTCATTTTGGATCTACCAATTCTTTTCAAACACCAGTTAATAAACCGGTTCATTAATATTAACCAGTCATAACCATGACCGCCCAAACGGGCAATGATCTTTGCACTGCCTTTTGTGGTGTTATCAAATACATCGCCGTGAAAGATCCAGGCCATTTTGCCGTTGATCTCCATAACCAGTTTATCGGTAAGTTGAAAATTATTCAGGTGAAGATCTGTGTACCGCCTCAGCATCTCATCGTGGTTACCGGTAATATAAATTGTTCTTGTTCCTGAACCGACCAGGTCAAGTATCTCTTTAATTACCTGCATATGAGTAGGCGGAAAGTATCTTTTGCTGAATTGCCAGCCATCAATGATGTCACCATTAAGAATTAGGATCTGCGGAGAAATACTACGGAGATAATTAAGAAGCTCTTTTGCGTGGCATCCATAGGTTCCGAGGTGAATATCCGAAATTACTACTACATCTACTTGTCTTTTTTGCATGAATTCGGTTTTACAAACATCTTCAATTCATATTACCAAACAGTTACAGCAGGATTACTATAGTGTAAGCATTATGTAAATAAATTATTACATATGCCCGGTTAATTAAAAAATAATCTCAATCTAACAGTAAGGAAATCTTTGGTTTTTTCTTTTGTAAAACCCGTAACAATGAAAAAACTGATCAGCCCAATTGTACTATTGGCATTCATTCAATTCCCCGAAAAGATCCAACACACCCGGGATGAATTCTCTTCATTTTCGCCGTCAGAAAATATTTTCATTATAACAATTGATGGTTTTCGCTGGCAGGAAGTGTTTAAAGGAGCAGATTCAGTATTGTTATCTGATATAAAATATACTCCTGACACAAGTACTATGAAGTTGTATTATTGGGACTCAGGGATTAACGAAAGAAGAAAAAGGCTTTTGCCATTCTTCTGGAATGTGCTTTCCAAAAGAGGACAAATATTTGGAAACAGGGTTTATGATAATAAAGTAAATGTTGCCAATGGATACGTCAAGTCGTATCCGGGATATAGCGAAATATTCACCGGAATAATTGATCCGGCACTTTCATCAAATTATAAGATCAATAATCCGAACATTAATGTCCTGGAGTATCTCAACTCAAAACCTAAGTATAGGAGGAGTGTTGCTGCTTTTACATCCTGGAATTTGTTTCCATTTATTTTAAATACAAGCAGAAACAATATCAAAATGAACAGTGGTTATGAAACTACCGGTGGACAAGAACCATCAGACATACAGCAGGCAATAAATCTTGTCCAGGATGAATTGATCGAAGAAAAAAAATCAACACGTCTGGATCAGCTTACTTTCGAAGCAGCGAAAGAGTATATAAAAAAGAATCATCCTAAAATATTTTATTTGGGACTCGGTGAAACAGATGAGGCCGCCCATGATGGTAGGTATGATCTTTATCTCGAAAAAGCACACCAGGCAGACCAGATGATTGCGGAATTATGGAACATTATTCAAACTGATCCACAGTATAAAAACAACACCACTTTAATAATTACAACAGATCATGGAAGGGGGGCAAAATTTTCGAAGTGGACGTCGCATGGAAGTTTCATAAAAGGGTCATCCCAAACCTGGATTGCTTTAATGGGACCGGGCATATCGCCGGATGGAGAACTCAAATCCCCGAATCAGTTTTATCAATTTCAGCTTGCAGAACTTATTTCTGGTCTGGCAGGAGAATCTTTTGGTTCTGTAAAGAGGAATTAGTTTTTAATCTCTTTTGGCATCCAGCGTAAAGCCAATCGTGGTACCGACATTTACCCGGCTTCTTACATGCATGGATTGTCCGTGTGCTTCAATTATGTGTTTGCAAATTGCTAGCCCTAATCCGCTACCTGTTACATCAATGGTTCTTCCTTCTTCTGTTCTGTAAAATCTTTCAAAAATCCTGGGCAAATGTTTTTCGTCAATTCCAATACCGTCATCGCTAATTTCAACCAGCAGTCTTTTGCCATCGGTTTTGTAAATACTCGCAACAATATTCCCGTTTTTCTTTCCGTATTTGATTGAGTTCTCCACAAGGTTCGTTATCACCTGCCTGATCTTTTCTTTATCTGCAAATACAGTTAGTGGAGATTCACAACCCTTTTTAATGCTACAGGTAACCTGGTTAGCATCGGCTATTACTGATAAACCTTCATAAACTTCTTTTATGAGATCCTGTATAACAAAATTCTGTTTGTATAAGATTATCTCACCTCGTTCGAGACTTGATATTTCATCCAGATCATTTAAGAGATTGGTAAGCCGTATAACATTCTTGGCTGCCTTTTCAAGGAATTTTTTGTTTACTTCTTCATTGTTCAAAGCTCCCTGTAATAAAGTATCTACGTATGCCTGTATGGCAAAAACAGGGGTTTTAAATTCATGAGAAAGATTCTGAAGGAATTCTTTTCGGAATTGTTCATTTCTTTTTAAAACAGCAATTTCTTTTTGATTTTCTGCAGCCCATGCTTCAACATCTTCTCTTACTTCATCAATACTTTTTTGTGGTAAAATGTATTTATAATAGGTCTCTTCTTTAGGGGTTGCTTTAGTTCGATGTATGAATTTGTAAATGAGTTTTATTTTCCTGTAAATAAACCGCTCCAGCACAAATGAAATTAGGAGGTAGGCGCCACCAAAAATGACAATAAACGATCCGATCATCCATAGCCAGCTTTTTTCCACTGCATAAACCAGTAAACTGACAGGGATTGCCAGCACCAGAGATGTGAAAGCCGACAACTGCCTGGGTGAAATATTTTTTGTGGAAAACATGCTGCAATTTACGGGATACGCTGCCGGTATTAAACCAATCTGTTACAACTCAAATTTGTAACCAACACCCTTTACAGTAGTGATACAGTCAACCCCGAGTTTTTGACGGATCTTCCGGATATGTACATCGATTGTTCGGTCACCAACAATTACATCATTGCCCCAAACCTGGTTTAAAATTTCATTGCGGAGAAATACCCGACCTGGTTTAAGTGCCAATAAATATAAAAGTTCAAATTCTTTTTTTGCAAGGATGACTTCGGTGTCTCCAACCATAACTATAAATCGTTCCGGATCTATAGTCATATTTTCTATTTTAAGTATCCGGGCTTCTGTTTTATTAAGCCTGCGGAACAGTGCATTCACCCGGCTCATAAAAACCTTAGGGCTTATAGGTTTGCTGACATAATCGTCAGCGCCTGTTTCAAGTCCTTTTATCTGCGTTCCTTCATCATTTACCGCAGTTAAAAAAATAATCAACGTTTCCTTAAAACCTGCCTGGGAACGCAACAACTGGCAAACTTCCACACCTGTTTTTTTGGGCATCATAATATCTAAAACGATCAGGTCAGGTTGAGTGCGGCGTGCCTTTTCCAGAGCTTCATCACCATCTTTTGCGGTAATTACTTCATAACCCTCGGCTGCAAGATTATATTTAAGAATTTCAAGAATATCCGGCTCATCATCAGCTATCAGAACTTTCCGGGGCTTTGTTTCCATTTCTGGTAAAAATTTTGCGCAAACCTAAAGGAAAATAAACGGTAGTGAAATTTACATGTATTTGTTTACCCAGACTTAATAAAAACTTAATCTGTTGAGAAGCTGTGCGGTATCGTATTTCTTTCCTGCACCCTTTTATTGCCTAAAACCGTCTGAATCAATGTAAAACTCCCCTGTGGAGTTATTCGGCGGGTCTTATTAACTTTGATGTTCGATCCTTATGATAGCTATATACAGATATCTGGTTTTTATTCTTTTCCTGTCCATTTTCAGTGAGGTTGGTGCACAGGGTCTGTTTGTGAAAGATACACTGGTAATTCCTGCAGATTATAACCCTGAATTCAAACGGTTGCGAAACCATGAATTGATAGATGCAGAACAAAAAGGCATCCTTGAATCCGACGGTAAAGCTGATCAGTCTTTTACTCCGTCTCAGAAAGAAGAGGTAAATCTTCTTGTCACAAGAGCCGTAACAAAAGGGGTAGACCTTCTCCAATACAAAATTGAAACAGACAGCCTGTTTGATCACCGTCTTAAAGTGATCTATTTATCAGGACTTGAAAATCTTTTAAAATATTTCCGCCAGAACTGGAAAATCAGATCAGATAAAAGAGTTAACCCGCTTCACTTTGCTGTCATTCTTGATGTATATGAACAGTGTATTGCTAAAAACAGGAAGAATGAAACAATTGAGAAAATAGTTCTTGGTTTACCTTATGATGTAGGAACAAATCTTTTGGCCGCATCCATTTTTGATAAAAATGCAGGTTATGCAGCCATTAAGGATGGCCTGATATTAAAGTATTGTGCACTCCACCCGGAAAAAACTTTTTCAACGCTCCAGCAAAATCCTGATGTTCCTTTTGCGGATAGTCTGATAAGAAAAATGGCCCGTATTTATCCTCGCCAGTTATATGATTATGCACAAGCCAATAACAGGCTCGGAGTTATTATCCGTGGTATAAAAGATGACAATTTTGTTGAAGCAGTGGTTAAAATGGCAAGAAGCAAAGATGGACAGCAATACTTCTGCTTTCTGGACAATATTGTTAAAGGAAAAATGAAATATGAAGATATAGATGCTGCAAAGGATGATTCACTTAAATATTATCAGCTTCTTGTAAAAACACAAATTGAATATGTACATAGAGCCTTAAATAAGGACACCGCATATGAATTTTCAAGTCTTACAAGGAGACTTGAAAAGAAAGCCAAAGAGAATTTTGTAAATATTATCAATGGTCTGCATACTGAAAGCGCTGAAGTCAGGTTTCGTAGTATTCAACCTTTAAATGCAGAGGAATTATATTACCTGGCTGTTTCTTCAGACGGGTCCATTTATACTTCCAGTTTTGTAAAAGGAGTATATCCGTTGATGATGAAAAAGATCAACTACAAAGGTGATTCCTTGCTGACAGTAGTTGGTTTTGATAAATACAGGAAGTTTATCAAAATGGCAGCAGGCTATAATACTTTAAGTGATTTTCTGAACAGCTTCCCCCAACCTGCTAAAACAGGCGACGAAACTTATGCGGCTAAACTGATGAGGGCATTTGTGGGAAGACTCGAAAATGGCGATGGACTTGAAGATGGCGTAGACGTAGCAGACTCTTATGCCAGTATTGCTGAGACCATCAAACCTCTTGCAGATGAGATGATGAGAAATATTCAACATAATTACCGAAGAAATGAGGCAACGGGAAATAAAAGAGGAATGGCGATCTATAAAATTCTGAATGATCTCTTCTTGTCTGCAGATACTGCCAATAAAATTGATCTTACAAAAGAGCTTGGAATTCCGCCGGTATACGAGGTGCCGTATAAATCTATGCTTAATGACAGTAGCCGTGTGATCATGCAGGTTTTCTTTTACGGGGATAAAGACGGTCAGGGAATTTTCAGGGGATTTGTAGGTATGTTTAGCAATTCAAACTGGAAAATTGATGGGAGCAGTAAATATTGGGTAAGTATTACATCCGCCAAAGGAAAGCCAATCACCATTTTTGCTAATCGTCCATTACCCGAAGAGACCGGGGAAGACGAAATTGCTCAGAAAGAACTATGTACATACATGGAAAAGAATAGTCTTTTCCCGGCTATTACTATTCATCGGGGTCATAGTTATTATGCTGATGCTACAATAGCCCAAATGTTTTCTTCTTCGAAAATTGTATTCCTGGGTTCTTGCGGGGGTTACCATCTTATACATGATGTGTTGGAAAAAGCTCCAGATGCACATATTATCGCTTCCAAACAAATTGGTGCTACAGAAGTAAACAAACCCTTCTTTTTGCTGTTAACTGAAAAAGTAAGAAATGGTAATAATATTGACTGGATCCCTTTCTGGAAAGAGCTTGATGGTATGGTAACTGCGAAAGAATTTGAAGATTATATTCCTCCATATAAAAACCTGGGTGCATTATTTATAAAAGCCTATAAAATAGCAATGGGTGATACTGATGAAGATGATTTAAAAGGTTTTTAATCGTTACCTTCTTTCTACATTTGCTTTTCATAAAAATTTACTTTGAAAGTAGCCAGAAAAAGATTTTTTGACGTCAGTATGCTGCGAAGGGTTTTCAGTTATGCAGCACCGTACAAGAAGAAGTTTTATTTCTCCGTTGTTCTGGCAATATTATTGGCCCTTATCACACCCCTCAGGCCGCTGTTGATTCAAAAGACTGTGAATAATTATATCGCCAACTCCATGGCGCAAATGGTGATTAACATCACTATTATACAGGTTGGACTTATAATTATTGAAACATTAATGCGATTTCTTTTCTCATTTATTACAGCATGGCTGGGCCAGTCGGTTGTAAGAGATATTCGTGTTGCGGTATACCAGAAAATTCTCGGACTGAATCTTTCTCAATTTGACAAAACGCCTATTGGAACCTTAACAACACGAACTATTAATGATATAGAGTCGATCAACGATATTTTTTCAGACGGCCTGGTTCCAATAATTGCTGATTTTCTTTCCATAATATGTGTACTTACTTATATGTTCTGGACAGACTGGCAGCTAACGTTGATCGCATTGATACCTTTCCCCATCATGCTGATAGCTACCTGGTATTTTAAGGAAAGTATCAACCGCTCTTTTTTAAAAGTAAGAAATGCCGTAGCTGCATTAAATGCCTTTGTACAGGAACATTTAACAGGAATGCAGATAGTTCAGGCTTTTGCCGTTGAAGAGAAGGAGTTCAACAAATTCAAAAAAATAAACAGGGAACACAGGAATGCAAATATCAAAGCCATTTTTGCTTACTCAGTTTTTTTCCCGTTGGTTGAGATTGTACTGGCATTGTCAATCGGGTTGATTGTTTGGTGGACATCGAAAGAGGCACTGCAACTTCAGCAAAGTCAGCAGGGAACAATTATCTCCTTTATACTTTGTATGAATCTTTTATTTCGTCCGCTTCGGGTGATTGCTGATAAATTCAATGTTCTGCAAATGGGAATTATTGCCAGCGAAAGGGTTTTTAAAGTGATGGATAACGATGATTACATTCAAAAGGAAGGTAATTACTCACCTGGGAGAATTGAGGGAGCTGTTGAATTTGAAAATGTATGGTTTGGATATAACAGCAATCAGTTTGTTTTAAGGGATTTGAGTTTTTCTGTAAAACCCGGAGAAACAGTGGCCATTGTGGGTCATACTGGAAGTGGCAAAACCACAATTATTAGTTTGCTGAACCGATTATATCATATACAAAAAGGGTTTATCAAAGTTGATGGTATTAATATAGAAGATTTCAGGTTGGATAGCTTACGAGGAAAAATAGGGGTTGTATTGCAGGATGTGTTTCTTTTTTCAGGTTCAGTAATTGATAATATTACACTGAGAAACCCCGCAATTTCAAGGCAAAAAGTTATTGATGCCGCCAAAATGATCGATATGCATGATTTCATTATGCAACTACCCGGCGGATATGATTATAATGTTATGGAAAGAGGGGCTACTTTGTCGTTGGGTCAACGTCAGCTACTCTCTTTTATAAGGGCAATGCTATATGATCCTTCTATACTTATATTAGATGAAGCCACATCTTCCGTAGATACAGAAAGTGAAATGCTAATCCAGCATGCTATTGATACCCTGATTAAAGGCAGAACTTCAATAGTCATAGCCCATCGTCTATCTACCATACGAAAGGCAGATAAAATCATCGTTTTAGATAAAGGTGAATTGAAAGAAATTGGCACTCATGAAGAATTATTGCAAAAAGGAGGATATTATTCCCAGCTATATGAAATGCAATTTGAAAATAAGAGGAGAGCGGCTTCCTGAACGGGAATTATATAGCATTGAAAACCACTGTTTTTATGCCGTTTTTCTTGAGATTTTTCAAACAGATACGCTTCGATTTTTATTCAGTAAAATCCTTTGAATTACAGTTCGTTTTTGTCCTTCCACCCTTATCTTTGCGCCAAATTTCAGGATGGGTATGTTTGTAAAGTCTTTCAAATCCTTTACTGTAGCGGTTTTCAGCATTTTTTTGTTGATTTTTTCTATTCCGGTTCATGCTGGCGATGGCGAAGGTGACGAAGAAGGTAAAAAAGAGGGGTTTAAAGCAGCTGAGATTATTTTTGGCCACGTTTTAAATGGACATGAATTCCATTTCATGGAGGTTGGAGGAAAGCCGGTATCAATTCCGCTTCCTGTTATCATATATTCTCCGCAAAAAGGCTTTGTTTCTTTCATGTCATCCAAATTCCACCATGGTCATGAAGATTATAAAGGTTACCGGATCCTTACTGAGCATAGTATTCATGAAATGGGACTCGACCCCAAAAAATTTTCTCCAGAAGATATTATTGCAATCGATACAAACGGAAATTATGATCCATCGGTAAAGGTTTACGATCTGTCACTTACCCGCAATGTGGTGCAAATGATCCTTGCACTTTTAGTGTTTACATGGATCATGCTTCGCATAGCAAAAAGATATAAAAAGGGCATTGGTGTTAAAACGGCTCCCAAGGGTTCTCAAAGCCTGCTGGAACCGGTAATTACATTTGTAAGAGACGAAGTGGCGAAGCCTAATCTTGGAGCTAAGTATGAAAAGTATCTGCCTTACTTACTGACGCTTTTCTTTTTTATCCTGATCAATAACCTTTTTGGATTAATACCCGGATCAGCAAACGTAACGGGAAATATTGCATTTACACTGGTACTTGGAGTGATTTCGTTTGTCGTTATTCTTTTCAGCTCTAACAAACATTACTGGGGTCATATTTTTAACCCGCCGGGTGTTCCATTTGGCGTAAAATTAATCCTGGTGCCGGTGGAATTTTTGAGTGTGTTTATTAAGCCTTTTGCGTTGATCATTCGTCTTTTTGCCAACATGGTGGCGGGGCATATTATCATTATATGTCTGATCTCACTGATTTTTATTTTCGGGCAATTGAGTCATTACGCAGGCTGGGGAGCATCTCCCTTGGCTGTAGGGTTCACAATTTTTATTTATTTCATTGAAGTGCTGGTTGCATTTATACAGGCATTCATTTTTGCCATGTTAACTGCCGTATTTATCGGCCAGGCGTTTGAAGGAGGTCATGATGATACGGATCATCATGCAGAGGCAGTAATAGTTTAGTTTTTTTAATTATCAATAAATACGATTAAGATGGATTTACTGAATGTAGTTCTGTTGGAAGCCACTGCAAACGCAGGTGGTGCTATTGGCGCAGGTCTTGCTGCTATCGGTGCCGGTATCGGTATCGGTCAGATCGGTAAAGGCGCTGTTGAAGCCATTGCCCGTCAGCCGGAATCATCTAATGATATCCGTGCTAACATGATCCTGACTGCAGCCCTTGTAGAAGGTGCTGCGTTGTTTGCAATCATCGTAGGCTTCCTTGCGATGGTATTGTAATACCAGGCAACAAAATTTACTGCATCCAATGCACAGGGCGGAGGATGCAGTATTTTAAACCCTGAGCTTGTCGAAGGGAATCAACCAAGAAAGAATTTGAAAAGTTAGATATATGAAATTGCTTACTCCTGAATTTGGCTTACTCCTCTGGACACTTCTGGCATTCCTGGTAGTGTTTTTCATCCTTGCGAAATTTGCCTGGCCTGCAATTATCAAGGGACTTCGTGAAAGAGAAAATACTATTTCCAGCTCATTGGAGACTGCAGAAAGGGTAAAGGCCGAAATGGCCCAGATGAAAAGTGAAAATGAAGCTCTGCTTGCAAAAGCCCGTGAAGAAAGAGCCCAGCTTCTAAAAGAAGCAAGAGAAACAAAAGATAAAATTATTAATGAAGCAAAGGAGCAAGCAAAAGTAGAAGCCGGTAAGATTGTAACCGAAGCCCAGGCAGCTATCGAAGCACAAAAAATGGCCGCATTAACAGATGTGAAAAACCAGGTAGGTAAGTTGGTGCTCGAAACAACAGAAAAAGTACTGCGTCGTGAATTCAGTAATAAGCAGGTGCAGGAAGAGCACATACAATCGCTGGTCAACGAAGTAAAATTAAACTAAGAAAAAAAGGCGACAAGCCTGATTTATTTATAGAAGATGCCCAATCCCCGTTTAGCACATAGATATGCCAAATCAATAATTGACCTGGCCATTGAGAAAGGTCAGCTAGAGCAGGTATTTGCTGATATGAACTGGCTGCAGGATGTATGTAAAAGCAGCCGTGAGTTTGTCAATCTTTTACGTAGTCCCATCATTAAATCTGATACCAAACGGAAGATAATTCAAACGGTAATTTCTGGCAATATCAGTGAGCTTACTCAAAGGTTTATTCAATTATTGATTACAAAAAACAGGGAAAGCCATTTACCTGAAATTATTCCTGCATTTATTGCCGGTTACAAAGAGTATAAGAATATTCATATAATTAAACTGACTACAGCTGCTCCGGTAAGCGATGCTACACGAAATGCTTTAATAGAACAAGTGAAAAAAACCGCTGGTTTTGATAAAGTGGAAGTGGAAGAAAAAGTTAATCCCGATTTAATAGGGGGATTTGTATTGCAGGTTGGTGATAAATTAGTTGATGCAAGTGTTGCTTACGATCTGAAAGCAATTGCCAAGCAATTTGAGAATAACGATTTCATATATAGGATAAGATAATATACTTTCAAAAAAAGATAAACATAAAAATATGGCAGACATTAAACCTGATGAGATAAGTGCGATACTCCGCCAGCAGTTAAGCAACTTCAATGCTTCTGCTGACCTGGAAGAAGTAGGAACTGTATTGCAGGTAGGGGATGGTATTGCCCGGGTATATGGGCTTGGTAATGTTCGCTACGGTGAACTTGTGGAATTTGAAAATGGTGTTCGTGCAATTGCATTAAACCTGGAGGAAGATAATGTGGGTGTGGTATTGATGGGGGAAACAGGAAAGATCGAAGAAGGTTCCAAAGTACGCCGCACAGGCCAGATCGCATCAATTAAAGTAGGTGAAGGTATGGTTGGCCGTGTGGTAAACACTTTGGGTGACCCGATTGACGGTAAAGGACCTATAACTGGTGAACGATATGAAATGCCCCTGGAAAGAAAAGCACCGGGAGTGATATTCCGTGAGCCGGTAAAGGAACCTTTGCAAACAGGTATCAAAGCCATTGATGCAATGATCCCGATCGGTCGTGGTCAAAGGGAATTGGTAATTGGTGACCGCCAAACCGGCAAAACTGCCATTTGTATTGATACAATTATCAATCAAAAAGAGTTTTATAATGCCGGTAAACCGGTTTACTGTATATATGTGGCGATAGGTCAGAAAGCTTCAACTATTGCCAATGTGATGAAAACCTTGCAGGACAATGGTGCGATGGAGTATACAACTATCGTTGCAGCTTCTGCTTCTGATCCTGCACCATTACAGTTCTATGCGCCTTTTGCTGGTGCTGCGATCGGTGAGTTTTTCCGTGATACTGGTCGCCCGGCATTGATCATTTATGATGATCTGTCAAAACAGGCGGTGGCTTATCGTGAAGTATCATTATTGCTTCGTCGTCCTCCGGGTCGTGAAGCATATCCCGGTGATGTATTCTATCTCCATAGTCGCTTGTTAGAAAGAGCTGCCAAAGTAATCAGTGATGATAATGTGGCAAAGAACATGAATGATGTTCCTGATTCTATCAAACACATGATCAAAGGTGGAGGATCTTTAACTGCATTACCGATTATCGAAACACAGGCCGGTGACGTATCGGCTTATATACCAACAAACGTAATTTCTATTACAGACGGACAGATATTTCTGGAAACAAACCTGTTTCTTTCAGGTATTCGTCCTGCGATCAACGTAGGTATTTCTGTGAGTCGTGTGGGTGGAAATGCTCAGATCAAGTCAATGAAAAAAGTTGCCGGTACCCTGAAACTGGACCAGGCACTTTACCGTGAGTTAGAAGCTTTCTCCAAATTTGGTGGTGATCTGGATGCAGCTACCAAGAATGTAATTGATAAGGGTGCCCGCAACGTGGAGATTCTGAAACAGGCCCAATACTCACCTTTCCCGGTTGAAAAACAGGTAGCTATTATTTATTTGGGAACCAATGGTTTGATCAAAGACATCCCGGTTAAGAGAGTGAAGGAATTTGAAGATCACTTCCTTTTGGAAATGGAGAATAAATTACCGGATGTGATGGCAGAGTTTAAAAAAGGAAACCTTCCTGAAGATGGAATCAAGAAAATGGTAGAGCTTGCAAACGGGTTGATACCTCAATACAAAGGATAGATCAAAACAAATTGCTTATACAAAGGCGACCCATAAGGTCGCCTTTTTGTTATCACACCAATTAAAAAAATGTAACTTAACAGTACTCAAATTCCTACCCATCCGTTGCCTTTAATCAGTGCCTAAACTAATTGTTAGTTTTTATTATGGTTATTTCTCTCATTAGTGGTTTCTGGGTAAATCATTAAAATACATTTATGAGAAAAGTTAGATCAGCTTTTTTGCTGTTATTGATGGTACTATCCGCTTCTGCACAAGGACAACTTTGGAAACAGTATGTGGATAGTGCTTCTTTTTATAAAGAAGAAAAAAATATCGACAAGGCAATCAATTTTTTCATACTGGCAAAAAAAAACCTTCCAATAGATTCTTTTCAAACAAATACACATGCAGCCATTGTTGGTAATATTGGATGGCTATTTGAGCAAACCAATACTTTGGATAGCGCTGAAATATTTTATCAGGAGTTTAAGGATATTGTCGAAAAAATAAACGGTAAACAATCTGCAGATTATGCTGAAAGCTGTTTTAATCTGTGCTTGCTTTATTTCAAGGAAAAAAAAATAGAAGAAGCCGAACAAATGGCGTTAGAAACTAAGCAGATTCGAGAAGTAATACTTGGAAGAACCCACCCGGATCACTTAAATATGTATAACGTATTGGTTAGTATTTATGCAAAAAAGAATCAATATGATAAAGCTATTTCAACTGTTGTAGAGTCCTTGGAAATTCAAAGGGAAATAGGTAAAAAAAACTTAGGGTTTGTACAATCAAATTTCAATCTGGCAATGCTATATGTAGAAACAGAACAAGATGATAAAGCTGAGTCAATACTAAAAGAGGTGTTGCATGATATAGAGCTTATTGACACGGCCGGAATGGTAAAGCAGCTAAATACAAGGATACATTCCATTTACATAATAAGTAACAGTAACCTAGGGAGAATCATGGGTCAAAGCGGCAGATTAAAATTAGCTGAATCAATTTTTCTAGAGTCAAAAGAGATCAATGGAAGCGAAGGGATAGAGAATCCTGATTATGCGTCTTCGTGTAATAATTTAAGTATTGTTTATACTGACATGGGCGATTTTGAAAGAGCTGCAGCCTATTGTAAAGAAGCGAAGCGTATAAGGGAGAAAGTGCTTCCTGCTGGCCACCCCGAACATTCAAATACTAGCAATAACTTGGCAAGAATTTACATGCTGCAAGGTGAATTTGAAAAAGCAGAAGAACTGTATCTTGCCGGAATTGCAAATGACATTATTAATCATAAAGAGGATACGAGAAATCATATGATGGCTCTTAATAATCTCGGTACATTATATAATAGTATGGGATTGTATGATAAGTCTAAGGAATATCATTTAAAAGCTAAAGCCAAGAGGGAGAAACTGTTTGGGAGGGAAGACCGGGACTACGCACAAAGCTGTAAGAACTTAGGTGATATTTATACAAATAAGGGCATGTATGAGGAAGCTGAGGAATATTATATCGAGGCAAAAGAAATCAGGGAGAAAAAACTAGGGAGACTGCATAATGATTATGCTTCTAGTTTAAATCACCTCGGAATACTTTATTCGCTAAAAGGCGATTATAAAAAAGCTGAAGCGTTTTTATTAGAAGCGATGGAGCTGCGTGAACAAATTCCCGGTATTGGAAATCAACACCCGGATTATGCTCAGTGTAAAAGTGACCTAGCAGGAGTGTATTATCAATCTGGCAATTATACAAAAGCGGAAAAGTATTATAGTGAGGCTCTGGCAATATATAAAATAGCATTTGGAGAACAACATCCTCATTTTGTCAAGAATTGCTATTATTTAGCCAACGTATACTGGGCCAGGAATGAAGATGAAAAAGCCAAGAAATTCTATGAAAAGGGAGCGGATCTTCTTAAATATCAAACAGAAAAAATATTTAAGTTCACCAACGAGTCAGAACAACAGGCTTATATTTCGACTGCAACAAATTTGCAGAATTTTTTCTTTTCTTTTAGTGCCAATCAAACACCCACTACTAGCAAAGGATTTCTTTATGACCAGTTTTTGCTGAATCGTAACCTCATCCTCGGATCGTCCCGCCAACTCCGACAGACTATTTATCATACTACGGATACTACTACAAAAAAGCTGTATGATTTATGGATCCGCAAACGTGAACAACTTACCTTTTGGCTGACTGAGCCAATTCAAAAAAATCCAGTCTTTGTAAAAGAGCTAACTACAGAGGCCGATTCTTTGGAAAAAGTACTTAATAAAAAAAGCCAATTATTTAAAACACAACAGGAAAGTAAAGAAATCAACAGAAATCAAATACATCATTATTTGAAATCTAATGAAGCTGCAATTGAGTTTCAATCTTTTCAATATTATAATGGACATCGCTGGACTGACAGCACTTATTACATTGCATTAGTGCTTCGAAAGGATAAGCCAGAACCAGAGATGATTAAACTTTTTGATGAGAAAGAACTGAATGATTTATTAAAGATATATAAAGGCACAAGTGGTGAGCAGGCACAAATAAATTATCTCTATAAAAAGAAAGATAACAACAATAAGACTCTTTACGACCTTATCTGGAAGCCGTTGGAAGAAAAGCTGGAAGGAATAAACACTGTTTATTTTGCTCCATCTGGGTCATTGTTTAAAATAGCATTTGCAGCCTTGCCCATAAATGAAAAGCAAGCATTGAGTGATAAAGTCAAACTGGTACAGTTGAATACAACGGCGTCAGTGGTAGACCAGGTTGCAGTTACTATCACAGCATCAGATAAGATCATACTATATGGAGGTGTGCAATATGATATGGATTCGACAGCCATGAAATTGGTTGCCAGGCAGTCATCAGAAAATGATGTTGTAAGTCGCTCACTTCCCGAAGATCTTACAAGAGATGGCGTACCGGAGTTCCGGTATCTTGCCGGTACCAGCAAAGAAGTAAATGGTATCAGCAAACTGGCAGAACAGAATAAATTTTCTATTTCTGTTCATGAAGGTCAGTATGCTACTGAAGAATCTTTCAAATCAATGAATGGTAAGAACTCTCCAGCAGTTATTCATATTGCTACTCACGGAATTTTTTTCCCTGACCCAAAAAAATTTAAAAAGAATGATAGGGCAGGTGGCTATGAAGTTTTCAGGCAATCAGATAATCCCTTGATCCGTTCAGGACTGGCGTTAGCAGGAGCCAATAATGCATGGAAGGGAAAACCGGTTAATGGGGTAGAAGATGGGATTTTAACTTCTTATGAAATCTCTAATATGTATTTACCAAAAACAAAATTGGCAATATTGTCAGCTTGTGAAACAGGATTGGGAGATATACAAGGAAGCGAAGGGGTATATGGGTTACAGCGGGCCTTTAAAATTGCCGGAGTTGAGAATCTGGTAATGAGCCTCTGGAAAGTACCCGACCAAGAGACATCAGAGTTCATGCAGGTATTTTATCGGAATCTTTTCTATAAACATAATATTCAGGACGCATTTTATAGTACTCAATCAGCAATGAGAAATAAATACCGGAATGATCCTTATAAATGGGCGGCTTGGGTATTGATCAGGTAAATTTCACAGTAATCTTATTAAATATCCTTTTTTATAGATATTGATTTTCAATATTAATCGTAAAATTACTGCATAAAATACGGTAATTTTTTAGAAAAAATCCTTTGAATGTTTGCAAGTAAAATAACTAGCTATTATTTTTATGATCGAATCGAACGATCCCTTAGAAAACAATGTAATCCGACCATGAAAGAAACAATCCTTACAAAGGAAAATTACTTTTCTCTTTGTTTCCAATTTTAAAAGTCGGTTCTCATTGTTCACCAAGGGTAAGTTTTTAAGGTATCTAAGGAAGACCACTTATATCCGTGAAACAGCCAAGTACCTTAAATGATTAACAATGAAAACGTATGTACCCTTTTTGAAACTATTCAAACATTTCTCATTTTCTATAGTTTCTGTTTTACTTTTTCTCACAACTTCAGCCCAGACTTTTACCACAATTTCCAATGGTAGTTGGAACAGTGCTTCAACCTGGCAAGGGGGCAATATCCCTAATGCTTCAAATATTCCACTGACTGCAATTGTAAATATTAAACATATTGTGACCTATTCCGGTGGAAATATTAATAACAATGGCTTTATAAATATTAGCAACCCGGGATCAGTCACTCCCAGGTTAATTGTGGCCTCTGGAGTGAATATAAACAATAATCTTACCGGGAAGATTAATATAGCTAATGCGGAATTAAGGCAGTACAGATTTGCAGGGGGTGGAGAATCTGGCACAACCCAAAGTGGTAGCTTTAAAAATACCGGAGGTTACGTAGAAATAAAAAATAGTTTTGTTGAAATAGCCCAGGACTGGGAAAATCAACTGGGAACAGTTGTTTTGCGTAATAGTTCATTGGTCCTCGGACGTAATTATGATTTGAAGACAGGCGCTATCGATACACTTGATAGAAGCTCTGTTTCGCTTGGTATGCATGGTTCAGGAGATTACACTGTTAATGGTTTGAATACATATTATAAGTCATTCAGGATTGAGATAGCAAGTACAGGCGGAAAATTTAATATAAATGGTGGAATTGCAAATGGAAGCATTGACTATATCATGCTGAAAAATCATGTGACAAATGTTTACAGCAACGATAAGATTCAGGTTTCAAATGGGGTTATAGTAACAGGGGGGTTGTCACTTAACGCTTATTGTATAGGAAATCCCTCTAACTATCAAGTCAATGGAAAACTTACTGGGCCTCAAACACAAGATTGCTCACTTAATTATTTTCCTGCCGGGCTAACCTGGTCATCTACTGAAACATCCCTTAACCTGAGTACAAATCCTGTATTGATAGCAGGAAATGATAAGCAGGTGGGTGCACAATATAAATATGAAGGAGTTGCGCCTGGAATTGATGCTATTGTAAAAATCGATAGTCTTAAGGGTGGCGCATCAATCGCAACAATTGATGATAACAGTGGTTCTGGTTTCAGAGAAGGTTTTCAGCCTCAGATTAAGTCGGGATCTATTGTTGGGCAATCCTATGGAGTATTTACTGTTTCATATAGAATTACCGGGACTGCTACTCCACATACCCTCAATTCATTTAGTCTTACAGGACTTGATATTGACGGAAGTTCCGCATTAAAAGAATTTGATGAAATAGGTTTAGGTACTGGCGCAACAGCTTCCTACATTATGTCAAACCCTTCGATCCTTTTAACTGAAGTTTCGCCAGGAACTTTTAGGGGGATTAACATAGACGGTAAAAGTGTTGGTGGAATTGATACATCTGCCAAACAATATATGTTTTCAGTAACCAATTCCAACGTTTCTGCATTTACAATCAAAATAGGAATGCAAACCACACAACCATCATCAGAAACCAGGTTGTACAGCATCTATATGAAGGGATTTATGTATCCCCAGATTTCAACACTACCGGTAAAAATGGAGTCATTTACTGCCGTTCTTAGTAATGATGGCAATAAGGTTATGCTGAACTGGAAAACCCTTTCCGAACTTAATGTCAGTCACTTTGTGGTTGAAAGGAGCATTAATGGAACAGATTATAAAGATATTGGGGTTGTTTTTGCAGCAGGAAACTCCATGGAACAGCAGGCTTATAGTTTTGATGATAATGTGATTAATGCATCCGATGCAATATTATATTACCGGCTGCGTACTGTTGATATCGATGAAAAATATATGTACTCACAGATCAGGCTGATTAAGCTGTCTAACAATAATCCAAATATTGTTTCTATAATTACTTATCCAAATCCGGTTCGAAACGATTTACAGATCACTATTCCCGCAAGTTGGCAGAATAGAAAAGTAATTTATGAACTGTTCCGTGCTGACGGGCAAAGTATTCGCAGAATTGAAAGGGCCAACAGTAGTCAAACAGAGACAGTAACTGTTAGTGGACTTGCTTCAGGGTTTTATATCCTGAGAGTAAGTTGCGAACTGGAAACATCAAGCCGAAAAATAATAAAACAATAGTCTTATTTCTTTTGAACGGATAAACTCTTGAGTATCATGGTGTGGCCTATAGTCCATACACTTAAATCGTAGATATACTACAGAAATTACGGTATTTTTTACGAAAAAATGCTTGCAAAACTTGCAAGTAAAAAACCCTCGTATTATGTTTGTGTCAGAATCGAACGATCCCTTAGAAAACAACGTAATCCGACCATGAAACAAACTCTCTTTACTACGGAAACTTACTTTCCGGAGTTTCAAAAAGACAAGTCGGCTTTCATTGCAATCTGAGGTTTAGTTCAACAACCAGGCTTACAAATTCGGAACCCTAAACCCAAAGTGATGAAAACAGTTTTACTTTTTAAAAAGAACATGCTAAAGCCCCTGATGTTGATTTTGGGTTTTAGCATAAGCATATTCTGCGAAGCACAGAGCGGATCTGGTGGAGGAAGCAGTAATACATACGGTCTTAAATTTGATAATTACCAGTTAATCTCTGGTACCGATCTTAAGGCAGGAGCCAAGTATCTTTTTTCAAATGTCGATAATAATGTTGATGCTGTAATTAGTATCGATAGTCTTGTGAACGGAGCCAAAGTGAGCAAAATCGATGACAACTCAAATGGTACCGGTTACAAGGATGCTTTTCAGCCGGCAGTACAAAGTGGAAATGTTATTGGCTTGTCTTATGCGGTTTTTACCATTAAATTCTATGAGCATAACACAACTAACTCGTATATCATGCCCACAGTTAATGCCACGGCACTTGATATTGATGGAAATGCTACTCTTAAAGAATTTTGCCGCATTAATACCGGAGTGGGTTCAATAATGAATTACCTGATGACAAATCCTGATATTTCAGTGTTACAAATTTTACCCGGAGATTATATCGGGCAAAATGTTCTTGGTATAGAAAGAAACGGTATTGATACCTCTTACCTGAATAATATGTTCACTGCAAAAAATAATAATATTTCTTCACTAACAGTACGCTATGGTACGTTAACCATTGTATCCTCTTCTTCGAGCAGGCAGCATAGCTTATATATGAAAGGCTTTGCTTATCCTGGTTCAACTTTGCCGGTTAAACTAACTGCATTTACAGCCACCTTGAATAACAACAATAAGGTTGATCTGAAGTGGAGTACTGCATCTGAGATAAACGTTAGCCATTTTGTAATTGAAAGAAGTACAGATGGAAGCAATTACAGTGATATAGGGATGGTATTCGCATATGGTAATTCAACTGATCAAAAAAACTATACCTACACTGATAATGTGAGTAATTTTCAGACAGCTATAGTTTACTACAGACTTCGTTCAGTAGATATTGATGAAAAAGCTCAGTACTCTGAAACAAGGGTTATAAGGATCAGTAAGCAATCAGAAGCTACTGTAAATATTGTTACCTATCCTAATCCTGTTTCATCAGAATTAAGAATAACAATTCCAACCAACTGGCAGAATAAGAAAGTTATTTATGAGATTTTTCAGGCAAATGGCCAGGTTGCAAAAAGAATTGAAAGTGCCAGTAGTAGCCAGACAGAAACCATGAATGTTAGCCAACTATCTTCAGGATTCTATTTTGTGAGAGTTACCTGCAATGGTGAAATCGCTATACAAAAGATTATTAAACACTAACTTGTTCACACATAAGGGTTCCGGCCGTCTTGCGCAATGAAGACGGCTTTTTTTCATAAATTTGGTTTATATTATAAACTACTTTATGTTTGTTGAGAAATTATAGTTTGTTATGAGAAGTATCAGGTATTTTTTAACAGGGCTTACAATTATTATTAGTGTTCAATTATTACAAGCACAGGTTATAATAAAAGGCACTGTAAAGGATAATAAAGGTAACCCGATTGTGGGTGCAAGCATTGCGATCAGGGATAGCTACGATGGGGGCACTTCTGATTCTTCAGGAAAATATTCCTTTAAGACTACTGAAAAGGGGGAACAGGTTCTTGAGATAACTAATATTGGCTACAAGTTATTTGAACAGACAATTAAAATTTCAAACGAGCCTGTTACCGTCAATGCGACACTAAAAGAAGAGATCAGTGAATTAACAGCAGTTGTTCTTTCGGCTGGTTCATTTGAAGCCAGTGATCGTAAAAGAGCAGCTGCAGTTTTAGATCCGATAGATATCGTGACAACAGCCAGCGCCAACGGTGATATAACAGGAGCATTAAAAACATTACCAGGTGCACAGCAGGTTGGCGAAAGTGAGGGATTGTATGTAAGAGGTGGAACAGCTGCTGAAACCAAAACTTTTATTGACGGTACCTTAGTTAATAATTTTTTCTATAGCAGCGTTCCGAATATTGCACAGTTCAGCCGTTTTTCGCCTTTCATTTTTAAAGGAACAGTATTTAGTACGGGAGGTTACTCCGCATTGTATGGTCAGGCACTTTCTTCGGCCCTGATTTTAGAATCAATTGATCTTCCTGAGCAGAGTTCGGCAAATATTGGTATTACCGTTTTGAGTGGCAACGCCGGATTTCAGAAATTATCAAAAAAGAAAAACGCTTCCTGGGGAATCAATTATTCATATACGGACCTTTCATTAGCATTTGCAGTAATTAAACAAAAACAGGATTATTCAAAAGTGCCAACCTATCACAATTTTGATGCAAACTTCAGAGTCAAGACCTCAAAAACCGGGATGCTTAAGTATTATGGATATTATAGTAGTAATAAGCTTGGGTTTACTACTAATAGTATTGACTCATTGGGCTACCTTGATAAGTTTGCAATCAGCAACTCTAATATCTATCATAATCTGGCATGGCGGGAAGGCTTCCCCAATAAATGGAAATTGAATATTGGTTTTTCATATACCAATAACAAGGATAATATAAAAAGTGGAATGCAGGATATGAACAAGCAGGATGTCTTGTTAAGTGGTCTTGAGTTTAAGACCTTTAAAGTAAATACAAAGGGAAACTATTTGAATGCAAAGCTGGTGCTTGAAAAAAAATTAAAAGGCCTGAGTGCATTTAGGTTTGGAACAGAATACAACTTCAGTAATGATAAACTTACTTATACTGATTATAGTAATTCAGAGTACCCTTCATCCCTCAAAGAGCATATCAAATCCGTTTTTGCTGAAGGAGATGTGTATGCTACCAATGATCTTGCATTAAAAGCGGGTCTGCGATTTGAACATTCTTCTATTTTGTCAAAAGTAAATCTGGCTCCCAGGTTATCAGTAGCCTATAAATTGGGCAAAGGCACCCAGGCTTCTTTAGCCTATGGTATTTTTTATCAGAATCCGGAAAGAAGATATCTGCCTTCAGTTAACCCGTTGACTTTTATGAGAGCTGATCACTATATAGCTCAATTCCAGCGTTCGCTGAACCAGCAATCTTTCCGGGTAGAAGTGTTTTATAAAAAGTATCATGATCTTGTAAAAACGGGAAACACAGGGTATACGGAATCTGCCATAAACAATAATGGCTTTGGAGATGCTAAAGGGATTGAATTTTTCTGGAGAGATAAGAAAACAATTAAAAATTTTGACTACTGGATATCTTATTCTTACCTGGATACAAAGAGAGATTTTTTAAATTTTCCATTTGCAATCACACCCAATTTTGCTGCAAAGCATACTGCATCGCTTGTAACCAAAAAGTTTGTGCAAAAACTTAAAATGAATCTTAATGCATCTTATAACTATGCAAGCGGACGGCCTTATTATAATATTCAGTATGATGGAAATGATTATAAGTTTACAGATCGGGGAACAATCCCGGAATATCATAATATAAGTTTTGCCATCAACTACCTTCCATTTATTGGTAAACAGAATCCTAAGTCGTATGGAGTATATGTGCTGCAGATAAGTAATATTTTCAATATTAAACAAACCTACGGCTATCAATATTCATACAACGGATTGAGAAAAGAACCGATTGTGCCTACATCAAGAATATTTGTGTTTATCGGAGCTTTTATAAGTTTTGGTGTTGACAGAAGCGATGAAGTAATTAATAATGCATTGTAATATTCAAATTTTATGCAACCATATTTGATTTTCAAAGCTATTCATCTTTTAGCGGTGGTTTTATTTCTTGGTAATATAATTACTGGCCTATTCTGGATGAGAATTGCAAGAGGAACAAGCAATGTTACAATAATGCATCATGCCATATCGGGAATTATAAAATCAGACAAATTTTTTACCATTCCCGGAGTAGTCATCATTACTGCTGCCGGGATGACGGCAGCAATCAATGGTGGATTGCCGTTACTTAAAACAGGGTGGATTTTCTGGCCGATAATTCTGTTTTCATTATCGGGAATATTTTTTGGAATAAAAGTAGCTCCTCTTCAAAAAAGAATGAATAATTTTTTAAAAAAGGAGTATGATCCGGACCTCTCAAGATTTGACAGGATCATGAAGAGCTGGGAATTTTGGGGGCTGTTGTCACTGCTTACTCCGGTGGTAGCTTTTTTTATGATGATTTTGAAATGGCCTTTAATAAGTCCGTTGAATTAAAACCAGTATTTAATCAATTTAAAAATATCAAAATGAAAAAGAGTATTCTAATAGCAGTGGTATTTTTTTGTAATGCCACTTTATTTGCACAAAGCGAAAAATATATCAAAGCCATGGAGAACCTTGTGCCGGCTGTTGATACTACTCATTCTCCTGAAAAGCTTACTGAACTTGCCAATTCTTTTGAAAGAATAGCAAACGCTGAAAAAACTCAGTGGTTGCCTTTTTACTATGCAGCGCTTTGCCAGGTTAATATTGCTAATATGCTTTTTCAAACACAGCAATTGGATAAGATTGATGCGATACTTGACAAAGCAGAACCGATGATGAATAAAGCAGAAGAACTGGAAAAAGACAACTCTGAAATTATGTGTTTAAAGAAAATGTTCAATACTGGTAGAATGATGGCTGATCCAATGAACAGGTATATGACATACGGGCCTGCTGCTTCTGAAGCTCTTGAGATTGCAAAAAAACTTAATCCGGATAACCCAAGAGTTTATTTGTTGCAGGGCATTGATAAATATTATACTCCTGAACAATACGGGGGGAGCAAAACAGAAGGCAAAGAACTTTTTAATGAAGCAGCTAAGAAGTTTGAAACATTTAAACCTGCAAGCTCTATTCATCCTTCATGGGGAGTTGGCCAGGTAAAATATTTTCTAAGTCTCGAGTAAATGATTTTAACATGAATGAAGAACGATTTTCACCAGAACAAAGTCTTCAGCTGATACAATCAATGATCAGCAAGACAAAGGATGAGATTGTAGATAATGGCATTTATTTCCTGGTTTGGGGTTGGCTTACGTTCATAGCATGCACAGGGCAATTTATATTAAAGCACATTTTCAACTATGATAGACATTACCAGGTTTGGTGGTTGCTCATTGTTGGAGTTGTTTTTAGTATTTATCATAGCATAAAAGCTGAAAAGAAAAGGAGGGTCAGAACTTACATCGGAGAGAGCATGAAGTTCTTATGGATCGGTATGGGTATAGCTTATTTTGTTTTGAGTATGATTCTTTCAAAGATTGGGTGGGGGTCTGCAGTTTTTCCGTTTTTTATTATGTTATATGGTTTGGGAACATTTGTGTCAGGAAGTATTATCAGGTTCAAGCCTCTTATCGTAGGAGGATTGACTGCATCCGGATTAGCTATTGTTTCGACATTTGTTGAATATGATTTTCAAATATTATTTGGTTCAGCCGCTATTTTAATAAGCTATATTATACCTGCATATATGATGAGGTACAGAAATAAATCAGTTCAAAATTAATTTAACATGGCACACCAGGAAGTTCACCTGACTGAAAAGGAGAGTATTGACCTGATCACATCTATGATCAACAAGGCCAAGAATTCTTATTATAATACAGGCATAGGAGCTATTATGTGGGGTTCCATCATTGCCTTATGTTCTCTGGTGAAATTAGCAGAGATACAATTTGACTTCAGGCTTCCGTTTGATATATATCTTCTGACGATCATCGCAGTAATTCCTCAAGTCTTTATTACGGTCAGGGAAAAGAAAGAAAAAAGAGTCAAATCGTATGATGATGCCTACATGGATTATATCTGGCTTGGGTTTGGAATCAGCATCTTCTTAATGATAGTTATTATCAATATTCTATTTCGGGATTGGGAACCAGCAGCAATTGAATATAAATCACTGTCAGGTCATGCTTTAGCATTTCAATTATCTGAATATATTTCATCGCTTTTCCTTCTTCTGTATGGCTTACCGACTTTTGTAACAGGAGCTGCCTGTAGGTTCAGGCCGATGTTTTGGGGAGGAATTATCTGCTGGGTATGTTGTGTGATCTCATTATTTACGATAATTAAAATTGATCTGTTATTGGTAGCTTTCTCTGCTATTGTATCATGGCTGGTGCCAGGCATAATAATGAAAAAAGATCACCGGAAAGCAAAACTGGAGTTGGCAAAAACAGATGTTTAAAGAGTTAGATCCCATATTACATTCTCAATTAAGGCTTGCGGTTATTTCATTATTGATAGGCGTGAAAGAGGCCGAATTTACTTTTTTAAGGGAAAAAACGAATTCAACGGCCGGAAACCTGAGTGTGCAAATTCAAAAATTAAAAGATGTTGGTTACATTGATGTGATTAAACAGTTCAAGGATAATTACCCGCAGACAATCTGTAAAATAACCAGGAAGGGAATTAAGGCTTTCGAGGAATATGTGGCTAACCTTCAAACCTATCTCGGAAAAGGATAAAAAAGAGAAGGCCCTTTGAAAAAAGGGCCGGTCCTCTGTTGGTACTCTAAGTGAATGAAAACGTTTCTATAGATCTGTACCCCTCAAATTATTTCTGCGAACAGGTTGTAATACAAGCGAAGGCTGGGGTTGCTTCTTTTTTTGTCGTATAATTTTTTCAAAAGCTTTTTTCAATCTGTTAAATCCTTCACGGATCGAATATTTTGTGATTACTGACATAGTAGTTTTTTTAGTTTAAGCTTCAACAGGATCCACTTCAATAATTTGTGAATATTCTTCCTTTTTGTCTTTATTGATAAGCTTTACCCTGTATTTTACTTTTTTCTCATCAGCTTTGTCAACAAACCAATAATTTTCCTTAGAGGATTTTTCTGAAGCAAATACCAGGGCGACAAGCCGGTAATTTTCTCCCTCTACGCTTTTTTCAACCTCAAACATATCAGCTGTTTTGTTTTCGTCAATGGTCCACTTAATAACTGTTCTTTGGTTATCTGTTTCACCAGAAACTTTTATGAACCTTGCGTCTGATAAAGAATCATAAGCTGCAAAAACCAACAGGTGACTCTGGGGTATTATTATATAATTCGAAAAATCTTCATTCCCGGATTGAGAATAAATTTTTAATGAAAGAAGAAGTATAAAAATTAAGTGCTTAGTCATTTCTAAGGGTTTTGAAAAATAGCTTCAAAGTCCCCACAGAAATATTGGATGTTAGTTTCGGTATTGGAATACCCGATATCAATAAACTTCGTAAATGCTGTACGTGAGGTTAATCAGGATGGATGGGTACAGGTGTTTATCGTAGTTTTACGTGGGTATCTGTGGTTTTCCGAACAGTACAAACCTAATAACTGGTTGAAGAAAATACAAGTCTTTTCAAAAATATATTTTGAGAAAGTAATTTATTATTCTGTTTCAGACTGAACATTTTAGCCTGAAAAGCATTAACATGGTGATATGAGTGAAGTGATCAGGGTTAGCCATCTCTCAAAAAAATTTGGGGAAATTAAAGCGGTTGATGACCTCACTTTTTCAGTGGAGTCGGGAAAAGTATATGGATTCCTGGGTCAGAATGGCGCCGGTAAATCCACAACAATCCGGATGCTGCTGACTTTGATCCAGCCAACATCAGGGTTCATTGAAATGTTCGGATTGGATCTAAAAAAGCACAGAAAAGAAATTTTAAAACAAACAGGAGCCATTATTGAAAGACCGGACTTATATAAATACCTCACAGCTTTGGAAAACATGAGGATTTTCGCATTGATGAGCGGAATAAAAATCCCAGAACAGAAAATAAAGGAGCAATTGGCGTTGGTTGGGCTTGCCGACAGGGCACATAGTAAGGTGAAAACATTTTCACAGGGAATGAAACAGCGTTTAGGTATTGCCATCGCAACGGTCCATGATCCCTCATTATTAATATTAGATGAACCCACTAATGGATTGGATCCGCAGGGTATTGCTGATATCAGAAAACTGATTTTACATTTCAGCAAGGATTTAAAAAAGACCTTACTCATCTCATCCCACATATTGAGTGAAGTTGAAATGATTGCGGATTCAATGCTGATAATTGATAAAGGCAGGAAATTGGTTGAAGGAAAGGTGAATGAATTATTTGATCCTTCTGAAACGGTAGTGGAATTAAAAACACTGAATGATGAGCTTGCGTATAGCAAACTCCAGGCATCGCATTTAAGTAAATTTATTTTAGAAAGACGAAACGACTGTATATTATTGAAATTGCACAGGGATCAGGTACCATCCATTTTAAACGAGACCATTCAGCTTAATTTAAATGTCACTTCTTTTTACTCAAAACATTCATTAGAAGAGTATTTTTTATCACTGACAAACAGCAGGCAGAATGTGGAAGCTATTAAAAATTGAGTTGTTTAAAATATTTAAGAGACCAAGAACATATATAGCTTTTGGGGCTATTACTGCTATTATCCTTCTTATACAGATTGCATTGAAATTTGATGGAAAGGCTTACCTGGACCTGCTGTTAAATAATCTTGATGGCTCATTTATTATTGATGATCATTTTAAAGGAAAAATGCTCAATGGCTATCTTATATGTTTTATTATTTTAAATACATTATTGATACAAATGCCTTTGCTGGTGGCGTTAATTGCGGGTGATTCTGTAGCAGGAGAAGCAAATATGGGTACTTTGAGACTTTCACTTGCCAAACCAATAAGCAGAACTGAATATATGACGGTGAAATTCGCCGCCTCTGCTATCTATACAATATTGTTGTTGATCTGGATGGCAGCTTTAGCATTATTTGGCAGTATGTTATTGTTTGGTACGAATGATCTGGTGGTTCTGAGATCAGCAGGAATTGATCAAATGAAAAGCGCCGATGTTTTGTGGAGGTATTTTGCAGCATTTGGGTATGCTTCAGTTGCCCTGGTTACAGTGGCTGCATTGGCATTTTTATTAAGCATATTTGCGGAAAATTCTATCGGGCCGATTATTGCAACTATGAGTATAGTAATTGTATTTACGATATTATCAGAAATGAATATCCCTATTTATGATAAAACAATAAAACCATACCTGTTTACATCCCATATGGTGGCATGGAAGGGTTTTTTTTATGTGAAAGCAGATACCAATGGGGCAACAATAGACGGAAGTATTCAAAATTTACCGGCTATTTTAAGAAGTCTTGGAATTT
>DAOLIV010000003.1:0-209537 GCA_035328345.1 Chitinophagaceae bacterium | reverse complement strand
CCTATAGGAAAATTGGAGAATTGTCGTATTTTCGTCTCGGTTTTTCATAGGATATTGGATTTTAAAAACGGGGCTGGATTTCTATCCGGGCCCCATTTTTTTTGTTGACTATCATAGATTTATAGTTTGTTTTTTTTGATTATAGCACATGTAACCTGCTCTACTTACTGATGTTATCTGACTCAATAAAATATTTAATCAGGGTTTTAGCTTTAGCAAGTCCAATTAATTCACCAATACTGGTTTCGGCATTCTCAGAGAGAGCGGTTTCCTTGATATTTTTTACAGATTTGAAGTGCTTTAGAAGGGTATTAGCGCTGTTTATTCCAATGCCGGGAATTTCTTCCAGTTCATTTTTGAAAGTTCCTTTGCTTCGCTTTTTTCGATGAAAATTTATTCCAAATCTATGGACCTCATCTCTTATCCGGCGGATCAGTTTCAGGCTATTACTATTAAGGGGAAGTTTTAGTGATTGTGAATCACCCGTAAAGAAAATTTCTTCTTCATTTTTCGCCAATCCAACAAGAGTTGTCCTGCCTTCTGCCTTAATTTCTTTCATGGCTTCAAAAGCTGCATTTAACTGCCCTTTTCCGCCATCAATAATAATTAGCTGTGGAAATGGTTTTTGCTCATTGATAAGCCTTTTATAACGTCTCAATACGGCTTCCTTCATAGTGGCAAAGTCATTAATTCCCTGAACAGTTTTTACATTAAAAAGCCGATAGTCTTTTTTACTGGGCTCGCCATTTTTGAAACAAACCATTGCTGAAACAGGATAACTGCCCTGAAAATTTGAGTTATCAAAGCATTCAATGTGATCCGGATAATCAGTTAATCTAAGATCCCTTTGCACTTGCTCCAGAACGACGCTGTTGTTTTTTCCCTTACTGCTTATTTGAAGTCTCTCTTTGTTTTTCAACTCTTCGATGTAGTGCCTGACGTTTTTTTCAGATAATTCAAGTAGCTTTTTTTTATCGCCCCGGACAGGGACAGTTATCAGGGTTTCATCCTGGGGATAATTAATAGCTAATGGTACTACTATTTCCTTTGCGTCACTATTGAAGTCGGACCTGAGTCTCGCAATGGAAAAAGATAATATCTCGTCTTCGGTTTCGTCGAGGTGAGTTTCTACCCGTGTTGTTTGTGTCTGTATTATTGTACCATTTCTAACCATCAGGTAGTTAACGAATGCCGTATTTTTTTCTTTAAGAAGAGAAAAAACATCAAGATTGCCTGCCCGGGCACTTACAACTAATGATCTTGACTGATAGCTTTCTAAAAATTCAATTTTTTTCTTTATGATTTCGGCTTTTTCAAAAGCGAGGGACAGGGTATGTCTTTTCATTTCTTCTTTGAAATGCTTAATAACAGGAGACAAATCGCCTTTAAGAAGTTTTCTCACCCTTTCAAGATCTTCATTATATTCTTCAGCAGATTGCAGTCCTTCACACGGCCCTTTGCAATTTCCAAGATGATACTCCAGGCATACTTTGAATTTTCTCTTTTTAATATTGTTTTCGGTAAGATTCAGTGTGCAGGTTCTTAAGGGAATTGTTTGGCGAATGAATTGTAACAATTCCCTGACCTTCTTAACGGAAGTATACGGCCCCAGGTACTCAGAGCCATCATCCGTTTTCTTACGGGTAAGGAAGACCCTTGGGAAGGGTTCGTTTTTAATAATGATAAACGGGAAGCTTTTATCATCCTTTAAATTGATATTAAAACGGGGTTGAAATTGTTTGATTAATGTGTTTTCCAGTAAGAAAGCATCCTGCTCCGAATTAACGATCATGTAATCGATTCTTTCTATTCTGTGAACAAGCTCATGAGTCTTGTAATTGGTAAGTTTTTTTGTAAAATAAGAACTTACCCTTTTTCTGAGATTCTTGGCCTTTCCTACATACAGCAGATTATCATTACCATCAAAGTATTTATATATGCCGGGTTCCCGGGGAATTGTTGGTGCTATATGTCGAAACTCTTCGGATGTCATTCCTGTTCGTCCTCAGTCCAGATTACTTTTGTAACCACTGTTTTTTCTGCCTCACCTTCTTTTTGACGGGTCGTAGTTATCTGAAAACTTTTGTCCATTTGCCAGAGAAGGTTCTTTGTAACTGCAACATCGCCTTCTTTATAATTCCGGTTTATTATAATGGTATTTACCCTGTCGCCGGAAGCAATATTTGGGGTTACCAGCATTTCCTGTGTTTTATACTCCTCTTTTGCAGGATTAATAGCAGAATAGGTTATGATAACCCTGCCGAGCAACTCATCATATCTTGCCGGCTCTTCTTTGTATCTTTTAGCAACTTTTCTGACAGAAAGGTCAGGCACCTCCAGGAATTCTTTAGCTGCATTGTTAAAGTCTTCTCTCTGAATATAGGCCGTATCACTATGAAGGCTGTCAATAACGGTAACTTTTTTTATGGAATATAATGAGGTATCAATATGTGCCACCTGTTTTTTTATCAGTGAAACAATCGAAATAAAGTTCTTGGGCTCTTCTTTTTTTGATGATTTACATGCCGATAAAAGAATAAACAAACAACAGGTCCATCTAAGTGATGATTTCATTCTATAAAATTATTGAAAGGTTCTTAAACAAATATCCCGGCTTATTCAATTGGCCGGGATATTTTCAAGCAAAGCAGGCAGTTAGTATCGGGTCTACTTTAATGTGATACCCACTTTCAAACCAAAATCAAAAAGTTGCTCTTTAACAGGGTATTCTTTCCTGAAACTGGAAAGTAACTGATACCTGGCCTGGGGCCCAACACGAAGTTTAGTATTACCTATGTTAAAGCCTGCAAATATTTCTAGTCCTGTATTAACATTCCATCTGCGGATCAGGGATGGAACTTCAGCGTAGTTTTTATAATCTGTTGAGAGGAGATAAGCCTGGTTGCCCAATATGTAAGTTGGCTGAATAGTACTTCCGACACCAACATATGATTTTTTATTTTTAACCAGTAAGAACTCAGCACCAATAGGCGCAGAGGCGGAGAAATAAAGATTTCGAAGCCAATTAGATTTAGTATCAGCAGAGCCGCCCAGGTTTCTATAAGTTGTAATGGTTGAAACAGAATTTGCACCAGTTCCATTGTTCAATGCAATTGTTGCTACTTCACCGGGATAACGATAGGCACGGATATCATACTTACTAACATTAAACTGGAGACCTCCGGTCAACCTTAACCTTTTCGTAAGTGGATAAAAAGTATTGAAGCCAACTTCGAATCCAAGATCAGGTTTATGTTTAACAACACTATTTACATCTGACACCCATGTATAAGTAGCTATTGAATTATTAGCCCTGGCTGCTTCAATGAATGCCTTGTTTTCTTTTAACTTACGATAACTGATTGTTGGGACAAAATACATTTGCCAGGTAAGCTTCCTCTTCTTACCGGTATATTTATAAGTATTCAAAACACTTTCGATTGTCAGAGGATACATCTCTCCAGCAACAGTAGTGCGGTTTTCCCTGAGAGTAAATGATTTTTCAGGATTCAGCGTAATATTAGATTCTTCAGAAAATTCTGTATGATCTGCAATAGCAACGACAGGATCATTAACTGTCGTAAACGTCTGCTTTATGTTTCCTGGAGATGATGGAATTTTTTGGGTGATGACATCAGCTCCTTTTTTAGCAGTAACAGTAAAGTTAATATTCGCTATTGCGGCTCCTGTTTCCTCAATTTGACCAGGTTGTTTTAAATCAGGGAAAAATTGATTGTCATAGCCAGTAGCAGGGTCTTTCAAAAAGAGATTTTTTTGAGCAAAATACTCTGACTTCAAAGAAGTGTTTTTTGAATCAATTTTTGATTTTGCCGGAATAACTACAACTTTTTCATAGTTGCCGGTAATATTCCTTTTGCTGGTAGTGTAACCTGGCCTAACAATTGCCGGAGATTTAATATTTTTTGCTTCAGCCAGTGATTTTTTATCCGATGGGGTTAAAACCATTACCCATGTTACGATACCTGAGGTTATGAGGAGAAGAAGAATGCCCAAACCATACCACCATTTCCGGGTATGAAGTGAACTATGAATTCCTTTCCACACCTTTTCTGACGGGAACATCCGGTATTGATCAGCATTCTGCTTAACAAACTGCTCAAAATCACTGTTAAATCTGTCTTGCATAACCAGTCAGTGTTTTAGGGTACAATTTTTAATGCCTCCTGCCAACAGCCACCAGCCAATCTGAATGTGCTTTTGGTTTTTGCAATATTTTTTTTCTTATCAATATATCTTCAAGCATCGCTTTTGCTCTTGTGTACTGGCTCCTGCTTGTACTTTCCTCTATATCTAAAAGCCCTGCTATTTCACGGTGACTGTAACCTTCTATTGCATACAGGTTCAAAACGGTTCTGTAGCCAATCGGTAACAATCTTATACACTCTACAACCTGCTTTGCCTGGATAATGGCCGGAACACTGTCTTCCCTCACCTGTATTCCTGTTGCATGAATGATATCTACACTTTCATTGAACTTCTTATTCTTCTTCAGAATGTTAATACAGGTATGGACAACTATTCTCCGGATCCAGCCTTCAAAAGCCCCCCTGTTTTCAAAAGTGTGAATCTGTAAAAAGACCTTAATAAATCCTTCCTGTAGCATATCCTCAGCATCTTCCCTATTATGAGCAAAACGATAACACACTGCCAGCATTTTTGAGCTATACCGGTTGTATAACTCCCTTTGGGCGGTGGCATCGTTTTTCAAACATCCTTTTATAATGGCTTCCTCAGTCATAACTACCTGTGGTTGCCTGTAAATTAGACAATTTTCCTGTAAGGATGCTGCACATATCTGTAAAATTTGATCTGGGTTTTAAGTAGTTATTCTGAAATACAGGTCGGTATTTCTGATAGAACCCGATCTATGTGAAATGTTCATAATATCAGTAAAAGCAGCATAAAGGCCTGTATTATACAGGCCTTTATGAGGATTATAAAGAGAGTCGAAAGGAAATGATAAAATTCGAACTTGCGGCAACAATTCCAGAGGAATAGGGTCGATATCGTTGGTTGGTCATATTTTCCCATCCTGCTGCCAGTAAAATATTCTTTATTAGCTGGTATGAAGCCTTAAGATTTAATGTATACCACCCCGGGGAATAGGGATTCCCATTAGCATCCTTGGCATATATGTCAGTTTTTGATTTTTCTGAAGGGGCCAGATCTTCATTTTTTATCTTACTGTTATAAACTGCGTATGCTTCAGCTATAAACTTATTTTTATTCCATTTCAGTAGAGTATTTCCATAAAAAGGAGGTGCATGACGCAGTGGAACCTGTTTGTCATTAACATCATCTGTTTCTTTACCATTTATCCAATTGGCATGCGTTTGCAGAACAAGATCGTGAGTGATATGAATTTCGGCATCTCCCTGAAATCCCCAAACTGTAGCTTTGGCGACATTTTGAAGAGCTTCCACACGACTTAATGTTCCATCAAACAGAATACTGTCCTGATCATTGAAAGTTGATGGACGTCTTACAATTGCGTTGTTCAGGATAGTGTGAAATGCGTTCACCTCAAAACTGAATTTTCCGGGAACTTTTTTGCTTACACCTATCTCAAAATTCCAGGCATATTCCGGCATTAGATTCGGGTTTGGAACTGTTATATTGCCGGGAGTACTTTCAAACAATTTTCCAATATCATCCACGTTTGGCATACGATAACCTGTTGAGATATTTCCATTTAACTGCCATCCTTCTGTAGGCCGGAAAACCAATCCGGCATTTCCTGTTAAAGAACCGTCTTTAATTTCAGCATTTTTATAAGGGAACTTGATAAAAGTGGTGTCAAATTTTGCTTCCAGTGTATTATAACTATACCGCAAACCGGTGGTTAATGTCAGCTGAGGGTGCAGGTTTATTTTGTAGTTGCCATAGATGCTGCTCGTACTCCAGGTACTGCCATCAGGATAGCGGCTTACATAAGGGGTAACTGTGTTGTTGCTAATGTTTGTCTTCTCTCCAAATGATCCGACTTTATTATAGACATACTCCAGACCATAGAACAATTGTCCTTTCCCAAGTGTTTTGGCAGCGTCGATATTAACGCTGATTGCATCAACGTTTTCAACCTGTCTATTCCGGTTATTGTTGTTTCTTGTTCTGTCGATCCTGCATTCTTCATAATCCTGATAGGCAATCGTAAAACGGACTTCGTCATAAACCTTATTCCTTTTCGAATTCAATACTTGCATATTATGCATTTTCCAAAGCATAGGACCGTAATACCATTCTGCAAATCTTAATGCTCCGTTTCTGTATTGGATAAGCCTGTCATATCTTGGGGCATTACCGGTTTTGGCGTATGTAAAGCTGTATTGGAGATCCCAGAATTCTGTCGGTTTGAATCTTACTTTCTGTAAAAAATTCAATTGGTTGTAACCACTGAAACGCTGTATATGTGGGTTTGTATTTTGAACAATCACATCCGCATTATTTTGCCTTTCTACGTATTCCGGGCGGAGGTAACCCGCCTGCCCCCCATTTTTACCCATTTTAAGATCATCAAAATCGCTGTAAGAAAAGGATGATAAAACAGCCCATTTTTTCCATCCCAGGTTAATATCCGCATGGATTGTGTTTTCTTTATTTGCGGTTGAATACCTGCCAGACGCATTTATTTTTGATACCATTTTGTCTTTTTGGGATAAACGGGGCTGGAGTGTGTGAAAATCCATTACTCCCCCAATTGCATCGCTCCCATAAATAAGTGACCCGGGTCCAAATATTACTTCGGCTGTTTCAATGCTTAAAGCATCTATACTGATCACATTTTGCAGGTTACCGCTTCTGTATATGGCATTATTCATTCGTACTCCATCCACAACAAGTAAAACACGGTTAGTGGCAAATCCCCGAATCATTGGACTACCGCCTCCTAGCTGACTTTTTTGTATGAAAACCGATCCGGTTTGTCCTAACATGTCGGCAGAAGTTTGAGGATTGTTCAGGAGAATATCGGTTTTATTGATTTTGACAATTTTGTTTGGTACTTCATTTAGTTTTTGTTCCCATTTGTTTGCTGAAAGTATCACTTCTTCAAGACTTTTTTCCTTAAGAGAATCTTCCTGTGCGTAAATGCAGGTTGAAATGCTTAAAATACACAGCATAGCAAACAGATACCTGTTGCTCATAAATAATAGTTTTTAATGTAAATAATAAATAGAGTTGGCTGAAACCGGTTAGACGAATTGGGGAGGAGGAGTAATTACTTCACAAAATGCGGAAACGATCTCAGATGACTTATCAGGGAAAGAAGCACAGTTAATTTTAAGAGCAATGTGCCATGGCGATAAGCAATTATAGTAACTGTTATTAATAAGTTTTAAAAACCGGATAAGAGTATTTTCGTTGTCCTTTTCCTCAGCTTCTTTTTCGTTTTGCATCAGTTCTGTTTCATTTTCATCAAAAATGCCCGTGAAAGTAAAAACTCCGTCTTCAGAGCTTTTGGTCTTAATGTCAAACAGCTGGTTGTTTACCCAGATCTCATGATCGTCAACCCATTTTACTTCGCTTTTTTTCAAAACTACTTTTTGAAGATTCTCCGCCTTCAGATTTTCCTTCATTTCACTTCGAATAGTATGCCTCTTAATGATAAATGATAATGTCAGAAGTATTGGCATCAGCCATAGAATCATGAAAAAAAAGCTTATTTTCTTTTGAGCAGTAGTTTTCAATTTAAACAGATATTTATAATTGATATTATTTCTTTCTTACCAGGCTATCAATCGGATACCTGGCTTTCATAGTATCCATTACAGATTGGGCCCAGTTTATCAATTTGTTTTTTTCTTCTGAAGTAAGCTTTGCATCTTTATGTACCCAGGTATAAGAATTCAACGGCATTTTCCCATCCTTCACCATTTCAATTGTTTCTTCCATTTTATGATATTGGTTACGTAATGACTTGTTGGTATATTCATCATAGTTGATATGTTTCTTCCCGTCTTTAATATGACTATTCAGCCACCAATGAACTGGCTGTAGTTTTGAATACCATGGGTAACGGGTATTATTGCTATGACAATCATTACAAGCTTTGGCAAGAATAGTATTAACATCATCGGGAATGGGATATACTTTACCAATAAAATTTGGTTGAATACCTTCTGATTTGTTTTTTGAGGGGTGTATAAATTGAATCACAATCAATACTGCAAGAAGCAACAACAGAATTTTATTAAGCATGTGATTTAATTTGTCTGAAATTAAGATTTCTCAATTAAAATATTACCAGTCATTTCAGCAGGTACGGGCAGCCCCATAACAGTTAATATTGTCGGAGCAATATCACCAAGTTTACCTGGCTTAACCTTGCCGTTCCATTTATTGTCAATAATAAATAAAGGGACCGGGTTTAATGTATGTGCAGTATTGGGAGAGCCATCCTCATTGATCATATAATCTGAGTTGCCATGATCGGCAGTCAGGAATATTGTGTATTCATTTTTTAATGCCGCAGTAACGATTTTTTCAACGCAGGTGTCAACCGTTTCCACCGCTTTAATCGCTGCTTCCCAAACTCCGGTATGGCCCACCATATCAGCATTTGCATAGTTAAGACAAATGAATTCCGCTGTTTGATTTTCAATTTCAGGTAAAAGAGCATTGGTAACCTCATAGGCACTCATCTCGGGTTGAAGATCATAGGTTGCTACTTTAGGAGAAGGAATCATTATCCTTTTTTCTCCTTCAAAAGGAACCTCTCTTCCACCACTGAAGAAAAAAGTAACATGAGGATATTTTTCAGTTTCTGCAATTCTTATCTGCCGCAAATGATTCTGTTCCAGAATCTCACCCAGTGTATTGTTAAGATTGTCGTTATCAAAGATGATATTAACGTTCTTAAAAGTTTTGTCATACTCTGTCATTGTGGTATAGTTCAATGACAACTTTTTCATGTCAAACTCAGGAAAATCTGTTTGTGTCAAAACCTGGGTGATCTCTCTGCAACGATCTGTTCTGAAATTAAAACAAATTACCACATCATCATTGTTTATAGTCGCAATGGGAGTTTTGTTTTCGTCAGTTATTACAACGGGTTTTATAAACTCATCTGTAATGTTATTCTCATAGGATTGTTTTACAGCTTCTACAGGATCAGTAGCATTATTTCCTTTTCCTTTAACCAAGACATCATAGGCAAGTTTTATGCGTTCCCATCTTTTATCCCTGTCCATAGCATAGTATCGTCCTGTAATAGAGGCTATTTTTGCATTACTGTCTTTCAAGTAATCATTCAGGTCCTTTATAAATCCCTGGCCACTTTTGGGATCGCAATCTCTTCCATCTGTAAAAGCATGAATAAATACTTTTTCAAGTCCTTCTTTTTTGCATACATCAATAATTGCTTTCAGGTGATTGATATGGGAATGCACCCCGCCATTACTTACAAGGCCCATTAAATGCAATGACTTATTTTCTTTTTTTGCTAACCTGACCGATTTTAACAGAGATTCATTTTTTGCAAAAGAGCCGTCCCTGATAGCTACATTGATTCGTTGAAGTTCCTGGTAAACGATCCTTCCAGCCCCAAGGTTTAGGTGCCCGACTTCTGAGTTTCCCATCTGACCATCTGGCAGTCCTACTGCTTCTCCACAGGTTACCAGGGTAGTGTTGGGATATTTTTTATACAAAGATTTTGTGAACGGAACATTAGCGTTTTGGATCGCATCAGCTGATGCAACTTTTCCTAATCCCCATCCGTCCATGATGACCAAAATGACTTTTTTTACTGACATTTTTTATCAACAGTTTGATATTAGTATAATTACATTCATTTTCAGGGAACAATGCCCATCCGTACCCTGTAAAACTACACCCAAATCCCTTATTTGACAGCAGAAAAAGAGAAAAAAGATGTTGATTTTTAGTATTTTAGTACTTGTCGATGTCAGCCTTTTTCTGTGGCATGTTTTTAGATTAATATACCTATGAAAACATTTTTGTTATGAAAGCAATATTTAAAACTCTGCTGCTTGGAACAATTGTGGTGTTTTCATCATTTTTTACTCAAAACAGTAATATAGATGAAGTGATAGGTGCTTTGCGTTCCGGAAATGCAACTGAACTTTCACGATATTTTGATGATAACGTGGAACTGACTTTACCGGAAAAAAGTGACAGCTACAGTAAGGCCCAGGCACAGTTAATAATCAAAGATTTCTTTGGAAATAATGGTGTAAGAGGTTTTGACCTTAAACATAAAGGGGATTCCCCCGGCGGACATTTTTGTATCGGTACTTTACAAACCGGTGCAGGCAATTTCAGAACCAATGTATTTATGAAAAGTAAAAACGGTAAAGAAGTTGTAAAAGAAATCCGGTTTCAGTCAATTGAATAACTATTAAAACAATAGCGAAAAGCCCCGTTTTATAACGGGGCTTTTTTTGTCCATTAACTCATGCAGAGTAATAGTATTTTTGGATAATGAGTTTCGAAGCACAACTGGAACATTTGATAAGTGAAGCATTGGCTGAAGACATCGGAGACGGTGATCATTCAACATTGTCGTGTATTTCTCCTGATGCGAAAGGCAAAGCCGTTTTAAAAATAAAAGATAAAGGAATACTGGCAGGGCTGGGCATTGCAGAAAAGATCTTTTTTCTAAAAGAGCCCCGGGCCATATTTATTCCCTATAAGAAGGATGGCGAACAAATGACAGAAGGTGAAAAGGCTTTTGAAGTCGAAGCACATATTCATACCATTTTAAGTTGTGAAAGAGTAGTTTTAAACTGCATGCAAAGAATGTGCGGTATAGCAACATTGACAAATCAGTATGTTCAGAAACTGAAAGGGTATAAAACAAGGTTGCTGGATACGAGAAAAACTACACCCAATTTCCGGTTATTGGAAAAGGAAGCTGTCAGAATAGGAGGAGGTGTTAATCACAGGTTTGGACTATTTGATATGATAATGCTAAAAGATAATCATATTGATTATTGCGGTGGGATAGAAAAAGCTATTGATTTGGCAGATGAATATGTACGAAATAAAAAACCCGGATTGAAAATAGAAGTAGAAACCAGGAGTGTTGATGACGTTAAAAAAGTAATAGCGTCAGGAAAAGGAAAAATTTCCAGGATAATGCTTGATAATTTTAAGCCAAAAGAAATTGAAGAAGCGTTGCAGGTAATTAATGGGGAATTCGAAACAGAAGCCAGCGGAGGAATTAATCTTGATAATATTGAAGAATATGCCAAAACCGGTGTTGACTATGTAAGCGTTGGCGCATTGATACACCAGGCGAAAAGCCTCGATCTTAGTCTTAAAGCAGTAATAGTTTAAGCATGTCAAAAAAGAATAGACCAGATGCAAGAGGATTTGTATACAGTACTGATCCTGATTTTTCATTCGAGCCAGAGCGGGATAATTCAGAAACACTAACTCCTGGTCAACAAAAGCTGAGAATAAAGCTGGATACTAAACAACGAGCTGGTAAAGCAGTAACCCTTATTGAAGGATTTATCGGGAAACAAGAAGATCTTGAGGACCTGGGAAAGAAATTAAAGACATTCTGTGGCACTGGTGGTTCAGCAAAGGAAGGAGAAATTATTGTGCAGGGAGATCAAAGAGAAAAAGTATTACAATGGTTGCAAAAAAATGGTTATAAAAACTCCAAAAAATCAGGAGGATAAAATATTTAAAGCAACATGTCGAAGTAACGACTTTAACTGTTTTCCTTTATTTCCAGACTCAAAGCACCGCTTGGACATTTTTTTACCTGGTCAATTATTTGCTGCTTTTCGGCCTGTGATAGATCAATCCACGGTCTTCTCTTTGGATCAAATACACCCGGCAGGCCCCTAGCACAAATACCCGAATGAATGCAGACATTTGGTTTCCACAATACCGTTATTTCATCTTTTGTGTATCGAATTGTATCAAGTGACATAGAAATATCTTTAATTGAAGCTACAAGTTTTATTGTCCTTGCGCCAGGCTATAAGCTTTCTTATCTCCCCATTTATTCAAGAGTTCTAATGAGCAAACTTTGAAGTTACCGCTCATACTTACGTATAAACCTATAACATCCTGCTGGTTGAGCGGTTCATCATTAATACTTTCAAATCGTACATTATACTGGTTGACGAGATTGGTATAAACAGAACCTGTCGGCCAAACCTGTGTACCCCTGTTACTGATGTTGATCAAATTGAATTTCACACCTGCATGACGTTTACATTTTTCAGCAATGACCATAGGTTGCTCGTCGCTTTCAATAAAAAGATCAACTCCTGCAATTATTTCCGCCTCTGTTTCCTGCGATACCATCATTGAATTTATTTCCAGTTTCAATGGTGCAGGAGTTCCAGGCTTGTTAGGAATAACTTCTTTTGCTCCTATCTCAGGTTTCTTACCAAAGTTACTGATGATGGCATCTGCAAACTCTGTTGTATTAACAGAAGGTTTTGATCTGTCACCAAAGTCCCCGGTATGAATACCCGTTTCAAGAGTATATAATAAAGCATTTTCAATAATAGCTGCGTTTTCCGTTAGACCCACATGACGAAGCATCGCAAATCCGCTTAACAACAAGGCGGTTGGGTTAGCAATGTTTTTACCGGCAATATCAGGGGCAGTTCCATGAACTGCTTCAAAAATTGAAATATGATCACCAATGTTTGCTGAAGGGGCAAAGCCAAGACCTCCCACCAAACCAGCACAAAGATCACTTACAATATCACCCTGCAAATTGGTGAGTACAACCACATCAAAAAGATCTGGTCGGGTCACAAGTTTCATACACAGATCATCGACAATCACATCATCCGCTTTAAGATCAGGATATTCTTTAGCAACTTCATAAAAACATTCAAGAAATAATCCATCGGTTAGCTTCATGATGTTCGCTTTGTGGCCACATGTAATTCGTTTTGCTTTTTTCTGGCGGGCCATTTCGAAGGCATATCTTATAACCTGCAAACTTCCTGGGCGAGTAATAAAACGACGACTTAAAGCCACATCATGTGTCAGCATATGCTCTATGCCACCATATGTATCTTCAATATTTTCTCTTACGACAGTAATATCGATTGGGATTCCGGCTTTGCTGAATACTGTATCAACGCCATGAAGACTTTGAAAAGCTCTTTTATTGGCAAAAGTGTTCCAGGTTTTACGGGCGGTAACATTAATACTTTTTACTCCTTTACCTTTTGGAGTTTCCATAGGGCCTTTGAAAAGTAACCCCAGATTTTCAATGGTTTGTTTTGCAGCAGGAGTCATCCCATTATTATACCCCTTGTCAAATACCCACTTGCCCATTTCAACAAAATCATATTCAAGGGGCACTTTATTGGCTTCAAAAATTTTCAGTACAGCATCCATAATTTCAGGACCAATTCCATCACCTTTCGCTACAGCTATTTTCATAATCTGAATTTGTTTAGGAGTGGGCAAAATTACGATCTGGCGACCGAAATGACGTAAAATAAGAGGTTAATAAACTTCTCAGGCAATTTGTTTATTTTTACCGTATGACCAGTATGATATCGGAAGGGGTTAAGGTGAGTGTTGAAACATTTTACCAATCTGATTACAGCAACCCGCTGCAGTCAGAATTTATGTTTGCCTACAGAATCTCTATCGAAAATCATAATTCATTCCCGGTAAAATTACATCGTCGTCATTGGTTCATTTTTGACAGTAACGGTTCTCACAGAGAAGTGGAAGGGGAAGGAGTAGTAGGTGTTCAGCCCACATTACAACCCGGTGAAAATTATCAATACGTCAGTGGGTGCAACCTAAGATCCGAAATGGGACGGATGTTCGGAACTTATCAAATGGAAAATCTGCACAGTAAAAAAATGTTTGAGGTCAGTATTCCTGCATTTGAAATGGTAGCTCCCTTCAAAGGAAACTGATCTTACTTCGGTTTGTATTTCGCCTCATTAATTATTTTTCTGGTATCAGTAAGCATCACTTCATCTGGTGTCATTTCTTTATTCTTTGACACAAATTTTTTTACGATCTGCCAGCCCAACCATTGACCGAGGTTGCCCGGCGACAGTTCCTGCGAAAACCCTTGTGTGAACGGCGCTTCACCAATATAAGTTTGAATAACGACAGGATTCAATGAATTCAGGTCTTCATTTTTTACAATATAACTCCATATTAACCCTTCGTTCTCCGTGCACCAGTCAAGTTGTTGTTGTGTATATCCGGTTTTAATAGAATCCGGGGTAGTGGGCAGAAACTTGTCAAGAATATACCATTGTTTCCCTTTTTCAACCATTTGCTCAATTAATGATTTACTGCTTGCCTGGTAAGGAAACAAGTCTTCCGATATTAATTTCATTGCGTCGGATACAATATATTCCTTGCTGAAACGGCGGCTTCTGTAAGTGGGAGCAACATTTTCGATAAAGAAAGGATCTTTATAGATTGAGAAATTCTTTCCAAGGTAAAATTGAAGGCTGATGCCTAATAAACCCGGGCGGAGAAAATCTGGAGTGGGACCACTTTCAGACTGGGCCAGCGCATCAACCGGCCCTGCAACAGTAGCGACATTTGGAATATTATAATTTGGAAAATAATATTTGACAAATTGAAAAGACTTTTTGAATTCTTTCTCAATATCTGAAGTGTTTTTGAAAACTGTATTTATAGTGTCATACAACCTGTTGCTCAAACTAAGAAATTGCCTTACACCGGGAACTACAGAAGCGCTGTCAAGTCCAAGAATACTCTGAAGGAAAATGCCGGTAAGCATCGGGTGTTTTTGCTGAAGCTGGTTCAGACCGGGTATCACATTATCGCTGTCAATGGCAAAAAACTCCTTGTCAAAACGGATCCACTCAAAATCTGCTTTTATATCAGAAACATCGGGAATATTTTTTTTGTTGTTGCAGGAAAGTATTAATGAGAGAGCCAGAAAAAAGCCAATAAATTTTTTCATAGTTATAGTTAACGTCTCCTTCCGGAGAATGTTGTTTTGCGAAAATACGGTAAGAAAACATTAGCAAAAATTCGGTACGCATTCGCCTAAATTTGTAAGATGAAGATCGCATTGGCGCAACAGAACTACCACATCGGGAATTTTGAAGATAATACCCAGAAAATTATTGGTGCGGTAGAAAAAGCAAAATCGCTTGGTGCTGACCTCGTACTATTTTCTGAATTATGTGTTTGCGGTTATCCCCCCAGGGATTTTTTGGAGTTCAGCGATTTTATTAGAAAGAGCCAATCAGCTATAAATGCTATTAAAGAATACGCAGATACAATTGCTGTTGTGATTGGGGCACCAGATATAAACCCTGTAAAAGAAGGAAAGGATCTTTTTAATGCTGCCTATTTATTGTTCGAAAAGGAGATAAAGGGTGTTGCACACAAAACCTGTTTGCCCAATTACGATGTTTTTGATGAGTATAGGTATTTTGAACCCGCCTATGACTGGAATGTAATTGAGTTCAAGGGTAAAAAACTGGCCATAACTATTTGTGAGGATATCTGGAATCTTGGCGATAACCCACTTTACAGAACCTGCCCGATGGATCAGCTGATGAAGCATAAACCGGATGTTATGCTGAACATTTCAGCATCTCCGTTTGACTATACACATGTGGAAGACCGGAAAGCAATTGTGAAACTGAATGTTTCAAAGTATAAACTTCCCATGGTTTATTGCAATTGCACGGGTAGCCAGACAGAAATTGTCTTTGATGGTGGTTCTTTAGTATTTGATAAATATGCCAATCTTGTTAAACAGCTCCCTCTGTTTAAAGAAGATATTCAAATTGTAGAATTGAATGATGACGGAACTTTTAAAGAACCGGTTTTGACCAATGCGAAAGATCTGCCGGATGCTGAACTTGAACCACCGGTTCTGGATGAAAATCTTTGCACTGCTGAGATCCATGATGCGATTGTTACCGGCATACAGGATTATTTTTCTAAAATGGGGTTTTCAAAAGCGATTCTTGGAAGCAGTGGGGGCATTGACAGTGCCGTTACATTAGCATTAGCCTGCAAGGCACTGGGTAAAGAAAATGTAAGAGCTGTTTTAATGCCGTCTGAGTATTCATCTGAACATTCAATAAGTGATGCAGTAAGGTTAAGTGAAAACCTGGGAAACCCGTATGATATCATTCCTATAAAAGATGTTTACGACAGTTTTCTTGATACATTAAAACCGGTTTTCAAGGATTTGCCTTTTGGAATTGCAGAAGAGAACATTCAGAGCCGTAGCAGGGGGAATATCCTGATGTCAATAGCCAATAAGTTTGGATATATTTTATTGAACACATCTAACAAAAGCGAATTGGCAACCGGATATGGAACTTTGTATGGTGATATGGCCGGAGGATTAGGAGTGCTGGGAGATTGTTATAAACTACAGGTTTATGCATTGGCGAAGTATATTAACCGGGAAAAAGAAATTATCCCAGTAAGTATTATTAAAAAAGCACCCAGCGCTGAATTGAGACCGGGACAGAAAGATTCTGATTCACTTCCAGAGTATGAAATACTCGATAAAGTATTATATCAATACATTGAAAGAAGACAGGGGCCTGACGAAATAAAAGTAAAAGGCTACGATGCAAAATTGGTGGATAGGGTCTTAAAATTGGTTAATGTAAATGAATACAAAAGAAACCAGTTTTGCCCCATCATCCGCATTTCGCCAAAAGCCTTTGGCGTTGGAAGAAGAGTTCCGATAGTCGGGAAATATTTAAGTTGAATCTTCTGGTTAATGAACAAACGTTGCCACAACAGTTTGCCCCGATATAACCATCGAGCCCACCAACTCAGTTTCAGTCAAACTTATAAGTGTAACATCTCCGCCTGCACCGGAGAACAGTGTTGTTGAAAGTTGAAGCATAGTCTCGTTACTTAACCATGCCCATGTAAAGGGAGATGTTTGCGGGTCCCCGGAATTGCATTTTGTAGGGCCTTCATCTACTGTTCCCGTACCGCCAGTTGCGAAAGTGTAGATATTATCTTTCTGACAGGATTGTAAAAATGATGACACATCTATTCCACCAGAAGTAGCGCTGCTGAATTTCCAGGTTCCGGTAGTCAGTAATTCTGTTTTAGTTTTTTGAGGGGTGCCATTATCATCTTTCGAGCAGGAAAAGGAAATAGCAATAATTGAAGTCAATAGAGTAAAAAGAATTAGTTTTTTCATATTCAGAGGATTATTCATAAAAATAAGTATTCTTTTCAGTCCCGGAAAGGTATAATTACTCTAAAATAGTGCCGGATTTTCAGCCGGTTATCATATCGGCAGATTATTTGCTAATGCAGTTCGTACTTTTAAATTTCAATACTCCACTATGCTCAAAACCGCAGAAGACATCCGCCAGTTAAATGAAAGAATTGCTCATGCAGGACAATTTACCGACAAGTTAAAGGATGAAATAGGTCATATTATCGTTGGCCAATCGCATATGCTTGACCGGTTATTGATCGGCCTGTTAAGTAATGGACATGTATTGTTAGAAGGAGTACCGGGACTTGCCAAAACACTTACTATAAAATCTCTTGCCCAGGCAATTCATGCAAAATTCAGCCGGATACAATTTACTCCTGATCTGTTACCTGCTGATGTGATCGGAACCATGATATATAATCAGCAACGAAATGAATTTGTGGTCCGCAAAGGGCCGGTATTTGCCAACTTTATCCTGGCAGATGAAATTAACAGGGCGCCTGCAAAAGTTCAGAGTGCTTTGCTGGAAGCCATGCAGGAACGACAGGTTACAATAGGAGACAATACTTTTAAACTGGATGAACCTTTTTTAGTGCTGGCAACACAAAATCCACTGGAACAGGAAGGAACTTATCCATTACCTGAGGCCCAGGTGGATCGTTTTATTATGAAAGTGATTGTTGATTATCCATCTATGCAGGAAGAGCAACTGATCATTCGCCAGAATGTACAGGGTGATTCATTTCCTTCTGTGAAGCAGGTTGTTTCTGTGCAGGAAGTGATGAATGCCAGGGATCTTACAAAACAGATCTACATGGACGAAAAGATTGAGCGATATATTCTTGATATTGTTTTTGCAACCAGGAAACCGGATCAATATCAATTGGAACGCCTGAAGCCACTGATATCTTACGGTGCTTCACCAAGAGGAAGCATCAATCTTGGATTGGCTTCAAAAGCCAAGGCTTTTTTGAGCAAGAGAGGCTTTGTAATTCCAGAAGATGTTAGGAGTATTTGTAAAGACGTATTAAGACATCGTATCGGTCTTACCTATGAAGCGGAAGCAGAAAATGTAAATGTTGAGGATGTGATTGAAGATATCCTGAAACAAATCAATGTACCCTGATGCTGACAACCACCGAAATACTAAAAAAAGTAAGAGAACTGGAAATTAAAAGTAAAAAACTTACCAGCGATCTTTTTACAGGGGAATATCATAGTGCCTTTAAGGGAAAAGGAATGTCTTTCAAAGAGGTCAGGGAATATGCGGCGGGTGATGATATTCGGTTTATAGACTGGAATGTTTCGGCCCGGTTTGGACATCCATATAGTAAGGTTTTTGAAGAGGAAAGAGAATTGACAGTGATGCTTCTGGCAGATATAAGCCCCAGTTCATTGTTTGGAACTTCTTATGCAAGAAAAAGAGATATTATAACTGAGATAGGAGCAGTATTGAGTTTTTCAGCAGTTAATAATGCAGATAAGATCGGGGTGATTTTTTACAGTGATAAAGTGGAAGCCTATATACCCCCCAAAAAAGGACGGCAGCATGCCTTATATATTGTCAGGGAGTTGCTGAGCAAAGAGCCCAAAGGGCATGGAACCAAACTAGCCAGTGCTCTACAGCATTATAATAATTCAACCCGGCAGAAGAGTATAGCTTTTATTCTCAGTGATTTCCTGGATGCAGGTTATGAAGATGCTTTAAGAGTGGCCGGAAAAAAACATGATATCATCGGGATCAAGATCTATGATAAAATGGACATGCAATTGCCGGATGCAGGATTGATACAGGTAAAAGATTCCGAATCGGAAACCACGAAGTGGGTGGACAGCAGCAATTCTTTTGTCCGCCATAATTATGAGCAGGAATTTTTCAGGGTAACTGAATATTGCCGCCAGGCTTTTAAAAAAGCAGGTTGTGATCTTTTGCATGTAAAAACAGGGGAAGACTATGTTAGAGTTTTGCAACGTTTCTTCCTTAGCCGAAACCGATGAAAAGAGCCCAGAAAAAAATGATTTTTCCAAAACCGATATATTTTTTTTTATTGTTGTTCTGTGCTATTGGAGTCTCTGCCCAGGAAAATGCATCGATCAATGCTACCATTGATAAAAATAAGATCCTGATTGGTGAGCCGGCTATTCTGAAAGTGGATGTAACAATTCCCTCAAATGCATCCTATTCCTTTGGCATTGATTCAATCGATTATTTTGAAATACTGGAAAGAAAGATCGACACGATCAGAAATGATGGTAATATCATTTTTAAAGGGGAGTATAAAATAACAAGTTTTGACTCCGGTCATCATGTTATTCCATCTTTTAGTCTGACTTCCAAAATAAAAAGCGACACACTACCGATGGATGTTGTTTTTTCTGATTTTGACCCCAGCCAGGACTACCACGATATTAAAGATGTTATAGATGTAAAGGAGAAACAAAAAAAAGAATGGTGGTATGTAGCAGCCGGGGCACTACTATTGATCGCATTGCTGATCTGGGCTTTGTTGCGCAAAAGAAAACCATTGGTTGTCGTTAAAAGCGAAGTAAAGATCGATCCTTATCAAGAGGCGATGGCCCGGTTAATCAAACTGGAGAGTGGAACACACCCGGCTAAAGAATTTTATTCTGAACTGGCAGATATATTTCGTTTATATGTTTTCCGGAAAAAGAATATTCTTTCCTTACAAAAAACAACCGATGATCTTGTTGTGCAACTTAAAACACTCAACCTGGATAAAGAAGTGTTTGATAAATTATCTCAATCGCTCAGGTTAAGTGATTTTGTAAAGTTTGCGAAGTATATACCTGCAGAAGAGGACAATAGAAGTACATTAAATGTAGTAAAAGGATCAATTGAGGAAATAGAAAGAAATGCTGTATAACTGGCTTAAACATATTGAGTTTGCCCATCCATATGCACTGGGATTATTCATTGTAATTCCTCTTTTAATTCTTTGGTATGTTAAAAAGAGCAGTTCGCAGCAAGCCACTATAAAGGTTTCTTCCGCTTATGCATTTACCGTTTTATCCTGGAAGAATAAATTCCGTCACTTACCTTTTATCCTGAGACTCTTTACCCTTGGCTTTTTAATTATTGCTCTTGCAAGACCGAGGGAGAGAAATGATGAACAGCGATCAGAAGGGGAGGGGATAGATATTGTTTTGTGCATGGATGTAAGCGGAAGTATGAGTTCTTCAGATATTCAGCCATCAAGAATGGAAGTTGCCAAAGAAGTTGCCGAAGAATTTGTTCTCAACCGGCCTGTTGACAGGATCGGCCTGGTTATTTTTTCTGGTGAAAGTTTTACCCAGTGTCCTGTAACTACCGACAGGAACACACTGATCAACCAGATAAGAACATTGGAAAGCCGCCATTTGCTGGCAGATGGAACCGTGATAGGGGAAGGTTTAGCTACTGCGGTAGACCGTTTGTCTGAAAGCAAGGCAAAGAGCAAAGTGATCATCTTATTGACTGACGGAAAGGAAGATCCGCCGGAAACACGATTGATTGATCCGCTGACCGCATTGGAAATTGCAAAATCAAAAAATGTAAAAGTGTATACGATCGGTATGAGTGCCGCCCCGTCTTCCTATGTTGAAAACCCAGGGAATGCAAAAAACAAACCCAATAGTGGTGGTGATTTCCTGGATGAGGCATTATTACAAAAAATTGCTGCTGAAACAGGCGGCCGTTATTTCAGGGCAAGAGATAAAGATGCTTTGGTGAATACATACAGACAGATAGATCAGATGGAAAAATCTAAAATTGAGATCACTTCATTCAGAAGGTATAAAGAAAGATTCCTGCCATTTGTACTGGCAGCGATAGCCTTACTTTTTATTGAAATGATGCTCCGGCTTACCATTTTAAAAAAATTCCCCTGATAAGTTTATTATTTTTTTCAGCTTCATTTATTGAAATTCGCATGCATGAAGGGGCTTGTATATAAATCCACAGGTAGCTGGTATATCGTTAAAGATGAGAACGGCCGGATTTATAATGCCCGGATTAAAGGAGTATTTAAAATTGATGATATTACCAGTACCAACCCAGTCTCCGTTGGTGATTGGGTTGACATTGAAATGGAGAATGAAACAGAAGAATCTGTGATCATTACAAAAATCCATCCCCGCCGGAATTATATTAACCGTCAATCACCCCGTAACAAAAGGCAGCATCATATAGTGGCCGCTAACCTGGACCAGTCAATGATCTTAGCTACATTAAAAGAACCCAGGACTTCCCAGGGATTTATTGACAGGTTGCTGGTAGCTTCAGAAATGTATCATGTTCCGCCTCTGATCGTATTCAATAAGTCTGACATATATGGGGATAAAGAACTTGAAAAATTCAAGTCATGGTCGGATATGTATAATGAGGCCGGTTATAAAACCGTCCTGGTAAGCGCTGTGGAGCAAACCGGGATTGATGAGCTCAAAGAATTACTGGAAGGAAAGATCACTTTGATCAGCGGGCACAGCGGAGTCGGAAAATCCACTTTGCTTAATGCATTATTGCCAGGACTTGAATTAAGAACTCAATCTGTCAGCGGCTGGAGTGGAAAAGGATTGCATACCACCACTTTTGCAGAGATGTTTGATCTGCCCTTTGGTGGTAAAATAATTGACACACCGGGAATGAGGGAGTTTGCTTTGGTGGATATTGAAGCCGAAGAGTTGTCTCATTATTATCCCGAAATGAGAAAACGGCTGAATGATTGCCAGTTCAATAACTGTTTACACATAAATGAACCGGGCTGTGCCATTAAAGAGGCTGTGGCAAACGGGGAAATTCATGAAGACAGGTATGTGAGCTATGTCAACATACTTGAATCCCTGGAAGAAAAGACTTACTGATATCAGGCGATGTTCCGCTGCTCTTCGTTGAAGAGTTTTGTCTCCAGCACATTAGCAAGTTCAACAACTGCTTTATTATCCTTGTTCAGCGCATCCCTAGTTTTGGTAGGGAAAATGGAAATACCGTTGTAGATATTGTAGTGAAGTGTAAGATTATGACCCTTGAACCGGAATTCCCAGTCAATAGTATCAAAATCGTCTTCTTTGTTGGAGAATTTAATTTTAAAATCGCTGCTGAGGATGTCGGCTACATGATAGAATTGTTTTAATCCGCCGTCGTCTGCAATTACTGCTTCTGTACATCCTAATGAGGTTCGTAGGGTAAGGTTCATAATCGAAGTTTTAAGGTTTATTTATACTGTGGTAAATTTTCTTAGTATAAATAAGACCGGGTTTCGGATTAATTAGCTGCACATAACATTAAATTAACTCTTGAATTTTTTAGCTTTCTTAACTGATTTTGCTGCATCGGGATCACCACTGAGAATTTTTTCAGCTCCAACGTTCTTTCCGTTACTGGGGCAGCCGTATTTGGGCTTAAAAATGCTGTTCCAGACCCGGCAGGATGACATCAGCAGCATCAGCGAAAAAATGATTGCAAAAAATCGGAGGTTTTTCATAGTTGTTAATCTTAAATACTCAACGAAGTTAGACAGAATAAATTGCTTTTACTATAGTAAACCTACGGTTTTGGCTGATGTTGTTTTATGAATTTTTAATGAGTTTCAATTGGTTCGGAAAGAAGCATTAAAAAGAGACCATACAAATGAGAATACACTCTGTGCAACTCCAATTCTCAGTATCTCTGTGTTGAATAAATCCGGAATGTCACTATGCGTGGTCACTGATCCTTTTCCCTGAACCAATCAGCATAGCGGATATAATTATTGGCAATACGATTGATCTCTCCGCTTATCAGCTCTTCAGAAATATCTTTTACTTTTTTGGCGGGTACTCCTGCATAAATGCTCCCTGCTTCACAAATGGTATTTTCCAAAACAACAGCTCCGGCTGCGATGATGGTGTTACTATGTACAATAGAATTATCCATTACGATGGCTCCCATCCCGATCAGTACATTATCATGTAAGGTGCAACCATGAACAATTGCATTATGACCAATGGAAACATTATTACCTATCGTGGTTCCGTATTTCTGATAAGTGCAATGAATACAGGCGCCATCCTGAACATTAACCTTATTGCCTATTTTAATAAAATTTACATCCCCCCTTACGACAGTATTGAACCAGAAACTGCAATCATCCCCCGTCACCACATCGCCGACTATCGTGGCATTGGGAGCAATAAAACAATTGGTTCCGAATCGGGGGTGTTTATCTTCGACAGGTAGTATTACAGGCATGGGCAGTTTTTAGTTGGTAGTTGTTGATTGTAAAGTTCCGGATTTCTTTGCGCCTTTGCGCCATCTTTGCGTCCTTTGCGTGAAATAAAACTGATTGAATCAGCGGGAACTTTTTTTACGTCATATTGCGCAGACCTCGGCTTCACCATTGGCGCTGGAAATTGTAAAAGCAGATTGCGCCACCTTATATGATGCTGCGGGTAAAGAATATATTGACCTCATCGGCGGCATCAGCGTAGCCAATATGGGTCATCGTCATCCAAAAATAATTGAGGCCATCAAAAAACAACTGGATGATTATCTCCATATCATGGTCTATGGAGAATTTGTAGAAAGTCCGCAGGTTCAGTATGCAAGTTTACTCACGGAACATCTTCCTGAAACACTGAATACTGTTTATTTCACCAATTCCGGCGCTGAAGCGGCAGAAGGAGCGATGAAACTGGCCAAAAGAGTCACCGGCCGCACCAACATTATCGCTTTTAAAAATTCTTATCACGGTTCCACGCAGGGAGCATTGAGTGTGATGGGTGATGAGTACTGGAGAAATGCTTTTCGTCCTTTGTTGCCGGGAGTGTTGCACCTGGATTATAATTCTTTTGAAGCGCTGAACGAGATCGATGAAAATACTGCTTGTGTAATTGCTGAAACGATACAGGCCGAAGCCGGAATTGGTACACCTGCTAAAGAATGGATGCAGCAACTCCGGAAAAAATGTACGGAGACAGGCACATTATTAATATTGGACGAGATACAGGCTGCATTCGGAAGAACCGGCAAACTCTGGGGTTTTGAAAATTTTGATATTGTTCCCGATGTGTTATTGCTCGGTAAAGCATTGGGTGGTGGCATGCCACTGGGAGCTTTTATTGCAGATAAAAAATTAATGGACCTGTTTACTGATAATCCAGTATTAGGTCATATCACCACATTCGGAGGACATCCCGTTTGCTGTGCAGCAGGCATGGCGGCTATGAAAGCATTGCTGGAAGAAGGATGGATGGAAACTGTAAAGGAGAAAGAAGAATTATTCAAAACATTGCTTAAAAGTGATAAGATAAAATCGATCCGTTCATCCGGTTTATGGATGGCCCTTGAATTTGAATCTTTTGAAACCAATAAAGCCATTATTGACAAATGCATTAAAGCTGGTGTGCTGACCGATTGGTTCCTCTTTGCTCCCCAGTGTTTGCGTATTTCTCCGCCTCTCATCATTTCTGAAAAACAAATTGAGGCTGCCTGTAGTGTTATTCTCAGTTAGCTGGATTAAATTTAGCCCCTAAACCTTTTATGAAGAAAGCTGTACTCTTACTGGTGTGTTTTGTCGCCGGATATTTTTCATTTGGGCAGGATTCTAAGTCTGCCAATACTTTATTGTGGCGTATTTCCGGAAAACAACTCACAAAGCCGTCTTACCTCTACGGTACCATGCATCTTACTGACAAAAGAGTTTTCCAACTAGGCGATTCTGTTTATAAAGCGTTGGAGCAATCTGAAGGTTTTGCTGCGGAACTGGATATTGACCGTTTGGGTACACAGTTGCTGAATCAATTCTTTAAAGAGAAAGAAGAGAAAAATTCAAAGGAACCGCTGAAGGTTAAGGAAGTCATCAGCCCGGAAACATGGGAACTCTATAAAACCCAACTTGAAAAAAAGCTGAAGAAAAAAGCCGATAAGATCACGGTGGATGATCTTGAAGATATCGATGCCAAACTGCAGGCTGAACTATTTAAAAAAGGAGAGATGCCCACCTTCCTTGATGCCTGGTTGTTTGGTTTGGCAAGAAGCCAGGGAAAATGGGTAGGAGGTGTGGAGGATTTCGAGGACCAGATGGAGCATCTTTTTAAAGATGATATAGAAGAAAAGATACAATCTGCTTTGTATGATGACGATTATTACCGTGACGGTCTTGACTGGTTTATAAACGTTTATAATAAGCAGCAACTGGATAGCATCGACACTTATATGTACCGGGATAATGGTAAGAAAGACTATATCATGATCAAAAGAAATCTGAAGATGGCCAGGAGAATGGATAGTCTTGCTGCGATCAGGAGTATGTTGTTTGCTGTAGGAGCTGCACACCTGCCCGGAGATTCCGGTGTTATTGAGTTGCTAAGAAGCCGTGGGTTTACTGTGACACCTGTGGTCTCTTCTAAAAAGATCAACCCGGATAAATACAGTTCAAAAAAAGTTGAATTACCCTGGGTGCCTGTACATGTAACCGACAGCAGTTATTCACTCCAGATGCCCGGTACTTCCGAAGGGATCGAGATGCTGGAGTCACTGGGTTTTGATATGAAGGTATTCTTCGATCTTGCTTATATGCGGATGTATATGACCATGGGGATTGAATTACCTGAAGATCGAAAAAAACTGGGAGCCGATAGTTTATACAATGCCTTCAAAAGCCGTTACTCCTCAAAAGGAAAAGTGCTGAAAGAAAAAAAGGTTATGGTAAACGGAACAGAAGGAAGAGAATATACCATGACAACGGATGAAGGAGAGATCAGGATGCAGGTATTTCTTCCTGAGATGAGGATCGTAGTAATGAATTTTGTTTTTGCCTTCACTTCAAAGTCGCTGGCAGATGCTGACCCGGAACGCTTCTTTAAAACTTTTGTTTATAATAAGGATTACCACAAGCCTGAACCACAGGAAAAAATATGGAACCAGTTCAGCTATCCCAACCTTGCCTTTTCTGTAGAAATGCCCATCAAGGCAAAGGAGACCAAAGATGTAAACTCACAGAAGGGAAAAATCAATTACGCCTGGCAGGGTATTGACCTGAAGGACCAGATCTTTTATGGAATGAATGTAAGTGTGATGAAAGAGGGAATGTTCAACAGCGGATCGGACAGCGCCTATTTTCTAAACATAAAAAATAACCTGCAGGAGGGTTTTGAAGATGCAAAAATTACAGACTCGGCATTCTTCTCTATGAATGGTTATCCTTCTTTCAGTCTTACCATCTATGGAAGATCAGAGGGCCAGTATGTTGAAACAAAGATCCTTTCTGTTTTAAGAGGCGGCATCATGTATTATATCTATACGGTTTGTGAACCGGGTGAAACAAACTTGGCCTCCTCAAAGCGGTATTTCAATTCTTTTAAATTGTTGCCTTATAATTACCAGGAATGGAAAAGGGTTACTGATCCCACAGGTTCGTACAGCACTTTGTCTCCTTTTTCATTCAAAGCCGGGCATGAAATTGAAGAAGATGATGTGCACCCGGGAGCAGAAAGAATGATGATCTATGATTCATTGGGTTACACCACATCTTATTTTGATAAAACGATCATCCCTTCATGGGTTTGGTTTGAATCTGACACCTCCTTTTTAAGGGCAAGAATAAAACAGTATGCAAACTGGAGTGATTCGATTGAAAATTATATCGCTTTAGAAGCAGGGGGGCAGCCAACAGCCAGTTTTATGGTTACTACACCCGGAGATCACCTCGTAAAAAAGGTGAAACTTGTATTGAACGGTAATGAACTCTATGAGATATTCGGGCATTATGCGGCTAACGATATTGAAAAAATTTACGATAGTTTCTACAATGAGTTTAAAACAACAGCTGTAAAACCCAAAACCGACAGAACGGTTTCCCGTGCTGCTGACCTGGCAGCCATGTTGCCCGACGCTGATACGGAAACAGTAAAGCAGGTAAAATACTGGTGGGATTATCTGGATTTTAAAAAAGAAGATGTAGCCTCGCTGCAGAAAATGTTTCTGACTTTGTATGCCGATTTTGATTCAACCACCTATGCCAACCTGAACAGGAAGATCCTGGATAAACTTGAGTTTATTGACAGCATTCACAGCACGGTTAATTATATCAGGGAAAACTATGCATCCATACCGGCAAAAGATGAGTATGTAAAAATGTTTGTGATCGATTACCTGTCAGGTTTGCAAACGGACGAGTCTTTTAAACTGCTGAAGGATTGCCTGCTGAATTATTCTTTGAACATCGGCGGCAAATCTTATTTCTCTCATTCTTTATACGATTCACTGAAGCTGACCGCCACTTTGTATCCTGAACTGCTGAAGCTGGGAAGCTCCGAATCATTCTGGGGAGTGATATGCGGAACCGCCACTTCATTGCTCGACAGTAATTTGCTCACCACAAAATCAATCAAAGACTACGGCAGCCATTTTATTACCACAGCGAAACGGGTGTTGGATAAAGAAAAAGAAGATATTGAAGAATATGCTTACAGCTATACGGACCTTATCAGAATACTCGGCATCATCAACACAACAGAATCCAACAGCCTGCTGGTGAAATTCTCCAAATTCAATAACCGGGAGATCCGTTTCCGCACATTGATCGCCATGCTGGCCAATAACCAGCCCGTAGATAACAAAACCATTTACACACTGGCCACCACGGATGAATACCGGCACCGGTTGTATGATGAATTAAAAAAGATCAATAAGCTGAAATTATTTCCTTCCGAATTTCTGAACCAGAAAGCCCTGGCAAAAAGCAAAGTGTATGAATACGCCACGGATGAAGAGGCGCCGGAATCTGTTACGTTTACTGGTGAAAGAACGTTGAACTATAAAGGAAAGCAGCAACGCTTTTATCTTTTTAAAGTAACTTTTTCTTATCACGACGACGAACATGAGGCAAGCCGAAACTATCATTACCTCGGCATTGCCGGGCCCTATGCCTTAAGCCTGAAAGACCTTACCAGCAACCATGAGCAGACAGGAGTGCACTGGGAAGAAGAATTTGATGCCGACCGGATTGATGAAATGCTGAAAGCTTACCTGGAAAGCATGGAAGAAGAAAATCTGGATTTGCCATAACAATAGGAGAGGGGTAAGAATTAATATAATGTTAGCGCAGTTATTTTTGTTTTAAATATATATGTCTGATATTATTTACTCCTGTATCTCTTTCGTCAAGTTCAAATTTGTTGATGTATTTAATCAATGGATATAGTTTAGGAAAGCCATAATTTCTTGGGTCAAAGTCAGGTTTCTTTTTAAGGATATAGTTCCCCAAGCTTCCTAGAAACGTCCAGCCTGTTTCATCAGCCAAATCATTTACACTTTCCGTTATTATTCTAATTGTTTCCGAGTCCACTTTTCTAATTGGTTCCTCTCTTTTGTGTTTAGCAGTCATTTTTGTAGTGCTTGCAGTTTCTGTTGTTGTTGCTTTTAGGATTTCCAAATAGATAAATTTATCACATGCAGAAATAAATGGCTGTGGTGTCTTCTTTTCACCGAAACCAATCACTGTCATTCCTGCCTCTCTAAGTCTTGTTGCTAACCTGGTAAAATCGCTATCACTGGAAACAATACAAAAACCACTGACTTTTCCAGAATACAGAATATCCATGGCATCAATTATCATTGCACTGTCGCTGGAGTTTTTCCCTTTAGTATAGCTATATTGCTGAATGGGTGTAATTGCATTTTCCAAAAGAACATTTTTCCAGCCTGAAACGGTTGAATTCGTCCAGTCAGCATAGATTCGCTTGATTGTCGGGGTTCCGTTCTTTGCAATTTCCTCAAGCATCTCTTTCACATTTAAGTAAGAAACATTATCTGCATCAATCAATACCGCAAGTTTGTCGTCTATCATTATAAAAGTGTTTTTGTTGTTATCGTATGTTATTTTGGCCGTAAGTTCTATTTTACCTAAAATATTCTTCTTTAAGTTCCATCCTCTTTTATCTAACCAAGCTTCTTCTAATTTTTAAATTGTTAAATGTTGATTATTCAAGTGGCATTTTTAAGAGAAGGTTACAGATAGTTTTGGTAAAGTAACTCACAATATTATAACTAACGAAACTTGATAAGAAATCTATTTTGTTTTTTGTATTGTTGTTTTTGCAAATACAAAAGAAATAAAGATCCTAAAATGCGGAAGCAACTAACCTCTCTTTATAAACACCCTTTTCTATTTTCCAGATCACTTCATAATAACCGGCTCCATCGCTGTTGGCGGAGTGTATGTATAAAATATCATTAGCGGAGTCATAATTTGCTTCAGTACTTACCAGGTTGGGCTCATAGCAATTGGCAAAGGCTGCTGCCGGCAGGCTTATCTTTCTTTTCCCCAGGTACATCTCAATAGACTGGTATTCGGATTTGGGTACTTCGCCATCAGTTCCCCAGATCTTTTTGCCATTTATTTTTTCCAGTACGTCTTTATACTCCCTGTTATAGGTTAATTGTTTATTGGTTTTATCAAATCTCTTTTTGGTGAGTATGATGCTGATGCTGTCCTTGGAGAGAACTACCCTGCCGATAGATTCAATGGTAAGCGGAATTTTTGTATAAGCAGAAACATATTTCAACCGGTCAAAATAAACATAGCCATTCTTGTCATTACCGGATTTACTGTAGTCTGCATTTACCCAGTTACCCTGCCTCTCATAACAATAAACCAGGTGGCCGTTATTCAGTTTGTCCTGTATGTTATCAGCGATCTTTTCCGAGCTCCTGATATTACACCAGCCATCCTTATCACTGATAATGGCAAACTGGCCCATCGAAATTTTTGAACTAAAAAGAAGAAAGAGGAGGATAAGGTGTTTCATCTTTCTAATTTAAGAATTATAATAATGTAAACACCCATGCCGCAGCCAATGCACCAAGAATCGGCCCCACAACCGGTATCCAGCTATAGCTCCAGTCGCTGTCTCTTTTCCCGGGAATGGGTAAAATAAAATGAGCAATGCGTGGGCCAAAGTCACGGGCAGGGTTAATGGCATAACCGGTTGGGCCTCCGAGAGAAAGACCGATACCCAGTACAAGTAAAGCAACAGGCAGTGCATCAATGGTAACAAATGGCGCAGTGGAAGGTGTCATGGCCAATGCGCCGAACATCAGGATAAATGTTCCGATAAACTCTGTGAGAACATTATGTCCCGTACTTCTGATAGCCGGAGCATTACAAAATACAGCCAGCTTCAGGTCTTTGTCTTCGGTTGCTGCAAAATGTTGTTTGTAGGCAAGCCATACAATGATTGCCCCGGTAATTGCTCCGGCAAATTGCGCAGCGATATAAGTTGTCAATAAAGAGGAATCAAAATCACCAAATGCAGCCAGTGCAAGGGTAACAGCAGGATTGATATGCCCGCTTCCACCGAGTTTAATGGAAGTGTATACACCCATGAATACGGCCATGCCCCATGCAAGGGTGATAACGATCCAGCCACTGTTCTGTCCTTTTGTTTTATTTAATAGCACATTGGCCACTACGCCGTCACCAAGAATTACGAGCATTGCAGTACCGGCGAATTCACCAAGAAAGGGGGACATAAGCAATCAGTTTAGTATGGGAAGATAATGTTTTGCTGTTTCATTAAAACGGCTGATCTCATCTTTTATCCAGCTTTCATCTTTATTATTTATTTCCGCCATCAGCTCCGCTACCACAGGAGCAGCAGCGATAGCTGCATGTGCATCCAGCAATAACTGGCGGGTCCTTCGTGAAAGAAGATCTTCAATGGTCATGCACATTTCTTGTTCCATTGCTTTTTTCAGAACGGCTTTCAGTTGTTGCCTTTCCAAACTTGCAATCTCAAATAAAGGAGCCGGCTGATCATGCCCGTGCAGTTTCATGTCAGGGGTGATGCAGGCCGCTTCTTTCAAATGATTTTCTTTGATGGCGATGTTCACTACATCTTCCGCCATTTTTCTGTAAGTGGTCCATTTGCCGCCGGTGATGGTTATCATTCCCGAATCGGCAACATCTATTAAATGATCTCTTGAAAGCGCCGCTGTTTTTTTGCTTTTGCTTTTCACCAATGGACGAAGGCCTGCAAACATGCTTTTCACATCTTTTCGTTTCGGGTCCTTGGTAAGATAGCGGCCGATATGTTTTAAAATGAAATCAATTTCTTCTTCCATCGGTACCGGTTCGGCGGCAATTTTTTTAACGGATGTATCCGTGGTGCCCAATACAATTTTATTATGCCAGGGAACGGCGAATAAAACTCTTCCGTCGTCCGTGCGGGGGATCATGATGGCAGTGCCACCGGGTAAAAATTCTTTGTCAACCACCAAATGTATTCCCTGGCTGGGGCTGATGATGTTCCTGTGTTTGGCATCATCCATTTTCATAATGCTGTCTGTAAAAACACCGGTAGCATTGATGACGACCTTACTTTTTATCTCATATTCTTTACCCGTAGAATGATCTTTGGCCCACACACCGCAAACTTTTTGCTGCATTTTCAATAGCGCTGCAACAGGAAAATAATTCAGCAATACGGCTCCATGTTCTGCTGCTGTTTGTGCAATGCTGATCGCCAGTCTTGCATCGTCAAACTGTCCGTCGTGATAGGATACACCGCCTTTGAGATCTTCGGGGTCGAGGGTAGGGGCCAGTTGCAATGTTTCTTCTTTGGATAAGAATTGTGAGGGGCCGAGTCCGAGTTTGCCAGCCATCTTATCATAGATCTTGAGACCGATCCCATAAAAAGGTTTTTCCCACCATTTGTAATTGGGAACAACGAATTGCTGGTTGTGTACGAGGTGCGGTGCATTTTGTAAAAGCAAACCTCTTTCTTTTAATGCTTCCAGCACCAGTTTAATATTTCCCTGTTGCAGGTAACGTACACCGCCGTGTACCAGTTTGGTACTTCTTGAAGAAGTGCCTTTGGCAAAATCATATTGCTCAAGTAAAATAGTTTTGAATCCTCTTGATGCGGCGTCCAAAGCCGTTCCTAATCCCGTTGCTCCGCCACCAATGATACAGACATCCCACTCAGGAGTTGCTTCGAGTTGTTGTATCATCAGATCCCGGTTCATTATTCGGCCCATGCGATAGCAGCTTTTACAGCTCTTTGCCATCCTGTTATCAGTTGATTCCTTTTTTCAGTGGTCATACCTGCCGTAAATGTTTTTTCGACCTGCCACTGTTGTTGTATCTCGCCAACGCTTTTCCAATATCCAACTGCTAGCCCTGCCAGGTAAGCAGCACCCAATGCTGTTGTTTCAGTGATCTTTGGTCTCACCACATTACAATCCAATATGTCACTTTGGAATTGCATCAGCTGATCATTGACAGTAGCGCCACCATCCACTCTCAGTTCTTTGATCTCAATTCCGGAATCAGCCTGCATGGCTTTTAATACATCATAAGCCTGGAAGGCAATACTCTCCAATGCTGCTTTGGCAATATGTGCATTGCTGCTGCCTCTTGTTAATCCGAAAATGCTGCCTCTTGCATGCTGGTTCCAGTGCGGAGCACCGAGTCCCGCAAATGCAGGAACAATAAATACTCCGTCGGTATCTGCAACCTGTGCAGCCAGTACTTCTACCTCTTTGGAATTGCGGATGATCTTTAATTCATCTCTCAGCCATTGCACCACCGCACCGGCAATAAATACACTTCCTTCCAGGGCATATTCTGTTTTATCATTAATCTGCCAAGCAACGGTGGTCAGTAAATTATTTTTTGAAGCGATCACTTTTTCTCCTGTATTCATCAGCATAAAACAACCGGTACCATAGGTATTCTTTACCATACCGGGTTGTGTACACATTTGCCCGAATAAGGCAGATTGCTGATCACCTGCAATGCCGGCAACAGGAATCCGTGAATCAGGAACAATGTTTCCGGTAACACCATAAATTTTACTGCTTGGTTTTACTTCCGGTAAAACAGCAACAGGTATATCAAACAACTTCAGTAATTCATCATCCCATTGCATGGTTTGAATATTGAAGAGCATCGTTCTTGAAGCATTGGAAACATCTGTTACATGCACATCGCCGTTGGTTAATTTCCAGGTAAGCCATGTATCAATAGTGCCGAAGGCCAGTTCACCATTTGCTGCTTTTTTTCTGGCATCTTTTACATTATCAAGTATCCATTTAAGTTTGGTAGCAGAAAAATATGCATCAATGATCAGTCCTGTTTTTTGCTGGATCGTATTCTTCTTTCCTGCTGCTTTCAATTCATCACAATAAGAAGCCGTTCTCCTGTCCTGCCAGACAATTGCATTGTAAATCGGGTGACCGGTTTTACGATCCCACACCACAGTTGTTTCTCTTTGATTGGTGATGCCGATACCTGCCACCTGTTTCATATTGATATGAGCTTTGGCAACAGCTTCCGCCATCGTACCAAACTGGGTGCTCCATATTTCATTCGCATCATGTTCCACCCATCCCGGCTGCGGAAATATTTGTTTGAATTCTTTTTGTGCAACACTTATGATATTACCCTGCTGATCAAAAAGCATACTGCGGCTGCTGGTGGTTCCCTGGTCAAGAGCAAGAATGTAGTGAGACATAGATTAACTTTTGTGGAAGTTAATTAAAACATCGGATGCAATAAAGTCATTGGAAAACTAAAACACCACCCTGAAGCTTCCGAAGACACCAAAATTCTGATCTTTTTCTTTTGGAAGGGAGGAAGGAAGAACTCTCCAGATAAAATCAATTCTGAATACTCTTAAAATATTATCAATACCGGTACCTAATTCAAGGTAAGTTTTACCATCAAGTGATTGGAAAGTATGTCCCGTTTTAAAATTCAGTGTTTTGTTGGCAGGAGATAAACTGCCCCATAAAGTTTTAGCGGTCCAAAATTGCCGGAAACGAAGTTTCGGGAATAACCTGAATATCCCGTTGCCAATATTATGTTCAAAATTGATTCCGGCATATTTATCATGAACAAATTCCCAGCGGTTCATCAGGTTGAATGCATATTTATTATAATAGTATAACTCATTACCCGGTGCCACATCAAGCAATGTATAAGGCAGTGTGCCGAATGTTTTTCCCGCATAGACATACCAGGAAACATTTCCGAAAGGAGGTATTTTCAAATAATCAGAAACACTACCGGATATTTTTGTATAGCTATAGCTGCTGTTAAATACTCCCGTAAATCCTTTTGTAATATAGAATTCAGCAATTGGATAAATGCTTCCCAGGCTGACCCTGTAAAAATGATTTTCTAAAAATCTTTCAAGATAGGCAAAACGGATGCGGAGAGATACTTCAAAACTTGTCAGGGGCCTTCCGCTGACGTTGGTCCGAAATGAATCGATCGGTAAAAGATTTCGTAAAGGCAAATATGATTTATGAGTAACAGTAACCCGGTTCGACATCCAGGGTAAAACTTCCCGGAAAAATTCAAATCTTTTTTCGTTGATCTTTATGTTTTTAACCGGAATGCCGTTTTTACGGATCGCTAATGCAAAAATGTTATCCTGCGATACTTCACCATAATAATTCTGACCCCAATCAAGATCATTGGTATAAGAAGCGTAGAAGTACATTCTCGGATCTTTTTTGGGCAAATAAAAAATTTCACCCATGCCTTTTAATTTCTTGTCACCAAATCCATAAGCAAGGTATCCGTGCAGTTTTATTTTTTTATCAAAGAATTTGTTGGTGCCGATATCAAATCTTGCTCTCAACCCTTCCCATCCGTTTGAAGATATCCAGTTATACCAGGGGCCGATCTCGTAATTACCGATCTGTTTATAACCGGTGCCAATAAAGGTCATGGTCTTGGTGAACCGTTGAAATACCGGCGCATTGGTAAGTGTATCGATCATTTTAATGATCCCGCTTTCGGTGCGACTGAGTGGTTCATGCCTGTGGTTGGCCCAAAACTCTTTTCCTTTTTCAGCTGCGTTGGAAAGAGTAATGATCTCTTCCATTAATTTATTCTTGTCAAGTTCTTTTGTTACAGAAGAATCGTTAATTACAATATCCCGGTAAGTAGCGGTCTTTCTTGCAATAAATCCGGGTCGTTCCTTACCAACAGGGGAGAGGTCAGCGACGAACTTGTCTCTCGATAAAAACCAGGTGCTGTCATTGATCAATTGATATTCCTGGATGAGACTCAGGTTCTCAACAAAATTTACATTGGCTTCTTTAACAAGTCGCAGGTTCATTTTTTGTATAGCAAAAGTTCCGGCATGCACCCAGCAATCACCTTCGAATGTATCACCGCCTTTGCGCCGCGGTGTAAAGATCAGGTGATAATAACGGTTGCCGGCAATGACCTGGGTATCGGCTACCCGGTAATTATAATAGTAATCACCGTTATCACTGATGGGGCTTACAAATTGTTTATCAAAAACGGGAACGAAATTATTGTACACATTCACGACCTGGTCCATGCCACCAAGGAATTTTACAGCGCTTTCATTTTTTACACCGTTTGTGTTCACTGCTTTTATCACTTCCCTGCGCTTCAACGGTTTTTTCTGATAATAATAATCAGACAATGCTTCGGTAAGATAGGTAGGTAAGTATCGAAGCCCTTCGGTGGTATCAATATTCCCGTTGATCAGCTCACTCACCGGTTTTAAAGGTTTGAATTTCCGCAGTTTTTCAAAATTGATATTCTTGAGATCCAGTTCCAGTTTGTTGTATAATTCGTAAGAAAAATTTTCAAAACGGTAACGGTTGTTTTCCGGTTTGTGCTGAACGATCTTTCTCCAGACGAGCAATCCCCGGTTTACTTTTACTTTTACTTTTGCACCTTCACTGAAGGTTCCTCTTTCCATATTTACCCTGAGATCAATAGAATCTTTCTTTCTGTCCAGTATCACAAACCAGGGTTGATAACCTACGCAGGTAACATCCAGCGTATCGGATGGCCATGCACTTAAGTAAAAAGTAAAGGAACCGGATGAATCTGCCTGTTTCCCGATGGTCGTATTTCTGAAACTGACGGATGCAAAAGGGATCACTTCCTCGCTGTGCGAATCAGTGATCTTACCTTTTATTATTTTGATTTGTGAAGATGCAGGCATTGCGGCAAGACTTAACAGTGCAGTCATTACCGGTATCAGATATCCTTTCGTCAGGTACATTATTTTGTAAAATTACGCCTCAGGCGATGAATTTTTCATATTAAGAACTTGTTAACCAATGGAGGTTTAAAAACTTTTGGAAATCCGGATTTTGTCTATTTACTTTGTATTACAAAGTGCTTTTTATGGAAGAAAAAACTTCAACTCCTGACTCTCTTCAGGACTTGCATGACATCCGGAAAATGATGAACCGCTCCAGCCGTTTTATTTCATTGAGTGGTTTAAGCGGAATAGCCGCCGGTGTTTGCGCATTGGCAGGCGCTGCAATAGCAGTGAGCAGGTTCAACTATTACAAAAAGAATAACCCAGGAATGATTCGTACAGAAACGGTGGATCAACTCACTTATGAGCTGCTCATTATTGCGGTAGTCGTTCTGATTGCGGCTTTTGTTTCTTCATTTCTCTTTACCTGGAGAAGGGCTAAGAATCAGCAACTTCCTTTATGGGATTATACTTCTAAAAGACTATTGTGGAATTTGTGTATCCCGCTGGTTGCAGGTGGTTTATTTATAACCGGGATGCTATACTATGGTGAATGGCGATTTGTTGCTCCGGCTTGCCTGGTATTTTATGGATTAGCATTGATCAATGCGAGTAAGTACACTCTGACTGATATCCGTTATCTCGGATATTGTGAGATAGTATTGGGTCTTATCAATATGTTCTTTATCGGTTATGGTCTTATTTTCTGGGCAATAGGTTTTGGATGTCTGCATATATTATATGGAGCAATTATGTGGTGGAAATATGAAAGAAAGCCAGAGGTATTATGAAAAACCCGATCAACGGATTAAATAAAGTTTTTGAAAGCCGGATACGGCTGGGTGTGATGAGCATTTTAATGGTCAATGAAGAGATCAATTTTAATGACCTGAAACAAATGCTGGAAGTAACGGACGGAAATCTTGCTACACACCTGGTGAACCTGGAGGAAAATGGGTACATCAAAGTGCATAAAGGATTTGTGGGAAGGAAAACAAATACAACATACCAGATTACCCGACAGGGAGAAAAGGCATTTACGGATCATATCAGTGCCCTTGAAAATATGATTAAAGGAATAAAATAGTATAGCCATGAAAAAACTTTTTGTAAGGGTAAGATCTGCCATCCTGGTTTTTCTTACACATAAAATTGCACTGCCGCTGATTCGTATAATGCGCCGGCCCAATGTATTTACCTGGGAAATGAATGAGCTTAAAGAATTTCCGCCAGGCAGTCTTGGTAACGATCTGTATAATTTTCTGAATCAAAGACATCTTCCCCTTTTGAAACATTATGCGAGACATGACCTGAAACATGTGCTGCTGGGCTATGATACTACTGATGAAGGCGAAGCCTGTCTTCAAAGTTTTATGTTAGGCAATGGCAGGGTTTCATTTCCTGTGTTGGCAACCGTACTCTATGGATTTTTTACAATGCCTGAGCATTGGCGATCTATGAATGCTGCATTTAAGAATGGGAAAAAGAGTCATTCAATTCATAATTGGAAATGGAATGATATTCTTCTTGAACCCACAATTTCATTAAGAGAGAAAATATTTAATAATCAGTAAAACGATTTTATGGAAACAACACATCGTTATCGTTGGTTAAACTTAATTGCCCTATTACTTGTACTGCCGGCATTTTATTTCATAATTACTTCTGTACTGAAATATGGCTTAGGTATTGATGGCCCCTTTGACACTATTGCTCCTTTTCTGGAGCGGAATGGAATTAACGAAACGATTGGGTGGAATATCAACCTGCTCATCGTTTTAGGACCATTGATTGCACTGGCAATTTCATTGTTGCAGATACTGGGTATCGAATGGAATTTTTCCCGTGAACAATTCAATTTCAGGATAACCATTCAAAAAAAATGGATGCCTATTAGTATTGTATTTGTAAGCGGACTGGTGCTGGCCACATTATTTATTTATCTCTTAGGAGAAAATTGTAAAAGCTGATTATATGAAAAATAGTTGGTTCAGATCTTTTGGATGGACCTATATCCCGGTTCATCCGCTTGGAGTCCTGGTAACAATTATGGCCATTTTATTTATGGCGCCGGTTTGTATGGCAATTATCAGGAACGGTCATTCGGTTTCGGATGACTTGTATCAAATCTTTGTATATGGAACCTGTACAGTATTCTGGTGGAAGTGGGTCGCTGAAAAGACCAGTAAGGAGCAGAAAGATGGAAATAATAAATAGTAATACTCGAAAAAAAGCTCAGAAGTTTTCAATGAAGGCAAGGCTCAGAAGTTTTTCATATGCCTTTAATGGAATACAGGATCTGTTTTCAAGTGAGCAGAATATGTTTGTACATCTGCTGGCTACAGTCGTAGTTATTATGCTTGGATTTGTTTTTCATATCAGTCCTATTGAATGGACTGTTCTGATCCTGGCAACCGGATTTGTTTGGGTGGCTGAGATACTTAATACAGCTATCGAAAAAATAATGGACTTTATATCTGGTGAAAAAAAACCACAAATAAAATTCATTAAAGATATTTCAGCAGCCGCTGTTCTGGTATCAGCTGTTACAGCATTAGCAGCGGGTTGTTTAATATTCATTCCCAAACTGTGATTGCATGATCAACATGAAATTTTCAAAAAATGTGAATTTGTCTGCATCCGGGACATTTCATCAGTGGTTGTTGCTGTCTTCGTGTTTCAGCGGAATTCTATTATTGGCCCGGATGATAGTAACAGACACAATTGAGTATATATTCCTCCCGTGGAATTTATTTTTGGCCTTTATACCTTATTGGATAACCCGGTGGATGATTGGTAATGTTAAAATACTTGAAAGCCGGGTAAAACTATTGGCAGCTTTGGGAACATGGCTTTTATTCATACCCAATTCATTTTATATTGTAACAGACCTTTTCCATTTAACACATGTTGATACTGCACCAAAATGGTTTGATCTGTTGCTGATTTTTTCATTTACCTGGAATGGCATACTGGCAGGTGTGATATCTCTAAGAAGAGTGGAGATCATTACCTGTGTTTCCAAAGGAAAAAACTTTTCCCTGGTGGTTATTTTTTTTGTTATGTGGCTCAATGCATTTGGTATTTACATCGGCCGTTTTCTCCGATTCAACAGTTGGGATATTATAACGGATCCCTTTTCTTTATTTGGAGAAATAATGGATATGATTACTCATCCTGTTGCAAACGGGTATGCATGGGGGATGACATTATGTTATGCCGTCTTCATGACTTTCGTTTATCTGACCATCAAAAAACTCAGCGAATCTTTGTTTCAATAAAAAAGTCCTCCTATGGGAGGACTTCATACAATATTTTATCAAAGATCAAAAGTCAACACCCATTCCAAAATACCAGATGGGTTTTCCTCTGAAGAACCCATTCATTTCCCATGCTGCATCCACTCTCAGGAAATAGCCCAGCAAGGTACTTCTGGCTCCAAATCCATATCCACCTGCGAAAGGACCAATACCGCCAGCTTTTACTTTAACAGTCACTGGTGGAGAAACATATTGCACATTCGGTCTTTCGATTTTATCATAAGCTCCGTTCCAAGCTGTTCCCAGATCAAAAAATTGAACGATCTGGAAATTTCTCAGGAAGGCGTTATTGATCGGTTTGTTAAAGAATGAAGAAAATACAGGAACTCTTATTTCACTGTTGATGACTACAGCATTATTTCCATTTGCAACATTCTGAATAAAGCCTCTCATGTTTACAGCCAATGACTGGTAAGCATATTCAGCATCGGGATCGGGCCTGTTGGCATTATCAAATTTTGGCTTAAACCAGTTATCAATACCACCGAGATAATAAATAACTTTTTGATTGCCCCATGAGAAATCACCTGCTGCACGGGTGGCCCAGATAATATTTCTGTAGATCGGTAAATAATGGCGGGCATCAAAGCCTGCATTGAAGATATATCGGCCGGCTGAAGTACTCACTTTGCTGATCTGTGCAAACCAATCCATGAAAATTTTATACCGCAGACCATTCCAGATATTCAACGCCGGGTTACTTGTATTATCAAATACATATTCAACACTTACCTGGCCGAACGTTTTTTTGACGTCATCAAATTTAAGAGTGAGAGGATCCTGTGCATTCAAAATAATTCTGTCGAAGCGTGGGCCGACTGTTGCTCTAAGACTCCTTACCCTGTCAAACGGATATTTTAGATTAACCAGGTAGTAATTAGAGATCAGTTTACCGGTAAAGAATGTATCAATGATAGCATTAGCCTTTGACCGGTAATAAGTAACACCCCAGTCAAGTCTTCTTCGCTGATTCATGAAAGAAAAGACCACATCATAATCTGTAAGATTGGGATCGATCCTGAATCCACCAAGGAATTTCAAGTCTTCGAAAAGATCTGAAGTGCCCAATCGAAGTAACCCATTAAAAGCATTGTTGTTGGATAAGTAAATTGGGCCGCTTCCACCTGTATATGTTTGAAATTTATTTTGTACCAGTACATTGTTATTAAAACCGGTTACCGCATAATCAATAAAATATTTTGGTGGCCGGTATTCAAATACTTTGGCTTTTTTCAATACAGATTCTTTTTGTATTTCTTCAGCCTGCACCACCTGTCCCAGTTTGGTACTGTCTTTCTTCTTTTCTTCTTCATCATCAAAGCCGGTATTAAAAAAGTCTTGTTGCTTTTTAGTCAGTGTGTCTGATTTTGGCTGCACCATCGCCTCTTTTCTGGCTGCTTTCTTTTCTTCTTCAATAACTTTTTTAATGTATTCAGTAGGTCTCGCAGTTACATTTCTTCTCCGGAGAGTATTTTCATCAACTTTTAGTCTGTAAAGAAGTTTTGTATCCCCCAGTTTAACTACTTCACTTACCTGCTGATTATCACCGGCAGTTCTTGTTTCCAGCATACTGCTCTGGTAATTGGTAAGCGGGAATACATACGATGAGTCATTCGTTATAGATACAAAACCAACAGAGTCGATATCATTTTTGCCCCACTCTTTCAACAGGCTGTCCACATCTTTCTGCGGAGGATTCCGTAGCACTTCATCACCGATGAACACCAATGTGTCTAATCCGGCTCTTTCAGTTTTGAAAAATCCCGCATAACGATTATTAATTCCATTCTCATCACTTACAAAAGTGAAATGACTGGTGTTGTATTGTGAAGGAAACCTTGCATTACCTCTTCTCAGGTTTGTAAGTTGTGAAATCTGTTTAAAATCAGATTTATTCCAGTTGTCAACGAGGAAAATATTGAAATGAGGAGCCGGTAACGAGTCATCACCGCTTCCGGCAGTTGCAGAGGGCCTGTTACTGGAGAAAATAATACCGGTCTTATTTGGAAATGCTACAAATGAAGGGTCAAGATCATCATATACATCATTTGTGACCTGTTCCACTGTTTGCTTATCGATCTTATAAACATAAATATCAGTCTGTCCACTTCTCACTGCACTCATCAGCAGGGTATTATTGTCCAGCATATATTTCATATCCTGCACCTGGTCAAACTGGTCAATTTCCTGTTTCCAAAGTTTTACTCTGTTTACCAGGTCATAGACAAAGAATTTATTTTTTCCTTCTTCATTATATAATACTGCCAGCCGGGTTCCCTTTCCATCCCATGCAAGGATCGGATAATTGGGGTGAATATCATCTTCTCTTGTCCGCACTCCCAGTTTCAACAACACTTTCTTGCTTATCATGTTCTCCATCAATACAACCTGGTAACGACCCTGGTGAAATTCAACATATGCATAAGTGAAGCTTCGTGGAACCGGGTTTGCATTAAAACGGATGTAATCTCTTTTGTCGACTGTTTCGGCTACTGATAGCTGGCCTCTCGGTGTATTTCTGCGTCCGCGGATATCTTTAAAATATTGCTGCTGCACTTCTGTCATAAAATCCTGCAGCAGTTTCTTGAATTTTTTCTTGGCAATCTTGTTGGAGGCATTGTTCAGATTTCGGTAGATACGGGCCAGGTAAAGAAAATAAGTGGTTTTGTTTTTTCCGTATTTATCGCCTATGTATTTCCAGAAAGCATGACCGGCGAGAAGCGGTTTTTCAAAAGCAAACTGGTAGAAGTTATTATAATTACCTGCCAGCATTACTGCTCTAAGGTCATCATCCAGTGAAGTGCTCCACTCTTCAGCAGCATACGAAACGTAACCGTCAGTTAACCATTTTGGAAGGTCTAATAATGCCTGGTTAGCAGCAAACTCACCCAGATCATCACCAAATAAAATATTATCAACAAGGATTTTTGCAATACCCTGGCGGATCTGCCGGCGAAGGTTATCATGATTACCGTCGAAATAGACGATCATCTTATTGTTTACAAACTTTGTTACCCCACCTGTATTCTGCCAGTCGATGCCCAACCCGATATTGGATTGCTGCATCTCATCATAATTATTATATATAACAATATTGGCTCTTCGCTGAAGACCATATTCTACAAACTCTTCAATAGAGGGAAGCTCCAACTCGGCAATCTGGGCTACATATTTACCCAAGCCCAACCCGTCTTCGCTGAAATAACTGTTAAAATTGTCAGTTTGATAATATCTCCACTTGAATTTCTGGTATTGAACACGGTTTTTCCCAAATTCAACTGTGTTCACTTGTGCCGTAGTTTCCATGGACAGGAAAATGGTAAGGCAGGCAATCAGGCTAAATACTTTCTTCATAGATTCTTCTGTTTCAGATAACGTATAAATCGTTCTTTTTTGTCATCAGGCAGCCAGTAGTGAATTGTTCCTGCAGCATTAATAGAATTTATCTTTGCGGCGGATATGATTTCAAATTTAAAAATACGAAACGTACACCATAAAAGTTCAGATTAAAAAACCATTATGTTACGAGTTAAGTCCTTCACTTTTAATCCTGTTGAGGAGAATACCTATGTCTTATATAACGACAAAAACGAATGCTGCATTATTGACCCGGGTTGTTATTTTCCGGAAGAACGGAACAGATTAAAAACGGACCTTGAAAAGACAGGGTTGAAACCTGTTTTGCTGCTCAATACGCATTGTCACCTGGATCATGTATTCGGTAACAAATTTGTACATGATACATGGGGGCTTCCATTACACCTGCATGAAAAAGAAAAACCGGTTCTGGACTTTGCCCCGCAGTCAGGCATCATGTGGCAACTGCCTTTTGACAACTATAACGGGCCATTGGTTTACTTGAAAGCCGGAGAAAAAATAAAAATAGGTGAAGATGAACTGGAAATTCGTTTTACACCCGGTCATTCTCCCGGAAGTATTTCCTTTTATTCTGAAGAAGGAGGCTTTATAATCGGGGGAGACGTGTTGTTTAATGGGAGTGTGGGCCGGACGGACCTGCCGGGAGGTGATATGGATACATTGATCAATGGTATCCAGACAGAGTTTTTTACATTACCGGATGAGACAAAAGTATATTCAGGTCATGGACCCGCAACAACAGTAGGATTTGAGAAAATGAATAATCCGTTTGTGAAGCTTTATTGATTTGACCTGATAAGCCTTCGAAGTACAGGGATTCGCTGAAATTCCTTTTTCTCAACATTTAGTACGAAGATCATAAAAGCTGCAATGAATATAGCGGCCATTCCCCGATCGGGCCATACGCCTAATTGAAGTTTTGTGAATAACAAATGAAGGAAATAAAGAATCACAACAATAACCATGTAGGCCACCAGTTTTTTCCATGCATAAGGTATGCGATATTCTTTTTGCCCCCACACGAATGAAATGACCATCATACTGCCATAACAAACAAAAGTTGCCCAGGCACAGGCCATATAACCAAAGCGGGGGATAAAAAGATAATTGATGACAATAGTTAGCAGGGCGCCAATGATAGTGATCCAGGCACCCGCCATTGTTTTATTGGTGAGCTTATACCAGACAGAGAGATTGTAATAAATACCCAGGAACATATTTGCCAGCAACAGAATCGGCACCACTTTTAATCCGGTCCAGTAATCTGTTTTGCTTAAGAAATACTTCCATATATCAAGGTATAAAGCCACAACAAGAAACATCAGGCATATTACCAGCACAAAAAATTTCATCACCCGGGCATAGGTTCTTTGCGCATTTTCTCCCCCCGCCTGTTTAAAAAAAAATGGTTCTGCCCCAAGCCTGAAAGCCTGTATAAATAATGTGATAAGAATGGATAATTTATAACAACCACTATAAATACCCACTTCTGTTTTCGGGTCAGGGGCAGTTGACCACCAGCCCAGCATAATGCGGTCGAAGGTTTCATTGATCATCCCTCCGAAACCCGCAATGATCAACGGCAATGAATAGATCATTATTTCTTTCCACAGTGCTGAGTTGAATTTCCATTTAAATGCAAAAAATTCTTTCCATAAAAGGAGAAAAGTAACAACAGATTGAACCATGTTGGCTATAAAAACATAGCCAACACCTGTCTTTTCATTATATATAAGAAGTAAAGGACTGTTTTCATTTTTTTTGAGTAATGCAGGGCAAACAGAAAGAAAGAAAACAACCACAGCAATATTGATCAATATGCCTGCAATCCTGATACTGGCATATTTCACAGGCCTTCCTTCCTGGCGCAGTTTTGCAAAAGAAATGGCGGTTAAGGCATCAAAAGCAATAATAACGGCGCTCCATGTAATATACTCAGGATGTTCTTTTAGTGAAATGAGTCTTGCAAGATCATGCCTGAATAGCAGCATCAGGATGGTGAAACCAATGGTACTGATAATTAGTGATACCGTGATGGTGTTGTAAACATCACTTGCTTTTTCTTTATTCTGTATAAACCGGAAATAAGCTGTTTCAAGACCATATGTAAATATGATATTGAGAAAAGGAATGAGGGCATATACGAGGCTCATCTCTCCGTATGCAGAAGTAAGTAAAGTTGCTGTGAGGTATGGAGTGAGCAGGTAATTGAGAAAACGGGCTATAATGGAGCTAACCCCATACCACATCGTTTGTCCCGCCAGTTTTTTAATGCCACTCAAAGGATTCGAATTTTTAAGTTTTTCATCATAGGAAGTCAAAGGCAGGACAAAAGTACTTTTTAGCCAGTCAAAAAACGAATTCACCTGTAAGGGGAACTGAATATTTGTGAGAATTGCAACGCTTTTGCCACTTACTGTATCTTTAAGGGTAAATTTTCTGTTATGAAGAGACTAATATTTTCAGCTGTATTTCTATCTTTTTTTTCTCATTTTCTATTTGCCCAGGCATATGAAGGCACCACTAAATATGATAAGAAGACCCAAAGAGCCATAATGATCGACTATAACTTTCCTCCAGAAGCAGTTGAGAATGCATTTGTGCAGAAAATGGGGGAATTGGGTTATAAACCAAAAGAAGAGAAAGGTCTTTTTAATAGCGACAAAGGTTTCCTGGTTTTTAAAAGCGCTTATATAACCGAAATCAGCGACCAGGCCGTTGATTATATAATTAAAGTTGAAAAGAAAAGCAGGAAAGAAGATGATCAGTCTGTTTTATACATGATCATGAATAAAGGGGATCAAAATGTATTGGAAGGAATGAATGCGGAAGGCGTAACACAGGCAAAATTATTTTTGAATAATCTTTTACCGGATGTGGAAGCTGCAAACCTTGAATTGCAAATAAGGGACCAGGAAGAAAAAATAGCAAAAGCTGAAAAGAAACTTAAGGGCCTGAAAGATGACCAGGAATCACTGGAAAAGAAATTAAGAGAGAACAGCAAGGACCAGGAAGATACTGTAAAAGAGATTGAAGCGGGAAAGCAGGCATTAGAAGCATTAAAAGCAAAAAGAAATGCGGATTCCAACTAATCGGGTTGGATAAACTTTGGATTGCTCATAATAGTCGAATCGGTCAGTGTCTTCAGAAAACTCATCATATCATTTACTTCTGAATTTGTCATTGGTATACCGTTAATCAACAGGGGGTCCAGTGTTGTACTTTGCTGAACACCTGAACGGTAAAAATTCAGGCATTGCTGAAGCGTATTAAACCTCCCATCATGCATATAGTTGGCAGAAATGTTTACATTTCGCAAGGTTGGCACTTTAAATTTCAACGAATCCTCACTTTTACCCGTTATTCTCATGCTGCCAAAATCATTCAGGAAAGGATCAACAGGTAACCCAATGTTCCGAAGACTGAAATCAGTAAAAAGAGGTTCAGGATGACAAGTAGCACATTTTGATTTAAAAAGCTGGTAACCATTTTCTTCCTCCGCTGTAAATGCAACTTCACCTTTTTTGTAACGATCGTATTTAGAATTTGCTGAAACTATCGAACCTGTAAACTGGGCAAGGGCTTTTAAAATATATTCCGGCTTGATAAAAGGATAATTAAATACCTTTTTAAACTGTTCCTTGTAGTAAGGATCATCCTGTATTTTTTTAATGATATCCTCCAGCGTTTCTCCCATTTCCAGCGAACCGGTTATGGGATGGACCGCCTCATCACTCAATGTTTTGAATTCACCGTCCCAATGAAATGAAGTATTCCACGCAAGGTTAAATAAAACGGGGGCATTTCTTAAGGTATGTGAATTGTGAACGCCGTGGCTGCGGTCATGCTCATAGGTTCCGAATGCTGCAATTTGCTGATGACAGGATGAACAGGGGTGCAGATTGTCCACTGAAAGTCTTTCATCGTAAAAAAGTTTCCTGCCCAGCTCAAAGCCTTCTTTTGTCAAAGGGTTGTCATAAAAAGTATAATAAGGTTGCGGAAATGATGATGGAATTTCCTGTTCCATTAGTTCCAGTCCTTTTGTGCTTTGTTCTTTTCTGCAGGCACCTAGTATATAGGAGACTACAAATGTGAGAGTGATGAGAAATGTTATGGCCAGGATACTTTTTCGCACAGGGATCAATTGAATAGCTAATTTACAAAAAATTGCAGGGAAGGTTTAGTATTCTCCCCGGTAAAATTTCCTGCGGCCCGCTTTTACCTCAGCTTTTCTTTTTTTGGATTCCAGTCTTCTTTCTTTGGACTCTTTGCTGGCTTTGGTGGCTATGCGAGGCTTTTTCTTTTCCAGCGATTTTGTAATTAACTGGTTTAATTTTTTTATCACTTCTTCTTTATTCGCCAGTTGGGCTCTGTGTACCTGTGATTTTACCATTATGGCACCATCAGAGGTGATGCGATGAGAAAGTTTACCGGAAAGAATTTCTTTTTGCTCCCCGGTAAGCAATTGCGAAGTCTTAATGTAAAATTTGCCGGTGACAGCTGTTTCCACCTTATTTACATTTTGCCCGCCTTTTCCGCCGCTTCTGCTGGTTTGAAATTCGATCTCTTTACTTACATCTATCATTGCCACATTACATTTGCACAAAGATAATCACAATCCATGCGGGCAGTTATCCAGAGAGTTTCAAAAGCAAGTATAACTATTGATGGTAAAATTCATTCTCTAATTAAGGAAGGGTTACTTGTGTTATTGGGTATCGAGGATTCCGATTCAGTGGATGATATTGAGTGGCTGAGTGGCAAAATTGTCAACCTCAGAATATTTAATGACGACGACGGTGTAATGAATAAATCCATTATTGAACAACAAGGTGATATCCTGCTCGTCAGCCAGTTCACATTACATGCGTCTACCAAAAAAGGAAACAGACCTTCTTATATAAGGGCCAGCAAGCCCGACATCGCAATTCCTTTATATGAAAAAATGATAAAGCAGTTAAGTACAGACCTGGGTAAAATCATTCAAACGGGAGTCTTTGGCGCAGATATGAAGGTGGAATTGTTAAACGACGGCCCGGTAACAATTGTGATAGACACAAAAAATAAAGAATGATCAGGGTGTGCCGATTTTTTGTGTATATACTTTCCCATCGTTCATTCCCACCATCAAAAAGAAAAATTTATCGTTAATAGGAATTGTAAAGCTGAATGATCCCGAATTGATCTCTCTTTGTTCAATCACACGATTGCCACGACTGGTCCATAACATCACATGACTGATGTCTTTATTGCTTTTAATAGTAATTTGTTTACCGGAAGTAAGAACCTTATAAGGTTTAGGCTCCTTCTTTTCTTTGGAATCACCCTGAGCCTGTGATACGAGGCTGAAAAGTGAAAAGGATACAATGGCCAATAGCCGGATGGCAGCTGACATCATAGAATACAATAATTTTTTAAAGGAATTGGTTACTACGTTTCAGAGGGCGGGACGAAAAATCCTGCAGGTTCAAACTTGCAGGACGTTTTAAACGGCAATAATCATGCTATATTGCAGAAATACTTAAAAAATTTTGTTATGACCCTTCAAAATGCCCAGCAAAAGGTGGATGATTGGATCAAAACAGTGGGGGTAAGGTATTTCAGTGAGCTAACCAATATGGCTATATTGACGGAAGAAGTAGGGGAACTGGCCCGGATCATGGCCCGTAAATATGGTGACCAGAGTTTCAAGAAAAGTGATGAGGATGAAAATCTCGGTGATGAGATGGCAGATGTTTTATGGGTACTGATCTGTCTTGCTAACCAAACCGGGATCGATCTCACAGAAGCATTTCAAAAAAACCTGGAGAAAAAAAATAACAGGGATGCTGACAGGCATCAGCAAAATGAAAAATTGAAATGACCTCAATTCTTATGATTGCTTCTTTTTAAAGCTGAACCCATTTTATTCAACAATCCATTTATCTGATACATTGTTCCTATAACTTTATTTATATCACTGATATAAATAAACGGAATTATGAAAGAGTTTCTGGAGTATAAATTACTTGAATGGGGTAATTATTTGTTGACCGTAGGCGACGTCCTGATAGTGCTGCTGATATTTATCGGAACCAAGATTCTCTTATGGTTGATCCGGAAAGCTTACGAAAAAAAATTCTCCGGGACAAGAGATCAGAGAGGCCGGAAATTTGCTCTTATTAAAATTACCGGTTATGTTATCTGGATATTTGCTTTCCTGATGATGCTGCAGACAGCCGGCATCAAAATAACTTTATTGCTGGCAGGGTCAGCTGCCTTATTGGTCGGAATCGGATTGGGATTACAGCAAACATTCAACGATTTTATCTCCGGGTTTATATTATTAATTGACAGAACTATTGAAGTGAATGATGTAATTGAAGTGGAAGGAATGGTGGCAAGAGTGGAACATATAGGAATCCGGACATCCGTTTTAGTTACAAGAGATGACATTTCGGTAATTGTTCCCAATTCAAAAATTACCGGCACCAACGTTATTAACTGGAGCCATACAAAAGAACAATCCAGGTTTCATATTCCGATAGGTGTTGCTTATGGTTCAGATGAGGAACTGGTCAGAAACGTTTTACTGGATTGTGCTTTGGAACATTCCCGTGTATTAAAGGAGCCACCACCTTTTGTTAGATTGGAAGAATTTGCTGACTCTTCAGTAAATTTTAAACTCTTTTTCTGGACAAGGGAAGTGTTCAGGGTTGAGAATACAAAAAGCGATCTTCGGTTTGCGGTAGTTAAAAAACTAAAAGAAAATAATATTACGATACCATTTCCCCAGATGGATGTTTATGTAAAGCAGCTTCCTGCAAAATTCTGAGGTCTTTTACTTAAAGCCTTATTTCAGGCAGCATTTTTGCAATCTATATCTTAAGAAAATTATGTGAGTATGAAAAAGCTATTTTATTTATTGGTAATCAGTTTTTTGGTAAACTCATGCGATAAAAAAACTCCATCAAATTGTCCGGAGCCTGAACTGGACTGTACAACGGTCCGCTGTCTTATTTATAATTATAATTTCGATTTCAGGATCGTTGATAAAAATACAGGTGCCGATCTTGTTTTCGGAACTTCCCCAAGATATACAGAATCAGATGTGGCATTATTTCTCGATGCCGCACAGACCATTCCGGTTAGCCTGACTTCGGATGCCGGGCAAAAAATATTTTCAACCAGCCAGGCTAATGAGGTCATGTACCTGGTTATTGCCGGCACAACTTCCTACAAGATCACGGTTGATTTTAAAAAAGTGAATTGCTGCTTATCAAGAGTTAAAAACCTGAGTGTAAACGGTAAAACAGTTTGTACCTGCTGTGCGGATGCTATTGAAGTACCGGTTCTATAATTATAAATATTTATTTCAGTAACCCGGGCATTTATTATGTCCGGGTTTTTTATCTAAATCCACCGGGAGGCTTACTTTTGCGCCACTATGACAAATGATTCAAATAAATTCCAGGCTATTATCTCACATTGTAAGGAGTACGGATTTATTTTCCCGAGCAGTGAAATTTATGACGGGCTACAGGCTGTGTATGATTATGGTCAGTGGGGTAGTGAACTGAAAAAGAATATCAAAGATTATTGGTGGAACAGTATGACCCGGATGTATGAAAACATTGTGGGTATTGATGCTGCCATATTCATGCATCCAACTACGTGGAAAGCCAGTGGCCACGTTGATAATTTCAACGACCCGATGATTGACAATAAGGACAGTAAAAAAAGATATCGGGTTGATCATTTAATTGAAGGACATGCGGAGACGTTGAATGTCGAAAGCAAAAAGCAGGAAGCCGAACAAATACTTGCTGCAATGGATGCCTTGCTGGCAAAAGATGATTTTCCTGGATTAAAAAAATTAATCGAAGAAAATAAGATCAAGTGCCCGATCAGCGGAACGGCCAACTGGACGGATATACGTCAATTCAACCTGATGTTTTCAACAGAATTTGGTTCCACTGTTTCTGCTGATGCAGAAGACAATAAGGTTTACCTGAGACCGGAAACTGCGCAAGGCATATTCGTCAATTTTCTGAATGTGCAGAAATCAGGAAGGATGAAGATCCCTTTTGGTATTGCACAGATCGGCAAAGCATTTCGAAATGAGATAGTAGCCCGTCAGTTCATCTTTCGTATGAGGGAGTTTGAGCAAATGGAAATGCAATTCTTTATTCGCCCCGGCACACAAAAAGAATGGTATGAGTATTGGAAAGAGGAAAGATTGAAGTGGCATCTGGCATTGGGTATTCCAAAAGAAAATTATCGTTTTCATGATCATATCAAGCTGGCGCATTATGCAGATGCAGCCTGCGATATTGAATTCAATTTCCCCATCGGGTTTAAAGAACTGGAAGGAATTCACAGCCGTACCGATTTTGATCTCAAAAATCACCAGGAATACAGCAAAAAGAAAATGCAGTATTATGATGCGGAGGTTGACCCGGCAACGGGAAAACCATTCGGAAACTATATTCCTTATGTGGTCGAAACTTCTATAGGTCTCGATCGTATGTTTCTGGCTGTAGTCAGTCATGCTTACACGGAAGAAGATCTCAGCACACCCGAAAAGAAGGATGACAGGGTGGTGTTGAAGTTCCCTCCAAAGTTGGCACCGATGAAACTGGCTGTACTTCCGCTTATTAAAAAAGACGGGTTGCCGGAAATAGCAAGGCAGATAATGGATGATTGTAAAACACATTTCCGTTGTTTTTATGAAGAAAAGGATACGATCGGTAAACGTTACCGTCGCATGGATGCAATTGGAACACCTTTCTGCGTAACTGTCGATCACCAGACTAAAGAGGACAATACTGTTACCATCCGCTACAGGGATTCAATGAAACAGGATAGGATCCCAATCTCACAAATAAGAGACATTGTATTAAATTCATTATAATATCCCAGGATGAAAATTTTTAAACCCGGCTAAGTGACCGGGTTTTTTTATGCCTTATGCTGAATGAATCACCTTGTATGACAGGAATCAATTATTCTCTTGAACTACATCACCTTATAGATTAGGGTTATGGGCTACTTTGTAGCTCATTAAAGCCTTCCGGGAGCAGGTTCGCCTGTTCCACAAAACTGTTATCATGTCAGCAATTGATATTACCAAACCGGTTGATCTTCTTACTCATGCTGAAGGTACCGGTCCCAAAAGATTTCAAAGGCCAGTGTATCTCGATTTCATGCCTCCCTGCAACAGTGCTTGTCCGGCAGGAGAAAATATTCAGGCATGGCTATCCTTTGCACAGGCTGGTGATTATTTCCATGCATTTCAAAAATTAGTAGAAGACAATCCGTTCCCGGGTATTATGGGCAGGGTTTGTGTAAAGCCGTGTGAAACAGGTTGTAACCGCAATCATATTGACCAAACCGTCAATATCCATGCAGTGGAAAGATTTATTGGCGATGAAGCCATAAAACATCAATGGCAGGTGAACTACACTACAACCTTTACGGGAAAAAGAGTGATGGTTGTTGGTGCAGGTCCGGGTGGTTTGTCTGCTGCTTATCATCTCGCAAGGATGGGACATACGGTAGAAATTTTTGATTCTGGGAAACATCCCGGAGGCTTGTGGTGGACTGGTGTTCCGGAGTATCGCTTACCAAAAAACATTTTAGATGCCGAAGTGGACCGGGTCGTAAAAATGGGAGTAAAGATCCACCTCAATTATAAAGTAAAGGATCTGTTGAGAGATAAGGAAGCAGGTGGTTTTGATGCTATATACCTTTCCACCGGTGCTCAGCTAATACATGATGAAGGTTTTCGGCATGATGATTCAATTCATATTATTGATGCATTCGCATTCTTTAATGAGTTAAAGAATAATACTTCACCCTACATGCACAAAAAAGTATTGGTATATGGAGGTGGAAAGCTTGCCCTTTACATTGCCAGGATCATAAAGCGATTCGGTTCTGAGGCAATGGTTTATTTCTATGGTGATAAAAAAATGATGCCCGCCTACGACTATGAAACTGAAGATGCGCTGGCTGAAGGAGTCCGGGTAGAGTTATTGAAAAGTATCCACCACATTGAAAACAAAAAGATTGTGCTGGAGAAAATGAAGGTGGAAAAAGGAAAAGCTGTTGGTGCCGGTGAATTTGAAATCATAGAAGCTGATGTATTGATCAATGCCAACAGGCAGGAACCAGATTCGGCTTTTCTCCGCTCTGTTCCCGGAATAAAAATAAATGAAGACGGCACTGTTGTGATCGATGCACAACGGATGACAGGATATGAAGGAATTTTTGCCGGAGGTGATATGTTACCAGGTGAAAACCGGAGTTCTACTATTGCAATCGGGCATGGCAAAAAAGCGGCCCGCTATATTAATGGGTATTTGATGGATCAGCCTTACCAGAAACCTGATAAGCATCCGACAGCCGGTTATCGAAAACTGCATATGTGGTATAAAACAGAAGCACCACAGAAAGAACAGGTAAAACTGGCCACCACAGTTGCTGTGCAAAGTTTTGATGAAGTGATTGCCGGTTTATCTGAACCCGAAGCAAAATTTGAAGCACAAAGATGTTTAAGCTGTGGTAACTGTTTTGAATGCGATGGTTGTTTTGGCGCCTGCCCGGAAGATGCGATCATCAAATTAGGAAAAGGTAATCGCTATAAGTTCAACTATAATGCCTGCACAGGTTGTGCTGTTTGTTATGAGCAATGCCCCTGTCATGCTATTGAAATGATTCCTGAACCGGTTAATTCTACAAACGATGTCAAATAAAAATAAAATTGTTTCAACGATTGATGGTAATGAAGCCGCTGCTTATACGGCTTATCGTGTAAATGAAGTTTGTGCTATCTACCCAATTACCCCTTCATCCACAATGGCTGAACTGGCTGACGAATGGGCTTCCAAAGGAATTAAGAATATCTGGGGCTCTGTTCCTGATGTCGTTGAAATGCAAAGTGAGGGTGGTGCAGCAGGAACTGTTCATGGTGCCTTGCAGACAGGCTCACTCACCACCACATTTACTGCGTCACAGGGATTGATGCTGATGCTGCCAAATATGTATAAGATCGCCGGGGAACTGACCCCTGCTGTTTTTCATGTTGCAGCCCGGTCATTAGCTGCACAGGGATTATCCATTTTCGGTGATCACCAGGATGTGATGGCCGCCAGAACAACAGGATTTGCTATGCTGAGTTCTGCCAGTGTGCAGGAAGCTCATGATTTCGCATTGATCGCACAGGCTGCTTCCTTGCGATCAAGAATTCCTATCATTCATTTTTTTGACGGATTCAGAACTTCTCATGAAGTAAATAAACTGGAAATGCTGAGTGATGAGCAGATCAAGTCAATGATACCTGATGAACTGGTCATAGCTCATAGAAAAAGAGGATTGAATCCTGAGAATCCTTTCATTCGTGGCACTGCACAAAATCCTGATGTGTATTTCCAGGGAAGAGAAACGGTGAATACATTTTACAATGATATGCCCGGCATCATGGATAAAGTGATGAAGGATTTTGGAAAACTTACCGGTAGAAAATATGATTTATTTGAATATACGGGTGATAAAGATGCGGAAGAAGTGATCATCATCATGGGTTCAGGCGGAGAAACAGTTGCTGAAACAGTTAAGGCACTTAACGAATCAGGAAGAAAAGCAGGGGTGATACAGGTTAGATTATACAGACCCTTCTCTCTTGAATATTTTATCAAAGCATTGCCTTCTTCAGTTAAAGCAATTGCGGTCCTTGACAGAACAAAAGAATCAGGTGCAGCCGGCGAACCCATGTACCAGGATGTATTGGCAACGCTGGTTGAAGCATTACAGCAGGGAAAAATAAAATCACTGCCAAAGATCATTGGCGGCCGATACGGACTTTCATCCAAAGAGTTCACACCTGCGATGGTAAAAGCTGTATTTGATGAATTAAAAAAGAAAGATCCAAAGAATAGTTTCACTGTTGGCATCAATGATGATGTAACACATACCAGCCTTGAATATGATCCGGAATTCAAGCTTGATGAAAGCGGATGGAGACAGGGATTATTCTTTGGCTTAGGCGCTGATGGTACAGTTGGCGCCAATAAAAATACTATCAAGATCATTGGCGAGAATACTGATCTCTACGCACAGGGATATTTTGTATACGATTCAAAAAAATCCGGTGCCAGAACTGTTTCCCATTTACGCTTTGGTCCAAAACCGATCAGGGCACCTTACCTGATCTCCAAAGCAGATTTTATCGCCTGTCACCAATTCAATTTTATTGAGAAAGTGGAGATGCTTGACTTTGCCAGGGATGGCGCTGTTTTTTTATTGAATAGCCCATACAGCAAAGATGAAATCTGGGACATATTGCCGGGACAGGTACAACAACAGATCATTGATAAGAAAATTCAGTTTTATAGTATCGATGCTACCACTGTTGCCAGGGAGAATGGAATGGGAAGCCGCATCAATACGATTATGCAGACCTGCTATTTTGCTCTTTCAGGGGTATTACCAAAAGACGATGCTATTAAACAGATCAAAAAAGCTATCGAGAAAACTTATTTCAAAAAAGGACAGAAAGTTATTGACCAGAACTTTAAAGCGGTAGATGCAACGTTGGAAAATTTATTTGAAGTTAAATATTCTCAAAAGGCCTCGGCCAAAGAAGTAGATCTGTTTACAGTATCGCCCAAAGCGCCGGATTTTGTAAAAGAAGTGACAGCCAAAATGATGGCGGGACATGGCGATGAACTACCTGTGAGTAAAATGACTATTGATGGAACTTATCCCAGCGGAACCACGCAATGGGAAAAAAGAAATATCTCTGATATCGTTCCTGTCTGGGAGCCTGATGTATGTATCCAATGTGGTAACTGTGCTTATGTGTGTCCGCACAGTGTGATCAGGGCCAAATTTTATCATAAGGATAATCTGAAAAAAGCACCTGAAGATTTTAAATCAGCTCCAATCAATGCAAGAGGTTTTCCGAAAACACAATATTCATTACAGGTATACCTCGAAGATTGCACCGGATGTAATCTCTGCGTAGAAGTTTGTCCGGCAACAGATCCAAAAGATCGTTCCCGTAAAGCGATCAATATGGGGGAGAAAGAAACTATATTAAACAAAGAACAAAAGAACATTGAATTCTTTGAGAATATTCCGTGGAATGATCGTTCCAAAATTGATTTTTCTACAGTGCATGGCGCCCAGTTCCTGGAACCTTTGTTTGAATTCTCAGGCGCCTGTGCCGGCTGTGGTGAAACGCCTTACCTGAAATTGTTATCACAGTTATTTGGGGATCGTTTACTGGTTGCTAATGCAACAGGATGTTCCTCTATTTATGGAGGCAATCTTCCTACAACTCCATGGGCAAAAAACAAAGAGGGCCGTGGGCCTGCCTGGAGCAATTCATTATTTGAGGACAATGCAGAATTTGGATTAGGTATGCGGATCACTGCGGATAAACAACTGAATATTGCCAGGAGTTTGCTCAATGAATTGAAAAATGAATTGGGAGAAACTCTTGTAAAGGATACCCTGGAAGCAAACCAGGTTCTTGAATCTGAGATCGTAGGACAAAGACAAAGAGTGGAGCAATTAAAAGAAAAATTGAAAAGTATTAAATCACCTCTTGCTGAACATCTTTTATCAGTGGCAGATCAATTAGTCAGAAGAAGTGTATGGCTGGTAGGTGGTGACGGATGGGCATATGATATTGGCTATGGCGGATTAGATCATGCTTTAGCAAGCGGAAGAAATATCAATGTGCTGGTGCTGGATACCGAAGTTTACTCAAACACAGGCGGCCAGTCATCCAAAGCAACGCCTACAGCTGCCACAGCAAAATTTGCAGCCGGAGGTAAAGCTGTTGGCAAAAAAGATCTTGCCATGCAGGCAATTTCATATGGTAATGTGTATGTGGCAAGAGTAGCTTTTGGCGCCAATCCGCAACAGGCATTACTGGCAATGAGAGAGGCTGAAGCCTATGATGGTCCTTCATTGATACTGGCATACAGCCATTGTATTGCACATGGATATGACCTGAAAAATGGCCTGGATCAACAACATAAAGCTGTTGCCAGCGGACACTGGCCATTGCTGAGATATAATCCTGTACTGCGGAAGAAGAATCAAAACCCGTTTGTACTGGATTCACCAAGACCCACTGTTGCGCTAAAAGATTATGCCTATAATGAATTAAGGTATAAAGTGCTTACCATCACGAATCCAGAAGCAGCAGATGAACTGATGAAACATGCACAGGAACTGGTGAACCTGAAATGGAAAACTTATGAAGAACTGGCTACTAAAAAAGCAAGCGACTTTGTTCCGGTAGCATAAATGATCATTTAAAAAACCAGTTATGAAACTTCGCACTGATTACATGGGACTGAAATTAAATTCCCCTATCATTGTCTCTGCATGTCCGTTATCTGAACAGATAGACAATATTGTAAAAATGGAAGAAAATGGAGCAGGTGCAGTAGTGTTGTTTTCGTTATTTGAAGAACAAATAAGAAAAGAAGAAGCAGCATTTAAGGGAGTGATGTCTGAAACAACTTATGCTTTTCCTGAAGCACTGGATTATTTTCCTGACCTGGATGAATTTAATGTTGGTATCGATGATTATCTCGATAATATCCGCATAGCAAAAGAGAAAGTGGACATTCCTATTATTGGCAGCCTGAACGGTATCACCACAGAAGGATGGATCGATTATTCAAGATTGATCGAACAGGCAGGTGCGGATGCACTGGAAGTAAATATATTTTTCATACCGGCTGACATTGCGATGTCTTCATCCGAGGTTGAGCATCGATATTTGAATATTATTCAAACGATCAAGAGAGAAGTGAAGATACCTGTAGCCGTAAAATTGAATCCTTACTTCAGTGCCACAGGTAATATGGCCATGCGGATGAAAAATGCAGGGGCGGATGCATTGGTATTATTCAATCGTTTTTACCAGCCGGACTTTGATATCAATGAACTGATAATTAAAACTGATCTCCATTATAGTGAAGCGGGAGAAATAAGATTACCATTATTATGGATTGCATTGTTGTATGGTAAAGTGCAATTATCATTAGCCGCAACAACAGGAGTTCAAAGTGCCGTGGAAGTAGTGAAGTATTTGCTGGCTGGTGCTGATGTGGTGATGACCGCTTCTTCATTATACAAAAAAGGGATTCCTTATTTAAAGACCATGAACAAGGAATTACAGGACTGGATGTATATGATGGGATTTGATACACTCGATGCATTCCGGGGTAGTATGAGCCAGCAGCATATTTCTGACCCTACAGCTTACGAAAGAGCTAACTATATTAAGATACTGGAAGGGGTTAAATAAGATAACAGGATCACACACCAAATTGTTTCAGGTGATGATCAAGGTGTTTCCAGGTGGCTTTGCTCCAGTTCTCTTTGGTCATTTTACCAAAGATCGGGTGCCTGTCACCAACGATGGTTTCTTCTGAAAAACGATTCACCAGTTCGAGCAGCTTGATTTTTTCCTGGAAAAAATCCCTGGAATTGCCTGTCATGATAAAAGTGGGATCAGTGGGCAAACTATGTTTATACGGAACTTCATCCCAAAGCTTGGATTTAAACATAGGGCCGATTAATCGCAATAAAAAATTTCCTTTGGGTTGATGTGTACCATAAGCGATAGCAATAGGTAGCTGGACATGCGCCAGCATTTGTGCTACATTCATTTTTCCCCAAAGTGCAGGGGTATCAGGATTGAGTTTGTTGATACGATCAACGATCTCCTGTTTTGCACCGGGTTCAAATAAATTCTTTACTTCCATAAAAGTGGTTTTGTGAAATGTAAGATCGGAAAAATAAAAATTCTACAAGTCCTTTATTTGATGAACTTGTAGAATTTAAATGAGTGGTTTATTTTCTTCCCTCAATCGCCGCCTGTGCTGCTGCCAGCCTTGCAATAGGGACCCGGTATGGCGAACAGCTTACATAGGTCATTCCCACACGGTGGCAAAACTTCACACTATCAGGATCACCACCATGTTCACCGCATATACCTACTTTCAGATGGGGTTTTGTTTTGCGTCCTCTTTCTGTTCCGAACTTTATCAGTTCACCCACACCGTCCTGGTCAATGGTTTGGAAAGGATCATCTTTCAGTAATTTCAGGTCAAGATATTTAGGCAAAAAACCACCGATATCATCCCGGCTGAAACCAAAACTCATTTGAGTAAGGTCGTTGGTTCCAAAACTGAAGAAGTCTGCAACAGTCGCCATCTGTGCTGCTTTTAATGCAGCCCTCGGGATCTCTATCATCGTTCCGTAGAGAAAAGGAATTTTCTTTAATCCTGATTTTTCACAAACTTCTTTGTTCACTTTATCAACGATCTCTTTCTGATTGATCAGTTCATTAACAGTGCAGGTTACCGGTATCATGATCTCCGGAAATGCTTTCTTACCTGATTTGATCAATTCAGCAGTTGCTTCCAGGATAGCTCTGACCTGCATTTCTGTTATTTCAGGATAGCTCACTCCCAATCTTACGCCCCGGTGTCCCAGCATTGGGTTGTTTTCATGCAAAGCCAGCACTCGTCTTCTTAATATGCTCATACTGATGCCCAGTTCTACACTTAGCTGGTGCAGTTTTTCTTTATCATGCGGCACGAATTCATGTAACGGCGGATCCAGTAACCGGAAGGTAACCGGATGCCCATTCATAACAGCGAGGGTGTCTTTAAAATCTTTTTTCACATAGCCATACAATTCATTCAAGGCTGTTCTTCTTTCAGGTTCTGTTTTACTCATGATCATTTTGCGCAACAGGAACAAAGGTCTTTCGCTTCCTTCTCCATAGAACATATGCTCTGTACGGAACAAACCGATACCTTCTGCCCCAAATTTTATTGCCTGGGCTGCATCTTTTGGAGTATCTGCATTGGTTCTTACGCCAAGTATCTTGGCTTTGTCAACCAGTTTCATCAGATCTTTATAAGATTGATTCTTTTCGATATCAATATCAACCAAAGGCATGCTTCCTTCATAAACCAATCCCTTGGTCCCATTCAGGCTGATCCAGTCGCCTTCTTTAATAACAACATCATTTTTTGCATGGAATGTTTTTGACTCTCCGTGTATTTCAATATCACTGCAGCCCACAATACAACATTTTCCCCATCCTCTTGCAACCAATGCAGCATGTGAGGTCATTCCTCCTTTGGTTGTCAGAATAGCCTGTGCTTTATGCATGCCATCCACATCTTCTGGGGAAGTTTCTTCTCTTACCAATATTACTTTTTCTCCTCTTTGTGCCCATTCTACTGCATCATTTGAAGTAAAAACAGCCCGACCTCTTGCACCACCGGGTCCTGCAGGCAATCCTTTGGCGATCGGCCTGGTTAATTGTTCTGTTTTCGGATCCAGCATTGGTAATAAAAGTTCTATCAGTTGGTTGGGGGCCACCCGCATGATAGCTGTTTTGGCATCGATCAGTTTTTCTTTGTACATCTCAGTTGCCATTCTTACTGCTGCCACCCCATTTCTTTTGCCAACCCGACATTGAAGCATATAGAGTGTTCCTTTTTCAATAGTGAACTCTATATCCTGCATGTCCTTATAATGTCTTTCTAATTTTTTCTGGTAGTCGAATAACTCTTTGTAAAGCTTCGGCATTGTTTTTTCTAATGTTGGCAGATGTTTACTCTGGTCATTCTTTGAATATTCATTAACGGGAGCCGGGGTTCGGATACCTGCTACTACATCTTCACCTTGTGCATTAACAAGATATTCTCCATAAAATTTATTTTCACCATTACCGGGATTACGGGTAAAGGCCACACCGGTGCAACTGTCATTGCCCATATTACCGAAGACCATTGCCTGCACATTCACTGCAGTTCCCCAATCATCTGGAATTTTTTCAATACGACGGTATTCAATAGCTCTTTTACCATTCCAACTGGAAAACACTGCACCGATACCACCCCATAGCTGTTCCCATGGATCATCAGGAAAATCATGACCCAGCACTTTCTTCACAGTTTTCTTATAATCTTTTACCAGTTCTTTCAGTTCAGATACATTGAGATCAGTATCTGATTTGTATCCTTTCTGATGTTTAATATGTTCCAGTTTTTCGTCCAGCATTTTGCGAATGCCTTTTCCATTTTTGATTTCTACTCCTCCTGCTTTTTCCATTACTACATCTGCATACATCATAATCAGTCTTCTGTAAGCATCATAAGCAAATCGTTCATCGCCGCTTTGTGCAATGACCCCTTTTATTGTTTTTTCATTCAGCCCGACGTTCAATACTGTTTCCATCATACCGGGCATACTTCTTCTTGCTCCTGAACGGACAGAAACCAGCAAAGGTTTTTTTTCATCACCAAAGATTTTCCCGGTGAGCTTTTCCATTTTAGAAAGTGCATCTTCCACCTGTGCTTTTAAAATTTTCGGATACGTTTTTTTATTGTCATAATAATAAGTGCAGACTTCAGTTGTAACTGTAAAACCCGGTGGGACCGGGAGCCGGAGTTTGGGATGACCTGCCATTTCAGCCAGGTTAGCTCCTTTACCACCTAATAAATTTTTCATGGATTCGTTACCATCTGCTTTGCCGCCGCCGAAAGAATAAACATACTTCCGGGCTTTGATTTTTGTCGCCATAATGTTGTATTTAAACAACACAGAGGTAGCAACGATTTAGCGGAATACTAACAACACAGGTCAGCGAAAACCTTGATTATTATCACTATACTGGAAGTAAAGAATTAGCCTACTCTTCGTAATAAGGGGTTTCGTCATGGCTCACAGGATCTTTCTGCTGCCAGTAGGCGAGGGTAACGATATGACCTTTTTTGGTCTTGAGCATCCGGCCAAAAATGGCATTTACCCAATTGAAAGTATAATCCGTAACGCCAACGGTAAATGTTTCAGGAGCAGGGGGAGTCGGTGTTACGGGTTGCTCACCTTCGACAGGTTTGGGAGCAGGGCCGGTTTTGGGTGGAGGACTTGGAACAGCCACCACTGTATAGCCGTTATACTCCAGCAATTCTTTGAGAAAAGCCAGCCGTTCGGATGAAACATTTTTTTCTACGATACCACATTTCACTCCGTCCAGTTCTTCAAATTCATGATTTTTATTGAGGGCCATTTATAATATGGTTACGATTTTTATTTTCAATTTATTGTATCAACGATTGGATGTGATCATAAATCCAGCTCAGTAATCCAACCAATAGTATACCTGCTCCACAGATGATCAATGCCAGTTTTGCTGTTTTACTGATCGTTATTTTTTCAATCGGTTGTTCGTTTTTGTCCATAAAGATTGCTCTTACTACAATCAGGTAGTAATACAAAGAAACAATCATGTTCAATGCAACAATAACGATGTAAGTGTAATTGGCTTTCATAGCACCGGCTGATATCAGGAACAGCTTTCCAAAAAATCCAGCTGTTGGCGGAATACCCGCAAGAGAGAACAATGCCAATGTCATGATCCAACTCAAAAAAGGATTGGTTTTATACAAGCCTTTATAATCATCGATGCTTTCTTTTCCTGATCCTGTTGAAATAATATCAGCCACACCAAATGCTGCCAGGTTAGAAAATACATAAACAAGGATAAAGAAAACAACAGATGCAATGCCAACCGAATTGCCGGCACTGATACCTACTAATATAAAACCAACCTGGGCAATGGAAGAAAAAGCCAAGAATCTTTTGATATTTTTTTGCCGAAGGGCAAATAAGTTGCCGATCACCATAGTAGCTACAGAAAGAGTGACCAGCATCAGGTACCATGTTTCTTCGAGTGGCTGGAATACTTTATATAATGCGGTGATAAATACAAATGCAACGGCTCCTTTGGAAACCACAGATAAAAATGATGTGGAAGCAATAGGGGATCCTTCATATACATCCGCTGTCCATAAATGGAACGGAACGATGGAAAGCTTAAATGCAAATGCAGTAAACAGAAAAACAAAAGCCAGTATCTGTAATGGAGAATTATCCAGTTGTGATGGTATTTCTGCAAACAGAATGGTTCCGGTGGTTCCATAAACCAGCGAAATGCCAAATAATAGAATGCCTGATGAAAAAGCCGATGACAGGATCATTTTCATGGCCCCCTCCGAAGAAATTCTTTTTTCAAGATCAAAATTTGCCATGGCCGCAACAGGTATCGTAGACAATTCAAGAGACAAATAAAATATGAGGAGATTGCCGCTGGAGATCATAAAGAACATACCGAGTAATGCTGAAAGCATCAGCATAAAAAATTCCGGCAAATGTTCTGACTTTTTCAACCATCCTGAACAAAGTAATGAGATCAGGTAAACACCAAGACTTAAAATGCTCTTTTGAAATGCAATCATAGAAGTGGTGGAGAACATTCCATCAAACAGGCTTCCTTCTTTATTAAAAACAAAACTGAAAAGTACATTGATAAGCAACAACACCTGGATCAGGGGCAGTAGCGTTTCATTCCGCATGCCCTTACCGATCTTGATAAATAGTAACAGGAAGATGATAGCGGTTACGACCAGCTCACTTTTCATCAATATGATAAAATCATTCATCCTGTTCTTTTATTTTATTCCTAATATCTTATGCATAAAATGTCCAGTTTCGGGTCTAAGCAGATCGTTCAACCATCCCGGTGCTACACCGATGGCTAATATGCCGGCCAATAAAATGATCGCAGCCAGTTTTTCATTCCATCTTGCATCTTTAAGTGATAAGTAACTTTCATTCTTCACCGGGCCCATTACAGTCTGGCCAATAGCTCTTAATATATATACTGCTGTAACCACAATTGACATGGCAGCAGCAATAGTTGCTATTTTATAAAAGGCACCCGTATTTTCCCATGAACCCATAAAGACTGTCATTTCCGCCACAAAACCGCTAAGCCCGGGAAGTCCTAATGAACAAAGACCTACAATAAAGAATACAGTTGAAATAAATGGCAGCATTTTCATCAGTCCTCCCATTTCTGCCACCATTCTTGTATGTGTACGATCATAGATCATCCCGATTACAGCAAAGAAAAGAGCCGTCATCAATCCGTGTGAGATCATTTGCATTACCGCACCAGTTACTGCTGTTTGTGTAAGCATGGCAATTCCCAGTAAACTAAACCCGACATGGCTGATGGATGAATACGCATTGATATACTTCAGATCCTTCTGCATCATCGTCGCAAAGGCACCATACAGAATGGCTATTGCAGAAAGAACAATAATGATATTGGCATATTCCTTCATCCCATCAGGAAGTAAATAAGCTGCTACACGCAGACACCCGTATCCTCCCAGCTTCATGGAAATGCCTGCAAGAAACATAGAACCGGCTGTGGGTGCTGATGAGTGTCCGTCGGGCACCCATGTGTGTAATGGAAATAGTGCGGTGAATACGCCAAAACCAGCAAACAGCAGCGGGAAAATATAATTCTGATTCTCTGCAACAATAGTTGTGTTTGCTATTTGAAGTATATCAAAAGTTCTCCCGGCTGTAAAATATAGTCCAAGTATGCCTACCAGGATAAGAGCTGATCCACCCATCAGCATCAGGGCAAGCTTATTAGCACTGTATTCTTTCCTGCCACTTCCCCAGATACCTATAAGCAGGTATTTGGGAATAACAGATATCTCGAGGAAGAAGAATAATACAAAAAGATCCAATGAAATAAAGAATCCATAGGCGCCCAATGCAAGAAGGATGAGCAGGAAGTAGAACTCCTTTGTCATCTTTTCAATGTTCCATGAGACCAGCACTCCGGCAATCACCACAAAGGCAGTAAGTAATATCATTGCAACTGAAATACCATCAACACCAATATGGAAATGAATATTTGGATTTTTGAATAATGCATAATCCTGCTGGAACAACATCTGCACTGATTCATTGGCTTCTTTCTCCTGTCGAAAAGCAAAGTAAAGCAGGAAGGCAATCATCAGCTGCGCCAGGCTGCCGGCTAAAGCGGTCCATTTCACCTGTTCTTTATTCCGGCAAGCCAGCACAGCAAGGGCTGTGAGTAAGGGAGCCAATATGATCAGTAATAAGTTCATTCAATACTTAATAATTATTTCCAGATATAGATAAACAATATGGCTAAACCAATAGCGCCAAACAAAAAGTAAATAGCATATTGTTGTACCCTTCCTGATTGTAATTTTTTTATTACCTCTGAAACGGAAGTCGTTGTATTGCCCACGAGGTTCACTAAGCCATCCACCACATTTTTATCAAACCATGCCGCCGGGCGTCCAATCAGATTGAATATGATCTTTTTGGTGATGAATAACCAGATCTCATCTATATAAAACTTGTGATAAGCTGCTTTGTAAAAGCCGTTTAATGAAGCTGCAAATTTTTCAGGTCTGTTGTTTTGTTTTTTATAAAGCCACATTGCCATAAATATTCCGGCAAGGCCTAATGCAACCGGCAATATTGAAAACTGCAAATGAAAATGTGTTTCCAGCGGATTGCCATCAGAATTTACATATTTGCCAAAAGGAATAAAACCACTACCCGCAGCTCCTAACGCTAATACCAGCAAAGGGAAAAGCATGATCCATCCGCCTTCACTTTTATGTTCTGAATGGTGTTCCGTTTGATAAGGTTTGTTCCAGAATATGTTGAAGTATAAACGGAACATATAAAAAGCTGTGAGACCTGAAGTGACCAAAGCGATCCAGTAAATGATAGTATTTCCATTATATGCCGCCAGCAAAATTTCTTCTTTACTGAAAAAACCTGCAAAAGGAGGAATACCTGCAATAGCTAAGCAGGCAATCAGGAATGTAATATGCGTAACAGGCATTTTCTTGCGCAGCCCACCCATGTCTTTCATATCATTACTATGTACATAATGGATCACTACGCCGGCGCCAAGGAACAACAACGCTTTGAACATAGCATGAGTGAACAAATGAAACATGGATGCAGTATATCCTAACCCACTTTCACCACCATAACCGGCAACCCCCAGGGCAAACATCATGTAACCGATCTGCGACATGGTAGAATATGCAAGGACTCTTTTAATATCGGTTTGTGTACAGGCGATGATCGCAGCGAAGATTGCTGAGATGGCACCAACCCAACCCACAATATCCAATACACCTGGAGTATTGATTGAAAAGACAGGAAATAATCTTGCTACCAGATAAACTCCGGCCACAACCATGGTGGCCGCATGTATCAATGCGGAAACGGGTGTCGGGCCTTCCATGGCATCTGGCAGCCAGATATGTAACGGGAACATAGCACTCTTACCGGCACCGCCAATAAATATCAATGCAGTTCCCCATGTTAAAGCTGATAAACCCAAAAATGAACTGGCTGCTGCTGATTGTGCCTGTCCAGATCCGGGTGAAGTAAGTGATGCAATAAGTGTATTAAAATCTAAAGTATTGGATGCGTTAGCGATTATTAAAATACCTATAAGAAAACCTAAGTCTGCAAACCGGGTAACAATAAATGCTTTTTTGGCTGCAGCAACTGCCGAAGGTTTATCATAGTAATACCCGATCAGCAGGAATGAGGATACACCCACCAGTTCCCAGAAAATATAGGTTTGAAAAAGATTGGATGCAAGTACAAGCCCAAGCATGGAAAATGTAAACAGCGAGAGAAAAGAATAATAGGTAGCATATCTTTCTTCACCCTTCATGTAGCCCAAACTGTAAATATGCACCATCAGCGAAATAAAGGTGACGACTACGATCATCATCATCGAAATAGGATCCTGAAGGATGCCCATATCAATAGAAAGAGTATCGCTGAACTTCAGCCATACATATTTTACAGGGATATGTTTTGGAAATGTTGAAGTATTGACGAAATAATCATAGGCTACATACAAAGCCAAAATAAAAGAAACCAACATCAGAAAGGTGCCAATCCATCCCGAAGCATTCTTAAAATATTTTCTTCCGAATAAACCCAGCAATACAAATCCTGCAAATGGCAATAAGGGAATTAATATATATACGATAGACGGCATCCGGTTCAGTATTTTAATTCTTCCGCATTTTCAACATTAATCGAGTTGTGACTCCGGTACAGGTTTATAATAATAGCTATAGCCACAGCCGCTTCAGCAGCTGCTATGGCAATGATGAACAGTGTAAAAAACAATCCGTCCATCTTATGTGGCCACAGGTATTTATTAAATGCTATGAAATTCAGGTTCACACTATTCAGGATCAACTCGATGCTCATCAACATGGTGATCAGATTTCTCCGGGTCAGAAATCCATAAACACCTATAAAAAAGAGGGCAGCACTTATAAATAATATGTGATACAATCCAGGCTGCATTATGAATTTTCTTTTTTGGTTCGCAATGCAATTACAATACATCCTATCATGGCAGCGAGCAAGAGCATACTGATGATCTCAAAAGGCAGGGCATAACCTCCATCATTTATGCTCAGCATTTTCTTACCAATATTAAAGACCGAGGTTTTTACCGGCTCTTCTGATGTTTCAAACAATGTTTGACTATACAATTGAATCATTACCAAAGCAAATCCGCAGCATGCTGCTAATGCTCCGAATATTTTCCGGTCTAATTTCTGTTTGGGAAGTTTATCGCCGGCCTGTTGGGTTAAAAAGATAGAGAAAATGATCAGCACAGCAATGCCACCGGCGTAAACAACAATCTGTACGGCAGCAATAAATTCATATTGCAGCCAGAAATAAATTCCTGCTACTCCGATTAAAGAGAATAAAAGGAAAACAGCAGCCCGGAAGATTTGACGGGTGGTTACAGATAGCAATCCGCAAACCAATGTCATCGCAGCCAGCAGGTAAAATATTATATCCGATCCTTTCATGTTATTCTACGCCTTCCATGATCTTAGATCCTGGTTTATTTAAAATCTTGGTCAACTGGTTCCTGTCAAATACACTATGCTCAAATGTCTGTGCCATTTTGATCGCATCACTCGGGCATGCTTCAATACACAAATTGCACATGGTGCATAATTCAAGATGATATACCAGCTTGTCGATTGCTTTTTTCTTTTTGCCTTCTTCGTTTATCTCATTCTTAAAGATCACTTTGATCGTTCCGTTAGGACAGGCCAGTTCACAGGCTTGGCATCCTGTACAACGATGTTCGTTATTTTCATTATGCGGCATCACTACTTCACCTTTGAATCGTTCCGGTAAATGCAATGTATCCCTGTTATCAGGGTATTGCTGGGTAATGATCTCTTTATGATGGGTAAAATAGTAAAGTGTCCGTCTCATCCCTTTTAAAAGTGATGTCACTGCTTTCCACACATCCTTTATATATTTTACTATGAACTTCATTTTAAAAATGCCATTTTAAAATTGCCATTGCTGTTATAAGCAATAAGTTGATCATACTTATGGGTAATAAATATTTCCATTCAAGGTTCAGCAACTGGTCAATACGCAACCTTGGGAATGTCCACCGGAACCACATGATCAGGAATATCAGGAAAAATGTTTTTCCAAAGAACCAGAGGCTGGAAGGTATATAATCCATTACATGGTTAAAACCATCCCAGCTGCCGATGTGCAAAGGCATCCAACCACCTAAAAATAGTGTAGCCCCAATGGCACATACAATAAACACATTCACATATTCAGCCAGGAAGAACAATGCGAACTTCATTCCTGAATATTCTGTATGAAATCCGGCTGTCAATTCTGATTCAGCTTCCGCCAGGTCAAAAGGTGCCCGGTTAGTTTCGGCAGTCACTGCTATAATAAATGTTATGAATGCAATGATGGCAGGTATATGTCCTTTAAAGATCCACCATCCATCAGCCTGTGAGTTGATAATATCTGAAACGCTCAGACTACCAGCTAGCACAATAATTGAAAGAACAGAAAGCCCGGCTGATAATTCATAACTGACGATCTGTGCACCGCTTCTCATAGCACCCAATAAGGAGTATTTATTATTACTGGCCCATCCAGCCATGAGTATACTGATAACAGAGAGTGAAGAAATAGCTGAAACAAACAGCACCCCGATATTCAGGTCCCACAACTGAAAGTCTTTAGCAAATGCGATCGGTGCCATTAACAACATGGCAACTATCATGGCAATAAAAGGCGCCAGGTTGAATAAAAGTTTGTCAGCACCGGAAGGTGTCATCCCTTCTTTTACTATTAGTTTGATGGTATCTGCTAATGACTGAAACATTCCTTTAGGGCCAACACGATTAGGCCCCAGTCTTATTTGCATCCATGCGGAAACTTTTCTTTCCATGATCACTAAAACCAGGCCCAGAACCGCAAACAAACCAATAACACAAACACCAGCCAACACCATTTCGATGATGAGTGTCCAGGTGGGGTTGAATGTTTCACTCAACCACAAGTGTATTTCATTGGCGATATGTGAGAAGCTCCACATTATTTATCTATCAATATCCGGTATAACCAAATCCAATGTTCCCATCGCAGCGATCAGGTCACCGATCTTTCCGCCTCTTACCATTTTATCCAGTATGGAAAGATTAGAAAAACCGGGTGAACGGAATTTGATCCTGTAAGGAGTTGTTCCGCCTTCACTCACAATATATACTCCCAACTCACCTCGGGCTGTTTCCACTCTTGAGTAAAATTCTCCCTTGGGTAATTTCAGCACTGCTTTTGTTTTGGCCTGGAAATCACCTTCAGGAATATTATCGATCAGTTGTTCAATGATCTTTATGGATTGCTGCATTTCTCTTATGCGCACCATATATCTCGCAAATGAATCGCCACCTGTTTCCAGCACTTCATCAAACTCAAGTTTATCATATATCTCGTAGGGATAGATCTTACGAATATCTGAACTTACACCACTGCCTCTTGCTACAGGGCCAGTACACCCATAAGAAACAGCGTCTTCAGCCGAAATAACTCCAACACCTTTCATGCGGTTTTGAAAGATCACATTCCCTGTTACCAATTCATCATATTCATGTATTTTCTTTTTATACAACTGCATGAAATCTTTTACCCTTTTTTGAAAGTTGGGATGAATATCATGCATCACCCCCCCGGGTACCATATAGTTCATGGTTAACCTGGCGCCGCAGGTTTCTTCCATAATATCATTGATCGTTTCTCTTTCCCTGAATGCATGAAAAAAAGGCGTAAATGCTCCGAGGTCCATAGCCATGGCACCCCACCATAATTCATGTGATGCGATCCGGGTCAATTCATCCATCAGCACTCTTATTACCTGTGCCCTTGGAGGAATCTCTACCTGTAATCCTTTTTCTACGCATAAAGCACAGGCATGATTATTAATATGTGCAGACAGATAATCCATCCGGCTGGTAACATAAATGAACTGACGGTAGCTTAGACTTTCACACATTTTCTCTATAGAACGATGGATATAACCCAGATGAGGTTCAATTTTTTTGATCGTCTCTCCGTTCAATGTGATAACAAGGTGCAACACACCATGTGTTGCCGGGTGTTGCGGACCGACATTAATAACAAAATCACCTTGGCCAGTGTCCCTGTTATCTTCTATTATATCGGTTTGTCTATACATTTTATAGTTTGATCATATTTACAGGATCTTCAAAATCTTTCCGTAGTGGATTTTTGCCTTCCCATCCATCAGGTAATATCAGTAATCTCAGATCAGGATGGTTCAAAAAGTTCACTCCAAACATTTCATATACTTCTCTTTCATGAAATTCAGCCGTACGCCAAATATTGGATACCGTTTCTATTTCGGGTCTGTTTCTATCAAGCTTTGATTTGACAACGATCGTCAATCTGTGATTCGTAGATGACAGGTGATACACCATGGTTAGATGTGTTTTCCAATCAATACAGGTAAGGCAAAAAAGATAATTGAAAAAAAGCTGTTCGTCGTTACGGAGTTTTTTTGCAGCTTCGGGCCATTCAGATGGTTCAATGTTCAGCGTCAGCCATTCAGTGCCTTCTTCATAGGTAGCGGAAGGAAGTATTCCTGAAATAAGTGATTTGAGTTCTTCGTTCGTCATATTACTTCTTTGCTTTCTCTTATCTGTTCTCTTGTCAACCCGCTTTTAATTTTTTGCTGTAAGGTGATCAGGGAATGTAAAAGCGCCTCGGGCCTGGGGGGGCAGCCTGCTACATATACATCCACCGGGATCACATGATCAGCACCTTTTACAACTGAATAAGTATTATAAAAAAATGGTCCGCCACTGATGGCACAGGCACCCATCGCAATTACGTATTTCGGATCAGCCATCTGGTCATACAATCTTTTTAGCACAGGGGCCATTTTATTAACGATGGTTCCGGCAATGATGATTACATCGGCCTGGCGGGGTGTGGCTCTTGCTACTTCAAAACCAAAACGGGAAAAATCATATTTTGCTCCTGCGGTCGACATCATTTCAATACCGCAACAACTGGTGGCAAATGTCAGCGGCCATAGTGAATTGGCCCTTGCCCAGTTGATCAACTCATCCAGTTTACTGAGAACAACATCGCCACCCGGCAGGCTATGCACCTCTCCGGGAAACTCACTTTTTATATTTTTTTCTTTACTCATTTGTTGTTCGTTCTACATCCATTTCAAAGCTCCTTTTTTATGTGCATACAGGAAACCAATAAATAATATAAAAAAGAAGATCACAATTTCAACCAATGCCAACCATCCGATACTTTTTGCAACAACCGCCCATGGATAAAGAAATACCAGCTCCACATCGAATATCAGGAAGATCAACGCAAATAAATAATAGCCCACATTTAATTGTATCCATGTTTTTCCCTGTGTGGGAATACCACATTCATAGGGTTCACCTTTTTGTTTATTGGTAGTGGCTTTAAGAACAAATTTGGAGACAAGAATAGCTATTCCGGAAAATGCGATAGCGGCAATAATGAGTACGATCAATGATGCAGAACCCATATTCTTGGTTTGCACGAATATAACAAACAATGGGCTAAACTATGTCATGACTGATGTCAACTTTCATGATGTTAAATGTCATGCTGTGAAAATTGCATGGGGAAGGCAATCAACCATACAATTCCTGGTGAATGGCTTTTTTGTCATATCCCATTTCGAGGATCTTCTTTTTTGCATCATCGATCATATTTTTCCATCCGCAGAGAAAGAACAGAGCCTCTCTTTTGTCTTTACAGATATCCTCATATATGGGATGAACATAACCCTGATGATGGCCTTCCCATTCTTCACGGGAAAGTGTAGGAATAAATTGAAACCCGGGTAATTTGTTCTGTAATTCTTTCAACTCTTCATAATAGAGCAGGTCCTCTTTTCTGCGACAGCCAAAAATGAGGAAGATGTTTTTGGTGGGTATCTTATTAAGGTAAATATATTGCACCATACTCCTGAACGGTGCAATACCTGTTCCGGTGCAGATGAGAAATATATCCTTATCCAATTGCTCAGGCAGAACAAAAACTCCCTGCGGTCCGCGAAAAGTCAATTCGCTTCCAACTTTTATTTCATTAAAAAGATATGGGGTGCCCAAACCGTCTTCAGCAAGAACAATAACCAGTTCCATTACATTCGTTCCATCGGGCCATGATGAGATGGAATAACTTCTCCATCTTTTATTGGGCTTTTCATGAATGGGCAGGTCAAGCGTTACAAATTGTCCGGGTTTGAAATCGAAAACGGGAAGCTCCGGAACCTGGATCCAGAACCTTTTGGTATTATAAGTACAGTCTTCAATTTTTATTACAATTCCTTTCCTCCAGGGTTGCAATGCCATTTTAGGGATTTTTAATACCGGATAAAGATAAAGCCAATAAAATGACTATTGTTTTACAAAAAGGAATTATTTATTCGTGACGTATATTTGCCGTCCTGATGAGTGTAGAGGAATTGTTGCAAAAGTTTCAAAACACCCCCCGTCTTTTTCAATTGACGGACAGGCTCTCTTTTTCCCAACCCGAACATATTTACCTTAAAAATCTGAAGGGGAGTGCTTCTCAGTTCGTTGTGGCTGCTGCTTTTCAATATGAGGCATGCTCTGCATTGAACCATCTTATAATCCTTAATGATGCGGAAGAAGCTGCTTATTTTCAAAATACATTAGAAAATCTTACCGGGGCACTTGATATATTTTATTTTCCTTCTTCATTCAAGAATAGAAAGAATTATGAGCTGCTGAATTCATCGCATGTCATGCTCAGAACAGAAGCGCTGACCAAAATAGCTGGCGGAGGGAATAAAAAAATATTAGTTACTTATCCTGAAGCCTTGTTTGAAAAGGTTGTTTTGCCGGACACACTTTCATCCAACATCATTCATATTAAATCGGGGGACAATCTAAAGGTTGACCAGTTATTATTGAAACTGGCTGATTATGGATTTGAAAGGACCGACTTTGTATATGAGCCGGGACAGTTTGCCATTCGGGGTGGCATACTGGATATCTATTCATTTGGGAATGAAAAGCCCTATCGTATTGAACTTTTTGGAAATGATGTGGACTCGATAAGAATTGTTGATCCTGAGACACAACTGAGTGAAAGAAAATTATTACAGGTCAGTATTATTCCTAATGTAGACACACAATTTAAAAGCGCAGAAAGAATATCATTGTTTGATTTTCTTCCTGAAAACACTGTTACCTGGATACAGGACTATGAAGTATGTAAAGAACGACTTGTCGATTGCGAGGAAGACCTTCATGCTTTTTTGAGAATGAAGCAGGAAAATACATCAGTGGATAAGAAAAAAGGCCAGCATGAAACCGATGAAAACTTATCCATCAAGATAGCTTCAGCAGATGATTTTATTAACCCCGCTGAACTAAATGAAAAACTGACCTCAAAGCACCTGGTAAGTTTTGGTTATTCGGGTTCTTTTCCTGGAAATATTGTTCCATTTGAAATTGATTTTAATACCCGGATTCAACCGGCCTTTAACAGGCAGTTTGAATTACTGATCAGGGATCTTAAAACATGGGAACAGAAAGGCTTTGAACTTTACCTGTTTGCAGAAAATCCTAAACAGCTCGAAAGACTGCAAAGCATATTTGATGATCTGAAAGCGGAGATTGTTTTTAACCCTATCCCTGTTTCTATTCATGAAGGTTTTATTGATGAAGACCTGAAGATCGTTTGCTATACCGACCACCAGGTATTTCAACGCTATCATAAATACCGTGTCAAACAGGCTTACAATAAAAACAAAGCACTTACCCTTCGTACACTAAGAGAATTACAACCGGGAGATTTTGTAACACATATTGATCATGGAGTAGGGGTGTACAGCGGATTGCAAAAGCTGGAAGTGAATGGAAAACTCCAGGAGGCCGTCAGGCTTATTTATAAAGACAGTGATATACTCTATGTCAATATCAACAGTCTTCACAAGATCGCTAAATATACCGGTAAAGAAGGAAGCGTTCCAAAAGTAAATAAGCTGGGTAGTGATGTATGGAATCGTTTGAAAGAAAAAACAAAATCAAAAGTTAAAGAGATTGCTTTTGACCTGATCAAATTATATGCTAAAAGAAAAGCACAGCAGGGTTTTCAGCATACTCCGGATAATTATATGCAAACGGAACTTGAAGCCTCATTTATTTATGAGGATACACCGGATCAAAGCAAAGCAACAGGTGATGTGAAGAAAGACATGGAATCTCCATCACCCATGGACAGGCTGGTTTGTGGCGATGTGGGTTTTGGAAAAACAGAAGTGGCGATACGAGCTGCTTTTAAAACCTGTGTGGATGGCAAGCAGGCAGCAGTGTTGGTACCAACTACAATTCTCGCATTTCAGCACTATAAAACTTTCAGTGAAAGATTAAAAGATTTCCCTGTAACGGTTGATTATATCAATAGGTTTAAGTCTGTAAAAGAGAGGAAAGAAACACTGAAAAAACTTGAGGAAGGAAAAATAGATATCATTATTGGTACTCACGGTTTACTGGGAAAAGAAGTGAAATTTAAAAATCTTGGTTTGCTGGTGGTAGATGAAGAGCAAAAATTCGGAGTGGCACATAAAGAGAAGATCAAAACGCTTCGGACAGCTGTTGACTGTTTAACGCTGACAGCAACACCGATTCCCCGAACCCTCCAGTTTTCATTGATGGGTGCAAGGGATCTGAGTATTATTAATACACCTCCGCCAAACAGACAGCCTATACAAACAGAAGTGCAGGTATATAATGAAAATTTTATCCGGGATGCTATTTATTTTGAAACAGAAAGAGGTGGCCAGGTGTTTTTCATTTACAACCGGATCGCTGGTTTGGCAGAAATGGCTTCGATCATCCAGGCTTTGTGCCCGGACCTTAGTATTGGTTATGCCCATGGGCAAATGGAAGGTCACCAGCTGGAAGAAAGGATTCTTGATTTTATTGATAAAAAATATGACGTATTGGTCTGTACCAATATTGTCGAAAGCGGTGTTGACATCCCTAACGTCAATACTATTATTGTAAATAATGCTCACCAATTTGGTTTAAGCGATCTGCACCAGTTAAGAGGGAGAGTTGGCCGAAGCAATAGAAAAGCCTTTTGTTATCTCCTGGCTCCGCCGATGAGTACACTGCCCAGTGATTCAAGAAAAAGATTACAAACATTGGAACAACATAGTGAACTGGGTAGTGGTTTCCAAATTGCCATGCGGGATCTTGATATAAGAGGGGCTGGTAATTTGTTAGGTGGAGAGCAAAGTGGCTTTATGGCTGAGATCGGTTTTGAGATGTACCAGAAAATTCTGGATGAAGCGATCCGTGAATTAAAGAGAACCGATTTCAAAGATCTGTTCAAAGAAGAAATTACAAGACAGGATGATTTTGTACAAGATTGTATGATTGATACTGACCTGGAAATTTTGATTCCTGATGAATATGTGGAAAGTATCACTGAAAGATTGTCTCTGTATCAGCGATTGGATAATTGTGAGAATGAAGATGACCTGGCATTGATGAAAATGGAACTGGAGGACAGGTTTGGTTCATTGCCGCAACAGGTTGAAGATCTGTTTACAACTGTACGCTGCCGGAAGCTTGCCATTGATCTTGGTTTCGAAAAGATGTCATTGAAAGATGAAACACTTCGTTGTTTCTTTATCAACCGCCCTGATTCACCTTATTTCGAGTCAGATCTGTTTCAAAAGATCATTCAGTTTCTTCAAACCGGAACTAACAAAGCAAAGCTGAAACAAACAGGGCGACTGTTTTTGCTCATCGTTAATGAAGTAAAAAATATGGAGGCTGTTCATCAGTTCCTGAAAAAAATGCATGAGCACTGTTTCAATACACAGGCAATCTCTGTTTAGCCGCTTTCCCGTATGTCTTCCAATGGCTTAACGCTATTCTGAATTCCCGGTTATTTGTCTTATTTTTAATACTTTAAACACCGCTATGAGATCCAATCCAATTCCCGTGATAGCTGCTGTGCTGCTTATGTCGTTCTCCTTATCGGCACAGGACAATTCCCGGTATAATTTGTTGCTGCGAAGCGGAAGTTTTATTCCAGAAAAAAATATTGAGGTTGAAAAGATCGATCAGTTTAATAATGCTGCATCAAGATCAGCCGGAAAAACATTTGCCGTAATACAGTTCGAAAATATCCCAGGCCCATCTCAAAGAACATTATTGGCACAACAGGGAATTGAATTATTGGATTATATACCCAACAACGCTTATACAGTTTCAATTTCAGGAGCATTAACTGTTGAACTGCTCAGGCAGGTAAGTGCAAGAGCTGTGATCGGTTTATCACCATTACAGAAAATGCAGCCCGAACTTGCTATAAAAAAATATCCATCATGGGCCATACGATCAGCAGGAACGATCGAGTTATGGATCAGTTTTGCCCGAACTTATTCATTTGATTGGGTGCAGCAGGAATTACGTCGACAAAACTTTGAGATCGTTTCTACTCTTTATAAGAACTATAGAATTATTGTATTAAGAGTGCCGTTGAACCGGGTTGAAGAATTGGCAGGTAATTCTTTTATTGAATTTGTACAGCCGGCGCCGGCAAAAGACAAAGCACTCAATTATAACAGCATGTTTTCTTCAAGAGCCAATGTGCTGAAAGCACCGGTAGCTTTTGGGGGGAATGATCTGAATGGACAAGGGGTTGTGGTGGGAATCGGAGAAGATGGTGATATTCAAACGCATCTTGATTTTACCGGACGCCTTATAAACCGTGCAGGCGAAGCACCAAAAGCACACGGCACACATGTGGCGGGAACTGTAGGAGGAGCAGGTATCATCCAGGAATTGTATGCAGGGTATGCCAACAAGGCAACATTGATCGGTCAGATATTTTCCAATATCTATACCTATGCCCCGGCTTATGTGACTGATTATGGAATGGTGATCACCAATAATTCTTATGGATCTGTTACAGATGATTGTGCCTATAATGGTTTGTATGATCTTACTTCAAGGGTACTTGATCAACAGGCATTCGATTTGCCGGAACTGACAAATGTTTTTGCTGCCGGTAATGATGGAAGTAAAACCTGTTCACCCTATCCATCAGGGTTTAAAAATGTCTTGGGCGGTTATCAATCGGCCAAAAATGTAATTGTAGTGGGTAGCACTGATTATAAAAACGACTGGAGTGGTTTTTCCAGTAAGGGCCCTGTGAGAGATGGAAGGTTGAAACCTGAGATCATGGCAATGGGCGAATTTGTTGCCTCTACATGGGTAAACAACCTGTATAGTTATAACAATGGAACGAGCATGGCTTGTCCCGGTGTTTCAGGAGGGCTGACTTTATTGATTCAACGATACAGGCAATTAAATGCCGGTGCAAATCCGTCCAATGGACTATTAAAAGCAATTGCCTGCAATGGTGCTTCTGACAGAGGTAATACCGGTCCTGACTTTAGTTATGGTTTTGGAAGTGTGAACCTGTTGCGATCAGTAAAGATGATTGAGAATGCAACTTATTTTAATTCTTCCATTACACAGGGGAATACAAATACCCATACTATTAATGTCCCGGCTAATACAGCTAAATTAAAAGTGATGCTTTACTGGCAGGATCCTCCTGCTGCAGTAATGGCAAGTAAAACTTTAGTAAATGATCTTGACCTGGAAGTAACAGGACCGGGAGGAACAGTATTGCCGCTTAAGCTGGACACCTTATCATCCAATGTAAATAATCCGGCTACAACGGGTGCGGACCATATTAATAATATAGAACAGGTGGTGATTGATAACCCTGCATCAGGCAGCTATGATCTGAAATCTATCGGAACAACTATTGCACAGGGTCCGTCACAATCTTATCATTTGGTTTATGATATCATTCCTCAAAGCTTTGTATTAACGAATCCTGTTGGAGGTGAAAGATTGACTCCGACAGGAACTTATTTTTTTGGTGTACAGGTTTTTGATACAATGTATGTACAATGGGATGATTACAGTTTGCCCGCAAACGAAATGTATACAGTTGAATTTTCCAGTGATAATGGAAGTAGCTGGACAGTTCTGAGTAACAGTATTCCCGCCACAGACAGATATTATAAGTGGGTAGTTCCAAATACGCCGACTGAGCAGGCAAGAATAAGATTAAGTAAAAACAATACTGCTTTTACGCAAACAAGTTCTGCTTTTACTATCACTGCACTGGCGGTTGTTACTTTAGATGCTACCCAATGTGAGGGATATATAAAAATCAACTGGGCAGCTATTCCCGGAGCTACTGATTATGAAGTTATGATGCTGCAGGGAGACGAAATGGTTTCAGTTGCTACCACAACGTCATTGACTTATACATTCAGCGGCCTGTCAAAAGATGAAGTTTACTGGGTAACTGTGAGACCGAGAATAAATGGCAATCCCGGCAGAAGAGCTAATGCCATTTCCCGTCAACCAAATTCCGGAAGCTGTACAGGAAGTATTTCCGACAATGATCTGAAAGTGGATTCAATTATTTCTCCTTCATCTTCAGGCAGGGAGTTCACATCAACAGCCCTATCCAACAGTGTTCCGATCACGGTAAGGATCAGGAATCTTGATGATGCAGTTTCATCAGGAGATATCACTATCAGTTATTCGATAAACGGAGGAACACCTGTTTCAGAAATTATTATAACGCCAACAGCAGATATTGCAGCCGGGGGATTCATCGATCATACTTTTGCTACTAATGCAGACCTTTCAACTGTCGGCACTTATAGTATTGAAGTTATTGCTACCAAAGCATCCGACCCGGTAACTATTAATAATAGTTTGACTAAAGTATTCAAACAGCTCGATAACCAGCCAATCACTGATGCTGAACTTCCATGGCTGGATAATTTAGAATCAACCGCGGATCAAACTGTCACGATCAACCAGATGGGATTAACAGGTAGCGACAGGTATGACTTCGTGAAAAGCACTGTTTATGGAAGATCAAGAACTTTTTTAAATACAGGAAATGCATACTCCGGAACTAAGGCTTTAACACTGGATATGAGTCTTTATCAAATGACAGGTAATATAGATTCATTAACAGGAACCTTTAATCTCGGAGCCTTTAATACCACCACGGATGATATAAGATTGGATTTTCGATTTAAGAATCATAATCAAAAGTCAAATGCGGCAAACCGTGTCTGGATAAGAGGAAGTGATGCCGATAGCTGGATTCAGGTTTATGATCTCTTTGCTAATCAGAATGAAGCTGATGGTTCTTATAAACTTTCTTCCAGTTTGCAATTAGCAGATTCGCTGGTGGCACATGGGCAATCATTCAGTTCCAGCTTCCAGGTAAGATGGGGGCAATGGGGCCAGTATATGGCGGCAGATAATGATGGCGGCGCTGGCTATAGTTTTGATGACATTCGTATCTACAGGGCCGTTGATGACATACAACTGATAAGCATTGATACTCCTACAACAATTGCCTGCAATCTTAATAATGCTGTGCCGGTGAAAGTGACCGTTCGAAATACTTCAGATGCTACAGTCAATAATATTCCGGTTGTTTTAAGAGTTGATGGAATAATTGCAGCAACAGAAAGTATTCCTTCCATTGCGGCAAACAGTTCATTGCAATACACATTTAGTCCCGGAACAGCTGATCTTTCCGGGCCGGGAAACCATACTGTTGAGGTTTGGGTTGCTTACGCAACTGATAATGTAAATGATAATGATACAGCGAGGGTCACTGCAAAGAGCCTGCCTTTAGTTAGCACATTTCCGTACCTGGAAGACTTTGAATCAGGCGATGGTACCTGGTACACTACAACTGCCGGAAACAGCACATGGGAGTATGGTACTCCTCTTTCAGCTAAAATAAACAGGGCAGCCAGCGGTATTATGGCATGGAAAACACATAAGACGGGTTATTATAATGATAATGAATTCTCTTATCTCTATTCACCCTGCTTCAATTTATCCGCAATGACGAATCCGACATTAAGTTTCAGTCTTGCTTTGGATATTGAAGATTGCGGTGGCACACTCTGCGATGCTGCGTGGATGGAATATTCCACAGATGGCGGCCAGACATGGACTAAACTTGGTGCATTTGGACAAGGTACAAACTGGTATAACAAGAATTATGCAGGTAATCATGTGTGGAGCCAGCAGGATTTTACCCGCTGGCATGTAGCAACAACTGCATTACCCACATCTAACAACAGCAACCTACGACTAAGATTTGTATTCAACTCAGATCCCGGGGTAAGCAAAGATGGCATTGCAGTAGATGATATTCATATCTATGATAATTTGTATGGTATTTATGATGTAACAGGTACAAGCCCTGTTGTTAATCAAACACTAAGCGGCTCCGCCTGGATTGATTTTATTGAGTCCGGGACAAATAAGCTGATCGCATCAGTAAATCCCAATGGTCAGAGTATGGGAAGTACAGATGTGCAATCCTATGTAAACACCGGCGCCGTTCGTATTAACAGCGACCAGTTTTATCATGACAGAAATATCACTATTAAGCCAACAACGGTAAACTTAGCGGATTCAGCGACAGTTCGTTTTTATTTCCTTGATTCAGAAACTGAAGCTTTAATTAATGCGACCGGATGTAGTTATTGTTATAAACCAACCATGGCTTATAACCTTGGAGTAACGAAATACAGTGATGCGGATGATAGTAAAGAGAATGGAACGTTGGCAGATAATACTCCCGGTAATTATATTTTTATTCCTACGACAAAGATCAGAATGGTGCCATTTGATAAAGGTTATTATGCTGAATATAAAGTGAAAGACTTTTCCGAGTTCTGGTTGAACAATGGAGGATTTGATAATAATACTCCATTGCCGGTTCAATTATTAAGTTTTACCGCGAAAAAAACAAACCTGTCAAAAGATGTTTTGCTTGAATGGAAAACAACTGACGAAATAAACGTAAACAGGTTTGAGATAGAATTGGCAAAAGGAAATAATGGATTACAGCAAAACCAGTTTACCAGTATCGGAAGTGTAACTTCAAGCGGAAATGCAACTCAAGAGAACTATTATCAATTTACCGATATTGAAACCAGCAAATCAGGTATCCGGTATTATCGTCTTAAGATCATTGATAACGATGGTAGCTTTAAGTATTCTGCAGTCAGGCCGGTGTTGTTTGATAATGAAATTCACTGGCAGGTGAACCCGAATCCATCACCCGGAATGTTTGGTTTGGTATTCCAGGCACCATCCGGGCAGACAGTAAACCTGCGGGTTTATGATCTTGCGGGTAGGTTGGTGAAACAACAACAGTTGATCGCAAACGGGTTTGTTCAGAAGATCAATATTGATCTTGAGAGTGACCAATATGCAAATGGCTTATACCTCTTGCATGCTGATGACGGATTTACGCAGCAGTCCTTCAGACTAATAAAGCAGTAAAAAGCATCCAAAAAAATAACTGCCGCATCACTGATGCGGCAGTTATAATAATATAGCGTTTTGATTACCAGCCTTGTTTTGCGATACCTGCCTTAATGGCCGCCATCGCTTTTTCTTCTCCCATCAAGGTTGTGAGTTTATTACCCTTCCCGTCATGTCCCTGGGCCATGTAAGCCCCTTTGGCTGTTTTGGTGATTACGGCATCAAACATTTGTACCCCCTTCTCTTTGGTTTTTACATTGTAGGCGGTGATTTTTACATCAGACATGGTTATTAGTTTTTGATTTAGTAATGGGCAAATTTACCGAATCTGGTATGGCTAAAGGGTTAAAACTTGGCACACAGCTAGCAAAATGAGGAAACAGTAACATATTATATTGATTTACAATTTTTTATGAAATACTCCTTTTCATGGTGACAATCACTTCAAATTGCTTAAAGTAAAGGAACTCATAGCATTGAATTCAAAAGCTATCAGTGAATTTGCTATCAATTAGCTTATCTTAATCAAAGAAAGTATTTTAAACATGAAATTAATACTACTGTTCTGCTTCATTCTAATCAGTCATTTTTCTTTTTCCCAGGCATACAAAAAGATACATAACAAAGCCATTGTTGTTGATACGCATAATGATATCCTGATGAAAGCTGCTGATCGGGGTGCAGTATTTGACCAAGACCTTACCGGCATTACTCATAGTGATCTTACCCGCTGGAAAAAAGGAGGATTGGATGTCCAGGTATTCTCTGTTTACTGTGATGGAGATGCGCCAAATGCCTACGCTTATGCAAATCGTGAAATGGACAGTTTGGATGCAGTGGCAGCCCGTAACCCGGATAAAATTGTAAAAGCTTACAACACAGCCGATATTTTAAAAATTGTAAAGCAAGATAAGATCGCTGCCATGTTTGGAGTAGAAGGCGGTCATATGATTGAGAATGATCTTACAAAACTCGAAGCCCTTTATAATCGCGGTGCCCGGTACCTCACACTAACACATAATATTGCACCCAACTGGGCTACCAGCGCTGCTGATGAAACCACCAAACCGGATCTGCCACACAAGGGCCTTACTGAATTTGGTAAACAAGTAGTAAAAAAAATGAACGAACTGGGTATGCTCATTGATGTAAGTCATGTAGGTGATCAAACATTCTGGGATGTGATACAACTCAGCACCAAACCGATCATTGCTTCACACAGTTCTGTTTACAGCCTGGTGGCCAGCCGTCGTAATCTGAAAGACGAACAAATAAAAGCTATTGCCCGGAATGGCGGGGTGATACAAATAAATTTTCATCCGGGATTTATTGACAGCAGTTTTGACAGAAAAGAAAATACTTTTTTGGAGAAACATGCTGCAGAAAAGGATTCTCTCATTAAAAGCGGAATTAATGAATGGTATGTGATGGACTCCCTCTATCACAAATATCCGGCGGAATCAGAAGCTATGCGACCACCACTTTCTACACTTATTGATCATATTGATTATATAGTTAAACTGGTTGGCGTTAACTATGTGGGACTGGGTTCTGATTTTGATGGCATCAACCTTACTCCTTTACAACTGGATGATGTGACTACTTATCCTGAGATCACCAGAGCATTGCTGGAAAGAGGGTATAAAAAAAGAGAGATCAATAAAATACTGGGAGGTAATTTTTTACGGGTTTTAAAAGCCAATGAAGTGAAATGATAGCAGGTAATCGGTATGTAATACCAACTTTGAAAATTGTTAAGGAATTAATTTTAAATAGAAAAGCGACCCTGTTAACAGGGTCGCTTCTTTTGATTCTATTTTTTTAGAACAATTTTTCCTGTGGTGGTCTTATATCCTGAAGACGGATATAGATAGTTGTCTGACCACGGTGATGGGTTTGGTGTTCAAAACCTTTTTGCAATAATGCGTAACGGGTACATTTAAACTGGCCGAACACTTCTATAGTTTCGCCCCATTTATTCATATCGCTTCCTTCCACTGCTTTTTTAGCAAAATCATAGCTGGCGTTGACGAAATACTTAACTGAATCACTCGATTGAGCTGATTCCCTGTTCTCTAATGTAAAACTTGCCCATGCCGGGGGCGGAGTGCCGGCTGCTGTGGCCATGATAAATGCATTGGCAGCTGCCAAATGCAGCATTTGCTGGGCGAAACTGCGGGTGCTGTCAACCGCTTTGGCTCCATATTTTTCTGCCGGCATTGTATTAAGATATTCGGTAGTGTATTCCTTAGCCCTTTGCCAGTCAGCAACCATTTGTGATTTGATATCAGCAGTAGAAAGGCTTTGTGCAGAAGTTTTTGTGGTAAAAACCAAACAAGCTGCGAACAATGTAACAATAAACAGAGAGACAATTTTTTTCATAAAAATAATTTTGGATAAGAAAGATAAGGAAAATGGCAGGAAACGAAGTTTAAGAAATCATGATAATGACAGCGAAGCTTTTTAGTTTACTGTTTATCAACAAAATGATTTATCGATAAATTGGATGACAGGTTATTGCTTAACAAGCTTCCTGGCTACCTTCCCGATAGTGAGCCCCTGGACGATAATAGAAAATACAACTACTATATACGTTACGGTTACAAATTCTTCCCGGAACATGTCTTTAGGGAGTGAAAGTGCCAGTGCAACAGAGATGCCACCTCTCAGGCCACCCCATGTCAGCATGGTGATCGTATTCCTTTCGAATGTTCTGCGAAAAGATAAAAAGAAGATCGGGATAGAAACAGAAATGATCCTTGCCAGTAATACAATGGCAACTGCAGCAAAACCGATCCACATCAGCTTTGAATTATAAGTTATCACCAGCATTTCAAAGCCGATCAGCATGAATAAGAGAGCATTTAGTATCTCATCCACCAGTTCCCAGAATTTTCCTACATAATCCCTGGTTATATCTGACATGGCGAGGGCTTTTCCTTTATTGCCTACCATGATTCCAGCTACAACCATTGCCAAAGGCCCCGAAATATGAATGGCATTTGCAAATGCATAGCCTCCCATTACAATTGCCAGTGTAATGATCACTTCTACTTTATAATTATCAATCGATCTTAAAAGATAAAAAGCAACATAACCTAAGAGCCAACCCCACACTAAACCGCCTCCGGCTTCTTTCAGAAAGAGGAGACCGATCTGCCCGGCAGAAAGATTTTCAATGCCCAGTCGTGCAACTTCGAGTATGCTGAGAAACACAACAACACCAACGCCATCATTGAAAAGTGATTCACCCGAAATTTTTGTTTCCAGGGCCTCGGGAATTTTTGCATTCTTTAAAATTCCCATAACCGCAATCGGGTCAGTAGGGGAGATCAGGGCTCCAAAAAGCAGGCAATATATCAGGTCGACATTTAAATGAAGCAGTTTAAAAATGAAAAACATTAAAACACCGACTATGATGGTTGAAATAATAACCCCGGCTGTTGCAAATGTGATGATGGGTACAGCCTGTTTTTTTAATTTGCCGATATTAATATGAATGGCGCCGGCGAACAGGAGGAAACTTAGCAGTATCTCCATCAGTAACTCTTCAAAATGAATGGACTCAATGGCAGCGGCAGCTTTTTCTGAGATGGCAGGAAATAAATTTCCTGAAATAACCAGCAATAACGAAAAGATCAGCGAAATGATCATAACACCGATTGTTGCCGGTAATTTTATAAAGCGAAAATTAATGTAACTGAAGATCGCTGTAAAAACGATCAGCAGCGTAAATATGGTGTATATATCTAGTGACATAATTTGAAAGCGGTCAATATACGAACTAATTTTATTGCGATTAATTTAAATAAATGATATGCTTTACATGGTCATTGAAAAATTTCACCAGGGCAAAGTGAAACAATTATACCATCAATTTGCTGAAAAGGGCAGGATGCTTCCTGAAGGAGTGGAGTATATAAATAGCTGGATCAGCGAAGATGTCAGCATTTGTTACCAGGTTATGAAAAGTGATTCACCAGGTAAAATTCAGGAGTGGATCAATAACTGGAAAGAGTTTGCTGATTTTGAAGTAATGCCTGTTATTACTTCAGCGGAAGCAAAAGCAAAAGTGATGGGATAGCAAAACGGGGTTATATATCCAGCTTTGCGTACCGTGCATGACTCTCTATGAATTCTCTTCTCGGGGCCACTTCATCACCCATCAGCATGCTGAAAACCCTGTCTGCTTCTGCTGCACTTTCAATCGTTACTCTTTTCAAAGTTCTTGTTTCAGGATTCATGGTAGTGTCCCACAACTGCTCGGCATTCATCTCACCCAAACCTTTGTAGCGCTGCACATTCACACTTTCTTCTTTACCGGCGCCTATTTTTTCAACTAAAAGTTTACGTTCATCTTCATTCCATGCATATTCCTGCTCTCTTCCTTTTTTAACAAGGTAAAGTGGTGGCTGGGCAATATAAACATATCCCTGCTCTACCAGTTCAGTCATATAACGGTAGATGAATGTAAGAATCAAAGTGGCGATGTGAGAACCATCCACATCAGCATCGGTCATGATGATGAGTTTGTGATAACGGAGCTTGCTTAAGTCAAGAGCTTTTGGGTCATCAGGTGTTCCCATCTTTACACCCAACGCTGTGAACATATTCCTGATCTCCTCATTATCATAAATTTTATGTTCCATGGCTTTCTCCACATTAAGGATCTTGCCTCTTAATGGAAGAATAGCCTGGTAACTTCTGTCACGGCCCTGTTTGGCTGTTCCACCTGCTGAGTCTCCCTCAACCAAAAACAATTCACAACGTTCAGGGTCACGGTCAGAACAATCTGCCAGTTTACCGGGTAATCCGCCACCAGTTAACACAGATTTACGTTGTACCAGTTCTCTTGCTTTTCTTGCTGCGGCTCTTGCCTGTGCAGCAAGAATTACTTTACTGATAATATTTTTTGAATCTCTTGGATTTTCTTCAAGATAAGCATCCAGCACTTTTGATACTGTTGTATCAACCACACCCATTACCTCACTGTTGCCCAGTTTTGTTTTTGTCTGTCCTTCAAATTGTGGTTCGGGAACTTTCACAGATATAATAGCACTGAGACCTTCACGGAAATCATCTCCTTCAATTTCAACTTTTGCTTTTTCAAAAAGACCATACCGGTCTCCATAACTTTTAAACACTCTTGTCAACGCACGGCGAAAACCGGCCACATGGGTTCCGCCTTCTATGGTGTTGATATTATTGACGTAGGAATAAATATGTTCATTAAAAGAATCATTGTAATTCAAAGCCACTTCAACAGCCACATTGGTGTTGCTGTCAAGTCCCTCTACAAAAAGCACTTTCGGTATCAGCGCATTTCTTCCCGCATTCGAATCCAGCATTTCAACAAACTCAACAATACCGCCTTCACTGTAAAAAGTTTTTGAGAAGGGTTCATTGTTATCGTTCAGTTCCCTCTGGTCAACCAGTTTAATGCTGATCTTTTTATTGAGATAAGCTAATTCACGGAGACGGCTTTCTAAAATATCCCTGTTGTAAGTGGTCGTCAGAAAAATACTTGCATCGGGCCAGAAATGGACTGTTGTTCCGGTGGTAGTGCTGCTGCCGATTTCACGGACTGCATATTGCGGGATACCGGTATGATATTCCTGCTCAAATGTTTTTCCATCACGGTTTACAATTACATGCAATTTGGTGCTCAGTGCATTCACACAACTGACACCCACACCGTGCAAACCTCCCGAAACTTTGTAAGAGCCTTTATCAAATTTTCCTCCCGCATGCAAAACAGTCATTACTACTTCAAGTGCAGAACGTTTTTCTTTGGTGTGCATCGCAGTTGGAATTCCTCTTCCGTCGTCTTCCACTGAAATGGAATTGTCCTCGTGGATCGTTACGATAATATTTTTGCAATAACCAGCTAACGCTTCATCAATAGAGTTATCAACTACTTCGTAAACGAGATGATGTAAACCTTTTACACTTATATCGCCGATATACATCGCTGGTCGTTTACGAACGGCTTCCAAACCTTCTAAAACCTGTATACTATCTGCTCCGTAACCGCTAGCTGCTACGGTCTTTTTTTCTGTTGTTTCTGTGCTCATAAATGGGTAAAATCCTGTCTTTAAAAGTGAAGATTTCAGGACTTGCAAATCTACGGAAAACAGGCCGGTAATCGGGGTTTTAGAAACTCTTTTTTATATCAATTTTATAAGTGTTTTATCTCTTAGAAAACGGGCATTTTCAGAGGGGAATAAAGGTAAAAATCCCGATACCGCATTATATCAACCTGCTCAAGGTTTCGTAATTCTGTATATTCGGTCAGAAAAATCACCACCATGAAATTATTCCTTGTTTCTATACCTGTTCTGGCAGTATTTATAAGCTGCCAATCAGCTTCAGAAAAAGAGAAAAAAGAAGAGCCAGGAATTGAAAAGGCTGTTGAAAATTCTTCTGAAATAATGACAAACCCCAAGAAAATAGCTGTGGCTGATATTCCGGCTGAATTGAAAATAACAGGGAAAGCACAGGAGGTCTGGAAATGGACCGATAAAACGGGTGAAAATATACTGGTCACATCTGTCGTTGAACCTTATGATGATACTGAGAAAAATGAATATGATGAAGAAGGACAAACTGCTGAACTTCATGCTGCACTTTTTGTGAAAAAGGATGACAGGTATCAAAACACCTGGATGCTGAACGATAAAGAAAAAGCTTGTCCCTTTGACATTACCTGTTCCTTTATTCCGAACTCAACAACAATAACTGATCTTGATAAAAATGGATTTGCTGAAATAAAAGTGCAGTACCTCCTGGCCTGCCGCAGTGATGTTTCTCCTGCTGCCATGAAAATAATGATGTGGGAGAATAACAACTCCTATGATCTTACAGGATTCTCATGGCTTGAAACAGAGCCTGATGCAAAGTTTGATGTTACTGCAGAAAATGTGAATCTTGAGAAACTTCCGCAAATCAAGAATGAAATGAATGAATGGCTCAGAACATTCGGCAGGTATAAGAGTGAAAAAAACTTTGCTACTGCACCGGCTGAATTCCTGACCTATGCCCGGAATGAGTGGCTAAAATATGCAAAGGAGAAAATCGGTGAATAATACAACTGATCTGAAACCTGCTCAGCAAAACCTGGCTGTTCAAAAATGGGTAGCATTGGTTTCTTTTATTCTCCTGCTCGTTAAATTCTTCGCCTATTACATTACTCATTCCGTTACGATTCTTACAGACGCTTTGGAAAGTATTGTAAATGTTTCAGCAGGTTTTTTGGGTCTTTACAGTTTATTTATTGCGGCTAAACCCAGAGACCGGGATCATCCCTATGGTCATGGAAAAGCTGAATTTTTATCAGCCGCTGTTGAAGGAACCATGATCGGTGTTGCCGGCGCCATCATTTTATATAAAGCAATTGAACACCTTATTTATCCTGTGGCGCTGAAAGAGCTTGATTATGGTATGATCTTAATTGCCGCCACAGCAGTGGTAAATTTTATTCTCGGGTATTACTGTCTCAGGACCGGTAAAAAAAATAACTCAGCGGCTTTAGCAGCAAGCGGTAAACATTTGCAGACTGATACCTGGTCTACCATCGGAATTATTATTGGGCTTGTATTATTGCTGGTAACAAAATACCAGTGGATCGACAGTGTGGTGGCATTATTGTTTGGTGTTTATATCATATTCACAGGTTATAAAATTGTAAGAAGTTCTGTGGCGGGAATAATGGACGAGGCAGATGTAAAATTGCTGGGAAGAATGGTTGACATACTGAACAAAAACCGGAAAGAAAACTGGATCGATCTGCATAATCTCAGGGTGATAAAATACGGAAGTGTGCTGCATGTTGATTGTCACTTAACAGTGCCCTGGTATTTAAATGTGCATGAAGCTCATAAAGAGATCGATGCGTTGGGGGCTTTGATACAGGATGAATTCGGGGAGTCTTTTGAAATGTTTGTACATTCTGATGGTTGTCTTCCGTTTTCATGCAGGATATGTGATAAGCAGGATTGTAAAGAAAGAAAGAATAATTTTGAAAAAAAGATAACCTGGACATTGGAGAATATTTCATCGAATAAAAAACATCAGTTAAGCTGAGAATATTATGACAGAAACGATCACAAAATGGAAAAAAGGACAGGAGTTTACAAGCTACCTCGGGCATAACAGCATTGAGATTGATGGTGACAAAAAGAACGGATTCGGGCCCAAGGCCTTGCTCTTATCAGCATTGGCAGCCTGTTCCGGAATTGATGTAGTGGATATTTTAGAGAAAATGCGGGTTGAGTTCTCGGAATTCGATGTGGAAGTAAAAGCTGATCAGACTACAGAACATCCCCGTGTTTTTAAAGACATTTTTATTGTCTACAAAATGAGAACAGATAAAACCAATGAAGCCAAAGTGAGAAAAGCTATTGACCTCTCGCTTGAAAAATATTGCGGTGTATCTGCCATGCTGAAAAAAAATTCACCACTTCATTATACATTGCAATTACACTGATCGCATGCTATCCAAAAAATCTCAATATGCTTTCAAGGCGCTGACATACCTTACTGAAAAGTATGGGCAGGGGCCTGTTCTCATCTCCGAGATCTCCAAAAAGAAAAAAGTTCCTTTGAAATTTCTTGAAAACATCCTGCTGGAGTTAAAAAAGGAAGGCATACTCGACAGCAAGAAAGGGAAAGGAGGTGGCTACTTTCTGAAACAAAAACCCGAGAAAATAAAAGTGGCTACTATCATTCGCCTCATCAATGGACCAATAGCCATGCTACCCTGTGTTAGTCTCTATTTTTATGAAAGGTGCAAAAACTGCGATGAAAAGCATTGCGGCCTGCATGATATGATGCTCGAGGTGAGGGACGCTACACTTAATATTGTCGAAAACCGCACTTTAAAAGATCTCATTACTCCTTAATTGTTTTGTAAACAACTGTTAGTTATAGAAATGTCATAAAAGTCTATTGATTTGGTAGGGTAATATTTTGCGACTATTTTTGTCGCATTAAAACCAGCATTTATGGCATTACGTCTTGGGGATATTGCTCCCAATTTTAAAGCACAAACCACTGAAGGCGAGATTGATTTTTATCAATTCCTCGGTAATAGCTGGGGTATTCTATTCTCTCACCCCGCTGATTATACACCAGTTTGCACCACCGAGTTAGGCAGAACTGCTTTATTGAAAGAAGAATTTGCCAAAAGAAATACAAAGGTGCTGGCTGTAAGTGTTGATCCGCTTGATAAACATTTTGGCTGGAGAGGCGATATAAACGAAACACAACATTGCAATGTTGATTTCCCGATCATCGCAGATGAAGATAAAACGGTGGCAACATTGTATGATATGATCCATCCTAATGCTTCGGCAACAGCGACCGTAAGATCGTTATTCATCATCGGTCCGGATAAGCTTGTGAAACTGATGATCACTTATCCTGCTTCTACTGGAAGAAACTTTTATGAAGTGCTGAGAGTGCTGGATTCTTTACAACTCACAGCAGGATACAGTGTGGCCACACCGGCCGACTGGAAAGCAGGCGAAGATGTGATCGTGGTGCCGGCAGTTACAACAGAAGATGCCATTAAGAAATTTCCTAAAGGAGTAAAAATTGTAAAACCTTACCTGCGGTATACACCGCAGCCTGACCTGTAATGTTAACGGCTAATCAAATAACGCAGATTGAAAACCTTCCGGCAGCCGAAAGTATCCGCCTGCTTACTGAATGGTTTCCCGGTGGAGTGGTGTTTTCTTCTTCGCTCGGGCAGGAAGACCTGGTGCTGACGGATATCATTGCAAAAAATAACTTACCGGTAAAAATTTTTACCATCGACACCGGCAGATTATTCAACGAATCCTATGAATTGCTGGAAAGAACAGAGGCCCGTTTTAAAATTTCCGTACAGGTTTATTTTCCCGATGCAAAAGATGTGGAGGAATTTGTAACCACAAAAGGGATCAACAGTTTTTATGAATCGGTTGAGAACAGGAAGCAGTGTTGTTACATCCGTAAAGTAAAACCATTGAACCGTGCTTTGGAAGGAGCTAAGGTATGGATCACAGGTTTAAGAGCAGAACAATCAGCCAACAGAAATGAAATGCCCATTATCGAATGGATGCCGGATAGAAAATTATACAAATTCAATCCGCTTTTTAACTGGGGTTTTGATGAGGTTGTTGATTACCTGAAAGTGTATAATGTTCCTTACAATCCTCTTCACGACAAAGGCTTTGCGAGTATCGGTTGTGCCCCTTGCACAAGAGCCATTGAACCGGGTGAGGATGCCAGGGCCGGAAGATGGTGGTGGGAAACATCACAGAAAGAATGCGGATTGCATGTAGCATCCCTGAAACAAACATAAAATTTTTTGAAATAATAGTCTATCAAATAAGTAGACAATAAAGATTTGTTTATGAAATGAGCCATAAAATTTTCGAGCTGTTATGCCAACCAGCGATGAAAATTTTTCGGCGAATAACATGTGGCAAATTTCTAAAACTAAAATATACACATGAATCAATATCATTTGGAATACCTCGATCAGCTGGAAGCGGAAAGTATTCATATTTTTCGTGAAGTGGCTGCCCAGTTTGAAAAACCTGCTTTACTGTTCAGCGGAGGAAAAGATTCGATTACCCTTGTGCACCTGGCATTGAAAGCATTTACTCCCGGAAAAATTCCTTTTCCATTGGTGCATATTGATACCGGGCACAATTTTACGGAAGCACTGGAATTCCGTGACCACCTGGCAAAGCTTGTCGGAGCTGACCTGGTTGTACGTAAAGTGGAAGACACGATTCGGCAAAAAAAACTAACAGAGCCCAAAGGAAAATTTGCAAGCCGCAACTGGCTGCAGACCTACACACTGCTTGATACCATCGAGGAATTCAAATTTGATTGTTGCATCGGCGGCGCAAGAAGAGATGAAGAAAAAGCGAGGGCCAAGGAAAGAATTTTTTCCGTCCGGGATGAATTCGGCCAATGGAACCCTAAACTGCAACGACCCGAACTCTGGAACATCTACAACGGAAGAATTCACAAAGGTGAAAACGTAAGAGTGTTCCCGATCAGCAACTGGACCGAACTGGATATCTGGAATTATATACGTAAAGAAAATATTGATCTGCCTTCCATCTATTTTGCCCACGACCGTGAAGTGATCGAACATGAAGGACAACTGGTGGCCGTTTCTGATTTTATTCAATTGGATGACTCAGATAAAATTGAAACCAAAAAAGTTCGCTACAGAACAGTGGGTGATATGACCTGCACAGCTGCAGTTGAATCAAGTGCTGCAACACTGGATGAAGTCATCAATGAAATTATTTCAACAAGGATCAGCGAAAGAGGAGAGACAAGGATTGATGATAAAGTTACCGAAGCAGCAATGGAAGACAGAAAAAAGAACGGCTATTTCTGAATGAAATGTTGAATTGTGAATGATGAATGTTGAATGATTGATTCACTCACTTCATAAACTCAACAATAAGATCTAAAACCAAAAAAACAGCAGGTATCAATTTATAAACGGCATTCAACATTTAAAATTCAACACTCAACATAGTAACATGGATTTATTACGATTTATAACAGCAGGAAGTGTGGATGATGGAAAAAGTACTTTGATCGGACGTTTGCTGTACGACAGCAAGAATATACTGGTCGATCAACTGGAAGCACTGGAGCGATCAACAAAAAATAAAACCAACGGATCAGTTGATCTGGCCTTGCTTACGGATGGTTTGCGGGCAGAAAGAGAACAGGGCATCACCATTGATGTAGCTTACCGTTATTTCTCAACACCCAAAAGAAAATTCATCATTGCTGATGCGCCGGGACATGTGCAATACACCCGTAACATGATCACAGGCGCCTCCAATGCCAACCTCATCATCATTCTTATTGATGCAAGACAGGGAGTGGTGGAGCAAACCCGTCGTCATTCCATCATTGCTTCATTACTGCGTATCCCACATGTGGTGGTGGCCATTAATAAAATGGACCTCGTTAATAATTCACAGAATGTTTTCAGCAATATTGTGATCGAATATGCAAAAGTGGCAAAGCAGCTCAACCTGCCGGATGTGACCTATATCCCGATCAGCGCCTTGAACGGAGATAATATCGTTGAAAGATCTTCAGCCATTCATTGGTATGAAGGAAAACCATTGCTCCAGTTCCTGGAAGAAGTGGAAACCAATAATGATATCAATTATACCAATGCCCGTTTCCAGGTGCAGTTTGTTATTCGTCCGCAAACAGAAGCGCTGCATGATTACCGTGGCTATGCGGGTGAAGTGATCAGCGGTGTTTATAAAAAAGGTGATAAGGTAAAAGTATTGCCAGCGGGAATTGAAACCACTATCAGCAAACTGGAAATCGCCGGTAAAGAAGTAGAAGAAGTATTTGCACCGCAGGCCGCTGTTTTTCAACTGGCTGATGAAATTGATATCAGCCGCGGTGATACGATAGCCAAAGTGCATGATGAACCTGCCGTTAGTAATGAACTGGAAGTCTTGTTATGCTGGATGGATGATAAACCACTGGTGCCCGGAAATAAATATTTATTGCAGCATAACAGCCGCATTGTGAGAACCGTGATAAGGAATATTGAATACAAGCTGGATGTAAATACACTGGACCAGCAACCGGTTGAAGGAAATGTGAAGCTGAATGAAGTGGTGAAAGCTACCATCAAAACAGCGGCTCCTGTTGTGTATGATGCTTATGATACATTAAGCGCCAATGGCAGCGCCATATTGATTGATGAAACCAGTAATTCAACAGTAGCAGCCGTTCTTTTTAAATGAAACAGGAGATCACTATAGAAATTGAAGACCCGAAAGTAAGGGAACTGGCAGCAGAAGCTTTGCAGGAAAAAGAATTTATTTCCCTGGAGGACCTGACGGCAAACCGCTGGAAAAGGATCGCTACGATCTGTTTGGTGACATTCAGCATTTTGTTACTGGGTTTGTTTGCTTACACCTACATGCCTTATGAAAAAGCGTATTCCACTGTAAAGGACTGGTATGGGCATCTCGACAGTAATTTTCACTGGATCGTGTTGGCAGGATTTTTAGCGCAGATGGTGGACGGATCATTGGGAATGGGTTATGGTGTCACCAGCGCTACGGTGCTTTTATCATTTGGCATTAGCCCGGCAGCCATCAGCGGCAGCATTCATACAGCTGAAGTTTTTTCCAGCGCCGCTTCCGGGTACAGTCACTACAAATTCGGCAACGTAAATAAAAAATTATTCAAGGCCTTGGTGATACCGGGAGTGATTGGTGCGGCACTTGGAGCCGTGCTGCTTACTTTTTTAGGAAATGCGAATACGATCTGGTTGCGGGCATTGCTGGCCTGTTACACCTTGTTCCTCGGAATAAAATTTTTGATCAATGCATTCCGCAAACAGCAACGCAACAAAAAATTCAAACATTACAGTGCATTGGCCGGTGCCGGTGGATTTTTGGATTCGTTTGGCGGTGGTGGTTGGGGACCACTGGTAACAACCACCCTGATCAGTAAAGGAAGAAGCCCGAAATATGTGATCGGTTCCGTAAGCCTTACAGAATTCTTTGTAACACTGGCAAGTGCCTTCACCTTTTTTACATTATTAGGCGTAAGCCACTGGCAGATCATTGTAGCATTGATGATCGGTGGAGTGATCGCTGCTCCCTTTGCAGCCAGGCTGGCCGGTAAAATGCCCAGGAAAACCGCCTTCTTCCTGCTGGGAATATTAGTAATTATCTGGAGCCTTCGCATTCTGCTGAAAGTGATTGGAACATAATCCTGATCTCCGGTCTTGCGAATGTATCTTTGGCTCTTCCAAATTTATAAAAGCAGCTATGTCATCAAAACATCCCGAAACAAAAGCCATTCGTATACAAACGGAGAAAACCAACCAGCAGGAACATTCCACTCCTTTATACCTCACCAGCAGTTTTACCTATGAGTCTGCGGAAGAAATGGCGGCGGCTTTTGCGGATGATAATCTCGATATCAATATTTACTCAAGATTTTCCAACCCTACGGTTGATGAGTTCATCAATAAAATTGCGGTGCTGGAAGGAACCGATGATGGTGTGGCCACCGGAACAGGTATGGCGGCCATCTTTTCAACCTTTATGAGTTTCCTCAGCAAGGGAGATCATATTATTTCAGCTTCTGCGGTGTTTGGTTCCACGCATACCATTCTCACCAAATATTTACCAAAGTGGGGCATTGAATATTCTTATTTCAATATGAATAAACCGGAGGAGATCGCTGCATTGATAAAGCCCAACACCAAAATGCTTTACCTGGAAACACCAAGCAACCCGGGGCTTGATATTATTGATCTTGAATTCGTGGCTCAGCTTTGCAAAAAGCATAAGATACTTTTTGTGGTGGATAATTGTTTTGCAACGCCGGCCGTGCAGCAACCCATAAAATCTGGCGCTGATCTCGTCATTCATTCAGCTACCAAATTTCTTGACGGGCAGGGCAGGGTGCTGGGTGGTGTGGTAGTGGGAAGAAAAGAACTGATCAAAGAAATTTATTTATTCATCCGCAACACCGGGCCATCCTTAAGTCCTTTTAATGCATGGGTGCTGAGCAAAAGTCTGGAAACTTTATTTCTTCGCATGGACAAACATGCGGAATCTGCTTACGCCATCGCAACGGGTTTGCAGGACCATGAAAAAATAAGCTGGGTGAAATATCCTTTCCTGGAATCGCATCCGCAATATGCCATTGCAAAAAAACAGATGACGAACGGCGGCGGGCTGGTGACCTTTGAAGTGAAAGGCGGCATTGAAGCCGGCAGAAAATTTTTAAATGCATTAAAGATGATCTCGGTGACCAATAACCTGGGCGACAGCCGCAGCATTGCTTCTCACCCGGCCTCCACCACCCACTCCAAATTATCCGAAGAAGAAAGGAATGAAGTGGGCATCACTCCCGGACTCATCCGCATTTCTGTGGGATTGGAACATCCTGATGATATACTGGATGATATTGTGCAGGCGTTGGGGAGAAATTAACTGCTAAGAGTTAATGATATATTGGTGATTTTTTTTTAGTCACCTTATTCTCTTGTATTCTCAAGGCAATGTTGGTTAAAGCATTTTAATATTGTCGTACCTTTAATACAAATATCTTCTATGAAAACTCATAATATTGTTATTCTTGCTACTCTAGGAGTTAGTTATTATCATGAAGCAAAGCACCCATTAGAAAAAGGAGAGCATATTCATCAAGAACAATATTCAATTCTTACTCCACATATAGTTAATGTATATAACATAAGTGGAAGACTACAGTATATAACTGTTAACAACGCAGTTTTGGCGATTAGAGATTTAGAAAATCTTTAGTGTGTAATAAACTAGTCTGGTCCTTCAAAATTTTACACAATACTCAAGCATTTGCTCTGTCGGTATTTTATCTATTTATCGATGCCATGTCGCCAATAATGTGATATAAAGTTCAGGTTTATTGCTCAAGACCAATCGAAGATTTTCTCTTTCTTCCTTTTTTAGTTATTCCTGATAATACCATAATCACTCCGGCCACAAAACCAGAAAGAAGTCCGCCAATATGTGCAGCGTTATCAATGCCGCCTGTAATTCCCATGAGCAAATTATAACCCACAAAAATCAATATCGTTGTGATCATTCCAACATTTAATTCCCTTTTATTTTTATTTACAAAAACCAGGATTGCTAAATAAAGACCATACAAACCAAAAATGGCACCTGAGGCACCGGCACTAACTGTATTGATATGCCAGTAAGCACTTGTGAGGCTGGCACAAATACCCGTGAGCAAATACATGGATAAAAACCATGCTCTGCCTAGTTTTTTTTCAAGGAAAACTGATACCAGGATAAATCCAACTCCATTCATTAGGAGATGAATAATGCCTATATGAACAAAGACGTTTGTAAGCAGTCGCCAATACTCTTTGTGATCAATGGTCAGTATACGAACATTACCGCCCCATCTTACAATATCTATTGCCAGCGGTTTATAAATACTCACATTATTCAGCAGCATCAGTATAAAAACAATGATGTTTATATCAAGTATGATCGCTGAAACAAAATTGTCCTTTGAGGGAATGAGGAAAGAGAAATAACTAAGTATCGAAGTCTTTTCAGACGAATCTTTTCCAAACAATACTGAAGAATAAGATCTTTTGTCGAGGGAAGAACTTTCAGGGGTTTTGTTTTGTATTCGTTTTATTATGGTCTCTGTTGCATTTGTAATTTTAATTACCTGCTTACCGTTTTCACTTACTTCAATTCTGAGTGTACTCCCGATCTCAAATTCGCCGGATTTGTGTCTCGGCAGATAAAGTTTTCGCAAATAAGGATCGGCTACTTTTAAGCAGTAGCTTTCTTTACTAAATATGGGCTTTTCTATCTTACCTGTTACCTGCGTTATTATTACTCTTTTTAAATCTGTCTGGCATCCTAAAACTGCTTTATGTACTTTTCTGTAGTAAGTAACTGAAAGTGGAATTAATAATACCAACCCGAAAAGAAGTAAAGCCATGCCGTAACTCATGTTTTCAATCATTGGTTTTTGTCCAGGCCTGTTTGTCAGAAACGGTGCTATTAACCACAAAGCACCAAATATGATCAGCTCTAATCTCATATCCTTTTTTCCTTCTTTGAGATTTTGCAGAAGCTGTCTTCTATCACTGTCGGTTTGCTCTGTTAGCTGGTGTATGTCAGTCATGGTTATTTAGTGCAACATATAAATATACACAAGAACTTAGCCGTTATTTCCTCTGCTTTTCCAATTGCTGCAGGGTTGCTTTCAGGTCTTTGGGGTAGGGGGCTTCCAGTTCAACGGGTTTACCCTTTAAGTCATTGAAACTTAATTTCCATGCATGCAGGGCCAACCGGTTTAGTATGGGTCGTTCCTCTTCTTCTTTTTTAGAGAGTTTGAATTTGCTTTTAATGGAGGATAGCAGAACCGGTTTGCCGTCGCCGTAAAGGGTATCGCAAACAATCGGGTGGCCAAGGTCCTTCATGTGTACCCGTATCTGGTGGGTACGTCCCGTATGTATCTGAAATTGCACCCAGGAATAAATGCCAAAATCTTCCAGCACTTCATAATCCGTCAGCGATTCTTTTCCCCGGCGGTGTATGATCATTTCACCTCTATGCACGGTATTTTCAGCAATGGGTTTGTTGATGCTTCCTTTTTTATCCAGCAATGAACCGGTTACCAGGCCACAATAAATTTTTTCCGTTTTTCTTTCTTCAAACTGTTTGGACAAATGCCGGTGTGTGGCTTCATTCTTTGCAAAAATGATCAGGCCGCTGGTTTCTTTGTCCAGCCGGTGTACCACAAAAATGTTTTCGTATTTCTCCTGCAATAAAGTTTTTAAAGAAACTTCTTTTCCTTCCCTGTCTGGAATAGATAATAAGCCTGAAGGTTTATTGAGTGCAATCCAGTTTTCAGTTTCTGTAATTATGTGATCGTTAAGACGCATGGAGTATTAAAACGGGTGGCTTATTTTCCTTTGCTGAAATGTTTCAGATCTCTTATTTCTTTCTCCGTGAGGAAACGCCACTTACCTCTTTCAATATTCTTTTTGGTCAGTCCTGCAAAGATCACCCGGTCAAGATTTTTTACATCATAACCCAGGTGTTCAAATATCCGGCGGACAATACGGTTGCGGCCGCTATGAATTTCCACACCGATCTGTGTTTTATCTTTCAGGTCAGCATAGGCCAGCACATCCACACCGGCTGGGCCATCTTCCAGGGTGACGCCTTTCAGTATCTGTTCAAAATCTTTTTTCTCCAGCGGTTTGTTCAGCGTTACATGATACACTTTTTTTACTTCGTGGCTGGGATGGGTGAGTTTCTGTGCCAGCTCACCATCATTGGTAAGCAGTAACACACCTGAAGTATTTCTGTCAAGACGGCCAACCGGGTACACTCTTTCAGGCGTTGCTCTTTTAACAAGGTCAATAACTGTTTTGCGGTTCTGCGGATCGTCGGTGGTGGTAATATAATCCTTGGGTTTGTTGAGCAGGATATAGACAAGATTTTTTGCCAGGAATATTTTTTTGCCGTTCACCCTTACATCATCCTTATCAGAAACTTTATGCCCGGGTTCGGTCACCAGTTCGTTGTTCACTTTCACCAATCTTTTTTTCACCAATTCGGCGGCTTCACGTCTTGCACAGATGCCGGCATGGGCGATGAATTTGTTGAGGGGCATTGAACCCGATGCCTGATAACGGATGCTGGATCCCTGATGCTGGTTTCCGGATGCTGGTTGCTGGTTGGTGTTCCGGGAATCGCTTCGCTTTTTATCAAAGAATTCTTCTCTTTCTTTTTTCCACTTTCTTTTTTCCTGCTTGAATTGTTCTTTGATGGCGGCGTTGCTCTTCTTAACCGTGAACTTGCTGAAGTTGTCTGATTTTTTCTTTTTCATAATTGCTGTTTTACAACAGGGGAGGCAAAGATAGTTATTAACGAGTTGGCACCCATCGACAAGCTCAGGATGCCAGCCTTTAGCAGCATGAGTTTATCAAAGGCTGATTAGTTGAGGGTGCAGCCAGAAAATAAAAAAGCCCCGCAGAGCAGGGCTAAAGTTTATATGGAGTTTGAATTTTAGATCGTCTCCTTAGGAACCGGCTTTTTTCTTTCGCCTTCCTTTGGTTTGTGCTGCTTTGAATCTTTTAGTTTCTGGATTTGCTCTTCAGTCAGGATCGACTTCATAGACTCCTTTTGCTTTTCATGCAATTGTTTCATCTGCTCTTTTTTTTGTTCATCGCTTAGTGATTTGTTTTCACGGATCGCTTTCATTTTCTCCATGTTCTCTTCACGGTTCTTTTTCAGTTTCGCTGATTGTTCTTCAGTCAATCCCAATCTTTCTTTCATCATATCGCCTCTTTTTTTATCCATTGCTTCTCTTTTTGCCTTTCCTTCAGCTTTCATTTTTTCGATCTGGGCTTTCTGATCCGTTGTCAGAATGCTTTCCATCTTTGTTTTGTTTTCTTTACGAAGCGTTTCCATTTTGCTTTTCCATTCTTTCACCGTGATGTTGTCATTCTCCTTCAATTCTTCCATTTGTTTTTTGAAAGCTTCATGTTGAGTTTTGAACTGCTCTTTCTGAGCATCGGTAAGATTTAATTTATCCATTCCCATTCCCGGATGACCTTTCATGCCACGATGTTTCATATGGGGTTTAAATCCGTCATCCTTTCTTTCAGGTATTTCCTGGGCCTTTACTGCGAAGGCCAGTGTAACTGCGGTAACTATTAAAACGATTTTTTTCATGTGATTAATTTTTAAGTTTTTCTTTTGGACGTTCCTTGGGTTCTTATCCTTCGGTAGCCTGTTATAAAAAAATGTGAACGAACTACAGACCTGTATTGACCTGCAGGGTTTAATTGAAAGTAGGAAATTTTTCGTAGATGGCTGAAAATAAGGATCAATGGCCTTCTTTATTGGCCAGTTGACCGCAGGCAGCGTCAATATCTTTTCCTCTTGAACGGCGCAGGCGGACATTCACCCGATGTTTTTCCAGGTATTCCATAAAAGCCTGGATCTTTTGCTCTTCCGGTTTTTTGAACGTTGCAAAATCAATGGGGTTGTACTCGATCAGGTTGATCAGGTCGGCCGGAACCTGCCGGTATATCTTTATCAGTTCATCCGCATCTTTCAAAGAATCATTAAAGTCTTTAAAAAGAATGTATTCAAAAGTGATCTCATTCTTTGTTTGCTTGTAGAAATAATTCAATGCATCTACCAGTGTCTTAATATTATTACTGTCATTGATGGGCATGATCTCATGCCTTTTGGCATCATTCGCTGCATGTAAGGACAGGGCCAGCTTGAATTTTACTTTATCATCACCCAGTTGGCGGATGCCCTTCGCCACTCCTGCAGTGGAAACAGTAATTCTTCTTGGGCTCATTCCCAATCCTTCGGGAGAGGTGATCCTTTCGATGGATTTCAAAACATTTTTATAATTAAGTAACGGTTCACCCATTCCCATGAAAACGATATTGCTGATCTTCTTTCCATAGCTTTCTCCACATTGTTTATTTATCAGCACCACTTCATCATAGATCTCATCAAAATCAAGATTTCTTTTGCGATCCATATAACCGGTCGCACAGAACTTGCAGCTTAATGAACAACCGATCTGTGATGAAACACAGGCTGTGTAGCGGGAAGTGGTCGGTATCAGCACACCTTCCACCAGATGACCATCAAAAGTTTTGAATCTGGTTTTGATGGTTCCGTCAGCACTTGTCTGCGTGGCATCAACCGATAAAGAAGGAAAAGTAAACTGCTCACTCAGTTTTTGCCTTAGCTCTTTTGAAATATTGGTCATTTGATCAAATGACTGAACCGGTTTTAGCCAGAGCCATTCATATACCTGTTTAACACGGAATTTTTTTTCACCGATCTCTTCAAAGTATTTTTCCAGCTCTTCAAATGATAAATGCCTGATATTTTTTCCTGTCTTTTTCATGCTGCGGCAAAGATAACACTGCAATGCCCGTTTAAATGATTTCACAGATATTTGCCTCAAATGCTGAATGCGTGAAACCAGTTTATGTAATTGATGTGGTAAGAACACCGATCGGGAAATACGGCGGTGTTTTATCCGGTATGCGCCCCGATGATCTGTTGGCACATGTGATCAAATCAGTTTTGCTGAGAAATGTACCTATAGATGTGAACGAAATTGAAGATGTGATCGCCGGCGCTGCTAACCAGGCCGGAGAAGACAACAGGAATGTGGCAAGAATGGCAGCTTTGCTGGCGGGTTTGCCGGTAACCGTTGCCGGAAATACGGTAAACCGTTTATGTGCATCCGGATTGCAGGCCATTATGGATGGATCAAGACAAATTATGTGCGGCGATGCAGAAATAATTATTGCCGGGGGAGTGGAAAGTATGACAAGGGCCCCTTATGTTATTTCAAAGGGAGACGATGGATTCAGCAGAAAACAGGAAATGTTCGACACAACAATGGGCTGGAGGTTTATCAATAAGGATCTCGCTGCTATGCACCATCCTTATTCGATGGGTGAAACAGCAGAGAACGTAGCCAAACAATGGAAGATATCAAGGGAGAAACAGGATGAATTTGCACTGGCATCACAACAAAAATATTTTACTGCGAAAGCTGCCAATAAATGGGAAGAGGAAATGGCGCCGGTTGAATTGAATAAGAAAGGATTGATCAGCTGGGTGGTGGATGACGAGCATCCACGAGAAACTTCCCTGGAAAAACTGGCAGCATTAAAACCGGCTTTTATAAAAGACGGAACGGTGACGGCAGGAAATTCTTCTGGCATTAATGATGGTGCAGCGGCTATGATACTTGCTTCGGAAAATGCAGTAAAGAAATTTGGATTAACTCCTATGGCAAAAGTCGTATCCATGGCTGTTGCCGGTGTTGATCCGGCCATTATGGGAATTGGGCCTGTGCCGGCAACCAAAAAAGCATTACAAAGAGCCGGTATCAAAAAAGATGACCTCGACCTTATTGAATTAAATGAAGCATTTGCCTCTCAGTCGCTTGCTTGTATGCAGGACCTGGAACTGGATCCGCAAAAAGTGAATGTCAATGGCGGGGCTATTGCTCTCGGTCATCCCTTGGGTTGCAGCGGTACAAGGATATCCGCAACTCTTTTGCATGAGATGAAACGCCGGGGCTCAAAATACGGGCTGGCCACCATGTGCATCGGGGTAGGTCAGGGTGCAGCCGTTATTTATGAAAAACTGTAACGGATATTTAATTTTCGCAGTAACTTTTAATCGTAATTTTCGTTCAGCACCAAAAACCAGCATCATGAAAAGATTATTTCCACTGATAACACTCCTGTTTGTTATTACTTCATTAAACGCACAAACTGTTTCACCAGATTCAACACTCAAAGAATATACCGGTAAGTATGTTTTCCCTGAAGGAAATGTTGTTCCCGAGGTAACGGTTACGCTGGAATCAGATCAACTGAGTATGTCATCAACAGCAGGAACCTCACTTCTTGCAAAATTGGGTGTGGACACTTTTTCTATCGTTGAGTTCAGCGGTACTGCGATCTTTAAAAGAAACGAATCTAAAATGATCAAGGGTGTTTATATTGAAGCGGCCGGATACATTATGGAAGGCACCCGTGATGAAGGCAATGGCTTTTCGTTCAGGTATTATAAAAAACCTGATGAGGCTATTCTTGTTGCCAAAGATTAAAATTCGAATTGGGCCAGCTTGCTTTGTGCAATAACTTCCTGTTTGCCTGAAAGAAGATGTTTAACCGTGCAGGTTTTTTCCTCCATTTCTTTACTGCCTATAATTATTATATAAGGAATGCCTTTCTTTTCGGCATACTTAAACTGTTTGTCAAATTTTGACTGTTCGTGAAATAATTCGCAGCGGATATTATTTTTTCTTAGCTCCTGCATTAAAGAAAATGCATTTTTACTTTCCGAATCCCCAAGATTGAAAAATAGAACCTGTGTGCCGGTGTACACATCAGCAGGAAATAGATTCAGTTCTTCCATCACATCATAGATTCGATCCACACCAAATGAAATACCAACACCGGGAATACCAGGTACACCAAACAATCCTGTTAAATCATCATAGCGTCCGCCGCCGCCGATGCTTCCCATTTTAACAGATGCCGGTGCTTTTGCTTCGAAAATGATCCCTGTATAATAATTCAGTCCTCTTGCCAGTTTCAAATCAATAGTGACAGCATTATCTTCTCCGGGAATTTGCGATAGCATGAAATTCAGATCATCGATTGCCTGTTTGGCTGAAGCAGAATTTCCGAATAATGAAGCAAGGGAATCGATCTTTTGTTGATTATCTCCCTGTATTGCTAAATATTTTTCGATTAATTCAATTTGCTTAGTTGTTAATCCTCTTTGCTGCAGTTCTTCTTTTACTTTTTCAATACCGATCTTATCCAGTTTATCAATAGCGATGGCGATATCATTCATTTTTTCAGCGCCGCCGCATTGTTCTGCTAATGCCGTTAATAATTTGCGGTGATTGATAGCTAGTTCAACGCCTTTTAATCCGAGGTCGGCAAACACCTGCTGATAGATCAACACAAACTCTACTTCATTTAGTAAAGAGTTGCTTCCAACAACATCAGCATCACATTGATAAAACTCCCTGTATCTTCCTCTTTGCGGTCTGTCGGCTCTCCACACTGGTTGGATCTGGTAACGTTTAAAGGGAAAAGTCAGTTGTCCATGATTCATGGCTACATATCTTGCAAAGGGAATGGTAAGATCATATTTCAATGCTCTTTCAGTGATCCCTTTTACATTTTTTCCCTGCAATACTTTTTCAAAATCTTCTCTTATTTGTTTTTCCTTCTCAGGATTATCGAGTCCGTTATTTAAAATTTTAAAGATCAATTTATCTCCCTCTTCACCATATTTACCCATCAATGTTTCAATATTCTCCATGGCCGGGGTTTCCAGCGGCTGAAAACCATAGAGCTCAAAAACATTCCGTATCGTATTGAAAATATAATTTCTTTTTCTGACGACATCCGGTCCAAAATCCCTGGTGCCCTGTGGCAGTGAAGGTTTACTCATGTTAGTTAGTTAATAGCTGCGGACTTTTTGGTTTTATAATTTTCAATGATGGCATCACAGGCTTTGCTGATCAGTTCATAAACCTGGTGATAGCCCGGTTCAGGTCCGTACCACGGATCCGGCACTTCCAGGTTTTCACCGGGATATAATTCATTCATCAGCAGATCAGTTTTTGTAACATCAAATTTTTTTCCAGCAATTCTTTTCATTTCAAACAACACATCTTCTGCCAATGCATAAATTTTATCATAAACTTCGAAATCGTTTGCTGTGAATCTTCTTGCTCTTTGTTGACTGATATCAATTCCATTGAGCCGTGCCACTTTTTGTGAAAGAGGATGTGGCGGCTCACCGGTATGATAACTATTGGTACCTGCACTTTCCACACTCCATTTTAATCCGGCTTTAAATGCTTTATCCTGCAAAATACCTTCTGCTAAAGGGCTTCTGCAAATATTACCGAGACATACCATCAGGATTTTCATGGCGCAAAGATAACAATGACAAACGATGCTTTGCGGGTATTCATCGCAGGGAAAATTATGGATTTCACATTGATAAAGCATCTAATTATCAACGATGAAGAAAGTTGTTCAAATAAACTATTTGCAGATTATAACATTTGGCTGGCAGGCAGGATAATTTTTTTTATATTGCCAGCCCCTGAAATAATAATAGTAACCAAATGTTTGAAGAATACGAAAAGAAAAAGAAAAAACAGGTATCGCAAATGCGTTCCCTGATGGATTACGGAATGGGGATCCTTATTGTTGGTGCCGGGGTATTCTTTTTTTTCAGGAGCAAAATGGGAAATATCCCGCTGAATGAAAGATTTCCGCCAAATGATGTTGATAAGATCTTCGGCGCTGTTTGCCTGATTTATGGCGGATGGCGGATCTACAGGGGATATAAGAAAAATTATTTCAGATGAGAATCATCCGTACGCTAAAGCTATTTCTTTGTTTGTCTTTGGTTGCAGGAAGTGTATTTGTCAGTTGCAAATCATTTCAAAAACAACGGGATGAATTACCGGATAATAAATTAAGAGGAACGATCAATGTGAGTGCCGATGAATCATTCAAGCCGATCATCAGTGAAATGGCAAAAGTGTATGAATCCAACTACCCGGGCACAAAAATTAATGTTCAGTATAAACCAGAGGCAGACTGTCTTAAGGATTTATTCGTAGATAGTGTAAGAATGGTAATTGCAACCAGGGGCTGTAATGAGTATGAAAAGGAATTTATTGCAGATACATTTAAGATCGCCGCAGAAAACATGGTAATAGCCCGGGATGCTGTTACAGTAATAGTAAATCCCGCATCACCCGATTCATTGTTTTCAATGCAGGATATAAAAGCAATACTGAAAGGGAGTTTTAAGAAAAATTTAATCCCTGTTTTTGATGGGGTAAACGCAACCAGTACGGTACGTTTTGTCATCGATTCAGTATTAAGAGGTGATTCGCTAACATCTAAGGCATTAGCGGCAAGGAGCAGTAAGGGAGTTATAGATTATGTAGCGGAAAATCCCGAAGCTGTTGGGTTTATTGGGGTAAGCTGGATTGGAAATCCTGAAGATACATCTCAGTTAAGTTTTTTGAAAAAAGTGAGAGTGGCTAAGATCGAAAGCACAGATATTCCCGGTTATTTCGTAAGAGCTTACCAGGCAAACATTAGCAGTAAGCGATATCCTATGGTACGGGATTTGGTTTATATCCTGAAGGAGAATTACGAAGGATTGGGAAGTGGCTTTGCTGATTTTATGAGTGGCGAGATCGGACAACTGATTTTTAAGAGAGCATACCTGGCGCCGGCACAGAAAGATTTTGGAATACGACCTGTACGGCTGAAGGAATAACAAAGTAGCTATATTTACAAACACTAAAAAAGAAGAAGAAATGAAGAAAACCTTTATCACATTTTTATCGGCCCTGTTGCTTATGGTGACGGGTTTGAAAGCCCAAAGTATCAAAGAAGGCATGGATCATTTGTATGCCGACAGGTTTAAAACTGCTGCCGGCATATTTCAAAAGCTGCTTGCAGAAAATCCCAATAATATCGAGGCGATCTACTGGTTGGGACAGACTTATTTCGATATGGATGATGATGATAAAGCCAAAGAAGTTTATGAAAAAGCATTGCAGACTAATGGAAGAGCTCCGTTGATCCTTGTTGGATTAGGTCATGCTGACTTATTGAATAAAAAAGTAAATGATGCCCGCCAGAAATTTGAAGAGGCGTTGACAGCAAGCAAAGACAGAAAGGGTAATAATGACCCTGTAGTTGCAACAGCAATTGGCAGGGCCAATGTGGATGCAAAAGCAGGCAATTACCAGTGGGCCGTGCAATTACTGGAAGAGGCAGCTAACAGTTATAAAAAGAATCCTCCTACAGAAACCTTATTGCAGCTAGGAAATGCTTACAGGAAAGCAGGTGAAGGAAAAGGAGGTGGAAAAGCATTTGAGACGTATAAAAAGGCGTTGGAAGTTGATCCGAACTTTGCCGTAGCTGATCTGCGCCTGGCAAAACTTTTCGAATCACAAAAGAACTGGGATTTTGTTCTGGAGTACCTGAATGATGCTCTTAAAAGAGATCCTAAGTTTACCCCTGCCTATTACGAGTTATTTTATTATTATTTCTTTACCAAGAAATATGATGAAGCTGAAGCACAACTGAAGAAGTACATTGACAGCAAACTTCCTGAGACAGATATTAATGATGACTCCTACTATGCCCAGCTTTGTTGGGCCCGGCAGGATTACGATTGTGCAATCCAGAAAGATGAAAAAGTGGTTGCTCAATTAGGTGATAAAGCAAAACCAAGAGTGTTCAAACTACTGGCGGATGCTTATTATCAAAAGGGGGATTATACCAACGCCCAAAAATATATAGACTGGTATTTTAGAAGAGAAAAACCTGAAGATTATATTTCATTCGATTATAAGCTGAAGGCTGATATCCTCTCTAAATCAGGTGCAACTGATGAAGAGGTTTTCAGTAATTATGTGACAGGTGTAAAGGTTGATACGGTATTGGCAGATAAAATTGATTTTCTGAAGCAAGGCGCTAAATTCTTCAAGGATAATAAGAAAAGAGGTTATGAAGCCCAACTTATTCAAATGATCATTGACCTGAAGCCTAATCCTACCATCAATGATTATTTTGACCTGACCATTGCGAATTATTTCGCTCCAGATTATTTCAAGTCAAGAGATGCGGCTTTGCAAATGCAGGAAAAATTCCCTGACCAGGTTTATGGTTATGAATGGGCTTACAACAATGCTGTGGCTATAACTACTGATACAACATTGTCTGATTCTTTAAGAACAAAGTACAATAATGAGATTGGAGCACCGGATGCAATGAAATTGTATGAGTTCAGCCAAAAAGATACAGTAAAATTCAAGTCACAGTATATAAATGCGGTTAAGTTCCTTGCAGCTTATTATATAAATGTGGCAAAGGATAAAGAAAAATCTTTGGAGTTCTTTAAAAAATGGCAATCAATAGATACTGCGAATGCCGAAGCAATCCAGGGATATATAGACCAGATACAAAAGATGCCCGGCAGGCCTAGTCCTTCTCCAAAACCAAAAGGAGAAAAAGGGGAGATCAGTAAATCAGGAAGTCCCGGCTAAAAATATTTTGAACTCGGTTTTCTTCTTTTACAAAAAGGGTCCTCTGCTGTAATGGCAGGGGATCTTTGTTTTTAGCATTCAGCCTGAATTTGTTAAGGTAAATTGATACCCCAGCCTTATTTTTGCGGAAGGAGCAATTACAAATGAATTATTTTCTTCAAACAGGTGTAAATGGCCAGGATGCAGTCTCCTATCTTCCGATAGCTATACAGGTGATTTTTGCCGGTGGATTGGTAGCTTTTCTGATGATTGTCACCCATTTACTGGGTCCGAAAAGAAAAACAACGGACAAGCTTCAGAATTTCTCAAGCGGAATAGAATCTCATGGTGATGCAAGACAGCCAATGGCTGTAAAATATTTCCTTACTGCCATTTTGTTTGTCCTTTTTGATGTGGAAGTGATCTTCTTCTACCCTTATGCTGTAAACTTTAAGGGGTTGGGATGGAATGGCTTTTGGGCTGTGCTGATGTTTGTTGGATTTTTCCTTTGCGGCTTTATATATATTATTAAAAGAGGTGGATTGAAATGGGAGGATTAATATTATTTATGATTTGAGATTTCAGAATTAAGAATAGATGGAAACATTATGTGCAAGGACTTGTTATATATCTGAAACCGTAAATCAAAAATCGAAAATATATTATGGCTCGGCCGGTATCATACAATATTTTTAAAAAGCCACTTGAAACGGATATCAGTATGGCTGATATGCCAGATGGTCACCAGGGTGAAGGCTTTTTTGCAACATCATTAAACAAAGTGATCGGGTTGGCAAGAAAGAACTCGATCTGGCCTCTTCCTTTTGCTACTTCCTGTTGTGGTATTGAATTTATGGCCACGATGGGTTCACATTACGACCTGGCTAGATTTGGATCAGAAAGAGTTGGTTTTTCTCCCCGTCAATGCGATTTATTAATGGTGATGGGAACTATTGCTAAAAAAATGGGTCCTGTGGTAAAACAGGTTTACCTGCAAATGGCAGAACCTCGTTGGGTGATGGCAGTAGGAGCCTGTGCAAGCACTGGTGGCATTTTTGATACATACAGTGTATTGCAGGGGATTGACCAGGTGATCCCGGTTGATGTTTATGTACCGGGATGTCCGCCAAGACCAGAAGCGATAATTGATGGTGTACTGAGAATCCAGGACCTGGTAGGAAAAGAAAGCCTGAGAAGAAGAAACGGAGAGCAATACAAGGCATTATTGGAAGGTTACGGAATACAGTAAAGAAAGAATTTAATGGCACTCAGTTACGACATATTACAACAAAGGTTGACGGATAAATTTGAAGGCCAGGTTTCAAACTTTCAGGAATCTTATGGAATGATGGAATTTGAAGCTCCGAAAGAGATAAATCTGAAAGTGCTGAATTTTCTATATGATGATGAACAACTCAAATTCAGGTTTCTAACTGATCTCTGTGCTGTTCATTTCCCGGAAAATAAGGGAAAGGAACTGGCTGTGGTTTATCATTTGCATAATATGGAAGATAATATCAGGGTTCGTTTCAAAGTATATACAGATATTAATCAACCCGATGTTTATACAGCGTCTGGCTTATTTTCAGCAGCAAACTGGATGGAAAGAGAAACCTATGATTTTTTTGGAGTGAATTTCGTGGGTCATCCAAATCTGAAGAGGATATTGAATGTGGATGAGATGGATTATTTCCCGATGAGGAAAGAGTTTCCATTGGAAGATCAGACAAGAATTGATAAAGATGATGAAATGTTTGGAAGAGGATAAATATTAAAAGAGAACATGTCAGAACACCATATAAAACTACCGGAGGGTAGTATTGAAAAAACCACAACCACTTTAAATCTGGGTCCCACACACCCTGCTACCCATGGTGTTTTTCAGAACATAATTGAACTGGATGGAGAAAAGATCATTTCTGCTGAACAAACAGTAGGTTATATACACAGGGCTTTTGAGAAGCTTGCTGAAAGAAGACCTTTATACCAGGTTACTCCCATTACAGACAGGTTGAACTATTGCTCATCACCCATAAACAATATGGGCTGGCATCTTACCTGCGAAAAATTATTAGGCGTTCAAACTCCCAAAAGAGTGGATTATCTCCGTGTTATAATCATGGAGCTGGCAAGAATTTCAGATCACCTGATCTGTAATTCAATCGTGGGTGTGGATACAGGAGCTTATACGGGGTTTCTGTATGTAATGCAGTATCGGGAATTGATCTATGAGATATATGAAGAGGTTTGCGGGTCAAGACTAACAACAAATATTGGACGTATCGGCGGTTTTGAAAGAAATTTCAATGATATCGCTTTTCAGAAACTGGAAAAATTCCTGAAAGAATATCCCAAAGTGCTGAAGGAGTTTGAAAATCTTTTTCAACGTAACCGGATATTTATGGACAGGTGCCAAGGTACCGGTGCTATCAGCGCTGAAAGAGCTCTGAACTATGGTTTCACCGGCCCGAATCTTCGGGCTGCAGGAATTGATTATGATGTGAGAGTTCATTCACCTTACAGCAGTTACCAGGACTTCGCATTCAATATACCTGTCGGCACAACAGGTGATAATTATGACCGGTGGTTGGTAAGGAATAAAGAAATGTGGGAAAGTCTTGGCATTATTGAACAGGCCTATAGGAAAGTGCAGGAATTTAAGGGAGCTGAGGCAGAAGTTTTTCATGCCGATGTTCCGGAATATTATCTTCCTGAAAAGAAAGATGTATATACAAAAATGGAAGCTTTGATCTACCATTTTAAAATTATTATGGGCGAAACGAAGATTCCGAAAGGGGAGTTATATTTCCCTGTTGAAGGTGCAAATGGTGAACTGGGTTTTTACCTGATCAGTGATGGTGGCAGAACACCTTATCGTCTGCATTTTCGCAGGCCCTGTTTTATTTATTACCAGGCTTATGAGGAATTGACGAAAGGATCCATGCTGAGTGATGCCATTGTAACTATGAGTAGCCTGAATTTAATAGCGGGGGAACTGGATGCTTAGAAAAATAAATTTTTGAATGGTCAAGTTTTCTGATAATAAATTAAAAGAGGTTGAACAGATCGTCAGCCGTTATCCTTCGGGAAAGCAGAAAAGTGCTTTATTGCCGGTTTTGCATTTAGCACAGCAGGAATTCGGCGGATGGCTGAGTACTGAGACAATGGATTATGTTGCCTCACTGTTGAAACTGGAATCTATTGAAGTTTACGAAGTGGCGACATTCTACAGCATGTATAATTTAAAACCGGTTGGAAAATATATGTTTGAAGTTTGCCAGACCGGGCCATGCATGTTAAACGGAAGTGATGATATTATTAAGTACATCTATGAAAAACTGGGAATAAAACCGGGTGAAACAACAGAGGATGGAATGTTTACATTAAAGACCGTCGAGTGTTTGGGGGCATGTGGTTATGCTCCGATGATGCAGATGGGTAAATATTATAAAGAGCATCTGACAAAAGATAGAGTGGATGCTATAATCAATGAATGCAGAAAAGAGGCAGCGACGATTAAAAATTAAACTTTGAAGAAGTTAACCCTGATAGCTCTTTTAATAATTTCTGTTTGCAGTAATGCCCAAACAGAAGAAGCAAAGTTGACAACAACCATAAAAGAATTTCACCAGGCGTTGGTGAATGGGAATGCCAGTTCAATCAACCAGCAGACAGATAAAGTAATGAGCTATGGCCATAGCAATGGCTGGGTGGAAACAAAAAATGAATTGACGAAAAACCTGGAAACAGGGTTTATGAAGTACTTCAGCTATGCTGAAGACAGTTTAAAAGTTGAGATAAATGAAAACCTGGCTCATGCAAGATTTGTGGCAGATATAGATGTTGCAAGGGACAATAAAAGAGCAGTTTATCATTTAAAAGTGTTAGAAGTCTGGGTAAAGAAGGGAAAGAAATGGATTTTATTTGCCAGGCAGGCAGTGAAATAATTTTTGATTTTTTAGAATGGGAAGAAAACTATTATTAGAAAAAGCACACATTGAAGGCATACGGAATTATGATGTGTACCGTCGTGAAGGCGGGTATCGTAGTGTAGAAAAGGCCTTGAAGTCCATGAGTCCTGACCAGGTAACTGAAGAAGTAAAGAAAAGCGGACTCAGGGGAAGAGGTGGTGCTGGTTTCCCGACAGGTATGAAATGGGGTTTCCTTGCAAAACCGGAAGGTATTGCCCGCTATTTGGTTGTAAATGCAGATGAATCGGAACCCGGTACTTTTAAAGACAGGTACCTGATGGAGTTTATTCCTCACTTACTGATTGAAGGAATAATTACTTCTTCCTATGCTTTAGGTTCAAATGTATCTTATATCTATATAAGAGGTGAGTATGCATGGATCGTTGACATTTTAGAGCAAGCGATACAAGAAGCCAAAAATAATGGCTGGCTTGGAAAAAATATTTTAGGCAGTGAATTTGATTGTGAGATATATGTTCAAAGAGGTGCAGGTGCTTATATATGCGGTGAAGAAACTGCATTGCTTGAGTCTTTGGAAGGTAAGAGGGGTAACCCAAGAATAAAACCTCCGTTTCCTGCTGTAAAAGGTTTATGGAATTGCCCTACGGTTGTAAATAATGTAGAAACTATTGCTGCTGTTGTTCCTATTATTAATGATGGCGGAGAAGAATATGCCAGGATCGGAATAGGTAAATCAACCGGGACAAAACTGATATCAGCTTGCGGTAATATTAATAAGCCCGGTGTTTACGAAATTGAAATGAACATCTCAGTTGAAGAGTTCATGTATAGTGATGAGTATTGCGGGGGAATTCCAAAAGGCAGGAAGTTAAAAGCATGCATACCGGGTGGCTCATCCGTTCCTATACTGCCGGCTAATTTGTTGCTCACTACAGCGAAAGGAGAAAAGAGAATGATGACCTATGAAAGTCTTGCAGACGGAGGATTTGCTACAGGGTCTATGATGGGCTCAGGAGGTTTTATTGTATTGGATGATACGCAATGTGTGGTAAGACATACTTATACACTGGCAAGATTTTATCGTCATGAAAGTTGCGGGCAATGTTCACCATGCAGAGAAGGAACAGGATGGATGGAAAAAATTCTGCTGAATATAGAAAACGGGAAGGGCAAGATGAGTGATATTGATTTGTTGTGGGATATTCAGAGAAAGATAGAAGGGAATACAATTTGCCCGTTGGGGGATGCGGCAGCATGGCCGGTGGCAGCAGCGATCAGGCATTTCAGGGATGAGTTTGAATGGCATGTGCAAAACCCTGAAGATTGTTTAAGAAGAAATTACGGAATAGCTAACTATGCAGATGCATTGGCTGTATAAATTATTATTACTGGTGATTGTGCTGAACACAACTATAACATCATTTGGCCAGGGTCGTTATTATAACGACAAAAGAAAAGGACAGCTCACTATTTCATGGGGCTGGAACAGGGATGCCTATACACAAAGCAACATCAATTTTAAAGGCGATGATTATGATTTCAAATTGTATCATGTAAAAGCACATGATAAGCCCACACTTCCGATAAGTTTCAAAAACTATCTTCAGTTCAGCCGGCTTACGATTCCTCAAACTAATCTTCGTATCAGCTATTTTATAAAAGATAATCTTGCTCTTTCATTTGGCGATGATCATATGAAGTATGTGATGACACAGGACCAGACTGCCAGGATAAAAGGAGCCATTACTCAGAATGGAAACTACAAAGGAACGTATGATGGAGATATGGTTTTAACTGATGATTTTTTAACTTTTGAACATACGGATGGATTGAATTACCTGAATATTGAAATAGAAAAATATTATACATGGTATCATTCCAGCAGTAATAAGGTTATTATTTCCGGAATGTATGGCGGCGGTGCCGGAGTGTTGTTTCCAAAAACAAATGTGAAGCTGCTTAATTATGAACGTAACGACAGGTTTCATGTTTCTGGTTTTGGATTGTCGGCAAAAGCAGGAGTTCAGCTTACTTTGCTGAAACACCTGGCTATTAAAATTGAAAATAAGTATGGTTATTTAAACATGCCCGATATCATTCTTCATAAGAAAGGGATACCGGGAAGAGCAAAACAAGCTTTTTTCTTTGCAGAGATCTATGGAACAATAGGGGCGACCTTTAACCTGAAAGGTTCAAAGAAAAAACAACCCAAAAATCAAAAAGATACAGGTAATTAATATGTCTGAAGCGCCGAAATTATTTAAAGTAACTATTGATAACATCACTGTTGAAGTGGAGCCCGGCACTACTATTTTAAATGCTGCCCGGAAGATCGGTGGAGATGTTACACCACCGGCGATGTGCTACTACAGCAAGTTGCAGGGAAGCGGAGGGAAATGTCGTACCTGCCTGGTTGAAGTTGCAGCCGGGTCTGCTGCGGATCCACGGCCAATGCCCAAACTGGTGGCAAGTTGTCGTACTACTGTGATGGATGGAATGGTGGTTAAAAATATTACAAGCGATAGGGTGCAGGATGCAAGGGCAGGAGTTGTTGAGTTTTTATTGATCAATCATCCGCTTGATTGCCCGATATGCGACCAGGCAGGTGAATGTCATTTACAGGACCTCGGTTATGAACATGGAAAGGAAGGAACAAGATATGAATTCAAAAGAAGGACTTTTGAAAAGGAAGATATTGGGCCTTACATACAATTGCACATGACAAGGTGTATCCTCTGTTACAGGTGTACCTATGTGGCCGATCAGCTAACAGATCACCGGGTGCATGGAATTTTGGATAGAGGAGATCATGCAGAAATTTCTACTTACATATCGAAGGCAATTGATAATGATTTTAGCGGTAATATGATTGATGTGTGTCCTGTAGGAGCTTTGACTGATAAAACATTCCGGTTCAAGAACAGGGTTTGGTTCACTAAGCCGATGGATGCTCACAGGGATTGTGATAAGTGTTGCGGTAAAGTAACGCTTTGGCAAAGAGGAGATGAAGTTTTAAGGGTAACGGCCCGGAAAGATGAGTGGGGCGAAGTGCAAAGCTATGATGGTAAACCCGGTTGGATCTGCAACACCTGCAGGTTTGATAAAAAGAAAACAAGTGATTGGGTTATAGAAGGCCTTAGTAATATTAACAGGCATTCAGTTATTGCCCAGGGAAAATATCCCGGTCTTGTAAAACCACACGAAACTATTAAAGAAGTAATGGGAGGAAGGTCTCCGAAACTTCTTATGGATATACATGATATAAGCGATGTAAATGATCCTGATGTTGACCTGAGTTTGATTAACGGGCCGGCAACGGGAAAAACATTTGAAACAAAGGAAAATAAAAGTTGATCATGCAATTACTGGCCATTGACTGGTTCCTGATACTGGAAAAGTTTTTATTGGTGGGGTTTATTGTTACACTCTCACTCATCATTGCTATGTACACAACATATGCTGAGAGAAAAATAGCTGCGTGGTTACAGGATCGCCGCGGACCAAACAGGGCAGGACCTTTTGGAATTCTGCAACCACTGGCAGATGGAGGAAAACTTTTTTTCAAGGAAGAGATCATTCCCCTGGCTTCTTCCAGGTTTCTTTTTATTCTCGGGCCATCATTGGCTATGTTAACAGCAACACTTACAAGTGCTGTAATTCCATGGGGAGGTAATCTCCACATTTTCGGCAGAGATGTTCCATTACAAATAGCAGACGTCAATATTGGAATACTATACGTATTTGGGGTGGTAAGCCTGGGTGTATATGGAATAATGATCGGGGGATGGGCCTCTAACAATAAATTTTCATTGCTGGCAGCTATAAGAGGCGCATCACAAATGATCTCCTATGAGCTGGCAATGGGATTGTCACTGATTGCTGTATTAATGCTGACAGGAACCCTTCAAATGAGCGGAATTGTAGGAAACCAGACCTCTGGTAGTAATATCTGGCATGTTTTCTTACAGCCACTTGGGTTCATAATATTCTTCATCTGTGCTCTCGCTGAATGCAACAGGACACCTTTCGATCTCCCGGAGGCGGAAAATGAACTCAATTTTGGTTATCACCAGGAGTATTCATCCATGAAACTTGGTTTTTATCTTTTTGCAGAGTACATCAATATGTTTATCAGCAGTGCTGTTATCTCTACTTTGTTTTTTGGAGGATATGATATACTGCCTTTTGTAGATGAAACAAAATGGGGGCTTTCGAATAATTTATTGACCATTTTAGGCTTTGCTGCCTTGATGGCAAAAACATTCTTTTTCCTTTTTGTATTTATATGGATACGCTGGACCATACCAAGATTCCGGTATGACCAGCTGATGAACCTGGGTTGGAAAAAGTTGATACCACTTGCTTTGGCGAATATGATCATAACCGCTGCCATTGTATTGTGGTTAAAAAAATAAAAGCAGTTTGATTGCAGACTTCAGTTTAAAATAAATTGATTTCTTTGCAGACCTTAAAAAGTAAAATGCAATATTGAGAGATATGCAATTAACGAACAGAGCAGCGCCGGTTGACAGAAGGCCAATGACATGGCTGGAGAAAATATATCTCTGGAATATTTTGAAAGGGATGGCTATTACCTTCAGCCACCTTTTTAAAAGAAGACCTACTATAAACTACCCGGAACAAAAGAGATCGTTTTCGAAAGTTTTCCGGGGGCTGCATGTGCTGAACCGGGACGAAGAAGGGAGAGAAAGGTGTACAGCATGCGGTCTTTGTGCAGTGGCTTGTCCGGCGGAGGCTATCACAATGGAGGCGGCTGAACGGCAGGCGGGTGAAGAGAAACTGTACCGGGAAGAAAAGTATGCAGCCAAATATGAGATAAATATGTTACGCTGCATTTTCTGTGGTTTGTGCGAAGAGGCATGCCCGAAGGATGCCATTTACTTATCACAAACTTTTGCTCCGGCAAACTATGCAAGGAAAGGATTTATTTATAAAAAAGAAGACCTGTTGATACCAAACCCATTGACTGATCCGGAAGGATATAAAAAAGCATTGGGTGAAAAGGCTGAAAAAAATTAAGCAGGACTGACAGCTTATAGAGAAATGAGTATTACGCAAATATTATTTTGGGTTCTTTCAGTGATAGCTATTTTCAGTGCATTAATGGTTATCACCAGCCGCAATCCCATTTATAGTGTTTTATGGCTGATTGTGGTTTTCTTTTCTATTTCCGGTCATTACTTTTTATTGAATGCTCAGTTCCTGGGAATTGTAAACATCATTGTTTATGCAGGCGCCATAATGGTTCTGTTCCTTTATGTGCTGATGTTGATGGATCTCAGGAGAGAAACGGAACCTCAAAAAAACCGATGGTTGAAATTTGCCGGAACCATATCCGGCGGTTGCCTGTTGCTGGTCCTGGTGGCTGCTTTAAGAGGTATTGATGTAAAAGATCAGGCAGCTGAGGTTTATTACGGAGATATCGGATTGATAAAATCATTAGGTAAAGAATTGTTCAGTACGTATGTCGTGCCTTTCGAGATCAGCAGTATTTTATTTTTAAGTGCCATGGTTGGCGCTGTAGTAATAGGGAAAAAAGATTAAGATGCCGATTAACTATTACATATTTCTGTCCATCGCATTGTTCTGTATAGGAATTGTGGGTGTATTAACCCGCCGCAATGCGATCATTATATTCATGTGTATTGAGCTCATGCTGAATGCCGTCAACCTTTTGCTGGTAGCTTTTTCAAAAATGCATCATGGGGTTGAGTTGCAAAGACTAAGAAGTGAAGGACTGGAGGCAATTTCAACGATAGGAACTGACGGACAGATCTTTGTTTTTTTCATCATGGTGGTGGCAGCAGCAGAGGTGAGTGTTGGATTGGCCATAATAGTTATGATGTACCGGAATATTCATTCGGTGGATGTTAATTTTTTGAACAGGTTAAAACATTAATACCGTTTCGGGAAGTAATAGAATATGAAAAATATTTTTGATTTGGTTTACCTGATTCCCCTGATACCTTTTGCAGGTTTCCTGTTAAATGGAATCGGGAGAAAATACATATCAAAGCCAATGATCAGTATTGTGGGTTGTGGAACGATACTGGCTTCTTTTGTTTTGAGTATTCTTGCTTTTATTGAGGTCAAAAATGGTAATACTGGAGTAATAAACTATTTCAACTTTATTTCGGTTGGAGAACTGAAAATTCCATTTGCATTTCAGATCGATCAACTGTCTGCAATTTTCCTTTTAATAATTACCGGTGTCGGATTTCTGATTCATGTATACTCTGCGTCTTACATGAATCATGAAAAGCCCGAACATTTCGGAAGATATTTTTCCTACCTGAATTTGTTCGTGTTTTCAATGCTCTTGCTGGTTATGGGCGCCAATTACGTAATCATGTTTATTGGTTGGGAAGGTGTGGGGCTTTGCTCTTACCTGCTTATCGGATATTGGTTCAAAAATACAGCATATAATAAAGCAGCAAACAAGGCATTTATCATGAACAGGATAGGTGACCTTGCTTTCCTGATTGCCATATTCTGGATCATTTCAAGAGTGGGAAATGTAAACTTCAGTGATGTTTTTGCTGTAGCTAAAGGAGAAGTTCAGGGTTATAAGTTTACCAGCAACGATATAACTATTATTACATTATTGCTATTTATTGGAGCAACGGGTAAGAGTGCCCAGATTCCTTTATATACATGGTTGCCCGATGCGATGGCAGGTCCAACACCTGTATCGGCATTGATCCATGCTGCAACAATGGTTACGGCTGGTATTTACATGATAGCAAGAAGCAATATTTTATATTCTCTTGCTCCGGTTACAATGAACATTGTAGCAATTATTGGTCTCGCCACTGCTTTACTGGCTGCCACAATTGCACTCAAACAAAATGATATCAAGAAAGTGCTGGCCTACTCAACCGTAAGCCAGTTGGGATTTATGTTCCTTGCATTGGGGACCGGGGCTTATGTAGCTGCTGTTTTTCATGTAATGACCCATGCATTTTTCAAAGCACTCTTATTCCTTGGAAGTGGCAGTGTCATCCATGCTATGGGAGGTGAACAGGATATCACTAAAATGGGAGGACTAAGTAAAAAACTCAGTATCACTTTCTGGACATTTGTAGTGGGTTGTGTTGCTATCGCTGGAATTCCGCCGTTCAGCGGTTTCTTCTCCAAAGATGCGATCCTGCTCAGTGCTTTTGAACACAATAAAATAATGTATGCAGTGGCGCTGTTTGCAGCCATGCTTACAGCCTTCTATATGTTCAGGCTGTTGTTTATCACATTTACCGGCACCTTCAGAGGAACGAATGAGCAGAAGCATCATTTGCATGAAAGCCCGATAGCAATGACTGGTCCGTTAATAATTTTGGCCATACTATCTGCCGTAGGCGGTTTTGTAGGAATTCCGGAAGTGTTTCAAAAGGGTGGAGATAAGATCGGAGAGTTTTTACTTCCTGTAATTTCTAAGGGTGAGGCCCACCCGGTTTCTCATTCTACAGAATATATTCTGATGGGCCTATCAACGGGCCTGGTAATTATTATGATCCTGTTTGCCTGGTTCCGATTCAGGAATTATCAATACAAAGAGACTTCAGGCTTTGGAAAAGTGCTTGAAAATAAATGGTATGTTGATGAATTATATGAAAAGATCATTGTTCGTCCGCTTCAGCAGCTCGGCGATTTTCTGAAAAATGTGATAGAAAGATCTGTTGTAGATGGCCTGGTGAATGGAATAGGTAAAGTTGTAAACTATGGCAGCAGGCAATTGAGATTATTACAAAGCGGACAGGTAGGAAATTATGTGTTGCTGATGGTAATAAGTATGCTGTTGATTTTTGTACTGCAATTTTTTTTGAGAAAATAATATGATCCCTGTTTTACTGATATTGATCCCACTGGCGGCCGGACTCGCAGCATTTTTTCTGCGAAATGAAAATGCTGTAAAAGCATGGTCTCTCTTTGCTTCTGTCGCAACATTGGCAGTATCGTTATTGGGATTGACCTTGATGAAAGATGAAAAATATCTTTCGCAGCAGTATGACTGGATGCAGCAATTTGGAGCAAGTTTTACTGTAAAACTGGATGGGCTTGGACAAATACTTTGCTTGCTTACAGCAGTTTCATACCCGTTAATACTGGCAGGTACATGGAAAAACAAGTATGATAAACCGGCAAACTTTTTTGGCCTGTTGTTGCTGGCACAGGCCGGTCTGATGGGTGTCTTTCTTTCTTTTGATGCATTGCTTTTCTATTTCTTCTGGGAATTGGCACTAATACCTATGTACTTTCTTTGTTCCCAGTGGGGTGGTGAAAAAAGGATCAGGGTCACTTTTAAATTTTTCATTTACACATTTGTAGGCTCTGTGCTGATGCTTATAGGTATTTTGTACCTGCAGGCACATACCCAGGATCATTCCTTTTCTTTAAAATCTTTTTATAGAACAGAACTATCAGGCAGTACACAATCCTGGTTGTTCTGGTTATTCTTTGCTGCTTTTGCCATTAAAATGCCGGTCTTCCCATTTCATACATGGCAACCCGATACGTACGAACAATCGCCAACTACAGTAACAATGGTGCTGAGTGGTGTGATGGTTAAAATGGGATTGCTTGGAGTGATCAGGTGGCTGATACCTGTTTTACCGGTAGCTTCTTATTCATGGGGTGATGTTGTTTCAACTCTTTCAATTGTGGGAATTATATATGCTTCACTGATTGCAATCAGGCAGGATGATATGAAAAGGCTGGTTGCTTATTCTTCTATAGCTCATATTGGGTTGATGTCTGCTGCTATTTTTTCCGTTACTGAAAGCGGGATGCAGGGTGTTATGATACAAATGTTCAATCATGGAATTAACATAATCGGACTCTGGATATTAGTGGAGATAATAGAAAAAAGATATGGCACCAGAAAAATGTCAGAGCTCGGTGGAATAGCGCAAAAAGCACCTGTAATGGCGATCATGTTTGTAGTTATTGCACTTGCAAATATTGCTTTACCACTTACGAACTCTTTTGCCGGAGAATTTCTGATGTTCAATGGTATATTAAATGCCTTATCAAAATATTACCTGTTGTTTACAGTTTTTGCCGGTCTTGGAATAATACTGGCTGCAGTATATACTTTGAATATGATCCGAAGAGTGTTTTATGGAGAAGCCAATGCAATTACTGAATCAGCAGGCAAGGATCTTTTATTTAATGAAAAACTGGTATTAGGTATAATTGTGATAGTGATTTTTGTTATCGGGGTTTATCCACAGTTTGTTTTAAATATCACTAATGATATTTCACAGGCGATTATCCATAAAGCGGATGTAATGCCTTTTATAAAGAAGTAACAGTATTAGAAGTATGAATGCATTAATCATATCGGCTGTTTTTGGTGTTCTGATGATGTTCAGCGGAGTTGTATTAAAAAGCAACCGAAGCGTTCGGTCTGTTGCATTAACAGGCATATTACTCCTTTTTATTGTTAACATTCTGGAACTTGGGGGCACCGCATTTTTCAGGATAAACGCTGAAGGAATGATTGCCTTTGACCGGTTTTCCCTGCTTTTCAATTCAATAATATTCTTTTCAACTTTCCTGTATTTTCTTCTTTCGGGAAAAGAAATGGAAAAAGTAGGATTGCACTATTCAGAATATTTTGCCTTGATCTTTTTTATTCTTTGCGGAATAATGCTTGCTTCTTCATTTGGATCCCTGCTGATTTTATTCCTTGGAATTGAGATCATATCTATTCCTCTCTACATTCTTACAGGTAGCGACAAAAGGAACCTGAAAAGCAATGAAGCATCACTGAAATATTTTTTGATGGGAGCATTTTCTACAGGATTAATGCTGATGGGAATTGCCTTTCTGTATGGAGCCAGGGGAACTTTTGAAACAGGATATATTGATTTTTTTGAATCCAAACCTTCCGCCTTATTGGTGGCAGGAATGATTCTGTTATTATTTTCCATGGCTTTTAAAGTTTCAGCCGCACCTTTTCATTTCTGGACACCAGATGTGTATGACGGGGCACCTACAGTGTTCACATCTTTCATGGCAACAATAGTGAAGGCTGCTGTTTTTATTGCATTCATCCGTTTGTTTGATGAGTCATTCAGTGCTTTGGAAAAACAGTGGAAACTGCTGTTGGGAATAATTACAATTGCTACTCTTTTTATCGGAAATATCACTGCTGTTTTTCAACAGAGTGTAAAACGAATGTTAGCTTATTCAAGCATAGCCCAGGCAGGATTTATGCTTTTTGCTTTATATGCTATGAACGCCGAAGCCAAGGAAGGAATTCTCTTGTACGCAGCTGCCTATTGTCTTGCCACTATCGGCATATTTGCAGTTCTCACAAAAATGGATGATTATACATTTGATGGTTTCAACGGCTTAAGCCGGCGAGAACCTTTAGCTGCGTTTACATTAACTATCTTTCTCCTTTCATTAGCAGGTATTCCATTAACGGCGGGTTTCCTTGCCAAATTTTATATGCTGAAAGCTGTTATGTCAGCATCAGGTAGTATTTGGTTGGTCATTTTTGCAGTGCTAATGGCTGCAGTCAGTGTCTATTACTATTTCAGGGTCATTCAGGCAATGTATTTTAAGGAGGGGGATGGTACATCTCTGTCTTTAACCGGCTCTTTTAAATCGGCTCTTTTATTGCTGGCTATTCTTATTATTATACTGGGTGTATTCCCATCTTTATTATTAAACTGGTATTACTTCTGAGAATTGCCGGTTATAAAATAATCATTAAACCGGTGAATCACTTTCAGTAATTTCGGTTCAACGAAATGAATTTCTTAGATATTTTTTCCCTTGCCTTCCGCACAGTTCGAAGTAATAAGCTCCGAACGGGGTTAACCGTTGCGATCATTGCATTTGGTATCATGGCATTAGTGGGGATCATTACTGCTATTAAAGCAATGAATCAAAAGTTTACCGAAAGCTTTTCTACAATGGGTGCTAATGCATTTACTATTCGCTACAAAGAAAGAAATATCAGGTTTGGGGGTGGTAACAATGATGACATAAAGCTCTCAAAAAAGGGGAAAAGGAAAGAAAAGAAATCGAATCTCGGAAAAATTATTACAGAGGATGAGGCAGAACTTTTTGTGAGGAGATTTGATTTTCCGTCAATAAAGAGTATTTCACTTTTTGGAAACAGAAATAATATCGTTTCACATGAGACGAGAAAAACAAGCCCCAACGTTATGCTTTTTGGTGGGGATGAGAATTATCTCCTCTTAAATGGCTTTACATTGATGGAAGGGAGAAACTTTAACCGCCTCGATGTACAGACAGGTAGGAATGTCTGCATAATCGGGTATGATGTTGCCAAAAAGCTTTTTAAAGCAGGGGTTGAGACAGCTGTAAATTCAGTTGTCAGGATTAATAATATTCCATACAGAGTGTTGGGGGTGTTGGAAAGCAGGGGGTCAACATTTGGTTTTAGCAGGGATAATCTTATAATATCTACTTATACCAATGTTCACCGGAATTTCCCTTCTGGCTATTCATATGTTATAGCTGTCATGGTAAGTGATATTTTAAAAGTTACAGAAGCTATGGGTGAAGCCGAGGGCATTTTCAGACCCATCCGCAAACTCAACGTTACTGAAGAGAATAATTTTACGCTTGACAAAAGTGATAGCATAGCTGAAAAGGCCATGAACAGTCTTGGGTTTTTAACCATATCTGCAACCGTTATTGGTCTAATAACTTTGATCGGAGCTGCAATAGGGCTTATGAATATAATGCTTGTTTCCGTCTCCGAAAGAACCCGGGAAGTGGGCCTGGTAAAAGCTATTGGCGGGAAAAGGAAAATGGTAAGCCGCCAATTTTTGGTTGAAGCAATTATCATTAGTGTTTTAGGAGCTTTGTTTGGAATTGTCCTGGGTGTGATGGTCGGAAACCTGTTTTCTATCGTTCTTAAAACAGGATTTGTGGTGCCCTGGAATTGGGTAATTTATGGTATTGTTATCTGTACAATTGTAGGCTTATTGGCAGGTTTATATCCTGCCCTGAAGGCCGGTAAACTCAACCCTATCGAGGCTTTGAGGTATGAATAAATATTATCGGAAAGGCAGAAAATTCAGATTTTTTTATTTGTAGATGGTTTTCTTATCAATTTATTTATCAGAGAGTTGTTCCGTTTGAAAAAATCCTTAACTTGAAGCCCCTGCCTAAAATTAAGTGGTGGGTAAATATTATAGAAACTTTTTTCTTAGCATTGTGCATCTTTAATTCTAAGATCAGTATTTAAAAATTAAAAACTAAAAAACTAAGATCATGGCAGAGATTAAACCAACTGCATCAGTTAAGGCTACATCAGTTCAGGCCAAAAAAAGTAGTAATGCCATCTCATGGATTGCGCCAATTTTTTGCATAGTTGCCGGATATTGTATCTGGCGTTTTATTCTTGGTGCTCCTTCTGGATTTAATGAACCCAAAGGAGGCGGATTCTGGCCTCAGCATAAGGGTCCCAAAGATGCTCTTCACCGTATTTACGAAGGTGGTATTATCGTTCCGTTGCTGATTGGTATGTTGTTGATGGTGATAACTTTTTCAATTGAAAGATATCTTACTATTCGCAAAGCATTGGGCGGTGGTTCAATCGCTGATTTCATTCGCAAAGTGCAGTATCACTTAGCTAATCGTAATGTAGAAGCTGCGTTATCAGAATGTGATAAGCAACGTGGTTCTGTGGCTAACGTTATGAAAGCCGGTCTTCGTCGTTATAAGGAAATGATTAATGAAGGTGGATTAGATACTGATCAAAAAGTGCTTGCCATTCAGAAAGAAGTGGAAGAGGCAACGGCTTTGGAATTGCCAATGCTTCAAAAAAACCTGGTGTTTCTTTCAACTATTACATCAGTTGGTACTTTGATTGCCCTGTTAGGTACGGTTATGGGAATGATTCGTTCGTTTGCGGCTCTTGGTGAAGAAGGTGGAGCAGGCGCTGCCGGTGAATTGGCGGTTGGTATATCCGAGGCCCTTTATAACACGGCTTTAGGTATCGGTACTTCTGCCATTGCATTGATTATGTATAACGTATTTACAACAAAAATTGATTCAATAACATACGGTATAGATGAATCAGGATTCACCCTGACTCAAAGCTTTGCTTCTTTATATAAGTAATTTATATAGAGCTGGTTAGCAGCAAAGTTTATGGAAATTTGAACTGATTTCATCTCATTTAAAAGTTATAAAAGATGCCGAGTGTTAAATTACCGAGGAAGAGTACAGATACGGACATGACTCCATTCGTGGATATTGCCTTTCTGATTCTTTCCTTCTTTATAATGGCAACAAAATTTAAGCCGCCAGAGCCGGTTGAGATTACTACACCAGGCTCTGTATTATCACAAAAGCTGCCAGAAAGTAATGCAGTAATGATTACTGTAGATTCTGCCAACAGGGTGTTTTTCTCTGTTCTTTCTGATAAGGATAAGAGTAAATATGATGTAGTGATCCAGGGGATTAATGAAAGTCAGAATTTAAATCTTTCTCCTGCAGAAATGAAGGATTTCAGTAAAGTATTTGCAGTTGGAGTTCCTTTCGGGAGTTTAAAGGAATATCTGTCTATGTCGGATGAAGAACAGAAGAAAGTCAAGCAGCCGGGAATACCCGTTTTGGACTCTGCAAATAATCAATTGTATTGGTGGATACTTGAATCTAAAAAAGCGTTTGTGGGAGAAAAACTTAATTTTTTAATTAAGGGAGACCAAAAATCTAAATACCCCACATTCGAAGCGGTTGTTAGTGCTTTAAAGCGTAATGATGAATTCAAGTATAATCTTGTGACTGCACTGGATGATGTGCCCAGTGGTTCAGAACTGGACAAAGTATTAAAGGTTCAGGGTAAAGTGGAAAAAAATTAATTAACTGAAAATTTTTTTATATGGCTAGTATTGATACCGGTGGTGGAGATAGCGGGCATAAAAAAGGGCCAGGCGTAAAGAAAGCAAAAAAATTATCTACCCGGGTTGATATGACCCCAATGGTGGATCTTGGCTTTCTCTTGATTACATTTTTTGTATTTACAGCTACAATGACAACGCCTACTACTCTTGATCTTAACATGCCCAAGGATATTAAGGATGAAAAAGAGCAGACAGAAACCAAAGAGTCAAGCACACTGACCATCCTTCTGGGTAAGAATAATCATGTTTATTATTATGAAGGACAGCTAAAAGTTGCAGAGGGGGAGAACAACTTTAAATCTTCCAATTTTAAAGATATCCGGAATGTAATCCTCAATAAGAAAAAGGAAGTTATTTCCAGGTATGCATCTCACCCTGATCCGGAATGTGAAGCCAAGGCGCAAAAGGAAGGTAAACCTGTAAGTAATTGTGCAGATAAAGATTTTGTAGTAATTATTAAAGCAAGCAAGGATGCCAGCTATAAGAACACTGTAGACATTTTGGACGAGATGACTATTAACCAGGTAAGAACTTATGCAATGGTTAAAATAGGAAAGGAAGATCAGGAATTAATGGATAAAACTGAAGAATCAAATCCGGCTAATTAAATCTCTTAAGCCGGTTTTATGGAAAACCTCAGTTATTGCATCTCATTAAAAACGTAACGCAATGGAAGCCAACAAAATTTTATCATCAGACATTCTGGATCTTATTTTCGAAGGAAGAAATAAGGACTATGGTGCTTATGATCTGAGAAAGACGTACAACAGACGCATTACCCGTGCCCTAATCATTACTGCCTCTATCGCAATATTGGCTTTATTGGGTTCGGTTCTTGCAAGTACAATTGATAGCAGCAAGAATAAAAAAATCAAACAACAGGAAATTAATCTTGCTGATATTAAACAAAAGGAAGAAAAGAAAATTATTCCTCCTCCGCCACCACCGCCTCCTCCAAAACAGGAGCCGCCAAAAGTGGAAATGAAACAATTTACTCCTCCTGTGATTAAAAAAGATGAGGAAGTGGAAAAACCACCACCACCACAGGAAGAACTGAAAGAAGCAAAGATTGATGTAATTAACCAGGAAGGTATCAAAGATCTGAATATTCAGGCACCAGTAGTGGTTGACCAGGGAAAGCAAATTGTAGAGGTTAAAAAAGAGGATGATGAGAATAAAATCTTTGATAAGGTTGAAATCGAAGCAAAGTTTCCTGGTGGAGATAGTAAATGGAGGCAATATCTTGAAAGAAATCTGAATCCGAATACACCTGTTGACAATGGTGCACCCGAAGGAACTTATACCGTGGTAATTCAGTTTATTGTTGATAAGGAAGGAAATATAAGTGATGTTAGACCATTGACTAATCATGGATATGGGATGGAGGAAGAAGCAGCTAAAGTCATCAAAAAAGGACCAAAATGGGAGCCAGCTGTACAGAACGGTCGCCAGGTCAAAGCTTATCGTAAACAACCTATCACATTCCAGGTAACAGGAGAATAATATTGATTTTTAAATACATTCAAAACCTTTCCGATCCGGAAAGGTTTTTTGTTTTGCAGATAAGTAATCAAATCTAATTTTGAGGTAATGACTAATAAGATATCAGTTTGGGAGGATACAATTGTTGCCTTGGCAACGCCACCCGGGGTCGGTGCTCTTGGGATCATGCGTATGAGCGGTAAGGCTGCTATCGATATCGCAAATAAATTATTTCGATCTGTTGACCTGCATAAACAGGATTCGCCTTCATTACATGTTGGATATCTAAAAAGTGAAGAAAATATTTTGGATGAAGTTGTTTTGTCGCTTTTTAAATCACCCAGATCCTACACTGGCGAAGATGTTGTTGAGTTCAGTTGTCATGGATCGCCATTTGTGCTGCAACAGGTCATTGATGCATGTATTGCTTCGGGTGCGAGGCTGGCAAAACCAGGGGAGTTTACTTTAAGGGCTTTTTTAAATGGAAAAATGGATCTTACACAAGCCGAAGCTGTTGCTGATCTGATTGCTTCAAACACTTCAATTTCTCAAAAAGCAGCTCTTCATACAATAAAAGGAGGTTTCTCCCAAAACTTATTGGAACTTAGAGAAAGGTTGATCAGGTTTTCTGCGTTAATTGAACTTGAACTGGACTTTTCGCAGGAAGATGTTGAATTTGCTGATCGCAAACACCTCTATGAGCTTATCAACGAATTGAGTGAAGCGACCAATAAACTTACTTCTTCATTCCGGCTGGGAAATGCAGTTCGTCATGGTATCAGTGTTGCTATTGTAGGCAAACCAAATGCAGGTAAGTCAACGTTGTTAAATACTCTTTTGAATGAAAACAGGGCTATTGTTAGCGATATACCAGGTACAACAAGGGATACGATTGAAGAAATACTGAATATTGATGGAATCTTATTTAGGTTAATTGATACAGCTGGAATCAGGGAGCATACAAGTGATGTAATCGAAAGTGCAGGAATGGAGCGAAGCATTGAAAAAATGCAGCAGGCTGATCTTGTAATTTATTTATTTGATGCCTTCGAAAGCCTGGAAAATGTTTTAAATATTAAGAAAGAACTGCAGGAGAAGAATATCGAGTATCTTATGGTAGCAAATAAAATTGATCAATCAGGAGAAGGCAAGGCGAAAGAGAAATTTGAAACAATTGATGGTATTATTTATTTATCTGCCAAGCACAATAAACATATCGAAGTACTAAAAGAAAAAATGGTTGATGCTGTTCTTAGAGGAGATGTACAAACAGAGGGTACTATTATTACAAATGCCAGGCATTTTCATGCTTTAAAAGAGATAGAAAAATCTCTGAATGATATCAGATCCGGATTGGACAATAAATTGCCGGGTGATCTATTGGCACTGGATATTCGTCGCTGTCTTCATTATCTTGGCGAGATCACCGGGGAGATCACTAATGAAGATCAGCTTGACTATATTTTCAGTAAGTTCTGTATCGGAAAGTAATATCCAATGTGTAAAATTGTTTCTTTTGATGAAGAAATTTAATCTTATTGGTTCTTCAGATAATTATTTTAAAAGCGGTATAGTAATACTTGCAACTATTATTTCCTCATGCGGCTCTCATAATGACTCAGGAAAAAGCGAATCTGAACAATCAGATACAAGTCATTCATGCATGATAGTTCCTTCACGATTTGCTACAGACTCTTCAGGAAACAATATTCAATTTAGCGGCGACACCAGTCTTGGAGATATGGTATATATCCCCGGTGGAGTATTTGATATGGGTGGTGATAATGAGCAAGCGGATCAGGACGAACTTCCAAAACATAAAGTGCAGGTTTCTCCATTTTATATGGATATAACAGAAGTTACTAATGCTCAGTTCAAAGAATTTGTAGATGCAACTGGCTATATAACCACTGCCGAAAAAAAACCAGACTGGGAGGAAATGAAAAAAGCTTTGCCTCCAGATACGCCAAAACCACCTGATAGTATACTTGTAGCTGCATCATTAGTATTTAAAACGAGCAAGGGGCCGGTTGATTTAAATGATTATTCACAATGGTGGAGCTGGGTGAAAGGTGCAAACTGGAAGCATCCTGAGGGCCCGGGTAGCGATATTAAAGAGAAAGACAATTACCCTGTAGTGCATATAAGCTGGGATGATGCACTAGCCTATTGTAAGTGGGCTGGTAAAAGATTACCAAGCGAAGCTGAATGGGAGTTTGCAGCAAGAGGGGGATTGGTAAATAATATTTATTCCTGGGGAAATGAGCATGTCAATGCGGGAAAGCCAAAATGTAATAGTTGGGAAGGGAAGTTTCCATATTATAATGAAAAGAAAGATGGTTATCTGACTGCTGCTCCGGTAAAATCATATGCACCTAATGGATATGGATTATTTGATATGGCTGGAAATGTGTGGGAGTGGTGTAGTGATTGGTATGATTATAATTATTATAAATCTTTGGCAGGAAAAACAACAGCAAATCCTAAGGGACCTGAAAAAAGTTATGATCCTATGGATCCCTATACACCAAAAAGAAGCTTGAGGGGAGGAAGTTTTTTATGCAACGATGCATACTGTAGTGGTTATCGTGTCACAAGAAGAATGAAGAGCAGTCATGATACTGGTTTGGAACATACGGGATTCAGATGCGTGAAGGATTTAAAATAATATGTCTATAAGATTTTTTTAGAGCATCAAACAAATTTTTTTTTAAATATTCAGTCTTAGAAAATATGGACAGATTGTTTGAGTAAAAAAGAATTTCGATAGTGTATATTGATAACTATCATAATAACCCGAACAATTATTGTCCATCTAAGGGCAGATTACCCTTTATTTTTCGTATATTTGCAACATAGCGACAAAGATTTTTTAGATCGTACATTTTAAGCGTTGTTTTTTCGATAAACACAGTGATTGTCGCCTGATTTATTTCCTAATTTAAAATTGCTTGCTATGCCCCATACGATAACTGAAAAAGTTTTTGCCTACAGATCTTATGCACATCATAATTTTCGCCAGATACCACAGATCAGTCGATTAACAGATGAGCAGATTAACGATATTGATGTGGTAAGTCATGTATTACCTTTTAAATCGAATAATTATGTTGTTGATGAGCTGATCAATTGGGATAATGTTCCGGATGACCCTATTTTTACTTTAACCTTTCCGAGGAAAGAAATGTTAAGGCCTGAGCATTTCAAAAAAATGAAAAAAGCTATCGATAGTAATCTCTCGAAAGATGAGATTAAGAAAATAGCAAATGAAATAAGAATGGAGCTAAACCCCCATCCAGCAGGTCAATTGGAGCATAATGTTCCCATGATTGAAGGCCATAAGCTTACGGGAATGCAACATAAATACAGGGAAACTGTATTATTTTTTCCCAGCCAGGGACAAACCTGTCATGCTTATTGCAGTTTTTGCTTTCGCTGGCCACAATTTGTTGGTATGGATGAGTGGAAATTTGCAATGCGGGAAACAGAATTGTTGATTAAATATCTGCAGGAGCATACTGAAGTTACAGACCTTCTTTTTACTGGTGGTGACCCGATGATCATGAAAAACAAAATCTTTGGAGCTTATATAGACGCCCTGCTGGAGGCAGATATTCCAAATCTACAGACAATTCGTATTGGAACAAAAGCTCTCGGGTACTGGCCCTATAAATTTTTAACTGATGATGATGCTGATGATACATTGAGAACATTTGAAAAAATTGTAAAGAGCGGAAAGAACTTAGCCATTATGGCGCATTTTAACCATCCTGTTGAATTATCAACTGATGCAGTAAAGGAAGCAATTAAGCGAGTAAGAGCCACTGGTGCTCAAATAAGAACTCAATCCCCGGTTATGCGTAATATAAATGCTGACCCTGCAGTTTGGGCTGAAATGTGGCGAAAACAAGTTAATCTGAATTGTATCCCTTATTATATGTTTGTTGCAAGGGACACTGGTGCACAGCATTATTTTAAAGTACCTTTAGTAGAAGCATGGGATATATTCCGAAAAGCATATCAACAGGTAAGTGGTGTATGCCGGACAGTAAGAGGGCCCAGCATGAGTGCAACACCTGGCAAAGTACAGGTATTGGGTGTTAGCGAGGCAGGAGGAAAAAAAATAATTGGTTTAAGATTTCTCCAGGGCCGGAATCCTGATTGGGCAGGCAGACCGTTCTTTGCGGAGTATGATGATAAGGCTATATGGCTGGATGAGCTTAAGCCTGCATTCGGTGATAAAAAGTTTTTCTTTGAGAATGAATTAAAACAGATTTTTGATGCGGAAATAGCGAATAGCGAAACGGCTAATTTTGAATAACAGTTTATACGAAGTGGAAAAAAAACATTTGTATCTTAATCCAAATGTAATCGGGATCAGGGAGTCTCCCACACTCAGGATCAATCAACATTGTAAGGAGCTTGCAGCCAAAGGGAAGCATATTTATAAACTGGGTTTGGGGCAATCTCCATTTCCTGTTCCCGAACCTGTGGTTAATGCACTTCGTTTATATGCACCACAAAAAGATTATTTGCATGTTCAGGGTCTGCCTGAATTGAGACAAACAGTAGCTGATTTTCATCGAAAAAAGGATGGAGTAGATATTCTCCCAGAGAATGTAATAATAGGACCAGGTTCTAAAGAATTATTATTTCTGCTGCAAATGGTCTTTGAAGGTGAGGTTATTATACCAAGTCCCAGTTGGGTTTCGTATTTGCCACAAGCCAAGATCATCGGTAATGTGATACATGTAATACATACTTCACCGGACGAACAATGGAGAATTACTCCGGAATTGCTTGAAAATTTTTGTAAGAATCAGAATAGAAACCCTCAGCATCCATACTTGCTTATACTGAATTATCCAGGAAATCCTGATGGAATTACTTATGGCCAGGAAAATGTTCGTCAGCTTGCTGAAACTGCAAAGAGGAATAATATTTATATCTTATCAGATGAGATTTATGGCCAGCTTCATCATAAAGGAAATCATGTTTCTATTGCCAAATATTACCCGGAAGGCACAATAATCAGCTCGGGTTTATCAAAATGGTGTGGGGCAGGAGGATGGCGATTAGGAACATTTTCTTTTCCACCAAATCTGCATTGGTTACTTGAAGCAATGGCTGCAGTTGCCAGTGAAACGTATACTTCAGTTAGTGCTCCTATACAATATGCGGCCATTCAGGCATTTTTATGCGGAGCTGAAATTGAGAATTATTTGTGGCATGCCCGGAAAATTTTGGCTATGCTTGGCAATGAAACAGCCCGTATACTAAAAGATGGAAATATAATGGTGAATGACCCTACCGGAGGGTTTTATCTTTTTCTGGATTTTACTTCTTTGAAAAAGAACCTGGAAAGAAGGGGAATTCAGGGCAGCAAAAATCTTTGCGAAAAACTGCTTGATGATTGTGGCGTAGCTATTCTTCCCGGAGAAGATTTCAACCGGCCTGAAAATGAATTATCTGCTCGTCTGTCCTATGTTGACTTTGATGGAGCTAAAGCATTAGCTGCCAGTTACACCATACCATTGCATGATCCGCTTCCCGATGACTTCTTGATGAAATATTGCTCTAATGTAATTGAAGCTTCTAACAAGATTACTGAATGGGCAAATAGAAAAGAATAGATTATGGAATCAGTTAAAATATTAATAATTGAAAATTGATTCAGTTACTGGCTGCTTAGATAAAACAGCAACGAACAGGAGATAAAGTTTTCATGAAAAGGAAATCGTTTATTGTCACCCTTAATCAATGGCGAACAAAGTATATTAAAGACAGGAACTTCCTGATCATCGCTAGTATTATTATTGGTATTGCAGCAGGTCTTGTTGCCGTGATAATGAAAGCTTCGGTTCATTACATTCAGACCCAGGTAAAAATATTGGGAGATAACAAACGGTTGGAATTTCTCTTTTATCTTTTTCCGCTTACAGGAATTTTGCTCACCGTCTTGTTTATCCATAAGGTCAGAAAAGGAAATATTGGAAGGGGTATTGCTAATATTATACACTCTATTTCTAAAAGGTCAGGAAATATTCCACCGGATAATACTTATAGTCATGCAATCAGTAGTGCTGTAACAGTTGGATTTGGTGGTTCAGTTGGGCTGGAGGCGCCCATTGTAGTGACAGGTTCGGCGATAGGCTCTAATATAGCCGGCCTTTTTTTAATGGCAAGAAAAGAAAAAATTATTTTATTGGCATGCGGAGCGGCCGCAGGAATTTCAGCCATTTTTAATACTCCCATTGCAGGAGTTCTTTTTGCTATGGAAGTATTGCTTGCTGAGTTCAGTATTCCCACATTTATTCCTATTTTGATTGCATCTGCTTCAGGGGCAGTTGTGTCACAGGCCTTATACAAGGGGCATTTATTGTTTCCGCTAACACAGAATTGGAAAATGGAGGCGCTTCCGTTTTATATTCTCTTAGGTATTAGCTGCGGTTTGCTCTCTGTTTATTTTATGCGAATGTATTTCTGGACGGAAAAAAAATTCTCCAGGCAAAAAAATATTTACAAGAAAGCATTGACAGGTGGCTTGTTGCTTGCAGGGTTTATTTTTCTTTTTCCTCCATTGTATGGCGAAGGATATGTTTCCATTACCCAATTGGTAAATGGCCAGGTAGCATCGCTTTTGAATAATTCATTACTTGAGAAGTTTGAGATCAATGAGTATGTAATTGTTGCATTTATTGCTGCTATTGTCCTGGTAAAAGTTTTTGCCACCTCTATCACTATTGGTGCCGGAGGTAACGGAGGTGTTTTTGCTCCTTCATTATTTGCAGGAGCATTGTGGGGCTACGCATTTGCGAGGATAATGAGCATGACAGGATCAGCAGAACTATCACCGGAAAATTTTATCGCTGCAGGTATGGCTGGAATGTTAAGCGGCCTTGTACATGCTCCACTTACAGGAATATTCCTTATTGCTGAAATTACGGGGGGCTATCTGTTGTTCATTCCCCTGATGATTGTATCTGCAATTAGCTACTTTATTACAAAATCAATTGAACCCTATTCTATTTATACGGGTAAACTGGCTCAAAAGGGTATTCGGATGGATAATAAGGAAGCAATATTGTTACAAAATATTTCATTGTCAGACATTACTGAAAAAGACTTTCCTTCGGTACATGCAGAGGATTTTTTTGGCCAGGTGATTGAAAAGTTTACTAATTGCAATAAAACAATTTTTCCTGTCTTATCTGATACAAAAGAATTTCTTGGGGTAATACTTATCGATGAGGTTAAACCCTATCTCTTTAATCCTGAAAAGCATGAAAATGTGAAGGTGAAAAATGTAATGCTAAAGCCTTCCTATAAAGTAAATGCAGATGAAAATATGGAAAAAGTGATGGGGATGTTTGATAAGTCAGGCTATTGGTACCTTCCGGTAATTGAAAACAATCGTTTTATTGGTTTTGCCAGCAGAAGAAAACTGCTTGACCTGATACGGGTATTGGTTACAGATCATCATCTTTCTATTAACCTGTAGACTTAAATTAACTAGGCTGGCCGCTTTTGTTTAGAAGATTCGGCACTTTCAGGAATCTTAGATTTTTAAGAAATAGAATTGAGAAAAGCATAAAGAGTATTAGCGTAACTAATATCCATTCTTCCCGCATATACCGGAGCATATATACTTCTATAAGAATAAACGAGTGGATAAAGCAGATCAGTTTAGTTGCAAATGAATGACTATACCCTTGGTTAGTCAGCAAATGGTGAATATGTATTTTATCTGCTTCGAATGGAGATTTTCCTTGCCATATTCTTATTGAAAAAACCCTGATGGTATCAAATACAGGAATCATTACAATGGCTGCAACAAAAACAGGAGCATGGGGCAGCACAGGGTTAAGGGATGCAGCATTTACCTGTAACAATCTTATAGAAAGAACAGAAATTACAAAGCCAAGCACAAGTGAGCCGGTGTCTCCCATGAATATCTTTGCAGGATTAAGATTAAAATAAAGAAATGCGAGTATGCCTCCAGCCAACGAAAATGCAATTAATGCCGTATTTATATCACCATCCATTGTAAGAAACAGCCCAAGTGTAATTAAACTCATAAAACCAAGCCCACCTGCAAGTCCATCAATACCATCGATAAGATTAAAGGCATTTGTGATACCAACTATTGTGATAATAGTAAAAGTATATTGGGCAGCCATTGGAAGTTCTTCAATTCCGAATAAACCGTCTAACGAGGTTATCCTGATTCCTGTTAATGCAATAATAGCAGCGAGGCCGATTTGAATAATAAGTTTATATTTTGCTGAAAGATCTTTAAGGTCATCCATAATACCCAGGCCAAGCAATACAGTTATTGAAAAGAAAAAGCTTATCTGGCCAAGTTGATTTGTGAACGGAAACCATAAGAATAAGGCCATCATCATTCCTGCAATGATGGCGATTCCACCCATAGTAGGAATCGGCTGTGAATGTTCTTTCCTCGCATTCGGAAGGTCGTAGAATTTATATTTGTTTAATAGTGCAATTACCTGCGGAATACAGATAAGCGTCACAACAAAAGCACTGATAAAACAAAGAAGAGCAAACTTGTAGTCTGGGAAATACAAATTGATTTGCAAAAGCGGAAAGTGGCTGTTCATGGTACCCGGTTTTTCTAAGGACTGGTGGATTCGGTCAACAAAATAGACAGCTTTTACAAATGGTGCAAGATTTTTTTATTGTACGATGCAAGAATAAATTTTTAAAACTCCTTAATTTGAATATATGTGGTTTCTTCTGCGGGTTTTTCCGATAAGGGAGTCGTATTTTCACAGCGTTAGAAATGCCTGAAATTTCAATATATATCTTCTGGATCAGTATCGCTATACTGTTTTATTGTTATGCAGGCTATGCTCTTTTTGTCTTTCTGATAAACAAAGCAAAACAGTTATTCTGGTCAGCTCCAAAATCAGTTTCGTTATCAGATTGGCCGGCGATAACACTTATGGTTTGTGCTTATAATGAAAAAGAGATACTTCAGAAAAAGATCGAAAATATATTGGCATTGGATTATCCATCAGAAAAATTGTCTGTCATTTTTGTAACCGATGGAACCTCTGATGGCTCTGAGCAATATATACTTAGGCATCCCTCATTTACGCTGCTGCATCAGCCTGAAAGAACCGGGAAGTATGCTGCAATAAAAAAAGGAATGAAAAGTGTCAAAACCTCCCTAGTAGTATTTAGTGATGCTAACACGATGCTGAATAAGGAAAGTATAAAGAATATTGTAACCCACTATAAAAATGAAAAGGTTGGAGGTGTGGCGGGAGAAAAAAGAATACAAAGTGACCAAAAGATATCTGCAGTAGGGGAAGCTGAAGGTTTTTATTGGAAATATGAATCATTCATGAAGAAGCTTGACGCAGATTTAAATACTGTTGTTGGGGCGGCCGGTGAGCTTTTTTCAATAAGAACCGATTTATATGACCCACCTGCGGGAGATATAATTCTTGATGATTTTATTATTTCGATGAATGTTTGTTTAAAAGGATATAAAATTGAGTATGAACCTGGTGCTTACGCAACGGAGAATGCTTCTGCTTCCTTACAACAGGAAATGAAAAGAAAGCTCAGGATATCAGCTGGTGCTTATCAATCAATCGGATACTTGAAAAGGAGTTTAAATTTTTTCAAATACCCTGTTCTTGCTTTTCAATACATATCGAGAAGATTATTGCGCTGGATGGTTTGTCCATTAATGTTGCCTGTTTTATTTATTTCAAACCTGATTATTATAAAAGACAATTCTGTTCCTGATTTTTATACATGGATTTTTTTGTGCCAGATAGTTTTCTACCTATTCGCAATTCCGGGTTGGTGGCTTGTTTCAAGAGGTAAAAGATCTGGTATAGCTGTAGTTCCGTTTTATTTTGTTTTTATGAATTATTGTCTTGTTGCCGGTTTTTTAAGATTCTTAAAAAAGAGTCAGTCTGTGCTTTGGGAAAAATCTGTGAGACAGAATGTAGGGTAAACTCAATTATTTTTGTTTGAAACTTTTTATTCATCCCAACTACCTCAAACATATTAGCAAGTCCGATTGAATACCTCAAAGGCGTTGGGCCACAAAGGGCAGATCTATTAAAAAAAGAGCTTGGCATATTCACATTTAATGATCTTTTGAATCATTTTCCTTACAGGCATGTTGACAAGACCAAGATTAGCAGGATAAGCGATATTTCATCTCAAACTGAGTTTTCGTTAGTTGCAGGGGTGTTGAGAGATATGGAAGTGGCAGGTAGCGGTAGCGGTAGAAGAATGACTGCAAGGCTGGAAGATAAAACCGGGGAACTGGAATTGACCTGGTTTCAGGGAATTAACTGGATTCAAAAATCTTTACAGACAGGCCGTGCCTATCTTGTTTATGGGAGAATCAGTTTTTTCCAGGGCCGGCCACAGATTATTCACCCTGAAATTGAATCACTGACAGAAGAAAAAAAAGAAGGGAAAAATTTTTTGGAACCTGTTTATTCAACTACCGAGAAGCTCAAGGCAAAAGGATTAGGAGGAAAACAGATCGGGAAACTAACACAGGTATTGTTTTCAATGCTCCATAAAAATGATTTGCCTGAAATATTACCCAGCTCAATACTGAAAACGCTTAAGTTTTTGGACCGATTTCACTCTTATGCTTTTATCCATTTCCCCCCATCCGCAAAAGAATATGAGGATGCATTGAAAAGATTGAAGTTTGAAGAGTTGTTTATTGCACAGTTAAGAATGGGAATGATCTTGAGTAACAGGCACAGATTTTCAAAAGGAGTTGTCTTCGAAAAAGTGGGACATTTCTTCAATACATTCTATAGCACATACCTTCCTTACGAATTGACAGGAGCTCAAAAAAGAGTGATAAAAGAAATAAGATCAGACACTGCAACCGGTAAACAAATGAACCGTCTTTTGCAAGGTGATGTAGGCAGTGGCAAAACAATTGTAGCCGTTCTTTTAATGTTGCTGGCGGCCGATAATGGATACCAGTCATGCCTAATGGCCCCAACCGAAATCCTGGCACGCCAACACCATGAAACAATCAGCACATTACTTGAAAGAATGGAAGTGCCGGTGCAGCTACTCACCGGCTCAACAAAAAGTTCCGAGAGAAAAAAAGTGTTGGCCGATCTTTCTGATGGACAATTAAAAATCCTTATTGGCACTCATGCCGTAATTGAAGATGTGGTTCAGTTTAAAAATCTTGGAATTGTAATTATAGATGAACAGCATCGCTTTGGAGTGGCTCAAAGGGCCAAACTGTGGCAGAAAGCTGCTTTGCCTCCTCATGTTTTGGTAATGACAGCAACACCTATTCCAAGAACATTGGCTATGACCGCCTATGGAGATCTTGATTATAGCGTAATTAATGAACTGCCTCCGGGACGGCAACCAGTAACAACAGTACACCGTTATGAATCCCGTAGAAGCTCTGTAATGGATTTTTTGAAAAAAGAAATCGAAAAGGGGAGACAGGTCTATGTTATTTTTCCGCTTATTGAAGAAAGCTCCAAACTGGATTATGAAAATCTCATGAAAGGTTACGAAAATATTAAAGCTTATTTTCCTGAGCCAAAATATTGGATCAGTATGGTACATGGTCGACAATCTTCTGAACAAAAAGAAATTAATATGAGGCGGTTTGTTGGGGGAGACACACAGATAATGGTTTCTACAACTGTTATTGAAGTGGGAGTTAATGTTCCGAATGCAACAGTGATGGTGATTGAAAGCTCTGAAAAATTTGGTTTATCGCAGCTTCACCAATTGAGAGGCAGGGTAGGCCGGGGCAGTGAAAAAAGCTATTGTATACTTTTAACCGGCCAAAAATTAGGTAAAGATGCTCTGGAGCGCATCAGGATAATGACGTCCACCAATGATGGATTTAAAATAGCAGAAAAGGATCTTGAACTAAGGGGCCCAGGAGAAATAGAGGGAACAAGGCAAAGCGGGGTGTTAAACTTTAAACTTGCCAGTATAGTCCAAGACCGGCAAATACTTGAAATGGCCCGGAATATGGCTGCAGAATTGATTCAGGCCGATCCTGATCTTGATTCGGCAGAAAATTTGCAGTTAAAAGCCTTCCTGCAACAACAAAAAGAGGGAATTTTATGGAGTAAAATTTCCTGACAACGGAAAGTGTCATTAAACGGTCAGATTTACCAAAGGGGGAAAATTTACTATGAAAAATCATTTGTTAACAGAAGTTTTGAATCCAATTGTGGCTTTTTTTGGTTATTTTAAAGTAAAGATTATTACCCTGAAACAACTTACTCTTTTGCTTGTATTGCTGTCCTCCTTTCTTACCGTTTTCGGACAGAGTTATAATAACATTGAGTTTATTCAGAATAAAGGCCAGTGGGATTCAAGGGTACTTTATATGGGTAAAGTAAGCAATGGGGCTTTTTTCATGAGAGAAGGCGGATTTACAATGGTGCAACATAACCCTGTTGATTTTGCTAACCTCTATAATTTTATGCATGGTCAGCGTCCCGATGGAAGCGTTTTGAGCAAGGATGATAATATTACTGTAAGGTCGCATGCCTGGGATGTTGATTTTATAGGAGCATCAAAAACAGCAACAATAATTCCTGACAAAGTATTACCTACTTACAACAATTACTTCATAGGAAATGACCCAACAAAGTGGGCAGGTGATTGTAAAATTTACCAGGCTGTAACTTTAAAAGATATATACCCGGATATTGATGTTAGGTATTATACCGACAATGGATTTTTAAAGTATGATATCGTTGTAAAACCCGGAGGAAAAGTTTCCGATATAGCTTTAAAATATGATGGCGTCGATAAATTACAGGTTAAGAATAAGGAACTTCTGTTATCAACATCTGTTGGTGAATTAAGAGAATCCTCCCCCTATACTTACCAGGCGGGACTTACAGGAAAGCAACAAGTATCCTGTAAGTATACGGTCAGGAATAATATTGTGCGATTTGATGTTAAAGATTATGACCCGAAAGCAACTTTAATAATTGATCCTTCTATAATTTTCTGCTCTTTTTCCGGAAGCACAGCTGATAACTGGGGCTTTACAGCTACTTATGGACCTGACGGAAGTATGTTTGGCGGAGGAATTATTTTTGAAACAGGCTTCCCCGCCTCTCCCGGCGCTTTTCAAACTACATATCAGGGTGGTGGTGGAAATTTACCAGCAGACATCGGAATAATTAAGTTAACTCCTGATGGGTCGAACAGGGTTTATGGAACATATATTGGTGGAATAGGAAATGAGCAGCCGCATAGTCTGATAGTGGATAACCAGGGCAATCTGATAATAGCCGGGAGAACGAATTCTCCTGGTACAGGAAGTGGGGCTTATCCTTTGCAACCAACAGTTGGAGGAATGCATGGAGTTGGCGGAGGATATGATATCATTATTACTAAATTAAATGCTACAGGTACTGCATTAATCGGTTCCGCCAGGGTAGGAGGTTCTGGTAATGATGGTGTGAATATTTCCGAAGTGAGAGGAGGGACTAATTCGATCCAGCGAAATTATGGTGATGATGGACGAAGTGAAGTGATATTAGATGGAGCTGGAAATATCTATCTGGCTTCTTGCACACAGTCACCTGACAATTTTCCTGTTACTCCCGGATGCTTCCAATCTACTTTTGGCGGACCTGGTTCCGGAGCAACAATCAGGCAGGATGGCGTAGTATTAAAATTCTCTCCCAATTTGGGTGTGCTCAACTTTGCATCTTATCTGGGTGGCAATGGTAATGACGCAGCATATGTACTTTCGCTCGGCCCCGGGGGAAATATTTATGTAGCCGGAGGAACAGAAAGCAATAACCTGCCCGGTAATACTGCCGGTACTGTTGGTCCCTCAAGCAATGGTAATATTGATGGGTTTATTTCAGTAATCAGTAATGATGGTTCTACTTTGATCCGCACGACATATATTGGCACCAGCGGAGTTGATCAGATATTCGGAATACAATTTGATAATAATGGATTCCCTTATATAACGGGGCAAACCACCGGTTCATGGCCGGTTACTCCCGGAGTAATGACGTTTGGTAACTCGAATGGGAAGCAATTTATTTGTAAGCTGCAGCCAGATCTTTCAGCATATGTTTATTCTACTGTATTTGGCACCAATTCAGTTACTCCGAATATATCTATTACAGCTTTTCTTGTTGACAGGTGTGAGAATGTATACGTTTCGGGCTGGGGCGGGCATTATAGCCCCGATAATCCATATAATAGTGCTGGTACTTTTGGATTACCCACAACATCGGATGCATTTAAATCCTCAACGGATGGCAAAGACTTTTACTTTTTTGTTTTAAAAAAGGATGCAACTGCACAACTTTTTGGAAGTTTTTTTGGAGAGAATAACGTTCCGGCTGGCGGCGGCGATCATGTAGATGGTGGCACCAGCCGGTTTGATAAAAATGGTGTTATCTATCAGGCCATTTGTGCAAATTGCCGGTTGGTGGATCCACGGCCTGTCTTCCCTACTACTTTCGGGGCATGGGCTACTACAAATAATGCAGTTACAAGGGCAAGTTGCAATCTGGCAATGCTTAAGATCGCTATGAACCTGGCAGGTGTTGCGGGTGGTGTGCAATCATCCATTAATGGTGTTCCAAGGGATTCATCAGGATGTGTGCCACTTACCGTTGATTTTATTGACACTATTGCAAATGCCCAGAGCTATGAATGGAATTTTGGCGATGGATCACCCACGGTTACAACTACAATACCAAGTACATCTCATACATATAATAATATTGGGAATTACCTGGTAATGATGATTGCTATCGATCCTACTACCTGCAATATCAGGGATACTTCTTATTTACACATCCGGGTTGGGAATTTGCAGGCCACACTTGATTTTAATCCGGTTAAATTACCCCCTTGCGATTCATTTAAATACCGATTTGATAATTTATCAGTTCCCCCCGCGGCACTCCCATTCGGCCCCCAATCTTTTATTTGGGATTTTGGCGATGGATCACCAAGAGTAACTACCGGGTCAGGCGCTGTATTTCATAATTATGCTGCACCCGGCACTTATAATGTAAGACTCATTTTACCAGATACAGGTTATTGTAACGCACCGGATTCAGTCGAAAAACAACTTAGCGTTGCAGATAATGTAAGGGCCCGGTTTACTACACCGGCAACCGGTTGCTTAGTTTATAATGCAGTATTTGATAACACATCACTGGCAGGCCAAACCTGGTTATGGGATTTTGGTGATGGAACCACTTCAACTGCATTTGAACCGGTTCATACATATACACTAACAGGTACATATAATATTACTTTGATCGCATATAATCCCAATACTTGTAACGGATCAGATACGGCCAGGTTTACCATACAGGTATTCGATGCTCCTGTACCTGACTTCAGTTATTCTCCCATTACGCCGATACCGAATACACCAGTGACATTTAATAATCTATCATCACCGGATGCTGTTAGTTTTAAATGGGATTTTGGTGATGGTGACTCATTGCTGACAACTTCCAGAGCAGCCATTCAGCATCAATACAACTCAACCGGTACTTTTAATGTTTGCCTGACAGCTTATAATAGTGTTGGATGTGATAGTACGATTTGCCGCCCTGTTGATGCAGAGATCATTCCGGTCGTGGATGTGCCTAATGCATTTACGCCGCTGAGTGGAGACATCAATAGTATAGTTAAGGTTCAGGGTTTTGGTATAGCTAAAATGCAATTTGCAATATGGAACAGGTGGGGACAAAAAGTTTTTGAAACCAATAATCGTTTCCAGGGATGGGATGGTAAAGTAAAAGGCACTGTTCAGCCCATGGATGTTTATGTATACACGTTAAATGTTGAATTTACAGATGGTACCAAAACAACTAAAAAGGGAGATATAACGTTAATCAGGTAGCAGTTTTGTGAGTTACCCTAAATTTGAATTGAATGAAACGGAGTGTAATAAATGGATTGACAGCAGCGTTGAGTATAGCATTGGTAACCTGCCTTCAGGCACAGGACCTCCATTTCTCACAATTCATGAATTCTCCTTTGTTAACCAATCCTGCTAATACAGGTTTTATTCCTGATGGCGATTACCGGCTAGGAGTAAATTACAGAAATCAATGGGCATCTGTTACTGCTTTTCCATATAAGACAATGAGTGCATTTGGCGATGTCCAGGTAATGGAAGATAAATTCAACACAGGCTGGATCGGGTTGGGTGGCGTGATACTTCGGGATGTTGCCGGTGCCAGTGTGCTTACATCTACAAAGATTTATGGGTCCGTTGCTTATCACCAGATGTTAAATGCGGGTAGCCTTGTCAGTCTGGGATTTAATGTAGGTTGGGCCAATAAGAATATTAATACATCTAACCTAAGTTTTCCGAGTCAATGGAATGGACAATTTTTCGATTCTCACCTTACCGGGATAGCTCCGAAACTGGATGCCAATAATATCAATTACCTTGATATGCAGGTGGGAATGAACTATGCTTATTTCCCAAACAACCAGGTATATCTTAATGCAGGTTTTTCTGCCATGCATATTAATCAACCCAAAGAGTCTTTTTTTAATGATCAAACAGTAAACAACAGGGTTCCGGTAAGATATACAGGTTTTGTAAACGGAAGTTTTAAGCTGAATGACATGGTCATTATAAACCCAAATGTCTACGCTTCTTTCCAGGCAAAATCATATGAAATTGTAGGCGGGTTAAATGCTCACTATAATATCTCAGGCGATGGTGAGAAAGTACTTATGGCAGGTGTTTATTACAGGTATAAGGATGCATTTATACCCATGGTGGGGTTAGGTTATAAAGATCTTACGTTCACTTTTACATACGATGCTACAACCTCTGACCTGAAAGCCTATAATGGCGCAAGAGGAGCTTATGAATTTTCTCTTATCAAACAGGGGGTAGTAGACAAATACAGGGGAAACCGCCGTGAGTCAATGTGCCCCTCTTTTAAAACCTATTAAGCCCTCATTTTTTTGATAGTTTTATAATTCCGATTTTTACAATTATAACATTGTTAAACCGGCATGGAAACCACTGTAAAGAATACGCTTACCTCTGAACATATTGATGCATTTAAAAAGATAGTTGGAGATAAATATGTTTTTGTTGATGAAGAAGCATTGAGTCATTATGCTCATGATGAGACAGAAAATCTGCATTATCCGCCTGAAGTGGTTTTAAAACCGGCTTCAGCTGAAGAGATAAGCTCTATAATGAAGCTTTGTAATGGGCATAAGATTCCGGTTACTCCCCGTGGTGCGGGTACCGGGCTTAGTGGCGGGGCTTTAGCACATTTGGGAGGTGTATTGCTGTCAACAGAAAGGCTTAACTCTATCCTTGATATCGATGAAAAAAATCTTCAGGTTACCACAGAACCCGGAGTGATAACAGAAATATTACAGAATACTGTTAAGGAAAAAGGATTGTTTTACCCACCTGATCCTGCCAGCAGAGGTTCTTGTTTTATAGGAGGAAATATCTCAGAAAATAGTGGTGGCCCGAAAGCAGTGAAATATGGAGTGGTTAAAGATTATGTGCTTAATCTTGAAGTTGTTCTTCCGTCCGGGGAAATAATCTGGACCGGATCTAATGTCTTAAAGAATTCAACGGGTTATAATCTTACTCAATTGGTTGTTGGAAGTGAAGGCACTCTTGGCATAGTCACGAAAATTGTATTGCGTCTTATACCTAATCCCAAATATGATTTATTGATGCTGGTGCCTTTCCGAAATCTTGAACAAGCCGGGGAAGCAGTTAGTAAAATATTCCGAGCAGGGTTTGTCCCGAGTGCTATGGAACTCATGGAGATCAATGCTCTTAAAATAGTAAGTGATTTTGTTGACAGCAATGTAGTGCCTGTAACTGAGGATACTGCTGCACATCTTATTATTGAGGTTGATGGCAATAATATGGAAGTGTTGATGCAGGAAATGGAAGCAATCAGTGAATTACTTACACAATATGATATTGGAGAAATTTATTTTGCTGATGATGCACAGCAAAAAGCCGAATTGTGGAAGCTTCGTCGAAAAGTGGCTGAAGCGGTAAAACTGATTGGATATTCTATTGAAGAAGATACCGTTGTGCCTAGAGCAGAACTGCCGGCATTGATAAAAGCGGTAAAAGAATTAGCTAAAAAACATGATTTCGATGTAGTATGTTACGGGCATGCGGGGGATGGTAACCTGCATATCCGCATCCGGAAAGAGGGAATTCCTAATAGTTTTGGAAGCGAAGAGATGAATGAAATATTAAGGGATCTGTTTAAGCAGGTAAAGAACCTTGGGGGGACAATAAGTGGAGAGCATGGAGTGGGCCTTATACAGAAAGGATTTACAGATATTGTTTTTGACGAAGCTAACCTGAGACTGATGCGAGAAATAAAAAAGGTATTTGATCCTAATAATATCCTCAATCCGGGTAAAATATTCGATTTATGATGCCCCAGCAAAAATTTATGGGGAGCCCTAAAAAGCTTCTTCAGGCTATGCGGATTTTTACAATAGCATTGCTGACTGGAGTGTTGTTATTCTCAATAATTATGATTGTTGTTGTACAATCTCGGGGGCCTGCGCTGGTTCCGGATATTTTTTCGGGAGTTGTCGTTATCACAGCAATCGCAGCTCTCTTCGCAGCTCATTTTTTATACAGGAAAAAGTTAACAGAAATAAAAAATGCAGTTATTTCATTGCAGGAGAAATTAAACCTATACAGGAGTTCGTTAATCTTATATCTTGCCTTTTGTGAAGGGGCCGGATTGCTTTCTGTAATAGTTTTCTTTTTAACCGGGAACTATTATTTACTGGTAATAACAGCTATACTTCTTTTATTTATGTATTCTAAATTTCCATCTGTTCAAAAATTATCTGGTGAATTGAATCTTGATAGTTCTGAGCGGATGCAGCTTGAATAACTTTATAATCTATACGATATGAAAAAAATATCACTGACAATTTTATCTGTATTGGTAGTATTTTCCCTATTAGCCCAGGGGGATGATGAGGAAAAGGGTTTTAAAAAAGAGAACCTTTTTACCGGGGGAAATGTCACACTTTCTTTTTTTAATGGTACAACAATTTTAGGTGCCAGTCCGATATTTGGATATAGAATTGCCAATTGGGTGGATGCTGGCATCGTTTTTAATTACATATATTCTGGCCAGCGGGATTTTAAAGAGTTTGATGATAAGGTTAGACAGTATGTTTATGGGGGTGGCTTATTCACCCGGATATACCCGGTCAATTTCATTTTTGTTCAGGCCCAGTTTGAGCACAACTTTACAAAGTTTAAATATATACCAGCCCCGGGCTCTTTTTCGTATCTGCCATATAAGGAAACAGTAGATGCAAATTCTTTCTTGGTAGGCGCAGGCTATACTCAGGGTAGGGGTCCGGGAAGTAACACTTTTTATTATGTCTCTGTCTTATTTGATGTAATCAAAGACCAAAACTCCCCTTATGTCGATCTTGTTTATAATCCCAACACTGGTAATTATAGCGTAAGGGCCGTGCCGATAATAAGAGCCGGAATAAATATTGGATTATTTGAAGGTGGTGGAAGAAGAAGACGATAATTATCAGAATCGTGACAAAAGTTCAGCCGGCTCGTTGATAACAAAAATTCTCTTTTCAGCCTCTTCATATAAGAATTTTTCTTCTTTCATTTTTTTGATATGTTCAATCAGGTGGTTATAAAAACCATTTGAATTCAGTATGAAGATATTTTTATCATGAATAGTCAGCTGGTTCCACGTCACAATTTCAAATAGCTCATCCAGTGTACCAAACCCTCCGGGTAATATCAGGGCAGCATCACAAAGACTATATATCTGTTTTTTCCTTTCATGCATGTCATCTGCAATGATCAATTCAGTAATTCCTCTGTGTTGTCTTTCCCATTCGAGAAGGAGTTTTGGTATAATGCCTGTTACCTGACCGCCATTATTCATTACACTGTCGGCGATGATGCCCATGATACCGGCACTGCCACCGCCATAGATCAGTTTTACATTGTTATCAGCCATTAATTTTCCTAATTGCTCGGCATGAATTTTAAAAAGAGGATCAATTCCATTTTTAGAACCACAAAACACCGCCAGGGATTGTATTTTCATATTTTAATATTGCAGCAAAGGGATAACTTTTTTGTTTATCTTCAAAATTCATAACTCTGTAATTTGCAATAGTAACTATTGATTAACGGAAACCAACTTATATGTCTCCTGTCGTATTGTTTTCATTTGTGATCGGTTATTTTGTTTTGTTGTTGACTGTTGCCTGGTATACTTCCAAAAATTCCAATAACGAATCATTTTTTATTGGTAACAGAAATAGTAACTGGATGCTGGTCGCATTTGGTATGATCGGCACATCTCTTTCCGGTGTCACCTTTGTGAGTGTGCCCGGAACAGTTGGTGATTTTTCAGGAGATGCCTTTAAGGGATTTGGTTATTTCCAGGTAGTGATTGGTTATTTCCTTGGTTATTTCGTTATCGCTTATATTTTACTGCCTCTTTATTACCGTCTTAACCTGACATCTATTTACAATTATCTACAGCATCGATTCGGATTTTTCTCCTATAAAACCGGTTCATTATTCTTCATTCTTTCAAGAACGATCGGAGCTACTGCCCGCTTGTATCTTGTTATAAATGTACTTCAGATATTCATTCTTGAGAGAATGGGGATCTCATTTACTGCTACCACCCTGATCATTCTTTTGATGATCCTGCTTTACACCTTTGAAGGCGGAGTGAAAACTATTGTCTATACCGATACATTGCAAACTTCATTTATGCTGCTGGGTTTAATTGTATGTGTAGTTTATATTCTTACACATCTCAATCTGAACCTGGGCACTGCTCTTGAAACATTAAGTGTAAAGGGTTATACCAATATATTTAATATGGATCCTGGCAGTAAGGGATTTTTTGTAAAGCAAATAATCGGAGGTGCGTTTATAACTATTGCGATGACTGGGCTTGACCAGGAAATGATGCAAAAAAATATAAGCGTTAAGAACCTTAAAGACTCTCAAAAAAACATGCTGACTTTCAGCACCGTAATTGTTTTTGTAAACTTTCTTTTCCTGCTTTTAGGCGGACTTCTTTATTTGTATATTCTACAAAATGGCGGAGCTTATAATGAAAAGCAGTTGCTTCTGGAGGGGAAAAATATTATTGGAGATGACCTTTTTCCGACTGTTGCCCTGAATTTTTTACCCCAGGCAATCAGTATAATATTTATAATCGGGCTGATCTCTGCACTTTTCCCGAGTGCGGATGGGGCATTAACTGCACTTACCTCTTCATTTTGTATTGATCAGTTAGGATTGAAACGCAGGCAGGACTGGGATGAGAAAAAGCAACGAAGAATCAGGATGACAGTTCACTTAGCTTTTACGTTTATTTTCTTTTTATGTATACTTGTTTTTAAGTGGATCAATAATAAATCTATTATTTATGTTATCCTTGATCTTGCCGGCTATACTTATGGTCCTCTTCTCGGTCTGTTTGCTTTTGGAATTCTCACAAAAAGAAAAATCAAAGACGGCATTATTGTTACTATAATTTGCCTTGTTGCACCTGTTTTATCATTTTTCCTGAGTAAATACTCTGCAACATTGTTGGGTGGCTACCAGGTTGGTATTGAACTTCTGATAATTAATGGATTTCTTACATTTTTAGGCCTTTGGATGATCTCAGGAAAACCGGAGCAAGCTGAAAATTTAATGAAGGCCGTTTGATAGCTTTATCTTTGTGCAAAAAATTGGAACTAATTAACCCATTAGTGCAGCAGTACGCTGAAAAATTTTCTTCACCTGAAGATTCTTTATTAAAGGAGGTTGGGAACTTTACAAGAAATAATCATCCTGAAGCAGTGATGCTAAGCGGTCATTTGCAAGGCAAGGTACTGGAAATGATCAGTTGTATGATTCGTCCTAAAAGAGTTTTGGAAATAGGCACTTTTACCGGATATAGTGCACTGTGTTTGGCTAAAGGATTGCAGAAAGATGGTCTCTTACATACAATCGAGTTGAGGAGAGAAGATGCAGACAGGGCAAGGAATTATTTTGATAGAAGTGGTTTTTCAGATCGAATAATTTCTCATTGTGGTAATGCGTTAGAGATTATTCCCCGGCTGAATGAAGTATGGGATCTTGTTTTTATTGATGCTGACAAGCCGGCTTATATTGAATATTTTAACCTGGTTTTTCCCGGATTGCGGCAAAACGGATTTATTTTAGCAGATAATATCTTTTTTCACGGCCAGGTACTGGAAGAAAATGTAAAAGGAAAAAGCGCAAATGGAATAAAGGACTTTAATGAATTTATCGGGAATAGAAATGATGTCGAAAAAGTGGTGCTTACGATTCGTGATGGTTTGTATCTGATGCGAAAAATCTAAGCCAACAAATAATATGAAAATTAGCCGGGTTAATATTATCCTCTTGCTGTTACTTAGTTTCAACATTTCTTTTTCACAGAATGCTGAACGCATCAGGGATTATATAAATCAATATAAGGATCTTGCTGTTTCTGAAATGCAGCGGACAGGCGTTCCGGCTTCGATTACATTGGCTCAAGGAATACATGAAACAATGGCGGGAACCAGCAACCTGGTTCAAAAATCCAACAACCATTTCGGAATAAAATGTAAGTCAAACTGGACCGGTGAATCCGTTAGTCATGATGATGATGCTAAGGGAGAGTGTTTCCGTAAATATCAATCTGCGGAAGAATCTTACAGGGATCATTCTGATTTTTTAAAGAACAGTAACCGTTATGCCTCTCTTTTTTCATTAGACCCCAATGATTACACTGGGTGGGCATATGGGTTAAAAAAAGCTGGTTACGCAACAAATCCAAAATACCCCCAGGTATTAATTAAGCTTATTGAAGACTACAATTTGCAAGATTATACACTGATTGCACTTGAAAAGAAAAATAATGATGCGGCTAATACCGTAGCGGAAGAAAAGAAAGTTGAGAATGGTGGCATTGAAACGAATGAGATAAAACTTGTTTACCCGGAAGGTTCCTTTATTATTAATGAAACAAAGGTTGTATATGTTAAAAAGGGGACTTCTTTTTTGGCTATTGCACAACAATATTCTGTACCTCTTTCCAGAATTTTTGAATTCAATGAGATTGATCAGGCTGAATCTTCTGACAAGGACCAGTTAATTTTTTTGCAACGAAAACGAAAAATGGGGGCCAATGAATTCCATATTGTAAAGCCAGGTGAAGATCTTCATGATATTGCTCAATCAGAAGCTATCAGGCTGGAAAATCTGAAAGAGTATAATTGGCTTAGATCTGATGCCAAACCTGCTCCCGGAGAAAAACTTTATCTTCAAAAGAAAGCTGATAAATCTCCAAGGCTCGCTTTAAGAGAGAATTACTCACTGGAGCCGGTAAATAAAATAAAAACCGCCAATTAAGAATTATGGCTACTATCCAGGTTCACGATAAAAAATTTGAAACTTATCTTTCTGCGGAGAAAATCCAGCAACGTATAAAAGAGCTTGCTGAAACCATCAATCATGATTTCTCCGGAAAAAGGCCTCTTTTTGTTGCTGTTCTTAATGGATCGTTCATGTTTGCCTCTGATCTTTTTAAGCGGGTAACCATCGATGCCGAAATATGTTTTATCAAGCTTGCCTCTTATAAAGGAATGAAATCTTCAGGAAAGGTGGTTACTTCCATTGGCCTGGAAGAAGATCTTTTTGGGAAGGATGTTATTATACTTGAAGATATTGTTGATACCGGAAAGACATTGCATCATTTCCTGCCCAAGCTTCTTCATCAGCAACCCAAAACAATGAAAATTGCGACGCTGCTTCACAAGCCGGAAGCCACAAAATTCCACCTGACCCTGGATTATGTCGGCTTTGAAATCCCCGACAAGTTTGTTGTTGGTTATGGGCTTGATTATGATGGTTTAGGAAGAAACTATGCTGATATTTACCAGCTGGTATAGGTTCATCAGCAGACTCATGCTTTTTTTGTAACTTATCAAGCTAAAGTATCCGTTTGAGGGCCGCTTGTCATATAGTTTTTTTTATTTTATCCAGTTTGTCCCTATGCGCCCAACGTTATTATATACGGGGTGAGGTTAAGGATGAATCAGGCAATATTTTGCAAAATGTAAACATCCTTCAGCGAAAAACAGGGTATGTATTTAAAAGCGGTACTTCCGGAACATTTGGAATTATTTCTCATGAGAAATTCGACACACTAATATTTTCATTAGAAGGATTTAAAACGGAAAGATTGTATGTAGATGCAGAAGTGTATGTCAGTGTGAAATTGAAAAATCTTCCAACGGCCATTACCAATGTAAGACGAGATAAACTTTCATCATTCACGAAAGATCTTCAGAAAGATGAGCAAAAAACATGGTTTACAGGAGATGAAACCTATGCCAGTATTCTTGAAAACCATTTTGTAAATGCAAAGAAATTTCCAAGGACAAGCATTTCTCTGAATATTGACAGAGCTTCTTACAGTAACATCCGGAGGTTTGTGAGTTTGAGATCGATTGTTCCGCCTGATGCAGTGAGGATTGAAGAAATGCTGAATTATTTTAATCTGAATTATAAGGCTCCGGAGGAAAAAAAATTATTCAATCTTACACCCCGGTTAAGTTCCTGTCCATGGAATGCCGATAATCAGCTTCTCTTTCTGACTCTATCAGCCAAAAAACTTGATCTGGATACTCTTCCTTCAAATAATCTTGTTTTTTTGATTGATGTTTCGGGTTCAATGGACATGCCTAACAGGCTACCGTTATTGAAATCTGCATTCCGGTTATTGGTAAGTAACCTCCGATCAAAGGATTCTGTCGCAATTGTTGTATATGGTGGAGTGACCGGTGTAATGCTGAATACAACGAGCGGTGCTGAAAAAGAAAAAATTTTGAAGGCTATTGATGAATTGGTTCCAGGGGGAAACACCCCGGGTGAATCAGGTATAAAGCTTGCGTATAGTGTGGCCAGGAATCATTTTATTCAGGGGGGAAATAACCGGGTAATTCTTGCGACAGATGGTGATTTTAATGTGGGAATGAAAACTGAGGAGGAATTAGACGAACTTATTACCCGCCAGAAAGAGTCTGGTGTATATCTTACCTGTTTAGGGGTGGGCATGGGAAATTATAAAGATTCGAAGATCCAGACTCTTGCCAATAAGGGCAATGGAAATTTTGCTTACCTGGATAATTATAAAGAGGCTGAAAAAGTGTTGTTGAAAGAATTTACACAAACACTTTATGCAATTGCCGACGATGTATATATGACTTTTGAATTTAATCCGGAATATGTAAAAGAATACAGACTGGTGGGCTTTGATAATAAAGTGGGTGTGTTGCGGGATTCTATGTCAGTCATTGAAGGAGGTGAAATTGGTTCAGGTCATTCTATGATAGCTTTGATTGAGATTGTTCCTACTGAAATCAATAAAGGAGCAATAAAAGATAATTTTACAATAGGGAAACTGGCAGATATTCATTTGCACTATAAATTACCCGGGAACACAAAAGAGATCGAACAGATAACGACCTGTCAGTTTGAGTTCATTCCTTTTGATGAAATAGAAAAATACTATCAGTTCTCAGCCTCAGTCGCAATGTTTGGTTTACTTTTACGGAATTCACCTTTTTTGAAAAATATAAGTTGGAACGAGATCATTACATTGGCCCAAATGTCTTCAGGAGGCGATGATTTACTTCAGAAGGAGTTTATAGAATTAGTTGAACAGGCAAAGATCCTTTACACCAAATTCAAGAAGAAAAAAGGAAGCGCTGATAGCTGGTAGTGTCAGGAAAACATCTCTTTTATTCTATCAAAGAAGTTTTTATCATTCTTATCCGGCTGGGGTTTGAAATTAGGAGAGTCACTCATTTTTTCCAGCATTGCTTTTTCCTCTGATGTAATATGTTGCGGTGTCCACACATTTACATGAATCAATTGATCTCCTTTTTGATAAGAATTTACCGCTGGAAACCCCTTTCCTTTCAACCGGAAAATTTTACCGCTTTGAGTTCCGGCAGGTATTTTTATTTTGGCCCTTCCATCAATGGTTGGAACTTCTATCTGGGTTCCGAATACAGCATCAGTAAATGATAAGTATAAGTCATAAGCCACATTTAGCCCCTCTCTATGAAGTTCCTTGTGTGGTTCTTCTTCAATTAATACTATAAGATCACCAGCCATTCCCCCTCTTTCTCCGGCATTTCCCTTTCCGCTTATACTTAATTGCATCCCTTCCTGCACACCGGCGGGGATATCAATGCTTACTGTTTCTTCACCAAATACTCTTCCTTCACCTTTACAACTTCCACATTTTGCTGTAATTGTTGTTCCCTCACCTCCGCATGTGGGACATGTAGTAACTGTCTGCATCTGACCCAGAAAAGTATTTTGAACCTTTCTCACTTGTCCGCTGCCTCCGCAAGTGCCGCAGGTTTGAACACTGCCTTTGTCTTTAGCTCCGCTTCCTCCGCAGGTAGTACACGGCACATATTTTTTTACTTTGATATTTTTTGTAACTCCTTTGGCGATTTCTTCGTAAGTGAGCTTTAGTTTAACTCTTAAATTACTACCACGAACACCTCTTGCTCTTTGCGCTCCACGGCCCTTTTGTCCCCCTCCAAAAAAACTCCCAAAGAGATCATCACCGAAAATATCTCCAAACTGGCTGAAAATATCTTCCATATTCATACCGCCACCAAATCCTCCACGGCCGTTTCCACTTACACCTGCGTGGCCATATCTGTCATATTGAGCCTTTTTGTCGGAATCACTCAACACCTCATAAGCCTCTGCGGCTTCTTTGAATTTCTCTTCGGCCCCTTTATCGCCTGGATTTCTATCGGGATGGTATTGCATAGCTACCTTTCGGTATGCCTTTTTTATTTCATCCGTAGTAGCTGATTTCCCTAAACCTAGTATCTCGTAATAATCTCTTTTTGACATAGATGAATTTATTTACCAACTACCACTTTTGCATGACGAATAATCTTATCATTCAGGTAATAACCTTTCATGATTTCATCAACGACTTTACCTTTCATTTTATCATCTTTCACACTGATTTCTGTAACAGCCTCATGAAGGTCAGGATTGAATTCCTGCCCTGAAGTTTCCATGGCTTTCAATCCTCTGGCCTGTAAAGTATTTCTGAGTTTATTGAAAACGAGTAAGACACCTTCTTTAGTTGTTTTAACATCGTCACTTGTTTCTATTTGTTTCTGAGCTCTGTCACAATCATCCAAAACCTCCAGCATATCAGAAATAACTTCTTTACCTGCAGTCTGAATCAATTCAATTCTCTCTTTTGCGTTCCTTCTTTTAAAATTGTCAAATTCAGCAACTTTTCTCAGATATTTATCATTTGCTTCCTCAAGCTGACTTTTTATTTTTTCCAGTTCTGATTCGTCTGCTACAGGTTCATTCAGATGGGTTGTGCCGCTCAGGTTTTCATCGGTATTTATATCAATTCCTCTTGTTGCGTCAGGCATGTTATTTCCCTTTTCTTTCATGTCTTTTTCTGCCATTTTTGATAAATTGTTTGCAAAGGTACAATAGTCAAGAATATTGCCAACAAGAGCAAAAGGACAAAATGACCGATTTAAATAAAAAGCTGAATTTTAGGGGTTTTGAAGTAATTTCTTGTTTGTTTTTACAGCTGGTTTCTCCAAATGATATTGCTTTTTAACTGCCATAACTTAATTATTCTTCATGAACAAAGTCTATCTAAAAAGGAAAATTTCGCCAAGGATTGCGAATGGCCATCCCTGGATATTCAATAATGAAATTGAAAAGTCTGAAAAAGATTTGGTGGCAGGCGAAGTAGCTGAAGTTTATAGCTGGGATAAAAAATTTATTGGAAAGGGATATGTGAACCCTAAATCTCAAATTCCTGTAAGATTATTAACAAGGGAACATTCAATTGATATTAATGGGCAGTTTTTTTTGAAACAGATTTCAGAATGTTGGGAGTATCGTAAAAAACTGGGTTATACAGAGAACTGTAGGTTAATATTTGGTGAAGCAGACTCCTTGCCCCAATTGATCATTGATAAATTCAACGACTACTTTGTAATTCAAACAATGGCACTTGGTATTGATGTTTGGAAATCATCGATTGTAGATGCATTGAATAAAATATTTGCGCCGAAAGGTATTTACGAAAGAAATGATGTGCCTGTAAGAGAACTGGAAGGGTTGGACCAGAAAAAAGGTTTTTTATCAGAAGCTTTTGATACAAATATTATAATCAAGGAAAATGGACTTCAGTTTCATGTTGATATAGCTAACGGGCAAAAGACTGGTTACTTCCTAGATCAACAAGACAACCGAAGGGCCATTAAAAATATTGTAAAGGGTTCGGATGTGCTGGGAGTATTTACATATACAGGGTCGTTTGAAGTGCATGCAGCCCATTACGGTGCAAAATCGGTATTAGGTTTAGATATTTCTTCAAATGCTGTTCAGCAAGCAAAAAGAAATGCTCAATTAAATGGACTGGATACTGTTTGTGATTTTGAAGAAACAAATGCATTTGATGTATTAAAGAACTGGGCAAAAGAAAATAAAAACTATGATGTGGTAATACTCGATCCGCCTGCTTTCACAAAAAACCGAGGTGGAATACCAAACGCAGTAAAAGGATACAAAGAAATCAATCTGCGAGGTATGAAACTTGTAAGGCCGGGAGGTTTCCTTGTTACTTCATCATGTACCAACCTTGTCCATCCTGAACTATTTATTCAGATTATAGATGAAGCAGCAAAAGATGCCAAACGAAAACTAAGACAGGTTTGTTTTCAGACCCAATCGGCAGATCACCCTGTGATGTGGAGTATGGAAAACACACAATACCTTAAATTCCTGATTGTTCAGGTTCAATAGAATGATGTAGACTTTAAATTATCTGGATACCTGGAATTTGCCGGACTCAAGAATTTTTCCGGTTTCGTCAATGAGATGGTAGATGTACATTCCGCGGCTGAAATCATTTAGAGTTACAGTAGTCTTTTCCTGGACATTTGCCGCTTCATACATTTTCTTACCTAACAGACCATTGTAGATATAGATTGAAAGCCCTTTTTTGTAATTACCCTGCAAATCAAAAGTTATATAAGATGTAGCCGGGTTAGGGTATAATTTGACAATTCTGTCATTTCCATCAATCACAGGGGTAATTCTGGAAGATTGGCCCTGAGAACAGATGGTTGTCAGCAAGATAAAGGATAGTATGGGTAGAATTCGCCTCAACGAAACAAATTTACTTTTATTATTCGAAAAATAGGCCGGATTTTTTATCTGTGCAAGGTAAAACTACGATGCAATATAGTTAATTGATATTCAATATATTAAAATGCGTTTCGATTATAATTTTAACTAAACGTTATTCAATTTCGGACAATACCTTTTTTATTCTTTCAAAGTTGGGTATCGCTCCCGCATTTTCAAGTACTTCAGCATATCGAAGAATTCCTTCTTTATCTATTATAAATGCAGACCTTTTAGAAACGCCTTTCATGTTGTAGCCGAATTTCTCATATAAAGTATCATACATGGCAGAAATTTCTTTATTAAAATCACTTAATAAAGTAAAATTTAAATTTTGTTCTTCTTTGAATTTTGCAAGTGTATGTAATGAGTCAACAGAGATGCCTATCACTTTCGAACCGACATTATTATACCAGCCTAAATTATCCCTGATAGAACATAATTCTTTAGTACAAACACCTGTAAAGGCGAGAGGGAAAAACAGTAACAAGATATTTTCTCCTTTTAGATCAGAAAGAGATATCTCTTTTTTTTCACTGTTATAAAGGGTAAAATCAGGCGCTGGTTGCCCTATTTGTATGCTCATAAAAATTATTTCAGCGTTGAGTAAAGAATGTATTACAAATGCTACTAAAAAAAGTTTTTTGAAGGAATGAATTTAAGAGTCTATTCTACCGGGATAATATTCTTGTTCTTTTTATTTAAAGTTTTACGAGGAGTGGCTTCAGTGATCTCTTTTTTCAAAATTTCAATCATTCTTTTTTTGAGATGATCTCTATGAATCACAATACTAACCTCTCTCATTGGCGGAGGACTTTTAAATCTTCTTATAAGTTTTTTTTGCTTAGGTGTTAATTCCAATGTAGCCAGTTCCGGGAGTATAGTAATTCCATCGTTCAATTCAACTAACCGTCGAAGAGTTTCCAGGCTCCCGGCTTCATATTGAAAATGACTTCCTTCCTGGCTTGCTTTTCTGAGTTGACAAAGATTAGCGATTTGTGTACGAAAGCAATGCCCCTCTTCAAGTAACCAAAGCTTATTCGGGTCGATGTCCTGTGGAAGTATATATGTTTTATTAAAGGCTGCATTCTTGGGGGAAATATAGGCCATCATTTCTTCATAGAATAAAACATGCTCTTTAATGCCCGGATCGTTCAAAGGAGTCACCAGTATCCCCGCATCAATCCTTCCATCTTTAAGTTGTTCAATAATCGCATCTGTTGTTAGCTCAATAACGATTAGCTTAATGCCCGGGTTATTTTTTGTGAATTTGGGAATAAAAAGTGGCAGAAGATATGGAGCTAACGTAGGTATTACTCCAATTTTGAGATCTCCTGCTAAAACACCTTTATGCAATTGCAGGAAATCAGTAAGATTATTTCTTTCATTGATTATTTTCCTTGCATACGCAATAAACTCAGTTCCTGTATGTGTAGGTACAACGGGTTGTTTACTTCGATCAAAGATCATTATTCCTATTTCTTTTTCCAGCTTATGAAGCTGCATGCTAAGCGTAGGCTGGGTTACATAACAGGCATTAGCGGCTTTTGCAAAATGCCGAAATTGGTCAACAGCTAAAACATATTCAAGTTGCGTGAAGGTCATATCAATAATCTCTATTGAATCATGAAATTAATTCAATATCAGCGATCATGGATGGGTTATAAATTTATAATTGAGAAGAATGTCTAAAATCTCGGACAGCGTATAGCATCAAGCGTTGAGTTTCGCTGGCGAAAACCAATGTATGAAACTGACATTTCAAATCCACCCCTGCCATAACTTGAGGGCTTTAACTTGGAAATGTTTATATCATAGCTTAATGCGATTGAAAAGGGGGTATAATCAATTTTTATAACAGGAATTAATGCATCATTCCAGCGCAAAAATCCCCCGGCATGCATTGTATACTGTGGATTATCAGGATCACCGCCTACTTTGAGGCCATACATTCCGCCGGCAACAGTTTCTGAAAAACCACCTTGTCTGGAATGGTCACCTTGAATTGTGATATAAGAATAATCAGAAACGGCCAGGTGAATGCCACCAGAAAAAACCCATTTTGGATGTAGTTCAAAATCATCATTCCTGTAGAAAGACTTTTTGGGTCTGTTGAAATGGTGAAACGCAACCCCAAGGAAAAAATTATTTTCAGGCTTGTCATTAATATCAGCATTAAAGCTCATCCCAACACTTCCGTCCAGATAATTATATTGACTGTTGCTGAAACTTTCACCTAACCCTCCATTATCATATTGACTATTAGTTGTTACTTTAGAAGGATCAAACCTTCTTTGAACCCATCCTCCCATAAATCCAAGAGAAAGGTACCTGTTGTGAATATCGCTTAATGATTTATGATAATTCAAAACAGGTAATGCATAAACAGAAGTCCAGCCAATTGTGCCAGCTCTGTCATATAATACCTGCATGCCTGTTGTTATAAAATCATTAGCCTTGCCAATAGGCATTTTAAATTCAGCATTTACCGAGCCGGTTCTGTATGCATCAGTAACGCTATTCCATTGATCTCTGTAAACGGCCTGAATTCTTATATCCCCGGTATAAATTCCTGCCAAAGATGGATTTCGCCATAAAGGAGTTTCAAAAAACTGGGAAAAGTGAATGTCCTGGCCAAAGGATGACATCAATGATACCTGTGCTAAAACAAGGAATAAGATTTTTTTTATGGTAGTTGTTGTTACTCTCATTTTATAAAACCAATGCAATATTTCCGTTTAAGCTGATTATTTCACCATTTTCGCAGAAGACTTCTATTTGATAAACATATACATCTGCCTTTGGCTTTTGTCCTTTATAGGTGCCATTCCATCCTGAAAAGGCATCATTAATTGGAAAATCTCTTTTCTCAAAAACCACTTCACCCCAACGATTAAATATTCTCATAAAACGTACCCGTTCCAGTCCTTTTCCTCTGGGATAAAAAATATCATTACTTCCGTCACCGTTTGGCGTAAATGTGTTCGGGACAAACAGGTTTGCATTTTTACAAATAACTATAATCTCTACTTGGCCGATATTACTGCAGCCATTGTTGTCGGTAAAGTAAACCTGGTATGTCGTATTAAATTTTGGCCCGGCATCGGGAGTTGGACAATTTGCACAACTTAACCCTGTTGAAGGTGACCATATCCAACTGACTGTATTCGGGGAATATGTTGCCGGAATGGTAACAGGAAAGCCTGATTGCACTGTGATTTGTCCGGGCATATTGACCACAGGTAAAGGGTTAACAAGAATAGTCTGCTGAGTAGTATCCTTACAACCTGTACTATTTGTTGCAATAGTAGTGACAATAAAAGTTCCTGCCGTATTATAGGTCTGAAGAGGTGGGTTCTGTAGATTTGAACTATTTCCATTGGGAAAATTCCATTGCCAGGTAACGACAGAAGTATCGGGCTGTAAAAATATTCCCTTATGAAGTATCGAGTTATTGATACAAATGACAGAATCCCCGTTTATATCTATTAATGGGCGCTGAACAATTTTAATCAGTGCTGGTTTGGAAAGAGTATCCCTGCAACCGATCTGGGTTTGTACAATTAACTGGACGGTATATAATCCCGGTGTTGTATATTGATGTGATGGATTTTGGACTGAAGAAGTACCGCCATCACCAAATGACCAGTTATAAACTGAAATCGGATCATTAAATGTGGTAGAATCAGTAAAGTTCACGGTTCCAAAGTCACAGAACAAACCAGTGTCAATACCAAATTTTGCATTTGCACCGGTTACAAAAACTGTATCAAGGCCTTGTAGTGGTATCAGGCAACCGGAAGGATCCTGTAAGATTACTTTTGGCAAAAAATTCCCGAATGAAGTATAGAAGTGATTTACGTTCGGTGTAGTTGTGGTAATTGTATATCCATCACCAAAGTCCCATAAATAAGAAGCCATTTGCCCGGGAGAAAATGTACTAAAGTTCACATCAACAGGTTTACAGCCGTTTATTGGCAGATAGGAAACGATTGATCCAACAGTATCACTTACAACAACATTTTTTATCAGGGAGTCCTGGCAGCCACCGGGACTGGTTATTGCTAGTTTTACAGGATAAGTTCCCGGAAGAGAAAAATAATGAACAGGATTATTTAAAGCAGAATTTCCTTCACCGGGTCCAAAATCCCACAAAACCGAGCTATAGAAAGTTGATGTGTTTGTGAATTTTACTTCAAAAGGTAAACAGGAACTTATTGAGTCGTCCATAGTAAAGTTTGCAATTGGACTATTAACAGTTATATAAGCAGTTTTTATAACAGTATCCATACAGCCAAATGCATCTGTAATTATTAATGTTATATCATAATTTCCGGAGGCTGCATAAATATGCCCCGGAGAATTGGCAGTTGAGGTCCCGCCATCGCCAAAATCCCAAAAACTAGTATATCCTGCAGGAGTAGAAGTATTTGCAAATCCAACGCTTGCACCTGGACATGTTAAAGAGTTAGGGGAGTAAAAATCAGGTAAAGGATCAGTAGCAGTTATAAGATTGCTGACAGTTATACTATCCTTGCAGCCTGATGCATCAGTTATTATGAGTTTAACTGAATAAGTGCCTACAGCATTATAAGTATGCATAAATGGAGGGCCACTGAAATTTTGAATCGTCCCGTCACCAAAATCCCATTGCCAGTTTACAATATTATTGACGCCATCATTAGTTGAAAGATCATTAAATGTAGTAACAAGGCCTGTGCAGCCAGAAATATTCGTGGCAGAAAATCCTGCAGTGGGACCATTAATACGAATGAGGTTTGTTTTGATATTGATATCTGTGCATCCATTTATATCTGTAACAGTTAGTGTTACAGTGTAAGTGCCGCTTGCCGTATAAATATGACTGGGATTAGGGGTTCCACCAGTGCCACCATCACCAAAATCCCATGCATAAGAAATAATATTTCCGGTATTCAGATTCGTTGCTTGGAAATTAATAGTTGCTATTTTGCAGGCAACAATTGCTGAAGTATTAAAATCCGGGCTTTCTGAGACAAGCCTTACCTGTTGTATCAATGTATCGGCACATCCGCCATTGGTAACGATTAGCCTAACATTATAGGTGCCCAAAGCGGGAAAAATATGTACCGGGTTTTGTGTTGTTACAAGTGGGCTTCCATCTCCAAAATCCCATTCCCATGTTTGAGGTGCAATGGATTGGTCAGTAAATGTGAAACGCAGCCGATTACTGCAATCTGCTGTCGAAATAAACCGAGCGATAGGAGGTAATACCTGGACATAATTATTGCGGATCATCGTATCAGGACATCCATTATTAAATGCAATAAGTTGGATGTTGAAATAACCTGTATCATTATAAATATGTGTGGGGTTTTGTAATGTGGAAGTGGCGCCATCTCCGAAACTCCATATCCATTGATCTGCAGGAGCTGAGAGATCTGTAAAATATACTGGTTGACGTCCGCAAACTGGAATAGGTGAAGCTGAAAAATCAGCCACAGGTTTTGAGCCGACTCTTACAGCATTAAAAAGTAGTAATGTATCTGTGCAGCCCGAACTTGTTGTTATGATCAGCCGGACATTATAAGTTCCTTGTGCAACATACGTATGTGTTGGATTTTGAAGAGTGGATGTGCCCCCATCACCAAAATCCCATTGCCACGATGTAACTGCATCAACAGAAGTAACAACCGGAACGGGGGAAATTGTATAGGGAATACATCCATTGGTAGGTAGCCCGTTTATGTTTATTGCAGCCCTTTGTATTACAATATAATCCGGCTTCACTATGGTGTCTGTACATCCAAAATTATTTGTTACAATCAGTGTAACAGTAAAACTGCCATATGATGTATATGTGTAAGCAGGATTTTGAAGAGTGGATGTGCCTCCATCACCAAAATCCCATTGCCAGTTAACCGCTCCACCAGTTGAAATATCCTGGAAATTAACCGTTAAAGGAGGCTCACACTTTGAAGTAACCGGGGCTGTAAAGTCAGCCACGGGTAATGGGTTTACTGTGATAGTATGTGATACTGAATCAATACAGTTAGAATATGTATTATAAAGCCAGATTGTGTATAGGCCCGGAGTTGTATAGGTGTGAGTTGTGTTAATCAAAGGAGATGTTCCTCCATCCCCAAAAGTCCAGTTCGAACTGGCCGGGGCAGGGGAAGAATTGTTCAGAAAGGTTACTAGCTCATTTGTACAAACGGAAGGTGGCGCTGTAAAGTCAGTCGTATAACCACCTATAACGATCGGATTACTGAAAGCAGTGTCAACACAACCAGCGGAACTTGTCGTTACCAATATGGCCGTGAATGTTCCGCTTGTATTATAGGTATGAACAGGATTTGCAAGAGTTGAGAATGGGGATCCATCACCAAAATCCCATAAATAACTAAGAACAGGAGGGCCGGTGGACGTATTTGTAAAAGTAATATCTGCGGGAGGGGCACACACTATTGGTTGCGTATTGGTAAATGATGCAGTAACCCCGGAAGTAACGGTAATATAATTAGGCCGGCTCAATGTTTTTGTACAACCTTTATCATTAGTCACTCTTAATGTGACTGTATATTGCCCGGCAAAATCATAAGTGACAAAAGGGTTTTGGGTGCTTGATGTAGTTCCATTTCCAAAATCCCATTCCCACATTACGTTTGTATTTCCCGTGCCGGCTGTAGAAAGATCTGTGAATTGAACTCTTAAAGGGAAACACCCACTCGTTATATTGGCAGTGAAGTTAACAGTTGGCGGTTCATACACAGTTATATATTGCGATCTTGTTAAAGTGTTTGATCCATTGACATTCGATACTGTAATTGTTACTGTGTAAGTACCCGGCGTAAAGTACGTTGCAGTTGGGTTTTGAAGCGTTGAAGTATTTCCATTACCAAAATTCCAGTTCCATGATGCTGGTGAGCCGGTAGAGAGATCAGTAAAATTTACAACCAGTGGGGAACAGCCTGCAAGGGGAGTTGCTGAAAAATTAGCAGCAGGAACCTGCGCAGCAGCAATTCGAGCCGACACCAGAAAGATGAATAACGCAGTTATCCTGACAGAAATATAGAAAATACGATGCCTCACGGGTAGCTGGTTTTAATAGCTTTCTTTCAAATAGGTTCTCTACAAACCATTTCTCATAATCGGTGGCAGTGAGAAAATAGTTTCTTAGTTACTAATCAAAATCCTGGTGGCAGATATCCGAGGTACGGTGTCTTTATTACTAAAGACAATAATAAATGCAACTTGTTTAATGTAAAGGGAACGGGGACAACAAATGTAAGCAGAAAAGGCGGTTTATTGTTTGTCGAGTCTCATGGTTTTTGTATCAGTTCCATTCGATTGTGTAGCTACCACAAAGGTCCAGCTGTTATTATCAATATGCCAGCTGCCGTTGATAAGAGATAAGGGATATGCAGGAGAAGTAAAATTTGCCCAGGTCGTCATGGCAGAAGCATTCCCATCCCAGGTGCCGGTTTTTTCAACCACACCATTATTTATGGCATCCACTGTTTTGTTGCTGTAGTATTTGAACCTGTAATTGGTAAAATCACTGGTAATATCCGTACCGTTCAACTTAAAACTGGTTACGGCCCATTGACCGTCGACCATAGCTTTAATTACAAGGTCCTCTTGTATTTTTTCAATTGTTTTTTTACACCCGGATAGAAAACCAGATAGGCAGAGAATAATAAGTACGGCTTTTTTCATACCAGGATAGTTTGCTGATGCAAAATAATCATAATGTATTGTTTGACCAATAGAGAAAATACGGTAGTAACAGAAGCAGATCCTTCAATCCAGACATAAGTTTTTTGTTACGATTTCATTTTAACGAATTAATTTCATGGGTCATATTTCTTCTACAATGAAGCAAAGTCTTACGGTTCTGTTTACCTTTTTCCTTTATGCCGTAAAGGCCCAGCAACAAAACCCCGAAGTTTTATTGAATCAACTGTCTCAATCTTCACCAATTGAAAAAGTTTATTTGCAATTGGATAGGGAGAAATATGTTGCAGGGGAAACCGTTTGGTTTAGCGGGTACCTTTATTCTGATTATCAGCCAGACACAATAAGTACAGTTTTGTTTGTTGAGTTAATAACTGAAAAATCAGTGGTAGTAAATAAAAAAGTGCTTCCGGTTTTTTGGGGTTACACAAATGGACAAATAGAAATTCCTGACTCAATGCAGTCGGGCTCTTATTTCATCAGAGCCGTTACTTCCACTATGCTCAACAATAGCTATGACTTTGTTTTTCTTAAAAAGGTTTCTGTGTATGGTAAGAATAAATCAAAGGAAGATATTTCTGAAAATAGCAATCATATTCGGCTTGATTTTTTTCCTGAAGGTGGAAATCTTATCACAGGGTTGACAAATACAGTTGCGTTTAAAGCAACCTACCAAAATGGGATGCCTGCTTCAGTAAAAGGAAAAATCAAATCAGGCAAGGGAGAATTGGTAACAGAGTTTGCAACTTATCATGACGGGATGGGAATTTTTGAGATAATACCCAGCGCCGGGGAAAAATATTCTGCTGAGCTGGATGATAATAACTATAAAGATGTTTATGACTTGCCTCTGCAGACGGATAAAGGGATTGCTGTATCAATTACTCCCCATCTGCAGGGTAATTTTTTTGAAATAAAACAATCTTCAAATGACCCTGACTTCAGAGCAGCGTACATGATCGGTCAAATGCAAAATCATGTAGTTTTCAGGCAAAACTTTAAGAATACTAAGGGTGTGGTACAGGGAATAATTAATACACAGAACCTGATGTCAGGTATCTTACAAATCACTTTTTTTAATGATAAAGGAATTCCACTGGCAGAAAGATTATGTTTTGTAAATAATAAAGAATTCATTCAACAGGCGGGTATAGTTTCGGATTCAATTGATTTTTCAATAAAAGGCCGGAACAAAATCAGTATAAGTCTCAAAGACTCTGCCCAGGGAAATCTTTCTGTGTCTGTAACGGATGCGGAATATGATGATCCCAAACCAATTGAAAATAATATCATTTCTCATTTTTTTCTTGCTTCAGACATTAAAGGTTATATACATGATCCGGCCTATTACTTCTCAGCAGATACTGATTCAGTAAACATGGCGCTGGATCTTGTGATGATGACAAATGGATGGAGAAGATTTAAATGGACAGATCTGCTATCAGGAAAGAATTTAAATAAAGGAATTAAAGATCCTTCTTATATCACTTTGACGGGAAGAGCGATGATAAAGGATACAAAGAAGCCATTCGCCTCAAAGCAATTATTTGTATGGATCACCGGAGAAGATTCATCTCACAGTACTCATATGATCCCCACAGATGAGCAGGGCCGCTACAAACTTGACTCAGTTGTTTTCTTTGGTAAAACAAGAATTTTATTTAGTGATACAAGGGGAAAGAAAAGTCAGTATATAGATATATACCCTGATAGTAATGCATTAGCCCATGACTATATTCTCCCTTCAATTGACTTGAAAAAGATAAGCCATAGCCCTTTAACGGGTTTGAGTGCTGAAAAAAAATGGGAAGAGGACTATGAAGAAATTCAAAAGGCAAACGGGTTGATGCTTGGTATGGTTACCGTAAAAACTAAAAAGAAAGATCCTACTAAAGAGCTTGAAGAAAAATATACCAGTGGTTTATTTGGTGGATTTTCAGAAAAGACGTTAGACCTGGTAAATGCCAAAGACATTATAACACAGCAAAACATCTTTGATTACCTGACTATGCAGATTCCCTCAATATGGGTATCAAGGGAAGACGGAAGTTATTCTATATATTACCGCCAGGCTCCAACGCCAAGTTCTATGGGGTCAATCCCAATGACACTTTTTCTTGATGAAGTTGAAACAGATGCAAATGTCATTGCTTCAATTCCGACAAATGAAATTGCTCTTGTTAAACTCTACAATACTTTTGTCGGAGCGGCAGGCAATGCCCCCGGCGGTGCATTGGCTATTTATACAAAAAAAGGAAGTGATGTGAGCTATAATTCCAGGGCTGATGTTATTAATTACAAAGGTTTTTCGATAATAAAGGAATTTTATGCTCCGGATTATAGTGTGGAGAAAAACAAACTGATGACTTCTGATAACCGGATCACTCTTGATTGGCGTCCTTCTGTTTTTTTCAACGGAATTAACACAAGACTTCCAATTGTTTTCTATAATAATGACAGGACAAAGAAATTCCGGGTAGTTGTTGAGGGTATGACGATTAGCGGCAAGCTTATATATTGTGAAAAGATTATCAGCTTAAATCAAAAAGGATTTTGAAAACGGAGTAGCTTTCTAAACCTTATCTGACTTATTATGAAGAGTATTGTAATCCTGGTTCTGGGTGTATTTTGTTTTTCTCAGAACTTAAAAGCACAGGAGCCTGCAGAACTTCTGAATACTTGGGCCAATGCAACACCAATTGAAAAAATCTATCTTCATCTTGACCGTGAAAATTATATTGCGGGAAGTGTCGTATGGTTCAAAGCGTATCTCTATTCAGACTTTTATCCTGATACCATCAGTACATCTCTTTATGTTGAATTGCTTTCTTCTCGCAGCACTATTATATTAAAAAAAGTTTTCCCGGTATTATTCGGAAATGCAAAAGGGCAGCTTGAATTGCCAGATACATTAAAGTCAGGAAACTATTTTATCCGTGCTTATTCCCCAACAATGCTCAATCATTCAGATGAATTTCTTTTTCAGCGAAGTGTATCAGTGTATGGTAAAGAAGCTTCAGTTGATAATATAAATTCTTCTTCTATCAAGGTTGAGTTTTTTCCTGAAAGTGGAAATTTTGTTGCTGACCTTCCTAACACAATAGCTGTAAAAATAACTGATGGGAGTGGAATGCCTGTGAACAGGTCCGGCGTTGTAAAAAATGAAAAGGATGAAACTGTTGCCGAGTTCATTACTTATCATGATGGTATGGGCATGTTTGATATAAAGCCAGGTAAAGATTCAAAATACTATGTGCAACTTAATGATGACCCTGTTTCTGTTAAATATGAACTCCCAGCTATATCTCCCTCCGGTTTGGTTTTCCGCCTCATGCCAAATCCACAAGGAAAATATTTTGAGATATACCAGTCATCAGAAGATGTGTCAAGACGGGCATCCTATATGATTGGCCAGATGCAGCACCGGGTTGTTTTTAAGATGGAACTTGATCCGGATAAAAAAGACATCAACGGTTATATCAATACGACACAATTAAAATCGGGTATACTCCAGGCTACTGTGTTCAATAAAGATGGAATACCTCTTGCGGAAAGATTAAGCTTTATTGATAATAAGGAATACATTCAAAAAGCTGAGCTGATAACTGATACTGTAAATTTTTCAGAGAGAGCTAAAAATTATTTTACTCTTTCTATTCCAGATACAGTTGGCGGTAGTTTTTCAGTTTCAATCACTGATCCCGAGTATTCAATAGAATCTTCCAGGCAAAATAATATTATTTCTTCCCTGATCCTGACCGGTGATCTAAGGGGTTATATCCATAACCCGGTTTATTACTTTTCTGCAGATCAGGATTCTGCCACAAATGCAATGGACCTTTTGATGATGATAAATGGATGGAGACGTTTTAAATGGGCTGAGTTGCCGGTAATTTCGTCCAAACAACCACTTTACAAAGACTCAGGCTATATCACTATTACCGGGCATGTAAATATCAGGGACAGAAAAAAACCTTTGGCAAATAAGGAACTCTTTTTAATGAGAACTTCTAAAGAAGATTCTCTGAACACCAGTATAGAGTTTATGCAAACAGATGATGAAGGAAAATTCCGGATGGATTCTTTGATATTTTTTGGAACAACCAGGTTTTATGTAAGCGATATGCAGGGGGGTAAAAATAAATGGCTCGATATTTATCCTGACAATGATTCGATTAACATGTCTTTCAATTTAAAACCACTGACTCTAAACAGGTTTAAACCGTATACAGCAGGCCAGTCTGCATTACAGGATGATTATGATGAAATATTGAAGGCAAATGGCCAAATGCTGGAAGGAATAACCGTTAAGGCAAAAAAGAAAACGTCATTGCAGGAACTGGAAGAAAGATATGCCAGCGGAATGTTCTCAGGGCTATCAGAAAAGACAATAGATTTAGTCAACTCAAATGAAAAAATATATCAGAACAATATTTTTGATTATATACAGGGAAGAGTCCCGGGTATTAAAGTACAGAAAGAAGGGTTGAATTACACTTTATTTTACAGGCAGCGATTTTCCTTAATGGGCGGGCCCATACCCATGGCATTATATTTAAATGAAATGCAGACCACAAGCAGGATCATTTCTACAATACCTGCCAACCAGGTAGCAATGATCAAAGTATACAGTTCTTTTTTCGGAGCAGAAGGAAATGGAGTAGGAGGGGTTCTCGCAGTGTATACAAAACAGGGGGCCGATCTTTCAAATGCACTAATGACATCTGCTGATATTTTTCAGTACAAAGGTTATTCAGTTATAAAGGAATTTTATGCTCCTGATTACTCTGTTCCGTCCGCAAAGACAGACTCATCTTTTAAAAAGGATCATCGGATCACACTTCATTGGCAACCGGATATCTTAGCTGATGGTGTTGATACAAAGATTCCGATCGTATTTTACAATAATGACAGGACAAAAAAATTCAGGGTTATTGTTGAAGGAATGACATCAGAAGGAAAAATGCTCTTTATTGAAAAAATTATTGCCCCGGTACAAAAAGGGTTTTAGGATATTTCTAAAAAACAGTTGCAGATAAAACTACTTTGGAAAACCGGGATCGGCTTTTACTTCATTCATTTGTTGTGTATGCCTGTTGCTATGACCTGCAATAAAAAGGTATAACTGGTAACAATCAATCCAGCCGAAAGGAAATTGAACCACATGATTGCGGAGATCTTCTGTTGTGGTTTTCATGTATTTTATATGATTCATCCGATGATTTTTGAAATCAGCTAAAGCTTCATCCAGAGATTTGAAGCCGGTATTTTTGGGCTGCACCGCCTCAGGAGCCTGAGCTTTGAATGAGCGGTCTTCAACAATCTTTACAACCTGTTCATCAGTTAGCTTTATCTCTGATCTTTTTTCGGGATTCGCTTGTGATTTCATAGCGCCTTCCAGCATACTCCACAATGATTTTTCAGTTGCTGCGATATGATACAGACATTCTTTTACAGACCACCTGTTTTCTGCCACCCGGTAATTCAATTGTTCATCAGATAATCCTTTAACTGCCTCTACCGCATCTTTATAAGTATCCTTCATTAATCCGGTGGCGAATTTCCTTTCAGACTTAATGATTGAGTCTTCGTTAATGGTTCCTGCTAAACCGGTAATTACAAGTAATGTGAGCAGGCAAACACCCAATTTTCTTTTTAACATAGCAAGCATTTTAAAAAGTAGGGTTGTCAGAGGGGGGACAATGAAAAGGTACAAAACTTTTAATAATCATTAAGTAAGATTATAAGGATGTTGATAGTTTTATTTTAACGGTCTTTTTCTTACCATTCCGCCCCGGGTGTCTTTAATGCTTTGCATCACGATAAAGGCATTGGGATCTATTTTTTCTATCTCACTATTTAACCTGGCAATCTCAAGGCGGGTAACAATTGTAAAGATTATATCAATCGAATCTGTATTTTCTCCTCTTTTGCCATACCCTTTTTTCCCGGTGTAAATGGTTAACCCTCTTCTCATTTTTTCTTTTATCATTTGTGCAATTTCATCGCTATGCGGGGAAATGATTGTAACGCTGGTAAATTCTTCAATACCCTCAAGGATGAAGTCAACTGTTTTAGAAGCAGCGAGGTAGGTTAAAATAGAATATAACGCTACTTCAACTGATATAAGGTAGGCGCCGACTGAAAAAATAATAATATTCAAGACAAGAATTACATCTCCAACGGTAATGCTTCTTTTTTTACTCAGAGTTATTGCCAATATTTCTGTCCCATCAATAACACCCCCTCCCCGGATAACCAAACCAATGCCAGCGCCAAGAAAAAATCCTCCAAAAACGGCAACCAGGAGTTTATCACTGGTTACAATAGGAAAATGAACAGTAGCTACAACAATAGCCAGCACTGCAATTGCAACTATACTTTTTATGGCAAATATCTGGCTGATCTGTTTCCAGCCTAGAAAAATAAAAGGTAGATTGATAAGAACCAGAAGAAGAGAGAGGGATAAGCCGGTTTCTCTCTTTGTTAAAAGAGAAATACCGGTTACGCCACCATCAATCAGTCCATTAGGTATCAGGAAACCCTCCAGCCCAAATCCGGCAGAAAAAACTCCGGCACCCATTAATACTATACTCCTTAAGGTGCTCCATAATGAACGTCTCAATACAAGAGTACCTTTCGCCATTTCGTAACGGCTCAACTGGGACTCTTCTTTTTTACCCAGCGCTTTTTTTATTTCACTAACGATTATATGATGCAGTTGGGGATTCATGACGCTACCAAATATACTTAAAAGGGGAGTGTGTAATTCCGGTAATGATGCAATTACTTAACTTGCCTGTATGAAGATCAACGAAGTAATTTCTTTCCTTGAATCATGGGCACATCCATCGTTGCAGGAACATTATGATAATGCAGGATTAATAACCGGCGATCCCGGATGGGAGTGTTCCGGTATTGTCTGTTCTTTAGATGCAGTTGAAGATGTGGTCAATGAAGCCATTGAAAAAAAATGCAATCTTATTGTGGCACATCATCCCATTATATTTAGCGGTTTGAAAAAGATCAATGGAAAAAACTATGTAGAAAGAACAATCATCAAAGCAATAAAAAATGATATTGCCATCTACGCTATTCATACAAACCTGGATAATGTAGCAAATGGAGTAAATGGAAAAATTGCTGACAAACTTGGATTGCAAAAAAGAGCCATCTTGTCGCCTAAAGAAAGTACACTAAAGAAACTGTTCACATTTGCACCAACAGACAAAGCAGAACTTGTCAGGTCAGCAATTTTCAATGCCGGAGCTGGCCAAATAGGTAATTACAGTGAGTGCAGTTTTAATACGGAGGGTGTTGGTACATTTAAAGGAGGAGAGAATACCAATCCTTATGTAGGTGAAAAGGGGGAGCAGCATAAAGAAAATGAAACCCGGATCGAAGTGATTTTCCCTGCCTACCTCGAAAAAAGAATTTTGAAAGCTCTTTTTGATTCACACCCATATGAAGAAGTGGCTTATGATATTGTTTCATTATCAAATCTACATCCGGTAATAGGTTCCGGGCTGGTGGGTGAGCTGTCAGAACCTATCTCAGAAAAGGAGTTCCTTAACCTGGTCAAAAAAGTTTTTAATACCGGAGTGGTGCGTCACACCTTACTTATCGGTAAAAAAATTGAGAAAGTAGCCGTTTGTGGCGGGGCAGGTAGTTTCTTGATTTCCAAAGCGTTGGGATGTAAAGCAGATGCTTACTTAACTGCAGACATGAAGTACCATGAATTCTTCGATGCCGATGGAAAGATGCTGATTGCAGATGTCGGGCATTACGAAAGCGAGCAATTCACAATGGACCTTTTGAAGGAAATTTTAGAGCAAAAATTCCCTACCTTTGCCGTCCTTAAAACAAGGGTGAAAACCAACCCGGTATTTTACTTCTGAGCCTCTAAAAAACCTGATAAAAAATGGCACAAGTCAAAGAATTTTCCGTCGAAGAAAAACTCGTTTCATTGCTTACCCTTCAGAAAATTGAAAGCAAACTCGATGAAATCCATATTCTGAAAGGAGAACTTCCAATGGAAGTAGCGGATCTTGAAGATGAGATTCAGGGTCTTCACTCCCGCCAGGTAAGAATTGAAGAAGAGATCAATGGTGTTACTGAATTCATTGAGCAACGCAAAAATGCGATCAAAGAGGCAGAGGCTTTGGTAAAGAAGTATGATAAGCAAAGCAGCAATGTAAAAAACAACCGTGAGTTTGAAGCGATCAACAAAGAGATCGAAATGCAGGAATTGGAAATAAAACTTGCAGAGAAACATATTAAAGACGCTACTGAAGAAATAGCTGAGAAAGCTGAGCTTTTAGAAAAAGCAAAAAAGAATATCGCTGCAAAAGAAGGTGTATTGGCTACCAAAAAGGGTGAACTGGAAAAGATTATTGCAGCTAATGAAAAAGAAGAAAAGCACTTTAATAAGCTGGCAGCTGAGGCAAGAGCAAATGTTGACAGCCGTTTGATAACCAGTTATGATAAGATCCGTAGCAGCTATCGTAATGGGTTGGCTGTGGTTCCCGTAGAAAGAGATGCTTGTGGTGGTTGCTTTAATGCTATCCCTCCTCAAAAGCAAAGTGAGATAAAGCAGCACAAGAAGATCATGATCTGCGAGAACTGTGGTCGTATTCTTGTTGATGAGGACCTGTATGCCAAAACAGAGATAGAGTAATAATAAAAGTCCTGTAAGATTATTTACCCCGGTTCAAAGCCCGGGGTTTTTTATTGCCCGGACTTGGCTAATTTGCATACATCTTGTTACAAAAGCTTTCCATAAAGAATTATGCGATAATTGATGAATTGTCTGTTCATTTCGCAGATAAATTAAATGTAATTACCGGTGAGACAGGAGCCGGTAAATCAATTATTATCGGTGCATTAGGCTTAATACTTGGAGAAAGAGCAGATTCGTCAGTATTGGTAAATAAAGAGAAAAAATGTGTGGTAGAAGGAATATTTACAGGAGAAGATAAACCAGCTATACAAAATTTCCTGGCAGAAAACGATCTTGATATCGGCCAAGAATTGGTGATCCGGAGGGAAATAAATACTTCAGGTAAGTCAAGAGCATTTATTAATGATACACCCGTTACACTCTCCCAGCTAAATACTCTTACTAATCTCCTGGTAGACTTGCACCAGCAGTTTGATAACCTTGAAATAGGACAATCCGAATTTCAACGACAGGTTTTGGATGCATTAGCTGATCATTCCTTGCTCTTAAATGAATACCAGGATTCATTTGTCAGATGGAAGCAGCTAAAGAAAGTGTATGAGGAATTGAAAGAGAAAAAATCTCAATTTGATAAAGAAGCTGATTATAACCAATTTCAATTTAACGAGCTGGAAGAAGCCGGTTTCAGGGAAAACGAAATGGAGGAAATTGATACAGAGTTAAAAACATTGAACAATGCGGAAGAGATTAAAGATGTTTTAAATAAAGCTTATTTTGAATTAAGTGAAAGCGAGAATCCATTGGTCCAACAGTTAAAAAGCATTCAGAATCTATTAAGTGCTTTTAATTCTTCTCATCCTGATATGCCGGGTTTACTGCAGCGATTACAATCGGCACAAATAGAGCTCCAGGATGTTGCCGGTGAGTTGGGTAAAATAAGTGATAAGGTGAATCATGATCCTGAAAAGATAGAACAACTGAGTGATCGGTTGTCACTCGGATATAAGCTGCAGAAAAAGCATGGAGTAAATTCAACAAATGAGTTGCTGGAAATAAAAAAACAGCTGGAAGAAAAACTGCGGGCAGTGCATGATGTGGATGATCTTATTCTTAAAAAGGAAAAGGAAGGCAAAAGATTGTTCGAAGAAGCATCAGTATTGGCTGAAAAAATTTCTACCGGGAGGAAGAAACAGATCAAACCGCTGGAAGAAAAAGTGAACAAGCTATTGGCGCAGGTTGGAATGCCCAATGCGAAATTGAAAGTGGAACTGACGATCGGTGACTTAAATAGCTCAGGCGCTGATACAATTGAATTTTTATTTAATGCCAATATAGCTCCCGGGGATAAAAAGAATGCAGGACAGTTTCAGCCCGTTAGAAAAGTGGCAAGCGGAGGTGAATTAAGCAGGTTGATGCTTTGCATCAAATCACTGGTGGCACAATCTATTGACCTTCCCACACTCATTTTTGATGAAATTGATACGGGGATTTCCGGGGAAGCGGCGAGGCAGGTTGGCATTATCATGAAAGAATTGGCGGCCAGGCGACAGGTATTATGTATTACTCATCAGCCGCAGATTGCCGGTAAAGCCGATGCACACTTCTTTGTTTACAAGGAGATCGTTGATGATGCTGTTAAAACAAATATTCGTCAATTGACCACTGAAGAACGGATCACCACTATAGCAAAAATGCTCAGCGGAGAAAAACCCACTGCTGCGGCTATTGAAAATGCCCGTGAAATGCTGATGAATTGATTCTGTCTATTGTTTTACTTTCAGATCTGAATAAGGATAAATATCCATATTGTTTGGATTGTCGAATCTTTCTTTTTGCATTTCGGCATTCTGCAATCTTTCCGTTTTATACATTTCCCAGTCAAATGTTTTTAAAAAATCAGCGGCCGCCTTAGCTCCTTTTTTAAAGAGTTCAATTTTTTCTTCCTCTTTCATAAAAAAGTTCAACCAGTTGTGATCTCTTACATCAATAGATTTAACACCCAAATTGTAAGCCCTGTTTTTGGTAATAAAATCACGGTCGTAATTAAAACGGATCGTAGAAAAAAGGGATAATATATACCCGGAAAAAGAATCGTTGCTTCTTCCCGCACTGTCAAGTATTCCATCCTGTAAACGAATACCGAAAGTTGGCATTCTTGGAACGGGATAACCTGGATTATAAAAGATATTGATGGGAAAGTTAGACAGCACACCACCGTCAATGAACTGAACCGTATCCGGGATTCTTTTCTTTTCATTTTGCCAGTTTAAATGTTTGTCCCACGTATCAAAGGAACTTTTACTTCTGATGCCTGACAAACTATAGGTTTCAAAGAAGACAGGAATTGACATACTGGCCCTTACGAAATCACCGGGATGAATGTCTTCTGCCCGGCTCCAATACAGGTCCCACATCCGGGTGAATTCAATTTTTCTTTCAGAAATGATGTCACAGGTGATGATTGTAAGAATCGGCATCAGCGGCGCCTCATTATTCGGACGTCGGTTATCTTTTGTGGAAACTTCTAATCCGGGAGGAAGTCTCATGAAATGATAAGCAAAATCTGCATAGTTATTAATAGTTGACTGATTCAGATCACCCTGCATATGAAAAGAAGAGATAGTTTTTTTGATCCAGTCATGAAATGCAGCGCCTTTATTTAATCCATAACCGTTCTTGGCAAAAAGCTTAAAACGTTTAATTGAAATGACTATAATTATAATAAATATCAGTAATGAAATGCCGGCCGCTAGCCCGATCCATTTACTGATGCCGGGCCAGAAAAAGTTAATAACAAAAGAGGTGACTGTAAGTACAAGCAATGAAATGATGACCCATTTCACCAGGTTGAAAATTCGTTTGATCGGGTTACTGCCCATCAGCATGCCGCTGATGATGCGTTTAATAAATTTTGTAAAGACTGAATTGCCGGGTATGCCATCCACAAAAGAGAACATATCCAGCTTTACCAGGTGATCAGTGATCACAGATGATTTTTCATCTTCTTTATTTCCGGCGCAGGCCAATAGCATGGCATTGATGGATCCGGCGCTGGTGCCCGCCATACTAAAAAAGCGGATGCCCATTTTTTCCAGAACATAAGTGTAACCTACCAATGCAATACCGAGCACACCGCCGCCTTCCTGCACAAGGTCAACATACTGATTACCCTGAGCATCTTTTACATCAGAGACTTTGAAAGGCCTTCCTTTTTCCTCAAAATGTTTTTTAAGATCAGTTATGATCAAATCAGCGCCGGAACGTTCCAGGAATTCAGCAGTGGTGAGAGCAGGTTTCGCCATAAGAAAAGGTTTGCAGCAAATTACAAATAGATTAATAAGAAGAAAAGGTTATCAGTTAAAATAACCAATTCATGGTATTGCCCGTTTCAATATTCTTTCTCAACTTTAATGGGATTTCACATTTCTGCAGGATCCCACCTTTTGAATTGATTTTGATTATTCAGCTCTAAAATAAACTCATGTTAGTTTCAACCGAACTGATCAAACAATCAGTGAAGCGTTACAAAGCCGGTGAAAAAATCAAACCGGGAGATAAAAAAGCAAAACTCGCTGAAGAAAAACTGGAAGAACATATTGATGAAAATATTCCTGATAAAGTAAAGAAGGGGAACATTGTCGGTGACAATGATAATCTGATTAACAGGTTACAACTCATCGAAGACAAGGCGCCAGAGCCAGCCACATTTGCCTTTGAAAGAGCCATAGGAAAAAACGATTCTGTTTACAGCAACTTCGTTGAGCTCATTGCAGCCACCAAACAAAAAGTAGCCCGTATCGTCATTAAAGAAGGGCCGAGAACCATCGGTTATGCCACAGGCTTTATGGTATCGGAAAGATTATTGCTAACCAACTGGCATGTATTCAATACTAAGGAAGATGTGATGCAAAGTGAAGCACAATTCTTTTATGAATATGATTTATATGGACGACCGCAGCAACCTGCTTCCTTTCGGTTAAAACCAGGTGATTTTTTTTATTCCTTCAAAGCATTGGACTATTGCCTGGTGGCGGTGGAGTCAATGGATGTTTCCGGAAATGTAAAACTATCATCAATAGGATACATTTTTCTCGATCCCGCCTCAGGAAAGCTGGGCGATGAGGATGTGGAATTGCTCAACATCATTCATCATCCCGGTGGAGATTACAAACAATTATCAATAAGAGAGAACCAGTTTAAGAAGATAATGCCTACAACATTGTGGTATAAATCAGATACCGCCCAGGGTAGCAGTGGCAGTCCTGTATTCAATGATCAGTGGCAGATTGTGGCGCTGCATCATATGGGTGTGCCCGATATGACACCAGACGGGAAAAATTATGTAGACATTGACGGAAACATCATTCCGGTAGTAAATGGCGAAGTAGATGAAACAAAGATCCACTGGATCGCTAATGAAGGCATCCGCATCAGTGTCATCTTAAAAGATGTTTTCAATAGGTTTCCTGATTCTGATTACATCACCGGGTTGAAAAGACAACCGACTTCACCGGCAATAAGAAACACACCAAAAATTGAAGGAGACAAGACCGATCAAAAAAATAATAATATGGATAATACCAATAACAATGATGTACGGTTTGCTTTCCCTGCATCATTACTCGAAGCCAGTGGGCAGGTAACTGTCAGTATCAGCAACAAAAGCGGTGCTTCAATTACAGAGGCAGAAAAAAAATTGCAGGCTGATCTGGATGCAGCTACTGCAGAAGTTAAGAAAGCAGACAAGGAAAATGCCGTTGATTTTTCTGGCTGCAAGGGGTATGATCCAAAATTCATGGGTGTGAGTATTGCTATGCCAAAACCCCAGGCAACACTAGCTAAGAATATCGCCAAAATGAGCAATGGAAAATCAGAATTGAAATATTTCAAGTACAGCGTACTTTTTAATGAAGTAATGAAGATGCCGGCGCTGAGTGCCATTAATGTGGAAGGTAATCCAACCCTGAGACTAGATGACAGTAAACGCAGTGATGATTGGTTGAGGGATAAACGTATCGATATTGACAAACAGCTCACTGATAAATTTTATGCAAAGTCCGGTTTCGACAAGGGACATATGAGCCGCTTTGAAGATGCTAACTGGGACAAGACAGAAGAAGATGCTTTGAGAAACGGCATCTATACCTGTTTCTACACCAATGCCTGTCCACAGGTGCCAGGATTGAACCGTGCCGGGGGAGTGTGGGGCAAACTGGAAAAAGCGGTGCTTGAAAAAGGAGTGAAGAAAGAAGAAGGAAGTGAAGGAAGGATCACTGTTTTTAACGGGCCGATATTCTCTTCCAAAAACAGGAAGTTCCGGGGGGAAATGATACCGATGGAATTTTTTAAGATCATTGTATGGCGGAATGATGATAACCAGGTAAAGGCAACGGCATTTAAATTATCACAGGAAGACCTTGTAGCAGATATTAAATTCACAGAAGCAGCTGGATTGCAATTTGAGGCTATTGATATTAACACTAATGCCCAGTTTAAAGAGTACCAATGCAGTATTAAATCATTAACTAAGGCGACGAAAATAAACTTTGCACCGCTTGAGAAATATGACACATTTGATAAAACAAACCCGAATGAGTCTATGCTGATCAGTTCTGAAGATCAGTTGGAGACTCTAATCAAGAAGCATAAGAAGAAGAAAAGACGATAACGGAAAAGATATCTTAAGCCTATTCTTTAATATCCTCATACGGAAATTTTCTCGAGGCCTTCCGCATCATAGTATTAATTACTGATTGTATATCGCTGCCCAGGCTACGGGATAAGGTCTTTTCATATTTCCACAATAGCTCACCGCTTTTACCATCATGCACATTAATAGTGCATTTTCCGGAATTGGTAGGTCCCCAAAAGCCAAATACCACACCCAAAGCAACAGATGCACCTTCAGACATAGGTTTATCTGTAAACAAAGTGCCTGAAATAATTCCATCCACTCCCAAGGCTTCACATAATTCTTCTTTGGTTTTTGATTTTAAAGATTCCTGATCCCATCCTAGTTTATTCAGCAACGCATTGGTCTTACTAATGTCCTGGAACTTTACTTTAAACTCATCTTTTTCTTTTTGTTTCAGAAAATAGGTTTGCAAAGCACTTTGTACGGCATCACCTTCTTTTTTCTGCAGGTCTTCCAGTTCACCGGGTTTTAATTTTTCTTTTTCTTTGGGTCGAAGATTTAATGTAACGTCAAAAGGTAAAATCGCCAGGGTGGAATGGTCTTTGGCCAGTGTTATAAAATCGGGATTGGTATAGATCTCTTTTGTTTGCGAAAAAGATTTGTTGCAAATTAAAATAATACTAATAAGAGCGAACAGCAGATGTTTTCCTTTCATATAATCTTCATTGATTGATAAGTCTTGTAAATATAATACCGGGGTGATTAATTCTAAATGAATCCGGTTGTTACTGTTTTCTTAATTGTGACATAAATCAGGGATATAACCATACCTAAAACTCAATCACTTCCCATAGTACTTGTTGAAAGTCCCCCTGATCTCACAGTGCTTTGCGTAACTGTAAAATAATAGTGACCTTCTTCTTTTTTAAAGAAAGTCTTTTCCATTATTTGCGGGGCTTGTGATGGATCCGATCCCATTGGTAGTTTAACCAGTTGTGGCGGATTGGAGCCGGGATAATAGGCCTGGGTGGCTATTTGAGTTAGTTTGCCTACTGAAGTTTCAATTACTAAGAACCCTCTGATTTTTGAATTATCCTCAGGAGAAATACCAACATGCTCAAAAGAAACTTTAAAGGCGCTATTGTGCGGTACAAATGAAACAATATTCTTTCCATTGTATACCAGGTTATAGGTTTTGTTGGCATTCGGGTATTCAATAAGATTATAGTGCTGAATATATTCTACATCAAATTTTAAGGTATTGTATCCTACAGTAGAAGTTTCGGCAGTCTTTGGCAATGAATATTCAAATGCTATGGCGAATACACCTTTAACAGGCGGCTCGGCCCATGGTTTTAGTTTAGTCCCATCATCCATTTGACTGCGCCACCAGAATCGGCGGGAGGCATCGCAAATAACATTTAAATTATATATTGTACTATTACCTTCTGGTCGGTTCCACCATATTTGTTCAGCCGGATGAATTTCAGGGTGGCAGCAATGTCCCATATCATAGATCCAGGTTCCATAAACACATATTCCTCTTCCAACCCTGCTTAACGCCATATCAGTAAGTCTTGCCCGACCATAGGTGTGATTACCTTTGGGCCAATAATCTTCGGCAATCTCTGCTTCAACTGCATCAAAGGAGGAGGGACAATCTTTTATATCATATGCCACATCCTGCAGGCTCATGATCGTAGTAAATTCCGGTTTATGACCAGAGGTAACGAGATATTCATATTTGGGATAAGGCTTTATATCAATATTCACATCAAAATCTGCGTAAGTGCCCTGTATATTAGCCTGGTCGGCTCTAATTACATGTCCGCTTAATGTTCTTTTAAATGGATTCCGGTGATCATTGGGTGGTCTCTGTGGATACCAGAAATTAATATTATCAGGGATAAGAATGTTGTTAGAGGCTCTTTCAAAACAGGCAGTCCCTATTTCTTCCCTGCCTCGATAATCATTTCCGATAATTCCCATTTGATCTTTAGCAATTTCCCACCAGCCTTTTCCTTCCGTAGATTGATTACCTAATGTTGTAATAGTTGTAGTAGCTCCGTTAACATTTAACACGGTTGCAGTATTGGAAACCGGTCCCGGAATTGGAGGAGAAACTACCGCAACAGTGCTGGGTGGCTCAGGTCTTGCTCTTTTTCTTTCCCAGTGACCCGCAACAAACTGGCCATTTACCATTGAATTTCTTTTCCATGTATACTGGTTATCCTTTGTTGAATAAAAAACTGTGAGATAGGAAACTTTATCATTAAAATTATAAGCAGAGAGATCAGGAACATCTTCAAGAAAATCTACTGAAATCCCATAACCCTGTGTTGGTGTAGCATGTTCATAAATGTATGCTACCATACCCGCAGGTACTTTGATCGAAGAGGTTACATCATTAAAATCTGTTAATACATATTGTCCCGGTCCGAATGATCTCGACTGCCCGGTGTAATTGGCATGCTCATAAAGTACTACCTGTTGTTTTTGAATTACCCTTGTTCTATCCATCACTTTAACCTGGCTAATGCTTAAAATAGGGAATACCAGGATGAGTGCAATCCAATAAAGCCTTTTCATGATAAATGTTTTTTGGTGTGTGATAATTCTGTTTTTCATTTATCATACGAAACGGATCAGGGCAGGATCAAAACAGGAAAGCGGATATAGAATGCGAAGAATATATAAAGGTGAGAAATTGGATAGATAGTTCCAATACCATTTTTCGGGTAATCCTTACTGAAATCAAAAACCCTGCTCATCCCGGCAAGCTGGGAGGCAGGGTTTTTTGGGGTTTTTATGGACTTAATTATTTCAGGCGCTTAGCTCTACTTTAAAGGCAAGACTGAAGAAATTATAAAATCTTCCTTTCAGATCATTACTGTTAGCCTTCCAGGCCCATCCGAATGGAAATGGTTTTTTGGCATGAGCTGCTTCACCAAAACCAACCATTGCATCAACGGTTTGCATACGGAAACCGTAAGTAGCTTCCTTTTTTAATGTTATTGGTTCCAGTTCAAAACGCATCCAGCGGCCGGAATCATTCTGCTCTAATGATAAGGTTGAAGATCCAATGGTTTGCCCCCATGTTTTATTCACCGGGTCAAACTCATGAAGGGTCATGGATATCTCACCGGGAGTATTAACGGCAGATGAGTACACCTGGATATTGTTTAATAATCCGTCAGAAGGGCAGGTAAAGACTTGTCCGCCGAAATGGTCAGTTGGGTCCGATTTAAGATGTCCGATCCAAAGGGTGGTATTGTTTTCTGTTTGTGTGATAACAGGCTGTGGGTGGCTGCTGAATTGTTGTGTTTTCATATTATCGTTTTAGTTGTTACAAAAGGAGTTGCAGCAGCAGGCTTTGTTGAAGAACTGCTTCTGTAACTATTACAATCGGGTATTTATTGCGGATGGCCTGTTAAAAAACCCATCTTTTTCGTAATAAATTTTGCACATCCGTGCTGATCTTTCGGGGCTTTTACGATTGCTTTTTTGTAAATTGTTTGTATTGATTTTCGGGCAACATATGTGGATAACCGGGTCAGCAGGGGTGCAGAAATAGTTAAGAAAGAAAAAGTTTTTTAAAAACAATTTTTAAAGTTTCATACCCCTTATTTTCGCTTTCTGACTGGACGGAAACATTCCACTAACATAGAAATAATCATTTCTTAAACTAAGACAGGAGTTGCGCCTAAAGTCATTGGTAGAAAAATCAATGAATAACTTTTTATCGCTGTAGCTGAACATGGATCTTACTAACCTGAATAAAGACCGCAAACAAAGAAGAAAATCCAACCTCGACCTTGGCACCATGGTATTCGGAAAGGTGCCGCCACAGGCAAAAGACCTGGAAGAAGCAGTGCTGGGGGCCATCATGCTTGAAAAAAATGCATTTGATACTGTTGTTGAAATTCTGAAACCGGAATGTTTCTATGTAGAGGCACATCAAAGGATATTTGAAGCCATGCTGGGTCTGGCACATAAGAGTCAGCCCATCGATATATTGACTGTTGCAGAGGAATTGCGCTTCCGCCAGGAACTGGAAGTAGTAGGAGGTGCTTATTATGTAACTAAACTGACCAATGCAGTTGTTTCATCTGCACATATTGAAGCTCACTCAAGGATCATTCTTCAGAAATTCATTCAAAGAGAACTGATCCGCATCAGCGGCGAGATCATTGGTGATGCATATGAGGATTCAACAGACGTATTTGATCTCCTGGATGACGCAGAGAGTAAACTATTTGAGATCACTAATAATCACCTCCGTAAAAACTTTGATACGATCGACTCTGTTTTGGTAAAAACCATTCAGCGTATTGAAGATCTGCGTCATAAAAATGAAGACGTCACCGGTGTACCCAGTGGATTTCCTTCTCTTGACCGGGTAACATATGGTTGGCAGAATACTGACCTCATCATTCTCGCTGCCAGGCCTGCGGTGGGTAAAACGGCATTGGCATTGAACCTGGCCCGAAACGCTGTCATGCATCCCGGAAAGCCGACACCCGTTGCTTTATTCTCTTTAGAGATGAGTGCTGGCCAGTTGGTACAAAGGATATTGGCAGCAGAAAGTGAGATATGGCTGGAAAAAATTGCCCGGGGAAAACTGGAAGAGCATGAGATGAAACAGCTTTATGCAAGAGGTATACAGAGATTGGCACAGGCGCCACTATTTATCGATGATACACCGGCGTTGAACATTTTTGAATTAAGAGCTAAGTGTCGGCGTCTAAAGAATAAACACAATATTGGCCTGATCGTTATTGATTATTTACAGTTGATGAGTGGAACAGGTGACAATCGAAATTCCAATCGGGAGCAGGAGATCAGTAATATTTCAAGAAACCTGAAAGCATTAGCCAAAGAATTAAATGTGCCGATCATCGCATTGTCGCAGTTAAGCCGTGAGGTGGAGAAAAGAGGTGCGAAAGATGGTACAAGAATGCCGCAGTTGAGTGACCTCCGCGAATCAGGAGCTATTGAACAGGATGCTGACCTGGTAATGTTCCTTTACAGACCGGAGTATTATGATATCACCACTAATGAAATGGGAGAGAACAATCGTGGTGAGACCCATGTAAGAATTGCCAAGCACAGAAATGGTTCATTGGAAACAATTAAGCTGAAGGCTTTATTGCATATTCAGAAGTTTACTGAAGATGATGGAAGCGGTGGATTTAACTTACCGGGCAACTGGAAACCGGTGAGTGATGATACCGGTGAAGGTGGCGCCAGGGTATTTCTTCAAACCGGTAGCAAGATGAATGATATCAATGAAGATGATGAAACTCCTTTCTGATGAAAAATTAATAATTTGCTGATGTCATGCCGGGCCTGACCCGGCATCTTCATTATTACATCGATATGGCTCTTCCTTTTTTTTATATCAATTCGTTTAACGGAGAAGAATTCATTACTCTTGATGAAGATACCAGCAGGCATATAGTGCAGGTATTGCGAATGGATGCAGGAGAGCAATTAAATCTTACTGACGGAAAAGGTACGATATGGGCCAGCGAAATTTCTGAACCACACAAAAAAAACTGCCAGGTTAAAGTAATTAGTTCCAGCTACAAGGATCCTGCATTGAGGAACGTAACCATAGCCATCTCTCTTCTTAAAAATACCAATCGCTTTGAATGGTTTTTAGAGAAGGCTACCGAGATCGGAATCTCTGAAATTATTCCGTTGATCTGTGAAAGAACAGAAAAGGAAAAATTTCGCTGGGACAGAATGAATACAATTTGCATTAGTGCTATGCTTCAGTCACAGCAATGCTGGTTACCGGTACTGCATGAACCAATTCAATTTGGTGATTTGGTAATGCGTCAATTTGATACTACAGAGAGGTTCATTGCTCACTGTGAAGAAGGAGATAAAAAACCACTACCGCATATTCAAATTACCAAATCATCAAATCATCTAATCGTCATCGGTCCTGAAGGAGACTTTACAAAAGAGGAAATTGATCTCGCCTTACAAAACAATTTTAGTCCTGTATCTCTTGGAGAAAACCGATTAAGGACTGAAACAGCAGGGGTCGTTGCCGCTACATTACTGATGTATAGATAAATTGTTTTGAGGTTTGGCTCAATAGTTATCATTCCCTTCTTATTTGACCACAACATTTCTTAATTTTTCAGTAGAATTATTGATTTTAGAATATTCATAATGAAACGCTTCATTTTTATATTTTTTATTTTCCTTACAACAGGCCTGCATGCTCAACTGAAAAAAGGTATGGAAAATAGTATTACTGATACCAATGATCTAAAGAAAGCACAATCCCAAATACCCGGTCATTTAAAATCCGGGGATCGCAAAAAACTTGCAGACACATATAGGGCAATTGGAAACTATTATTATCGTAATTGGTACATTGATTCTTTGATATTTTATTATCAAAAAGCCCTGGGTGAGTATGAGCCACTCAAAGATTCGTTCAATATTGCATATTGTTATCATCGTTTGGGAGAAGAAACTTTTATGGAAGGTAATAGTTATGAAGAAGCTCTCAATTGGCACTTGCCTGCTTCGCAGTATTTTGAAAATCATGATGAGTATGTAATGGCTGCACATTCATTTTACGCCTTAAGTACTGTTTATGGAAAGTTGGGAAAACCTGACACGGAAAAAGAATCTTTGCAAAAAGCAAAAAAATTTGCAGGACTGGGAAAAGATACTTTGCTTGAAATAATAATTATTTCTTCGCAGTGTGATGATCTGCGCAGGCAAAATAAATGGAAAGAGTTTTATTCTGGCGTTGAAGAATATCTGCAGCTGGCAAGACTCATCAATGAACCGGTTTTTATTAAAAAGGGGCTAACAAGTCTTGCTATGGCAGAACTATACTATGAACAACCACAAAAAGCACTGCAATTATTAAACGAAAGTGCAAATATGCGGGGTGGTTCACGCAATGAAGTGCCTGAAACGTACAGGCTATTAGTGATAACGTATTTAAAGCTCAAACAAAATAGCCTTGCAGAAAAAAATCTTGTATTGTACAAATATTCTCTTGATAGCATACAAAAGATAAAAGATAACGACAACTACAGGGAAATCTTGATAAAGTATGAAGCCGACAAAAAAAAGGAAATTATCGCAGGGCTTCAAAGAGAAAATACATTGAAAGAAAAGCTTACGGGCAATCAACGAAAACTGATCGTTTTACTTATAACAGGGCTTGGCCTTATGATCATAGCTGGATTTATTTATTTTCGAAATATCAAACAACGAAGAAAACTTGAAAAGAAACTTGCACAACAGGAAGAGCAACTAAAAGAACAGGAGTTCAATAAGCAATTAGTGGAAGTGCAATTGATCGCTTTAAACGCACAGATGAACCCGCATTTCATTTTCAATTGCATGAACTCGATCCAAAAATATACCCTGAAAAATGAACGAGCCAAAGCCCTGGAATTTCTTCAGAACTTTTCAGAACTGATGCGAAGCGTATTGGATAATTCTGCTAAAACAAAGATCGGCCTGGATGAAGAGATCCACATGCTGGAGAAATATATTTTGCTGGAACAGCAAAGATTGGACAACGGCTTTGATTATAGGATTGAAGTAGCTTCCGATCTGCAGACGGATTTTTTTGAAATACCGGGTATGATCATCCAGCCTTATGTTGAGAATGCGATATGGCATGGGATCATGAATCTTGGTGAATCAGCTCAACGAAAAGGCCTGTTGCAGCTAAGTTTTGAAAAGAAAGGATCAATGATCGTATGCATAATAGAAGACAATGGAGTTGGCAGGAAAAAAGCAACCATCATGGAAAAAGATCGAAGTCCTCAGCGAAAAAGCTATGGTATGGATATCGCAAAGAAGCGACTTGAGCTTTTGCAAAAGGAAAATGGAAAAATTCCTGAGATCAAGATCGAGGATCTCTATGAAAATGAAATGGCGACAGGAACAAGGGTTACCATTTTTATTAATGCCGATTAAAAACAAAATTATGCTCAATGCCTGTATTATCGATGATGAAGTTAACAGCCGTGAAGTATTGGAGCTGATGCTGAAGGAAAATCATCCCGATATCAATATTGTTGCTACAGCATCCACTATTTCTGAAGGGCTTGAAAAGATATACACCCATCATCCCGATATAATTTTTCTTGATATTGAGATGCCGGGCGGCAGCGGTTTTGATCTTGTGAAACAATTAAAGGAACCGTTGCCGGAAATAATTTTTTGTACAGCTTATGGACATTATGCTATAAAAGCGATCGAGTGTAGCGCATTGGCATATTTGCTAAAACCTGTTTCATCACAAAAATTACATGAAGCACTGGCGAAAGCGAAAATGAAAAGCAGCCAGCTTCAGCGATCACTTCAAATGAATGTGCTGGAAGAACAATTGAACAAAACAAAGGAACCAAGCCGTTTTTTGCTGAATACAGTGGAAGATATAAAGGTTATTAAAATTGATGATGTTATTTGCTGTATTGCCGAGAGTAATTATACCAGAATACATCTTACCGACGGAACAAAACTCGTAGCATCCAAAACACTTAAAGAGTTTGAAAATATCCTCAGCCGGCCCAATTTTTTCAGGATCCATCATTCATATCTCATCAATTTGAATTATATACAGCGCATTAACAAGAGCGACGGCTGTATAGTGGAGATGCCGCACAATATCTGCCTTGATGTTGCTAAAAATAAAAAAGATGAGCTCTTGCTAAAAATCACTTCTCTATAACGCTGCTAAATTGAATTTGAGTTTTACTCAATGAAGAGTGTCATCGCACTCATTGGGGGAGGTTTGCTTTTACCAGGTTGTTAGCTTTCATAAAATTTTCAGCAAATGAAAACCTCATATCAGCTAATTGTCTCAGTCTTGTTTTGTGTTGTATGCAGTAAAAATTCCTTTGCTAATGTGTTAACAGTAAGCAATGACCCAAACAGGCCTGCACAATATAATGACATATCAACCGCTTTTGCGGCGGCGGTTGCAGGAGATACACTATATGTTTATGGCAGCCCAAACATTTACGGTGATCTTACTATCAATAAACCGATCACAGTAATTGGTAATGGATTTAACCCAAGAAAGGAGATCTTTTATCATTCAAACCTGAACGATATATATCTTTCGAGCAATGTAAGTAATGTAACCATGGATGGAATAACATGCCGTCGTTTTTTGGCTATATCTACAAGCGCATTTACATACACCAATATTACGCTTAAGAACTGTTATATCTACCAGGATATTGCTCATTACAATCCGCCATCTCCTCCAGCTTGCGGCCTTACATTTAACAATTGGCTTATTCAGAATTGTTTTATCAGATCATTGAGTCTTGGTTTGAATAGCTCTTGCTCGCCGGCCGGCCCTATTGTTACAGGCTTCCTGGTAAAAAATTGCCATATAACCACAGTTGCTTCAAATCGAAATTTGCAATTTGTGAATTGTCAATTAGGAAATGATGTTGATGGTCAGAATTTCGTAAATAATCATAGCAATACGTTTGACAATTGCATTTTTGAACGCTACCACTTTTTACAAACAAATCAAAATACAAATAATGTTTTTCATAATTGTCTTACTTATCAAACACAATCGCCGAGTGCTAATTTTGATCTGAATAGTTGGTCGGGCGGGGCAAGTGGCTCAGCCACCGGTTGCATCATCAATCAAAACCCGTTATGGGTAAATGGCAACCCGATCCGGAGTCTGCAACCTGTTATTTCGACACCTGTAAATTGGGATCCTGCGCTGCAACCGGGCTCACCAGCCATCAACGCAGGATCTGATGGTACTAACATTGGTATCAACGGGGGAACTACACCTTTTGTAAAAAGCGGAGAGCCAAACATACCGGTAATAAGAAAATTTCAATTGGTGAATGCTGTAGTTCCCACCAACGGGACTGTGACATTAAAAGCAACTGCGACCAAAGCGCAATAAATTTTACCGTAAAACCTTTTTTATGGTTAAAAGAATTAGTTATACCATTCTGCTTCAAATATTATTTGCTCTCGCAATAAATTCACAGGCGATTACAAGATTTGAATATTTTATAGATACAGATCCCGGGATTGGAAATGGGATTGCACTTAATGTCACGGCAGCCGATTCTGTAAGTATAAATATTCTCTTGAATGCAAATACACTTACACCGGGGCAGCACATTGTCGGAATAAGATCCATGGACAATAATGGTGTGTGGTCGTATCCTGAATTTGCTCGCTTGTATGTAGAGACACAGGACACACTGAACCGGCAAATGATAAACGCTGAATTTTTTATTGGTAATACAGACCCGGGATTTGGTTTGGCAAAGAATATTCTTATTAATAACCCTGCAGATAGCGTCACGCTGATCGCTGATACTATTTTAAATAATCTTCCGATAGGAAATTATAAAATAAATGTTCGGTTTAAAGATGGAAGGGGTATATGGAGTCATTTGGAAACAAGAAGTTTTAGTGTATGTGCTACGTATGGCCCCCTATCCCAAATGATCTATCAAACAGAAGGCAATACTGTTTTCTTTACCAATCATTCAGAAAATGTTATAACACAGCTCTGGAAGTTTGGTGATAATACTACGGGTACAGTCCTGAACCCTATCAAAACATATGGTGCGGCGGGGAATTATAACCTCCAGCTAATCACTAACAATGTTTGCGGCGATGATACTTTGAGGGAAACGATAAGGATAAGTGGATTGCAACGAGTTAATGCGGATCATGCAGGAAATTCGGGGATAAGTACATTGATGTTTGAAGGATTTGGATTTACGCCTTCAACTGATGTAAAACTTATTTTGGGTTCCAATGTATTCACACCTGTTTTAAAAACTTTTATTAACAGTTACAGAATAAGCGCCAATTTTAATTTAACTGGTTTTACAACCGGTGTGTACAGGGCTATGGCTACACTCGGCAGCGCATTTGATACATTGGATAACGCATTAACAATAGGAGAAGCAATTCCTGTTACATTAACATTGGATGTTCCGGATGGTCGTGCTATAGCACGAACAGGGCGGGTTCAAATTGTGGGAACAATAAAAAACAATGGAAGTGAAGATGCAGTCATGGTACCTTATATTAATGTAGGAAATGTTCTTACCCCGTTAACAGATGTAAATACAAATCCCTTTGTCTTGACGGGCCTTGTCCCGCTTTTAAATCAAGGTGTATTTCAGCAGGCATATCAATATCTCTCAGATAACAATGTTCCTCCGGAAGTCATGTATGAATATGACCTTGATTCGGCCCGAAATCGCCAGATAGTAGCGTATTACAGAACAAGGGTTCCAGCTAATTCATCAGTTGTTGAGAGAGTTAAATTTCCGCATACGGGTTCATCCTATTCTTTTCAGACAGGAGCACTTGTATTGGGGCCTTTACTTGATTCTTATGCATATATTGACTCCATTCATACAGATTATCAACCTTGCTACAGTTCATTCTTAAAGCAAGCCGTGAAAAATCAATTGAATGTTTCTATCAACGACGCAACATGGAATAGTTGTTTTGTCACGGCTTTCGATACACTGATACGGACATTAGTAAATATTTCTCAAAACCCTTTGTATGAAAATTTTGGAGTTTCTATGCAGGCCTGTTTTTCGGCATTACTTTCACAAATGGCCGGCTGCAGCGGAAGCGGGGTGCCTGCCAATCTTGGTGGTATCCAATTCAAACGAATTATACAGGAGGTCATGAATAATTGGGTGTACCTGGATGATATAGATTCGCTGGATTCTGATTGTGTAGATACGACAGTCAAAGTTTTTGCAAGAATATTGAGGGATTCTGTTTCTGCTAAACAACTTTATGATCAACGTTTGGCTGCAACTGGATGTGACCAGGAATGCGACGGAGCTGCTGTGTTTCCCGAAATGTGTGATCAATGTCTTCCGCTTATAGTGGCTGGAAAAGTTGGCAAGAAACTTAAGATAAAAGGCCATGCGTTTTCAGCAAATTCCGGAGTCAAAGGGTGCCAGGAATGGTGTGAAACAACTTCGGTAGACCCGAATTCCAAATACGGCCCCGGTAATAATGGAGACAAAAAATATATAAACCATACTAAGGAAGTAAGCTACAAGATCACATTTGAGAACCTTGCAACGGCTACATCACCCGCAGCTTTTGTTGAGATCAGGGATACCATTGATAAATCGGTTTATAATATCAGTTCACTTCGATTGGGACTCTTCTCATGGGGTGATAGTGTAATTATTGCTGATCCCAATGAACAAAATGTTTCTTATCTCAAAAATATCAAACCGGCACATCCTAACTTCCTGAGGATTGATGCAACAACAGATACTGCAGCAGGGATTATTACATGGAAATTCTGGACTGTGGATACGGTCACTCTTCAATTAACTACAGACCCAACAGAAGGTTTTTTACCTCCCAATACAGATGGAGTAAGCGGGGCAGGGTTTGTATCATATAGTATTGCTCCTGATTCAACAGTAACTAATGGCACACAATTAAAGAACCATGCGACAATAGTATTTGATCAAAATACACCTATCAGTACCAATGAATGGGAATACAGGATTGATACCCTGCAACCATCCAGCGCTGTAAATAGTTTACCACCTGTTACAAATACTTCCAGCTTCAATGTTTCGTGGAGCGGAACAGATGGTCACGCCGGCATCAACCGATATAGTATATACGTTTCAACAAATGATAGTGCTTACCAGGTGTGGCGCCAGCTAACGGATCTGACTTCGGATGTATTCAACGGGCAATTTGGCAAGACCTATAAGTTTTTCAGTGTGACCCTGGACAAAGCAGGAAACTATGAAGATCCTCCTGCAGATGCTATTAACAATCCTGATGCCGTAACAATTATCCAGGGTCCGTTACCATTGAATTTGCTAAGCTTTACAGCTACTAAAACTACTGATAATAAAAAAGTGAATCTTAGCTGGGAAACAACAAATGAGCAAAATGTTTCGCATTTCGTTATCGAGAGAAGTGCAGACCGTATCAATTATTCAGCGATTGCTTCAGTGTTGGCTACGAATAATGCTGGCGGGGCTTCTTATCAATGGCAGGATAATAGCCCTTTACCCAAAATAAATTATTATAGGTTGAGGATAGTTGATCTGGACTCATCTAATAAGTTGAGCCCTGTTAAAATGATCCGGTTTGCAGAAGGCGGAGAAATACTTGTTTTTCCAACAATTGTAAGTGACCTAGTTTTTGTTCAATCTGAAAAGGAAATCACTGCGGAATTATACAATACGACAGGTCAAAAGCTGGAGATAAAAACATTCAGGGATAACGGAAATTTTGATTTAAGAAAATATCCTGCTGGTATTTATGTTTTGCGAATAGGTAATAATAGTTATAGAGTAATAAAGAAATGATATTTCATGCTCAAGGCCGGGTGTGCTGAAAGGTCGGCCACCCGGTTATCACTACACTACAAAAAAGAAAATGAGTTATTAAAAAAGAGGATAAAATGTCTTGAGCAGAGACAAAAATGATTATTATTTTGCCATATCAGAATAACCTTCCTCATGTTTTTCATTACTCAATACAGGCTCATTTAATTTTACCAGATGAGCTCTTTTCTTTGCCGCCCGTCCTCTCATCGTCATGTTCAGCATTTCCACAACAAATGAAAATGCCATACCGAAGTAAATATAATTTTTAAGATGCAACTGGTGAGCAGCTTCGCTGTCCCAGCCTTCGATCACCAATCCAAGACCGATCATTACCAGGAAGGATAAAGCAAGCATCTTTAACGTCGGGTGTTTATGAATAAAGCCTGAAATAGCAGGGCTGAAAAGAAACATGATGATCATAGCAATCACAACTGCGGCGATCATAATCTCAATATGTTTAGCCGTGCCTCCTGCAGTGATCACACTATCAAAAGAAAATACTGCATCTATCAGCATTATTTGTGTTACAGCCTGCGCAAACGATATTCCTTTTTTCTTTTTCAGTTCAACATTGGGATCTTCGCCCTCCAGTTTATGATGTATCTCCATCACTGATTTGTATATAAGAAATAGCCCACCTGCCAGCATAATTATGCTGGCCAGATCAAAACCTTTATCCCATATTGTGAAAACTGATTTCCCCTTTTGAGAGAGTAACCAGCTCAGAGCCATTAATAATAGGCTGCGGGAAATAATGCCGGTGATCATCCATACACGACGGGCCCTGCGTTGTTCCTTGCCATCATGTAATCTGTTGAGCGATAAAGAAACAAAGATTACATTGTCAATACCCAGCACCACTTCAAGGATGACAAGAATAATGAAACTAATAATGCTATCGGCTGTAAATAAATGTTCCATTGGTTATAGATTTTTACAAATTCGTTTTACAATTCCGGGTCCTTCATAAATAAATCCTGTCCAAACCTGTACCAGCGATGCTCCGGCATCCAGTTTTTCTTTCGCATCTTCAGCTGTAAAAACTCCTCCTGATGCAATTACAGGTATTGAGCCGTTTGTTTTTTGCGAAATATAATTTACGATCTCAGTACTTCTTTTCTTTACTGGCAAACCACTAAGACCTCCGGCGCCGATTGCTGTAAGCTGCGGTTCTGAAGTTTTAAGATTCTTACGGCTGATAGTTGTGTTAGTAGCCACAATCCCGTCAAGATTGATCTCAAGTGCAAGCTCAATTACTTCATCCAATTGCTCCTTGGTAAGATCCGGAGCAATTTTTAATAAGATCGGTTTTGCTACCGCTTTACCATTATTGATCATTTGCAAATGATGAAGAATTTTTCTCAATGATTCTTTTTCCTGCAATTCTCTTAAGCCCGGCGTATTGGGTGAGCTTACATTCACGACAAAATAATCAACAAAAGGGTGTAGCTCTTTGAAGCAGACCTCATAATCTTTCCATGCCTCTTCGTTGGGAGTTATTTTATTCTTGCCAATATTTCCGCCAATTATCAATTTGGAGTTTGGATTTTTGGTTCTTTTTTTTTCCAATCGCAATGCGATTGCTTTAACTCCGTCATTATTAAAACCCATCCGGTTGATCAACGCTTTATCCTTTGGTAAGCGAAACAACCGTGGTTTTTCATTGCCGTCCTGGGGAAGTGGTGTAACAGTACCAATTTCTACAGATCCGAAACCAAGTGCTTCCAGTTCCCGCAGGTATTTGGCATTCTTGTCAAACCCTGCCGCAAGTCCTATCGGGTTTTCAAAATCAATTCCAAATACATTAAATGGGCCACCAGGAATATGTTTTGGGGTAAATGCTGAACCGATCCATTTTTTTACAAAACCAATGTTGCAAAAGGCCTTCAGCAGGTTCATCGAAAAATAATGAACCCATTCGGGTGAAAAGAGAAAAAGAATATTCCTCAGCAGTTTATACATAGCGCTGCGAAGATAAAAGAACTTTAAGGGCTGTATTTTGTTGATAATGCAAGTCTCATTACTTTTGGTACAGGAAGTTGCATAAACAACTAAATTTATTACAATGCAGGAAGCTTATATAATAGCCGGGTATCGGTCAGCAGTTGGAAAAGCTAAAAAAGGGGGTTTCAGGTTTTACAGACCCGATGACCTGGCAATTGATGTTATTAAAGGATTACTGGCATCAGTTCCCCAATTGGATGCAAAAAGAGTAGATGATGTTATTGTTGGAAATGCTGTGCCCGAAGCAGAGCAGGGTCTACAGGTGGGCCGGATCATAGCTGCAAGAGCATTGGGATTTGATGTTCCTGGGATGACCGTGAACAGGTATTGTGCTTCAGGTTTGGAAACAATTGCGATAGCGACTTCAAAGATCAGAATGGGAATGGCAGATTGCATTGTGGCCGGCGGTACTGAAAGTATGAGTCTTGTGCCTACTGCGGGCTGGAAAACTGTTCCGGCCTATTCAATTGCAAAAGATGAACCTGATTATTACCTGAGCATGGGGTTAACAGCGGAAGCCGTAGCAAAAGATTTTAATATAAGTCGGGAAGCACAGGATGAATTTTCTTATCATTCTCATCAGAAAGCAATCAATGCTATTAAGAACGGTTATTTCAAAGATGGCATCCTTCCAATAAGTGTTGAGCAGGTATATGTAGATGAAAAAGGAAAAAGAAAAAAGAAAGAATATGTGGTGGATACGGATGAAGGACCAAGAGCTGACACATCAATGGAAGCATTAGCTAAATTAAAACCGGCTTTTGCTGCCGGAGGTTGCGTAACTGCCGGTAATTCTTCTCAGACATCTGATGGTGCTGCATTTGTTATTGTAATGGGTGAGAAAATGATGAATGAATTGGGGTTAAAACCCATTGGGAGATTGGTTGGTAGTGCGGTAGCGGGAGTTCACCCCCGAATCATGGGAATCGGTCCTGTAGCAGCTATCCCCAAAGTGCTGAAACAAACTGGAAAGAATCTTGGTGACATTGATCTTATTGAACTGAATGAAGCTTTTGCGTCTCAATCTCTGGCAGTTATTAGAGAAGCAGGCCTTGATCCTCAAAAAGTAAATATTAATGGCGGGGCAATTGCACTTGGCCATCCTTTAGGTTGTACAGGTTGTAAGCTTACTATACAGAACCTGCATGATATGAAAAGGTTGAATAAAAAATATGGTATGGTGACTGCCTGTGTCGGAGGTGGCCAGGGTATTGCAGGTATTATTGAGAATATTCAATAATCATCTCATTTCGGGTATTTTTCCTCTTCTTTCCAAGTCCGGAAAATTGTTATTTAGGCTTAAACTTTTCAGCCTGCATTCCTTCATAGGGCTTGCTGACCAAAACAATTGCCATGGACAGGAGAGATTTTCTTACCGCCAGGAAACGAAAACAAGTTTCCATAGTTTCCTCATCTGATACTTTTCGTACTAACTCAGGCCTGAATCCATACAGTGGTCCTTGGACAAGAAATGAAGTACAGCATCTTTTAAAAAGAACACTTTTTGGTTCAACACAGGCTGATATAAATTATTTTTTATCAAAAACAATTACCCAGGCTGTAGATGAGTTATTAAACCCTGTTGCTCTGTTACCATCTCCCCCAGTAAATGATTATAGTCCGGGAACCCCAGATAATAATGTCCCGGCGGGTACAACATGGATAAACGATCCGACAACTGATGGAACATTAAATAGTGTTCGTAGGAATTCCTTTAAAAAATGGTGGGCAGGCGTAATGATCAACCAGGATAGAAGCATTCGGGAAAAACTAACCCTTTTCTGGGCCGATCATTTCGGAACTGAAACCAATACCATAGGCATTGCTCATTTTGTTTATTGGCACCATGCTTTATTAAGGCAAAATTGCCTGGGTAATTTCAGGCAACTTATCAAAAACGTAACTATTGATGCGGGGATGCTTCGATATCTCAACGGGTATCTTAATACCAATACAGCACCTGACGAGAACTATGCAAGAGAGTTACAGGAATTATTCACTTTGGGAAAAGGAACTGCTGTTGCCTATACTGAGAATGATGTAAAAACCGCTGCAAAGGTGCTAACGGGCTGGAGGATCAATGGAACTACTTTATCTGTCTTTTTTGATTCTACTAAACATGACACTTCGAATAAACAGTTTTCATCATTTTATAATAATACAGTTATTAATGGTCAGATGGGTGCAAATGGTGCTTTGGAAACGGATGCATTGATCAGTATGATCTTTACAAAAGACGAAGTTTCCAAATACATCTGCAGAAGTTTATACCGATGGTTCGTGTATTATAAAATTGATGCAGCTACCGAAACCAATGTGATTGAGCCATTAGCAACAATCTTCCGAAATAGTAATTATGAAATAAAACCAGTGTTGGATGCTTTGCTAAAAAGTGAGCATTTCTTTGATGTTCTGAACCAGGGCTGCCTGATCAAAAGCCCTGTGGATCAGACAGTGAGTTGCCTTCGGGAATTTGGTGTCGTATTTCCTGATACTGTAACTGAATATGCAGATGCATATGGAATGTGGAACTATATCAGGAGTTGGTTTGCTTCAATGAACCAGGATATAGGTGACCCGCCTGATGTTTCCGGCTGGCCTTCTTATTATCAAACTCCCCAGTTTCATGAGCTCTGGATCAATTCAGATACCTTACCCAAACGAAACCAGTTTACTGATATAATGATCGGCAATGGATATACAAGGAATGGAAAGAAAATTGTCATTAATGCAGTTGCTTTTACTCAATCATTACCAAATCCCGGCGATCCGAATGCTTTGATTGATGATACATTGGGGATTATATACAGGGTACCGCTTTCTGCTTCCACGAAGCAAACGATCAAAGAACAAATTCTGCTGAGTAATCAGACACAGGATTATTATTGGACCAATGCATGGACTGCTTACCTGGCTGATCCAAGCAATACGGCCAATTTCAATATTGTGAATACCCGTTTAAGAGCTTTTTATAAACACCTGATGAATTTATCGGAATACCAATTATCCTGATTCCTAAAAATTAGTTTATGAGAAGAAGAGATTTTATAAAAAATTCAGTGCCGGCTGCAGCTTTATTGCCTGCTATTGTTGACGGGTATTCCGTAAAAGCATTTCATGCAAATTCTCCATTACTGCAGGCATTGATGGATCCCACAATAGACACTGACCATGTTTTGGTAATAGTACAGTTAAATGGCGGGAATGATGGATTGAACATGGTTATTCCTATCTCTACATACGCAGATTACTTTAATGCAAGGTCAAATGTTGCAATACCACAGAACAGGATATTATCATTGAATGGCTATGCAAACACCGGTTTACATCCTTCTATGACTGGCTTGCAGGCATTATATAATGAAGGGAAATTAAATATTGTACAGGCTGTAGGTTATCCTTCGCCGAATTTTTCACACTTCAGGGCAACAGATATATGGATGAGTGGTTCGTCGAGCGACCAAGTAGTATCATCAGGTTGGGCGGGAAGATATTTAAATACAGAATATCCAAATTATCCAACAGGATATCCCAACTCAACAATGCCTGATCCTTTAGCTATTCAGATCGGTTCTATTACTTCACTGGCATTGCAGGGGCCAAGTGTCAGCATGGGTATGAGCATCACTAACCCGACGAGTTTTTATAACCTGATCAATAATGTGCTGGATCCGGCGCCAAATAATCCGATGGGAGATGAGTTAACGTATATCCGTACTGTTGCTAATCAAACTAATCTGTATGCACAACAAATAGTTGCTGCTGCAAACCTCGTTACACAGCAGGGAACATATCCATCCAATAATTCATTGGCAGATCAGTTGAAAATTGTTGCTCGTCTTGTTAAGGGTGGATTGAAGACCCGCATTTATATGGTAAGTTATGGTGGTTTTGATACTCACTCCTTACAGGTGAATACTTCGGACACTACAACAGGTACTCATGCTAATTTATTAAAGAATGTATCGGATGCATTAAAAGCTTTTGTGGACGATTGCCAGTTTTTAGGTATCCAGGACAGGGTAATTGGTTTGACATTCTCTGAATTTGGAAGAAGAATTAAATCAAACTCAAGTGTAGGAACGGACCATGGAGCGGCAGCACCCATGTTTATTTTTGGAAAACAGGCAACTCCGGGGGTTACCGGAAATAATCCAGCCATTCCTTCAAATGTTACCGTGAATGATAACATTCCGATGCAGTATGATTTCAGGAGTATATATGCCTCGGTTTTGGAAAGATGGTTCTGTGTGCCACCAGCAACAATTCAGACAATATTATTCCAGAATTTCCAAAGCCTGAATATCTGTAATGATGCGGCTTGCAGAGCAACCGGAACCGGTGACCCCAATCAATCAGGTGTGGAACTGATCTCAAACTATCCCAACCCGTTTACAGAATCTACTACTATAAAGTTCACTACAAAAGGAGGTCACACACTTATCCAGATCATGGATATGTTGGGCAGAGTAATTAAAACTCCTGTTGACGGAGAATACACTCCCGGTACCTACACAATAACTTTCGAAAGTGGGGCTTTGCCTTCGGGTGTTTATTATGCCCGTTTCCAAAACGGGCCTGTTCAACAGGTGAAAGCCATGTTGAAGGCTCGTTAGGCTGCTACCACCCATATAAAAAATACGAAACATTGTTGCAAATAGTAAAATTTATCTATTTTTGACCCGTGCAAATTTTTCAGCATAACGGAATCAAAAGGATCATTTCAGCTTTCTTCCTGGGATTATTTCTTTTTGTATATGCAGAAAAAGCTTTTCATGCACACGATCAGGGTATTGTTGAAAAACAAAACTCAGGCATAACTAAATACTCCGGTAAAACGGCCTGTGCCATTTGCGATTTTCAGCTTTCCAAAGATTTTCAAACACCACTACCGGTTTTTGTTTCTAAAAATTTTTCATTTTTAAAAGAGAGCCACCTCTTAACAGAGGCTCAGATTATTTCTCTAACTGTTACATCTTCCAAAGGCAGGGCGCCTCCCCGCTGCTAAAAGTTCTACAGGTCTGACTGATCTGGATTTTCAAGGAATTTTTATTTTCTGATTCAGGCCTCGCCTGCTCATTTACAATATCAGTTATGAAACAAATTTTAATTATATCGATTCTACTTTTTACAGTAATAAATCTTAATGCAGCAGGTTCGGTTGCTAATGACCCTGTACTAAAACTCTCTTTAACCGGAAAAATAACAGATGCAAAATCCGGGGAACCGCTGGCTGGTGCGTCGATATACCTGACCGATGATAAAATAGGTGCGATTGCTGATGACCAGGGAAATTATATCCTGAATAATATTCCATCCGGCCATCATGTAGTTGAGGTTTCACATACCGGCTATAGCACTGTTGTAGAACACATCGAATTGAATGAGAATCTTACAAAGAATTTTCAACTGGAACCTGTTGTTACTGAAAACCAGGGAGTGGTTATTACAGGAGTTTCCGGTGCCACCAGTATCCGTCGTACTCCTGTTCCTGTGACATTGATGAGCCGGACCGCTTTGCTTCAAACTCCCTCAACTAATATTATTGATGCACTTGGTAAGGTGCCTGGAGTTGCTCAACTTTCAACCGGGCCTGCAATTTCAAAACCAATTGTTCGTGGACTTGGTTATAACCGGGTGGTTGTGATAAATGATGGTATCAGACAGGAAGGTCAGCAGTGGGGTGATGAACACGGAATCGAAGTTGATGAGATGAGTGTTGCAAAAGCGGAAGTATTAAAAGGCCCAGCCTCTTTAATGTATGGAAGTGATGCCTTGGCAGGAGTAATAAATCTAATTACAAATGTGCCGGTTGCTGAAGGAGTAATTAAAGGGAACATTCTTTCTAATTATCAAACCAATAATGGGTTGTTCGGATTAAACGGAAACATAACGGGTAACAAAAATGGATTTAACTGGAATTTTTATGGCACTTATAAATCTGCAGGTAATTATAAAAACAAGTATGACGGAAAAGTGCTGAATTCAGGATTTAATGAAAAGAATTTTGGAGGTTATGCCGGGTTTAATAAAAGCTGGGGTTATAGTCATATTATTTTCAGTCGCTTCGATCAGCATCTTGGTTTGATTGAAGGAGAAAGAGATGATGCCACAGGTGAATTTATTTTGTTTGGCGGATCGCCTCTTGAAAGAGTTGCCACTGATGAAGATCTCAGTACAAGAGATTTATTTGTTCCAAAGCAAAGAGTACAGCATAATAAAATTATTTCGGATAACAATTTTGCAATTGGGCAAAGTCGGTTGAAAATTAATTTGGGCTATCAGCAGAATATCCGCCAGGAATTTGGCAATGCTGAAGACCCTGAAGAAAAGGAACTTTATTTTGATCTTGGAACATTTAATTATAGTGTTCATTGGCAATTACCGGAGATGAAGGAGTGGCATACTACCATTGGAGTCAGCGGCATGTCTCAATCCAATAAAAATAAGGGAGCTGAAGTTCTGATACCGGAATATAACCTGTTTGATGCAGGTGGATTTGTCTACACCCAGCGATTTTTTGATAAAGTTACGCTTAGTGGCGGACTGAGACTGGATAATCGTAATGTGAATTCCAAAGAACTTATTGAGGGGATGGATGTAATATTCCCGTCTTTTAAAAAATCTTTTTCCAATTTTTCTGGAAGTGCCGGTTTAACCTGGTCACCACAAAAAAAGATAGTGCTCAAGTTTAATGTGGCAAGAGGATTCAGGGCACCAACATTGGCTGAACTGGCAAGTAACGGAGCACATGAAGGAACCAATCGCTATGAGTATGGAAATCTTGATCTGAAGTCTGAGAAAAGTTTTCAAACGGATGCAGGGTTTGAACTGAGTGAAGAGCATTTCAATTTAAGTTTATCAACTTTCTATAACCGGATCAACGATTTTATTTTTTATAATAAACTGAATTCTGTTTTTGGAGGTGATTCATTGGTTTTTTCAGATGGAGAAAATATTCCATCTTATAAATTCAACCAGAATGATGCAAAGCTGTATGGAATGGAACTAACACTGGATATCCATCCGCATCCGCTGGACTGGCTTCACTTTGAAAACAGTTTTTCTTTTGTAAGAGGGAAATTTGATAACCTTCTTGATAACACAAAATCAGGAAGCTATAACCTGCCCCTGATACCTGCCCCGGTCTGGAAAAGTGAACTGAGAGGAAATTTTATTAAAGCCGGGAAAGTGTTCCAGAATCTTTATGCAAAAATGGAAACCGCTACAACATTCAAACAAGATCATCCCTTTACAGGGTTTGATACAGAAACACCTACATCGGGGTACACTATATTGAATGCTGGTTTGGGTGCTGATATTTTATCAAAGAAGAAGACAATTTTTTCCATCCACGTAGGGCTCTTGAATTTAACGGATGTTGCATGGCAAAGCCATCTTAGCCGTTTAAAATATACGGATACCAATAACCTGACAGGCAGAACAGGGGTTTTTAATGCAGGCAGAAATTTTTCAATTAAGGTGAACATACCATTGGATTTTTCAGGTAATTGAGGCCGGGTAGGGAGTTTCAAGGATATAATTTAGAAGTAAATTGCAGGATGGAAATCACTTTCAATACCCCTGCACTCCTTTTCCCTGCTATCAGCCTTTTGCTGCTGGCTTATACCAACCGTTACTTGGCCCTGGCCAATCTCATCCGTAAACTCCATGACGAGTATATGAGGGGAGAAAAAAATCATTTGCTGTTGAAACAGATTAAAATTCTCAGGGTAAGAATCAACCTGGTAAGACAAATGCAGGCATCGGGTGTATTTAGTTTCCTGTGTTGCGTAGTCACCATGTATGGAGTGTATAAAGGCTGGACACAGTTAAACAGTTATATTTTTGCGGCCAGTCTTTTAAGCCTTTTGGCATCATTAATCATTTCACTGCTTGAAATCTCTCAAAGTACAAAAGCGTTAGAGTGGGAGCTTAGTGATATGGAAGACCTGGATCAATCCAACTTTTTTTCTGACCTGTGGTAGAGTGGAGAACAAAAGGAAGAAAAGAATAAATGACGTTACAGCTTATTCATAATCTTTAATACTTTTTCCCAACTACCGGCTGCATAAACATTTTTCATCCCATGTTTTTGCATAATGGATTTGGCTGTTCTGCTCCGTATGCCTGAGGCACAACAAAAAACGATAGGTTTATTCATTCCTTTTATCCGTTCCACACTTGTAGCAATTCTGTCAACAGGAATGTTAACAGAGCCAGGAACTCTTCCATTGTCGTATTCCTGTGCAGTACGTACATCAATTACAACAGCTCCTTTTTTCAAGGCTTCTTTTATTTCTCCCGAACCAAATATTGATAAAATGCCCATGATATCTTATGCGACTGAAATTTTAGTTTTTCTTTCTCCTATTTGTTGCCTCCACATGGCATAATATAGCCCTTTTTCCTCAAGCAGTTTTTCATGTGTTCCGGTTTCAACTACATCACCTCTTTCCAGAACATAAATTCTATCAGCATGCATTACGGTTGATAAACGGTGTGCAATCAAAATGGTAAGTTGGTTACCTGCCTGTGAGATTTCCCGGATGGTATCCGAAATAGCTTCTTCGGTTAATGAATCCAGGGCTGATGTAGCTTCATCAAATAATAACAGCTTTGGTTTTCTTAGTAATGCTCTTGCAATGGATAATCGTTGTTTTTCTCCTCCTGATAGTTTGAGGCCGCCTTCCCCGATCATGGTATCAAGTCCTCTTTCTGCTCTCGCCAGCAGATTTTGACAGGATGCCTTAATAAGAACATCATGTAAATCTTCTTCTGTGGCAGTTGGATTCACAAACATCAGGTTCTCTTTTATTGTTCCGGAGAATAACTGGGTATCCTGTGTAACAAACCCGATCTGGTTACGCAGATCCTCGAAATCGATATTATTTTCATCAATACCATTATATAATATTTTCCCTGTCTGGGGTCGGTATAATCCAACCAGAAGTTTCATCATTGTTGTTTTCCCGGAACCCGAAGGACCGACAAATGCAATCGTCTCACCGATCTTTGATTTAAAACTGATATTGTTAATCGCATTTTGGATGGCGGTCCTATGTTTAAAACCGACATGGTCAAATTCCAATGTTTGTATCTGGCCCAAATGAAGAGGCTTGTGAGGTTTAGCTTCAGGAGTTTTCTTCATTAAATTGTCGAAATTCTCAAGTGACGCCTGAGCTTCACGATAGGATAAGATTATGTTTCCTATTTCCTGTAAGGGGCCAAATACAAAGAATGAAAATATCTGCATGGTTACTAACTGCCCTGCATCCATTCTCCCCCTGAAAATTAACCAAAGCAGCATGAACAGTATGAGTTGTCTTAGTGTATTAACAAATGTTCCCTGCACAAAGCTGATGCTTCGTATTCTTTTTACTTTAGTCAGCTCAAGACCAAGAATTTTGAAAGTATTTTTATTGAGACGGGAAACTTCCTGCTCCGTAAGCCCAAGACTTTTTACCAGCTCAATATTGCGTAGTGATTCAGTCGTGGCGCCAGCCAGGGCTGTAGTTTGGCCAACAATTTTCTTTTGAATTGTTTTTACTTTTTTACTCAGCAGGTTTGAAATGATAGTAAGCAGAAATATGCCGCCGAAATAAATTATCGGAAGGCTCCAATGAATAACTGTGGCATAAACAGCAACAAATACGATCCCCACAATTACCGGGAACAAAACATTGATAAAATTGGCGATGAATTTTTCTGTATCGATCCTCACCTTTTGTAAAATCATTAATGTTTCCCCGCTCCGGGCATCCTCAAATTCCTGGTAAGGAAGTTTCATGGCGTGCTGCAGACCCTCTGTGAAAACAGAAGCGCCAAATTTTTGAGTAATGAGATTCTGAAAATAATCCTGGAATGCTTTGGCTATACGACTTACCATGGCTACAGAAATGGATGCCAGCAATAGCCATAAAACTCCATATATAACCTTTGTTTTTTCAACTATCCTGATCGCACCATCTGCATCTTTTAATGTTGACTTATCAACAATTGTAGTGTTCACAAACAGGAAATCATGCCAGTTAAACGGAACTACTTTCTGATGATAAGATGCAAGATTGATCAGTTTCCCAAAAATGATCGGGTCAACCAAAGAAAAACCAATATTAACAGCAGCTAATAGTAGTACCAGTGCCACAAGCCATTTATACGGCTTCAGATATTTAACTAATATCTTCATAAGTAAGATAATTCAACAAGTAATAGAAATGGCGTACAAGTTCGTGAAAAAATAACAAGTTTTAGCGTTTCGGTTTAAATTGCAAAAATGAAAAAATACCTGGTTGATCTGCATCGGTTGCGGCACAACCCGTATAATGGCCTTTACAGCTTTTCAGTTCAACTGGCAACTCATCTGCTGAACAATATTTCAAGTGACGAAAATCTGTATTATTATTTGCCGAAAAACAAATTCGGATATTTTGGTAACAAGCCAAATTACCTGGAGCATAAAAGATATCACAAATTTTTTCAAACAGGAACCAGTAAATATGATCTGTGGCATCTTACCACAGGAATTTCACAGTACCGGCCGTTTAATAAGCGGACAAAAGTTGTTTACACCATTCATGATATGAATTTTCTTGTGGAAGGACCCGGCAATAGCAAAAGAAATAACCGGTCGCTTTCATTAATGCAAAAAAATGCTGACAGGGCTGATCATATTGTTTCAATTTCAAATTTCGCACTGGCACAGGCAAAGCAGTACCTGGAGATTGACAACAAACCCTGTTCTGTTATTTATAATGGGTACACCGTAAACGAATTTGAGGAATTTGATGACCCTGTATACCGACCTTCAGGTTCTTTTTTATTCTCATTAAGTCTTGTGCAACCACGAAAGAATTTTCATGTGCTACCGGCTTTGCTTGTGAATAATAATTTTGAATTGATCATTGCCGGCCTTAATCATTTTGATTATGCCAGAAAAATTGTGGAGGAAGCAAATCGATTGGGAGTCGGGCAAAGAGTGAAATTAATCGGTGCTATAGATGAAAAAAATAAATACTGGTACTACAGACATTGTCATGCTTTTATGTTTCCTTCAATTGCCGAGGGTTTTGGGGCGCCGCCACTAGAGGCTATGCATTTTGGCAAACCTGTGTTTTTGTCAAAGTTTATGAGCCTGCCAGAAATAGGAGGCAGTGCGGCTTATTATTTTGATGATTTTAGTCCTGAAGCAATGCGGTCTGTATTTGAAAATGGCATGAACGACTACCGGAATAACAACAGGCAGAAGCAAATAAAGCAACAGGCTGCACTTTTTAATTGGGACGCAGCAGCCAAGAAATATCTTGATATTTACAGGGGACTGGTAGCTTGATTTTTATTTCGATAAAATAAAATATGGAATCAACGATAATTTATACAGTGTGCACCGCTGCTTATCTATCACAGGCAAAGTCGCTGGGAGATTCGATTACTCAAAATAATCCGGGATGTAAGCTTTACATCGGTCTGGTTGATAAAATTGATAAGAGGATTGATTGTGATTTTTTTCTTCCACATCAGATAACAGAGGTGGATCAGTTGTCGATACCTCAGTTCCGGGAAATGCAGAAACGTTATTCGTTACTGGAACTGAGCTGTGCCTTAAAACCCTGGTTTGCACTTTTCTTTATGGAGAAGTTTGCGGCTAATCAGGCAATATATTTTGATACAGATATCCTGGTTTTTTCTTCGTTAAAAATAATTGATAAGGAATTTGATAACCATTCAATATTATTAACTCCTCAAATACTGTCGCCATTCCCTGATGATGGTAAGAGACCTCATGAAACATCGGTACTGAAAACAGGGATTTACAATGCTGGTTTTTTTGGTGTTAAAAATGATGAGAATGGACTGCATTTCCTGAACTGGTGGAGAAACATCCTGGTTGATCATTGCTTTGAAGATGGAAAAGCAGGATTGTCCAGTGATCAAAGCTGGCTGAATTTTGTGCCGCTTTTCTTTGATGGAGTTAATATCATTCGTCACCCCGGTTGCAATGCAGCTTATTGGAATCTTCATGAAAGAAAAATTGAAAAGAGTGGTGATGTCTTTTTAGTAAATTATGAACCACTGATCTTTTATCATTTCAGTGGTTATTCAGTTCAACACCCGGAACTTATCTCAAAACACCAGGACAGGTTTAAAATGAATGAATTTCCGGCTGTCAAAGAGTTATTTGATATATATCGTAGTAGGTTATTTGAAAATAAATATGATGAAATGACCCGGATACCTTGTGTTTACAAAAAGAAAAAATGGTTTGTGTGATCTTAGGATCAACCTGCCCATCCCTCCCTGTCCAAACTCCTGTATTGAATCGCTTCTGCTAAATGTTCCGGTTTTATATTATCGCTATTTGCAATATCAGCGATTGTTTTGGAAACTTTTAAGATACGATCATAAGCTCTTGCTGACAGATTTAATTTCTCCATAGCCGCTTTCAGCAGGTTGGCGCCAACCTGGTTGATGACACATATTTCTTTTAACATTTTACTGCTCATTTGAGCATTGCAGTAAATACCATTGTAATTTTTATAACGTTCGGCTTGTTTTTCTCTTGCTGCGATAACCCTGTCTCTTATTTGTGATGAAGATTCCTGTGGTTTGATCGCTGAGAGTTCACTGAAAGCAACAGGAGTTACTTCTACATGCAGGTCGATCCTGTCAAGCAATGGCCCTGATATTTTATTTAGATATTTCTGCACAGCTCCGGGTGGGCAGGTGCATTCTCTTTCGGGATGATTATAAAAACCGCAGGGGCAAGGGTTCATACTTGCCATCAACATGAAAGAAGCCGGAAAATCAACCGCAACTTTAGCTCTTGAAATTGTTACTCTTCTTTCTTCCATGGGTTGCCGCATCACTTCCAATACTGTTCTTTTGAATTCAGGCAATTCATCCAAAAATAAAACTCCGTTATGTGCTAATGATATCTCGCCGGGTTGCGGATTGCCACCACCGCCCACCAACGCTACATCGCTGATGGTATGATGCGGTGAACGGAAAGGCCTTTTAGAAACAAGAGTGGAGTTTTCCGGGAGTTTTCCTGCTACTGAATGAATTTTTGTTGTTTCCAGAGCTTCCTGTAAAGTAAGCGGGGGTAAAATGGTCGGCAATCTTTTAGCAAGCATGGTTTTACCGGCGCCGGGTGGACCGATCAATATCGCATTATGTCCTCCTGCTGCGGCAATTTCCAGGGCTCTTTTAATATTCTCCTGTCCCTTTACATCTGCAAAATCAATTTCAAATTCGTATTGTGAATTGAAAAACTCTTCTCTTGTATTAATAATGACAGGCTCCAGTCCTTTTTCCTCATTTTCAAAAAAGTCAATTACCTCTTTAATATGATCAATACCATAAACGTTCAGGTTATTAACCATTCCGGCCTCCCGGGCATTCGCCCTTGGAACAAATAATCCTTTAAATCCTTCTTTTCTTGCTTGTATAGCTATCGGTAAAGCTCCTTTTATTGGACGAATTTCACCATTCAGTGATAGTTCACCCATGATAACATAATTGGCCAGTGCTTCTTTATTCGTTAATTGCTCAGAAGCCCCGAGTATGCCCAGAGCTATCGGGAGATCAAAAGCAGTTCCACTTTTCTTTATATCTGCCGGTGCCAGGTTAACCACTACTTTGGTTCTCGGCATCTGGTAATCATTTGTCTTAAAAGTGCTTTCCACCCTTTGCAGACTTTCTTTTACCGCACTATCGGGCAGGCCCACGATAAGCGGATCTTTTCCAGACGCAGATAACCAATTTACTTCAATTGTAATGGTTATTGCTTCCACACCGTATACAGCGCTACCAAATGTTTTTACCAGCATATCGTAATGTTACCGGCTTGAAGATATAGAAAATAAAAGTTTAGAAACTACCACAAAGTGGTATCATTTGGTATTTACCCTTTTGAGATGATAGGTGTCATAGGGTTTTGCAGTGAGGGTCATAGTGAATGAATTCTTTTTGATATCGCTGAGTTTCAAATACCAAGTATAATTTAATTGAGTAAGGTTGCTGTGGCTGTCTATTCTTAGTTTGTTGTTTTCAATTTTCCATGTACCGTTACCATTGTCACCGCTGGCCATTGAATATTTCATTGCCCCGCTTTTTTCAAGTGAAATGGTATTGCCATTGTCATCCCAATCACCAACCAGGTAATTTTTTTCTTCTTCAGTAACAGGCTTTGTGCTGGTTTCATCATCTGCGCTATTACTCACACTATCTTTTTGGGAAGTATAGCTTTCTTTATAATCAACATATACAAGGAGGTCATTCGGGTCAAATTTCTGAACATAAGTTTGTTCGAGGGTATGACATATGTCTTCTATTTCAAGAATCCCTTTATCATACATGCGTTTGCTATCGTTGAAAAATTTTTGCGCATAGGCTGTTGTTCTTTTTGTCTTTTCTGCCTTATCAAAATTCGATTTTTTCAGTACATCCACTTTATCACAAAACTCACTCATGATCACTTCAAATTCATTTTGCCGCTCAATTCTGCGCTTCATCATTGCTTTTAGTGAAGCATCAATGTCCCCGGTATTCATAATCTCTTCGGTATCATTTTTAAAAATCCCGGATTCTTTCATGATCTCCTCCTTAAATATTAATGGATGATTTGCCAGTGCTGTATCTTTTGATATG
>DAOLIV010000002.1:0-210128 GCA_035328345.1 Chitinophagaceae bacterium | reverse complement strand
AGGGTGGTTCTTTTGAACCACCCTCTTGGTTTTTAATAACCTCACTGTATCTGAAATTTTTTTTACGCATTCAGAAATTTTATTTGGAAACATGATTGCGCCGGGTATTGCTAAATGATATTTATCAATTTAGATCATGACGGACATTTTTTTCTTGTCACTCCACTGTCAAACATTGCAAATTCATTTCATCTTGACAATTGCATGATAATCCGGAAAAAATGCCGGAGAATCTTTGCGGCGAATAAATTTATATGTACAGAATCACTGCTTTGTTCGTTTTCATAATAACTACACTTGATTCATTCTCCCAGGCTGATACTACATTTAATGCCGATCGAATATTGGATGAGATCGTTGTTACTGCTACCCGCACAGAAAGAAAACTGGGAAATGTGGCTGTTCCTGTTAGAATAATAAATAACAAAACCATTCAGCAAGCTGGTTCTGTAAGACTGAAGGATATTTTGCAGGAACAGGCCGGACTTTATATCACCAATAGTTTTGGAGCCGGAGTACAAATGCAGGGTCTTAATCCGGATTATACTCTTATTATGATTGATGGTGAACCCCTGGTAGGACGAACAGGCGGAGTTTTTGATCTTAACCGGATTTCTGTAGGTAATATCAGGAAAGTTGAAATTGTCAAAGGGCCCTCATCAAGCCTGTACGGCTCAGAAGCCCTGGCAGGAGTTATTAATATTATTACGGATAAAGCTTATCGGGAAAAACTTAATGCAGGGATACGCTATGGCTTCGGTAATTCGGATAATGGCTGGGCGTTGCCTGTTGGTAACAATACATTTAAAAATACCGATGTCAATTTACAAGGAAGTACTACAATTAATAAAATCGGAGTTCAGTTCTTTAGTAATGCCAATTATCTTGATGGGATCAGTTTTAGGCCTTTTTCGAAAGATAAAGTTGCGCAACCTATCTGGAGGCTTACTAACCAAATACAATTCAGTTATCCGTTTACAGTTAATACAAAACTTACACTGGCTGTTCGCCATGCATATGATCATATAAAACAGGAGTTTGCTGTAAGTAATAACGGCACCATAACAAGCTCTTATGGAAGAGAAGCAAACCAGGATCTGAATATTAACCCAGTGTTGACTCACCAGTTCAGTAAAAGAATAAAATCATCATTAAGATTATATGCAACCTCGTATAATGGTTCGCAAAAACTAAAATTCAAAGAAGTTCCTGACAGTGCTTACACAGATGAATTCAGACAACATTTTTACAGGGCTGAAAATCAGACGGATTTTAACTGGGATAAAATGACAGTTACCGTTGGTGGTGGTTATACAGCAGACCAGGTTCGTTCAACGAGGTACGATGATTTCGGCAGTAAAAAAACAAATACCATCTTTTATGGATTTGTGCAACAGGAATGGCGTCCTGGTACAAAGACAACGATTATAACAGGATTTCGATATGATGATAACAAATTGTTTGCTGCTGCATTCAGTCCCAAGCTTGCTGTCAGGTATAAGGCAAGTAATAAAATACTATTAAATGCTTCAATTGGTCGTGGTTTTAAAGCTCCGGACTTCCGGCAGCTATATCTGAATTTCACAAATAATGCAGCGGGTGGGTATTCTGTTTTTGGAACAATTGATGCGGTAAAGATCATTACAGAATTACAACGAATAGGTCAAGTGGCAGAAGTAAATGATGATTTCTACCGGTTGAAAGAATTAAAACCTGAATTTTCTACGGGTATAAATGTAGGGGGAACTTATTTGTATTCTGAAAATCTTTCAATGAATCTGAATTTGTTCCGCAATGATATAGATCAACTGATTGATGTAAGACAGGTTGCTACAAAATCAAACGGAGCACAGATATACAGCTATATAAATGTAAATAAAGCTTTTACTGAAGGTGGAGAAGTTGAAATTAACTGGAAGCCGATAAAACAAGTTAGTATTTCGGCGGGTTATCAATTGCTTAAAACAGCAGATAAGGAAGAATTAAAAAATGTAAAGGAAGGAAAAGAGTATACAAGAGATGGCAATGGCAGCAGCAGGGTCATGAATAAAAGTGAATATATCGGGTTGCCCGGCAGAAGTAAGCATATGGCTAACCTGAAGATCACTTATGAATCCACAAAAGATTTTTTTGCTACAACAAGAATCATGTACAGAAGTAAATGGGCGGTTTCTGACAGGGATGGTAATGGCCTGTATAACAGCAATGATGAATTTGCCAGTGGTTACCCGCTTGTAAATATTTCAGCAGGAAAGACATTTAAAAATCATATCAGCCTGCAGGCGGGTATGGATAATGTATTCAATTACCAGGATACAGATAATCTTCCCACTTTCCAGGGAAGAATGATCTATGTGGCATTCAAGGTTGACCTTTTAAGAAGTAAATAATATCTCACAATAAAAACAAATAAAACTAAGATGAAAAAGAACATTCTCACAGCGGTATTGATTTCAGCTACAATCGTATCCTGTACCAAAGACAAAACCGAACAAAATGTTGATCCGGGTGCATTCAGTGTTTCCGTAAATGGAAAAATAGCAACAGTAAATAATCTTCCTGCAGATACTATAATTGGATTGGCTCCAAGCGGCCAGCCTGTAGGGGCAGGTGTTTATTCTTTTTTTAGTTTGGAAACCAACAAATGGATACCCAACAGCGATTCAGCAACATCAAAATGGGATCTTGCTTTTTCTGGTACTACTATTCGTGTAAATAATACAACAGGCGGACCCGGCAATGGGGGAGCATTTGTTTATGTTGGCACTTTTGATGCTTTAACTTCTGTTCCGCAGGATTCTGTTTTTAGAGTGGATAACCATCCTGTTAGTTATGCTATTGCCAGGGGTTCAGGCAAGGGCTGGTATAATTATGATGGGGCAACAAATTTGCTAACCCCGGTTCCCGGTCGTGTATTGGTAATTCGTACAGCCAGTGGAAAGTATGCTAAAGTAGAAATATTGAATTATTACAGGGGTGGCGTTACACCACTTGCTTCTGCTTCTGATGAAATCAAAATAAGTGAACAACGTTATTATACTTTCAGGTATACATATCAGTCCAATGGAACAACCACTTTCTAAATTTTCAGATAAACGAAAGAGAAACCGCCTTGGGCGGTTTTTTCTTTTTGCGTAAAACCGATTTCGCATTCCGTAACCTGTTAAGGAGTTTCTGGTTTTGATTTGCAGAAATTTCAGACGATATGACAAATAGGATAGGAACTCTTTTTTTACTATTAAGTATATGTATAAATACTTTCAGTCAAAACTCGCAAGACAAAAAAATTATTGACAAGTTATGTGGCTGTTTTGAAGTGGATTTTAAGTATGCTGAAACTTTCTCACCTGACCCTGATTATAAATATCATAACCGGGAAGAAACAAGTGGCGTAGCCGAGCTGGCACTTCCTATTGAAGTTAGTGATAAGAAGGTGGTCATCCAGCATTTGCTTGTCGTTTCTCCGACTATGGTCGTAAAGCACTGGAGAGAGGAATGGACTTATGAAAGCCCGGTTATCTGGAAATACAAAGGTGACAGGGTTTGGGTTAAAGAAACATTGCCGGCTGAGCAGGTAAAAGGAAAGTGGATGCAAACCGTTTGGGAAGTGGCCGATGAACCCCGCTACCAGGGTTTTAGCCAGTTTGTTAATCTAGATGGAAAGATCATCTGGCAAAACACCACCGATGCGCCTTTGCCAAGAAGAGAATATTCTGTTCGCAATGATTATAATATTTTAAAAAGAACCAACAGGCTCAATATTTCCGATAATGGCTATGTGCATGAACAGGATAACCAAAAGATCATTCGTTCCGATAATTCCGATAAACTGCTGGTGGAAGAAAAAGGGCTGAATACTTATAAAAGAATTGATGAAAAAGAATGTGCAGCAGCAAAGGAATACTGGGAAAAGAACAAAGAATTCTGGGGACATGTACGAACTATCTGGACTGATTATGTAAATACACATGATACCATTTCCCTGAAGAATAAAATCGATGACAAATTCTTGCATGAATATCTCATCAGTCTTTCAAATGATTATGCTGCCCAAAAAATTACTTCTTCCGATCTTGATAACCGGATCAAAAAAGAGATCAACAAGTTTATAGCCAACGATGAAAAGTTAATGGCCGGAACACATTGATCTGATTATAAAACCTGATTGAAAAACCTCCCGCAATGGGAGGTTTTCAGTTTGTAAAGAGAGTATCATTTACCATTAGATTTTCTGTGATAAATCATAGCAAGACCCGCTGTTTATTTCCTTAACTTTGCCCTCTTTTTAGCATGGCTATGAGTGTTAAATACAGGGAATTTACAGGGTTAAATCTGCCGTCCATTGAGCAGGAAATGCTTTCCAAATGGTCTGGTAACCAGGCCTTTGAAAAAAGTGTATCCCTGCGGGACGGAGCCACACCTTTTGTGTTTTATGAAGGTCCGCCCAGCGCCAACGGCATGCCCGGCATTCACCATGTTATTTCCAGAACACTGAAGGATCTTGTTTGCCGCTACAAGACCATGAAAGGTTTCCAGGTAAAACGTAAAGGAGGATGGGATACACATGGTTTACCGATCGAGTTGGGAGTAGAAAAAGAACTGGGAATAACAAAAGAAGATATCGGCAAGAAAATTTCTGTTGAAGAATACAATCAGAAATGCCGTGAAGCGGTATTGAGATATAAAGACAAATGGGACGACCTTACCCGCAAAATGGGTTATTGGGTTGACCTGAATGACCCTTATATCACTTTCAGGAATGAATACATTGAAACACTCTGGTGGTTATTGAGTGAGTTGTATAAAAAGGGGTTGTTGTACGAAAGCGTCAGCATTCAACCTTATTCACCTGCTGCGGGAACAGGTTTAAGTTCACATGAATTAAATCAACCCGGAACTTATAAAGATGTGAAGGATACGAGTGTAGTAGCGATGTTCAAGGCTGTTAAGAATGAAAAATCAAAATTCTTATTTGATGCTGCAGATTCTGCTGAGGTTTTCTTTCTAGCATGGACTACAACTCCTTGGACATTACCTTCAAATCTTGGCTTAACTGTAGGGCCAAAGATAGATTACACTTTAGTTAGAACATTTAATCCGTATACTCATAAAGAAATTTACATAATTCTTGCTCAGAAATTACTGGGCAAATACTTTCAGACCGAAGGTCTAAATGTTGATTTTAACTCATATAAACAAGGGGATAAAATAATACCTTGGAAAATTTTAGGTAATTATAAAGGTGAAAAACTTTATAATATCAGATATGAGCAATTGCTTCCATTTGAGGCAAACTCAATTGAAAAAGTAAGAGACATTAGCCCCGGTGCTCAACCCTTTCATATTATTCTTGGTGACTTTGTAACAACAGAAGAAGGTACCGGTATCGTTCACACAGCTCCAGCATTTGGTGCAGATGATTATAAGGTGGGTAAGAATTTTAACATCGGCATTCTCACCATGGTGGATCGGGAAGGAAAATTTGTAGATGGTTTGGGAGAATTCAGCAATCGCTATGTAAAAAATTATAAAGATGATCCCAACTATGTTGATGTAAATGTTGACATAGCAGTAAAACTCAAAAAAGAAAACAGGGCTTTTAAAGTTGAGAAATACGAACATAGCTATCCGCATTGCTGGAGAACTGATAAGCCGGTTCTTTATTATCCATTGGATGCGTGGTTCATCAAAACCACAGCTATCAGGGAAAGAATGGTGGAACTGAATAAAACCATCAACTGGAAACCCAAATCAACCGGAGAGGGTAGGTTTGGTAACTGGCTGGAGAATATGGTAGACTGGAACCTGAGCCGCTCAAGGTTCTGGGGAACACCTTTGCCGATCTGGAGAACAGAAGATGGAGACGAAGAGATTTGCATCGGCTCCATTGAAGAATTGAATAATGGAATTAAAGAGGCCAATAAAGTATTAGATGGAGATGTAAATAAAAATTATTTACACGAAGGCATTCTTGATCTGCACAAACCTTATGTAGATGAGATAGTGCTGGTGAGTAAGTCAGGAAAACCAATGAAACGGGTTCCTGATCTTATTGATGTTTGGTTTGACAGCGGAGCGATGCCTTATGCTCAATGGCATTTCCCATTTGAGAATAAGGAAACATTTAAACAAAGTTTCCCTGCTGATTTTATTGCTGAGGGTGTGGATCAGACAAGAGGATGGTTTTATACACTTCATGCCATTGCAGCATTGGTGTTTGATTCCGTTGCTTATAAAACCTGTGTATCAAATGGGTTAGTGCTGGACAAGAATGGCAATAAGATGAGTAAGCGTTTGGGTAATGTGGTGGATCCATTCAAAACAATTGAAACTTACGGGGCAGATGCAACAAGATGGTACCTGATCACCAATGCATCGCCATGGGAGAATATGAAGTTTGACCTGGAAGGAATCAAGGAAGTACAAAGAAAATTCTTTGGAACGCTTTATAATACGTACCAGTTCTTTTCGCTATACGCAAATGTGGATGGTTTTTGTTTTAAAGAAGAATATATTCCGGTTGTTAATCGTCCGGAAATAGACCGATGGATTCTTTCTTCATTAAACACATTGATAAAAAAGGTGAACCAGTGTATGGATGATTACGAACCAACACAAGCAGGCCGTTTGATTGAAGATTTTGTGGACGAACACCTGAGCAACTGGTATGTGCGTCTTTGCCGCCGTCGATTCTGGAAAGGAGAATATGAGCAGGATAAGATCTGTGCATACCAAACATTGTATGAATGTATTGAAACCGTAACACGATTGATAGCGCCGGTTTCGCCATTCTTCAGCGATTCAGTTTTTCTGAACCTGAATGCTGTTACCAATCGTTTCAAGGCCGAGTCAGTTCACCATGTTGATTTTCCCGTTGCCAATGAGAATGCAATTGACAGATCATTGGAAGAAAGAATGCAACTGGCACAAGATGCCTCTTCATTAATATTATCACTTCGAAAGAAAGTGAATATCAAAGTACGGCAACCACTTCAAAAGGTTTTGATACCGGCGTTGACTTCCGGGATGAAAAAACAGCTGGAAAAAGTTGAGGATTTAATAAAGGCAGAGGTAAATGTCAAAGCAGTTGAATACCTGGAGCCGGATAATACGTTTATCCATAAAAAGATTAAACCAAACTTTGTAGCTCTCGGAAAGAAATTGGGTCCGAAAATGAAAGCTGTTTCTGAAGCTTTGGGTAAGTTTTCGCAAGAAGATATAGCAACCTTTGAAAAAGAGGGTAATTATAATTTGTCAGTTAATGGTGAACCCGTAATATTACAGATTGCCGATGTTGAGATCAGTAGTGAAGATATTCCGGGATGGACGGTGGCTTCAAAAGGAAACCTAACTGTTGCTTTAGATGTTACTGTAACGCCGGAACTGGAAGCTGAAGGAAATGCAAGGGAGTTTGTGAACAGGATACAGAAAATAAGGAAGGATAATAGTTTCGAACTAACCGATAGAATAGAAGTTAAAGTATGGGCGCCGAACGGGCTAAAAAAATCGTTAGCTCAGTTTAAAGACTATATTTGCGCCGAAATTCTGGCGGATGAGCTGGAACTGGTACCGGATGAAATTGAGGGTACCGAAGTGGATGTTAACGATATGTCATTAAAAGTCATTGTTTTAAAAAAAGGGTAAGTTATGGCTACAAAAAAGAAAAAGGTAACAAAAAAGCCTGCCCGCCCGGCAGGTAAAGCCGCCAAACCCGCTAAAAAAGCCGCTGCGAAAAAACCGGCAGCAAAGAAAACTGTGAAAAAATCTGCACCTAAAAAAACAGCACCTAAGAAAACAGCAAAGCCTGTTGTGAAGAAGCCTGTTAGCAAACCAGCAGCAAAAGCTGCTAAACCGGAGAAAAAAACTACTGGAAAAAAATCATCAGGAGTTGATCCCAAATCATTGGTATCGATAAAACCGAAGGTTCAGCCTGTAGTTAAAAAAGAACCTCCAAAGCCAGTAAAAGTTGTGATTCCCAAAACAACTACTAAGAGCTCTGTTAAGTATGAGCCTGAGTTTACGAAATCAGTGCTGGATACAAACATTGCTATTGCTTCCGGGCCAACGATGCGTTATTCCGACGCTGACCTTGCTGAGTTCAGGGAGATTATTCAGCGGAAGCTGGATGCTGCTAAAAAAGAACTGGCATATCTTCAGGGGTTGATTACACGTAAAGATGAAGGTGGCGACATGGATGAAGCCCGTTATATGACTATGGAAGATGGGAGTGTGAGTATGGAAAGGGAACAGTTGAGCCAGATGGCAAGTCGCCAGATCACTTTTATCGATCACCTGGAAAAGGCAATGATGCGGATCGAGAATAAAACATACGGCATTTGCCGGGTTACTGGTAAGCTGATTGATAAAGCAAGACTCAGGGCCGTTCCTCATGCTACATTGAGCATTGAGGCAAAACAAATGATGAACAAGTAAATAACTGATTCATGAAATAGAAAGACCCCGAACTTCGGGGTCTTTTTTATTACTGAATATTTTTTTTTCAGATTACTTTTTGCCTTTCAGAAAGATCTGGAAACCGAGACCGATTATAAAACCGTGGTTAGTAAACTTAGTAGTCGGCTCATTGGTGGCCGTGTAGTCAATGTCTCCGTCAATATCGAGGTCAGTTGATGTGACAGTTTTCATTGTGTTCTTGTTATACGAGTAGGTATACCCTGCAAAGATGTCAAGCCCGGTATTTTCACCCACCATTTTGGTTAACCCAAACTGTAATGAAGCATTTGCAAAAAATCCACCTGATGATTTACCGTCATAAGTATTTTTATAATCGGGGCTACCTGAGTAGAAGCGAAAACCTTCTGTGTTCATGGTACTGAAGCCGACGTTAAAGCCGAATTGCCCGTAGGGCATTAGAGTATTTTCAGTGTTGAAATAGTTGCGGCCAAAAGCTCCCACCCCAATATTGAATGAGTTGGATTTATCTTCCTGGAAAGTAACGCCGGCATCCTCATACATGATCTTCTCTCCAGAAGGATTAATGTTTAATGTTACACCAATAGCGGCTTTATCAGATACGAACCAGCCGAAACTTGGCTCTATTCTTAACCCATAGCTATTTGATTTGCCCGAATAACCGTTAAAATCCGGAAAAGTAACCTCAGACGACCCTGAATTATAAAAGGCGCTTGCTATAGAGGCACCTACCATTTTATCACCCTTTTTAAACTGGGCTTCAACGCTTAAAACAAAACCAACCAGGAAGAGGAAAAGCACTATACACGGTTTTCTCATAAAAAGGTTTTATTGATAAAAGTAACCATTAAAAATAGTGGGCAAATATAGCTCCTGGCAGCCTCCTTATGGCAAAATAATTTTTTTGGAGACATAAACGAATTGAGTATTTTTCCTCTAACTTTAAGTTCACTTGGGGAAGCGGAGTTTTCCCTTTACTTTTAAAACCGAAACTAAATTAACAGCCAAATCAAACTTTATGAGAAAGTTCAAACTTCTTTCACTGTTATCTTTTGCTATTATTTTTCTTGCTATAAGTTGTACTAAAGAAGGCCCTGAAGGTCCTGCCGGAGCTACTGGTCCGCAAGGTCCATCTGGTACAAATGGAGCTACGGGTCCAACTGGTCCAACTGGTCCTGCTGGTCCGCAAGGCCCCACTGGTCCAACAGGTCCGCAAGGTCCTGCCGGCACTGCAAATGTTATTTACTCTACATGGGCTACATTTACTGCGGGAGATTGGGCAGACTCTTCTATGAGCAATCTCGGCACTGCAAAAAGGGCTATCAGAACTGCTCCTGGTTTGGTACAAGCTATCGTAGATAACGGTGTCGTTTTAACATATACCAGAAACCCAGGATTTCCTGGTGTAGGGCCATACATGCTTCCGTTTACTGTTCTTTCCTCTGTCCCAAATATTGTAATTGGATATATACCAGTAACAGGAAAAGTAATTTTCTATAATCAACGGACAGATAACTCAGGAGGAATTGTACTTAATACGGCTTATGAGTTCAGATATATACTGATTCCTGGTGGCGTAGCAGGAGGCCGTTCTGCAAACTCAGGGGAAACAGTGGTCGATATAAATGGACAAGTTTATACTGAATCGCAGCTTAAGCATATGCCATATAATCAGGTATGCTCACTATTAAAAATTACTCCGTAATATATATTTAATAAGGAATTAAATACTAAGCCGTTTCATTTTTTGAAACGGCTTTTTGCTTTTGCATAAGTTTGCAAAAACTATAAACTTCTTTTTAAATGATCCGATCATTTCTAACAGCATTATTCTTTTTACTTCAACTTATTGCCGTTGCCCAACCAAGAGTTGTTTCCGGTCCCATGCTTGGTCCTGTTGAGTTAAGGGATGCTAAGGTGTGGGTAGAGGTTTCTCCTGAAGTAAAATCTGTTTCACTTCAATACTATAAAAAGGGAGATACAAATAAAAAAATGATTGCTTATAAGGGAGAACTTGGAAATGAGTTCAATCCATTGACTTTTACAATAGGCGGTCTGGATTACAACACAACATATCAATACTCAATTCTCATAAATAATAAACTTTCGGGAAAAACCGGTGAGTTCACAACAAAAGATCTTTGGCAATGGAGGAAGCCTGCACCAGATTTCAGTTTTTTGACCGGCTCATGTTCTTACTTTAATGAACCTATTTATGACAGACCCGGAAAACCATACGGCGGTGATTCTTCAATATTTGAACCGATGGCAAAAGAGAAAACTGCTTTTATGTTATGGTTGGGCGATGAGTGGTATACAAGAGAAGTTGATTATTACAGCGATTGGGGGCTATGGTACAGGGCCAGCCATGACAGAGCTTTACCCGTTCTTCAAAACTTCTGGAAAGCAATGCCTCACTATGCGATCTGGGATGATCATGATTATGGACCTAATGATATTGGCAAGTATTACATTTTAAAAGAGACAAGTCGGGAGATATGGAAAAAATATTGGTGTAATCCTTCTTACGGCGAAAATCAACAAGGTATATACAGTATGATCAGTTGGGGAGATGCTGATATTTTTTTAACGGATGATCGCTGGTGGCGTAGTGCGGACAGGATGAAAGATTCAATTGATGGCAAGCCCAACCCCGAAAAAAGATTGCTTGGAAAACAGCAAATGGAATGGTTGAAAAATTCACTTCTGTACAGCAGCGCTACTTTTAAGATAATTACTTTAGGCAGCCAGATATTAAATCCTGTATCTCCATACGATAAGTTGAAAGATTTCCCGGTTGAGTACGAGGAGTTGATGAATTTTTTAAGTGATTATAAAATTAATGGGGTTATCTTTCTTACCGGGGACAGGCATCATAGTGAGATCATAAAGGTTGATCGTCCGGGAACTTATCCATTATTTGATATCACTGTTTCTCCTCTTACATCCGGTACTCATAAATTCGGTGGACCGGAAAAAGACAATCCATACAGAATTGTCGGGATTGATGAAAAACAGAACTACGCAAAATTTTCATTTAGTGGCAAGAGAAATGAACGAAAACTATTAGTTGAATATTTTGGTGTGAAAGGTGAAAAACTCGCTGACTGGACAATTTCAGAGAAAGATCTTAAAACACCATAAATGCAGTATATGAAAAAATTAAGCTACTTGCTTTTTATTCTGTTTGTTGGGTTTATTTCCTGTAAGGGCAAAGATTCTACCGGTATTCAGGAAAATGCTACAGAGAACACATATAGTGAAGATTCTGCCGAGATCAGGAATACGATAGTTGACTTTTATACATGGTACACTAAGAACTATGAAAAATTCATGCAATATGATTTATACAGCGGAATAAAAAAGGAAGATGAGCCACCTTACAAGATCAATTGGGATGAAGTAAAAAAATACCAGGACTTTATCCGAAATAATGTTCCCCAGTTAGGAGAGGAATTTCTTGCTAATCAACAGGTACTTTTTAAGAGATGCGATTCTGCTTTTAAGGTAGATGTAGAAGATGATATTCCTTATTACTTTGATTTTGATTGGTATACTAATACACAGGAAGACCCCCAGTATATGCTGGATGAGATCAAAAAATCAAAACTCTGGAATATATCAGTAGACGGAGATAATGCGAAAGTAAATATCAAAGGGTATGATAATAATGGCGAACAACCTGCTATTACAGTTATTGATCTTGAATTAAAGAAACAAAATAATACATGGAAAATTGCCAAAATCGGCAGTGAGTAATCTTTAAGCATCATGACTATCCACTTTGGATACGAGAAAGGAAAAGTTTTGCAGGCATTGAGATATCATTTTATCAGCAGACCTGAAATCCGGATCATGCTGATACTTGTGAATGTTTTCGCATTGATCTCTATTACACTGTATGCTTTAAAAAAAATTACGCCGCTGGCTTTTTTAACTGGCTCATTTCTCTGGATAGTACTGATGATCAGTTTTTGGTTTTTACTCCCGGGCATGGTGTATCGCAAAGCAATTACATTCCGGCACAAATTCAGTATGAACTTTGAGGACAAAGGTTTTACATTAAGTCATGAAAGAGGATCAAAGTCATGGCCATGGGAATCTTTGAAGACATATGTAGAGAGCCCTCACTTTTTTCATTTGTATTTTGATAACAAATCTTTTTTGCTGGTTCCTAAAAGTGGATGTATGAATAGCGATGAGGTATATGAACTCAGGCAACTTATCAAGGAAAAAGTAAAAAAGAAGAAATAAAAAACAGAAGCAGGTTATAGTTCTTTTTCCATTACATAGTGGGGGATCGTTATCTCGATAAACTCATCACTGGTTACTTTGTATCCCATCTTTTCATAAAAACCGATAACATGTTTACGGGCATGCATCGAAATAATTTTATAACCTCTGTCCCTGGCAATATTTTCAGCAAAATTCATTAAGGCTCTTCCTATTCCTTTTCCCTGCAGGTCATTCAAAACAGCCATTTGTCTTAGCCGGACAATGTTTTTATCTTCTTCAATCAGCATACAGCAGCCTAACATATCATCATCTTCAAAAGCTCCGATAAGCATATTATCTTTTTCAGATTCCAGCTCTTCGGGGGTAAAACTAATTCCAAGTGGCCTGCGCAAAATATCATCACGGAGCTTTACCATCTTCTGGTATTCAGGACTACCATGATCAATAATTTTCAACGCCATTACTAAGAATTTTTATTAGACCGCAGATTCAAAATACAAATTACTTGCAATATCACCAACCGTTTGTTTGGGCCCATTTGCGGGGCATTTTATCATTTTAATGGGTTGCTATTAATTCATTATCAAATGTTTGGAAGAAACTTGGAAAATAAGGGGTTTGCGATGCTTATTAATTCAAAAAGTATATTTTTGCACCCTATAACTAAATTAAAATTGACATGTCAGACATTGCATCAAGAGTAAAAAAGATCATCGTTGACAAATTAGGTGTTGACGAAGCAGAAGTAACTAACGAAGCTTCATTCACCAACGATCTCGGAGCCGATTCACTGGACACCGTTGAACTGATCATGGAATTTGAAAAAGAATTCAACATCTCTATCCCCGACGAGCAGGCTGAGACCATTACAACAGTTGGTCAGGCTGTTACTTACCTCGAAGAACATGCTAAGTAATGCATAAGTTATTCCGTAACTGACGGAATAAATGGTTTGCCTGCCAAAGGCAGGCAGGGAATAAATTAACTCCGCCTTCCGACTGTCTTTTTACAGGGAAGGCGGTTTTTATCTTTAACCAAACTGAACTATCTTACCATATTATGGAACTAAAAAGAGTTGTTGTAACAGGAGTAGGTGCTATAACCCCATTAGGTAATACAGTTCCTGAATACTGGAACGGATTGGTGAATGGTGTGTCCGGGGCAGATATGATTACTCTTTTTGACGCTTCAAAATTCAGAACAAAGTTTGCCTGCGAGATAAAAGGATTTGAGCCTACACAGTTTCTAGATAAGAAAGAGGCAAGAAAAATTGATCGTTTTACGCAATTAGCCCTGGTGGTAAGTGATCAGGCTATGACTGATGCCGGGCTAACTAAAGATAATATTAACCCTGACAGGGCAGGTGTTGTATTTGCCAGTGGGATCGGAGGATTAATAACTTTCCAGCATGAGGTTACTGATTTTGCCAGGGGCGATGGCACTCCGAGATTTAATCCTTTTTTCATTCCTAAAATGATCCTGGATATTGCGGCAGGCCAAATCAGTATGAGACATAATTTAAGAGGGCCCAATTTTGCGGTAGTGAGTGCCTGTGCCAGTAGTACTAATGCAGTTATGGAGGCCTTTAATCTGATACGATTGGGCAAATCAGATATCATACTTACAGGTGGAAGTGAGGCTGTAATTAGTGAAGCCGGTGTTGGCGGGTTCAATGCCATGAAAGCGATGAGTGAAAGAAACGATGATCCTAAAACAGCCAGCCGTCCATATGATAAGGACCGTGATGGCTTTGTGATGGGAGAAGCTGCCGGTATACTTGTTTTAGAAGAACTGGAACATGCAAAAGCTAGAGGTGCTAAAATTTATTGTGAGGTTGCAGGGGGAGGAGCTACGGCAGATGCTTATCACATAACAGCGCCACACCCGGAAGGCCTGGGAGCGACTAATGTGATGTTAGCTGCATTGGATGATGCAGGTATGAAGCCGGAGGAAATTGATTACATCAACACTCATGGTACATCAACACCAATAGGTGATGGAGCGGAGGTAAAAGCTATTACAAGAGTTTTTGGTGAGCATGCATATAAATTAAATATAAGCGCAACTAAATCTATGACGGGGCATTGCCTGGGTGCTGCAGGAGTTATTGAAGCTATTGCAAGCATTATGGCTGTTGTTAATAACACCATTCCGCCAACTATCAATCATTTTACAGACGATCCTGAACTTGACCCCAGGCTTAATTTTACTTTTAATAAAGCCCAGCAGCGTACCGTAAATGCAGCATTGAGCAATACATTTGGATTTGGGGGACATAATGCCTGTATCATAGTCAAAAAGTATAACGGGTAAATGCATTTTTTTTCGTAGCTTGATTCTTGTGGATTTTCTGAAAAACTTTTTTAATAAACATTCCGGTTCAACGTTTAAGAAAGAGCTTAAAAATATTCTCGGCTTTAAAGCCGGGAATATTTCATTATATAAAACTGCATTGACACACCGATCAGTAAGAGAAGGTGCCGATGAAAACAATGAACGACTCGAATATCTTGGTGATGCTGTATTAAGTGCTCTTATAGCCGACTATCTTTTTAAAAGATATCCTTATAAAGAAGAAGGTTTTTTGACAGAGATGCGCAGTAAAATGGTAAACAGGCAGCAGTTGAATGACATTGCCATCCGGATGGGGCTGAAAAAAGTTACTCTTTATAATAAAACAGATGGGTCATTAAAAGTGAGCCAGATCTTCGGTAATACATTGGAAGCCTTGGTAGGGGCAATTTATATTGACCAAGGGTACAAAAAGGCAAGCAAGTGGGTTTTAGAATGTATCATTTTGCCTCATATGTTCATGGATGACCTTGAAATACTTGAGATCAATCATAAGAACAAGCTTTACGGATGGGCTAATAAGAATGGAAAGGTGCTGGAATTTGAAACGCTTAATGAAAGACTTGAGAACGGACGGCGATTATTTACAGTGGCTGCTGTTTTAGATGGTAAAAATATTGCCGAAGGAAAGGCATTCAATAAAAAGGATGCTTCCCAAATAGCAGCGCAGGTTGCGGTAGAAAAATTAGGTATTATTAATTCTGATTCAATAGCAGAAGAGTAAATAAGAATTGCTTCTTTATTATAACTTCCCAAAAACGCATTATCGTAGTTTTTCTATTTTCGGACTATTACGATTTTATAAATAACTGATCATAAGTCAAATAAGATTTTCTCTTTTTACGATAGTAAAAAATGCAATTTTTTTCGCAGAATTACTTGCATTTGGAAGCTACAGATAGTATTTTTGACCTGTCGTTAACACGATACGAGTCCTAAAAGCTCGGAAAAAATGTGAACCCTTAATTTATCCGTACTTATGAAACATCTTTACACTCTTCTCTCATTTATTTTCATCGTAAGTTTTACATCGGCAAATCCCGTTATTACTGTTGTAAATAATAATGGTAAATGGAAAACGAATTCTACCTGGGATTTGAACAGAAAGCCTAAAGACGGGGATACTGTTATTATTCCGGCTGGATTTACCGTGGTTGTTGATAATAATATAAACTTAAGTAATGCTACTATTTACCTAAAAGTAGCCGGAACATTGGAATTAGATGGAGGAAAACTCCGTTTTGATGAAAACAGTAGGATTGTGGTAATCAACGGAGCAAGTATAATTGCTCATGGAAACAATTCTGAGCAAATTAAAATTGATAATGTATTTAAGTACAAGGGTTCAGATGGTATGATTTCGGGCCCGGCTTACGCTGATGTAACTACAGGCGAAGCCCCTAATGGATTCAGTGCAACAGGTACTGGCGCCTTACCGGTAAAATTTTTAGGTTTTAATGTTGCAGTCCAAAATAAAAATGTGCTGATTGACTGGTCAACTGCGCAGGAAGTAAATAGTGCTTATTTTGAAGTACAACGCAGCGAAGACGGCAGCAGCTGGACAACAATTGCGACAGTTATTGCAGCAGGTAATACCAATGATATCCAGACTTATTCTTATACTGATCGTACCGTTAATAGTTCAGTGGTATACTATCGCATCAGGCAGGCAGATATAGATGGCAAATACATCGTTACTGCAGTTCGCTCTGCCAAGATGCAGGATAATTCAACGCAAGTAAAAATAAGCTCAGGTACAAATGGCAGTGTTTATATGCATTTTTCTGCCCAGGTCAAAAGCAATGTATCTGTAAAGCTTGTTTCCTTAAATGGACAAGTGGTTTACCAGACCTCTTTGTCGAAGCCTTTTGGTCAGCAGATCATGTCCGTTTCAAATAATCTCCATGGAATGTATGTAGTTTCAATTACAGATGGCGAGGGACTTCAGCAATCAGGAAAAGTGATTCTTTAATAAATATTTTCTTGGCCTTTGAACACAGCAGCACCCGTAAGGGTGCTTTTTATTTTATTTCCTGGCATAGTTCAATCAGAACACCATTAGTTGATTTAGGATGCAGAAAGCAAACCCATTTGTTATCAGCCCCTTTTTTAGGAGTTTCATTAATAAACATAAAACCTTGTTTTTTTAGCCGGGTTATTTCATTATCGATATTCTCCACCTCAAAAGCAATATGGTGCATTCCTTCTCCCTTTTTGTCGATATAACGGGTAATGACACCATCGGGATCTGTACTTTCCAGGAGTTCAATTTTACTTTCTCCTGTTTTAAAAAAAGCAGTATTTACTTTTTCTGAGGCTACCAGTTCAGTTTTGTAACAGGAGGTATTCAATAACTTTTCAAACAAGGGAACCGCCAGCTCAAGATTTTTAACAGCTATCCCGATATGCTCAATTTTTTTCATAAGTAATTGATTGAATTCAATCCTTTTCGATTTCGGTAAAATTGCCTCCTGGACCCAAATTACCCCTTTCAAATAGAACCTTTTAGGCTAATTTTGTGTTTACATTGAAACACACAACGATACAGTTATTTTATGATGAAATTACCTATTTATCTTGATCATAATGCTACAACACCTTGTGACCCACGGGTTGTTGATGCTATGATCCCTTACTTCACAAATAGTTTTGGAAACGCTGCCAGCCGCAACCACCCATTCGGATGGCAAGCTGAGGAGGCTGTTGATATTGCCCGTCAGCAAGTGGCAAAACTTATCGGGGCTGATCCCAAAGAGATCATATTTACCTCCGGGGCTACTGAGGGTGATAACCTGGCTATAAAGGGAGTATTTGAAATGTATGCAAGTAAGGGAAACCACATTATTACATGCAATATTGAACATAAGGCGGTGCTGGACACCTGCAAGCACCTGGAAAAGGAAGGAGCAGAAATAACGTATCTGAAAGTAAAAGATAACGGTATTATTGACCTTGAAGAACTGGAAGCAGCCATAAAACCAACAACCATTTTAATAGCTATAATGTATGCTAATAATGAGATTGGTACGGTAATGCCAATGAAAGAGATTAGCGCAATAGCGAAAAAGAAAGGTATTCTTGTTTTTAGTGATGCTACCCAGGCAGTAGGCAAAATTCCGGTTGATGTTAATAAAGATGGAATCGATCTGATGACATTTAGCGGACATAAAATGTATGGTCCCAAAGGTGTCGGTGCATTGTATGTTCGCAGAAAAAACCCGAGAGTAAAAGTAACTGCTCAAATAGATGGTGGTGGACACGAAAGAGGTATGAGGAGCGGTACTTTGAATGTTCCGGGAATTGTAGGCTTTGGCAAGGCTTGTGAAATATGTATGAATGAAATGGCTGAAGAAACAGCAAGGGTAAGTAAGCTGAGGGATAAACTTGAGAATGCTTTATTGCAAATTGAAGAAGCTTACCTGAATGGCGACAAAGAGCACCGTCTGCCACATGTAACCAATATCTCGTTTAAGTATGTAGAAGGTGAAGGATTAATGATGGGATTCAATAAAAATATTGCGGTTTCATCTGGTTCAGCCTGTACCTCTGCGTCGCTGGAGCCCTCTTATGTATTAAAAGCACTTGGATTGGGCGATGATCTGGCTCATAGTTCTCTTCGTTTCGGATTGGGCCGCTTTACAACAGAGGATCAGATAGATTATACAATAGAACAGGTTACAAATACAGTTAATAAACTGCGAGAAATGAGCCCCTTATGGGAAATGTATAAAGAGGGTATTGATTTGAATACTATCGAGTGGGCACATCATTAAATGATTTTTTTGTATCTTATTAGATCAACTTAAACAATAAAAAAAAATATTATGGCATATTCAGAAAAAGTCATTGATCACTATCAGAATCCCAAAAATGTTGGGACTCTTGATAAGAGCAAGCAAAATGTGGGTACAGGCCTGGTAGGGGCACCTGAGTGTGGTGATGTGATGCGTCTCCAGATCGAAGTGGATGACTCCACGGGGGTTATTAAAGATGCGAAATTCAAAACATTTGGTTGTGGTTCTGCTATTGCTTCTTCTTCGCTAGCAACTGAATGGCTAAAGGGAAAAACTGTTGATGAGGCAGTTAAGATCGATAACATGGAGATCGTTGAAGAGCTAAATCTTCCTCCAGTTAAGATCCACTGTTCAGTTTTGGCAGAAGATGCTATTAAGGCAGCTATAAACGATTATCGTAAAAAGAACGGTTTACCCGAATTGAAATTTGAGGAGAGTGTAGTTCATTAAAATTAATGATCCATGGGGACTGTAGATCTGGAAAACGGAATTTATATCAGCGATAAGGCTAAAGAAAAGGTGAAGCAATTAATGGCGGATGCCGGAGTTGCTGAAGATCCATCTTATTTTCTGAGGGTAAGTGTGGTTGGTGGAGGCTGTTCAGGGCTAAGCTACAAATTGGATTTTGACAATGAATCAAAACCAATGGACCAGGTTTTTGAAGATAATGGAATAAAAGTGGTAACGGATATGAAGAGTTTTTTGTACCTGGTTAATACAACCCTTGACTTTTCCGACGGGTTGAATGGTAAGGGGTTTTATTTCAGCAACCCAAATGCAAGCCGCACCTGTGGTTGTGGTGAAAGTTTTGCAGTTTAAGTAAGAATCAAAATTATTACAAGTTACCCCTTCAGACATCTGAAGGGGTTTTTCAATTTATCTTAAGATGGTTTAAGGATTTCTTGTAATTAAGGCTTTGTTCCTTGAACCTTTTATTGCTTATTTTGCAGAATGTGGTCAGTATGTAAAAAAGAACTCCGGCAACTCTTCAGCAGCCTGACTGGCTACATTGCTATAATAGTCTTTCTTCTTGTAAATGGATTGGTGTTATTTGTATTTGATGATAACATATTTGATTTCGGGTATGCAACTCTGGATCGCTTTTTTCAACTGGCACCCTGGATACTATTATTACTGATCCCGGCAATAACAATGAGAAGTTTTGCCGATGAATTTAAAACCGGTACTTATGAAATATTGCAAACACGGCCGCTTACCCGCTGGCAAATTATCGGAGGAAAATATTTAGGAAGTCTCCTGGTGGTATTTATTGCATTAATTCCAACGGTTGTTTATATATTTTCAATTCAACGATTATCTTCTAATGAAGGGTTGGATACCGGGGCAACTATAGGTTCTTATATCGGTTTGTTTTTTCTTGCGGCTGTATTTACAGCCATAAGTGTTTGCTGCAGTAGTTTCACTCATAATGCTGTGGTAGCATTTATTGCGGCATTAATTGGTTGTGCTTTGCTTTATTACGGCTTCAGTGCTATAAGCCGTCTACCAGTATTAGAGGGAGGAGCAGATTATTATACAGAGATGGCAGGTATCGACTTTCATTATCACAGTATAAGCAGGGGCTTGATTGATAGCAGGGATATTGTATACTTTATCAGCGTTATTTTCCTTTTCCTGACCATTACACACCGCAATTTGCTAAAGAGATAATATGAAGAACCAGGCGAAAAAAGTTATTGCTTCAAAATATGGGTGGGTTGTGCTATTGGCCGGGCTTTTTGTAGTCAATTATATTGCCTCTGTTTTTCACTTCCGCCTTGATCTTACAAAGGAGAAAAGATATACTTTAAGCAAGACTACAATTGATTTATTGCATAAGCTGGATGATAATGTAGAGATTGATGTTTTTCTTAAAGGAGAGTTTCCATCAGGTTTCAGGCAACTTGCAAATCATACAGATGAATTTTTGAGGTTGATAAAAGACCGAAATAATTCAAAAATTCACTATCGGTTTATTTCCCCATTGGAAGAAATGCCGGATAGTAGGATTGCTTATGGAGACACACTTGTGGGTTTAGGAGCTATTCCTATTAACCTTACTGTTCAGAAAAAATCAGGTGAAAGCAGCAATATCATTTTCCCTGTCGCATTAATGCGCTACAAGGGTAAGCAATCTTTGGTTAATCTCTATCCGGGAGCCAGCGGAAGAATTTCTCAAGAGGAGATTAACAGCGCTGAAGCATTGATGGAATACCAGTTTTTGCAAACATTTGATAAATTAACACAAGATAAAATTCCAACTATTGCTTATGCTACCGGTAATGGGGAACCTACTGATTATAGAATTATTGATCTGGAGCAGACGATGACAAAGGACTACCGGTTTGGGCCTTTTGATATTTCAACAAACTCTATTCCTGGTGAAGTAAATGTTTTGATGATAGTAAAACCAGTTAATCAGTTCACTGAAGACGAAAAACTAAAAATTGACCAATTTGTAATGAGAGGAGGAAAACTTCTTTGTTTTATTGATAATCTAATTGCGGAGCAAGATAGTCTTTCCTTTAAGCCGGAAACTATCGCTTATGACAGGAATCTTAACCTTACTGATCTTTTCTTTAAATACGGTCTTAGAATTAATACAGATCTTGTAATGGATCTGCAATGCGATATGATTCCGATAGTTGTAGGTGGAACAGTAAATAACCCGCAACTTGAATTTCTTCATTGGAATTATTTTCCATTGTTTGCACCTGCCGGGAATAAACTGCTTAATAAGAACCTTGGATATATTTCAGGAAGATTTGTGAATTCAATTGATACAATTCGTGTGTCTGGTATAGATAAAACTGTTCTGCTTTCATCATCACCAAATTCAAGAACTATCAGTACCCCGGCTTTGATCAGCCTTAATGAAAACAAAAATGTGCCCCAGGACGAAAAATTTCGTCAAAACGAAATTCCCGTAGCAGTGTTACTTGAGGGCAGGTTTACTTCATTATATAAGAACAGGGTTCCGAAATCTTTAGCTGACAGTCTTTCAGCAGCCGGGAAACCATACCATGCTGAATCAGTAGATAATAAAATGATTGTAGTGGCAGATGGTGATATAGTTCTGAATGATGCTACACCCGATAGTGGTCCATTGCCAATGGGCTGGAATAAATATACTTATCGTGAATACCAGAATCAATCCGCTTATGGTAAAGCATTTATTCCAGTTGCAAACCGTGATTTTTTATTGAATTGCGTAGAATATCTCGTCAATAATCCGGGTATCAGTGAAACAAGAAATAAAGATATTGTTTTACGATTATTGGATGCAAAAAAAGTAAGTGAACAAAAAGGGACGTGGCGGTTTATAAATATTGCATTACCGGTATTACTGATTGCTTTATTTGGGTGGGTTTTTCAGCAAATAAGGAAAAGAAAGTATTCCAGCTAGAGGTCAATTATCTGCCAGTATCTTTGCTATCAATTTTAGGTTTTATTCATGACAAATGAACAGATCACATATATCGTTTTCGGAATTGTACTTGCAATTGCATTGATATTTGATCTTGGACTCCTCAGTAAAAAGGGAAGAAAAGTGACAATCAAGCAAGCCCTGTATCAAACTTTTTTTTGGGTGGGACTGGCACTTGCATTCTTTGTTTATTTATGGATCAGTAATGATGAAAGCATTGCATTACAGTACCTGAGTGGCTACCTGATGGAGTGGAGCCTCAGTATCGATAACATCTTTGTATTTATTGTAATTTTTTCAGCATTCAGTGTAAAAGAAAAGCATTATGGAAGAGTACTCCTCATTGGCATTCTGATGGCCATAATTTTCCGGGTAATTTTTATTACCGTCGGAGTGGCATTGGTAGACAGATTTGAGTGGATATTATACATATTCGGCGCATTCTTGGTATTTACCGGGTATAGAATTTTTGTGTCGACCAAAGAAGAAGAATTCGATCCACATAAGAGTAAAATCTACAGGACCATGCAAAAATTTCTTCCTCTTGTTCCACATGACGGCGATGGCCGGTATATGATAAAAGAAAATGGACGACCTGTTTATACAACACTTTTTGTGACTGTTATTATGCTGGCTGCTATCGACCTTGTTTTTGCTTTGGATTCTATACCTGCAGTTATGGGTATTTCCCGTGACAGAATGGTGATCTATACTTCAAACATTTTTGCTGTACTGGGATTACGATCTCTTTTCTTTTTACTCAGGGGAGCTGTAAATAAATTTGATTACTTGCAACAGGGAATTGCTATTGTGCTTGTTTTTATTGGGGTAAAGATGCTTGCGGAACATTGGGTCAATCAATGGGTTGGTAAAACAGTACAGGTATTTATTTCACTGGGTGTAATTATGGTTTGCATATCAGGTTCTATATTCTATTCATTATTTGTAGATAAGAAAAAAGCTGCCCGCCTCGCAGAAGAAGCTGATGAAACCCCTTCAGATATTGACTTGAACTATTGACCTATACTCCTGAACATATTGCAAGTATTATAAACGGGACCTTATTAAAAGGTTCCGACTCCCCGGTTTCACAGATAATTTTTGATAGCCGGAAAATTAATAAACCCACAACTTCTTTATTTTTTGCATTGAAAGGCCCTCGTAAAGACGGACATGATTTTATAGGTGAATTATATCAAAAAGGAGTCAGAAATTTTGTCGTGAGTAAATCGATTCATGCTGAAGAATATACCGGGGCTAACATTATTACCGTAAGAGATACTTTAAATGCTTTGCAGACTTTAGCTGCCTGGCACCGGAGTCAATTTAATATCCCGGTAATTGGTATAACAGGCAGCAATGGAAAAACTATCGTTAAAGAATGGTTATACCAATTATTACAAAGCGATTATAATATTGTAAGGAGTCCTAAGAGTTATAACTCTCAGATCGGGGTTCCTCTCAGTGTGTGGCAGATGAATGAGCAGCATACTCTGGCCATTTTTGAAGCTGGGATTTCCAGGCCCGGTGAAATGGAAAAACTTGAAAAAATCATTCGCCCAACAATCGGCATACTAACTAATATTGGCGAAGCTCATGGAGAGGGCTTTGAATCAAAAGAGCAAAAAGAAAATGAAAAAAGAATTCTTTTTAAAAATGCTGAACTGCCCGAAGCTCTCAAAATTAAAGAGGTCGTTCAAGAAAAAGCCGGAACTAAAATCGTTGCCACTCAAAAAGGAAACGATCATAATCCGATTTTAATCTATATTCCATTTAGCGATGATGCGTCAGTTCAGAATGCAATTACCTGCTGGCAGGTGATGTTAATGCTGGGTTATGATAATTCAGTAATTGAAGAAAGGATGAAAAATCTTCAGCCTGTTAATATGAGGTTGGAGTTGAAAAAAGGCATTAATGGCTGTTCTGTTATCAACGATAGTTATAGTGCAGATCTTAGTTCTCTGGAGATAGCTCTTAACTTCTTAAATCAGCAAAGTGGCGGTCAGAAAAAAACTGTTATACTTTCTGATTTTTTGCAGAGCTCTCTTTCCTTTAAAGATCTTTTTGGTCAGATCATAAACGAATTGTGTAAGTATAATGTAAGCAGGCTTATTGGAATCGGAGAACACATTTCATCCTGGTTACAAGCTTCAGGCGTAAAAAACGATATTGAGATCGAAACTTTTTTATCCACGGACGATTTCATCCGTCATTTTCGGTTTTCTACACTTAGAGATGAATTAATCCTTGTTAAAGGGGCAAGAATATTTGCTTTCGAGAGAATTGTTCAATTACTGGAACTTAAAGCACATGAAACAGTGCTCGAAATCAATCTAAGTGCCATTGTACATAATCTTAAAGAATATCAAAAGCTTTTGGAGCCTGAAACCAAAATAATGGGTATGGTAAAAGCTTTTGCATATGGAAGTGGTGGTGCGGAAATAGCAGGAATACTTCAATATCATAAAGTTGATTATTTGGGAGTGGCGTATGCTGATGAAGGAGTTGAGCTTAGAAAAGCCGGTATTTCGCTTCCGATAATGGTAATGAATCCTGAAGAAAGTGCCTTTGATGTTATTACAGAGTATAATCTGGAGCCTGAATTATATTCTTTTGAAATGTTGAATTCTTTTGACGAATATTTGAAAAAAGAAGGGGTCCAAAATTACCCCGTTCATATCGAAATTGAAACAGGTATGAATCGTTTAGGTTTTGCTGTTGAAGAGATGAGGCGGTTGATTGATTCACTCAAAAAAACTACTTCCATAAAGGTGCAAAGCGTTTTTTCTCACCTGGCTGCCAGCGAAGATGTTTTGCAGGATGAGTTTACTCATCAGCAATTTAATAAATTCAAGAAAGCCGCAGATCAGCTAAAGAATGGATTGGAATATCAGTTTCTATGCCATATAGCTAATTCAGCAGGCACAATCCGGCATAAATATTTGCAGCTGCAAATGGTGAGATTAGGTATCGGGCTTTATGGGGTTGATAGTTCTGAAACAAATCTCCTGGAACTTCAAACAGTTGCCACATTGAAATCAACAATAGCCCAGATAAAATCTATACGAAAAGGAGAATCTATTAGCTATAACAGGAAAACAATTGTCAGCAGAGATTCGTTGATTGCAACAATCCGTATTGGTTATGCAGATGGTTATCCAAGGAGATTAGGTAATGGTAAGGGTCAGGTTTATGTTAAAGGTAAAATGGCCCCGGTGGTTGGAACTATTTGCATGGATATGTTTATGATAGATGTTACTGAGATTGCTGGTGTAAAAGAAGGAGATGAGGTGGTAATTTTCGGCAAGGAGTTACCTGTTCAGGAAGTCGCAAAATGGGCTGAAACGATTCCTTATGAGATTATGACTGGCATTTCCCAAAGGGTAAAAAGGATGTATTATGAAGAGTGATTTTTAACAGGATAGTACTTTTAACGGCTAACGAAAAACTTATATTTGCTGATTAAAACCGAAGCATTGAAACTAAGGAATGTTATATTCATAATTGCGGCAATTATCATCGCAGATCAGGCTATAAAAATCTGGATCAAAACAGAATATCCTACAGGCGAGGTTGTTAGGGTGTTAGGTATGGACTGGTTCCGTTTACATTTTATAGAAAACCCTGGTATGGCCTGGGGTTGGAAGTTTGGAAACGAGACAGGGAAAATGGTGCTGACCTTATTTCGCCTTGCAGCGGTAATTTTTGGAACATGGTACCTGGGAAGGATCGTAAAACAGAAATATAAAAAAGGCTTTATTGTATGTGCTGCATTAATATATGCAGGCGCATTGGGTAACCTGATAGATAGCATGTTTTACGGGATGATATTTGACAAGGGATTACATTATGATCCTTCAATTAGTGATTATGTAAGCTATTCAGGAATAGCTTCATTCTCCTCTCCCGGATATGGTTCTTTTCTTCATGGAAGTGTGGTAGATATGTTGTACTTCCCGATGTTTAAGGGTCATTTTCCGTCCTGGTTTCCTTTTGTAGGGGGAGACGATTTTGAGTTTTTCAGCCCGATCTTTAATATAGCCGATGCATCAATATCAATCGGAGTAATTACACTGCTGATCTTTCAAAAGAAATTTTTCAAGAAGCACAGCCACAAGGAAGTTCATTCTACTATTGAAACCGAAGCAAATGTTAGTGATAAGGTGCAGGTTCTTTAAACTGCCTAATAACCTTTCATTACATTTTTTTGAATGATAGTTCCATTTGATTTTACCCGAAGAAAATAGATCCCTGTTGAAATATCACCGGTGTTCTCAAATGTTAACCGGCTTACACCACTTGTAACTTCAAATTGCCTGTGTTTAATAATTCTTCCGGAAGGATCAATTAATTCTGCATCTATCTTTCCCGATTTATCAGATGATATATCAAATATCAACTGATCCGAGAATGGATTAATAACTGAAATAAAAGCTAAAGGATTGGTTGTTGATAATAAACGAATCGTTTTTGTGTATTTAGACTTTCCGGAAGTATTTCTGACTTTTATCCTGTAATAAGTAGGCCCTGAAAGAGGTGTCGGGTCAGTGTATGTATAATTATTTTGCTCTGATTGATTATCATTATAGCTGTTAACAGTGGCAATAGTTGTAAAAGTGCTTCCGTTGAGGCTCTTTTCAATATCAAACTGCAATAGTTCTGTTTCTTCTTCAGTAGTCCAGTTTAGCACAGCTAATTGGTTTCTTACATCTCCACTAAATGAAACCATCTGAACATCAAGTGGCAGACCACAAAGAATCACATTAACTGTTATGATATTTCCCTGGTCAGTGAAGCTACAATTGGTATTTGAAAGATTTGCCATAGTAGTAGCAACCACCACCCTGTATTTATCTCCATTATTGAATATTTGAGTGTAAAGAGGAGGAATGGTATAGGAGGTTACATATTGCCATGCAGTACCATTCCAGGCAGGAGCTGCAGGGCCCAGGGCACCCGTTACATCAGTCCACGTTACGCCACCATTAGTGCTACGTTGCCACTTATAATAAGTGTAGTTATTGAAAAATGAACGCACCGTATCATATATCGTAATTGTATTACTGTCACAAACAATCGGGTTCAATGAAGGAGAATATTTCATGTTAGGAGAACAAGTAGAAACTGAAATATCATCTAAAGCCCAGTCATTACCACCACCGCCAGGAGCATTATTAAAGAACTTTAATGTGAAACTTGTTTGTAAGGGTCCCGTTAAAAAGGTAAACCCTTTTTTCTCCCATTGTCCTGTATAATCAAGGTCACCTGTAGTATAATAATCTATTCCATCAATTTCAAAGGTAAGATTAGGCCTGACTCCTGATGAATCCCCGGGGCCCGTTGGGATATAGTATGGAGGACCACTTGAATTCGAAGCACCTTTACCATTACTGTCACATCCGCATTTTGGACATATGTTTCTCATCCAGCAAGAGATCTCATAATATGTATTCGGGCAAAGACCGGAAATGGTTTGCTGAAACGCTGAGTCAATTCTGTAAGCAGCGTTAATGACAAGCATATAGCCGGCATTATTATTTACTACGGTATCAGCAGGAGGATTTCCCGCCAAGGGGTCAACAGCACCGGTATGGTCTCCGATTATATCCCATACACCGAAAACACGATGAGTTGTAAGAGGGCCACCACCATCAGGATCGGGATCAGGATATGCCCAGGTATTTACTGTTGAATACCCCATTTGTGTTGAAGTATTGTTGGCAACACCGTAATAATAGTCGTTAGGGCCGCCATTTGTAAACACATTATAAGTATAACCGACCGGAACATTTCCTGAAACACCACGATTCCTCGGTTCACCTGAACCAAACGTTCCATTAAATTCAGTGCCTATAGAGTTTACTCCGATAGTGTTTGAGCAAATACCATAGTTAGGGTAAACTCTTACGATATTTGATGGGAAAGTAAAAGTTTGTACTGCAGCAAATCCTGATTTGTAAGTCATATTTCCACCTCCGGTACTGATATTGCTTCCTGTAGCTGCTGTCACTACTACCCTGAACGAAGCAATCATTATACAGGAGCTTCCGTAAAAGGACGGCTTATAGGTATTCCTGACTCTTCCTCTTCTAAATGCTGTTGCATTTTGAGGAGAAACATAACCAAGGTTAATAGTGATATTGCTACCAGATATCCAACCCGGATCATCGCCAAATGCATCAGTAAATTGCTTATAAATTTTTCCCTCATTTGTCAGAACTCTAATGGTGCCGGGGATATAAGATGTGCCAACCGGAACTACGTCTTGATACCTGCAACTATCATAGGTTCCCGATCTAACTACTAATGAAGCTCTGATTTCGAGGATATCGCCTGTTTCGAGGGTGCCTCCGTTTGCACCTTTTGAAACATTGATATAGCTTTTACCAAAGTCAATATTTTGTGCAATTGAAGTCTTAATACCTGCAATTATCAGTGCCGGAAGAATCAAGAAACGCAGTAAGATTGTAAAATAGGGTCGAATTATTTTCATAGAATACATTTCGTTCTGCACTACTACTGACTATCAGAAATAAAAATAGATTAATCAAGAATGGCACACAATAGTATTTTATGCCCGGAAAGTGCTCGATTTTAATGCATCTTTTACCTGATAAAAACCCTTATTTTGGTTGAATTCTAATTGATTAACTTTATGGTCCAATACCTTATTAATGAAAAGACCATTAATACTAATACTACTTTACTTTCTTTTTTATTCCTCTGCTCAATCACAGATTATTGATTCCACAACCATACTTTTTAATATTGACACCGTGGCGAAAAATCTGGGATATCCATGGGAGATCACATATGGCCCTGATGATTCGTTGTGGATCACTGAAGCGAGGGGATATCGTGTATTGCGGATGAGTCCATCAAGAACAAATGCACAAAAAAATATTGCTCCTGAGCAAATATTGAAAATTCCTTTGGGCTCCGGTGAAATTAACTTTGACCGTTCTTCGAACAGATGGCCCCAGGGCGGTATGCAGGGTCTTGCGATTCACCCGGATTTCATGAGTGACCCGAATAAGAGATGGGTTTATCTTTCTTATGTTTATAAAAAGCTTACATGTCCCAGTACTAATAATCCATGTTATTTCAGGGCTAAAATTGTGAGGTGTAGATTTTACTTTGCCTCAGATGCAGGTAACCCGACAAGTATTCCCAAAAGAGATACTCTTGTGATTATGGATACAGTTATTTCAAACCTGCCTGGAAGTAATGATCACAATTCAGGGAGACTTACAATTGGACCAACTACTGAAGGCCCGGATAACACATACAAATTGTATTATACGATCGGGGATATGGGTGCAGGGCAGTTTAATAATGGCTCCAGAACAAATTATGCTCAGTCAAGAGACACCTGTGAGGGAAAGATTCTTCGGCTGAATACAGAGCCGGACGGTGATGCTTCTTACGGAGTGACTCATGACTATAATACCTGGAGAGAATGGATACCTAATAATAATCCCTTCAATCATAGCGTAGCAGCTTTCAGCGTTTTGAAAACGCCTGTGTATAGTTATGGGCATAGAAATGCACAAGGTCTTGTTTGGGGAAATGTGAATGGAACCTGGCGGCTCTATAGTTCAGAGCATGGCGACAAATCAGATGATGAGGTTAATAATATAATATCCGGAGGAAACTATGGTTGGCCAAAAGTAGCAGGTGTAGGGAATGACGATAATTATTCTTCACTTGATGCATTTGCAAATAATGATTACCTGGCTTCAGGATTGATAAACTATAGTGAGAATACATGGGCAACTGCAAACAGTATGCAACGCCCTTTATTTGCAACATTCAATTGGCCGGCTTCTGCAATTCCAGCGGATGGTTCAAATATTTTTACCTGGGGAACAATTGCACCGTCGAGTATAGACTTTTACCAGGGAAATATTCCGGGCTGGAAATATTCTTTGCTGGTCACCTCTCTTAAATATGGTATGTATCGGTTAAAGTTAAATGCTGCTGGCAATTACGTTGATAGCACTTCGTCTACAAATACAGTTGATACGTTTCCATTATTGCATGGTTGGAGAGTGAGAGATATTGCACTGGATCCTATAGCAAACAGTGGTACTTTCTGGGTGGTAATGGACAGCACCGGGTCTACTTCCGGGCCTACCGGTGGATTCAACGGCGCTAATAACCCGACACAGGACGGTGGAAAGGTTTTAAAACTTAGTTATAAAACACTAATCACATTGCCTCTTGATGAGAATCCAAGGGGTGGTCCGCCTGTAGTTAAAGATCTTATTCAGATTTATCCTAATCCCGCAGATGATATATTGTATATACATGGCAAAAAGGAACTACATAAGCCATTACTTGTACAGATATATGATATATATGGAAGAAAGCTAAAAGAAGAAACCAGTTTTAAGAATGATTTTTCAATCAATATAACTTCGTTGAGGCCAGGTTCCTATGTGCTCAAACTCTATAATGGGTATGATCTGGAAGTACAGATCGAGAAATTCATAAAGAGATAAAGTAAAAAATAAAGCCCCGATTCGGGGCTTTATTTTTATGTGCTCTGGGTTTTGTAATTAAATCCGGACAATCAATTTACTTGAATCAATATCATTTTTTGTGAAGCAACTTGCTTTCACGGATGTAGCGTAAAGCAGCGTCTCTGTCAGTGCACTCGTTGTTATTTTCATTTTGCGTTTTGGAATTACCAGACAAAACAGCTCTTAAATAGGGTGAACGTTCCTGAGTTTTAGCAGGAAACTCTTCTTTTACTAACTTAAGTGAGCTGACGAGAGAGAAAAGAGATGGCTGAGCATCATTTTTCATAATGGCGGATTTTTAGTTTACAATAGAGTTGGATTAAATCGAACGTTAAATAATAATAAAATAATTATATAAGCAAGTTTTATCGGGTAAATCAACGAAGAAATTTTTCCCTTTCGTTTAAAATAGGGGTTTTACTAATGATGGTATATTTACTAATACTGAGTGATTAAATTTTTCCGACCATATTTACAGGATTCACCCACTCATCAAATTGCTCTGGTGTTACATATCCCAGTTTCACTGCCATTTCTTTTAATGTTGTTCCCTGCTTATGTGCTTTCTGAGCAATCTCGGCTGCCTTATAATAACCGATCTTAGTATTAAGAGCTGTTACCAGCATCAGGCTATTGTCAACATGTTTTTTAATATTGGCTTCAATAGGCTCAAGACCTACAGCACATTTATCATTAAAAGAAACGCATCCGTCACCAATTAAACGAGCACTATGAAGGAAATTATAAATCATAACTGGCTTAAACACATTGAGCTCAAAATGACCGGTTGCTCCGCCAATATTAATTGCAACATCATTTCCCATTACCTGGGCAGCAATCATTGTTAAAGCTTCACACTGAGTGGGATTGACTTTCCCGGGCATAATGGAAGATCCTGGTTCATTATCGGGTATAAAAATTTCACCGATACCGCTTCTTGGACCTGATGATAACATCCGGATGTCATTTGCAATTTTCATCAGACTTACAGCAACAGTTTTCAATGCTCCATGTGCCTCAACAATTGCATCATGTGCAGCCAGTGCTTCAAATTTATTCCCGGCTGTTATAAACGGATAACCTGTAAGTTTTGCAATTTGTTTCGCAACGTTTTCGGCATACTTTGGAGGAGTGTTTATTCCGGTTCCAACAGCAGTACCGCCTAATGCAAGCTCACTTAAATGAGCCAATGAATTTTTTATAGCCTTTAATCCATGGTCAAGTTGTGAAACATATCCGCTGAATTCCTGCCCTACAGTCAATGGTGTTGCATCCATGAAATGTGTGCGGCCGATCTTTACCACTTTCATGTATTTTTTACTCTTGGCTGCTAAAGTATCTCTGAGTTTCTTAATCCCCGGTATGGTTGTCTCCATCAAAATAGAATATGCCGCAATATGCATAGCTGTCGGAAACGTATCATTGGAAGACTGGGATTTATTTACATCATCATTTGGGTGCAAGAATTTTTCTTTATCAGTAAGTTTACCTCCTTTTAAAACATGCCCTCTGTAAGCGATCACTTCGTTTACATTCATATTACTTTGGGTACCGCTACCGGTTTGCCAAACTACCAACGGGAAATAATCATCTAGTTTGCCTTTTAATATTTCATCGCAAACTTTGCCGATCAGTTGCATTTTATTTTTAGGCATAACCCCAGCCTCAAAATTTGTAATTGCTGCTGCCTTTTTAAGCTGAGCAAATGCCATTATTATTTCATTGGGCATTTTATTGATATCCTGGGCGATCTTAAAATTATCTATGCTTCGTTGGGTCTGTGCTCCGTAATAAGCATCTGCAGGCACTTTAACCTCACCCATTGTGTCTTTTTCTATTCTGAAGTCCATATTAGTTGTTTATAATGCGGCAAAGGTAACAGAAAGACAGTAACAGAATTATGATTTCGTTTTCCATCTTGAAAGGATAGTGGTAAATTGCTATTATGAAAAAGCTGGCTGTAATTTTTTTCTTTTTTAATGCAATAGCCTCTCTGAATGCCCAAAAACAGGATAGAAATATTATTATCATTACCACCGATGGTTTTCGCTGGCAGGAGGTATTTAACGGTATAGACTCAGCGATTGCAAATAACCCTGAATTCAATGAGGAAGATAGTAGCTATCTCTTCGAAAGATATTGGGACGCCAACAATGAGGTTCGCAGAAAAAAATTATTACCCTTTTTGTGGACTACAATTTTTGAAAAGGGACAGTTATTTGGAAACAGGGCAAAGGGGAATAAAGTAAATAACGCTAATCCATATTGGTTCAGTTATCCGGGGTATAGCGAAATAATGACTGGATATGCTGATACCTCTATAAATAGCAATGATTATCCGGCTAATCCACATGTAAGTGTCCTGGAGTTTTTGAACAATCAAAGAAAATTAAAAGGTAAAGTTGCAGCTTTTGCCGCCTGGAATGCTTTTGACAGGATACTTAATGAAGAGAGAAGCGGAATACCGGTTATTAGTGCATTTGATGAAACGGGTGGAACCAAGCCTACAGCTAATGAGAAAATCATCAATAAGCTATTAAAGAATTCCTACAAACCGTGGCATGAGGATGAATGCCTGGATGTTTTTACTCACTATGCAGCTATGGAATGGCTGAAAATCAGAAAACCAAAAGTTTTATATATTTCTTATGGAGAGACAGACGAGTGGGCTCATGCAGGTAAATACATGTCATATCTCGAAGCTGCCCACCAGGTTGATGCCTGGATAAAAGAAATATGGGAATATGTGCAGACAGATCCAGTCTATAAGGATAAAACCACTTTATTTATAACCACGGATCATGGAAGAGGTTATATTAACAAAGATGAATGGACAAGTCACAATAATAAAATTGCAGGATCTGATCAAATATGGTTTGCGGTAATTGGACCCGATACTCCTGTAAGAGGTGAATTAGTCAATGTTATACAATTATATCAAAAACAATTTGCACAAACAATTGCAAACCTAATGGGGTATACATATACTGCTAGTCATCCAATTGCTGAACCTGTTCGATATGTTTTTAAAATGAAAAAATAAGCTGGTAATGAAAAGGGTTTTATTGTTTTTTTCTTTTTTAACTGCTTTAGCCTCTCAGGCACAGCAAACGGATAAGAGACCGGTTCCCTCTGCACAACAACTTGAGTGGCATGATATGGAATTTTATCTTTTTACTCATTTCGGTCCGAATACTTTTACTGATAAGGAGTGGGGTGAAGGCGATGAGCCGGAGAATATTTTTAATCCAACTGAATTTAATGCAGAGCAGTGGTGTAAAATAGCTTCGGAGGCAGGTGCGAAGGGTATTATTATTACAGCTAAACATCATGATGGGTTTTGTCTTTGGCCAAGTAAATATTCAAGTCATACGGTTAGAGAAAGTAAATGGAAGAATGGAAAAGGTGATGTATTAAAAGAGCTATCTAAGGCATGTAAGAAATTTGGATTAAAGTTTGGGGTTTATATTTCTCCCTGGGACCGCAACCATCCTGATTATGGAACCGAAAAATATAATGATGTTTTTATTGGGATGATGGGGGAAATATTCAAAAATTATGGCCCTATTTGGGAGTTATGGTGGGATGGGGCTAATGGGGAAGGGTCTAATGGTAAAAATCAAGTTTATGACTGGAGAAGGTTTGAAAATTATGTCAGAAAAATTTCACCCCGTACAGTAATATTCAGCGATATTGGCCCCGATATTCGATGGGTGGGAAATGAAAATGGTATAGCTGGTAAAACAAACTGGAACTATCTTGATACTGCTGGTTTTTTAAGAGGGATCGGAGCTCCGCATACCGATACTTTAAATGAAGGAAATATTAATGGCAAAAACTGGATCCCTGCGGAATGTGATGTAAGTATCCGTCCGGGTTGGTTTTATCATCCACAGGAAGATGACAAAGTGAAAACACCAGAACAGTTATTCCAATTATATCTTAAAAGTGTGGGTCGTGGAGCAAATTTATTATTAAACGTTCCTCCGGACAGAAGGGGATTGATTTATGAACAAGATTCGATCTCTTTAATTGGTTTCAGAAAACTTATTGATGAAAGCTTTCAGGATAACCTATGTAAGAACGCAAAAGAGGAATTACATTACAAGGGTAATCTTTATTCCTACGATAATCTTATTGACGGTAATATTAGGACAGAAGAAAGTCTTCCTGATTTCAGGCAAGGAAGTTTTTGGATAAAATTCAATCCTGCTGAAAAGATTAATTGCATTGTAATCAGTGAGCCTTTAAAAAATGGACAGAATATCAGCGAACTAAATATTTCAATGGTTAATGGTGCTGAAGATGCCGGGGTTTTGCAATTGAGTACAATAGGTCATAAGAGAATCATAACATTTCCAGAAAGAGTAGTCAGTGCTATTCGCATTACAATTCGGAATGCAATTGGCCCTCCTTCTTTAAGCGAAGTTGAAACCTACCTTATTGATAATTCTTTAGTTGAAAAATAATGGTATTAGTTGCCGGAGAAATTAGCCTTTCTCTTTTCAAGAAATGCAGTGGCGCCTTCTTTAGCATCATTGGTTTCAAATAGTTTTCCGAAAAGCTCAATTTCTTTTTGGAGCCCGTCTGAATCCCCCCTGGCGGCTTTATTTACAAGACTGATGATATTTTTAATTGCTATTGGAGCCTTTGTCATAATTGTATTAAGTATTTCCCTTGTTTTTAATAACAGTTCTTCTGGGGATGTAACATAGTTTACGAGCCCAAGTTCTTTCGCTTCTTTGGCGTCAATCATTTGTGCAGTCATCATTAGTTCCATTGCTTTTCCTTTACCGACTAATTGTGTTAATCGTTGAGTGCCACCATAACCGGGAATTAAACCAAGATTTACTTCTGGTTGCCCGAATTTCGCATTTTCACTTGCCAGTCTGAAATGGCATGACATAGCCAACTCGCAACCACCACCAAGAGCAAAACCGTTTACGGCTGCTACAATTGGTTTGGGAGAATTCTCAATTTTATTGAAGACGAGATCCTGCCCTTTCTTTGCTAACGCCTGCCCACCGTTTGAATCAAGTGAATTGAATTCACTGATGTCCGCTCCAGCCACAAATGCTTTTGGCCCTGCACCGGTAATTATGGCGCATTTAATATCGGGGTTACTATATACATCATCAATAACGGTACTTAATTCTTCAATTACATTTTTGTTCAGCGCATTTAATTTGTCAGGTCTGTTTATTGCTATAGTAAAAATGCCATTATCAAGACTGGTTAGTAATGTCTGGTACATAAAATTTTTTGTAAAAATATCTATTATAGAAGAAAGTCAGTAAAGTTACAATTCTTAAGGACGGAAGGATTTGATTGTGTCAATTACTCTTTGCAAATCAGTCTCGGATAACTCATAATAAAGAGGTAGCCTGATAATGCAATCTGAGAAATGGTCGCTATTGATTAATGGTGAGCCCTCGTATTTTGAAATGTAAAACGGACTTTTGTGTAAACTCAGGTAATGTGAAACAGCCAGGATACCATAACCCTTGAGATGATTAATTAAAGAATCCCGTTGTACTCCGGATGCACAAACCATATAAAACATATGTGCATTATTAGTAGCATATTCCGGAATTTTCGGAAGTTGTACGGCATTTTTTTCAGCCCAATCGTGCAGCTCTGAGTGGTAAATACTCCAGATCCATTTTCTTTTATCCTGAATTTCATTCAGGTATTCGAGTTGTGCATATAAATAGGCAGAGTTGATTTCTGAAGGGAGGAAGGATGAGCCGGTATCTACCCATTCATATTTTGTAACCATTCCCTTTGCAAAATCGGATCTGTTGGTTCCTTTTTCCCAAATAATTTCGGCTCTATGAACAAGCTCTTCCCCCTTTATCCAAAGTGAACCACCTTCGCCACATTGCAGGTTTTTTGTTTCATGAAATGAAAAACAGGAAAGGTGGCCGATACATCCAAGAGGGTTTCCTTTATAGTAAGAGTCTATTGAATGAGCCGCATCTTCAATTACAAGTAATTTGTACCTCTCGGATAGATCCATAATAAGGTCCATATCGCAGGCGATACCAGCATAATGAACGACCACTATTGCTTTTGTTTTTTTTGAGATAAGAGACTCGATTTTTCCAGCATCGATATTTGGATTCTGAGAACTGCTGTCGGCAAATATTATTTTTGCACCTTGCCTGACAAAAGCAAGTGCGGTTGAGACAAATGTAAAAGACGGGACAATGACTTCGTCACCCGGCCCGATTTCAGATAAGATAGCACTCATTTCAAGAGCATCTGTACAGGATGTTGTCATTAAAACCTTCTTTGCTCCATATTTCTCTTCAAAAAAAGCCTGACACTTTTTTGTATAAATACCATTCCCCGAAATATGCCCGGAATAAACTGCCTGGTACATATAATGCATTTCTTTTCCTGTCAGAAACGGTTTATTAAATGGGATGCTATACGGGTGCATTCGTTAAAATTGGTTTTGTTTAATATCAATTTTGGAGGTTGCTTGAATTGTTAACAAACTCTGTTAATAAACAAATTTTTCATTCTTTCCGGTTACTTTATTATAACTGTCTATCAATACATCCTTAATAAAAAAAACATTCTTTTCAGCTAACACACCTGTGGGAATGATATTTCTGAATCCCGCATCTTTTATTCGGTTTTTAATTTCAGTCATATTGGAAATATTTTTTACTGAAGGCAGCGGAAATCCTCCACCTGCGAGTTTTTCGACCTTTGCAAAAATGACTTTAAAACTGGTGTCAATTACACCAAAATGCTTTAACTCTTCGATCGTTTGATTGATGATATCACTCTCTTCCATGGAATCTTCATTTCTGAGCCACATTTCGGCACATAAGGGAAATCCTCTTCCATCGGATGCTTTCGGGCAATATGCAGAATAATTGGTTATACGGAATGATCTGAAAGGCTGATCAAAACAATAGAAGTAATATAAATTACCCATTTCAGGCATTTTACTTAATAGAAAGTTTACATAAACACCCGTTGTAAGTTTTTTATCATTTACAAGATCGTCGGTTTTTATTCCCAGGGCTTTTGCTAATGGGGGCAACCCTGCAGTCCAAAATAATTCCTTTATCGCTAAAGTTTTAATTGCTCCATTGTTATCTGACAGGCTTATTGAAGTAGCTTCTTTTTCAGAAATATTTAATTGACAAATGTTGTGAGATGTAAAAAACATTACACCCTCTTCCTCTAATTTTTCCCTGAATCTGTCCATCACTCTGAACAATCCGTATTCTTTTGGATAAAATCCTCGCTGAGTGTTAGATCGATAGGGCGGAAGTGTCATTTGATCAGGATAGCAAATTCGGGACCTGATCTCTTGTGATTGCATCAGATCAAGCATAGCTTCCTTGTCGAATAAAGCTAACCTGTTAATGGTAGTAAATTTTGTAGCAATCTCCGCTAATCTGTCAGGGTGTGTCAGATAGAGTTTTTCGAGTACCGGAACGAAAAGCTCATCAGTTATTAGCTTTCCGAAATGATGCACAAGTATTTCATATGCGTTTGCATCTTCGGGGAGTTTTTCATCTTTATTTCTTATGGCATTAAATATCTCTGCAACATAGGTCTTCCATCTTTCTTCGGAAATATCCCGGAGATTAATATATGGCGTATCTTTTTGAAGCCTTCCATTAAAATAAATTCCAGCTATATCTTTATAGTTATCAGTAAGGATATTCCATTCTTCTTCAGGCAGTAAATCTGTAAACAACTTATCTATTTCAGGGATGCATGACTCATAATAAATATGCATACCAATATCAAAATAACCATGTTCATGATAGTTGAAACTACCATATTGACCTCCTATTACAGGCGCCTTTTCTACTATTGCAATTTCCGCTTTGGGATCTCTATACAATTTGATCATCCGGGCAAGCATAAGGCCTGATAATCCACTACCAACGATAATTGTATATTGTTTGGACATTAATAATTTACAACTTGTTTACTTTGTGAGGGGTTCATTTCTTTTATTGACTTTTTGACCGGGAAAGCATCAATAAGTACTTTTAGATATTTATCAGTTGTATATTTCAATAGACCCAGTTGTCTGCAGTTTGTAGAAATAGCATTCAATTCTTTTTGAGATAGAGTCAGCATATACTTGATACCATTAGCCAAATCATCAGGATCAGCGAGTTGGGCCAGGTAGCCTGTTTCTCCTTTCTTTACAATATCCATGGCTATACCTGTATTAAATGCCACAATTGGTGTTCCACACATTATACTTTGAAGAACCATTGCAGGACCGGAATCTTCAACAGATGGAGAGATAAAGACATCAGCAGCCTGGTAAGCTTTAATAAGCTCATCTTCACTTAGGTATCCCACATCTATGATGGGTAATTCTGAATTTTCAAAATTTTTCTGCCAGTCTCTGCCTGCAATTAATATTACCAGATCATCAATAAGGCTTTTTCCTTCAAACTTTAGATTTTTTAATTGTAACATAGCATCAAGAAAGTATTTTCCACCTTTCCTTGTATACTTAAACTCACTGGCACCGTAAAAAATCACTTTTTTACCTGAATTAATTCCAAAGTAAGAGCGGGCCTCTATTTTACTTCCAGGGTAAAATTTATTTTCATCTATCGGAGGGAATATCCATTTGATTTTTTTGTCTCTGAACAGTTGGGACTTTGAAGCACGGATATAATCGGAAGTGCTGCCAACAAAAAGTTCAATATTCTTTGGAATATATTTTTTTTTGAACGCAAGATTTTCTTCTGCTATCTTTTTCTTTGAGTCAGTAAGGATGGCTGGGCAATTTTTGCAGTCGGATTCAAACCCTTTACAGTCCCACGGGTAGTGACATCCACCTGTCATAGGAGCATTATCTGTCATTACCCATAAAATTTTTGCCCCACTCAGCTTTTCGAGATCATAAATAGTTTTTGTATTTATGAAATCTGAAACCCAGTAAATAATTATTACATCTGGTTTGAACGGGATACGACGTAATATTTTTGCTGCTGAAATATGCTTTTTTCTTTCACGGATCCCATGAAAGGAAAAATTTTCATTAATCTCTAAAGGAAAAAACCTGCGGTAGAGCCTTAAAACTTTTTGAAAACAGTATTTGCATTTTAAAATAAAACTTCCCGGTAACTGGGTTCTGCCAAAGGCAATTACATTTTTGTCATTTAACTCAGTTTCTTTTACAACCAAAACAGAATTGTAGCCTCTTTCAATAAAGAACCTATTCGTATTACTGCTTACCTGGCCTGCTCCACCACTATCTGAAATAGCTAAGTTTAAAATATTCATTTAATCTTATTTTGGTGGGCTACATCACATATCATTTAATGTCTCCGGGAATTAGACATTAATAGAAGTCTGAATTAAAACTAATTCTGGGCTTACGGATAACTACTAGTGATTTTTAAAGATTTTTTTCAATAGTAACGGATTCCGTAACAGTAATTGTTACATTAAAATAATTTTATTTCAATGATTTGAGTGATGAGCCAAAATTATTTCAGGGCTAAAGTAATATTTAATTCGCAAAGTTACTATTAGTAAAACCCCTATGACGATTAACTATTATATATAATTTTTAAATGACTTGAGGTATTTACTGGCATTTGGGCCTTCATTAAATAATAAATCAATTATTGATACTTCATGTATAAAATCGCCATGTAATTGATTATAGGGGGGATAGCCACTATAATCGAAGTAATGAATATTAATATTTTCAGTTAAAAAAAGTGTTTCATTCATATAGACTTTGGCTGAAGGACCTGTATAATAATCTGTTGCGTCACATTTTTTGCATATATCAACTAATCGTTCTGTTCGATCTTCTTTTAAATCAAATTCTGAGGACCAGGTGAACCTGGTTTTAATTCCCAGTATTTCACAGATCACTTTAATAAAGGAATAATTGATTTTACTTAGGTATAATTCTTTATTGTTGAGATAAAGACTTTCAAAAATTTCTTTATAATCCCCAAAATACCTGGCCTTACTATAGTTATGAATTAATGTGGCCCAATGATCCTTGCCCCAATAGGGGTCACTGACTTTTGTTTCATTTATTTTTTGAAAGTATTTGCCTTTGGCTTCTACGGGAACGGTCAGCCATTTAATGCCGTCTTTTGTCTTTATTTTATTTCTGTTGCGCCAATCCCGCCTGGTATATTGCATGTCATCGTAAAAAACAAACTCATCTGCAATGTTAATTGCATCAAAATACCCTTTCCATGGAATATAATTCGATTGTGTAATGACAATGGATTTCATTGGTATCTGGTGGGTATCCTTGTTTAGATTTGTATGTTTATGATTTCAATATATCCTTAAATCTGAAACGATTGAAGCGGGGTTGCCTATTACAGACAAGTTATCATCAATATCTTTTGTAACAACAGAGCCAACTCCAATTTTGACATTGCTTCCGATTTTCAGAGAATTGGCAAAAACAGTTCCGGAGCCTGCAAAAGTGTTGTCTCCTATAGATACATTTCCGCTTACAATTACGGACGGGGATAAAAATGAACAACTACCTATTTTTGAGTCGTGTGATACAGTACAGGAGTTATGTAAAATTGTCCCTTCACCTATTTCAACATGAAAGCCAATATTGCAGTTTGGATAGATTACAACTCCATTTCCGATTTTTGCAGACTTATTGATGTTCGAAGAATTATGAACAAAAAAGGGATACCGGTAATTATTCTTTTTTAACTGATCGATAATTTCTTTTTTAAAATCGGGTTGTTTATAACCGAGCCCTATGTAAAACTCAAAATCACTGAATTTTTTTTGGTCAAAATCTTTTAAAGGGAACGAATTTTTTATCTTTTTCTCGAACATTTTATCATCAAAATAATAGATAATAATATCCCAGGTATATTTTTCTTTAATAAAAGATTCAATATGGTGACCAATGACGCCGTACCCTATTATTCCGATTTTCTTTATTTCCATGGCAATTTTATACGGATTTTATAAATACACACCTGCGTATTTTGTGGTGACATTATAAATATGTGCAAAATTAAGACTTATTGTTGCTGTTGTTGCATTTCAAGATATCGCCTATATGAATTGTTACTGATACCGGGATTTTTAGATGTATAGCTAAATACGGGAATTTTTTGCTTTTCTTCCTCGGTTCTGATATGACCATTGTCAATGCTGACCGATACCTCCAATGTATGCTCAGATGAACCTTTATATGTTCCTTTTACGGGAGTACAGTCGGAAAAACTTCTGCCAATGGCAAGCCGCACATGTCGATCACTAACGATGCAATTATTTGTCGGGTCAAGACCGATCCAGCCGTATTGAGGAACATATGTTTCTACCCATGCATGTGTTGCCCCTTCTCCCCTTAACTCATGATTTTTGGGACATATATAACCACTTACATACCTGGCCGGAATTCCATTTATTCGAAGCATTAGAATTAATAGATGCGCAAAATCCTGGCAAACACCTGCTTTAAGTTTTAATATATCATCAACTTTAGTCTCAACATTTGTTACCCCCTTTTTATATTCAAAATTTTTAAAAATAAATTCAGAAAGTGTTTGAGCATTGGTAAACGGGCTTTTTGATTTGTCAATAACAGATGCAAGAAAGCCTCTCATTTCGTCTTCCGCAGTAAATGTTTCAGCCTGTAAAAAATCGAGGAAGGGTACCAGCGTATCAGATTTTTCCAATTCCTCCCATTGTAAGTGCGACGGAGTATTATCGGGGGGAATTTCTACAGCTTGCGTCGAAACATCAATAACTGATGTTATTGATAATTCATTATGAGGCTTAACAATTGAAAATACCCCTATTCGATTCCCGAAATAATCTGTGAAAACTTCAACGGCAGGATCTTTGGTAATTTTAAGTTCATGTTTACTGACACTTTGCTGTCCGTCGCTGATAGGATAAAGCATTAATTGGTTTGTACAGTCAATAACTGTTGATGGGTAGGTGTATCGGGTAATATGATTAATATGATATTCAGCCATAAATTATTATGTATTGCCAAAGTAATATTTATTGAATAGCGAAGCAATTTCAAAAAGCTCGCCTCTGACTTGTTGTAAAAACTTTCTCAACAAATCGCTACTGTGCGATACCTGACTGTATTTTATATTATTGTAACATCGCCCTATTGAAAACTCAAGTTGTGAGTAGCTTTCAGGAGGACTCTCATTTTTTAATCTCTCAAAATACCGGTTCAACCGGTTCATTGAATAAATAAGAGAATGAGGGAAATCCGTATTATATAAAGTGTGTTCAATGATAAGCTTCGCATCCAGATTGCCCCGGTTTGTTTTCAGGTATAGTTCATAGCCGGATAAGGAATATAAAAGAAACCTCCAGGTTGGATCTTCGGCATGCCCTTCCAGGTCGTAATGGTATTCTTTAAGCTTAATTGAAAGGAAGTCTATTGTTATAATAGCACGGGAAAGAAAGCGGCCAATATTTAAAAAATTAAAACCTTCTTCTCTCGCCATGGTAATATCAACGGTGCCGCTGTATAACATTCCTTCTCTTATCAGAGAGTCTAATGATGTAACCGGATCGCCTTTTTGTATATTAAACTGTATGCCGGGATCTCTTATTAAATGATAGTATTCATTCAGGCATTGCCAGACCTCTTTCGTGATATGATCTTGTACGGAACGGGCATTTTCTCTGGCCCTTGTAATATTATTAATAACAGAGAAGGTATTATCTCTGTCTATTACAAGGTGGTCAAGCACTTTTGAAGAATTTTTTTCAATAGCAGGAAATTCACTAACAGGTTTGTCACTGTAGGTTTCAAGAACAGAATGCCAGCTGAAATCTCTTACTTCATCCTGCGATGAAATATATTTAGTGTGAAGCATGCGGAGCATCCGGTTAGTTCTTTCCATATACCGGGCCATCCAGAATATTGATTCAGCAACCCGGCTTAACATATTGTTTTATTTTTTTATTGATTTGCAAAATTTAAGTATAATTTAAAGACCTAAAACCCACGTATCCTTACTGCCTCCACCTTGTGAGGAGTTGACTACAAGAGAACCTTCACGGAGTGCTACTCTTGTTAATCCACCCGGAACAATACTTACTCCTTCGGGACCATATAATGCATACGGTCTCAGATCAACTCTTCTGGGTTGTAATTTCCCATTTATATAGCAGGGGGCAGATGATAAATTAATAATGGGCTGGGCAATAAACGATCTTGGTTTTTCTTCAATAGCTGCTTTAAACTCCTCAATCTGCTTTTCGGAGGCTGAGTTACCGATCAGCATGCCGTATCCTCCCGACTCATTAGTTCTTTTTATTACCATGTTGTGCATATTTTCAAATACATGCTTCTTATGGTCAGGGTTTTCTAACTGGTAGGTGGGCACATTTTTTATTATAGGTTCTTCATTCAAATAGTAACGTATCATTTCAGGGACATATGCATAAACAGCTTTATCATCTGCAACACCATTACCCATAGCATTTACTAATGCAACATTTCCTTTTCTGTAAGCCCAATAGATACCAGGAACGCCTAACATACTATCCGGCCGGAATACAAGTGGATCAATAAAATCATCATCAACCCTTCGATAAATTACATCGACTTTCTCCAGTCCTTTTGTAGTTTTCATGTAAACATGATGATTTTCAACAACAAGATCTTTTCCTTCTACCAATTCTATTCCCATAAGCCTTGCAAGAGTGCTATGTTCAAAATAGGCTGAATTGAACATACCGGGTGTAAGCAAAACGACAGTGGGATTACTGTTTTGCCTGTTTGATAATGCCAAAAGATTTTTAAGCAATCTATCCGGATAATCCTTTACCGGCTGCACATTGTTTTTGGGTATAAGGTCAGGAAATATCCGGTAAGTAATACTCCTGTTTTCCAGCATATATGAAACACCAGAAGGAGTTCTCAGGTTATCTTCCAGTACAAAGAATTGCCCGTCATTATCACGAATAAGGTCAACTCCTGAAATATGGTTGTAAATATCAAACGGAACAGAAACGTTTACCATTTCTCTTAAAAAGTTTGAACAGGAATAAATAAGGCCCGCTGGAACTATTCCGTCTTTTATGATAAACTGCTGGTGATAAATATCTTTTAAAAAAATATTAAGGGCCTTAAGTCGTTGTTTTATTCCTTCTTCAATCTTTTTCCATTCCTCGGCCTTTATTATCCGGGGAACAACATCAAAAGGAAATATTTTTTCAATTCCTTCGCCACTGCTATATACGGTAAAAGTGATGCCCTGGGTCATGAAAAGTTTTTTTGCCAGTTCATCCTTGTGGGTCATTTCATCGGGAGAAAGATTTTCAATAGCGGTAACAAAATTCTTATAATGCTGGCGGATTTCATTATTGCCAAACATCTCGTCCCATACATCAGGATTTTCAAAGTATTTAGCCAGTAATGAATGCTCCTCCATACATTAATGAATTTACGAAAGAAGGGATTTGAAAAAATAATTTATTGAAGCAATCGTAAGGCAAATGAATATCAAAAACTTCTGTTTTCTTTCACCCAGCATGTAATATACTCACTGATTTCTGATGTGGGTGTACCGGGAGCAAATAATTTGCCCACACCCAGTTGATGTAGTTTTTCCATATCATCTTCAGGAATGATTCCACCCCCGGTAAGTAATACATCGTTCATTCCTTTTTGCACCATAATTTCTTTCACCTTTGGAAAAACGGTCATATGGGCGCCGGATAATATGCTGATACCAATAGCATCAACATCTTCCTGTAAAGCAGCGTTAACCACCATTTCCGGGGTTTGTCTTAGCCCGGTATAGATAACCTCCATTCCTGCATCTCTGAGGGCTGTTGCAATTACTTTGGCTCCACGATCATGGCCATCCAAACCAACTTTTGCTACGAGTACTCTTATGGGTCTGTTCATACGCTTTGTATAAAGCGAAAATAAGGAATGTACCGAAATGCCTATTGGGAGAAGGTCTTCTTCATTTCCATTAATCCATTTGTTGCCAACTGCAAACCAGCGGAGTCAATATTTTCAAAAAAAATGATCTTGTCACCTAGTTGGCGGGAATAAGGGTTCGTTACTGAGTCCACGACTGTAGCTTTACTGAAATGATTAAAGACTTCATCATTTTTATCAGGCATTCTTCTTGATACAAGGATTAGGTTCTCAAATTTAATATTTTGAGGTATCCATAACAGAAATGAACCATTGTCAGTATACACTTTCTTTTTAAAAGAAATATTTTTTGAATAATAAATCATGCCGCCTGCATGACCATAATGCCGGCCGAATATTATGGTATTTTTCTTAACACTATCGGGTAGTGAGGAATAAAAACTTTCTGTTTTTTCAGCGATCTCTTTCCAACCAAGCATATCGGCAAAGTCTTGTGGCAAACTATGCTCTTTGCCATCCTCCCATTTCAATATCCCTGATTTTGCAACCCCCGATGATTGATAAAATTTTGAAAGTTTTTCAGGCTTCCAAATGGGTAACATGACCGGGATAAAAAGAATTGTTGGAACTAAAATTAATCCGCACAAAACATAACGTTTCCATATTCTTTTGTTTAACCATTGCTCCCACGCAACGCCACCTGCCGCAAGTAACATTGGGTAAGCTCCTAACGTGTAATAACTTTTGCCACTTCCAAACATGATTAGTATAATGACAAGAATGTATGCTACGCCTATAAAACGCCAATTTGAATTCTTAAACACCCATATTAAGCCGCCTGTCCAAATCAGGATTACTGGTGAAAGCATCAGAAGCTGGTCAATAAGAAAATCTTTTTTATTTAAATACTGAAGCTGGGTTTCCTGCAATTCTTTCATATGATGGACTAAAGGCCAATTGTGAAAATATTGCCATAAAACATTTGGCAGAATTATTAAAATGGAAAGGGCTATTGCGGTCCAAAAATGTTTTTCAATAAAAATTTTTCTCCTGCCCGCTAACAACAAAGAAAAAATTAATGAGATGGCTATGAATACTACTGAGTATTTACCCCAGAACCCTAATGCAAGACTAAAGCAAAACCAATATAAGTATATTGTCTTTTTATCATTGATGTAACGAATAATAAAGTATGCAGACAGCGTCCAGAAAAATATATCAAGCACATTTGGTTGAAAAAGAAAATGTATCCGCATAAATGCACCGGAAATAATGCCCAGACCAGCCAGGAATTGTGCAAATAGTTTGCCCCCAAGTTCTGCGGCTATCAGGCAGGTAACAACTACAGTTGCTGCACCGAAAAGACAAGGCCATAGTTTGATCCAGGCAACGGAACCCCCAAACCAGGAAGATATTGACCCGAGATAGGAGAGCAATGGGGGATTTTCAAGATATCCCAAAGCAGGATGTTGTCCCTGTTGATAATATAAAAATTCATCCCTTTGTAATTCAAAAACCGGATGTTGCAGAAAAATAGGTAATACAAATTTTATGATTGCTAAAAGCAATATTAAAGGCCAATATGCTTCTGCTTTTTTCATTAATCAGAAAGATACTAACTCACTATCTCAAAACGAAAATCATTTTGAAAGCAGGCTCATGGTAGTTGCAATCCTTGATACGGTTTCATCTTTGCCTATCAGCTCTGCAATTTCAAAAACCCCGGGACCAAATTTCCCTCCCACAAGCATAACTCTTAAAGGAAGCATTAGTTCACCAGGTTTTAACTGGTGCATAGCTGCTATTTCCTTTAAAGCCTTTTCAATAGTTTCAGCATTCCAGGTGGAGGTAAGTTTATAAGTCCTGATAAGTTCACGGAAAAAAAGCTGCTTTTGCTCATTCCATTTAGGGAGAATTGAAGCAGTATCGATATTTTTTGGAGTTTCGAAGAAAAAGGATGCCTGTGATACAAAATCTGTGAGTAATGTACATCTGTCTTTAACCAAGGCAATTATTTTTTCGAGCAAATTACTGTTGGTGATTGTGATACCATTTGAGACAAGAATGTTTTTTACTTCATTATTTAATTGCCCGGGATCTGATCTTTTGATCCATTCATGGTTGAACCATTTTGCCTTTTCATAATCAAAATGAGCCCCTCCACTATGCACTCTTTCCATTGAGAATTTTTCAATTAATTCTTCTTTTGAGAAAACTTCCTGTTCGCTTCCGTCATTCCATCCCAGTAATGCCAGCAGGTTAATAAAAGCCTCCGGTAAAAAGCCTTTTTCTTTAAAGCCTTCTGTCAGTTCATTGGTCTTTGGATCTGTCCAGTTCATCGCAAAAACTGGGAAACCGTATTTAGCACCATCTCTTTTGCTCAATTTACCATTAGGGCCAAGTATGAGTGGAAAATGAGCCCATTGAGGCATTTTATCTAATCCAAACAAGTATTGCCATAATAAAATATGTACAGGTGCAGATGGAAGCCATTCTTCACCACGAAAAGCATGACTGATTTTCATCAAATAATCGTCTACAACTACTGCAAGATGATAAGTGGGCATACCATCTGCCTTCAACAAAACCTTATCGTCTACAAGTGAGGTTTCAAATTTTACTTCGCCACGGATCATATCGCTGAAGGACACTGTTTCATTTTCAGGGATTTTTATTCGGATCACATAACCAACTCCGGATTTAATCAGTTTCGAAACTTCATCAGCAGCCAGCGTAAGGGAATTTCGCATTTTCATTCTCAGGCGGTGATCATACTGTGGAGAAGGGTTTTGATCAGTTTTGAAATCCAATCTCATTTTCTCAAGTTCTTCGGTTGTATCAAATGCGTAATAAGCATGGCCGCTTTCAACCAACTTTTCCGCATATTGCCTGTAAAGCTCTTTTCTTTCGCTTTGGCGATAGGGACCAAATTTCCCGCCATGTTGCACACTTTCATCTGGTTCTAATCCACACCACTTCAAACAATCAAAAATATATTCTTCGGCTCCCGGCACATAGCGGCTTTGGTCAGTGTCTTCAATCCGGACAATAAATTCACCGTTATATTTTTTTGCGAACAAAAAATTGTATAAAACGGTTCTAACCCCACCGAGATGTAAACCGCCTGTTGGGCTTGGTGCAAAACGAACTCTCACTTTTTTACTCATATCTGGGCAAAGATAAAAGGCTCATCACAGCAGTTAAAATGATTTTATCTGCGGGTTATCTTTGTGGTAATGACAAAATATTTTGTAAAAACTCCCTGGTGGCTAAAAAAACTATTTCCCCATCGCCTATGGAGCATTAATACAAAAGAAAAAACTATTTATCTCACATTTGATGATGGACCACATACTTCAGCTACCAATTTCGTTCTGGATGAATTGCGAAAATTTAATGCAAAGGCGACTTTTTTTTGTATAGGTAAAAATGTAACTGCTAACCCAACTTTATATGATCAGATTATTAAAGAGGGACATTCAGTCGGAAATCACACTTATAATCACCTTAACGGTTGGCAAACTGATACCAGCAAGTATTTCTCAGATATTGAAAGTGCTGCTTCTGTCATCAATTCTGATTTATTCCGGCCGCCATATGGAAGAATAAGATCTTCGCAGGCCGGGCTATTGGGCAAATACAGGATTGTGATGTGGGATGTTTTGAGTGGTGATTTTGATGAGCAATTGCCGAAGGAAAAATGCCTGAATAATGTTATCAAAAATGTGATGCCGGGTTCAGTTGTTGTTTTTCACGATAGTGAAAAGGCATTTGAGAAACTTACGTTCGTCTTACCAAAAGTGTTAGAGTATTTTACGGAAAAGGGCTTCAGGTTCAGAAGAATTGAGACTAAATGGCAGTAAAAACAGAGTTTAAGACAGCAGAGAAAATGTGCTAAAGTGACAAAAAAGTTAGGGCCTGGGTAGAAACCCTGGCCCGTTTTTAATCCGTACCCTATGAAAACTGGTTTAAAGGTATAATAATTTTTTAATTATGGCAAAGTAATTTGGTGAGTTACTCCATTAATTGCCAGGGTTGCCTGGTTGTCGCAAATTCCATTTCCAAAGTCAAGAATAGCAACCCAAGGACTATTGTTGCTTGTGTTCACCCGAACAGTTCTGATACGACCTCTTACAATCCAACGACAGGTAAATCTCTTTATAAGAGGCTCAGTAATAGTTGATTGCCAAGCTACAAGTAAATTTCCTCTTAAAGCTTGTCCATTGGCAGATCCCTCAATTTTAAAAATATCATCAAGCGGCGTAGCTGTCACAAGGCCTTCAACCTGAGTGATAAATTTGGTGCTGTTCCATTTAATATAGTTTCCATTAGGTTTAGTAAGCTTTCCTTCTATCACCTCAACCTTGAACTTGCGGGCAAGGGGAGTTGTGTTTGCTGATGATATATTAGTGATCTTATGAGTTCCTTCAACTTTAATATCATCGATATAAAAACCATCGAAAGTTGTAACTGCTACAGCACCGGGAACAATTAATCTCGCTGTGTATTCTGTAATTACTTTTCCGCGGCGTACATGACCGTCAGGTCCGGGACAACCAGTATTACCAAAATCAATTGTTATTCTAACTGGAAAGGGAGTTCCGTTAGGATGTTCAATAGTAACAGTGAAACAACGGGGAACTGGCGTAAGAGTATCTGTCCTTCCATAAAATACACCAGAACCACCTACGCCAACTTCATCATTGGCGCCCATAGCATCATCAAATACCCTTGAAAAAATATCTTCAGCCTGGGCATCCGATTCACTGGAAACAGTTGATGCCTCCTCTTGTTGTTGATCATCAGATCCGTTTTGGCTATGTTCTTTTTGACAGGAAATAAATGTAAACAAACTCAAAACCACCAGTATAGCGGATAATTGAATTTGACTGAACCTGAATTTCATAAACTATAGTTTTTTAGTATTAATTGATTTAACGGGGGTAAGATGGCTTTTATTGGTTTAAGTTTAACGGTTTCTTAAGTTTTTTTCAGGAATTTTGAAGACGAAACACATTGAAAATGACCTTGATAGATACACATTCACATATATACCTGGGTGATTTTGATGCAGATAGAGACGATATAATACAAACGTCTGAAAATGAGGGAGTAAAAAGAATCCTATTGCCGGCTATAGATTCTGCCACCCATGATAAAATGATTGGACTGGAAGAGATATATCCGGGTGTATGTGTCAGTATGATGGGGCTACACCCTTGTTCAATAAAGGCTGATTACAAATCAGAACTTAAGATTGCCAGAGATTTCCTGGACAAAAGAACGTTTATAGCTATTGGAGAAACGGGTCTTGATTTTTATTGGGATAAGACTTTTACAAAAGAACAATATGATGCTTTTAATGAACAAATAGTTTGGGCGATACAATATCAAATTCCTGTAGTAATACATTCAAGAAATTCAACTGATGAATGCATTGAAGTAGTGAAAGGCCATCAAAAGGGGAATTTAAAAGGAGTCTTTCATTGTTTTTCGGGGTCAATTGAGCAGGCACAAGAAGTTATTGACCTTGGTTTTTATCTTGGAATTGGGGGGGTGGTTACTTTTAAAAATTCTGGTCTTGATAAAATAGTAAAAGATATTTCTCTGGATCATTTAGTTCTTGAAACTGATGCGCCTTACCTGGCACCTGTCCCATTCAGGGGTAAACGAAACGAGCCTTCTTACCTGAAATATGTTTTAGAAAAACTGTCGCAAATAAAGGAAGCGGATAAGGAAGAAATAGCTTCCATTACTACTATAAACGCTCAAAAATTATTTGGAATTTAAGAAGCAGAAAATCAGCGGAGACCGAGGGATTCGAACCCTCGATACGGTTTCCCGTATACACACTTTCCAGGCGTGCCTCTTCAACCACTCGAGCAGGTCTCCGGGGCCGCAAAAATAAGGATTCTGGCTTACCAGTTATTGGCCTGTTCTGTGTTTAATCTTTCAGAGGCGTCAATAGGTTTGTTTTGTTTCCAATTGGGATCATATTTTACAAACCAGGAGATCCACAAACTCCGGCTTAAACGCATGATCCAGGGTTGTAGCAAAACCAGGAAAACAGCATTAAGTCCCATCCAGTAAAAAAAGCGGTTATCAGAAGTTGAAAGTCCGATTAAAACTGCCCATGCAATCAAGGTGGCCACACTTATTGCAATGGTAAGGGCATAACTAACATAGGCTGTACCATAATAAAATCCTACTTCAATTTCAGTGGGCTGACCACAAACAATACAGGTCTTATTCATTTCCAGGTTTTTCTTAAATCCTATTTTAATCGGATTCCTGAATAACTTTCCTTCTCTGCATCTTGGACATCTGCAGCCTAAAGTGGAGTTTAAATATCCTCTATGTTTTTTATTGCCATTCATTTGTTAGGAAATACTTGTGTGTTGCTGAATAATAGAAACGAGCTGGGAGGTTTGCATAACACCCGACTGCCGCCAAAGTGATTTACCATTCTGAAACAACATCAGTGTAGGAACACTTTGTACATTAAAGGCGTTTGCAGCAGCAGGACTTCTGTCAATATCAATTTTTATGATTCGTAATTTATTTCCCATTTTGTTATGTAAATCTTCCAGAATTGGTTTCATCATTTTACAGGGTCCGCACCATTCTGCTGTAAAATCAACAAGAACAGGAGTGCTCCCCTGGAGAATTTCGCCAAAACTTTCTTTTTTATTAGTCGCTTCCATTTTTTTGTTTTTTAAACATACTGAATAAAAGGCCACCCAGCACAGCGCCGTATGCAGTGCTATTATGCCACTTGGAAGTAATCATACAAGTGCCATTACTGCAACCCACCTGCTGCCAATATAAATAACCAGCCAAAGCTCCAACCGCAAGTCCTATCAGTAATAATTTGTTATTTAGAATCCAGTTCTTCATATTCAATATTTGTAAGATCTGCAGGTTCTTTACTGTATGTTGTGGCAGAGTAACTGCTGGTAAAACAACATACACCATCTGTGAACAGGGAAACTCCTGTAAAAAGAGTCCCTACTATTATTCCGGGTATATGGCCTGTAGTTACAGACGAATACAAAATTAGTACACTCAGTCCAACCCTCATGTATTTTAAAGTTGTCCAGCCTGATTTTAGTCTTTGCAATAAATGCATAGTATATTGAAATTATTATTGACAAATTTGGCAGATTGTCAGAATATTAGTGGTGACAAATGTTACAATAAAACGGCCACTTATAGTGGCCGTTTTTCACACCTCAGATCAGAGCCTACATTTTTCCTGGCAATATTTTATGCCAGTATAGCCATGGTAAAACCCTTCTTTTCAATTGGTACATACTCCATCTTTCTTTGCTTTGGTCAAATGGAAAAGTTTCGATTGGCTGATTGTTATAATCAAACTCACACAACACTAATTTTCCATATGCTGTAACAACAGGACAACTTGTGTAACCATTATAGGATGCCGGTAAAGATTTTCCATCCATTACAGCAAGCAGATTTTTAACCAATACCGGAGCTTGTTTCCTTATTGCTGCTCCTGTTCTTGAAGTGGGTAAGGATGAAGCATCACCTAATGAAAAAATATTTTTGTACTTGTTATGCTGAAGTGTGAACTTGTCTACATCCACCCATCCGGCTGTATTAGCAAGGGGGCTATTTTTTATGAAATCCGGAGCACTTTGCGGAGGTGTAACATGGATCATGTCAAAATCGACAACATATTCCTTGTCTTTATTTTGCTCCCCAAAGCCAATAAATTTTGCTTTTTTATTTGGCCCGTCTATTTCAACCAATTTGGTAAAGAAATTCATCTGAACTCGGTCTCTTTCTGCTACTTTTTTTAATGTGTTTTCATATTTGTCCACCCCAAACAGGCGGGTACCCCCGCTCCAATATTGAATACTTGTTTTATCAAATACTCCATGTTTTTTAAAATAATCAGCTGCCAACCACATGATTTTGTGGGGGGCACCGCCACATTTTACCGGAGTATTGGGATTTGTAAATAATGCTTTGCCTCCCTTGAAGTTTCTGATGCACTCCCATGTATAAGGAACATTTTCAACACTGTAGTTAGAGCAAACGCCATTTTTACCAAGAGTTTCTTTCAAACCTTTTATTTCATTCCAGTTTAGTTGAATTCCCGGAGCTACAATCAGATACTCATAAGTAATGACATCGTTGTTGTCAAGAGTGACTCGGTTTAAGTCGGGTTGAAATGAGGCTACCTTTTGCTTGATCCACTTTACTCCTTTTGGCATTACATCTGCTTCCTTATGGATGGTTTTCTTCATATCAAAAACACCAGCACCAACCAATGTCCATGCAGGTTGGTAGTAGTGTTTTTCTGAAGGCTCTACGACAGCTATATCCAGTCCTTTGTTTTTTCTCAATAGCTGAGAGGCAGTAGAAATTCCTGCATTGCCTCCGCCTACAATTACGATCTGATATTGGTGTGACATATCATTAAGTTTAGATCACTAAAGTAAATTACCTGGAAACGGATTAGGGTGATTATTGTCACATTGATATCTTATGGTATAAGAATCATTAAATATTTTTTAGCTGGCTGATTTCAATCACCGAATTCTGTGACTTTTGTCATTTTCACCGGACTTTGTCGTCAAGAATTTTGACATTCTAACGATTGTTTATCCTAAAAATCAATTTATGCAAATCTGCAATTCCCGTTGCCCATAATCAGGCAAATACTAAAATTGGTTTGAAAAAAATTACTAACTACAAAAACATTTAACATGAAAGTTGAACAAATCTATACCGGATGTCTTGCCGAAGCAGCCTACTATATTGAAAGTAATGGCGAGGCTGCTATCGTTGACCCCCTCAGGGAAACAAAACCATATATTGAAAAGGCTGAAAGGAATGGAGCCAAAATAAAATACATTCTCGAAACACATTTTCATGCCGATTTTGTAAGTGGTCACCTTGATCTGGCAAAAAAAACAGGTGCTAAGATTGTGTTTGGGCCTACTGCCGCTCCTGCTTATGATGTTCATGTTGCAAAAGATGGCGAGGAATTAAAACTAGGAAATGTAAGGATACGAGTTCTGCATACTCCGGGCCATACGATGGAATCAACCACATACCTTTTAATTGATGAAATGGGTAAAGAAAACTCAATTTTTACCGGAGACACTTTGTTTATTGGTGATGTTGGAAGACCTGATCTTGTACAAAAAGTAAAAGCAGAAATAACTCCTGAGATCCTTGCCGGGCACCTTTATGATTCCTTGAGAAATAAAATAATGACTTTGCCGGATGATGTAATTGTTTATCCAGGGCATGGGGCAGGTAGTGCATGCGGTAAAAATATGAGTAAGGAAACAACAGATACTTTGGGGCATCAGAAAAAAGTAAACTATGCATTAAGAGCGGACATGACCAAAGAAGAGTTTATTAAGGAAGTGACAGAAGGTTTGGTTGAGCCACCTCAATATTTCCCTTATAACGTATTGATGAATCTTAAAGGTGGAATCGAAAGTATTGATGATATTATTGCTAAGGGCAAGCGTCCTCTAAATTCAAAAGAATTTCAAACAGTTTGGGAAACTATGGAGGCCCTGGTTCTTGATACCCGTAGCAAAGAATCATTTGCAGTACAATATATACCCGGTTCAGTTTTTATTGGTCTTGATGATAATTTCGCTCCGTGGGTTGGAACATTAGTTACAGATCTGAAACAACCAATTCTCTTTATAGCCGAAGAGGGAAGAGAAGAGGAAGTTGTTGTTCGCCTTTCCAGGGTGGGATATGATAATACAATTGGTTATTTAAAAGGTGGGGTTGAAGCCTGGAAGAACGAAGGCTTTGATACGGGTTCATTGAAAGAGATAACTGCAGAGGAATTCGCAACATTATATGATATGGGAGGCCAAAATATTAATCTCCTGGATGCGAGGCGCAAAAGCGAATTTGATTCAGAGCACCTTCTTGGTGCAGAAAATTTTCCTCTCGATTTTATCAATCAGAATATGTCTCAATTGAACAGGGATAAAAAATATTTTATCCATTGCGCCGGTGGATATCGTTCTGTAATTATGTCTTCGATCCTGAAATCAAGAGGATTTGAAAATATTGTAAATATTAAAGGTGGATATAAAGCACTCAGCCAAACAGGTTTGAAGAAAACAAGATATATAGAGCCAACTACAATGCTCTGATTATCCTTTTAAGTTTTAAAACCGGCTCACAATACAAAGTGGCCGGTTTTTTTATTAAGGATAAACCCTTGATAGTGTATGTGCCAGAACAACACCATTTTCCATAATGAGAAACAGATGCAAGCATAACAAGGGTCATAATTTATTCCAACAAATAATAGCATCTTGAAAAAATAAAATGAATGTGTTATGGCTAAGAATAAATTTTCACCAGAAACAGAAATGCTTGGTTACGGCTATGATCCAGCACTAAGCGAAGGAGCTGTAAAATGCCCGATTTTCCAGACTTCAACATTTGTTTTTAAGACAGCGGAAGAAGGTAAAGCTTTTTTTGAAATGGCACATGGTAAGCCAGGTCATGAAGGAGAAAAAATGGGACTTATTTATAGCCGGATTAATAATCCTGATATGGAAATTCTTGAGGAGCGTCTGAAACTTTGGGATGACGGAGAAGCCGCAGCAGCCTTTTCAAGTGGGATGAGTGCCATTGCTACTACTTTGATCACTTTTCTAAGTCCGGGGGATGTATTATTGTATAGCAACCCGGTTTATGGCGGAACCCATAAGTTCATTCATCATATTCTCACACATTTTGGAATTGAGATTATCGGGTTTAAAGCAGGAGAGGATCTTAAAAAAGTTGAACAACGACTTTTAAACAGTGGTCATGCCAGGCGTTTAAAAATGATCTTTATTGAAACACCCGGAAATCCCACCAACGATCTTATTGATATTGAAATGTGTTCAGAAATTGCTGAGAGATTCTCCACTAAAGACAGAAGAGTATTAGTATCTGTGGATAACACATACATGGGCCCTTTATGGCAGCATCCATTAAAACATGGTGCTGATATAGTACTTTATTCCGCAACAAAATATATCGGTGGTCATAGCGACGTTATTGCAGGCGCTGCTGTTGGCACTAAAGATCTTATTGGTAAAATAAAAAAAACCAGAACTTTTTTTGGAACGATGGCCGGGTCTCATACAAGCTGGCTTTTGATGAGAAGTCTTGAGACACTTAAAGTAAGAATGGAAGCGGCAGCGTTAAATGCTAAAAAAGTTGCAGATTATTTATCTGATCATCCTAAAGTTGAAAAAGTCTATTACCTGGGATATACTTTTAAAAATAATCCTGAACAGGAAAAGATCTATAAAAAGCAATATTTAAGTAATGGTGCGATGCTCAGCTTCGATATTAGGGGCGGCGAAAAAGAAGCTTTCATGTTTCTGAATAATTTAAAGCATATCAAATTGGCGGTAAGTTTGGGAGGTACTGAAAGTCTTGCTGAGCATCCTGCCACTATGACCCATGCAGACGTTCCTGTTGAAGAAAAGGAAGATCTGAACATAACTTCAAAAATGATCAGGCTGAGTATCGGGATAGAAAACTATAAAGATTTGATATGGGACATTGAACAAGCACTGGCAAATGTTAAAACCTTAAGGAAGGAAATTGCTTTGTGATCATTATCACTACTCATTTTAAAACACATTGATATTTTCGTCGGAAATTTGAGAATATGCAAACCATAAAGATGACCACACAGGATTTTAAAGACAAGGTTTTTAACTACGAAACTGAAAAGGATTGGAAATACCAGGGTGAATTACCAGCAATAATTGATTTTTATGCAGACTGGTGTGGCCCTTGTAAAATGGTGGCCCCGGTTTTGGAAGAACTGGCTAAAGAATATGATGGGAAAATTGTTGTTTATAAAGTAAATACTGATATTGAGCAGGAGCTGTCTGCAGTATTTGGCATACAAAGCATTCCCACTTTCCTATTTATTGGCTCAGACGGTGAACCAATGATGCAACCAGGAGCTTTTCCTAAACATGTATTTAAGAAAATAATCGAGGAAAAAATGCTAACGCCAACTCCGGAAGGCGAGTAAAAATTATTTACCCAAGAAAGCTGAATACATCCAAACAAGTTTTTCCTGTTCCCGGATATAATCACTCATTAGTGCATTGGTTCCTTCATCACCTGTTTCTGCTGAAAAGTTCAACAGACCCCTTTCAATTTCAAGTATTACTGAAAAGGAATCGATGATGGATTGAACTGCTGTTTTACCATTCGTAATATTCTTTTTCTCTTTAATGGCAGATACTTTTAAAAAATCAGTAAAAGTATGGCTTGGAACGTACCCAAGAGTCAATATCCTTTCTGCTACTTCGTCTATTTTTAATTGAAGGTTTGTGTAGAGCTCTTCAAATTTAACATGCAGCTCAAAAAATTTATCACCCTTTATATTCCAATGAAATCCACGAGTGCTTATATAAAAAACCTGGAGGTTTGCTAATAGAAGATTTAATTCTTCTGCTAATTTTTTAGCCTTTGAATTATCAAGGCCGATTCTGTTTTTCTTCATAACTCAATATTTAGTGAATGTAAGTTAGTCATCTTATGTGCAAATTCATGTAAGCTTAATCACATAAAGGTTTATTCACTAACAAATTTGTCAACCTTTAGTTTAAAATCTTTTCTGCAGTAAGTATTTAGTGGGGCAACTGATTTCTAAACCTGCCGTATACCCAGGTTCCGGCTATGGCACTTAGAAGTGTTATAATTATAACTGTAGCTCCTGTGCCGATTTGGGCAAACAATGGGCCAGGGCATGCACCGGTGATTGCCCATCCAAATCCAAATATCAAGCCACCATAAATCTGTCCCTTATTAAATTTTTTTGGCTCCAGTTTGATAGTTTCACCATCAATTGATTTCAATTTGAATTTCTTTATCAGCCATACACTGATAATTCCAACCACAACAGCTGATCCGATGACACCATACATATGAAAACTTTGCAGGCGAAACATTTCCTGGATGCGAAACCAGGAAATTACTTCTGACTTAACAAGAAATACACCGAAAATCATGCCTGCAATAAAAAACTTCACTTGTGAGAGAAGTGGTTTATCCATTTCTGAATGATTAACACACATGGCATGTTCAGAACGAACCTCATAATCTGTATTTACCTGGTGAGCTACATAAGGCTTTTCGCTGGATGATATTTCTGGTGATAAGTTTTTGGCTGACATGATGATTTTCAATTTAAAGTTTCATGATAAATGGCAAAATAAGATTTGCCATAATAAAGCCACCGGCCATAAAGCAGCAAGTTGCTACTAATGAGGGCCATTGCAGATTGCTAAGCCCCATTATGGCATGACCTGAAGTACATCCTCCTGCATACCTGGTCCCAAAACCAACAAGAAATCCACCCCCGACCATCATTACAAGCCCTCTTGTAGTTAATAATTCCGGCCATGAAAAGATTTCTTTAGGAATAAGCCCTTCATAATTTGAAACTCCATATCCAATCATCTCTTTTGATAAAGCAGGGGCTACAACAATTTCTTCAGGATTGGAAAGAAATTGGGTTGTTAAAAAGGCGCCAACTAAAATGCCTGCTACAAATAAGAGATTCCAGACCTCCTTTTTCCAATCATATTTAAAAAAGGGAATATTGGCTGGCACACATGCCGCACACACATGTCTTAATGAAGAGGAAATCCCAAAAGACTTATTTCCCAATAAAAGCAATGCGGGAACTGTTAAACCTATAAGCGGCCCTGCTATATACCAGGGCCAGGGTTGTTTTAGCCATTCAAAAAAACTCATAAGCTGATTTTGTTTTAAATTCTTTTTGGGGTTTCAAAAAAGGGATTAATGTAATTATAACAATGTTGAAGGACATACATAATCACTTATTTTGAATTTCCCGGTTTCTTTTATTGCCTTGAAACCGCCTTTTACATCAATAAGATTATCATATCCTCTTGCTCTCAAAATTGAATTAAATATCATAGACCTGTAACCGGCGGCGCAATGAACGTAGTAGGTTTTATTTTTATCAAGTTGGACCATGCTTTCATTAATAAAATCCAGCGGGGCATTTTCAGCATCAATAAGATGTTCACTTTGATATTCACTTTTTTTACGAACATCAATGACGTTTACATTTTTTTTGCTCATAATATCAGCCAGCTCATTAGTATCAATTGATGCTATCTGATCCATTTCTTTTTTTGCTTCTTTCCAGGCTCTGAAACCACCTTTCAGATAGCCGATAGTATAGTCATAACCAACTCTTGCAAGTCTTGTGATCACTTCTTCTTCTCTTCCTTCATCGGTGACCAGTAAAATTTCCTGCTTAATATCAGGGATCATGGCACCAACCCATGGAGCAAACTGTCCGTCAATTCCAATATTGATTGAGTTGGGAACAAATCCTTTTGCAAATGTTTGCGGATCCCTGGTATCTAATATTAATGCACCTGTTTCATTCGCTGCAGTTTCAAATGCTTCAGGACTTAAAGCATGCTGCCCTCTTTCAAGAACTTTATCAATGCTTTCGTAGCCCTGTATGTTCAACATTACATTTAAGGGGAAATAGGAAGGGGGAGCCACCAAACCAGTAGTTACTTCTTTTATAAACTCTTCCTTAGTCATATTTGCTCTTAATGCATAATTTGTCTTTTTCTGATTGCCTAATGTGTCAGTTGTTTCCTTACTCATATTCTTGCCACAGGCACTGCCGGCCCCGTGAGCTGGATAAACAATTACATCATCCGGTAGAGTCATTATTTTATTTCTCAAAGAATCAAATAAATAACCGGCCAATTTTTCCTGGGTAAGATCTGTTGCAACTTTTTGTGCCAGGTCGGGGCGACCCACATCGCCTATGAATAAGGTGTCACCAGAAAACAAACCAATTTCCTTACCTTTTTCATCTTTCAAAAGATAACAGGTGCTTTCCATAGTGTGGCCGGGAGTGTGGATGGCTGTTAGTATAACCTTTCCAATTTTAAATTCCTGACCATCCTTTGCAATAATTGCATCAAATGCAGGTTTTGCATTTGGTCCATAAACAATCGGGGCACCGGCTTTTTTGCTTAAGTCCAAGTGTCCGCTTACAAAATCAGCATGAAAATGAGTTTCAAAAACATATTTGATTTTTGCATTATTAAGTTCCGCTTTGCGGATATAAGGCTCTACTTCACGTAAAGGATCGATTACAACCGCTTCGCCATTGCTTTCAATATAATAGGCGCCTTGTGCAAGACATCCGGTATAGATTTGTTCAACTTTCATTTGATTTTTTTTTATAAAGTAAAACTCGGTTTAAATAAATTTTTTAAGAGTGATAACGGTCACATTTGCTTAAACACCGGGAAAAAAGAACTCTTTTATTATTATATATGTCCCCATTACAAGTACAAACCAGCCAAATCCTTTTTTTAGTGATTTACCAGATATATACTCAGAAAGCTTATTCCCGATAAAAAGCCCGATAATTGAAAGTCCGGTAAATAAAAGTATGATCATCCAGTTATAAGAAAATTGGTTTAGGCTGAAAAGAAACCCCAGCAAAGAATTAATAGCAATAATGAGGAGAGAAGTACCTATGGCCTTTTTCATTGGAAGCCCCAGAAATATTACTAACGACGGAATAATCAAAAAACCACCGCCAGCACCCAGCAGCCCGGTAACAAACCCAACTAACAGGCCTAATAATATCAGGGGGACAATTTTATGATCATGTTTTGTGTCTTTTGACGCCATTTCAGCTAAACCTGATTTGTTACGTATCATTGAAATAGAAGACAATAACATGAGTATAGCAAAAAATACCATCAGGAACATTTCCTTCGATAAGATGAAATTTCCGATAGTTAAAATTTTTTCTGGCAAAACGGGCAGAATATAATGCCGTGTAATGAAAATAGAAATTACAGAGGGAAGGCCAAATGAGATTACTGCCCTGGAGTCGATTATCTTATAAAAAAGGGCTCTTAGTCCGCCTACAAGGCTGGTAGCACCAACTATAAATAAAGAACTGGTAGTAGCCAATAAAGGGTCCATCCTCATCAGGTACACCAAAACAGGAACTGTCAAAATTGATCCCCCGCTTCCAATAAGACCGAGTGATACACCTATTAAAACTGAAAAAAAATAACCGAGAAATTCCATGCAATTTTATTGCAAGATTAGCTTACTGTGATCATTTTCAATGTGACAGAAATCACGGGGCAACTATTATGACAGTTCAATCATATTTCTATGCAGCTTAACCAGGCTTCTTTGTTCCATCTTCTTTAATAACCTTGAAATAACCTCTCTTGAACTATTTAAATCATCTGCTATTTGCTGGTGAGAAACTTCAATGTTCTTTTTTCCAAGTTTTTCTGAATACCGTTTCAGGTAAAATTCAAGTCGTTCATCCATATTTCTGAAAGCAATATTATCAACAACAGCCAGTAGCTCATCAAATCGGCCCTTATAAGTTTGTATAACAAATTGGTACCAGGTTTTGTATTTGTTCATCATCTCATCCATCAACTGTATAGGTATCATAAGGACTTCAGTGTCTTCTTCTGCCTTTGCCATGATCTCACTGGTCTGAGATTGTATTGCACAAATCATAGAGACAGCGCATGCCTGACCTGGCCCCAGGTAATACATCAGAAATTCTCCACCATCCTGGTTTTCTCTGTAAATTTTGATCTGCCCCTCAAGTACCAAAACAGTTGATTTAATGTATTGACCTGTTCGCATTATTACATCACCTGCATTAAAACTTCTTTCGGTGGCTTCTTTTTCGATCAGCTCAATTAATTCAGGTTCGAATTGGGGGAATAATTGTTTCCAGTTCATGAATGATTACGATTAATTATCTAAAACTTTTTCCAGTTTCATGCTACGGCTTCCTTTTATGAGCATATACGTATTTTCAAGGTTTTTTTCTTTTATCCATCTTCCGGCATCTTCTGCGGACTCGATTTTTTTATAAGGGTGATTGATATTCATAAAATCTCCGCCGACCAATATGACATCCTTCCAGTGAAACTGGTCAATAAAATCAACAATCGCCTTGTGTTCAGCAATACTTGCATCTCCTAACTCAGCCATCGCTCCAAGGATAAGAATTTTATTATCGGCTTTGAGGTTAGCAAAGTTCTGGATTGCAAGTTTCATACTGGATGGGTTGGCATTGTATGCGTCTAAAATTATTTTATTTGTTCCTCTTTCCAGTAATTGGGACCGGCTGTTTGAAGGGCTATAATTTTCAATGGCAGACTTAATTTTAGCAGATGGTATTTTAAAATAATTTCCTACAGCAACTGCTGCAAGTATGTTGGGTAAATTATATTCTCCTACAAGCTGGCTTTTTATTACAAATGTTTCACCAGATTTGTTGACTGATATTTCAAGAAACGGATTGTTTTTTACAACATTTCCAGTAACATCGGCATCAGAAGTTCCATATGAATAAACTGAAGTAATTCCTTTACTCATTTCAGCCAGGTATTCATAATCCTTCATTACAAACACAGTTCCTTTTTTTGAACGTATGTAATCAAACAGCTCCCCTTTACCTTTTCTGACTCCCTCCACACCTCCAAAACCCTCCAGGTGTGCTTTACCGCAATTAGTGATAATTCCATGTGTTGGCTGTGCATATTCACAGTAACCAGCGATTTCACGAAGATGGTTGGCACCCATTTCAATGACAGCCAGTTCGGCATCATTTCTTATTCGTAGCAATGTGAGCGGAATGCCAATATGATTATTAAGGTTTCCCCGGGTTGTATATGTCGTATATGTAGAAGACAGAACTGAATGTATCAGTTCTTTTGTGGTAGTCTTTCCGTTACTGCCGGTAATTGCAAGAAATGGAATCGAAAATTGTTCCCGATGATGTTTTGCAAGTTGCTGCAGGGTTTTGAGTACATCGGGAACCAGGATCGTCTTTTGAGGGACCGAAAAATTTTGCTCATCTATGATTGCAAAGGAAGCTCCTGATTCAATTGCTTTTTGAGCAAATGCATTCCCGTTAAAATTTTCTCCCTTTAATGCAAAGAAAATATCTCCTTTTTTGAGTAAACGGGTATCTGTTTGTACAGATGGGAATTGCAGATACAATTTATAAATTGCTTCAATATCCATCAGGCAAAAGTAAGCGACACAAAAGCAAAAACCCTGATCTCTGTACTGAGATCAGGGTTTTAAAAATTATGAGAGTGAAACTATCGTTTTTGTCTCTTTGTTTTAAAGTATTGACCGGTCTTCCTTTTGTTTCCTTCTGGGCTTCCCATCCTTGTCATTGCACAACGGAAACCTAATGTACTTAACGATTGATCTTCTTCAAGATAACGACGGGTACCGGGGCTTAGCCAGTAGGCACGGTCATTCCAGCTACCACCTTTATAAACTTTAGATTTTTCAGGGTGAAGCAAAGTAGTGACACCATAACCATAAGTAGATTGAGACAGAGAGTCACCATCAAGGAAATCGATTACATTCCCTCTTTGATAATTTCTACGATCCTTACTTTCAGCATCGGTTACCTGTACCATCTTTACACGACCAGTACTGTCTTTTTCATACCGTGTTGATGGATCCATAGTGGTTGAATCAGCAACATATAGTTTCTTATATACGTTTCCACGAAATGGAGCAGGCATATCATCGTAGTCAATTGTAGAAAGAGGACGATAAGTATCTTCCACCCACTCACTTACATTTCCTGCCATGTTATAGATACCAAAACCATTAGGGAAGAATGATTTCACCGGGGCAGTATAAAAGGCACGGTCGTTCAAACCACCCGCTACACCAGCATTATCACCAGAACCCCTTTTAAAGTTTGCAAGGAACATACCTTGCCAGCTTCCATGACGGGTATCACGAAGACCATTTACATTTTGTGACCATGGGTAAATCTGCTTATTAGATACCAATTCCTCTCCACGTTTTCCTTCTTTCAGGCTTGGTCTTGGGTTTTGATTCACCAATCCGTAAGCTGCATATTCCCACTCAGATTCAAAAGGTAAACGATAATCAGGAAGAAGGAGGCCTGATTCCATTGTTGGAGCCATGGCAGGCTGACCCTTTTTAGACTGCATTGCTTTACCGGGAGGGGCAGTATATAATCCTAATAAATAAGATCTTGTAGTAAAATTGTTATCTCCTTGTTGAGCACCAGGCTTCACATTAGCTTTATTAATATATCCTTTCTGTACCAGTGTTCCTTCATTTACACGATCACTTCTCCAAAGGCAAAAATCATGTGCTTGCCTCCAGGTAACACCTACAACAGGATAATCATTAAATCCGGGATGGCGGAAATAGAACTCAACCATTGGTTCGTTGTAGCTCAATTCGCTTCTCCAACAGAGTGTATCAGGTAATGCACCCTCAAGAATTTTCGCATTAGCGGGGTCTGAAGGATCAAAGACTTTATTTAACCAATGGAGGTACTCACGATAGTGTACGTTCGCAACCTCTGTACGATCAATATAAAATGATGGAACAGAAACACGGCGGGGAATGTTATTCCAGTCACCCATCACATCTTCTTCAGTTTGCCCCATGGTGAACGTACCACCTTCAACAAAAACAAGACCAGGTCCGGTTCCTTGTTCCTTTGACTTGGCCACCTGGAAGCCGCCCATGTTTTTATCATTGTAATTCCAACCGGTAACGTCGGATTTATCGTATTTCTTTTTGCCAAAAAGACCTTTTCCTTTGCAGGATGCCAACAGCACCACACAGGATAATAGGATTGTCAAGTTTTTCACTCTCATTGTTTTTTGCATAAACCTATGAATTGGAATATTTTTAACGCCGGATGGGGCAAAATATTGCATAAAGGTTCTATTTGCCGACCGGAACTGCGAATATATACACTTTAAAGAGAAAGTAATTCGCAGAAATACTTTTTTTGATTGAGGAAAAGTACCATTAAATCAGTGTTTTAGAGTATGTTTTTTTACCGGTATTTTGTAGTAATTGCCTGGTTTTTCTTTGTTACTATCCATGTTTCTGGCCAGAGAACTTATGCTGCTAATTCCGTACTGTCCTCAGGAAACTGGTATAAAATTGCTGTCAAGGATCCGGGAGTTTATAAGATTGACATCCCTTTTTTGAATAACCTTGGTATCACCACTTCAAATTTAGCTTCATCAACGGTCAGGTTATTTGGAAATGGAGGACAAATGTTACCGGAGTCGAATGCAGATCTAATTGTGGATGATTTACAAGAAAATGCAATTATGGTTGTGGATGGTGGAGATGGGATATTAAATGGAAGCGATTATATACTTTTTTATGCTTCAGGTCCTGATGGTTGGATAAAAGATTCTATCAATTCCAGGTTCTCACATAAAAAAAACATCTACACCGATAAGGCTTTTTATTTTCTGTCAATGGGAGGAAATGGTAAGAGAATTCAAATGGCTCAACCTATATTATCTCCAGGCCTTATTATTACTAGTTATTCAGGCCGATATTTTCATGAGCTTGATACTTTTAATTTTCTGGCAAGCGGAAAAGAATGGTATGGTGAAGAATTTGCAAATGCCCCCGGAAAACAACTAAGCAGAACTTTCTCACTCAATACACCTGAAATTATTAATGGGTCGCAGATTATTTTTAAAGGTAGTTGCGTTTCAAGATCTGTAGGAGTCGGAAGCCGATTTGACATTAGTATAAATAACCAGCCTGCTGCCCAAATTTTAATTAACTCTATTTCGGGGGGGCAATATGATCTCTTTGCCCGGGAGGAGTTTTTTTCAGGCACTGGAATTTCGAATCCCGGTACTACCAGTATTGGTTATAGCTATATTCCCGGAAGTTTTAATGCACAAGGATGGCTCAATTGGTTTGAACTATTTACCCGTGAAAAACTCTCAATTGGAACAAATGGGCAGTTGCTTTTTCGGGACTGGCAAAGTGTTGGTAATAATGTTGGAGAGTTTATAGTAGCCAATTCAAATAATTCAACTCAGGTTTGGGACATAACAGATCCGTTGACGCCTATTAGCATCCCCGGAAGCGTTACTAATAACGAGTTTCATTTTATAAATAATTGTTCAGCATTAAGAGAGTACGTTACATTCAACTCTCAGAATTTCTTGACGCCTGAAATAATTGGAAAAGTTGCTAACCAGAATTTACATAATTCTTCGCCTGCAGATATGATTATTGTTTCGTATCCTGAATTCCTGTCCCAAGCGCAAAGGCTGGCGCAATTACATAATCAAAAAAACGGATTGAATTCAAAAGTTGTGACAACTGAACAAGTTTATAATGAATTTGCAGGAGGTAACCCCGATCCAACCTCTATTCGAAATTTTGTAAAAATGTATCATGATAAATACTCAGGGAACCCGGCAACAAAGCTGAAATATTTATTGCTTTTAGGGGATGCGTCTTATGATTATAAAACAAGAATTACTAACAATACCAATTATGTGCCGGCTTATGAAAATAATTTTTCATTAGATCCATTGTCAACTTATGCATCTGATGATTATTTTGGATTTCTTGATGATAATGAAGATATCAATAGCGGTACGGTTATTAATCTTTTGGATATAGGTGTTGGAAGAATACCTGCAAGATCAAATGTTGAAGCCAAAAATTTTGTTGATAAAATGGAATCTTATTATTCGTCAGAAAGTCTTGGGCCGTGGCGCAATAATTTGACATTTATAGCGGATGATGAGGATGGGAACCTCCATTTGCAGGATGCTGAAATTATTACCACAACAGCTATATCAACTTCTCCTGTATTTAACTTGCAAAAAATATATCTTGATGCCTTTCAGCAAGAAAGCGGCTCAGGGGGAAATAGCTATCCACAGGCGAATCAAGCAATCAATAGCCAGATATATAATGGAACACTGATTTGGAATTACAATGGTCATGGCGGAGCTCGTCGGCTCGCAGAAGAAACCATCGTTGATGCTGACATTGTAAATGGGTGGAATAATCCTCAAAGATTACCACTTTTTATTACGGCAACATGTGATTTTGCTCCGTATGATAATCCAGCAATCAATTCAATCGGAGAAAACTTATTAGTAAGGCCAAAAAATGGTGCAATTGCTTTAATGACAACGACCCGGGTTGTTTTTGCTTTCAGCAATAGAATAATGAACAATAATTACATAAAGCACGCCTTAGAGCAAAACGGGTCGGGAGGGTATAGATCATTGGGTGACGCAATTATGGCGGCCAAAAATTTCACATACCAAACTTCAGGAGATGTAGCCAATAATAGAAAATTCACTTTACTGGGAGATCCGGCTCTTACACTTGGTTTTCCTGAATATCGGGCAGTTGTCACCAAAGTTAATAACATCCCGGCCTCACAGCCCGATACGCTAAGCTCAACGGAAAGTGTTACAGTTGAAGGGATTGTAACCGATTTATCGGGGAATCTGCTAAATAATTTCAATGGTAAAGTATATTCATTAGTATATGATAAACCACAAGTAATCAATACCCTTGCAAATGATCCCGGAAGCCAGGTTACAAGTTTTCAGGCACAGAATAACATATTATTTAAGGGTAAGTCTTCGGTTATAAATGGAACTTTCTCATTCTCCTTCAAAGTTCCAAAAGACATTAATTATCAATATGGTAACGGGAAAATCAGTCTTTATGCTGAAAATGGGTCGAAGGATGCAAATGGCTATTTTACAAACTTTTTGGTGGGGGGTGTTGGAAATTCTTCATTTGGTGATAATGAAGGGCCAGAGATAAGGCTATATCTAAATGATGATAAGTTTGTAAATGGGGGTATAACCAATCAGGCACCTATTTTAATTGTAAAACTTTCAGACTCTTCAGGAATTAATACCGTTGGAAATGGAATAGGACATGACATTGTTGCAACTTTAGATGAAAATAATAATAAATATTTCATTTTAAACGACTTATACCAGGGAGAGCTTGACAGCTACCAAAAAGGCGAGGTACGGTTTCAACTCCCTGAACTTGAGTCGGGGCCACATTCAATAAAAATTAAAGCCTGGGATGTAGTAAATAATTCCAATGAAGCTCAATTGGAATTTGTTGTAGGAGCAGACGAAGAACTAATGCTTTCCCATGTACTGAACTATCCGAATCCTTTCACTACGAGCACTACTTTTTGGTTTGAACATAACCAGCCAGGGAGGGACTTATACATTAATTTACAGATATTTACCCTAACAGGAAAAATAATTAAGACTATAAAAAAGACAATAAATACCACTGGGAACCGTTCATGTGAGTTAGAATGGGATGGAAGGGACGAATTTGGTGATAAACTGGGCAGAGGTGTTTATCTTTACAGACTGAGAGTCAGTACAACTGATGGAGTGAAGAAGGAAAAAATTGAAAAATTTGTAATTTTTTAGTTTCCAGTAAAATTCTATTATTTTAGTTTTGCATTTAATCAAAAGCTCTATATTTACACCTACTAAAAATTTTCTAATGAGACCAACTGCTTTAAAACTAACTGCCGGTATCCTGATCTTTTGTGGTTTGACTACTTCTATAAAAGCTCAGGTAGATCCAATCAATGTTGTTACAACTGCTGTTCCTTTCCTTCGTATTTCCCCAGATGCTCGCTCAGGCGGTATGGGTGAAACAGGTATTGCTACTTCTCCAGATCAGTATTCTGGTTTGTGGAACATGGGTAAAGTTGCATTCAATCAATCAAAAGGTGGCGTAGGCGCTACTTATACTCCTTGGTTGAAGGACTTAGTAAACGATGTTTATCTTGCTTCTCTTTCAGGATTTTATAAAATTGATGACAACCAGGCTGTAACTGGATCAGTTCGCTACTTCAGCTTGGGAAATATTGATTTTACTGACAACACAGGAAATACTTACGGTAGTTTTCGTCCCCGTGAGTTCGGTATTGATGTAGGTTATTCCAGAAAACTTTCCGCTAAGAGTGGTGTTGGTATTGCTTTAAAGTATATCAATTCAAATCTTACAGGTAATGTAACTGCTGGTGGTAACAACTACAAGACCGGAAGCGCTGTTGCCGCTGATCTTGGATATTATCATGATGGCAAAAAAGCTTCAGGAGATGGTTGGCAATGGGGTGTTGTACTTCAGAATCTTGGTTCTAAAATTGCCTACACTGACAATGCTGACATGAAAGATTTCATACCTGCTAACTTTGGTGCTGGTGCTAACTACACTAATAGCTTTGGCGGTGGTGATAACTCAATCTCTCTTGGAATTGAGATCAACAAATTGTTAGTTCCTACTCCTCCTGCTGAGCCTGCATCATCTCAGGATATTGCTGACTATCGCAGCAAAAGCGTTATCGGTAGCTGGTTCAGTTCTTTTGGAGATGCTCCTGATGGTTTTGGCGAAGAATTAAAAGAAGTTCAACTTTCTCTTGGTGCGGAATACTGGTATAAGAAGCAATTTGCTCTTCGTGCTGGTTATTTCTATGAGAATAAAACCAAAGGAAATCGTCGCTATTTCACTACAGGTCTTGGAGTTAAATACAATGTTTTCAACTTTAACTTCGCTTACCTGATTCCAACTGGAAATGGTGTTAGCCGTAACCCGCTTTCAAACACATTACGTTTCTCTGTTTTATTTGATTTTAATAAATAATCCAGAAAGCTAAATAAATTGAAAAACGTCCTGCATTTTGCAGGACGTTTTTCTTTTGATTAATTCAGGAAATAGGTTACTGTTTACGTATTCCGGATATTTGTCAAAATTTTTTTAGAATGTCCTATCGAATCGGTTCAGGTGTGGATTTTCATAAGCTTGTTGAAGGCCGTGATCTTTGGATTGGGGGTATTAAAATTCCTCATCATAAAGGGTCTTTAGGCCACAGTGATGCTGATGTACTATTGCATGCAATCTGCGATGCATTGCTAGGAGCTGCCAGTCTAGGCGATATCGGAACTCATTTTCCAGATACTGATCCATCCTTTAAGGATATTGATAGTAAATTATTATTGCAAAAAACTAATGAACTGGTTAGTCATGCAGGCTACTCAGTAGTAAACTTAGATTCAACTATATGCCTTGAAACACCAAAGATCAAACCACATATACCTGCAATGCAAAAGGTAGTCGCAGGTATTCTTGGTATATCTGAAGCTGATGTTTCAATCAAGGCAACCACTACTGAAGGAATGGGTTTTGCAGGACGGGAAGAAGGGTTGGTAGCTTATGCATCGGTTCTCTTAAGCAGATAATTATCATTGAAGGTTTTATTAACCACAGCTTCTGTACTTATCTTTGCTGGAATGGCCAACATAGATATTAAAGTCATTAATACGTCTTCAAATCCATTGCCGGGGTATGTAACCAGAGGTTCATCAGGTATGGATATAAAAGCAAATCTTGATAGCCCCTTCACCTTAAAACCATTGGGGCGGGCATTGATTCCCACCGGACTTTTTATAGAGATACCTGAAGGTTATGAGGCACAGATTCGCCCAAGAAGCGGGCTGGCAATCAAACAGGGTATTACATGTTTAAATACTCCCGGAACTATTGATGCTGATTACCGGGGGGAAATTAAGATCATATTAATCAACCTTTCTGAAGAGGATCAGGTCATAGATCATGGTGATCGAATTGCACAAATGGTAATTCAAAAGGTAGAAAGAGCAGAATGGCTGGAGGTTTCAGAACTTAACATTACTGAAAGAAATGCAGGTGGTTTTGGACATACAGGCACTCGTTAATTTATTTGTTACATGATCAGATCAGTATTAGTAATCGTAATTATATCAGCCCTTATTTGCTCCTGCAGGTCAACCAGGAAAATTCAAACAGCAATTTCAAAAAAAGATACAATCGTAGTGACAGCCCTGCCTATGATCAGTAAGGGAGAGGATTCCATGTCAGTTATTAAGGATAATTATGGAGCAATTCAGAATAACCAGATCAACTTTAAAACTTTTTCTGCGAAAATTGATGTTGACTATGAAGATGAGGGTGGTAAGAATTACAATGTAAATGCACATCTGAGAATGTATAAGGATAGTGTCATCTGGGTATCGGTGACGGCAATTCTTGGAATAGAAGGTCTAAGGGCATTAATTACAAAAGATTCTGTAAAGTTGCTTGATAAACAAAATAAAGTTTATACTGCAAGAAGTGTTTCCTATTTGCAGGATGTAACTGCTTTACCCCTTACATTAAGCTCTCTGCAGGAATTATTAATTGGTAATCCGATTTTCTTAAACTCGAACATAGTTTCTTTCTCAAGAAGCGCCGGTACAATTTCATTATTGTGCTTGGGAGATTTTTTTAAGAATCTTTATACAATTTCTGATAAAGACAAACTGCCTGTGAGCAGCAAGCTGGACGATGCAGATGATAAGAGGAACAGAACCTGCTATCTCACTTATGATGATTTTGAAAATAAAAAAGGACTCTTTTTCTCAACGAAGAGATCCATTAGTATTTCTGAAAAAAATACACTTAGTATTAAACTTGATTTCAGGCAATATGATTTTAATGAAACGTTAAGCTTTCCGTTTTCGGTACCTAAAAATTATAAACCTAATTGATCAATAAAATTTAAATTGCATCTTATCGTTATAGATTCTTTCCTGTAACCCTATTGACAAAAATCCCAGATCATGAGAAAAACACTTTTATTAGTATTATTTTCAGGTATTCTCGGTATTTCGATGGCACAGCCTCCAGGCCAGGAGAAATCACAACTAGAAAAGGAAAGACAGGAAATTCAGAAAGACCTGAAAGAGATCGAAGGACTTTACGATAAAGTGAAAGGGCAGAAAAAACAAACGTTGGGGCAGCTTACCGTTTTAAACAGGAAGATCAATTTACAGGAGCAGTACATCAGTAGCATAAATAAAGAATTGCGTTCAATAGATGATGATATTTATTTGGGAAATCTTGAAATTTACAGGCTTAACAGACAAGTAGATACTTTGAAAGCTCAATATGCGAGAACTGTTGTTTACGCCTATAAAAACAGGAGTAATTATGATTACCTGAATTTTATTTTTTCTGCAGGAAGCTTTAACGATATGATCAAAAGGATCGCATATTTGAAAAGCTATCGTTCTTATCGTGAAAAGCAGGTAAATACAATATTGGAAACAAAAGAACTGATTGCTAAAAGACAACAACAGCAACTTGCCAGAAAAGATCAAAAAAATGTAGCTCTTGAGAACCAAACGAAGCAAGTAGAGGAGTTATCAGTACAGAAAAAAGAAAAAGATGTAATAGTTTCTGAACTTAAGTCAAAAGAAAAGGATCTCCAGAAACAAATAGCGGCTAAGAAGAAAAAAGACAGGGATCTGCAAAATGCTATAACTGCAATTGTAAGAAGGGAAATTGAGGCTGCAAAGAAAGAAGCTGAAGCAAAGGCAAGAGCTGAGGAAGAAAAACGAAAAGCTACTGAGATAACAGCTAAGCCAAATACAAAAGAAAACACAGGTACTTCAGGTAACCCAACTACAAATACGGGAACCAATAAAGAAGAAATAGAAGTCGGAACGTCCAGAACAACTCTATCAAAAAAACCGGATAGCTATCTTGACCTCAACTCAACAGACGTTGCGCTGAATAATAAGTTTGAGTTGAATAAGGGAAAACTTCCATGGCCGGTTGATAACGGAGTACTTACCCTGCGATTTGGGCCAAACAAGATTGATAATACTTTACTGACTTTTGATAACCCAGGAATTACAATAGCAACACCTTCTGCCGGAAATTTTGTAAAAGCTGTTTTTGATGGAGAAGTGAGTAGCGTATTTAATATAGGTGATGGAATGGTTGTCACTATCCGTCACGGAAAATATTTCACTACATATAGTAATCTTTCTTCGGTAAGCGTATCGAAAGGTATGGAAGTAAAAACCGGCCAGGTTATCGGAAAAGCCGGAAGAGATGATGAAGGAGTAGGCGGGCAGGTAGATTTTATCCTGATGATTGAAACAAGAAATATTGATCCGCAACCCTGGTTAAGGCGTTAAAGGAATCTCTCATAAAGTTTTTCATACACCGGGATTATATTATGTATGTCAAACTTTTTTGCATGAGCCGAAGCTCTCTTCTTAAATGCATTTAGTGTGGCGTCATCCTTTAAAATAGCAATTGCCTGTTTCGTCATATTTTCAATATCGCCAACATTGCTCATGTAACCTGTTTCGCCATCTACATTAATTTCTCCCAGCCCACCGGCATTTGTTGAAACAACAGGTATGCCAGCCGCCATTGCCTCAAGTGCAGCTAAACCAAAGCTTTCATATTCAGAAGTAAGTAAAAAGATATCAGCAATTGCTAATATATCTTCCATTTGCTCCTGCTTCCCCACAAACCTGATCTCATCACAAACTCCTAATTCACGGGCAAGATCTTCTGCCGTTGAACGTTCGGGACCGTCACCAACAAACAAAAGCTTTGAAGGGATCTCTTTATTAACAGCAGCAAAGATCTTAACTATATCCTGTACCCTTTTTATTTTACGGAAATTGGATGCATGTAAAAATACCCGTTCACCATTGGGGGCAATTACTTTTTTAAAAGCATCAATGGGTTTACGTTTAAACCTGCTTACATCCACAAAATTCATTATTACTTCAATTTCTTTATTTATTTTAAAATGCTTATACGTTTCTTCTCTCAGGTTTTGAGAAACAGCAGTTATGGCGTCACTTTCGTTTATGGAAAAAGTAACAACCGGAGCATATGTTTTATCTCTTCCTACCAGTGTAATATCGGTACCGTGTAAAGTGGTAATTACAGGAATGTTTTTTCCTTCTTTCTTAAGTATCTGTTTGGCCATATATGCCGCAGAAGCATGGGGAATTGCATAATGCACATGTAAAAGATCAAGATTGTTATTCTTGATAACATCCACCATTGTGCTAGCAAGGGCGGTTTCATAAGGAGGATAATCAAACAAAGGATACTTTGGTACCTGCACCTCGTGGTAGAAAATATTAGGTACAAATTCGTTAAGCCTTACAGGCTGCTGGTAAGTAATAAAATGCACCATATGCCCCTTTTGCGCCAGGGCCTTTCCCAATTCAGTTGCCAGAACGCCGGAACCACCGAATGTGGGATAACAAACAATTCCTATTTTCATAAACAATGATCTAAAGGGTAACTAAGGTAACAGTTTTACACCGGTTTGGTTTGCCGCTTATCTTAATTATTTGTTTTAGCTTTTCTCCTTTGCATTAACTTTATCAAAATTCGCAACTATGAAGTATATAGTTAACCTTGCATTTGCTTTTTTAACTATTCTGAGCTGTTCGGCTCAAAATGAAGATTCTGCGTTGATCAAAAAGATTTCTGATGAAATACTCACAAATGGAAAAGCTTATGAGAATCTTCGGTACCTGACAAAGCAAATCGGACCCCGGTTAGCCGGATCACAGGGAATGGTTAAAGCAGAACAATGGGGCTTGAAGATGATGCAGGAAAGCGGATCAGACAAAGCCTGGATGCAGGAATGTATGGTGCCTCATTGGGTGAGAGGAGGAAAAGATGTTGCTTCTGCCAGTTTTATTCCTGCCAAAGAAGAAATAAACGGAGGACCATATCCGAAAGCAATGAAAAAATCTTTGGACATCGTTGCCTTGGGTAATTCAGTGGGTACAGGGAACAAAAACATTGTTGCTGATGTACTTCTCGTAGACTCATTCGATGAACTTGAGCGGAGAAAATCTGATGTAAAAGATAAAATTGTGTTTTATAACTATAAGTTTAATCCAACTTATATAAATACATTTTTTTCTTACAGGGATGCTGTCCAGTACCGAGGCCAGGGGCCAAGCAGAGCTGCAAAGTATGGTGCAAAAGCAATTATTGTGAGAAGCATGAGTCACTCAACTGATAATAATCCTCACACAGGTGCTACACGTTATGATTCATCCTATGAAAAAATTCCAGCCGTTGCAATTGGATTAAAAGATGCTGATTGGTTAAGTAATGAGCTACAAACGAGATCTGTCACTATAACATTAAAAACAAATGGACAGTTTCTTCCCGATACAATTGGGCATAATGTCATTGGCGAATTGAGAGGAAGTGAATTCCCTGATGAAATAATAACGATAGGTGGTCACCTGGACTGTTGGGATAATTGCGAAGGTGCACATGATGATGGAGCCGGATGTGTTCAGACCATTGAAATATTGAGGGCTTTCAAAGCAATTGGATATAAACCCAAAAGGACAATCCGGTTTGTTTTGTTTGCTAATGAAGAAAATGGGTTGAGGGGAGGTACAAAATATGGTGATGAAGCTTTAAGGCAAAAGGAAAACCATATTCTCGCTTTGGAAAGTGATGCAGGCGGATTTACACCTCGGTCACTTGGGTTTTCAGGAAGTGAAGAACAATTTTCAAAAGTCTCAACGTGGAAACCTTTGATTGCTCCTTACGGTTGTACAGAGATTAATAAAGGAGGAGGAGGTTCTGATATCGGTCCCTTAAACAGGCTATTAAAAACACCTACTGCTAGTCTTAACCCGGATTCACAGCGTTATTTTGATATACATCACTCAAGAGGAGACGTTTTTGAAGCTGTAAATAAAAGAGAGCTTGAATTAGGGGCGGTGAATATGGCGGCATTCATCTACCTGGTGGATAAATACGGATTGTAGGAATTAATTCAATAGCTTATCTATTGCTTTTTTGACAGATGTAAAAGGAAATGAATCTATAATCTTTTGCATCTGCTCATTTATTTCTTTGTTGCAGAGATTACCAATACTTCCCTCATGAGTATGATTTAAATTGGTTTTATAATCGAATTTTCCTTTTTCAATGTTCTGGCCAATTATTTTATATGCATCCCTGAAGGCTGTTCCTGAATTTACCAGTTTGTTTACTTCTTCTACACTAAAGAGGTATTTGTATTTTTCATCAGCCAGGATATCTTTCTTTATTTGAATTTTTGAAAGCATTAGTCCGGTCATCTCGATACAATTTTGCAGTGTGCTGAATGCCGGAAATAGATGTTCTTTTAAAAGTTGCAAATCCCTGTGATAGCCTGATGGCAGATTTGTTGTCATCAGCATTATTTCATTTGGAAGAGCCTTGATCCTGTTGCAATGTGATCTGATAAGCTCGAATACATCAGGATTTTTTTTATGCGGCATGATGCTGCTTCCGGTAGTTAATTCATCAGGAAAACTGATAAAACCAAAATTCTGGTTAAGGTACAGGCAGGCATCCATACTCAGTTTAGCCAGTGTGTCAGCAATGTTGCACAATGACTGTGCAACTATTCTCTCTGCCTTTCCCCGGCCCATCTGGGCATACACAACATTATAGTTGAGGGAGTCAAAACCCAATAACTCAGTGGTTTTCTTCCTATTGATTGGGAAAGAAGAACCATAACCCGCAGCTGACCCCAATGGATTTTTATTTACTACATCATACGCCGCTTTAACAGAGATCATATCATCTGCAAGACTTTCTGCATAGGCTCCAAACCAAAGCCCGAATGAAGATGGCATTGCTAATTGCAGGTGCGTATAGCCTGGCAACAGGTAATCTTTATATTCTTCGCTTTTGGTTTGTAATAAATGAAATAATGAGTGTGCAGATCTGACTACCTGCTCCAACTCATATCTTAGATACAGTTTTATATCAACTAAAACCTGGTCATTTCTGCTACGGGCACTATGAATTTTTTTACCGATGCCACCCAACTCCTGGGTCAGCAATAATTCGACCTGGGAATGAATATCTTCAACATTATCATGCAACCTGAATTTACCTGTTTCAACCTGCAGGTATATTTCTTTTAAAGCTTTTTGTAATTGTGATAATTCATCTTTGCTCAACAAACCAACTGATTCAAGCATTTTAATATGTGCTAATGAACCAAGCACATCAAAGGCAGCAAGATACATATCCATTTTCCTGTCTTTGCCGACGGTAAAAACTTCAACTTCTTTTAATGAATCCTTATCCTTTTGCCACAGCTTCATAACAATTGGGTTAAGATTTTGATATAAAGATCAATTCCTTCTTTGATTTCGTCAATATAAATATACTCATTGGCAGTGTGACTTCTTGCTGAATCACCAGGACCAATTTTCAAAGAAGGAAAAGGCATCAGGGCTTTATCAGAGGTCGTAGGAGAGCCATAATAAGTTCTTCCGAGTTTCAGTCCTGATTGAACAACGGGATGGTCAAGTGGGATCGAAGTAGAACGCAGGCGGATACTTCGGGGCTCTACTTCGCAGGTTACATTCGATTTTATAGTTTCAATTACTTCTTCAAATGTGTAAAGTTCATTAACCCGTATGTCTACAACAAATTTGCAGACAGCAGGAACAACATTATGAGCTTTGTTTTCAGTTTCAACAACAGTTACACTCATTTTATTGGGGCCGAGCAATTCAGATACTTTATCAAAATGATAGTTTCTGAACCATTCAATATCTTTTAGGGCAATGTAAATGGCATTTTCTCCTTCCTCTCTTGCTGCGTGACCGGCCTTACCATGGTTCGTACAATCAAGAACTATCAATCCTCTTTCTGCAACAGCCATTTGCATTTTTGTGGGTTCCCCCACTATAGCAAAATTAATTTTTGGCAAATAGGGTAATGTATATTCTATACCACCAGTGCCACTGATCTCCTCTTCTGCCGTTGCCGCAATGATGATATTATACTTCAGATCACCCTTGTCATAGAAATATAGAAATGTTGCGATGAGTGAAACCAGGCAGCCTCCTGCGTCATTACTTCCAAGTCCGAATAATTTTCCGTCTTTTATACTCGGGATAAAAGGATCAATTGTGTATTGCGGGTTTGGTTTTACTGTATCATGATGAGAGTTCAGTAAGATCGTTGGCTTTGTTTCATCAAAATGCTTGTTCAGTGCAAATACATTATTCCCGACCCTCGTATGTGCTATATTCTTTTCTCCGAGAAAACGGCACAAAATTCCGGCTGTCTGATCTTCTTCTTTGCTAAAGGAAGGTGTGGTTATTAATTCTTTCAACAGCTCTGTTACTTGCTGTTGTAATATGGTAAGATCATTAATCATTTATGATACAAGTTCCTGCTGTTCCGTTTATCAATGCATCAACATTTTCTGCTTTGCCGATTATTACTTTCTGTATACCACTTTTTAAAGCGGCGAAAGCATTATCAAGTTTAGGGATCATTCCTGCAAAGATTTTATTTTGCGATTTTAATTCGCTGTAATAGGAATGATTTATTTGGGCAATTACTGTAGATTCATCTGCAGCGTCGAGTAATACCCCGGCTTTTTCAAACGAATAAATGAGCTCAACATCATATAAAGAACTCATGCTTTTGGAAACTTCCTGGGCTATGGTATCGGCATTGGTATTTAAAAGCTGGCCTTGCTGGTCATGAGTAATAGGGGCAAAAACAATAGAAATATTTTTATCCAATAATTCTGAAAGCAGGTCAGTATTGATAGCATCCACATCCCCGGCAAATCCATAATTAATTGACGGATGATTTCTTTTATGTGCCAGAATCATATTTCCGTCAGCACCGGAAATACCGATCGCATTGCAATGGTTAGCCTGTAAAAGTGCCACAATATTTTTATTGATAAGGCCGGCATAAACCATTGTAACGATCTTCAGTGTTTCTGCATCCGTAATTCTTCTTCCGTCGATCAATTGGGGAATAATACCCATCTTTTCAGATAAACTGGTAGCAAGCTTTCCGCCTCCATGTACAAGAATCTTTTTCCCTTTAATTTCTGCGAATTTTTTCAGAAATACAGGTAATTTTTCATTGTCGTCAATGATCTGACCACCAATCTTTATAACATATAGTTTATCCATTACTTTTCAGGATCTCTGATATGACAGCCTGTGCTGCCCATACTCTGTTGGAGGCTTCCAATGTAACAATACTGTTTGGCCCGTCAAGTATCTCATCGCTAAGCTCCACATTTCTTCTTACAGGTAAACAGTGCATTACTTTTGCATTATTTGTGATTTCGAGCTTTTTATTAGTGAGCATCCACTTGGGATCACTTTCATATATTTTACCGTAATCCTTAAAAGTGCTCCAGTTTTTTACATAGACAAAGTCGGCATCTTTCAATGCTTCATTTTGATTATGGGTGATCGTCGCTCCTTTGGTGTATTCTTCACTCAGATCGTAATCTTCGGGGTGAGTGATCACAAAATCAGCCTTGCCCCAGGCATTGATCCATTGTGAAAAACTGTTGCCAACGCATTGAGGCAACGGCTTCACATGTGGCGCCCATGTTAGAACGATCTTTGGTTTCCTGGTTTCTTTAAATGTTTCTGTGATTGTTACAATATCAGTAAGGCTTTGCAACGGATGAAGGGTAGCACTTTCGAGGCTCACAACAGGAATACCAGCGTATTTGATAAACTGTTTAATATAAAGTTCGCTATAATCATCCTCTTTGTTTTTTAAAGAAGGAAAAGTTCTGATGGCAAGAATGTCAAAATATTTTCCAAATACCGGGGCCGCATCTTTTACATGCTCCACTGTAACACCACTCATGATCGCCTCTTCTTCAAATTCAAGTGCCCATCCTTCGCTGCTTACATTAAATATAATTGCTTCCATTCCCAGGTTTTGCGCAGCGATTTGTGTGCTTAGCCGGGTACGCATACTTGGATTGAGGAATAGACAACCTATGCGTTTGTTTTGGCCAAGTGTTTTATCAACAAAAGGATTTTTTTTATAAGCCAGGGCTTTTGCGACAATACTGTCGATATCATTTACATCATGAACAGAAACGAAATTTTTCATGGTTTAATGAACGGGGTTGGAAGCTAATGTCAAATTGTTGATTTCTTCTTTTATGGCATCAATAAAATCTTCTGCATCTCTTTTTTTCAATGCTAAGGAAGGTAACAAACGGATAACATTAGGCTTAGCCTCGCCGGTAAATATTTTCTGATTCCACAAAAGATTTTTCCTGAGTTCTTTCAGTTCATCTGATACATCAAAACCGATCATCAGGCCACGACCTCTTACTCTTTTTAAGTGTGAGATGCTTTCCAGCTCATCTTTAAGATATTTACCTGTCATTACCGCATTTCCCATCAGTTTTTCATCTTCGATCACTTCAAGCACTGCGAGTGCTGCGGCACAAGCCAGGTGATTTCCACCAAACGTTGTTCCCAACTGAAAATGTTTAGGCTTGATATGAGGAGCAATGATGATGCCGGCAACAGGAAATCCATTGCCCATGCCCTTGGCCATTGTGTATATATCGGCATTTACTCCGGCAAAATCGTGACTGAAAAATTTGCCGCTTCTTCCATATCCGCATTGAACACTATCGGCAATATAAACGGCACCGTGTTTATCACATAGTTCCCGGATCTTTTTAAGAAATGAATCTTCAGCAACATTAATACCACCAACTCCCTGTATACCTTCAATTATTACTGATGAAATTTCTTTTCCATTTTCCTCAAAGCATTTTTCAAGTGTTTCCTCATCATTAAATGGAAGGAATATTACATTTTCTGTTTCATTTACAGGAGCAATATAATTTTTATTGTCAGTGGCGGAAACCGCCAAAGATGTTCTTCCGTGGAATGACTTGCTGAAAGCAATTACCTTTTTTCTTCCATTAAAGAATGAAGCCAGCTTCAATGCATTTTCATTCGCTTCAGCACCACTGTTACATAAAAACAGCTGGTAATCTTCTTTTCCGGAAACTTTTCCCAGTTTTTCGGCAAGCTGTTGTTGTAATGGAATCTTTATAGAATTGGAGTAAAAAGCAATTTTTTTTAGTTGATCTTCTATACGTTGCACCCAATGAGGATGTGTGTGGCCGATGCTGATAACTGCATGGCCGCCGTAAAGATCAAGATATTGTTCTCCTTTATCATCCCATACATATGAGCCCTTTGCTTTAACGATAGTTATTTCATTAATAGGGTAAACGTCGAATAAGTTCATTGTAATAGTTTAAAAATAATTTGCTTTTAGTTTTAATCCAATCGTTTCATTAATGCCGAACATCAGGTTCATATTTTGAACTGCTTGTCCGCTGGCTCCTTTTAAAAGATTGTCAATAACAGAATGAACAACCAGTTTGCTACCGGCTTTCTCCAGTTGAATAATAGCTTTATTGGTATTCACCACCTGTTTCAGGAAAATTGCTTCTTCATTAATTTGGGTAAAAGGATGTCCCTTATAAAAATCAGTGAAGATTTTATTCAGTTCTTTCAGGCTGAGGCCGCATGTTAGTGTGGAGCTGACAAAAATACCTCTTGTAAAATCTCCACGCCATGGAACAAAACTGAGATCAATCTTTTTCCTGGGTTGAAGCTGTAATAATGACTCGCCTATCTCACCAAGATGTTGATGCGTTAGCGTTTTATAGGCCTGGATGTTGTTAGCCCTCCAGCTAAAGTGTGATGTTTGCGTCAATGTTTGCCCTGCCCCGGTTGAACCGGTAATTCCGGTAGTATAGATATCATCCAATAATCCTGCTTTGGCAAGGGGCAATAAGCCAAGTTGAACAGCCGTAGCAAAACACCCGGGATTAGCAATATTTTTCGCTGCTTTAATTTTTTCCCGGTTCAATTCAGGTAGACCGTAAACAAAACTCCTGGTGCCGAGTTTGGAATTTTGAGCTAAACGGAAATCATTAGCGAGGTCAATGATCTTTGTTTTACTGTTGATCTTATTTTCTGAAAGAAATTTCTTTGACTCGCCATGCCCAAGACAAAGAAATAAAACATCAATATTGTCTTTTGTTTTATCAGTAAATAAAAGATCAGTATCGCCAGAAAGATCCCGGTGGACTGAGGAGACCTGCTTACCGGCATTACTGCGGCTATGAATAAAAGAAACAGATACATCCGGATGGTGAATCAATAAGCGAATGAGTTCGCCACCCGTATAGCCTGCTCCTCCTATAATGCCTGCTTTAATGACCGCCATGAGCTTGTTCTTTTACCTGGTGATAGATCATGGTTTGATTTCCGAATATTTTACTGAAGCCTCTTACGTCTTCTCCTGTCCAACCTGAATTCATTTCACCGTACTTGCCAAATTTGCTGCTCATCAGATCGTATTTACTTTCAATACCATTTACCTGGAACCTATAAGGCCAAAGCTGAACAAATACATCTCCTGTTACATTTCGCTGACTGCTTTCGAGATAGGCTTCAATATCTATCATTACAGGGTCCAGTATCTGACCTTCGTGCAGCCAATTTCCATAGAACTGCGCCAGCTGATCTTTCCACTGTAGTTGCCATTTGGTCAATACATGTTTTTCCAAAGCATGATGAGCTTTGATAATTATCATGGGAGCTGCAGCTTCAAAACCTACTCTTCCCTTAATTCCAATTATTGTATCACCAACATGTATGTCACGACCAATGCCATAGGGCCCCGCAATTGACTGAAGGAACTGTATGGCTTCAGAAGGATGATCAAATTTTTTATCGTTTATTTTTTTCAGCTCACCCTTTTCAAAATGAAGCTTTACTTCTTCTGTATCCGTTTTGGTAACCTGGGTTGGCCATGCTTCCTCCGGAAGCACTCCTTTTGAGAAAAGAGTTTCCTTACCTCCAACACTTGTTCCCCACAACCCTTTATTGATAGAATACATTGCCTTTTCAAAATTCATTTCTACTCCTTTGTCTCTCAGGTATTGAATTGAATCTTCACGGCTAAGTTTTAGATCCCTGATGGGGGTGATAATTTCCACTCCGGGGATCATTATGTGAAAGACCATGTCAAACCTAACCTGGTCGTTTCCGGCTCCGGTACTGCCATGAGCAACAGCATCTGCATTTAGCTCAGAAGCATGTTCAGCAATATGAAGTGCCTGGCTCAACCGTTCTGCAGAAACACTAAGAGGGTAAGTGTTATTCTTTAATACGTTTCCATAAACCAGGTACCTGATGATCCGGTCGTAATATGTTTTTACAGCATTTACAGTTTTGTGAGATTTAACACCCAGTTTGTGGGCATGTGTCTCAATCTTCTTCAGTTCTTCATCCGTAAATCCGCCAGTGTTTACAATAATGCTGTGAACATCATATCCTTTTTCCTCAGTAAGATATTTAACACAAAAAGAAGTATCAAGTCCGCCACTAAAACCTAAGACAACTTTTTTAGGCATGATAATAATGGGTTGTTTTAAAAATGAAATAAATGATGAAGCAATGATTTAGGCTTGCTGCCACCATTGCCGGTTTTTTCCTTCTTCAAAAAAGGCTTTAATAATTTCCATTTTTTAAATCGCAATAATCTTTCAAAGCCCTTTGCATTTTCACGGAAGTATTCCTTTGTAACCTCGGGTGCATAGTGATCCTTTGGATCGTAAAGCATCGCTGTACAAAAGCAGTTTTGCCTGTTCTTACTCATTAAAATATCATAGTTCACACAGCTTTTACACCCAGCCCAAAAAGCTTCGTCCTGGGTCAACTCTCCATAAGTCACCGGTTCATACCCAAGATCAGAATTGATCTTCATTACAGCTAATCCGGTTGTAAGGCCAAATATTTTTGAGTCGGGATATTTTTGCCTGGAAAGATTGAATATTTTTTGCTTGATGGCTTTTGCTACACCACTTTTTCTGAAGGCGGGAGCAACGATCAATCCGCTGTTGGCTACGTACTCGCCATGGCCCCAGGTTTCAATGTAACAAAATCCAACCCATTCATTCTGGTCAGTAATTGCTATTACAGCTTTGCCCTCATCTATTTTTTGTTCCACATATTCCGGTGTTCTTTTGGCAATGCCTGTGCCGCGGGCAGTAGCCGAGGCTTCCATTTCATCAGTAATTGTTTTTGAATAGACTTTGTCAGCCACGGTGGCTACTCTGATAACGATATTTTGATTGTTCACTTTATTTAGATATTGACTATGCGGTTCACCAGTCCAAAGCTTGTTACGGGGATTTCTTCACTGACAGGGACCATGGTGAGGGGTTCGTCCTGTCAGCATACAGGGTTACGTCGGGGGCGGGAAAAAATAAACACATCAAAACCAACAGAGTACACCCCTGTAGTATTTGGCGCATGAAATGCGATCTGTTTTGTATGTGTCAGAATGTTGGCCATAAAGACTAACAATTAGTAACTTGGACGCAAATTTATACTAATAATTTATTCTCTTTTGTAAAATTTTTTGTTATAACATCTGTTTATGGATGCCTCAAGTCAACTCCCCCCCGAACAGCCGTTAGCAAACCCGGCTCCTTTACCTAAAAAAGTTTCAGGATTCAGAAAATTTGTCCGTTCTTTTTTTGTGATACTGAGTATCGGCCTGGTAGTTTTTATTTATTTCAAATACTTCTTTGTGTTTGGTGATGGAGTTAAAAGCGGGCATTTGAATTATGCAGTAAGAAAAGGAAATGTTTTTAAAACCTATGAGGGAAAACTGATCCAGGAGGGATATAGAAGTAAAACTGCCGGCACTATACAATCATACGAGTTTGAGTTTTCAATCAAGAGTAAAGCAGTTTATGATATCCTGGCTGCCAATAGTGGTAAACGGTTTGATCTTCATTATAAGGAATATCATGGTGTAATTCCGTGGAGGGGAAACACAAAATATATTGTTGACAGCATTATCTCAATGAGAGATGAATAGTATCTCAACCTGATTGTAATAAAAAAATAACGGGCCGTTTGTGCAAGTCAGGCTTTTCTTTTTTCCACTCCTTTATTGTTTTTGTTTTGATCCATTCATTGGTACCCGTAATATCCGCAGCTAAACATAGCAGGGTTGTTTCTCTGCAGGCCTTCAAAATTGTTTCAATCAACTGGTTGTTTCTGTATGGAGTTTCAATAAATATCTCTGTACAATTTTTGTTTGAGGATTCTGATTCAAGCTCTTTAATCGCTTTTATTCTTTGCGTATGGTCTATTGGTAGATATCCATTGAATTTAAACTGCTGTCCATTCATTCCACTTGCCATCAGGGCTAATAAAACAGAACTCGGACCAACCAGCGGTTTCACTTTTATTCCCACTTGCTGGGCAATTCCAACAAATTCCTGGCCGGGATCTGCAACTCCCGGGCACCCTGCTTCGCTAACAATACCGATATTCTTCTTTTCTTTTAGTCTTTGCCGGAATAGCTCATGTGCATTTTCGCTGTCCATGCTTATCCATTCATAATTATCTATTATTATATCAGTACCTGGTGAATAAAATTTCCAGAGTTGCTTGAAGTAACGCCGGGTGGTTCGTTCATTTTCCACAAAAAAAACCTGGCAATCCTTGATCGTTTCTAAAATTGATGGATGAATTGTCTGTATTCCATCTTCCTGTAAAATGGCTGGTATCAGGTAAACGGTTTGCATGAATGGATCAGCTGTCTTTTAATTTCTGAACACAGAGTGTTGCTGCAATGATGGCATAAGCCGGGGCAAGAAATATAATGATGTGCATCATGTAAAAAAGCAAGCCATTGCCGATGGCAAGACCCCTGTGGCGACCTGTGAAAGCAATGCTTTGCTGCCTGCTGAAACCGCTTCTTGCCAGGCTATAATCAAGCATAGACACTCCAAAATAATATCCTTCCATTAAAAGGGCTATAACAGGAGTGATCCATCCTATAACCGGAATTAATGATAAAAGCACAAGAGAGATAAGATAAACAGATTGCCAGCCCGCATTACGCAAAGCAAGTTTAATACCCCTGTTAGCATCTTTTTTCAGGTCAGATTTATTTAAAATGTGTTCATCACCCTTAATTATTGTTTCAGTTTTTTCACTGAGATAAGCAAATAACGGTGAGCCAATGATCAATATCAGGTATTTAAAAAGAGAAAAATAAAAGAATACGATGATCAGCCGAAGCATCATGCCTGTCATCACAAATAAAAAACTGAGCCACTGGCTTTTTTCTCTTTGAAGCCAGGTTTCTATTCCAAGATTGTTGCTAACCCATGAAACGACATCGTCAGCAGATCTCCAGAAAAGAAACATTCCGGCGATGAATAGTAAGGTGTAGAGAATGCCCGGCACAAAGATCCACTTCATTAACCGGTGTTGCCGGATAAAAAGTCGGGCTTCTCCCCAGGATTGGACTGCAATAACAATTTCTTTAAGCAAAGCCTTAAATTGTAAGGTAAATATAGGAAGAACAACGGCTAAAGAAGATTTATAGAATATGAAAAGGCTCGGGAAAGAATTTTACCAGGGTGATGATGTTGTCAGAATTGCAAAGGAATTGCTTGGAAAAATTCTTGTTACCCGGTGGAATGGTATAGAAACATCCGGAAGAATTGTAGAAACAGAAGCTTATGAAGGGGTGATTGATAAAGCTTCGCATGCATTTGGTGGGAGAAGAACCAAAAGGAATGAAATAATGTATGAGAATGGCGGAGTTGTTTATGTTTATTTATGTTATGGTATTCATCATCTCTTCAATGTTGTTACGAATGTTAAGGACGTCCCGCATGCGGTATTGATAAGGGCACTGGAGCCGATGAAAGGTATTAATAAGATGTTGGTAAGAACCAATAAAAAAACAATTGATAATACTCTTACAAAAGGGCCCGGTAATCTTACAAAAGCTCTTGGCATATCGACAGATCATAGTGGTCTTTCATTGCACAGTAAAGAATTATATATTCTGTCGGATGATTTTGGATATTCCCGAAGTGAAATTGGATCATCTCCCCGCATAGGGGTTGATTATGCCGGCAAAGATGCATTATTACCTTATCGTTTTTATGTAAAAGGAAATCTTTATGTAAGCGGGAAACCAAAATAGGTTGTATTTTCAGTTCAAATCAGGATACTTGCCATCAATTTCCAAACAAGGCTTTAAACATATTGCACTGCTTGCAGGAGTGTTGGCAGGTATACTTATTTACCTGGTAAATCCTTTTAATGTCGAAGTACATGCTAATAAAGTTCTTTCTGTCGCAGCAGTAATGATTGTGTGGTGGGTAACGGAAGTATTGCCTCTAGCGGTAGTGGCATTGGTTCCGCTGGTCTTATTCCCATTACTGAAAATTTCTACAATTGAAGAAGCGGCTTCTCCTTATGCCAATTCTGCAATTTTTCTTTTTATGGGTGGCTTTATGCTTGGATTGGCAATTGAAAAATGGAACCTGCATCGTCGGATTGCATTAAATATTGTAAGAATTACCGGGACAAGCGGCAACAGGATTGTCCTCGGTTTTATACTTGCTACAGGCCTTTTAAGTATGTGGCTGAGTAATACAGCGACGACCATGATGATGTTTCCGATCGCTTTATCTGTTATTCATGTAATGAGGGAAAATAACAATGGGCAGGGAAATACCTCGAATCTTGCATTAACTATAATGCTTGCGATTGCATATGCAGCCAATATCGGGGGAATTGCAACGGTTGTAGGAACCCCTCCGAATGTTGCCTTTATAGGTTATATCCGAACCAGGTTTGAATATGATATCAGCTTTGCCAACTGGTTATATATGTGTGCACCATTGGCAATATTGCTATTGTTTATTCTATACTGGGTAATGGTGAAATGGCTTTTCCCAAATCACATTAAGTCAAATGAAGGAACAAAAAAATTAATATACGAGGAGATACATAAACTAGGTCCGATGTCAGCTTCAGAAAAAAGAGTGCTGGCAATTTTTATCGTAACTGCCTTGTTATGGATATTCAGAAGCCTTATAAATAATGCCCAGCAATGGTTCAGGCTTGATGATACCGTTATTGCAGTAATGTGTGCCATTGCTTTATTCATTTGTCCTTCCGGAAGAAATGATGATTCTGGTGAAGCTTTGCTGGAATGGGGTGATACATCTAAAATGGCCTGGGGAATATTGTTACTTTTCGGAGGAGGTATTTCGCTGGCAACAGGACTTGAAAAAGCAGGATTGATTGAAGAATTAGGTCAATGGCTGGCACAATTTTCCGGAAGCGGTTTTCTCCTTGTTTTGATTGTAACGATTGTAACTATTTTCATGAGTGAGTTGCTCAGTAATGTGGCACAGGTAATCGTATTTGCACCGGTGGTTAGTTCCCTTGCTGTAGCTTTAAAAATGGATCCTTTATTGCTCGGTATCCCGATGGCTTTGTCCGCAAGCTGTGCAGGAATGTTACCGATGGGTACTCCCCCCAATGCGATAGTATTTGCAAGCGGTCATATTAAATTCAGGCAAATGGTTAAAACCGGGTTTGTTATGAATTTGATTGCTATTGTTCTGATCACATTATTCTGTTGGTTCTTACTTCCCCATCTGATGAAAATAAAATAGGCCGGAATTTCTCCGGCCCATGAAGTAATTATTTCATTGTTGATCTTAGAATCTCGGGCAATTAAGCTTTTTCGCATTCGGATCACTCGGCTGCTTAATATAAATAAGAGAAAGTTCCATTCCACCTCTTGTATTGGATGCAGGCTTCAGGCTTGAAGTATTGGCATCATAAGTAGCGCCAATATGAATACCTGAAAATTCAATCCCGATGTAAGGAATTGCTGCATCATTAAACCGGTACCATGCTCCTATATAAAGATTGGTAGGATTATTTTCATTGTGATTTACATTGTAAGAAAAAGCACCCCCAACAGTAGTATTATGTGCTTTTGCCTGCATACTGTGATTAGCAGCTAAATGCACATAGTTATCATTTCCAACGGGAATCTTTCCACCTGCCTGGATTGTAGTCCTTGCTGAAAGAATAAATTCACCACCCTGGAATGTTTCTTTTGGTCTGTTGATATGATACATAGAAGCCCCTACGTAAAAATTATTGTATCCATCAGTGCTTCCATTATATAATATACCGGCATTCACATCCACATAACTCACATTTATTTGTTTGTTACTGAAAAATTCAGCGGTTGTTCCGGGAACAAATCCAAAAGGTGTCAACTCATCTTCAAAATATACTTTAGTAACATCAAGACGCTTGTTTACATAACCACCCTGGAATCCAACGCCTATTTGATGAAAACCATCCTCATCTAAAGCTTTATGATAGGCAACAGATAATGCTGCAGAATTGGTTACCAAAACACCATCACCGGCTCTGTCCGTAAATGCCAGAACACCTACACCTAACTTATCAAATTCAGGAATTCTGTTCTGGAGGATGCCAAAATCAGCAGAAATTGTTTTTGTTACAAATGCATTGTTTATAGTAGGCCACTGATTCCTGTAATTTCCTGCTACACGAAACTGGCCATCAAATTTTCCGGTCAATGCCGGGTTCAATGTTAGAGGTGAGGCAAAGAATTGGGAAAAATTAGGATCCTGTGCTTTTGTTTTACCGGAAAGCATCACCAAAATCGCCAGAATTGAGATTGTTTTTTTCATCACAGCCATAATGTTTTTTCTCACTAGCCAGACAGTAATCCGATGTCCGTGGATTGTATTTAGAACGATTTTGAACCCGTCAAAATTGTTTTTTCTTTTACTAAAGCTGTCCGGATACGAAATGGAAAAGTACAACAATTTACAGACCTGTAAAAGGGAAAAATTGCTGCCTTTTGGGGCAGCAGTAATTCAGTAATGATTGATTGCCAATAACTAAAAAGAAGGATCACATCTGGACCTTGCTGCCATAGGCAAGATCGCCGGCATCGCCTAATCCCGGTACGATATATCCCTTTGCCGTCAATTCCTCATCAATATCGCCGCACCAGATGGTAACAGATGGTTCTTCCCGTTTTACATATTCTATGCCAACGGTGCAGGCAATTGCAGTAACAATATGTATTTCACGGGGATTTCCTTCTTCCTTCAGGAAATGAATGGTTTTTACGAGGGAAGAGCCCGTTGCTAACATGGGGTCTGAAATTATAATGACACGGTTTTCCAGGTCAGGGCAGGAGATATACTCAAGACTGATTTCGAAACTGCCGTCTTTATGGTGTTTTCTGTAAGCAGAAATAAATGCATTATCTGCTTTGTCGAAATAATTTAATAATCCTTGGTGGAGCGGTAGACCGGCTCTTAAGATTGTTGCCAGCACAGGTTGTTCCTTTAGTACTTTATGTTCTGCAATACCTAAAGGGGTTTGAATTTCTTTTTCAACAAAAGGCAACACTTTACTTATTTCATAAGCAGCAACCTCGCCAACCCTTTCAAGATTCCTGCGAAAACGCATCCGGTCGGTTTGAATATTGACATCTCTCAATTCACCAACCCAATTACTGACAAGGGAATGTTGCTCACTTAATTTTATGATCATTACTTACAGACTTTTGTGTTTCCTTACCTTACTTAATACAAGAGTGGAATGAAAAAGTATACTTTATTTTTACAAACTTAATCTAAAATCTGATTAATGCTTTACAGAGCTATCGGGCTGATGAGTGGCAGTTCACTGGACGGACTGGATATGGTTTTTGCTTCATTTAATGAGCAGGGCGGCAAATGGAATTTTGAGATTTTGAATGCAGGTTGTTATTCCTATTCAGAAGAATGGCACCATAGATTAAAAAATGCTACTGCTCTGTCAGCCAAAGAATATTTGCTGCTGCACAGCAGCTATGGGCATTACCTCGGTGAACAGGTGATGAAGTTTATTGAAGCAAATCAGATTCACTACCAGGCTGCATTGATTGCTTCTCATGGGCACACAACTTTTCATTTACCTGCTTTAAAAATGACAGCACAATTGGGTGACGGATCTGCAATCGCAGCAATAACCGGGTTGCCTGTTGTAACTGATCTGCGGGCTTTGGATGTTGCACTGGGCGGGCAGGGGGCCCCGATCGTTCCGATAGGTGAAAAACTCCTGTTAAATGACTATGACTATTTCCTGAATATTGGCGGTATTGCTAATATATCTGTGAACTCGGAAGATTATATAGCTTTTGATGTATGTCCGGCCAACAGGGTATTGAATATGCTGGCCAACAATGAAGGCAAAGAATTTGATGAAGCAGGAAAAATATCCTCAACCGGGAATGTTGATGAACAATTGCTTGCTGAACTAAATCAGTTAGAATACTATAAAGCTCCGTTCCCCAAATCATTGGCCAACGATTTTGGAACCGATGTTGTGTACCCGATGATAGAAAGAAAAGGAATCAGCAGTGCCGATGCATTAAGAACATATACTGAACATATAGCAGTTCAAATCAGTAAATCGCTCCATGACTTTAAAACTAATAAACTACAGACTGCAAACTCCAAACTTCTGGTTACAGGTGGTGGTGCATTCAACATATTTCTTATTGAAAGATTAAAATATCATTTAAGTGACCTGGGAATTCAGATAGTAGTCCCGGATGAGAAGCTGGTGAAATATAAAGAAGCATTGATCATGGCTTTTATCGGGGTACTCCGGTGGCGGCAGGAATACAATGTTTTATCATCAGTTACCGGGGCTGTAAAAAATTCAATTGGCGGCGCCCTGTGGACGGGGCAAGATGCATAAGGTCAAATCATTAACTATCCTTAATTTAGAGAACCACTTATCTAAAGAAAGGGTATGACCGATATTAAGACGGTACCAGTTAAAAAGGCAGGATCTGAGCCAGAGCCGGGCTCTATGGAAGAAGTACTGCTTTTCAGGAAGATTCAACACCAGTTTCCCAAACAATTCAGAAAGGTTTTTCCGGACAAACTGGCTGGTAAGTCTGTTGTGATAATCCCTTCATTAACGCTGGATCAGCAAATTCTTGCTAAAGTAAGCGGCCACATACATTACGAGGAAAGATTGTTGTGTTTGCTGATGTTGCTTCGTATGCCCCGGACACATGTGGTTTATATTTCAAGTATGCCTATTGATCCGGTAATTGTGGACTATTACCTGCACTTGCTTCCGGGTATTACAGGGCATCATGCATTCAAGAGACTTACTATGTTAAGTTGCTATGATGCTTCGCCAAGATCGCTGACAGAAAAGATTCTTGACAGGCCGAGGATCATCGAAAGGATCAAAAAAAGTATCCCGGCAGGTAATGTGGCGCATATGGCATGCTTTACTGTTACAAAATTTGAAAGAACACTTTCTGTGAAGCTGGATATGCCGATCTACGGTTGTGATCCCGATCTGTTTGATCTTGGAAATAAAAGTAACAGCCGTATCATTTTTAAAGAATGTGGCCTGGACGTACCGGCAGGATTTGAGAACCTGAAAAATGAAAAGGAGATTGTTGATTCACTGGCTGAGTTGAAGTTGAACAACCCTTCATTACGCAAAGCAGTTGTAAAAATGAATGATGGCTTCTCGGGTGATGGTAATGCAGTTTTTTCATATGAAGGAATAGAAGATCAGAGTGAATGGAATATCTGGATCGCTAAAAATCTTCCTGAACGATTGAAAATAGTTGCCGGCGATCTCAACTACAAGGACTTCATGTATAAGTTTCAATCCATGGGTGGAATTGTAGAAGAATTTGTAGAAGGTGATATTAAAACATCTCCATCCGTGCAGTGTCGTATTAATCCGTTGGGAGATTGTAAAGTGATATCCACACATGACCAGGAAGTAGGCGGCGAAAGTGGCCAGGTATTTATGGGTGCATCTTTTCCTGCAGATGAGGATTATGCTATCCCCATAGGTGAGTATGGTTTGAAAGTAGCAGAAGCTATGAAAGAAAGAGGGGTTATGGGTCGTTTCGGCGTTGATTTTATTTCTGTGAAAGAAGGCAGTAGCTGGAAACACTATGCTATTGAGATCAATTTAAGAAAAGGAGGTACTACACATCCCTATATCCTGTTGCAGTTTTTAACCGATGGAGATTATGATTATGAAAATGGAATGTACCTGACGGCCAACAGGCAGACCCGTTATTATTTCTGCTCAGATAATCTGAAAAGTGATAAATATATAGGCATTACTCCGCCAGACCTGATCGATATTGCCATGTTGCATCAGTTGCACTATGATGGTTCAACACAGGAAGGAGTGATGTTCCATCTCATAGGTGCATTATCACAATACGGGAAATTGGGTGTGGTGTGTATTGGCAGCACACCTGAAAGGGCCAGGAACTTTTATGAACAGACAGTAAAAGTTCTGGATGGAGAGTGTTGCTGATTCTTCATTCAATCTTATCCAAAGCCGAGCAGATATTATTGTTTACATTCAATTGATACGATCCCTCCGCCCTTTGACTACTTAACTTCAATTCATGAGGGCAAATACAAAAAAGAAAAAAATAACGGGTAATACAAAGCCTTCAGCAGTGAAGGTTACCAAAAAAATACAAGCAGAATTAGCTAAAGCCTATCAGTGTGCTATGGATGTAAGCATTCTCGATATGAAGGCACCGCTTCGCTATATCAACCAATATATTGCTGAGGATGTAAATGGCTACGGGACGGCCGCCGATGAAAAAGTGCGGTCGAGAAAAGATTTCAGGAAAATGGCAATGGATTCGAGGCGACAGTCAAAAGGCATGATGTATAAGGCTAAAATAATTACACCATACCGTCCTAAGTTCATAAATGAAACCACTGCGCAGTTTAGAGATGAAATAGTAGTACAGATTGGTGATAAAAAAAATATGCATACGCTGAGTTTATGGTTCAGCACTATATACAAATACCAGTATAATAAATGGCAGATGGTACTGTTTCATGGTTCTATGCCTGATCTGGGTAGTAGTTCATCAGATACATTTCATATAGCTGAGGCCGAAAGAAAAGTAAAAGAACTGGAGCAGGTAGTTGAAAAAAGAACTGCAGAATTGCAAACAAAAAACCGGGAACTTGAAATTGAAACTTCACTTGAAAAAGTGCGGACTGTGGCGATGGGCATGAAAGGCAGGGAAGATATGCTGAAGATCTGCAAAACCATTTCCTTGCAATTGAAAAAACTCGGTGTAAAAGAGATTCGCAATGTACAGACAGCCATTTTTTACCCTGACAAGGGTACGTATATGAATTATGAATATTACGCAAAGCATAATAAAACATTTATCACTGATGTAAGCTATACCAATCACACCATGCACAGAAGGTTTGCTTCGCAGATGATGAAAGGAAAAGGGGAATTCTTTATTTCACATATTAAAGGGAGAAAAAAATTAGACGATTGGCTGAGGTATCAGAAAACCACCAATGTTTTTATCGATAAATATATTAAGACCGCATCGTCACTAAACTATTATTGGTTCTCGCTTGGTCCTGTTGCATTAGGTACTTCTACCTATTTTCTGTTAGCAGAAGAAGAAAAAGAATTATTCAAACGCTTTGTCAATGTTTTTGAACTGGCATACCGTCGTTATCTGGATATTGAAAAAGCAGAAGCACAGGCAAGAGAGGCAGAAATTGAATTAGGACTGGAGAGAGTGAGGGCAAGGGCTATGGCCATGCAAAAATCGGATGAGTTGTCGGACCTTGTCGATACTGTTTTTAAAGAATTAACCAAACTCGATTTTGCATTAAACTGGTGTATCATCAATATCATTGATGAACCATCCTTAACCAATATGGTTTGGGCGGCAAATCCTGAAACAAACAAGCCACCTGAATCATACCTGATGAAGTTTGAAGATTATCCTTTTCATCATTCCATGCTAAAAGGATACCAGGAGCGGAAAACCAAACATGTGTATGTAATCGAAGGAGAAGAGAAAAAAACATACGACGATTATCTGTTTAATAAAACAGAATGGAGAAGGGTTCCCAAGGCAGCGCAGGATGCATCAAAGGCGATGAAAAGATATGTAGCCACTTTCACTTTCAGCAATTTCGGAGGATTACAAACCGTTGGGGAGGAATATCTGTCTGAAGAAAACCTTGATATACTCAGCCGCTTCGGAAAAGTTTTTGATCTCACTTATACCCGTTTCAATGATTTAAAACAAGCCGAAGCGCAGGCAAGAGAATCGCAAATTCAATTGGCATTGGAAAGAGTTCGTGCAAGAACGATGGCAATGCAAAGAAGTGAGGAACTAAAAGAGGTGATACGGATGGTGCTGGAGCAATTTATTCATCTCAACATCAAGGCAGAGCATGCCGGCTTTTATATTGATTACAAAGCTCATGATGATATGCACATCTGGCTGGCTGACCCCAACCTGGAACCATTCTATGCAGTTTTTCCTTATTTTAACACACCGACATGGAACAGTTTTTTGGAAGCCAAAGCCAAAGGAATAACCCTTCACACCGACCTGCTGGATTTTAAAACAAAAAACAAATTCTACAAATCACTTTTTAAATTATTTGTTATACCGGAAGAAGCAAAGAAATTTTATTTGCAATGCAAGGCGCTTGCTGTATCTACTGTTTTGCTGGATAGTGTGGGTCTGTACATTGAGAATTTTGATGGAATACCTTATACAGATGAAGAGAATAATATCCTCATGAGGTTCGGAAAAGTATTCCAGCAGTCCTATACCCGTTTTCTTGATTTGCAAAAAGCAGAAGAGCAGGCAAGGGAGGCAGAAATACAGTTAGCATTGGAACGGACAAGGTCACAGAGTATGACCATGCAACATTCTACCGAACTGGACGATACACTGCGGGTGTTTCATGAACAGGTAATCCAGTTGGGCATCCATTCTGCCTTTTCATTTTTATGGTTGCCCGATGAAGAAAAAGACCGGCATATTTTCTGGGCTGCCTGGAAAGAAAATAATTTATTTAAAAGCAAGGCTATTAATTATCCGCTAGACAGGAATGATCCTGCAACAGCACAATGCCTTGTTGATTGGAAAGGTAATGAACCCGTAGTTTCCTATCATGTTCCTCCTGCCGGAGTTGAAATCTATTTTGCTGCCTGGAAAGAATTGCTGGATGGTGTGGAAAAGCTGAAGCCTGAATATTTCAGGAACGGCCTTTATTACGTGGAAGCCTTTATAAAATACGGCTGCTTTGGTGTGATGGTTGAAAGTGAATTAACAACGGACGAAAAAAAGATCCTGCTTCGTTTTGCAACTGAATTTGAAAGAACCTATACCCGTTTCCTCGACCTTCAGAAAGCCGAAGCACAGTCAAGAGAAGCGCAGATAGAAGCAGCATTGGAACGAATCAGGGCAAGGGCATTGGCTATGCATCAATCAGAAGAATTTACGGAGGTGGCTAAAGTGATGCGGGAACAAATGGGGCTACTTGGCCAAAAAGAATTAGAAACATCTGCTGTGCATTTATACAATGAAGATGCCGACAATATCTTTTCCTGGAGGGCTTTTCGTTTAAGCAGTAAATTAAAAGGCAATATTTCGTATGGCTTTTTTAAAATTCCTAAAACCTCCTGTGCCATAGCAAAGGAATTTGTTCAACAATTTAAAAGCAAGGCAACGGGTTATACCATTGAAGTAAGCGGTGCCAGGCAAACAGAGTGGTATAAAATATTGTTTAAGCTGGCACCTGAAGTAGCTGAAGCCATGAAGAAAAGCGGTACTACAAAACAAAAGCGATACTATCATTTTTCAAAATTTTCCGGTGGCGCTTTGTTAATGGTATCATCGAAAGAGCCGACTATGGATGCCATTGAATTGCAAAAAAGGGCGGCCCAGGTTTTTGATTTGGCATACAAGCGGTTTAAAGATTTACAAAAAGCAGAAGCGCAGGCAAGAGAAGCAAAGATTGAAGCAGCCCTTGAAAAAGTACGCAGCCGTACCATGGGCATGCAACATAGCGATGAATTACCTGAAGCTGCCAATTTATTATTCCTCGAAGTGCAGGCATTAGGTATACCTGCCTGGAGTTGCGGGTACAATATCCTGGCTGAGGATAAAAAATCAAGTACCTGTATCATGAGTAGTGAAGGCCGTCTTCAGTCAGCTTTTCATCTTCCCTTTATAAATTCAGGCGAACCTTCTTTTGCCGAATGGCTGGAAGCAATTGAAAAAGGAGAATTTTTTGTACAGGAACTGAGTGGTAAAAAAATTGAGGATCATTATAATTATATGAAGACCCTGCCACAGGTAGGGCCGGTCATAAAGGAACTGGAAGACGCAGGACTCTCCCTCCCCACGTACCAGATCAACCATCTTTCATTTTTCAACGGGGGGTTTCTCTTATTTATCACTTACGAACCGGTGCCGTATGCTTATGATATATTCAAAAGATTTACCACTGTTTTCGAACAAACCTATACCCGTTTCCTCGATCTTCAAAAGGCAGAAGCACAGGCAAGAGAAGCCCAGATTGAAGCAGCATTGGAAAAGGTCCGTAGCCGCTCCCTCGCCATGCACCAGAGCGTAGAATTGCAGCAGGTGGTGAATGTGGTCTTCGAAAAGATCATGGACCTGGGCGTGCAGATCGATTCGGCGAGCATCATTGTGTTGTCGGATATCAAAGATGTGATGGAGTACTGGGTGGGTGTGCCGGGGGAGGACTATTCCAATTACTTCCGCATCCCTTATTTTGATGACACACAGATAGCCAGGGATTTTATAAGCGCCAGGGAAAAGGGACACAATTTCAATAAATGCTATACCGGTTCTGAGAAGAACGAGCAGTGGTCTTACCTGTTTAAGCACTCAGATCTTAAACAAATACCGGATGAACGCAAGAAGTTCCTGCTTGGTACGGCGGCTTATACAGTTTCCGTCATTTTCACAAAAAACACCGCTCTTCAGTTACTCCGGTACGAGGCACAATTGTTCTCTGAAAAAGAAAATGAGATATTCCTGCGCTTTGCCAATGTCTTTGAACAGGCCTATACAAGATTTTTAGATCTGCAAAAAGCAGAAGAACAGACAAGGCAGGCTTTAATTGAAGCATCATTGGAAAGAATAAGAAGTAAAGCAATGGCCATGCACAACAGCAGCGATCTCTCAGGAACCGTGAGTGCTATTTTCACCGAACTTAAAGGCCTGGGTATTGAAACGATCCGGACAGGAGTTGCAATATATTCTGAGGATAAACCTGCACCTGTATACTACGCTTCCGGCACATCTAGTGACGACAGTGAACTAGCCGCAACCGGTTCCCCGGATCCATCAAAACATTCATGCCTCGCTAACCAATATAATGCGTGGGCAACTCAAAACAATTATTTCCCGGTGCTTACTGGTGACGAGTTGAAATCATATTACGAAGCTATTTCAATAGTACCCCCCTCACCTATAAAGGGAAATAATCCATTTCAACATGAAGAATATGGCTACTATCTTGCTTTTCCTGCAGGAAATTTCTACGCATGGTCACTGAAACCATATACCAAGGATGAAATAAATATCCTAACACGTTTCAAGACCATTGTTGACCTTACATTCAAGCGGTATTTTGATATTGAAAGGGCAGAGGCCCAGGCAAGGGAATCAGAAATACAACTGGCTTTGGAAAGAGTGAGAGCCAGCACGGCAGCCATGCACAAAAGTGATGAGCTTATTGAGGTTATTAATACTGTCTTTCAGCAATTGCAGCAATTGCATTTTACAATTGATGCTGCCAGTCTGAGTATGAACTATAAGGAAGATCCTTTTAACTACTGGATGGCAATATCCGGTCATCCTTATCCATCCAGGATCTCCGTTCCATACAAAGACATTGCTTTTATGTCTCGGCTGATCGCTGATTCAAAAAAGAATGTTCCATTTTTTGCTGAGGTTTTTAATAAAGAAGAAAAAGATGAATGGGTAAGTCATATACTGGAGCATACCATTGTAAAACAAGTGCCTGAAGAACGGAAGAAAATGATGTATGGGGCGCCGGGGCTTGCGGTATCTGTGGCTATTGAAAAAAACATTGCATTGACCATTGCTAATTATTCAATGAAACCTTTCGAAGTTGAAGAGAATGCCATATTAAAAAGGTTTGCAAATGTGTTTGAACAGACCTATACTAGATTTTTGGATCTGAAAAAAGCAGAAGCCCAGGCAAGAGAAGCACAGGTTGAAAATGCATTGGAAAAGGTGCGTAGCCGAACACTTGCCATGCAACGATCAGATGAATTGGCAGAAACCGCTGCTGTACTTTTTCAACAGTTGATACAACTAGGCATTGAACCTAACCGGTTATACATAGGAATTACATCTGATAATTCTTCGGATATCGAATTCTGGATCACAGATGAGGATGGCTCTAAAGTGAGTACCATGTTTAAAGGAAATGCAGAGGAAAACGCTTCACTGAAAAAAATGTTCGATGGGTGGATACAAAAGGAGAAATCAATAGTGATAGATATGCAGGGAAAAGAATTGGAAGATTATTTTCATTATCTCGGTGAAGAATTACATGTTCCGTTTAAAGCGGGTCTTTCACAAAAAAGAAGATGGCAATACATTGCTTATTTTTCAAAGGGTTTTATCGGTATGGCTTCTCCTGAGGAACAACCGGAAGACAGTTTGCATTTGCTGGAACGGTTTGCTTACGCTTTCAATCTCACATTTACCCGTTTCAACGATTTAAAAATTGCAGAGGCCCATGCAGTGCAGGCGGAACAGGACCTGGTTGAAATAAAAGCAGCCAGGAAAAAAGCGGAAGAAACACTTTCGGAATTACAGGCAGCACAAAAGCAACTGATACAGGCGGAGAAAATGGCCTCGCTGGGTGAACTGACAGCCGGCATTGCACATGAAATTCAAAACCCGTTGAATTTCGTTAATAATTTCTCTGAAGTAAGCAAGGAGTTGCTCGATGAAATGAAAGAGGCAATAGAGAAAGGGGATACTGAAGATGCAAAGGGCATAATGGAGGATGTGATCCAAAACCTCGAAAAGATCACTCATCACGGCAAACGGGCAGATGGAATTGTAAAAGGAATGCTGCAGCATAGTCGCAGCAGTAGTGGCCAAAAAGAGATGACCGACATTAATGCACTTTGTGATGAATATCTACGACTGGCTTATCATGGTCTGCGGGCCAAAGACAAATCCTTTAATGCAAAGTTTGAAACGCATTTTCATGAAAGTATAGGGAAGCTGAATATTGTGCCACAGGATATGGGTAGGGTGATCCTGAATCTGATCAACAATGCATTCTACGCTGTTAGTGAAAAGCAAGCCCTTCGACAAGCTCAGGGTGACAACTATGAGCCAACTGTAGTTGTTAGCACCAAAAAAATGTCCCCCGCTGGCGAGGGGGAGGGGGTGGAGAGAGTGGAAATATCAGTAAGAGATAACGGCAATGGTATCCCTGCATCTGTAAAAGAAAAAATATTCCAGCCCTTTTTTACCACCAAACCAACGGGACAGGGAACGGGTTTGGGTTTAAGCCTGAGTTATGATATTATAAAAGCACACGATGGAGAAATAAAGGTTGAAACAACGGAAGGAGAAGGAACCACATTTTATTTACGATTGCCTATCAACAGTTGAAATGAGAAAACAAATTATACTGATTTTTTTATTGATTCTTTCCATCACTGCAAAGAGCCAGGAAAATATGCTTCAAAAAGAAAGAGGCAAGATTGATTCCATTATTCACCTGGTTGCGGAAGCGAAAGAAGAGAATAAAAAAGTGGATCTGCTGCTTTCGATTTACGTTTCTATTGATGCTTACCCGGTATTGCTGTTGGAGGTCTCCCAGAAACTATATGTACTGAGTCAGAATAAAAAAGATGTGATACTTGAATCCAGCGCCTGGAGTGCCGCGGGGCAGGGGTACCGTTTGGCAGGCAATTACGTTAAGGGACTCGAATGTAATCAACGGGCAGTAAACCTGGCTTTACAATCAGGCAATGATCAGTTGCTGCGATTTGCTCAGAACCAAATGGCGAATATTTATAAAGACAGGCTGGAAAACGAGAAAGCGCTGGCACTTTACAGGGCAGCGGGGGGCCTTACTGAAAAAAACAAAGATCATTTTAAAAACTGGTGGGCGCCAATGAATATGGCTGCGGTTTATTTGAATATGGGGAAACTGGATTCTTCCCTTTATTGTTCCATGCAATCACTCGATCTTTTCCCAAAAGAAACAAGACCCAACCTTATCTATGTTTTTTCCAATATTGCCACCGTATACAGTAAAAAAAATAATCCTGCTAAAGCCAGGGAATATTTTTCAAAAGCCCTTGCGCTGGCAGAAAAATTCAATTCACCACGGTTTTATAATTTAACATACGTAGACATTGCAGAACATTTTTATAGAAATCATCAGCCCGACTCCTGTATTTACTATGCAAAAAAAGCCGTTGAGGTGGTTCGAAATACCATGATCAGCAATCTTGCTTTAAAGCCGGCCCGCCTCCTGGCCGAGATGTATCAAAACCATAATGCGGACAGTGCTGCCAAATACTGGAAGGTTTATATCGTTGCCAATGACAGTTTGAATAATGCCAGGGCCAATCAACAGCTCATGATGATGGCATTCGAAGAAGAACAAAGGAAGCGGGATATTGAAAATGAAAAAATCAGCTACAGGAATAAAATTAAAACCAACCTGATACTGGGAGGTCTGGGAGTTGCTTTACTGATTACTTTGATATTGTACCGTAACAACCGACAGAAACAAAAAGCAAATAAGGTTTTGGAGACAACCCTTGCCAATCTTAAATCTGCTCAATCCCAACTGGTCCACGCAGAGAAAATGGCCTCGCTGGGAGAACTCACAGCCGGCATTGCACATGAGATTCAGAACCCGTTGAATTTTATCAATAACTTTTCCGAAGTGAATAAAGAGATGATTGCCGAAATGAAAGAAGAGATTAATAAAGGCAACTACAGCGAAGTAAAAATTATTGCAGATGATATTGAAGCCAATGAAGAAAAAATAAATCATCACGGCAAACGAGCCGATGCCATAGTAAAAGGCATGCTGCAACACAGCCGCAGCAGCAACGGACAAAAAGAGCTTACAGACATCAATGCGCTGGCCGATGAATATTTGCGGCTCTCCTATCATGGCCTGCGTGCAAAAGACAAATCATTCAACGCAAAGTTTGAAACCAGCTTTGATAACAGCATTGATAAAATAAATGTAGTACCGCAGGATATTGGTCGTGTTATACTGAATTTGATCAACAATGCATTTTACGCTGTTAGTGAAAAAGCAAAACAAAATATTTCAGGTTATGAACCGACTGTTACTGTGAGTACAAAAAAAGAAAATGGAAAAGTTGTTATTTCAGTAAAAGATAATGGTAACGGCATTCCCGATTCAATTAAAGAAAAAATATTTCAGCCCTTCTTTACCACCAAACCAACTGGAAGTGGTACAGGATTAGGGTTGTCATTGAGTTATGATATTATCAAATCACATGGCGGTGTGCTGAGTGTAGAATCCATAGTAAATGAGCAAACCAAATTCACCATTAATTTACCGTTAACATGAGATACTTCCTGATTATCATCCTTATACTGCAAACTCATGTCGTCAGCGCCCAGGGAATATTTTTCAAAGATCATAATCCCGACTCTCTGTTCGCCCAGCTAAGGACTGCACGGTCGGATATTGAAACAATTAACGCATGGAATGGTCTTGCCAATCACCACAAATTCAGCCGGGCAGATTCTGGTTTATACTATGCCTCAAAGGCAATTCAGTTATCCCATAAGATCGGGTATGAGTTTGGCGAATTGTTTGGGATGGCTATGCTTTCCCTGTCTTACAGAACGCAGGGTAATAATTCCAAATCGTTCAGAATTGACCTGGAAGGATTAAAAAGGGCTGAAAAAGCGGAGAATAAATTACCTCTGGCATTGTTTCAACTGATACATGGATCAAAGTATATGGAGACCAAAGAATATGAAAAAGCCCTTCGCATGGATCGGTCTGCAGCACAATTATTTGAAAAATATGGTGAATATCCCATGAGGACGATCGCAGAATTAGATATGGCAAAAGTATATATTGACAGAGGCGCAAATGACAGTGCTTTTTCTTATATTAATAAAGCGGTAAACTACGCCGATAAGATGGGTATAAAGTGGTTAACAAGTTCTGCGTATTCCTTAATGGGCGTAGCGCATAAAGCTATTGGAGACCTTGATTCTGCAATCTTTTACAAAAAAGCAGCTGAAAGAGCGGCAGGGTCAGTAACCTGGAAATCAAGAGAAAATTTTGCCATTGCAAAATTAATGCTGGAAGCCGGTCAAAAGGATTCCGGCTTGGTTTATGCCGAAAAGGCTTTACAATATGCAATCGGCAACCGCCTGTTTAAATATTCCAAAGATATCAGCACATTTATCAGTTCCCTTTATGCGGAAACTGATAAAGCAAAAGCACTTCAGTATGCTATGAATGCAGTTGAATATGCCGATTCGCTGATGAGTCTTAATACCATGTCAACCTATTCTGATTTTCAGGATTTTGATGAGTCGCAGCGGCAATACGAGTTAGAGCTGTTAAAGCAGAAGTATGAGACAAAAAATAAACTGATTATTATGGGGGGTGGAATCGCTTTGTTACTAATCGGGATATTCTTTTTGTTGAGAAATGCTCGCTTAAAACATGCCGCAAAATTGAAAGTTGAACAGGCATTTGAGCAACTCAAGTCAACCCAATCCCAACTCATCCAATCCGAAAAAATGGCTTCTTTAGGAGAACTCACTGCGGGCATAGCACATGAGATTCAAAACCCATTGAATTTCGTCAATAATTTTTCAGAAGTCAACAGTGAACTTATAGAAGAACAAAAAGAAGAACTTAAAAAAGGAAATGTAACTGAAGCAGAAAATCTTGCTAATGAAATTGCGGAAAATGAAAAAAAGATAATTCACCATGGCAAAAGAGCAGATGCAATAGTAAAAGGAATGCTGCAACACTCCAGAACAAGCAGCGGACAAAAAGAACCCACCGATATCAATACGTTGTGTGATGAGTATTTAAGGTTGGCTTACCATGGGTTACGGGCAAAAGACAAATCTTTCAATGCAAAATTTGAAACCAACTTTGATAAGAGCATTGATAAAATAAATGTAGTACCGCAGGATATTGGCCGGGTCGTCTTAAATCTGATCAACAATGCTTTTTATGCTGTTAACGAAAAGCTCAATGCTGAACGCCAAACGCAGAACGCTGAGAGCTATGAACCTACTGTTATTGTATCAACAAAAAAAGAAAGTGGAAGGGTTATTATATCGGTAAAGGATAACGGTAACGGCATCCCCGCATCTGTGAAGGAAAAAATATTTCAACCCTTTTTCACCACCAAACCCACCGGAAGTGGTACAGGATTGGGGTTGAGTTTGAGTTATGATATTATAAAGGCTCATGGCGGGGAATTGAAAGTGGAAACTGAAGAAGGCAAAGGAAGTGAGTTTACATTAATCCTCACAGCAAATTAATAACATGGTTATTATTAAAATATTGAGCAGTTTTCTTTTATTATTCATGGTTACGGCTGGTATGGTTCAGTCACAGAATATTCCGGTTGACCAACTTCGTCTTGAAAAGGGTTTTAAAAATCCCGATACTGCTTTTGTGAATTATTTGCAGCAGATAGGATATGAATACCAGAAAGAAGAAAGCGATTCAACGTTATATTACCTGAATCAATCAATAAAATACGCCAGGATATTAAACTATACATATGGAGAATTGAGAAGCCGGGCTTACCTGGCAAGATTCTACATGGAACGGGGGAATTATGTCGAGTCAATGCGATTGCAAATGGAAAATGAAGCACAGGCAAAAAAAGAAAAGGACAATCATTTTCTTTTTATAGCCAACCGTGAGATTGCCCGTATCTACCAATATATTGATGACAACAAATCCTCAAAGGAATACCTGGACAAGATGTTGGCTATGTTCAAGACAGGGCAAGTCCCTGATACAGGTTTCTATCCGGTTACAGTAAATTTTAACCTGGGAGATTATTACAGGTATAACCGGCAATATGATTCTGCAAAACCATGTTTTAACAAAGTGTACCAGTATGGTGAAAAGAATAATTTAAGTGTCTGGATAGCACTTGGAAGCTGGGGCCTTGGAGGAGCTTACCGTTTTCTTGATATGCCGGATTCTTCATTATTCTATTACCGCATTGCAGAAGCAATTTCACCCGGTATTCAACGCTATGATATATACCGTGAAAGCATTGATGGTATTGCTATATTGTTGCACGAACAAGGCAAAACTGATTCTGCAATTTATTATGCTTCCAAGGCATTTAGGTTATCCATGCAGTATGCTGACCTTGCTGAAGTTCAGGCAAGTTCAGATATTCTCTCAAAAATTTATGCTTCCAGAAAGCAATTTGACAGTGCTTTCAAATACTCAAATTTAAGCCGGCTATATGGCGATAGTCTTTATGGAAGAACTTCCATAAACAGGTTACAGTCCATAGCTGTCAGTAATCAAATACAGGAAATCAAAAACAAACAGGAACTACAACAGGCCGAACAGGAATATAAAACGAATTTACGTACCTACCTTTTATTGGCAGGCTTACTGGTATTACTGGTTGTGATATTCTTTATAACTAGGGTAAGCAGGCAACGGTCTAAATCCAAACAGCAAATAGAAAAGGCTTACGAAGATCTGAAGGCTACTCAAATGCAGCTGGTACATGCAGAAAAAATGGCTTCCCTGGGAGAACTTACAGCAGGCATTGCCCATGAGATACAGAACCCGTTGAACTTTGTCAATAATTTTTCGGAGGTAAATAAAGAATTGCTTAAAGAACTGAATGCGGAAGCCGATAAAGGAAATTTAGAAGAAGTAAAAGCAATTGCAAAAGATATTGAGTTCAACTCTGAAAAGATCAATCATCATGGTAAACGAGCCGATGCCATTGTAAAAGGAATGTTACAACATTCCAGAACAAGCAGCGGACAAAAAGAATCAACCGACATCAATGCATTGTGTCACGAATACTTGCGATTAGCATATCATGGGTTAAGAGCAAAGGACAAATCATTCAATGCAAAATTTGAAACGGATTTCGATGAATCACTACCAAAAATAAACGTGGTGCCACAGGATCTGGGAAGAGTTGTTTTGAACCTGATCCATAATGCTTTCTACGCTTGTGCTGAGCGAAGTCGAAACACTTTGACTGAAAAATATGAACCAACTGTAATTGTTAGTACAAAAAAATTACAGGATAGAGTTGAGATTAAGGTTAAGGATAATGGCAATGGTATTCCTGATTCTATCAAAGAAAAAATATTTCAGCCATTCTTCACTACCAAGCCGACCGGAAGCGGAACAGGATTAGGATTGAGTTTGAGCTATGATATTGCGAAGGCACATGGTGGAGAACTTAAACTGAAAAATAATACAGATCAGGGTGCAGAATTTATTATTAGCTTACCTTATCAGTCATAAAAACTGTAGAAAATGAAATACCTGAAATCAATCATTATATTTTTTACCATCATTTTTCTTGTTGCAGATAATAAAAGCTTTTCGCAATCATCTTCCCGATTCAGTCGTGAGAAATATACAAACGGTAAAGGAGATACACTGCAATACCGGATGCTTTTTCCTGATGCTAACAGGCTTCGGAAATATCCACTGGTAATTTTTTTACATGGCTCAGGGGAAAGAGGCAATGATAACGAAGCACAGCTGAAATGGGGTGTAACAAATTTTGCAACCGATCAGAATATGATGCAACACCCTGCTCTTGTGATCGTACCGCAATGTCCTGCAAATGATAGCTGGTCTCCATTCACAGGTCCGGACAGGACATTCCAGCAAACACCTACCAAACCAATGGAACTGCTTATAGAGCTTATACACAAAATGATCCAAACAATGCCGGTGGATTCAAACCGTATTTACATCACAGGTTTGTCAATGGGTGGATATGGAACTTATTATGCCCTTACAAAGTACCCGGATCTTTTTGCAGCCGCTGTACCGGTTTGCGGAGCCGGAGATACATCAAAGGCTTCAACTTTTGCTCATGTGCCTATCTGGATATTTCATGGAGCTGAGGACCCTGCTGTAAACCCAATATATTCACAGCAAATGTTTGAGGCATTAACAAAAGCAGGAGCACATCCCGGGTTTACTCAATATCCCGAATCGGGACATTTTTCCTGGCTCGCTGCTTATAGCGATCCATTGATGATAGAATGGTTGTTCAGGCAACATAAATAAACAGGTAAATGAAAGCAAAATCAATTAAAGGAAGATCACCAGAAGAAATACAAAATGCTTTAGACGAAAGTCTGGCTGATGGATTCAAACCAACATTAGCTATTGTGTTCATTTCCGTCAAGCAAGATAGAAAAGCAGTTTGCGAAATATTGAAGGCAAAGGAAATTGATGTCTTTGGGGCTACTTCCTGCGGTGAGTTTATCAATAGTCACCAGAGTGAAGGAGAAATAGTGGTTTTGCTTCTGGATCTATCCAAAGAATTATATACAATCATATATGAAGAAATTGGCAACAGAAGTATAGAAGAAGTTTCCATTCGTGTAGCGAAAGAGGCATTACAAAAATTCAAAGATCCTTCCCTGATTATTTGCAGTACCGGTATGAATGCAAAGGGAGAATATTTTGATGGTGAATCACTGGTGAAACACATCGATAAAGCCATTGGGCCAGATAGGATATTCTTTGGTGGAATGGCAGGAGATGATATGACTTTTACTGGTACATATGTCTTTACTCATAGTAACGAAACTGATGACGGCATTGTTACACTGGTGCTGGATAGCAATAAAATAGCACTTTCAGGAATGGCGATCACGGGATGGAAGCCGATGGGTATTTCCCGTACGGTCACAAAAAGTATTGGCAACAACCTGTATGCTATTGACGGGAAGCCTGCCGTAGAAATGTATCTGAAATACCTGGGAAAAGAAGAAAAGAAAAGCGACAAAGATTTTAATGTCTTTGAAGAATTGGGTTACACTTATCCTTTCATAACAGAAAGAGAAACAGGTGGAGAAACTGTTCTGAGGTCTCCATTAAAAATCGATCATAAAGAAAACGCATTACAGTTAGAAATTGGAATGCCAGAAGGCACAAAATTCTGGTTTGCCATGCCTCCTGATTTTGAAATTGTGGATGAGATTCTTAATGAGGCTACGCAATTGAAGAATGCTAATAATAATGAAGCAGATGCTTTACTAATTTTTTCCTGTGCAGGCCGACCACCTGTTTTAGGACCTTTAGTGACTGCAGAAAACAACGGCCTGGCAGATGTATGGAAAACACCAATGGCCGGCTTTTTTACTTATGGAGAATATGGCAGAGCCAAAAAAGGAAAACAGGAATTCCATTCCGGCGCCTGTTGCTGGGTGGCATTAAAAGAAAAATAAAACTATCAAGATGATAAAAGGAACAGTTCTCTATGGCCACCCAAATGATGCCGATGCTTTTGAAAAGCACTACACTGAAACACATTTGCCACTAGTGGCAAAAACAAACGGTGTTGTAAAGGCGGAATACACAAAGTTTTTACCGGGCCCGGATGGATCAGCTCCTGCTTATTACCGGATGGCGGAACTATATTTTGAAGGACCTGCGGAAATGCAGCAGGCATTAACTTCCCCTGATGGGCAGGCAATGGCTGCCGACCTGGCCAATTTTGCAACGGGAGGAGCCACTATCATTTTTGGAATGATTGAATGAAAATATGAAAGCAAAAAGCATAAAAGGCAAATCGCCGGAAGACATAAAGAAATCGCTTGACAAAAGCATGGTAAATGGTTATCGGCCAACATTAGCGATAGTTTTTATGTCGATCAAGCTGGATATAGATGCTGTTTGTGCATTATTGGATCAACATAAGATTCAGGTTTTCGGTGCCACATCTTCGGGGGAATTCATCAGTAGTGATATCGGGGAGGAAAGTATTGTGATCATGTTGCTGGATATACCAGCAGCTTATTTCAAATTGGCTTTTTTTGAAGCTGTTGATAAGGACGATTTCAATGTAGCAAAACAACTTGGCGAAGAAGGAGGACAAACCTTTCCTAATGCAGCCTTTATCATCGCATCAGGCTGGGTCAATGATATAGATGGTGAAGAAATCATCAGGGGTATTGAAGCGGGGTATGGGGGCGATGCAATTATTTTTGGTGGTATGGCCGGAGATGATCAGACACTTACCGGCCCAATGGTATTTACAAAAGGGAAACGTAGTACAACCGGGCTATTAGGCTTAATTATTGACCTGAATAAAATAGATATTAACGGTGTAGCTACCTGTGGATGGAAGCCAATCGGTATCACAAAGATCATCACCAAAAGTGAAGGGAATATAGTTTATACAATAGATGACCAGCCTGCTCTCGACTTGGTCATGAAATACCTGGGCCTCAGCCTAAGTGATGAGCCCATGAATAATACGGTGTTCAGTTTAGGCGCATATTATCCACTGCAATTGGAAAGGGAGAATGCACCATCAGTAATGAGAACAGCCATGCTGGGTAATACGGCTGACCGATCACTGGTGTGTGCAGGAAAGATTCCCCAGGGTTCAAAAGTAAGATTTTCACTCCCTCCTGATTTTGATGTAATTGATACAGTTGTTGATGACTGTACACAAGTGAAAAAGGAGGAACTTCAGCAGGCGGATGTTGTGATCGTATTTTCCTGTATCAGCAGGTATTTATCATTTGGTGTCATGACCCGTGAAGAACTGGAAAGGGTAAATGAAGTTTGGAGTGCACCAATGGTCGGATTTTTCAGTTATGGAGAGTATGGAAAATCAAAAAAGGGAAAACATGAATTTCATAATAACACCTGTTGCGTAGTGGCATTAAAAGAAAAAACAACATGATTGCAAAAACCATAAAAGGAAAATCAACAGCTGAAATTAAATTGGCGTTGGAGCAATCTCTGTCCGATAATAATAAGCCTTCATTAGCTATTGTGTTCATATCTGTTAAACAGGACATTGAGGCTATATCGGAATTACTTAACGAAAAAAACATTCAGGTATTCGGAGTTACTACGGCTGGTGAGTTTATTGATGGCGAAGTGGAAGGCGGCAGCGTTGCGATTTTACTAATGGATATAAACCCTGATTTTTTCAAAATCGAGCTGATTGAAACAAGCCAGGATGCTGCATTTGAAGATGCTCAAAGACTGGCTGTTATCGGTAAACAGGCTTTCAGCAAACCCGCATTTATTATTGCTAACAGCGGAGTAGCCATGGACGGTGAACCATTTGTTGAAGGCATCATGCAGGCTTTTGCAAATGATCCGATTACAAGTGAAAAAGAGGTAACCATTTTCGGAGGTAAAGCCGGCGATGATTTAGAACTCAAATCCACATTTGTTTTCACCAATGAAAAATCTAATGACAATGCAATTATAGCACTCATCATTGATGAAGATAAAATATCAGTTAGTGGCATTGCCACCTGTGGATGGAAAGCAATCGGTACCACAAAAACGGTAACAAAAAGTGAAGGCAGCACAGTGTACACCATAGATGATAAGCCAGCACTGGATATTCTGATGAATTACCTTGGCGTGGATATTAAAAATGATGTTGAAACGGATGTAACCACCTTTCTCAGCTCATGGTATTATCCTTTGGAAGTGGAAAGGGAAAATGCAGATCCCGTTATACGAACTGCTATGTTTGCCAACAAGGAAGATCGTTCGTTGATCTGTTCGGGCAGGGTACCACAGGGATCAAAAATTAAATTTTCCATGCCACCAGATTTTGATTCAATTGATGCAGTTGTAGCTGATTGCAAGCGTATCAAAACTGAAGCAGAAGATGCCGATGCATTGATCATGTTTTCCTGTGTGAGCAGGCATTTATCTTTTGGAATGGTTGTAAAAGATGAGATAGAACGGGTTCAGAAAATCTGGAATGTGCCAATGGTCGGCTTCTTTACCTACGGTGAATACGGCAGATCATTGCCAGCCGCACAAGCAGGAAAAACAGGGAAAAATGAATACCATAATAATGCATGTTGCCTGGTAGTATTAAAAGAAAAATAATTATGAAAGCAAAATCAATCAAAGGAAAATCGACGGAAGAGATTAAAGCTGGGCTTCAACAAAGCATGGCTGATGGATTTAAACCAACATTAGCTATCTGCTTTATTTCAAAAAGCCAGGACAGAAATGCAATCACTCAGTTACTTGATGCGGCAGGTATCGCAGTATTCGGCTGTACCACCAATGGCGAGTTCATTGATGAAGTGACAGAGAAAGGTTCGGCAGCTATTCTCTTACTTGATATGAACAAAGCGTATTTTCAAATTTATCTGGAAGAATATCCTGAAGGAAATTATCGGCAGGTAGCAAAAGTCATTGCTAAAAGAGCCGGTGAGAAATTTCCAATGCCTGCTTTTTTAATTGGTCTCAGTTACCAGGCAGTGGATGGCGAAGAAATTTTGCGTGGGTTTGAAGATGTGATTGGACCTGCAGTAAATGTTTTCGGCGGATGTGCCGGGGATGACTATACTTTTTCAGAACAATTTGTTTTTACAAATGGAAAAGAAAGTGACAAGGCTATGTTATGCATCGCATTGAATGAAGAAAAAGTAAATGTAAAAGGCATAGCCACCTGTGGGTGGAAAGCAATAGGTACGGAAAAAACAGTTACAAAGAGCGAAGGGAATCATGTATATACTGTGGACAATTTACCAGTGCTTGACATCACCGCAAAGTACGGTGGCATTCAAAATGTATCAGAAGACAACAAGGGTCTATTATTGGAAATAGCCGCTAACCTTCCCCTGCAACTGCAAAGAGAAAAAGGCGATCCAATTATGAGACCGGGTCTTAAGATAGATTGGAATGACCATTCATTTTATACAAGTGGCACGGTTCCCCAGGGAGCTAAAGTAAAATTCTCTGTGCAGCCTGATCTTGATGTGATGGAAAAAGTGGTGAAAGGTGTCGAAAATCTGAAAGCAACCGAAATGCCCGAAGCGGATGCATTGGTAGTATTCAGTTGCGCCGGAAGAATACTTTCATTCGGGCCCATGATGAATATGGAGCTGGAAGGAGTGAAAAAAGTTTGGAATGTGCCGATGGCAGGCATGTTCTCCAATGGAGAATTAGGAAGAGCCACCGGCGGTAATTTAGAAATGCATAACCTTACTACTTGCTGTATCGCTTTAAAAGAAAAGTAGATGAATAAACGTCTTCAGGACATACATGATTTTATTCAAAGTAATGATGCGCTGTCTGCAGAACAGAAAGAAGTATTGCTGAAGTCCATTAAAGATGCTGATAAGGAACTGGAAATTGTTTCTTTTAAACTGGACAGAACAGAGAAAGTAAAAAGAACAACAGCTATCCTTTTGGAAGAAACGATCGCAGAACTGGAGGAAAAAAGGAAAACAGTGGAAGAATCAAAAGATGCGTTGCAAAAATCATTGGAGGAACTTAAAGCAGCACAACAACAACTGATTCAATCGGAAAAAATGGCTTCTTTAGGTGAACTGACAGCCGGTATCGCACATGAAATTCAAAACCCTTTAAATTTTGTCAATAATTTTTCTGATGTGAACAGGGAGTTGTTGCAGGAAATGAAGGAAGAAATGGAGCAGGGAAATTTAGATGAAGCAAAAATGATCGCAGATGATGTGATTGCCAACCAGGAAAAGATCAATCACCATGGGAAAAGAGCAGATGGTATTGTAAAAGGAATGTTGCAACATTCAAGAACCAGCACGGGTCAAAAGGAGTTAACAGACATTAATCTATTGACAGATGAATACCTGAGGCTGGCTTATCACGGTTTAAGGGCAAAGGATAAAACTTTCAATGCTGCTACCAAAACAGATTATGATGAAAATATCGGGTTAATTAAGATCATTCCCCAGGACATTGGCCGGGTTGTTCTCAATCTTGTTACAAATGCCTTTTATGCCGTTACAGAAAAAAGGAAACTTCACCCGGAGGGGTATGAGCCGGTTGTATCAGTTACTACAAAAAGGATAACTGACAAGGTTCTGATAATTGTTGAGGATAATGGAACCGGGATCCCCGAAAAAGTATTAGAAAAGATCTTCCAGCCCTTTTTTACTACCAAACCTACAGGTCAGGGAACCGGGTTGGGCCTGAGTTTGAGTTATGATATTGTAAAAGCCCATGGTGGTGAAATAAAAGTAGAAAGCAGGGAGGGTAAGGGAACAATATTTTCGATTGCCCTGAATGACTAAGTGTCAAAAAAACTAGCAGATGGTTTAAATCTGTATTTTTAGTAACTAAACCAATGTAGAAGTATGCCAAAATTCATAATTGAAAGAGAAGTCCCTGAAGCAGGGAACTTTGATATAAACGTATTAAAAGAAATGTCAAAAAAATCAAAAGAAGTACTTTGTACTTTGGGTACGGATATTCAATGGATACATAGCTATGTAGCCGGAGATAAGATCTACTGTATCTATATGGCAAAGAATAAAGAGATCCTTTACGAGCATGCAAGGATTGCCGGTTTTCCGGCTAACAAGATTACTGAAGTGGCTAATATCATAGATCCTCAATGGGGAGAATAAACGGCAGCAGCAACTGACCCTTATGTCATTAATAAATTTCTGCAGGGGAACTTTTGAACCAGCCGGATATGAAGAAGAATAAAAATTTATCCGAAAAGGAAAAGATACTGCTTATTGAAGGTGAGCAGGAAAGATTAAAGAAAGATCTGGCTGCCAAAATCCGTGAAGTCGAAGTAGAAAAGGCTTTGGAGAAAGTGAGGGAAAAAGCACTGGACATGCGGAAAAGTTCCCAGCTTTCAGAAACATCCACTATACTTTTTCAGCAATTAAAAGAATTAAAGATCAATGCAATCCGGTCCGGCGTTGGAATATTTGATGACGAGGACGAGGCTATCGAGTTATGGATTACATCCATTTCAGATGAGGGAAAATTGTTTTTCATCCTTGATTATATCAATGTACATGTTCACCCTGTTTTTGAAAATATAATTGAGGCCAGGAAAGCCCGAAAACCTTTTGCACTTACTAAACTGGAAGGAAAAGACCTGGTGCAGTATTATAAGAAGATGTCTACTTATACGGGCATTTCCAATAAGCGGGATCATTCTGTCGTTGAATATTATTATTCCTTCTTTTTTTCAGCAGGAACCATTAATGTGGTTTCCGGCAACGCATTAACAGATGAAGAGTCGGACATAATGTTGCGGCTTGCGAATGTGTTTGGCCTGATTTATACAAGATTTTTAGATCTGAAAAAACTGGAGGAGCAGGCCGTTGTCATCAATGAAGAAAAAAAAGTATTGGAAAAAACCCTGGCCAATTTAAAAGCTACACAGAACCAATTGATCCAGTCTGAAAAAATGGCCTCTCTTGGTGAGATGACAGCTGGTATAGCTCATGAAATCCAAAACCCTCTGAATTTCGTGAATAATTTTTCCGATGTAAATAAAGAATTGCTGGCAGAAATGAATGAAGAAATTGAAAAAGGGAATTATGAGCAGGCAAAAGAAATTGCAAAGGATATCTTCAGTAACCACGAGAAGATAAATTTTCATGGCAAACGGGCGGATGCAATTGTGAAAAGTATGCTACAACACTCCAGGACCAGTTCAGGCAAGGAGGAGCCAACAGATATCAATGCTTTGTGTGATGAATACCTGACACTGGCATATCATGGTCTTCGGGCAAAGGATAAATCCTTTAATGCAAAATTTGAAACCTGCTTTGACAGTAATATCGAAAAAATAAATGTAGTACCGCAGGATATTGGCCGGGTAGTTTTGAACCTGATCAATAATGCTTTTTATACGGTGAATGAAAAAGCGAAACATACCTGGGCAGGACAGTCTTATGAGCCAACTGTTATTGTGAGCACAAAGAAAACAAATGATAACATTGAAATAATTGTAAAAGACAACGGCCATGGAATTCCTGATTCTATTAAAGAAAAGATCTTTCAACCCTTTTTCACTACTAAACCAACAGGGCACGGGACAGGGCTGGGCTTAAGTTTGAGTTACGATATAATTAAGGCACATGGATGGGAATTAAAAGTAGAATCGGAACAAGGAGCAGGTACAGAATTCATGATCATTCTCCTGGTAAACTGAAAAATCCATACTTCAGTCCTTTCTCTTTATTTTAAGGGTCTTTAAGAAATCGCTAATTTCAGCAATTAAACATTAAGGAGATTGCTGGTAATTTTCTCTTATAAAAATGAACAACGAAACTTCGATAGAATCTCTTAAGGAGAAAATTGACGACCTGAACCGGCAGGCATGGGAATCCCGGATCAATGATTTGCAAAAGTCTTTTCAATTAGGGCAGGAATCTGTAAATCTTGCCAGGAGCATAGATTATCCGAAAGGTTTGGCCGAAGGACTTCGTGCCATGGGCTTTGGTTACATTCGTCTGTTTAAAAATCATGATGCAATACCTCTATTGAAAGAATCACTTGCTTTATTTGAATCTATTAATGATGAAGAAGGACAGGCTGTTTGTTATGAATATTTAGGTATCGTAGAACGTAATTTGGGAAACTTAGGAGCTTCGCTGGAATTTTTGCTAAAAGGCTATTCACTAATTCCGCCATCATCACACCCGGAAAATAAAACTACAACCACTTATCAGATAGGTGTAACATATAAACACCTGGGCGATCCGGAAAATGCACTTGATTATTTATATGAGTCGCTTTCAATTGCCAAAAGAACGAAGTTCACCCTTATGGAAGCTTATGTAATAAACATTATCGGCTCTATATACTTCGATAACGGGAATTATAATCAGGCATTGGAGTTTTATCAACAAGGCCTTGTGATTCGTAAGGATTCTCATGATAAATGGGGTGAGGCGGGAAGCCTCGCTAATATCGGTTCCTGCTATCTTAAATTAAGTGATCTTGATAAAGCAATCAGTTATTGTAAACAAGGCTTATCGATATGTCAATCCACTGATGATAAGAAAGGAGAAGCCATTGCATTGCTCCATTTAGCTGAAATATATCAACGGAAAAATGACATTCAGCTGGCATCAGATTTTTCCAACAGAAGTCTAGCTATCAGGAGATCAAGAGGTGATAAAAGGGGAGAGATCGAAGTATTATTATTTCTTGCTGAATTGTATAGCAAACAAAATGATCATAGCGAACGGGTTTTGGAATGGTTATCAGATTCACTAAGGATCGCTGAAGAAATTGGTGCGGTTGATTTGCTGAGTAAAACGCAATTCAGCCTTCATAAATATTATAAACAAAGAGGTGAATATGAAGAATCGCTGAAACATTTTGAAATGCATAATATGCTGGAGAAAGAGGCTCATAAAAACACCATCAATCAAAAGGTAAATAACCTTGAAATAACTTATAAAGCAGAGGAAGCCAAAAAAGAAGCGGAAGCTATTCGATTAAGAAACGAAGAGCTAACCAAATTGAATTTTGAAATTGAAGAGCAAAAAGATAAACTGGAAACTGCGTTGGCAGAATTAAAAGCCGCCCAGGCACAACTTATCCAGGCTGAGAAAATGGCTTCTTTGGGAGAACTAACTGCTGGTATTGCCCATGAAATTCAAAATCCGTTAAATTTCGTCAATAATTTTTCAGAAGTGAATAAGGAGTTGGCTGATGAATTGGTACAGGAAATAAATAAAGGAAACCTGGAAGAAGTAAAAAATATTGCAAAGGATATAAAAGAAAATGAGGAGAAAATAAATCATCATGGAAAACGGGCAGATGCTATTGTAAAAAGTATGCTCTCTCATTCAAGAACAAGTTCTGGTACAAAAGAGATCACTGATATAAATGCATTGTGTGATGAATATCTCAGGCTGGCTTACCATGGTTTCCGGGCTAAAGACAAATCCTTTAATGCAAAATTTGAAACGGAATTTGATGAAACGATCGGGAAAATAAATGTGATGCCGCAGGATATCGGAAGGGTGATACTCAACCTAATCAATAATGCATTTTATTCCTGTACAGAAAGGCAAAAAGCTCAAGGCCTAACGCCAAATACAGAAGGTTATGAGCCAACTGTAGTCGTTAGTACGAGAAAACTGTCCTCCACTGGTGGGAGTAAAGGGGTGGAGAAAATAGAAATAAGTGTAAAAGATAACGGTAATGGTATTCCCAATGCCATTAAAGAAAAGATCTTTCAGCCTTTCTTTACCACTAAGCCAACCGGTCAGGGAACAGGATTGGGGTTAAGTTTAAGCTATGATATAATAAAAGCACATGGCGGGGAACTAAGAGTTGCAACCAAAGAAGGAATCGGAACTACTTTCACGATTTTGCTGCCATAAATTATTATATTTAGATATATGAACCGGTTTCGGCTATATGTCGTTGCTTTTTTCTTTTCACTCGGAAAGGTTTCGGCACAAGACTCTTCGGCCGTAATATTTAATCTCGATTCAATACCGCGAAATGGTTTAATCCTTAACAAAGGGTGGACATTTATGCCGGGTGATAACCCAGAATGGTCGAACCCTGATTTCAATGACGATAACTGGAAACCAGAGAATCCGACAGATGAGATTCACCACCTTCCTGAAGTAAGAAATGCAAGTATCGGGTGGTTCAGACTGAAACTGAATGTTGCTCCAGGTCTTAGGGGGAAAAGCATAGGAATGCTGGCCTCAGGTTTTGGTGCGATGGAAATCTACCTGAATGGTAAACTGGCTTATTACTTTGGTAAACCTGCAAAAGACTATCAAAATGAAATAACCCGGTTTTTCACCAACAACCTGCTTAGCCTGACCTTTGATACAATGGCATCGCAGGTGCTTGCAGTAAGATATTCTTTCCATAAGCAAAACCTGTATATAAAATTTGCCAATAAGAGACCAATATTAAAGATCGAGCTAAAAGAAATCAACCAGGGAATTACCGAAAACATAAAGGAAAATAATTTTGAATCCACACTAAGAACCATCCAGGTTTCATTTTATCTGCCGTTAGGTTTTTTGCTATTATTTCTTTTTATGTCATTCAGGCCCCAGAAAGAATATCTCTTTGCCGGCATATTTTGTTTATGTCTTTTTTTGGCTATCCTCTTTCATATTCTGGCCTTGACAGAGCCTGTTACCGTTAACCACTCTAACAGCTTTTTATTGGTAACACAGGTAATGTATATTATAGGAGCCATTTCATTTATTCACAGTATGTATGTACTGTATAAAATGAAAAAGACAATTTTCTTTTACCTGATCCTGGCTTACGGAATCTTTTCTATTCCTTTCTATTTTATTTCATATGATTCAAGCGGGTTTGTAAATGCTTTCTTTTTCCCGGTTATTAACCTGGAATTTTTAAGACTGAATATAATAGCTGTTTACAGGCGGAGAAAAGGAGCTATGACTTTATTGATCACAAGTATTGTTTTTGCTTTAACTATAATCAGTTACATCTATTTTGCCATAAACCATTATAACAGTGCCGCTGCCTTGTTCCAGGGCATTTCTTTCATAATTCCCGGCCTTGGACTTTCAATCTTTTATGCCGGGGAGTTTGCCCGAACAGCTTCAGGGGAAAGACAGCGAACGATTGAAGTGGAGAAGCTTTCAAAAGAAATGATCCAAAAAGAACAGGAAAAGCAACAGATATTAAGCGAACAGAATGTAACATTAGAGAAACAGGTTAAAGAAAGAACATCGGCCCTTGAAAAGTCTTTAAAAGAGCTTAAAGAAACAGAAGAGCAATTAATACAAAGAGAAAAAATGGCATCCCTTGGAGAACTTACTGCCGGAATTGCTCATGAAATACAGAACCCTTTGAATTTTGTCAATAATTTTTCAGAAATAAATATTGAATTGATCGATGAACTGAAAGAGGAGTTAAAGAAGGGGAAAACTCAGGATGCTGAAAAAGTTGCTGAGGATATCAGGAACAATAATGAAAAGATCAGTTTCCATGGCAAACGGGCGGATTCTATTGTGAAAGGGATGTTGCAGCACAGCCGGAATAGCAGCGGACAAAAAGAACTCACTGATATTAATCAACTGGCAGATGAATGCCTTAGGTTGAGTTATCACGGGATGAGAGCCAAAGACAAATCATTTAACGCACAAACAGTAACGGATTTTGACAATACGTTGCCGTTGATAAATGTGGCGCCACAGGATATTGGAAGGGTTTTTTTGAATCTTTTTACCAATGCCTTTTATTCAGTTATGAAAAAGGCAAAAGAAAAAGGAGAAGCGTATCAACCGGAAGTTTCTGTAAAAACCGGGAAAACCGAAAAGGGTATATTTATTACTGTAAAAGATAATGGCGATGGGGTTCCTCAAAAAGTTGTTGATAAAATATTTCAACCATTTTTTACTACTAAGCCCACGGGGGAAGGTACAGGGCTGGGTTTGAGCATGAGCTATGATATTATAACTCAAAATCATGGAGGCAAAATAAAAGTGGAAACAAATGAAGGAGAATTTGCTGCATTTACCATCATATTACCTTTATAAAACTTATATTCAACACATGAAAATATTAGTAGTTGACGATGAAAAAGACGTTCAGCTTCTCTTCGAACAAAGATTCCGTAGAGAAATAAAAAATCATGAAATGGAATTCGCTTTTGCCTTTTCCGGAGAGGAGGCTCTTGAGTGTCTTCATAATTTCAACCAGGAAGCTGTGTTGATTCTTTCCGATATAAATATGCCAGGAATGAGCGGATTGGATCTGCTTAAAAAAATAAAAGCAGATCATTACGAACCACCACCTGTTGTAATGATGATAACTGCGTATGGAGACTCGGATAATTATAACGCTGCCATGAGCCTCGGGGCAGATGATTTTCTGACAAAACCACTTGATTTTTCAGCACTAAAAGAAAAACTAAAAGCAATTAACTGATGGCAAAAATTCTGGTTGTTGATGATGAAACGGATCTTGAAGTGTTGATCAAACAAAAGTTCCGCCAAAAAATCAGGGAACATAAATACGAGTTTCTTTTTGCTATAAATGGCAAGGAAGCGCTTAACCGTTTGAATGAGCATCAGGATGTGGATGTGGTGTTGAGCGATATTAATATGCCGGAGATGGACGGTTTGACATTACTCTCAAAGCTTAATGAAAAACACTCATTGCTTAAATCTGTTATTGTCTCAGCTTATGGAGATATGGAAAATATCCGTACTGCTATGAACCGCGGTGCATTTGACTTTATTACCAAGCCGATCAATTTTGATGATCTTGAGATAACAATGGAAAAAACGCTGCAGCAAGTGCAGCAAATGAGAGAAACTTTGAAAGCTATAAAGGAGAATAATATTCTCAAAATGTATGTTGATGAAACGGTTTTGAATTTTATGGGGACTCATGAGTATGAGTCATCTCTCATGGTGAATGAAACAATCGAAGCTTCGGTTGCATTTATTGATATATGCAGCTTTACTACCATCAGTGAAAATGAAAAACCGGATACTGTAGTAAAGTTGCTGAATAGTTATTTTGATGTTATGGTAAAAGCGATAATTGCCCAAGGAGGGATTATCGATAAATTCATAGGCGATGCAGTAATGGCCATCTTCAGGGGAGATTATCATCTGGATAGAGCCATTGATGCCTGTCTTACTGTCCGCCAAAAAATTGAAGAACTTCCCGAGGTTACCGGAAACGCTTCATTCAAACCTCATGTCACAATTGGAGTTAATAGTGGTGAAATGATCTCAGGAAATATAGGTTCTTCAAGTCTTCGAAGACTCGATTACACTGTTATTGGGGATACGGTAAACACGGCTCAACGGTTGCAGTCTCTGGCCAAAGACGGTCAAATTATAATTTCGGCGTTGGCTTATGAAAAAATAAGAGAATCATTTAAATGCAAGGAAATAGGAGAGGCCAGCTTAAAAAACAAATCAAACCCTGTATTGATTTACGAAGTTTTAGATTAGTTCTAATTGAAAATGCATGGAGTATAAAGAAGTTTACGATTTCCTGATGCCCAAACTGGAAAATGAAATTCCGGGGTATTACACTTACCACAATGCGGATCATACTAAAAATGTGATAGCAGCTGCAGAATACCTGGGAGTCCGGGAAGAACTTACGGACAATGAGATCACACTTTTAAAGACCGCTGCACTTTTTCATGATGCAGGCTTTTTGCAGCAAGCTGAAGGTCATGAAGAAGTCTCCTGTATCTGGGCAAGGGATTATCTTCCTGATTATGGTTATACATCAGACCAGATTGAAGAAATATGCAGGATGATCATGTCTACCCGGTTACCCCAGTCTCCGTCTGATCACTTATCGGAGATTTTATGCGATGCCGATCTCTTTTATTTAGGCAAAGAAGGCTATGCTGAAAATGCTGAAAAAATCTATACCGAATTCAAATACCGGAAACTTGTGAAAACAAGTGAAGACTGGCAATTAATTCAATCGGAGTTTCTCTCATCACATCATTTTTTTACAAAGACTGCAGCCACTGAACTGGAACCTTCCAAGCAAAAAATCATAAAGGATCTGCGTTCCGGTATTGATATCAGTTTTTCATCTCATCGGGGGCATTTGTTCAGAGAATTCCTGGAAGATTTTTTTCTGAACATCATTGGTGTAGTGCTTGCCGGAATAGCTTTGAAATTATTCCTTGTTCCAAACCATTTTTTTGATGGAGGAATTACAGGGATCTCCTTGTTAGTTCATGAAGTCTATCATTTCAACCTCGGGCTTGTGATCCTGATTTTGAATTTTCCATTGATCGTTCTTAGCTATTTTATAGTTGGTAAAAGATTTGCTTTCCGAACCCTGATAAGTGTTATTCTCCTTGGTATATCCCTGATATTGATCCCGATACAGGCAATGACTGATGATACTTTACTAATCTCAGTTTTCGGAGGAGCATTTCTCGGAATCGGTGTAGGGTTGATCATGAGAGCCGGCGCAGCACTGGACGGAATTGAAGTGCTTGCGTTGTACACCATTAAAAAGACATCTTTTACAATTACTGAAATCATTCTCGCCATTAATATCCTGATCTTTACAATCGCCGGATTTCGCTTTGGATTAGATACAGCTTTATATTCAATACTCACTTATTTTACAGCAACAAGATGTATTGATTACGTTGTAGAGGGTTTGCAGGCCTATACAGGAGTTACAATAGTTTCTGGGAAAAGTGAAGCAATTAAATACCAGCTTGTAAATAAGCTGGGAAGAGGTATAACTGTTTACAAAGGGGAGCGGGGTTTTTTGCCAGGAAAATTCGAAGTGAGTTCAGATTGTGATATCATATTTACGGTAATTACCAGGCTTGAGCTCAGGAAATTAAGGAACCTTGTGCATGAAGTGGACCCCAAGGCTTTTGTTTTCGCCAGCACTATAAAAGAGGCTTCTGGAGGAATACTAAAAAGAAGACATAAGCATTAAAGAGAGATTACAATCCAAGTACTTCTTTTAATTTTCCATAACCACTTCTGCTTACAGGAACTTTAACTCCTGATCGGAGAATTGCTACGTGGCTGTCCTTTTCATAAGGATCAATACGGGTAATCTGCTGAACATTTACAATATAAGAGCGATGGGAACGAACGAAATGAGTATTGTCAAGTGTTTGTTCAAAATGATTCATTGTTTTGTTTTTCAGGTAATAGCCTTCCTGTGTGTGAATTTTTACATAGTCATCTGCTGCTTCCAGGTAAAATACATCATGCACTGAAATGATCTTGATCTTACTACCATTTCTAACAACAATCCGATGACGTTGTGAAGGAGACTGCGAAGCAGTGTCTAATATTCCCTGGGTATTTTTTTCAGAATCTTCAGGTTTTTTTTCCTTCCATTTTGTAACGGCCTTGTCAAATCTTTCCTGGCTGAAAGGTTTTAAAAGGTAGTCTACGGCATTGGCCTCAAATGCTTTTATAGCGAATTCATCAAAAGCTGTTGTGAATATTACCGGGGGAGGACCATCTACTAATTCCAGCATTTCAAAACCATTGATTTTTGGCATTTGAACATCCAAAAAAACAAGATCAGGAGAATGCTGCTGAATTGCTTTCAGGCCTTCAAAGCCATCATTGCATTCCTCTACCAATTCCAATTCGGGATATTTTTGTAGATATTCTTTAACAATACTTCTGGCCAAAGGCTCGTCATCTATTATTACAATTTTGTTCATTTTATGGTTGGGGTATTTTAATGGTTGTTGTAAAGGTATTATCTTTTGCATCGGTGGTCAGGAGGTCATTTCTGGCGAATAGCAGGTATAGTCTTCTCTTAACCGATCTCAATCCAAAACCGGTTCCCTTCTGAGGAGATGAAGTTTCGGGATCGTAAGGATTTACAATTTTAATCAGTAAACCTTTTTCATGTTCAGATGCATAAAGGCGGATCAACGTTTCACCTGTTGTATCATAGAGTCCGAACTTTATCGCATTTTCCATTACTGGTTGTAGCAATAATGCAGGAAGTTTGTAATTATTTACATTTTCATCAACAGATATTTCGGTTGCAAGCCTGTTTCCGAACCTGACTTTTTCAATATCCAGATATAATTGCAGGTATTGTAGTTCTTCCTGCAAGCTCACCCACTGTGTTTCTTCTTTTTTCAAGGTGCCACGCAGAAAATCTGAAAGCTGATGAACCATTTTTCGGGCCTCCTCAGGTCTGCTTCCAATCAATGCATTAATAGAATTAAGGCTATTAAACAGGAAGTGAGGTTGCAATTGTTGTCTTAGTTTGAATAGCTCAGCTTCTTTCGCCATTTTTTCTGCATCACTTTTTCGTTCATCTTTATCTTTTTGTTCCTGTTGATGATACCAAAGAATACTTATTAGTGTAACACATCCCAGTAAAAGAAAGCCTATGCTGAATCTTATAGAATAGGAATGCTGAAGCAGGTTGCTATAATTATCTATATGCCCCAATGAAAGCTGAAGCAGCCATTTAATTAACAGGAGCCAGGCAACAGCCAGGAAGAGACAGATCGAAAAAATATTTATGTATTGTTCGCTCCTGGGTAGGTAATACCGAAGTGTGTGTAATATCAAAATACTAGCAAGTAACAAAAGGATATTGCTTATCCCGCTATCAATCAGGGCAGTCTCCCATTTCAAACCAAAGTAATGCAGGACAAAGGCATGATCAGCCAACAGAACCAGCCAGCATATAATAAAAATTATCCGAAAACGTAATATGGATAAGGGTGAAGCAGCCATTTATTAAACCAGGTTCAGCATTTCAAGTGTATTTCCAAATCGTATTTGCTCAGCTTTTGCATGAATGATGTGCATATAGCTTTCTGCATTATCCTGTTCCTCTATTCTTGAATATAATTCAGCTCCGTCTTCAAGTTTATCAAGACGATAAAGTTCTGAGATGCTAACAAATTGCCATTGCACCAATTGTTCTTGTTGATTGAAAAAAACTTCTTGTTCTTTTAAACCCAGCATTTGGGCTTTGTGAAATGCTTCTTCTTTGGAAGTTGCTTTGATGAGCCGTAGCTGCTCATCAAACTGTGCAGTATGTTCCCCGTCACCACAAATGATCCGAAATACAACTTTTACAAGATACCAGTCCATAAATTGTTGGTTTTGGAATGAAACAGGAATAAGTATTAATAGCTTTTTATATCAATGCCGCCGAAAATCACGGTGCCTCTTAATACGAGTGTTTTGTCGGGGACCTCATTGATAGTGTGCATCTTTCTCTTGTCTTCAACACCGCCAAAGATCATCACAGCTTCAGATTTTATATCCCAATCTGATGGAACAATAAGTTTGGTTCCTCCAAAAATCGTTGTGATCTCAATAATTGCCGGTTCCGACATATCAGCTTGTGTGAGATCCAGTTCGCTGCCGCCGAAAATGTTGACGATGTCTCCTCCTCTGAAATTCTTGGAAATGATGATCTTTTTTGATCCGCCGAATATGGAAGTTGAGTTTACAAAATCTTCCTTGGTAAATGACCCCTCATTTTTTAAAGGGGGCTCGTCGGATTCATAATTTTTTTTTTCAGTTGCACCTCTTAATGACCGGCTGCCGGAACGGGCAATAAAAAATATCCCGACTGCAATCAAGGCTATTGGCCATACGTATCTTCTGTATGAAAATTCAGGATAAACCTCATTAATAAGGAATATGCCCCCAATTAAAATGAGTATGAACCAGGCAGCACCTTTAAAATTATGGCGTAGGCCTATGAAAACACCGAGAGCAATCAATAACATTTGCCAGCTAAATACCCAATCTGGAAAATCGGTTACAGTGGCTTTTATCAAGGCAGCAATACCAATTAATAAAAGAAAAACACCGGTCCAGATGTGGCCACGACCACCCCTGCTTTCACAGCGGGCTTCCCATCTCATTTTTCTTTCCTGCCACCTTCTTTCAAAATCTTCTCTCATATCATTCAATTTTAATCAAACCTAGCATTCAAATGGGTATGAAACAACGGGCAATGGGTACTATGCCCGAAGAAATCGGTGAAAGGGGTTAAATGAACGGTAAAAGGGTGAATTAAAAACGGGCTTTTAAGACAATGATGTACTCCAGATCAATTTATATGGATCGCCATATCCTTTTATACAGGTAAATAAAAAGCAGGTAATAAAAGGCATATTGATTTTTTCATTATTATCAAAATCAATGCCGACTGTTCCGCTTACATATGCTTCTGTGGAAGATGTTTCAAGGGCTTTTAAACCACGGGGTACCGGAAGTTTACTGAACCCGAATTCATATCGCCTGTAGGCCAGTTTTTCAACCAAAGTCTGAAGAAATTCGGGTTGATCAAAAGTTGCTGATATGTGTAAATTTTCTTTCATAAAGAAGGCTTTATACCCGACTCTTTTCATTTACACTTTGTCAACCCTGCTGGGGAGTCTTGCTGCTTTATTTACGAATTAGATGCCTGTGAAGCCTTATTTGGTTATTAAGGGAATGTGAAAGTTCAGCGGCTATTCAAAAAAACAATTTCAGGAGAGCCAGTACCCCATAAATCCTAACAATAATGAGAAGAGAACCGTACCTAATACTCTGGTATGTATTGAGATTTGCTCAATCATCTCTTTATAGATGCCAAAATTTGCGTTACAGGCTTTTGATATTTCCCAACCTGCAGTTGCATCAAAGATTCCAAGTGCAGCTGCTGATAGGAGGGCTGGTATTTTACCAGATTCTGCTGAAACAAAATAGGCAACAGTTATATAAACGGCGAAAGATAGAATTGCTAAACGGGAAAAATTAAAGTTTAGTTTTCTGGATAATAGTGCACCAGCCGAGTTAAGAATTGCAATACCTGCAATTCCTGCCAGGGTTATCAGTACTGTGCTATTTACATTTTGCATTACTCTAAAACTGAGTTATTAATTCAAAACGGTCTCCGTCAAAAATACCTTTATCACTTAGTTTGAGATGAGGAATAACCAATAAAGCCATAAATGAAAGTGTCATATAAGGTGAGGCTAATGTAGTCCCGGCTTCTTTGGCAGCTTTATCGATAAGTGTATATTGTTCGGCTATTTTGTAACCATCCTCGTTGCTCATAAGTCCTCCAACGTGCAAAGGAACTATTATTTCAAGATCATCTTTGCAAAAACTTATTCCTCCTTTATGGTGAATTACCATGTTAACGGCCTGGCATATCTTTTCATCGTCAACTCCAACTGCTACAATATTATGGCTGTCATGAGCTACTGATGAGGCAATTGCTCCTTCCCTGATCCCAAAATTTTTAATAAAAGCTATCGCAACAGGAGCATCTTTATAGCGATTTACTACAACAATCTTCAAAATATCTCTTTCGACATCACTTATACATTTGCCATCTGCAATTTTCGGCTCTAACCGGAGATGGTTTGTAATCAGCTGACCATCCAGTGCCTCAATAACCGGAATTAAAGTGCTGATAGAAGATATCTCAAAGTCGGTGGTTCTCTTTTTTTTGCAAAAAAAATTATTTATGATTTTTGACTTAGGGCTTTTAATTAATGAAATTCCATTTTCAGCAACTAACTCTCCATTTATAAAGGTCTTTTCAACTTCAAAATTTTCCAGATCTTTTAAAACAACAAAATCGGCATAATCTCCTTTTTGCAGAAGTCCGACTTCAAGATTGTAATGACGAACAGGATTTATGCATGCTGCTTTCAAAACTTTAAAAAGATCAATGCCTTTAGCTACAGCTCTTGAGCAAAGTTGATTGATATGCCCTTCTACGAGGCTGTCCGGGTGTTTATCATCGCTGCAAAACATCATTTGATTCGGGTAGTCATTAAGAAGCTCAATTAATGCTTCAAAATTTTTGGCGGCACTTCCTTCCCTGATGATGATCTTCATTCCATTCTGTAATTTATCCAAGGCTTCTTCCTTTGTAAAGCATTCATGATCCGTGGTGATTCCTGCAGCTATATATTTTTTTACATCTTCTCCTCTCAATCCCGGAGCATGACCGTCAACAGGTTTAAGTAGTTGATGCGCAGCAGCGATTTTTTCCATCACTTCTTTATCTTTATTAAGAACCCCCGGAAAATTCATCATTTCGCTCAGGTATCTGATCTCATCTCGTTCAAGTAATTTTCTTACATCATCGGAATTCAAAGAGGCGCCGGCAGTTTCAAAATTTGTAGCAGGTACACAGCTTGGCGCACCAAAGTTGAATTTAAAAGGAACTGTTTTGCCATTTTCAATCATGAACTCAACACCTTCAAGTCCGCATACATTGGCAATCTCATGTGGATCACTTACTGTGGCAACAGTTCCATGCACCACTGCAAGTCTTGCAAATTCAGATGGCACGAGCATGGAACTTTCAATATGTACATGGCTGTCAATAAACCCGGGAAGTATAAATCCTAAATCGGGGTCTGGTGTATCATTTATCTTCTTTATTAATTTGATCCGGCCATTTTCTACAATTAGCTCTGAATAGAAAATTGTTGAAGTATGAATATTAACCAGATTGCCAAAAAGTGAGAAAGCAGCCATTCAATACTGTTTGCATAAAGATACTATATCAGGATTGGCCCAATGAAAAGATTCGGAATAAAACGGTTCTGAAATCAGGCTGCGGGAATGAACTTCTTTGTTCTTTCTTTCATTAGCTGTATAGCTTCTTCTTCGCTGTTGAACATGTTGTTGACATTAACGATATGTTTTGCCAGCTTGTCATAGCGTTTGCTCATAAGCCAAATGAAAATATGCAGGTAATGGATCCCTTCAAAAGTGAGCACTTTTTGTTCAGCAAATTTGTCTTTATTCTTCAGGTACTCACCGGGTATTTCTGTATAATGAAGAGCAGGGCGAATATGATGTACTGCATGGTACCCGTCATTCCAGCAAATCTTATTGTATTTGGTGTTGATACAATTAATAGTATTGTCCTCAAGATCCTTCAGGTTTACAAAAGCATGCTGTGTCCAGTTCCCAAGCATCATAACAAAGCGGGCAAAAAGAAATGGAATAATAAAAATGAAAAGTGTAGCCTTGAAATTAACAAATGACATTGCTATACAAAATGCGAAGAAGGACATTTCTCCAAAAGTCATACGCATATAAAACTTCTTTCTCTTTCTGCTGAAGAAGTACATGAATGTATCTCTGAAACCAAGGAACAAAAAATTGACATAATATTTAAGAAAGCTACGAAGACTGTCTCGCTGATATGGTAAGGTGCTGCTGGCATCATCTATCATATTGTTTTCAACATGATGCATGCCCATATGATGGGCAAAATATGTTTCAGGCGTATGTCCAAAAAAAGGACATACAAACCAGATGATATAATGAAAGATCCAGGTGTGTGTTTTCTTAAATAATTTCCGGTGACAGATACAGTGAAGCATCAATCCAAAACGTCCTTTAAAATACATTTGGGAAACATAGAAATAGGGAATGTATAATAACCACCATTGCCATCCTTTCAGAAGTGGTGTATATAATATAACAGCGACTGGGATAACCAGGATATGTATCGCAGTGAGCAAATGAATAAAAGGAAGATCCCTTTTATCGTTCATCAACTTTAGCCAGAATTTTTCATACGCAGAGAATCTCTTTGGCTCGATATACACAGGGTCTGTTAAGGTGGTCAGGGCCTTCATTCAGTAATACTTGGATAGATAATAATTTAAAACGGTCAGGTTTGTAAAATATTTCGTTGAAAATCAGCGAATAATTGAAAAATCTAACGGCTAAAATACGCTATTCCTCCGAATGAAAAAGAAATGTTTTTCGTTTTAAGAGGATTAAATATTATGATTTTAGTCAGCTCACAATCATTACATTTTCAGAGAGGGCTTGATTTTTCTTACCCCTGTTGTAGCTCCTCCATCCAGGGTAAGATTAACAGGTTGATTTGTTTGCCATGCTCCCCTGGTAAAGTCGGGTATTTCTACAGTTCTGGACTTTTTAGCAACGGATCTTTGTGAAAGAGGAAAAAGGCAGCTCCATGCCGCGGCATCATAAACATCCTGGTCTAATGGCAATCCATTTCTAAGGCAATCAATCAATCTCCAGTCCATAATAAAATCCATGCCGCCATGACCACCGACATCTTTGGCAATTGCTCCGATATGATTAACAATAGGAGGAGAATATTTTTTATATAGTTCGTCAAGTTCTTCTTTCTTTATCCAACTGTGCCCGAATGCGATTCTTTCAGGGTCTGGCCATTTTTGAGCTATTCCTTTAGTCCCACTTAAAAGATGAATTCTTGAATAAGGCCGAAGTGTAGATACATCATGCTGTACCATAATTGTCCGTCCATTGTTTGTCCGGATAAGGGATGTATTCATATTTCCCCTGTAAGGCTTATCAGTGTATGGCTTAAAGAATTCATCTTTTGAAGCCATTTCTGTTGCAAGATTAGTAAGTGTAAAATCATTTGTGCTCATACTAACCAGTTGTTCAAATTTATCTCCCCTGTTAATATTCATGCACTGTGCAATGGGACCAAGGCCATGTGTGGGATAAAGATTTCCATTGTGCCCAATATTCTCTTTCAATCGCCACATATCCGCATAAGCATTTTTATTAAATAACCAGTTCCTGCTTAGGTCATGTATATAGGCCCCTTCGCCATGAACAATTTCACCAAATATTCCCTGTCTGGCCATATTTAGTGTTAAAAGCTCAAAGAAATCGTAACAGCAATTTTCCAGCATCATGCAATGTTTCTTTGTTTTCTCAGATGTTTCAACCAACTCCCACAATTCATCCAGTGTTTTTCCAGCAGGAACCTCCGTGGCAGCATGTTTTCCATTTTTCATAGCCCTTACTGCGACAGGAGTGTGGAGGTGCCATGGCGTAGGCGTATAAACAAGATCAAGGTCTGCATTTTCACAAAGTGCTTTCCATTCTTCTTCGCCGGAATATTCTTTGGCGGGAGGACGACCCATTTTCTCCAAAGCAAGTTGTGATTTTTTAATTCTGTCAGGATATTTATCACATAAGGCAATTATTTCTACCCCATCAATAAAACTTAATCTTTCGACAGCTTCAGAACCTCTCATGCCAAGCCCGATAACACCTATCCTCACTGTTTCAATTTTCGGAGCCGCATATCCGCACATATTGAATCGCTGACCTTTTTGTTGAATATCCCCGGAGCGATTCATTTGTTCATCATCAATAAAAGTTTCTGAAGCGAATGCAGGTAAACCAGTTGTTAAAGCGCCGGTGCCAACAGCAACTTTTTTAATAAAGTTTCTTCTGTTTGTAGCCATGATTTTTGTTGTTGTATTTGCAATTTCCTGAAATAATTATAATTAATCGATAAGCCCCTTTTGGTGATAAGCAAATGTTCCAATACCAGGAATGGTTTTTTACTATTCTAATAGCCAAAAATTGCAGTTGTTTATACACCAGTTAAATAGAAATACTCTTGTAAAATCACTTAATGGTGTTTTTCGGTTGTGGATAACCCCGGTTTGGCAGTTATTTTGAAATATAATTGTTGCAACCGCCATTGATCTAAAACCAATATTTATGAAAAAGACCATTTTGATCAATGTTATCCTGATCCTGCTTTATTATTTATTTATACATGTTGTATTCTAGTGCTATGGGTACTGGATAGAGTCGGTTATTCTTCGAGCAGGTCAGGTCTTCTTTCTGAGGTGCGTTGCAAAGATTGCTCATGCCTCCATTCCTCAATTTTTTTGTGATCTCCGCTCATAAGAATACCTGGAACTTTCCAACCCCGGAATTCTTCAGGCCTTGTATATACAGGTGGGGCCAACAAGTTATCCTGGAAAGAATCAAAAAGGGCCGATGTTTCGTCATTTAATACTCCCGGAAGAAGTCTGCCAATGCAATCAACCAATACTGCTGCTGCTAATTCTCCTCCGCTTAATACATAATCACCAATTGAGATCTCTTTAGTTACAAAATGCTCCCGGATCCTTTCATCAATGCCCTTATAATGACCGCAGATGAGCAGAATATTTTCTTTTAAAGAAAGTTGATTAGCTGTTTTCTGGCTTAATTTTTCACCATCTGGGGTCAGGTAGATGATCTCATCAAAGCCGCCTGACGGTCGGCCAGGTTTTTTTTCTGCCCCTAATTCTTCTATTGCTTTGGCAAGTGGTTCGCACATCATTACCATTCCGGCGCCACCTCCGTATTGATAGTCATCAACCTGTCCATATTCATTTACAGCCCATTTACGCAGATGATGAACGTTTACAGTTAACAGTCCTTTTTCCTGTGCCCTTTTCATGATACTATGCTGAAACGGGCTTTCAAGCAACTCGGGCAAAACAGTTAGAATGTCTATTTGCATGAAGCAAAGATAGATAAGCAACAAATTCTAGCTATAGGGGCACCCAAAATGAAAACCCCCGGGGAACCGGGGGTAGGCATTGAAACAAAAACCAACGATAGCTCATTTGCATGAGCCGTTATTCTTTAATTTTTTTGATTTACAGACAAGTGAAATTACATTCTGACATAGCCGGAAATTCTGATATAAGTCATCAACTTTTATGATAGCGGTCATTTGACTGTTTTATAGAATGCTTCCCAGAAATATCCTATTATCAACTGATAAAAATCAGTATTTATAGTAGTGTACCGTTTTATTTTGCTTCATAATCAGAGGTAATATGAGGTATCTGGATATAACCGAAATAAGGGAAAATATTTCTACAGCGGATATTGTGAAAAAGCATTACCGAACAGCTTCTGTATTTAAAAAATACGGAATTGATTACTGTTGCGGTGTAAAACTACCATTGAGTATAGCCTGCGAAATGAAACACCTTGATACGGAGCAAATATTAAATGAGCTTAAAGATGCGGCCAGGGTAATCAATGTCTCAGGCTTCCTCCCGTTTAAGGATTGGAAAACCGATTTTCTTACTGACTATATAATTAATGTTCACCATCAGTACCTCAAGCAGTATTTACCTGCAATAAAGGAACAATTACAGCATTTCGTGGAAGAACATAAAAAGCGGATTCCCGCATTAGCGGACCTGGAAAGAGAGTTTATTTCAATGGAAAAAATTATTGGCCCCCATCTTCAAAAAGAAGAGGATGTTATTTTTCCTTATATACGTCAGATAGCACATGCTTATGAAAGTAAAGAATCATATGCCAGTTTGTTGGTCAGAACTTTACGAAAGCCTGTTGAAGGCATTATGCAACAGGAGCATAATATAATGGAGGAAAGGCTATACAGGATCCGCTCACTAACTGATAATTATACTCCGCCTGAATCCAACTGCACGGGCCATCGCTTGTCTTTTTCAATGTTGCGGGAATTGGATGACGACCTTGTTCAGCATATTAATCTCGAAAATAATATTCTTTTTCCCAGGGCCATTGCCATGGAGACCGAATTACTTCAAAGACAATAACCAGATTGTCTCCTCTTTTTTTATCTTTATTTTTCTGAAAATGAATCTTCCGGATGCGATTTAATAATCGGACAATTACAATATTAGTATTTGCAGTGTATGCCCTCTCAATCGGGCTTTCGTTTTGGTTTAAAAGCTATGATCTGGCGATCAGTGGAATGCTGATAGCTATTGTTCTTACTGTTTTTCTTCCTGGCTGGAGACCCACATTGATTGCAGGGTTGGTCAGTATGGTATTAATGACGGGTCTTGTAATATATTTTAAGGATGACAAAACAGATATTACAAAGGCGTTCTTATCTCAGATATATTCCTTGTTGAGTATTCTTTTTTTAGTGGTCATAATTTTTTATGTAAAAAGACTTCAGCAGAGTTTTGCATACGAGAAAGCACACATGACCTCTCTTTTTGAAAATGCTACCGAAGGAATTATTTTGACAAACAGTAAAGGAAAAATTGTACTTGTCAATCCAGCCGCTGAAAGAATTTTTGAATTTTCAGAGGATGAATTAAAGGGATCATCGATTGAACGACTTATACCCGGCCGGTATCATGAAAAGCATGTTCATCTCAGGAGCGATTTTCATAAAAACCCATCAAACCGTTCTATGGGAGTTGGCAGGGACCTATTTGCTATCCGAAAAAACGGAACGGAGTTCCCGGTTGAGGTTAGTTTGAGTCATTATAGTCAGAAAGGAGAAACCTATGTAATTGCTTTTATTGTAGATATTACCACACGAAAAATTGTTGAGGATAAAGCACAGGAACAAAGAAAAGAACTGGAAAAAATAAGTAATGATATCAGGAAGTTAAATGCCCAGCTTGAAAATAAAGTTCAGGAAAGAACTCAGATATTGCAGGAAGCATTACTTAAGCTGGAACAGTCTCAGAAAGAGCTTAATGAATCACTTGGTAAGGAACGACAACTTAATGAGATTAAATCCCGGTTTGTTTCGATGGCCTCACATGAATTTCGAACACCTTTAAGCACTATTCTTTCATCTGCTACCCTGGTATCAAAATACCCCTCAGCCGAAGAATTTGAAAAGAGGGAAAAACATATAAGACGTATCAAAGATTCGGTAAATCACATGAATGAGTTACTGGAAGACTTTCTTTCTCTTGGCAAGCTGGAAGAGGGGAAAGTTACTATCAATCCTGTCTCATTCTGTTTGAAAGACTTTACTGAAGATATTATAGATGAAATGAAAGCCCATGTAAAGGCGGGCCAGGAGATTTTTTTGAAATGTACAGGAGAGGCTGATTTCATTACGGATAAGCGAATGCTTAAAAATATCATACTCAACCTGCTTTCAAATGCAATAAAATTTTCTCCTGAAAATAAGTCAATATATTTCGAATCTCTTAACTCCGGAAGTGAGCTTATTATAACTATAAAGGACGAAGGTTTAGGTGTTCCTGAAGAAGATCAGCCTTTTCTTTTCAGTACTTTTTTCAGGGCCAAGAATGTGAGCAATATCCCGGGCACCGGGCTAGGGTTGCCTATCGCAAAACGTTATACCAATTTGCTGAATGGAACTATCAGCTTTACAAGCAAACCCGGAAATACGATATTTACGATCAAGCTTCAGGCACTTGAGTCTTTTAAAGAGTAAACAATTTTATGGATGACCTGTTAATTTATCAGGAAATGAACAGGAAGGAATATATACCCGTCGTCAGTGTAAGCTCAATTTTGTTGCTATATAGTATTTTAGCTGGAGCAGGCTCTTCTTCGCTATTCATTCGCTTTATCTTTTTAATATCCCCGATACTTGTAATATGGCTTGTATATAGTGTGATCCGGCACGGAGTATATAAAGGACCTGAGCTTAAAAGTGATGAAGAATGGGGCTATGCGGATAAGAATGCTAAAACCTTATAAAAGCCTCAGGGATGACAAACCACAGCCTGACCCGGCGCTGACGGAAGTTCCGGGCTAATAAACGGTATTCCAAGATTCAGGCCTCTCAATATTAATACAACTCCCATTATTGAAATAAATACCGGAACAAGTTTTTGTAAAGAAAAACGGATATCCTTTTTAAGTAGCTGTGCAGCATATGATGCCATCATCATTGCCGGATAAGTTCCGGCACCAAACATTGCCATAAAAACAATACTTTCCTGAACGGTATTAAATGTAAGAACAGATGCAAGTGCAATATATACCATCCCGCATGGAAGTAAGCCATTAGCCATACCAACCAGCAAAAATCCACCATAGGTATTTGCAGATCTTAAAAGCTTAGCTATTATCTTTTGAACAGAGACATAAAAAGGAACGGCAAATTTCAAAGAGGTTGTTTTTCGGCCAAGGAAATAAAAAATAGCGGCGATTATAAAAAGTGATCCGGTGATAATTGAAAACCATTGCTGATATCCTGTTAAGTAGATCCTTCTGCCCGCCAGGCCTAAGATTAATCCAAAAAATGAATAAGTGATAATTCGTCCAAACTGGTACAATGAAATGGCTAAGAATTTTTTGAAACCGGATAAATGATAAGTGGGAAGAGCAAGACTTAATGGACCACACATGCCGACACAATGAAGGCTACCTGCAGCACCCAATGTAAACCCTGCTATGATTGATGCACCTATCATTATAAAACGTTCAACGGTTTTTCTGTGTAATATTTTGTTCCTGCATCAGTCCAGCTTACCCTTACTGTATAATTTCCGGGATCAACTGCACTGATTTTAAAATGCTGAACACCATCTATACCAGGTTTTAAATCAAACTTCTTGTCTTTTTTGGAGTCGTAAGCACAGTAAAACCAAACCTCACCGGAAACGGTTGCATTTTTCATTTCATCAGGCAATTGAAGGGCAATCGATCCATCTTCCTGTTGTCCAATCTGTAAAGGAGTTTTTAAAGCATTACTGCTTTTCATTCCATCAATAACTTCCTGGTATCGTAATTCATTTTTATAGTAATCTTTTTCTACCAGTTCATAATTTGTATTCATCGAACGAAAAACGAGGTACATCATGCCAGCTACAAAGACAATGAATGTGACCAGTAATTTATTTCCCCAACTCATAATTTAAGTTTTAATATTCATCAGAGCCTGTTAAATGGCCCCATAAAATTTGTTTTGAGTGTTGTGATCTTTTTATTGCCATCATAAAGTCCAACCCTCAAGGAGGTTTTTCTTTTGCTGATGAAATTTCTTGGAAGCACAATGAAAAATGAGCCTTTTCCCTGGTCTTCTTTCTTTACCAGGATAGATGCACCTTCAGCTTCAATGATTCTACCAGGTGCTTTTTCCAGTTTTAATGTCAAAGGAATATCCTTGATTGTTTTATTTACAACTTTAATGGTATAAAGATTTGAAATACTATCTTCTCCTCTCTCCTGGTAAAGCATGCCGGGTGCACGGACAATAGTACCGCCTACATCTTTACGGGTAAGAAGCAGTGTGGTTACTATCCCTGCAAGAACAAAGAGCAATACGGTATAAAATTTCATCCTCCCGGTGTATCTGAGTTTTTTATTTTCAGAGATTCCGTTTTCGGAGGCATAGCGGATCAAACCTCTCGGTGAACCTACGGCATCCATCATTTTATTGCAGGCGTCAATACAAGCGGTACAGCCTACACATTCCATTTGGGTGCCATTTCTTATATCAATTCCGGTTGGACAAACCTTTACACATTGAAAGCAATCAATACAGTCTCCCTGGTTTAATTCAGCTGTTTTATTTTTTTTGTACTTACCTCTCGGTTCACCTCTTTTATAATCGTAGGCTACGATCATTGAATTTCTATCGAGTAATACACTTTGTAATCTTCCATATGGGCAAACCACCGTACAGGCTTGTTCCCTGAAATATGCATATACCCCATAAAAAACACCTGAAAAAAGAAGCAATGATAAAAAGGTAATGATGTTTTCACTCAAAGGCTCGGTGATCATTTTCTTGAGTTCATCCATTCCTATTATATAGGCAAGAAAAAAATTGGCAATAATAAAAGCCATCAAATAAAAAATGATGTGTTTGGTTGCCTTTTTACGGATCTTTTCTCCGGTCCATGGACTTTTATTCAATATTTTTTGCTGGGCTGCATCTCCCTCTATCGCATATTCAATTTTACGAAAAAGCATTTCCATAAATATAGTTTGGGGACAGACCCACCCGCAAAACAAACGACCAAATGCTGCGGTGAAAAGAACTATAAAAATGATGAAAGTGACCATCGTTAACCCGAAGATGAAAAAATCCTGGGGCCAGAATATTTTTCCAAAAATTATGAATCGGCCTTCAGGTACATTAAACAGGAATAGGGGCCTTCCGTTAAGCTTAATAAAAGGAAGTGCAAAAAACAATGCGAAAAATCCCCAACTCACCCATGTTCTGATATTATAGAACTTTCCTTTCGGCTTTTGAGCATATACCCAATTTCTTTTTCCTTTCTCATCCACCGTAGCTATCCTGTCACGGAAAGCTTCAGTGGGTTTATTTTCACTTATTGTTTCGCTTTTTTTTGCTTCGTTCATCTTAGTCAAGATTCATCAGTTCATTACGATTTTGTTTTCTTTAACGGTAGAGTCAGTTTGTGGTGGGGCTGCCGGTTCTTCTTCTTTTTGAAGAGTGCCCTGTGGTTCTTTGGGACTTGCAGGATTAGTTCCATGAAGTGTTTTAATATAGCTTGCAACCTGGGCTATTTGTTTATTAGAGAATTGATTTTGCCACTGGGGCATTGCATTAATACCATATTTAATGGTTTTAAAAATGCTCTTAATATCATTCCCATGCAGCCAATAATCATCTGTAAGGTTTGGTCCCACATCACCGGCTCCCGATTCTTTATGACAAGCTGCACAGGATTTTAAAAAGATCGTTTTACCTGCAGCAACATCTTCAGGAGAAGTGAGAACTGTAACTGTGTTTTCATCAACAGCTTCACCCTTTTTCTTCAGGTATTCCTGTATTCTTAATTCAGCTTTTGCAACGGATCTTTCGTATTCTTCTTTACTGGAAGGCCCATTATGGGAAACATGGAATCGCCACAAATAAATTACTGCAAAAAGTATAGTTGCATAAAATCCGTAGAGCCACCATGGCGGAAGCCGGTTGTTTAACTCCCTGATTCCGTCATATTCATGTCCCAGGTCCAATTCAGCTTCCTGGGTTACAGGTTTTAGCCTGTTAAATCTATCCCACCAGCTCAATTTGGATTTTTTTGCTTCGACAGTCTCAACTTCACTAACCACTTTTTCTTTCTCAACCTTAAGGAGGAACTTAATGTTTATCAGCATTGCTATAATAATAAACAGCTCCAGGAATATGACTGCTGCCATAATATAGAAAGTAGAAGCAGACATACCACCGATTGTTTTTGCAACTGTCTTTGGAGTCTCTGTATCTTGTGCAAACAGGGAAGATGTAGTTAACATCAACAGAAAAAGAATAACCGTCGCTATGGCTGATTTACCACCGGTTTCTTTTTTGTTCTTTTTTACTTTGAGATCAGCGGTGCCTAACAAAATATTGGCTAATACACCAATTATAATTAACAAGAGCAACATTAAAACCATAAGTGTAACTGCCAAAGCATTATTGAAAGGGGATTCTGCAGGTCCGTCTGCTGCATGGACAGCCTGTGTACACATCAGCATTAAACCTGTGACAAAACCTGTAATAAATTTTATTTTGACTCTCATATTAAGCGTATTAATTTTTTATTCAATTATTGTCCAAAGGGATCCTGCTGATCTCATTTAGTTTCTTTTTATTACTTCTGAAAACCCAGATCAGCATAACAGTAAAAAAGGTTACAAACATCAGGAGGGAGAATAACCCCAGGATATCTACACCGCTTATTTTTTCCAGGTAATTGACGAATTTCATTTTCTTTATTTTTTGTTTTCAGCAATTTGCTGTTTAGGTTCTGCTTTTATGTCTCTGCCCAGCCGCTGCAGGTATGCGATCAAAGCAACTATTTCCACATTTGATGCTGTTTCAATTTTATCTTTTTTGAGATTGGATGCAATTGAGTCAGCCTGCTTCATTAGATCCTTGTTGGCAATCTTATCATATCCATCAGCATAGGGGACTCCAAGGGTTCGCATAGCTCTTATTTTAGCAGGAGTAGATGAGGTGTCCAGTTTGTTATCCAGCAACCAAACGTATTGCGGCATTAATGAACCTGGTGACATTGATCTTGGATCATACATATGATTATAGTGCCAACTATCAGGATATTTTCCACCTTCTCTTGCAAGGTCTGGTCCTGTTCTCTTACTACCCCACTGAAATGGATGATCGTACACAAACTCACCTGCTTTGGAGTATTCGCCGTATCTCGCTACTTCATCTCTAAAAGGTCGTATCATCTGGGAGTGACAGGTGTAACAACCTTCTCTTACATAAATATCTCTTCCTTGTAATTCGAGTGGAGTGTATGGCTTTACACTTGCAATGGTTGGAACATTAGACTTTATGAGAAAAGTTGGAACAAATTCAATGATTCCGCCAATAGCAACCAGGATCAGGCTCAACACAAGCATTGTAACAGGTTTCCTTTCAATAACCCTATGCCAGTATTCTTTTTTTCCTGAATGATCTTTTACCAGTGGCGCAGCTTCTGCTTCTTCATTAGCAATGAATTTTCCTGTAACGATGGTTTTATAAAGATTATACACCATCATCAAAGCACCGATCAGGTACAATGAGCCACCGATACTACGGGTGATATACATTGGTTTGATATTGGTAACTGTTTCAAGGAACTGATATTTCAATTGTCCTTCCGGGGTAAACTGTTTCCACATTGATGCCTGCTCAAAGCCGGCCCAGTACATAGGTACTGCATATAGAATGATCCCAATTGTTCCCAGCCAGAAGTGATTGGTAGCAAGTTTTTTTGAGTAAAGTGATGTTCCCCACATTTTCGGGATCATATAATACAGAATGGCGAATGCAAGGAATCCATTCCATCCTAAACCTCCAATGTGAACATGTGCAATGGTCCAATCAGTAAAGTGTGAGATAGCATTTACACTTTTCAAACTCAGCATCGGGCCTTCAAACGTACTCATACCATAACAGGTAATGGCAACAACCATAAATTTCAAAACAGGGTCTTCTCTCACTTTATCCCAGGCGCCACGAAGTGTAAACAATCCGTTCAACATTCCACCCCAGCTCGGCGCAATCAGCATCACAGAAAAAACAACACCCAGTGATTGTGCCCAATCCGGCAAAGCAGTGTAAAGAAGGTGGTGAGGTCCTGCCCATATGTAAATAAAGATCAGGGCCCAAAAGTGAATAATAGATAAACGATATGAATATACGGGTCGGTTAGCTGCTTTTGGAAGGAAATAATACATCAACCCTAATACCGGTGTCGTCAGGAAGAAAGCCACAGCATTATGTCCGTACCACCATTGCACCAATGCATCCTGCACACCTGCATACCAGCTGTAACTTTTGAATGCTGAAACAGGAATTTCGATTGAATTGACTATGTGGAGCATAGCAACAGTAACCCATGTTGCAATGTAGAACCAGATGGCTACGTAAATATGTCTCTCCCTTCTTTTGAGAATAGTACCGAACATATTGATTCCAAAAATGATCCAGACAATTGCTATTGCAATGTCAATCGGCCACTCCAGTTCTGCATATTCTTTCCCGGTAGTGTATCCCATTAACAGTGTTAATGCTGCAGCCGCAATAATGGCCTGCCAGCCCCAGAAATGCATCCAGCTTAATTTGTCGCTGAACATCCTGGCTTTACATAATCGTTGTAATGAATAATAAATACCTGCGAAAGAAGCATTACCAACGAATGCGAAAATGATAGCATTGGTGTGTAGTGGTCTTAAACGTCCGAATGTTGTTGCGGCTAAATTGAGACTGCTGGCCGGATAATAGATCTGGATAGCTGCCCATAAACCTGCAAGCATTCCCACTATCCCGAATACGATAGTGGCATAGCCAAAGGCCCTTACAATCTTGTTGTCGTAATAAAACTTTTCTACTTGCATAAACTGGAATGTTTGTGAATTTTATTTGGTTTTGGTTGAAGAGGGTTTGTCGTCAAAAAGAATTCTTGAAGAAGGAGAAAAATCATCCTCAAATTGTCCTGTTTTTACACCCCATAGGAAAGCGAAAAGAAAGAGTCCAGCTATTGAAATACTGGCTATTAAAAGAATAATAATCACACTCATCGGGTATCTGATATTTTGCGGTAAAAGTATTTTCTGAATACCCGCCAACGGATAACGAGTATCAAGAAAAAAGCTGATTTTGATCAGAATATCAGCCAGATAAGGGCTAGCGAGGTGCTATAAATTCATCTTACGAGCCAGTAAACTGCTGCTTCCGAATGTGATAAGTAAGATGCTGAGGGAGCTGCTTGGCATTAATATAGCCGCAATCATGGGGGAAAGAAGTCCCTGGGTGGCAAAAAAGAGCCCGATTACATTATAGGCAATTGATAAAACAAAACTGGCTACGATAATTTTTCTGTTGGCACGGCATAGTTTCACAAACGAGGGAAGCAGGGATAACCGCCGGGCTTCGATTATCGCATCACTGGCAGGAGTGAAATTGTTTGCATGCTCTGAAATAGCGATGCCGACATCACTTATTTTCAAGGCGCCGGCATCATTCAAACCATCACCGATCATCATCACTTTTTCGCCTTTTTTTTGCAGATGCTGAATATATTCAAGCTTACTTTCTGGTTTCTGATTGAAAAGAAGAGCAGTTTTTTTACCCATCATTTGCAATAATGTATCCTTTTCAGATTCATTGTCGCCGGAAAGCACAGAGAGTTGATAATCCTTTTTTAAATGCTGAATAAGATCGGGAACCGGCTTCCTGTATTGATTATTGAATCTGAAATAGCCCATCGGGGTGTTATTAAAACTAACATGAACCAGGGTTCCTGAGTAATTATTATTCTTTATTCCAATAAATTCGGCGGAGCCGATCTTGATAAGTGTGTGATCAATGACACCTTCAATTCCTCTGCCTGTATGTTCTTTGAAATTTTCAATAGGTAAAAGATTGGCGCTATCAACCATTTTTGCCAACCCCTTACTGAGAGGGTGAGAAGAACAGGCGGCTATTGCTGCCACCTGTTCTTTTTGTTCTGCAGTCAGTATTGGTCCTTCATGAGATATTTTATATTGATGGGTTGTAGTAAGCGTTCCGGTTTTATCAAATACCACATGATCAATCCTTGCTATTTCTTCAATTACCTGTGCATTTCTAAGATAAAAACCATTTCTGCCCAGAATTGAAAGAATGTTTCCGTTAGTAAATGTATTTGATAGTAAAAGAGCACAAGGACATGCAATTATAAAGACCGCTGTAATAGCCGGCCATATACGGCTCGCATCAAATATGCTCCAGTAGATAGCAGTAATTATCGCTATGGTAAATACGATGTATGTAAAATACCTGCTAAGCAAATGCACAAAAGACGATTGTTTTTTGGAATGCTCCTTTTGGAGTTCGTCCCTGTTCCATAGTTTGGTGAGGTAGCTTTGAGCAACTTCCTTTACAACCAGCAACTCAATACTTCCGGCAACCTGGCGACCGCCGGCATAAATGATCTCTCCCATTTCTTTTAAAACTGGAACAGATTCACCAGTCACAAAACTGTAATCGATAAATGCTTTTCCCCTGGTCAGGATGCCATCTGCCGGAATTAATTCTTCATTATGGATCAGTAATGTGTCTCCAGGTCTTATATCGGGTAATGCTACAGGAGTCTCTTTGTTATTCTTTAAAACAGATACTGCAACCGGGAAGTAAGAATTGTAATCTCTTTCAAACGATAACTGGCGGTAGGTTTTATCCTGCAGAATTCTTCCGGTAAGCATAAAGAAAACAATTCCAGTCATGGAGTCGAAATAACCACCGCCGCTTCCTGAAATAACTTCATAAGCGCTTCTGATAAACGTAATGATTATCGCCAGTGCGATAGGCGCATCAATATTGAGAAATTTGTGCTTAAGGCTTTTCCATGATGATTCATAAAAAGGGTAGGCAGAATAAAGCAAAACAGGGATCGCAAGCAGGAAATTGATCCATCTGAAAAGACCCCTGAGACTTTCTTCGGAACTGTCAATCCCTAAATATTCAGGAAAACTGAGCAGCATAATATTTCCAAAACAAAAGCCGGCTACACCCAATTGAAATACCATGCTTTTGTTAATGGAAGGTCTTTTTTCTTTTAGATCGTTTAAGCTTATATAAGGCTCGTAGCCAATACTGGTAAGCAGTTCTGCTACTTTTCTTAAACTGGTTTTGGAGTTTAATAAAACAATATCAGCTTCTTTTCGGGTAAAATTCACTTTAGATGAAACAATACCGCTATCCAGTTTGTGGAGATTTTCCAATAAGTACAGGCAGGAGCTACAGTGCATCTGGGGAAGGTAAAAAGTGACATGAAGCTGATTGTCGTCCCGGAAGGAGATCAACTGGTCCTGTATCTTTTTATCGTCCAGAAAAGCAAATTTCTCTTTTCTTACTGCGATTCGCTGATTGATACCAGGGGTTTGGTTGAGGCTATAATAGTCACACAATTCATTTTCATTCAGGATCTGGTAAACCATTTTACATCCCTGGCAACAGAAAATTTTCTGTCCTGAACGAATCTTTTCATTCAGACAGGTTTCGCCACAATGGTAGCACTGAGTATGTTGGTTTGTAATTGTTTCTGACTGCATATTTGCCTGAAACGCTAAAATAAATGTACCCTCAAGCCCTATTGATGAGAAAATTCAAAGAATCAGGTGATTTTTATCAAAGTTTCCCAATTCTGTATATTGCAGGACATCTTTTTAAAATCACTACTTTATGTCTCAGCGTACAATTCTAATTATTGATGATAATGAAGATATTCGTGAAAATACTTCCGAGATTCTTTCCCTGGGTGGGTATAAAACGATTACTGCAGAAAATGGCAAAAAAGGAGTGGAGGCTGCGATCAGCCAAAAACCAGATCTGATTGTTTGTGATATTATGATGCCTGAGCTCGATGGTTATGGTGTTCTGCATTTACTTAGAAAAAATCCGGATACAGAAAACATTCCTCTTATATTCCTGACTGCCAAAGCTGAAAGAAGTGATCTGCGGAAGGGAATGGAAATGGGAGCGGATGATTATGTAACCAAACCTTTTGAGGAAATTGAACTGATGAATGCCATTGAATCGAGGTTAAAAAAGTATGACATTCTTCATAAAAAATACAGTCCGAACGGTAAAGGATTAAGCGAACTGGCCAATGACTTGCGGGCTTCCGGCATGCTGGATCTTAATCTGGATAATTACAATTCTGAGTTGTATTCAAAAAAACAGGTCATCTATGCAGAAGGGAAAAGACCCCGATATCTTTATTACCTCGTAAAGGGAAAAATAAAAGGGTTTAAAACCCATGAGGATGGTAAGGAATACATCACTGATCTTTACAGCGATGGGGATTTTATTGGATATCCTGCCTTGATAGAAGAAAAGAATTATGATGACACTGCCGTGGCACTTGAAGAATCTGAAGTTATACAGATACCAAAGGATGACTTCCAGGAATCTATTGGTGGAGATATAACTGTGGCCTCCAAATTCATCCGGATCATCACACAAAATGTCAAAGAAAAAGAAGAGCGATTGTTAAGTCTTGCTTACAGTTCATTACGCAAAAGGGTGGCCAAGGCCCTTGTAGATATCTATGAAAAATTTAATGCAAAAGGAGAGAATAAACCCATAGAAATTTCAAGAGAAGATATTGCTCATTACGTTGGAACTGCAACTGAATCACTCATTCGTACACTTAGTGACTTTAAATCAGAAAAATTGATTGCTATTAAAGAAGGCAAGATAAGTATTGAAAATCTCGAAAAGCTGAAGCACCTGCTTTATTAATAAATATAAAGATCCATTTCTTTTTTTAAAGGCTTATAGATTTCCCCTTTATTTATTTTGGCTTTGGGGATGTGTATTTGTAGTTCACCATTTCTGCATATTGCTGCAGTCATTAAAGTGTCGGCGTCAACCGGTAACATAAAGCTTTCTTTCCAATGAGAACAATCGGCATCAGGGTTTTTCATGAAATCATGCTGTAGCTCTTTCTTTTTTGCTGATACGATCAACTCTCCATTACTAATTATGACATTGATATTTTCCCTCTCTACACCCGGGACAGCTATATAGATAATATATTCTTCACCTGCCTCATCGATATTGATCGGAGAAATAAGAAATTTTCTTTTATCGTCGTCAGAGTTTTTCATTTCAGTTTTTGTATAAAAAGCCCCCGCCTTTCAGCTACTGACGGGGGCCGCCCTTCCGGGCACATCCTGTTAGTTAACAGCAATGGTTTTAACTTTTTTGGTTTCCTTTACTTGCAGCTTAGGAATCACAATTTTCAGTTCGCCGTTTACATAGTTAGCATCAATCTTTCCGGCATCACAGTTCTCAGGAAGGGTGAAACTGCGGGTCCAACTGCTGTAGTTGTACTCACGACGGTTAAACCGTCCGTGTTTTTCTTCTTTTTCCTCTTTTTCTTTTTCAGCAGTAATGGTTAACATATCATCCAGAGCTTCAATTTTGAAATCATTTTTATCCATGCCGGGTGCTGCTACCATCAACTTGAACTCTTTATCTGTTTCGCTAACATTTACAGCGGGTACGTTCATTACTCTGCCCAGGTTAAAAAATTCGTCAATGGGTGCATTGAAGAATTTTTCCATCCATCCACTGTCAAACAAAGTTGGCCATGATGTTCTGGGCTTGTCAACGGCTTTGTTTTCCATACATCTGATTTTTGGGTGAATAAAATTATTATCAAAAGCAATGTAGCTTTTGACCAGGGCAAAAACAATGATTGTTGTGAATACCTTAATTGATTTTGGTCAGATTAATTTGGGGTGACGTTTGAGTTTTATGTATTTTCCTCCTATAAGGAGTAAAATAATATTGATTTATTTCTATTAAATCAGTTTAGTAGTTGCTTAATGAGTGTTGTCACCCCTGGAAACAGTATGTTATTTTCCAGGTGAACATGCTGATGCAGATCTTTTTCAAAATTTTGCAGTGCCGCAAAACTAAGCTTATACGTAGTGCAAGCACCAGTGGGGGGAGTAAAATTCTCAGTCAATTTTCTTATCTCTTCCATTACACTTCCTGCATGCTCATGCTCTTGTTCCATTGCTGAGACCGGGGCAGTGATAAAAGACATATTGAGCTGTGTTAAGGCATTTTGACCTACTAGTTTTTCCACCTCGCAGATTCTTGGAAAAAGTAAGGCTTCTTCTTTACGGATATGCATTTCCATTTCTTCCTTTATAGCTGTAAACAGTTCGAGGATTTTATATAACTCCGGGTGTCTTTCCCCATGCTTTGATGATACCTTTTGAAGGTAGCCATGTATCAGGGGTAACTCTCTATGAACATAGCTATGATGAGTTTGAACAATATAATCAACCAGTTGAGTTAATGATATTTCAGTTGGATCAAGTGTATCGTCAGTTTTGTTTTCTATAGTACTTTCAAGGTCCATCAGCACATCGGCCGGATTTACTTTATTTTCTACACAGGCTTCTTTTAATGTTCTTTTGCCCTTGCAGCAAAAGTCAAGATGATATTTTTCAAAAACAGAGGCTGTTTTATGATTTTCGGTTACAATTTGTGCAAGACTCTGGGTCAATAATTCTGTCATAAAAACTATTTAGAAGTTATAAATCTTTCTTTTTGAATTTGCGGGTTGCAAGCCATAAGGGAACAGCAATCCATATTATCATTATTGCGGATGTAAACAGCATGCCACTGGTGCTACCAAAGAAATCCTTGTAAAGTGCCCCCGTATACCCCATTAAGGCGCTGATATCCATTTTTAGCATAATAAAAATTCTTCCCAGGTCAATTGGATTCAGTGCTGAAAGTATCAGTGTGATTTTTTCAAGAGGATAGTCGCTGAAGGCAAACAAAATCATGAGAATGAGGCCGTCATACAATAGTGAAAAATAAAACCACAACAACAATGCTGCGCCGATTCCCCTGGCCTTGTCCCTTGAACTCACTGACGATAAAAATGCAAGCGAAGTGAAAATCAGGATCAGGCAGCTGCCTGTGAATAGAAGTGACATTCCTGTGTTAGAGAACGAATAAAAAAATACCGGAATGCCGACACCAATCCAGAATGAACATAAAAGCGACAGGCTAACACCGGTAAACTCACTAAGCAATATCCTGCCTCTGCTTACGGGCTGCGACAGCATCAGTTCTATAAACTCATAGGAATTATAATAATGGATAGTTGCAAATACAAGGCTCACCAGTGGTAATACGATCAATACGATATTCAGAAGGCTTAATAATGCTTTGTTTTCATTTTCTTCCAGGCGGAAGAGGCTCATGGAAATAATGAAAAGCAGAATAGTAAGTCCGATAATGATCTTGTTTTTCAGGATGTCATATAACACATATTTTGAAATTCTCATCATGGCTTTTCATTATAGGAATTGAATAATTCATTGATTACAGTTTTGGCAGGATCATTTCCTCTCATGATCGATGCAATGGCTTTACCTAACCTGATCTCACCCGTTTCTTCCTGTAAGGTTCCAATATCTTTGAAAAAAAGAAGTTTTCCTTCCTGCATATACATTACATGTGTGGTCAGTTCGTCCAGATCGCTTAAAATATGGGAAGTAATCAGGATGAGTTTATTTTTATTTTTTTCTTTTAATATTTTTTGTTTCAATATTTCGGAAGAAAGCGGATCCAGTCCTGCAGTGGGCTCATCCAGAATAAGCACTTTAGGATTGAAAAGAAAAGCTATTGCTGCACTTACTTTTTGCCGGGTTCCCCCGGACAGTGTCCTCATTGGTTTTTCAAATATGGAGCAAAGATCAAATTGCCTGATCAGTTCGTTGTCCAGTTGTTCAGCATCCAACCGGCGTATGTTTTTGAGCATTTCAAACAGATGTCCCATTTTCATATTATCAGGGTAGCGTCCGATTTGCGGCATATAACCAATATCATTTCGGTAGTCACAGGCTCCATTGATCTGTTTGTCTCCAAAGAAAATCTTTCCCCTGCCGGGTTTGACCAGGCCAAGTATACATTTTATAAGTGTGGTTTTACCCGATCCATTAGGACCAATCAGAGACACTACCTGGCCATTAGTCAGTTGTGCTGATACGCCAGAAAGGGCTGTTACTTTTTTAAACTTTTTTTCTATATGTTCTATTCTGATCATATTTTGACGGGCTTCATAAGCGGTTTCTGATCAATAAGATTTTCCGGGGTGAGGCTGGGTATGGCTTTTTCTGCTTTATCGAGCAGGTTTACCATAAAGCTTCTAAGTAGTATCAATGCATTGGGATTTTGCTCAATCACCATGGAGTACATACTGACAGGATGATAAGGAACATCTCCCCAACCATCTTTGTTGATATCATATCCGTCGTATTTATCCCAATAATTTTGATTGAAATTGCTTAACACCATCGTTCCGTTTGTTGCAACATCAAAAGTGTTTCCACGGAAATTGTTTGTATTGATATTGTTGTCGGTGCAGTTAGCCTGAATTCTCATGGCCCAGCCATTATTTTTAAATTCATTCTTAATAATATCAACCCGGTTACCACCTTCCATAAAAATGCCGACCGTGTTTTCAGTAAAATAATTCCCAGTCATTTCACTGTCCGTAATATCTTTTAGTAAGATGCCATATGAGGCAGTACCCCAGTTCTTTTCAAAATGATTGCCTGACATTTTCACATTATGCGTATACATTACAGCTACCCCGGTTCCATTATTTCTAAAAATATTATTATAGTAACTGTCTCTGTGAGAAAACATGAAATGCAATCCATAGCGGATATTGTTTTCGCTTTTGTTTTTCCTGATTTCTGAATCTGTTACAAATTCAAAGTAGATGCCATCACGGTGTTTTTGAATTGTATTGCCTTCGATAATGGCATGATCCGATTTCCACACATGAATGCCATTACCGGAGCTTTGTTCTGATACGGCATTTCCGATAATGTTATTGTACCGAATGGTACAGTAAGTACTGTTTGCTACATGTATAGCAAAATCAGCATTTCGTATTACGTTCTGAGATATTGTGATCTTAGTAGCATCAATAATACCAATAGCAGCATAGTCGTTAGAACTGGAGTGCCGGGATCCCTGGAAGCGGAAACCTGAAACAGTTATGTCTTTTCCGCTGATTACAATATTTTCAACTTTATTTTCTCCGTCAATGACAGGAAAGCCGATGCCTGAGAGAGTAACCGGTTTTGTGATCTGTATACCGCCTTCCCGGTAAATACCCGGATAAACAAATATTGTATCGTAAGGTGCAGCTAATGCAAGTGCCCTGTTAATGGAAGCGATTGCTTTGTCTTTTCCCACGAACCAGGTTTTAGAACTCGAATTCAAAGAAAGTAGTAATGATATAATGAAAAAATATTTCTGCATGTCAGTCTTTGATTTTATCAATTAATTCTTTCCAGTTTACGATTTCTCCTTTCTTTTCAGACTGTACTTTTTGTGCTTCGTCCATTGTAGCAAAACCCGCAACATTGCTTCTCATCGGGCTTTTTAGTGCCTCGCTTGCCAGAAAATAAGTTTTTTCAGCATTAAGAAATGTATTTGGTTTATTGTAATCCATGATTAATTTCTGACCGATCTCTTTTTCGTCAAGTGTCCCGGAATTCAAAAAGTTCATCATACAGCCCACATCATCAAATTTGTACACCTTGCCTTTTTTTGTAAGAATCTCTCCGCCAAATTTCAGATCGGCTATTCCCATTTTACAGACATGGCAATCATCTTTGCCTACAGTAAATGGTTGTGGTTGAGCTTTGCAAGAGCTAATACTGATTAGAAGAAAGGCTGAAACAATCGGAATAACAACTGGAGAAATCCTTTTTTTATTCTTTTTATTCATCCACCATTCCCACAGCCATACGCATGTCACAAGGAGGCCTGCTCCAAATACTATCCAACCAGCTATATCGGGAAAAGAATAGGCATCAAAATTCAGCAAACGTTTATGCCCGAAAACAGGTGGCTGATAACTCAAGCCCGGAACCTGTATGGCTGCGTGGGGATCAAGATCATGGCCATATTTGTATCCCCATCTATAAAGATCATAGGGTACAAAAGCTGCCCCGATAATGGACAGAATGACATAAGCAAAAAGAGCTTTTCCTTTTCCACTAATAGCCGCAATCATTCCCAATAGCATGAAAAATCCTACTACAAAAGGCATGAATTTAAATTCCGGAAACATCTCTGCTGAAATATGTTTCATCCCAATGTAGTGATTCAATCCATTAATGATATCAACATCACCGCTCAGTTTGTTGATCCAGATGTTCATTGTCAGTCCTTCAGGGTATTGCGGAGCAAAAAGATCAATCCTCCAGGCAGGTAAAAAATAGACCGCAATCAAGGCGCCACTCGCAAAAGCAACTAATATCCTGGAAGCAATACTTAATTTAAAATTCATCTTGTAACTATTTAATTATTCTTGACAGGAGGAAGTAAAACTTCATCAATAACATAAATAAGACCATTGCTTGCTGGTATGGCAGCAAGAATATTTGCCTTGCCATTGATTTTTATTTTGCCGTCTGCTGATTTACTGATAGTGATATTATCAAGGTTAGCCTGATTTATCTTTTGTCCATCTTGCATCATATCTTCTTTAAATACACCGATTGAAACGTGGTATTCAAGAATATTTTGCAGCTTGTCTACGTTTTCTTTCTTCATAAGATCATCTAATGTGCCTGCAGGTAATTTGTTAAATGCTGCATTGGTAGGCGCAAAGACTGTAAAAGGTCCGGCATTTGAAAGATCATCTACATATTCTGCTTGTTTTAAGGCCGCAACCAATGTTGTATGATCTTTGGAGCCAACAGCTATTTTTACAATGTCTTTTTGAGATTCATCATCCTGTACACTCTCCTGGCCACCCGATACAGCTACATTGTTATCTGCAGTATTCTCTGAAGTTGATTTTTTATCATTACCACATGCAGCAAACAACAACAGCATAATACTTGTAAAAAGTATTTGGGTTATCTTTTGCATAAAAATTTTTTTATTAGTGAATGAACCGAACCTGTTTTTAAACAGGTTCGGTTGTGTAATAAATAAATTAGTTTCCGTTTTCAGCAGCTGATGGGCTGGCTGTATTGCCGGTTGAGAAAGTGATTGGCACATTACTTCCGGCCGGTGAAACACGAATATATCCCTGCATTTCCTGGTGAAGCGCCGAGCAGAAGTCAGTACAATACATTGGATACATGCCGATTTTTTCAGGAATCCATTTCAAGGTTTGGGTTTCACCCGGCATAATGAGTAATTCTGCATTATTGGCTCCTTTGATTGCAAACCCATGAGGAATATCCCAGTCCTGTTCCATATTGGTAACATGGAAGTAAACCTCATCGCCCAGTTTGATCCCTTCAATATTATCCGGTGTGAAGTGGGACCGTATGGCGGTCATATATACATCCACTTTTTTCCCATTACGAACCACTTTGGTTTCATTATCACCTTTAGAAACATAAGGATTTTGGTTTTCTTCTATTTTATAAAACTTAACAGAGTTTTTCTGAATCAATGATGCAGGACAAGCCTGGGCATAGTGCGGTTCACCAATTGTAGGAAAATCAAGTAACAGTTTCATTTTATCTCCACTGATATCATAAAGCTGTGCACTCTGTGTTAGTTCAGGCCCGGTAGGTAGATACCTGTCTTTGGTAATTTTATTATAGGCAATTACATATTTTCCAAAAGGTTTACGACTGTCGCCACCTGGTACACAAAGGTGCCCTATGGAATAGTAAGTTGGAACTCTGTCCAAAACCTGCAAGCTTTTTACATTCCATTTTACGATTTCAGATGATACAAACATTGAAGTGTAAGCATTACCATCATTATCAAACTCTGTATGCAATGGGCCCAGTCCTGGCTTTTGGACTTCACCATGTAATGCGGCTTCATATTTGATCACTGGAATTCCATCGTAGTCGCCATCAAAAGTTTTATTTGCAATTGCTTTCTGAATTTTTTCAAATGAAAATACTGGCATCAGGGCGGCTAGTTTACCACTGCCGACAATGTATTCACCGGTCGGATCTACATCGCAACCATGCGGAGATTTGGGACATGGGATAAAATAAACGAGGCCCGGAAGTTCTTTAGCATCCAGGATAATAGTTTCGGTTTCAATATTGGAAACAGCTGAATGGCTTTTTTCATTATACAAATTATGGGCATAGCGGACAACCTGCTTTTTGCCTTTGGCCTGGGCAAGATATTCCTCAGCTTTTTTCCAGTTTACTGCCATGATAAAATCCTTATCCCGCTGCGAAGCATTTACTTCAAGCAGGGTATTGGCTTGTTCTGTATTATAACAGGAAAAGAAGAACCATCCATAACTTGGTCCTTTACCAGCATGACTAAGATCGAAGTTGATTCCAGGAGTCAAAATCTGGAAACTCAGTTTCATGTGGCCTTCTGTTGAATCGACTTTTATAAAACTTACTGTTCCTTTGAAATTTTGTTTATAAGTGCTAATGGGAACATCTCCATTTGTATTATCCATAGGAACACTGAAACGGGTTCCCGCTACAACATATTCAGTTCCTGGAGTTACAAAAGCTGAAGAGTGATTTCCTGCGCTGTTCGGGATTTCAATAATTTCTGCGGTGCGAAAGGTTTTCAGATCAATCCGGGCAATGCGGGGAGTATTATTTCCATTGATAAAGGCCCAACGGCCATCCACTTCTCCGTTTGTTTGAGAAAGCTCGGGGTGGTGAGCATCATCCCATGGTACAAAACCATGTGATGTATTTAGCATGGGTTTGGTTTCCTCGCTAAAACCATATCCTTTTTCCGGATCAACAGAAAAAACAGGAATTACTCTTAGCAATCTTCCGGATGGTAATCCATAAACAGATAACTGTCCGCTGAATCCCCCCGATACAAAATTGTAAAATTCATCATATTTACCCGGGGCCACATAAGTTTTTGATGCAGCATCACCGCTTACGGCAGATTGGGTGCCTTTGGGTTTGCATCCCTGGTTTGCCAGCACAACGACTATAATGGCTAATAAGATTTTCCAATTGTTGAGGTTTCGATATTTCATATAAGCAATTTTTATGTTAGGCTAATTATTTTTCGCCATCATTACTCCGCATAAATTCGAGTACTTTACGGGCATCCTCAGTGGTAATATTCTGATTTGGCATTCTTACGAGGCATAACTCCAGTAGCTTTTGTGCTTCAGGATCTTTTTCCAGCATCATATCCACATTAGTAATCATATTCATGATCCACACAGGCTCTCTGCGGTGAGTAACACCTTTCCAGCCTGGTCCAACAAGTTTTTCTTCAGTTAACCTGTGACATGACTGGCATTTGAGTTCATAAGTGGCTTTTCCAGCAGCCACCATTGATTGATCCAAGGGATTTGAAATATTGATATCACCCTCTTTAATTTGTGTACCATGAGTTTCCGGTTGGTCCTTTGTCAACTCGGAGATATCAACTGGTTTTTCATCTTTCTTTACACCCTCGTTGCCACAAGAGCTTATGTAGAAGAGAAACAACGAGGCAAGAATTGCTGACAGAAGAGATTGAAGTTTCATATCCTGAAGTTTTTATTTTAAAAAAGATATAAATGTCTTTTATTAAACAAAAATATCTGTCATGAAACCAGTCATTATTGACGTTGATCAGTTTTTTTTGTGATATTGGTCACAAATTGATGAGTGGAGTAAGTCTATTTTTAGAACTTTATCTATGTTCCTTTCAAAATCATTTGGGTATGCCTTAAGGGGGATTCTATATGTTTCACTTTCCGGGAAGGACGGTCGAAAAATTCAGGTAGATGAAATTGCTGATCAACTTTCTGTTCCCAGACATTTTCTAGCTAAGGTTATGAAGTCAGTTGTTAAAAATGGAATTCTCGATTCCACAAAAGGCCCTTATGGGGGTTTTTCAATTAATAAGAAAACATTTAATGTGAAGTTGATTCAACTGATGGAATTAACTGACGGTACAGAGCAACTTAGCGGTTGTGTACTAAGCTTCAAAAAGTGTAATAGTCGAAATCCTTGTCCTTTGCATGATAGAGTAATAAACTTAAGAGACAAATTGATCACCGAATTTTCTACAACTACATTGGGTGATTTAGTTGATGAAAAAAATCCAAATTTTATCAAAAGCATTTCTGTGTTATAAGTTTAATTATCAAAGAAGTCGTCAAGATCTCTTCTTTCCTTCTTTGTAGGTCTTCCGATCTTACTTTTTCTTTTTCCGGTATGGAAACTGGCTGCCTGGTACTGTAACCGTTGTATTTCTTCTGCAGGAGTGATGTCGATATAGTTTTGAATCGCTAATTCATACTTTGCCCTGTTATGTAATAGTCCTGTTACTTTGATCCGCCATCTTTTTGCTTCTGTTTTTACTTCATACTCATCACCGACCATTACATTTTTTGAAGCTTTAACCTGTGATCCGTTAAACTTTACTTTGCCGGTATCGCAGGCGGCTGCAGCCAATGTTCTTGTTTTAAAAAGCCGGATGGCCCATAGATATTTATCAATACGGAGCTTTTCTTTTTCAGCCATCACCAAAATTAAAAAACCCCGGTTTTAAGCCGGGATTCAAAACAAATTGAATTGTTATTAATTATTTTCAGAAAAGTACTTATGGAAATAAGGAATGGTTTCAATCCCCTTATAATAATTTTCAATATTATATTTTTCATTAGGACTATGGAGATTATCATTATCAAGCCCAAATCCCATAAATACAATTTTTACGCCCAATTCTTTTTCAAGAATGGAACAAATAGGAATACTTCCTCCACCTCTAACGGGTATCGGCTGCTTGCCAAAAGTTGTTTCAACAGCTTTGGCAGCTGCTTTATATCCTTTACTTCCTATTGGAGTAAGATAAGGCTCCCCACCGTGGTGCAATTCAGTTTTCACTTCCACACAAGAAGGAGCAATTGATTTAAAGTAGTTCAGCAGAAGGGCAGTTATTTTATGTGATGATTGGTTGGGAACTAGTCTTGCCGAAATTTTTGCATAAGCTTTTGATGGAAGTACTGTTTTGGCGCCTTCACCTGTATAACCTCCCCAAATACCGTTCAACTCAAGAGTTGGCCTGATGCCTGTTCTTTCGTAAGTAGTATATCCTTTTTCACCCCAAAGTTCTTTTACACCCAATTCATCTTTATATTCCTGTTCATTATAAGGAGCTTTATTCAATAGTTTTCTTTCTTCAGCAGTTGCTTCCAGTACATCATCATAAAAGCCGGGAATAGTTATATGATTATTCTCGTCGTGACAACCAGCAATCATTTTTGCAAGAATAGTAATAGGATTTGCAACAGCGCCGCCATAGGTTCCGCTGTGCAGGTCACGGTTGGCCCCTGTTACTTCAACCTGTATATAGCTTAATCCACGCATACCAACATCTAAAGAGGGATTTTCCATGCTCAGCAATGCACTATCACTAATAAGAATAATATCGCATTTCAAGAGATCCTTATTTGCTGCAACAAATTTTTCAAGACTAGGAGAACCAATTTCTTCTTCGCCTTCTATCAGGAATTTAATGTTAGTTGCCATTGTATTGGTCTGCGACATTATTTCCAATGCTTTTACATGCATATAAAACTGTCCTTTGTCATCGGCTGATCCTCTTGCAAATACTTTTCCGTCTTTTATCACTGGCTCAAAAGGCCCGCTATGCCACAATTCCAATGGTTCAGGTGGTTGCACATCATAATGGCCATAGATCAAAACTGTTGGTTTTTTCGGATCAATAATTTTTTCACCATATACAACAGGGTGACCATCTGTTTTCATTACTTCAGCTTTATCACATCCTGCAGCCAGCATGCTTTTTTTGACGGCTTCAGCACAGGTCAGCATATCTTTTTTATGTTCACTTTTTGCGCTGACTGACGGAATACGTAACAGATCCAGCATTTCATTGAGAAAACGATCCTTATTTTTTTCCTGGTATTCTTTCCATACTTGTGACATAACAATCTTATTTTGATGGACAGCGAAGATAAGAAGCCTGAATTTATTCGCTTTCTTCTGTTCTTGGTTTAGAGATAACAGCTTTTGTTACCACCTTGCTTCCAAATCGTTCTTTGATCTGATCAACAGCTTTGTAGAGGTTTAGCTTTTCTATATTATTTTCAAAAAGACTCATCTGCATGCTAATAGGTATCATCTGGCTGAACCGGACACCTAAAAGTCTTACAGGTCTTCCTTTTTGATATGATTTATTGAAAAGGTCTTTTGCTTTTGCAATTAAAATATCATCCAGTGCGGTATAGTCTACTGTTTCCTGTCTTGATGTTGTTTCAAAATCTGAATACCGGATCTTCACAGTTACACATCCCGTCATTTTTTCATCTTCACGAAGGCCAAATGCTGTTTTTTCTGTAAGCCGGACCAATTCTTTATGCAGAAATTCTACATCAGTATAATCCTTATCAAATGTATTTTCATGGCTCATACTTTTTTGTTCCCAGTCTGTTGAAATTTCAGCACTGCCGATTCCATGTGCCTTATGCCACAACGCTTCGCCCCATTTCCCGGCGATTTTCTCCATATGCTCAATAGGCGTCCTGGCAATATCTTTTATAGTATAGATGCCAAAACTTTTTAACTGCTGTTCTGTATTTTTTCCGACGCCATTTATTTTTTCAATTGCCAGCGGCCAAAGAAACTCAATTTCTTTGCCGTGAGGTACTTCCAGGAAACCATTTGGTTTGGCTTCGTTAGTGGCCATTTTGCTGATGAAACGGGCAGAGGAAAGCCCGCCTGAGATGGGAAGTCCCGTTTCTTTTGTGATCAGTTGCCTTAGCTCTCTCGCATATCTACTTACCCCAAAAAATTTGTCCATCCCGGATAAGTCAATATAGAATTCATCAATACTTGCTTTTTCAAACAAAGGAACTTTTGATGCAATAATTTCAGTTACCCAACGGGAGTATTTACTATACTGATCCCTGCTGGCATTGGTAACAATGGCATGCGGACAAAGCTGCATTGCTTTTTTCATGGGCATGGCGGAATGAATTCCAAACTTTCTTGCTTCGTAGCTGCAGGCAGCCACCACACCCCGTTCGTAGCCACCTACCAAAACAGGTTTTCCTTTCAGCGAAGGATCATTTCTTATTTCCACTGATACAAAAAATGAGTCGAGATCAAAATGGGCAATATGTCGTATTTTGTTTTCAGACACAGTCTTCAAAGTTACTCAAACCCGTATGAACACAGAATGGCTTAAAACAGCTATTGGCCCCTTAAAGGACCTGATCGTTTTCCTGAATAAAGAAGGAAAAACAAATGATGTAATTAAAAAGCAACTGATCCGGGAGCTGCGTAATAATCTGAATATATTTCACAACGCCTATCTGAATAATGTTTCTGCTGATGTGATCATTGATTTGCTCAGCAACGATGCTATCAAAAAAGCTATTGAAGGAAATTTTAAGTTCAGGAAATTAAAAGCTGGCTCCATAGAGCCCTATCATATCAAGGACGAAAGAAACCGGAAATACAGAGGATGGGATGCGGAGAAGTTAGTAGATAAAATTGATGAAAAGATTGAAGAGTTGAAGAATATTAAGAAGATGAATAAAGGCAGTGTTGAAAATATAAAAAATAATATTGCATTAATGTTGAGCAATCTTTTTTTCAGAATGAAATTACTTGCAGACTTTTTAAGAGGACCGAAATGAGTTTGTAGTTTATCTGCTTAGATATATATCAAGAAGACCTTCTGGCAAGCTTACTTTTACAGTTCTTTTCTTATGATCAATTTTTTCAAGACTGTCTTCGTGCAAAGGGATCAATACTTCTTTTGTTTTGATCTCCAGCCTGCATAGCAACTGATGAGGCTGCTCAATAACTTCAAGAATTTCTCCTAATGATTCATTGTTATTTATTATAGTGTAGCCTAGTAAATTGATGGGTGATGACTTTGCGGCAATTTTCTTGAAATCGTTCTCCGGCAACCAGGTTTCTTTTTGCGAAAGCTTAAATGCAGATTCCCTGGTATCAATGCCTTCTAATTTCAGAAGAACTTCTTCTTCATTTTTAGCTTTTGCATTTTCAATAAACCAGGGAAGAAAAGAATTTTTATTTTCTTCAATAAATATGGCCTTGATGTCTTTCAGAGAAGTTTTTTTGCCCAATGAATGTTTGAGTAATAACTCCCCCTTCAATCCATGAACAGCAACCAGTTTTCCTATTTTGAAGTATTCAGCCACAATTAAAAACAAACATACAGTTCTATAATAAAACGGGTAACAAAAAATCCCGGCTATAAAACCGGGATTAATGAACTTTCAGGAGGAACATCATCCGTTTAATACGGAATAAATTTATCCTTCACCACCGCCGTTGCTTTCAGCTTTTCGCTCAGGTCTGCGACCCGGAGCAGTGCGTCTGGCTCTTTTCTGGCGGTAAGCATCTTCCTGGCGTTTTTTCACCTGTGCTTCATGCTCGGCACTCCACTTGGTGAATTTTTCCATGGCGGTAGCTTCATCAAACAATCCCAAACCTACTCCGCGGAGTAAGTGTTTCAGGTATAACACTCCTTTGAAGCTAAGGATGCGGCGAACAGTATCAGTAGGTGTAGCACCTTTGTTCAGCCACTCCAATGCTTTCTGACGATCCAGTTGAATTGTAGCCGGAACGGTCAGTGGATTGTAAGTACCTAATTTCTGGATGAATTTCCCATCACGGGGACTGCGGGAATCTGCTACTACGATGAAGTAGAAGGGTCTCTTTTTGGACCCATGTCTTTGAAGACGGATTTTGGCTGCCATTTTAAATAGACATTTAAAGGCGTTAAACAATAATTGTTAGCCCGGTTGAAACCGGAAATGCGAAGATAAGTACGAATGTGGATAATGCCAAGTTATGGACATGTTATGAATCTAACCCAAAAGTGCAACTCTGGAATTAGAAATTTTTTTTGCTAGTTGTTCAGTATGAGTAACTTCTATTTATCTCTTCATTCCCGGCATCATCCGACCAAATGCACCCATCTTGTTCATATTTTTCATCATTCCCCTCATTTGCTCAAACTGCTTCATAAAATTGTTTACTTCCTGGATGTCTTTGCCGGCGCCTTTGGCAATTCTTTTTTTTCTGCTGCCATCAATAAGATCCGGATCAGCTCTTTCTTCCGGTGTCATGGAATTGATCATGGCTTCAATACCCTTGAATGAATCATCATTAATGTCAAGATCTTTTACTTTATTGCCAACACCCGGTATCATTCCCAGCAGGTCTTTCATATTTCCCATCTTTTTGATCTGCTCCAATTGAGTTTTGAAATCAGCAAAATCAAATTTGTTCTTGCGGATCTTGGCTTCCAGTTTTTTAGCCTGTGCTTCATCAAATTGTTCCTGCGCTTTTTCTACCAAAGATGTGATGTCTCCCATTCCAAGGATACGCTGCGCCATTCTATCCGGATAGAAAACATCCAGAGTGTCCATCTTCTCCCCGGCGCTGGTAAACTTGATGGGTTTGTTTACCGTGTATTTGATGGATAGAGCGGCACCACCTCTTGTATCACCATCCAGTTTTGTAAGAACAACACCTGTAAAGTCAAGACGATCATTAAACGCTTTGGCTGTATTTACAGCATCCTGGCCGGTCATGCTATCCACCACAAATAAAATCTCCTGTGGATTTACTGCATCACGGATATTAGCTACTTCCGTCATCATCGCTTCATCAATTGCCAATCGTCCGGCCGTATCTACAATTACTACATTCTTATTTTTACTTCTGGCTTCTTTTACTGCATTTTTTGCAATAGCAACGGCATCTTTGGTTTCTTCTTCAATATGTACATCAACACCTATCTGCTCACCTAAAACCCTTAGTTGTTCCATCGCTGCAGGGCGATAAATATCTGCTGCAACAAGAATCGGGGAAAGTCCTTTTTTTGTTTTGAGATAATTAGCCAGCTTACCACTAAAGGTGGTTTTACCGCTACCCTGCAATCCGGCTATCAGAATTACTGCAGGATTCCCCTTTGCATTAAATACCGCTTCCTGCCCACCCATTAACTCTGCCAGTTCATCTTTCACAATTTTTGTCATCAACTGGCCGGGAGATACAGCATTGATAACTTTTTCGCCTAAGGCTTTATCTTTTACTTTATCGGTAAACTCTTTAGCTATTTTATAGTTCACATCCGCATCCACCAATGCCCTGCGGATATCTTTTACTGTAGAAGCAATATTAAGCTCTGTAATACGGGCCTGACCTTTAATATTCTTAAAGGCCGATTCTAATTTTTCCTGTAAGCTGTTAAACATTTCTTGTGATCTTTTTCTGCTTGTACCTTATTTAAAGACAGGTGATAATGATTTATTCCAACAAAAAAGTGAACATTTTGATGTTCACTTTTAAAGAATTGCAAAGATATGAGAGTATAATTATTTACATGCCTAAATAGGTTCTTAATAGTTTAGTACGATTGGATGTTTTCAACTTGGTAATAGCCTTGTCTTTGATCTGCCTTACCCTTTCCCGGGTTAGATTGAATTTTTCACCGATATCTTCCAGGCTCATGGGGTGATCAACGCCAATGCCGAAAAAGTAACAGATCACTTCTTTTTGCCTTTCAGTCAAAGCTTTCAGGCTACGATCGATCTCTGTTTTCAGAGATTCATTATGATCCAGTTCCTGATCAGTTTTTTCAGCATTTGGATTTTCCAGTACATCGATCAGGGTGTTTTCTTCACCTTCTGAAAGCGGAGAATCCATACTAACGTGGCGGGAATTGATTCCAAGTGTGGAAGACACTTCTTCCAGGTCCATTTCCAGCAATTCAGCCAGCTCTTCTGCAGAGGGTTCTCTTTCATACTGTTGCTCCAGCTGTGAAAAAGCCTTTTGAATACGGTTCGTAAGACCCACTTTGTTAAGGGGCAGTCTTACAATCCGGGCTTGTTCTGCCAATGCCTGAAGAATGCTTTGGCGGATCCACCAAACAGCGTAAGAGATAAATTTAAAACCTCTTGTTTCATCAAAACGCTGTGCTGCTTTAATCAGGCCCAGGTTGCCCTCATTAATAAGGTCTGGAAGCGAAAGCCCCTGGTTTTGATACTGTTTAGCTACTGATACAACAAAGCGAAGATTTGCTTTAGTAAGCCTTTCCAGTGCTTTTTGATCTCCCTGCTTTATAAGGGTTGCTAATTTCACCTCTTCTTCGGGGGTAATGAGTTCGACTTTGCCGATCTCCTGAAGATACTTTTCGAGGCTTTGAGATTCACGATTCGTAATTGACTTCGTGATCTTGAGTTGTCTCATGCTCATAGGTATGGGTTTAAATGGTGTATTTTAAGGGTTAAAGAATTATAAGTTTCGGTTCACCTTATACTCTAAAAATACCCACCACAATGTCGTTTTCCGTACAGAAAGTATTGAACTTCAGGGCAAATTATCGAAATTGGCAATATGACCCAAATATATTTTTATAATCCTTTAACGTTCTTATGAATGGTTTATTTTCTGTTCCACCATTTACGGCTTAAAACAGGGGAAAAATAAAAGGGAAAATATTTTGTCACATTCATTATTTCTCTATTATTGCAGCAGTCGCACTGCTTGAAGCGCCCTATTAGAATGAGTAAACAATTATACACTTTAGAGTTCCCGGTACGTTGTTCGCCATCCATTTTGTATGAATTTCTTTCTACTCCTGCCGGTCTTTCCGAATGGTTTGCGGATAAGGTGGATGAAAGGGATGGCATTTATTACTTTGGCTGGAACGGATCATTTGAGAAAGCTGATGTGCAGGAAAGGGAACAGGATAAATTCATCCGGTTCCATTGGCTCACAGCTCCCAAAGAAGAGTTTTTTGAATTCAGTATAGATAAATCAGAGATCACTAACCAAACTATATTGGTGATTAAAGACTTCGCTGATAAGAAAGATATCAAAGATCAAACCTTGCTTTGGGATTACCAGGTGAAAGACCTCTTCCATCGCCTGGGAAATTAATTTTCCAATATTTCAATCAGAAATCTGAATTTTTCGAGAAGTATATCAATTGCTTCATCCCATCTTTCAATGGGTATTTTGAATGATAATTTGAAGAAATCGCTTCTTTGAATTATTTCCTCAAATTGTTTTTTATCTATCATACTGATCTGTAGATAATTTTCATTTTCGAAATGGTGCTCCCATTGCTCATTGTTCCTGCACACATAAAATTCTTCTTCTTTCAGCCTTTGATGGGATAAAATGACTTTGGAACTGAAGAGTTTTTGGTATTGTCCCGAAATATGTAAAGTGATGCTGAAAAAGTTTCCCCACCAGAACATAGTCCGTATGGCAAAAAAGTTTTCTTTTTCAAATTTCCTGGGATAATCAAGCATCAGCCAGGGAAGACCTTTATAGTTTTCGCCCCTTGAAATTTTAGGGGAGGTATGAACTAATCCATCGGCAAGCCTGTTTTTTCTGTTTGATATTAGCTTTTGTTGATGCTCTGCAATATGGCCGAGGATCAGTTGCGCCTTTTGAAGTATTGTATTCTTTGTTAAAATAACATCGGCGTCATTAACCAACTCCATCTCCTTTTGCGAAAGCCTTATTTTTGTTTCGATCATAACTTAAAGATAAGTGTTCAAAAAACTGGATAAACTCATTCTCAAAACCTTTATAGGCCCTTTTGTGGCTACCTTTTTTATTACCCTGCTGGTTTTGATCATGCAGTTTTTCTGGCTTTATATCGACGATTTTGTTGGTAAAGGCCTCGGAACTAATGTAATTCTTGAGTTTATCCTTTATCAAAGTGCAGTGCTTGTTCCGTTAGCTCTTCCTTTGGCTATTTTGCTTTCATCCATCATGGCTTTCGGAAATCTCGGAGAGAGTTTTGAACTTGTTGCTATCAAATCTTCTGGTATTTCGCTGCTTCGCTTTATGCGGCCATTATTAATACTAAGCATATTTATTGGAGTCATTGCATTTCTTTTCTCGAATTATGTCATCCCGGTAGCAAATCTTAAATCCCGGACATTACTGGCAGATATTGTTTTTGCAAAACCCGCTTTCGATCTTAAAGAAGGTGTTTTCTATGACAAAATCCCTCAATATGCAATCAAAGTCGGTAAGAAGGAAGAAAATGATAGTGTAATCAGAGATGTTGTCGTTTATGAACAAGGGAATAATCTGCAGGATAATTTTATTGTTGCGGAAAGTGGAATAATGCGGGTTACAGGTGATAAAAGATTCCTTGAGTTTAATCTGAAAAACGGATGGAGATACCAGGAAAAGGGGAATGTATATGAAAGAGAGAATACAGAGTTTATCCGCATTGGTTTCAGAGAATTTAAAAAACGGTTTGACCTTAGTACGCTGGGATTTAATAGTCGCACTGCGGATAGTGTGAACAGGAACAGTGAGAGAATGTTTAGTATCCATCAACTAAACAGGTCGATTGATTCTTTAAGGAAAGAAAATGACAGTGTCAGGAGACAGATGACAAAAGACTTGTTCCGGCAATTGCCTTTTGCCGGTTACCTTGATTCAACATGGAAAAAGGATTCGCAACAGCTAGTGACAAAGTATAAAAGTTTTAATGAAGTTCTTCCTGACTCTGCACGGGAAAGTGTAAATGAAGGCTCAAGAAGTGTAGCATCATCTGTTCGGGTAAGTACGGAATCCATGATCGCAAACATGATGGCGAGAGAAAGAATCCTAAGAAAGCACCAGATTGAATGGCATCGAAAGATTGTGTTATCACTAGCCTGTGTGGTCCTTTTTTTAATTGGCGCACCCCTGGGCTCAATTATACGAAAGGGTGGTTTAGGCACACCATTGATTTTTGCTATTGCCTTTTTCATGATATTTTATTTTACCAGTACAACCGGAGAAAAATTTGCCAAGGAAGGTAAAATGGAACCCTTTACGGGTATGTGGCTGGCAACTTTTATCCTGGGGCCAGTCGGGATATTCCTTATTCATAAAGCTATGCGGGACTCCCAGTTATTTAATAAGGAGTTTTATCACAGGCTGGTCAGGCGTTTCAGGCAGTTTATAGGCCGGAAGTAGGATTTGAGTTGTTCCTAACAGTAACTAGCCGCCCAAATTTTTCTATTATTTTTTAAAATACCTTTTTACGGGTATTGTTCATTTCACTTTTATTCCTGATATTTAGTTAGTCGATATCCTCTTACTAACCTCCATATCTTCCGTTAGCTCCTTATGAACTATCAGTAAAGGTAACCTGGCAACTTATCATTACTGGTATAATTTCAAAACAAAGGCTGGTACTTTTTCAGATTCTTGTCATAAAAAATGATTTTATGGGAAAGAAAATCTTGTTGTCTGTAATAGCTGGTTTTATTGCCGGAATTAGTTGGTCGCAACTAGTAATTGACAATGCAATATTTACTATTGAGGCTGGAGCAACAGTGTCAGTGAAAGGGAATATCACCAGTAATGTGGATATCCAGGGAAACGGCCTTCTGGAATTAGTTGATGTTGCTGCACAAAATATCGATATGAGTGGACATATAATTCCAAATTTAAAGATTGATAAGTCGGCGGGTAATGTCGTTTTACTTTCTGATATGAAGATTGGAAGTAACCTGATATTAACGAATGGGAAAATAAAAACAGGAAATTTTAATCTTTTTATTGCATCTTCTGCTTTAGTAACTCCAGGTGCAGCAAATAGTTTTATATGGACGGATGGAACAGGCCAGCTGAGAAAAGAACTTTCCGGTGGTGTAACGAACCTGGAACTACCATTAGGAGAGAATGCGAATTACCGCCCTCTTTTTCTTACAATTTCAGGAAGCACATTTGATCCGGCGGCCAATTTCGGGGCAAAGGTTTTAGGAACTGCAGATCCCAATAAACCTCCCAGTACAGCATCGCATCTTACAACGTCCTGGCCGGTTACCAAAAACGGCATCAATGGCGGTACTGTGACTGTTTCAGGGCAGTATGTTGATCCGCTTGATGTAAATGGAACGGAAGCAAATATTGTTGGATATTATTACAATACATCCACAGGGGACTGGACTTCCACCGGGGAAACTCATGATGCTTCCACAAATAGAGTAGGGGTACCTATAACTTCAGATGCAGGGGCTTTATCAGGAATCAATAAGTTTCTGCTTGTTGGTGCAAGAACCTTCTTGCAGGGGGCTTATGTCTCAAGCACAGGGCTTATGGCTGATAATGGTTTAAGGACATTGCCCTTCGGATCTTCCTCTAGTACAGCAAACTTTCCAAGTACAGATCCCTACCGGGTAGCGCCGTATAATTCAAACTTTTCACATGTATCAAATGATGTAACTGAAACAATTCCTTATAGCAGTGTGTTGGGTGCCCAGGCAGCTGCAGACGACAATATTGTTGATTGGGTTTTTCTGCAGCTTAGAAATCTTAACGCATCTCCCGGAAATTTTGTTTTGCAAACAAGAAGCGCTTTAATACAAAGAGATGGCGATATTGTAGATGTAGATGGAGTAAGTCCGGTTACTTTCAATAATATTCTTAGTGATAATTATATAATCACTGTCCGGCATAGAAATCATCTAGGAATTTCTTTTAACCAGGCATCTTCAAAACTGGTTACAGAACAAAAATCATCTGCGTATACGCCATCCAGGGTATTTGATTTGCGAACAGCACTTTCTTCACAATTGTATGGTACTTCAGGAGCTGCTTATACTACTTTAACTCACCCAACTCTCGGAACTGTTAATGTGATGTGGGGGGGAGATGCAAGTGGAAATGCTATAGTTCGCTATCAGGGAAGTAATGGTCCGACCGGGCCAAACGATAGATTAGTATTGTTACAATCATTAGGAGGGGTGGAGAGCAATGTTTTCACAGGTTACTACAGGGGAGATCTTAATATGAATAAGATCATGCGTTATCAGGGAAGCAATGGACCCACTGGCCCGAATGACAGACTCGTACTGCTTCAGATGATAGGCAATGTAGAGTCTAATGTCAAAACACAATCAATTCCAAACTAATTATCCAACACCATACTAAACCTATTTTATGCTGAAAAAAATTCTTACAATCATTTTAGTGTTTTCCAGCACTATTGTTTTTGGGCAATTAAAATTTAAAGCTGGATTAATACCCGGCCCCACAGCTAATTCAGTGGATATTGTAATAAGCCCAACAGTAGGTTTTAATGGTTATCTTACCAATGTAATTTTTGTTTTCCAGATACCGCAAGGAGTTACACAACCTGCAATTTCGAAAACTTCACTGACTTCTTACTTTACTTCATTTTCTGATTTGTCAACCTTGCCCAATGAAGGGGGATATACAACTTATGGATTTTCAGCTTCTAATGCAAGCATAACAACTAATACAAATATTACTGCCGGAACAAATTTTCCGGTAATGAGGTTAACATTCACCAATGGGTCAGCTACTTCTCAAAATGTTAGATTAGCTCACTTGGCAGATGGCGGTCCAGGGTCTCTCTACCAGAATTATATTGAAGCCAATGATGCCGGTACCGGAGCAAATGATTATACCAATTATGTCCAGATGTTTTTTGGAAGCACTATTGTTCCTGCATCCCCTCTTCCTGACGAAGGAACAGGGTATTCAACATATCAATATGCTGAACAACTACAGGTATTACCCGTTTCCTGGCTCTCTTTTGATGTAATTAAAAAGAATAACGATGCCTTACTTAACTGGACAGTGGCAAATGAAGAGTTAAACCATCACTTTGAAATATTACGTAGCCAGAATGGAACGGATTTCAGCTCAGTGGGGATGGTAAATAAAGCAGCAAATAATAATAGTACAAATAATTACTCTTTTACAGATACAGGTATAGATAATCTGGGCTCTTCTATTCTTTATTACCGGATCCGGCAGATTGACATTAACGGAAAGAATTCATTAAGTGATATAAGGATTCTCAGATTGGTGAAAGATAAAAATGAGATCAGTATTTTCCCCAATCCAGTTAAAACAGGGTTTTATGTTTCGATTCCTTCTGCTTTTATGACCAGTGAAAGAGTTGGATTGAATCTTATAAATATGGCTGGCCAGTTGGTGCTTTTTAAAACGATTACAGCACAGCAAGCCACTAATTATTATGTGGATATTTCTGGGCTGAACCTGGCAGCGGGACAATACCAACTGAAGATTTTAAAGAATGGAAACATAGACGAAACAAAAAGAATAATTATTGTCAAGTAAACAGAAGGTAGGTATTAAAAGAGTAATCGATTTTTCTATGTGAACTATCTGAAGAAAAATAACCGGTTTACTCGATACATAAAATACAATCTCAAATATCCAAAATCCTTGATGTGGCATTAATTAACTATTATCAACGATAGTCATGCATATGTTGTGCTTATTCAAAAAAAATAAACTGCTAGAACTCTTATTAGCCTTTTGCATGGTACTCTTATTAACTTCGTTTAATAATGCATATTCACAATTCAATTATATAGCTGCCAACGCACAAATTATCAGTGGAACTTATACGGATTTAGGGTCTTCCGGGACAGCAATTACCCTGAATTATAATGCCGGCACAATGACATATGACGATGACAATTCTTCTGTGCAGAATATCGGATTCAATTTTATCTATAATGCCACCACTTTTACCCAGTTTGTTTTAAATACAAATGGATTTATCAAATTTGGTTCTACGGCGCCAGCTGAAACTTATATTCCGGATGTTTTGAGTTCTACGGAAACGAATGTAATTGCTCCATTTAACCTGGATCTGGATGCAGGTATTGCGGCTGCCGAATACAGAGTTTTTACTTCGGGTGCAGCAGGTTCAAGAATTTGTACGATACAATTCAAAAACCTCCGGGAATGGGCCACGCCCAAGCAATATGATAATATTAACTTCCAGATCAAATTGTATGAAACCACTAACCGGATCGAATTTATTTATGGCAGCTTTTCGCCAAGTGCTTCTTCATCTTCTACTTTAAATGCAGTTGTCGGGATAAAAGGAGGTAGTGAAATAAGGTCTGTAAATGCTACAAAAAGTGATGAGACGCAATGGGGATCAGCATCATTTATAAATGGAAATTATGAAGCCGGCGGTTATAAATTTGACAACTATAATAGTGTATTGCCTGTATCGGGGACAACTTTCAGGTTTACCGCGGCACCGTTGACAGATGCAGAAGTAACCACTATTTATACATTAAAGAAAATTCCGGCTAATTATGGATTTCCCCATGTTGTCAGAGCGGTCATTACAAATGCAGGAGCAACAACCTTAACAAATCGCCCCGTTACCCTAACGATAAGTGGTGCCAATTCATTTACAAATACAAAAACAGTTACAATTGCCCCTCAAAGCAGTGCAACGGTAACATTTGATGGGTATAATTCTTCGGTAATTGGTTTGAACTCTATTACAGTATCTCTTCCTGCAGATGATATTGTGGCAAATAACAATGGATACTATTTACAGTCCGTCAATGCAAATACTTACAGTTATGCTGATGACTCTGATCCTTATCTAAGTTACGGATGGGGAACCAACGCAGGTCTGTTTCTTGCAAAATACCATGTTAACGGAACGGCAACTGTGTCAGGTGTTAATGTCTATTTGAGCAGTTCAGCTAATGTGGGTAATACAGTTTATGCAGTTGTAATGAATTCTTCCGGAACAATAATTGCACAATCGGCAAACTATGTTACTGTTTCAGGTGAGCTGAATCAATATAAGAATTTCACCATCACAACTCCTCCCAGCTTAACCAACGCAGATTTTTATGTAGGAATAGCACAAACTGCTAATGCAACTACAGCATATTATCCTGTAACAAGCCAGTTTGAAGCCTCACCAACAAGATCCGGGGCTTATTACTATAAATCAGGATTAGGAAACGGTCTGCCAACAGAAGCCACAACATACGGAAGGTTTATGATACAGGCTGTCCTAAATGTTACGGCAACTCCTCCCTCTGACCCTTACACAAATACTCATTGGGCATGGATGAGTGGTGATAGTGTAAGAGAACAATACGGAGTATATGGCACAAAGGGTGTTCCATCGATTAACAATAAACCGGGAGCCAGATCAGGTGCAGTAAGCTGGACGGACAGCTCCGGCTATTTCTGGTTGTTTGGAGGATACGGAAATGCGAGAACGACCTCAGGCTTGCTCAATGATCTTTGGAAATATAACATATATACTAATGAATGGACATGGATGAAGGGTGATAGCACAGCAAGTGCTTTTGGGGTATATGGAAATATCGGTGTTCCTAATAGTTCAAATAAACCAGGTGCCAGGTCTGAAGCTGTTTCATGGATTGATAATTCAAATAACCTATGGCTATTTTCAGGAGATGGCTTGGCAGCTTCTTCGCATAACTATGAAAGTGGATTATTAAATGATTTATGGAAGTATGATATTTCTACTAATCAATGGACATGGATAAAGGGAGATAGTATTTATTATGCGTCTGGGGTGTATGGAACTCAGGGAACGGCGTCCGTCAATAATAAACCAGGCTCGAGAAGTGGGGCCGTTTCATGGAAAGATAATTCGGGTAATTTGTGGTTATTTGGCGGAATCGGATATTTAGGAGATGGCACTTTACATAATGATCTATGGAAATATAGTATTGCAACCAATGAATGGACCTGGGTTAAAGGCGATGATATAGCAAATGTATTGGGTATTTATGGTAATAAGGGAGTTGCTTCAATCAATAATAAACCAGGCGCTAGGGTTGAAGCTGTTTCATGGAAAGATAATTCTAACAATCTCTGGCTTTTTGGGGGGGATGGATTTCCGAATAGCGGAAGTACAACCTTCAGTCAAACTTTAAATGATTTATGGAAGTATAATATTACAACTAATGAATGGACCTGGATGAATGGAGATAGCATTGGGTTTGTTTCCGGAGTATATGGCACAAAAGGGGTCGAGTCTCCAACAAATAAACCCGGAGGAAGAACTGGTGCTATTTCATGGACAGACAAAACCGGAAAACTATGGTTGTTTGGTGGATTAGCAGGCTGGGAAGAAAGCGACTTGAACGATTTATGGAAATATAATATATCAAACAATCAATGGACTTGGGTAAAAGGAAGTAACATAGGTGCAGGTGTAGATGTTTATGGAATTAAAGGTATTGAGGTTCCTGGTAGTACACCGGGGGGGAGGAACAGAAGTGTTTCCTGGATTGACGAAGCTGGTAATATTTGGTTATTTGGAGGCGCCTCTTATTCGTTAGGATGGGAAAAATATAATGATGCGTGGAGAATCTACGCCGGTAGCAATTATATTTTTACCGGTGATGGTGACTGGGATATTCCTGAAAATTGGGTCAACTACCAGATCGGGCCAAAAAATATCCCTGGTGGTGTATCAGTTACCATAGATAATTTCCCTCCCGGGCAATGCAATGTCTCTGCTAATATCAATATACAGGCTGCAGGAAAATTAACGATCAATCCTACCAAACGTCTGAACATAATTAGTGGTAATCTTACCAATGCAGGTTTATTGAATGGGTTTGGAACTGTGAGCTTTTCCGGCACGCCTACATTATTAAGTTCCTCAGGTTTTATTATAGCTCCTATGATACTTTCCAGTAAGAGTGTTACCCTGACAGGAACAACCAATACAAAATCCATTACTTTAAAAAATGGCAGTTTCATCACGTTAGACAAGTATGATTTAAAAATGGATACCGGAACTCTTGTTGCGGATAAGCAGAATTATTTTATTACTAACGATACAGGAAGACTCAGCCGCTATGTATCTGCTGGATCAAAATTATTCCCAATCGGGATCAACACAACATCTTACACACCGGCAACAATTACCAATGCCGGTACACCAGATAATTTTAGTGTAAGAGTTAAGCCCGGAGTGACAACAGCCGGAAGACTACTGGATCCACTCACAACAAAGAACGTAGACCGGACCTGGCTGGTAAGGGAGCAAGTTACCGGTGGAGGCACAATTACTTTAACGTTGGGTTGGCGGTTAGAAGACGAGCAACCTCTCTTTGACAGGGGCATGTCTTATATATCCCATTTCCAGGGATGCCCGCCTCCTTACCAACCTAACTGTACTGAAGGATTTTATGATGCACGAACACCAACCCCGGCAACGGGAAATAATCCCTACTCCCAAAGCCGGGATGATATTTCAAATTATAATACAAATTCTTTTATTGTCACCTCACAGGAAGCAGTTTACCAGTTTCTGAATGTTATAGGGACACCAAGTGGTCCACCGATTATGGGAGATGGTAACTGGAGTAATCCTGATAATTGGCTTAATGGGACATTGCCACCTGCAGTAATCGGTCCGGGTGTTCATGTAATTATAGATCCCTTGCCAGGAGCCGGAACTGAATGTATTTTTCATGGCACATTGAATGTGCTTCAGGGAGGAAAAATAACTGTTAAACCCGGTAAAAAACTAACAATTATTCCAAATTAAATCTACTGCTTCACAATCTGGGCCACCAGGTCAGCTTCGCAACAAACTTTGTTGCCTACATAAGTGGTTCCTTTCATTTCACATATCCCACGACGGATAGGAGCAGAGAGTTCCATTTTCAAAATCAGGCTATCACCAGGGCGGACCATATTTTTAAATTTACAGTTATCTATTTTGAGGAAGTAAGTATCGTATTGACCTTCGCCGCTAAGATTTATTGCAAGAATGCCTCCGCATTGAGCCAATGCTTCGATCTGCAATACACCGGGCATTACAGGGTTTCCGGGAAAATGTCCCTGGAAAAACCATTCATTAAAAGTGACGTTCTTTATGCCGATAATATGTGTATCGCTGATTTCAATGATCTTATCAACTAAAGCAAAAGGATAACGATGGGGCAGTTTCTTTTCAATATACTGCTGATCAAAAACCGGTGGTTGTGTAGGATCGTAAACAGGTACTCCTCTATTATGTTTGTTCTTCTTAATGTATTGCTTAATCTTTTTGGCAAACTCCACATTGCTGCTATGTCCGGGCCTGTTGGCAATGATTCTTCCTTTGATAGGATAACCTATCAAAGCCAGGTCACCGACAATATCCAGCAGTTTATGTCTTGCTGGCTCGTTTGGAAATCGTAGTTCAAGATTATTTAAATAACCTCCACTCTTAACTTCAATCTTATCTTTTCTGAAAATACCTCTCAACCTTTCCATTTCCTTTTCATCCACTTTCTTGTCTACAATCACAATTGCATTGTTTACATCACCCCCTTTGATAAGGTTGTTGTCAAGAAGCATTTCCAATTCATGCAAAAAACAAAAAGTACGGCAGGGTGCTATTTCATTATTGAAGTCACGGATATGTTTCAATCCAGCATGTTGGGTTCCAAGAACAGGTGAATTGAAATCAATCAATGTGGTTATCTGGTATTCTGAAGCAGGCATGGCCACCATTTCGACTCTTTTCTGTTCATCAAAGTAGTAGATGTTCTCCTCAATATTATACCATATTTTTTCTGCATCTTGCTCGGTAACACCAGCCTCCTGAATTAATTTAACGAATGGTGCGGAACTACCATCCATAATCGGAACTTCGGGGCCATTTATCTCAATTAAACAATTATCTACTCCCATACCTACCAGGGCAGCCAACAAATGCTCTACTGTGCTTACTTTGACGCCGTTATTTTCAAGTGTAGTTCCTCTGCTTATATCTGTAACGAGATCGCAATCGGCTTTAATAGTCGGTTTGCCGGATAAATCAACTCTTTGAAATTGAAAACCTGTTCCCGGCTTTGCAGGGTTCAAAGTCAGTTCTGCCATAATACCTGTATGCAGTCCCGTTCCCGAAATACTAACAGGTGCACTAATGGTATGTTGTTTATCCGGGTTAAAATCAGGTGACATAATATCGATGGTTTCGGTTTTATCTTTTACAGAAGTGATCATGCTGACAAAGATAACATAGTCTGGCAACAGGCAGACTATTATGCCATAGTTTCAATCAGTGATCCTGGTTATTGAAATTAGGGGATTTTCTCTGTGAGCATTTGTTTAATTAATGCTTCCAACTCTTTCACTCTTTTTTCGAGTTCAGGAAGTTTCCGGCTGATCGCCTGACTTCGTAACGCAGAAGTATAGTCATATGCCGGGGAACCTGTTACAGCTTTACCTGGTTCCAATGATTTGCTGACGCCGCTTTGTGCATTAATCTTCGCTCCATCACCTATCTGAATATGGCCAACAATTCCAACCTGTCCTCCAATCATTACTCCTTTTCCGATTTTTGTACTTCCACTTACGCCGGCTTGTGCTGCGATTACAGTGCTGCTTCCTACTTCTACGTTATGTGCAATCTGGATCAGGTTATCAAGTTTGGCACCTGCTTTAATTATTGTTGAACCGATTGTTGCTCTGTCAATAGTTGCATTAGCTCCAATTTCAACATGGTCTTCAATAACAACATTACCGATCTGCGGCACTTTTTTAAAACTTCCATCTGACTGGGGTGCAAAGCCGAAACCATCACTTCCTATCACAGTTCCGGCATGAATGGTGGAGTGGTTACCAACAATACAGTCATGGTAGATCTTTACGCCGGCATGAATAATACAGTTATCACCTATTGAAACATTATCTCCCAGGAACACTCCCGGGTAAATTTTTGTACCGCTTCCCACTTTTACATTCTCTCCCAGGTAAGCAAATGCACCTATAAATACATTTTCACCATGCGATGCGGATTTTGCTATATAAACCGGTTGCTGTATACCATTCATTTGCTGTTGCATTATTTCCTGGTATTTAGCCAGCAGCATTGCAAAAGCTGAATAAGCATCAGCTACCCGGATCAATGTAGCCTTTACGGATTGTCTTAACCTGAAGTTTTCATTTATTATTACGATCGACGCTTTGGTAGAGTATAAATAATCCTCATATTTGGGATTAGCCAGAAAGCTTAACTGGCCTTCTCCGGCTTCTTCAATTTTTCCAAATGAATGAACAGCGACTTCCGGATTGCCTTCTATTTTACCACCAACTATCAGGGCTATCTGTGATGCGGGAAATTGCATAGGCATAAGATTTCAGGTTAATTTGTTGATCTGTTAATCCGGATATTTTATGAAGGTATTATTTTGGATCCCTCAGGTAACAAAAATAATATTTTTTAACCTCGCCATATACCAATCCTGTATTATGTTGGATCAATGCATTATCTACCTGGGAAATGTCTTTAATGGTTCCGTCTTTAAAGAGAATATTGATCTTCTCGTCATGTAATTTATAAGTTGTGTTACTGGCCTCTCCGGTAAAAACAAAATAACCAGATTCTTCTTCGCTGATATCATATTTTGAACATAGCTCTTTTTTCTTTTCTGAGACAATCGTTTTATTAAATGAGTCGCCTTTTAATATAACCTTAAATAAGTTTCGTTCTATTAATGAATTGCAAAGAATGCTGAGTATTTTATCGGGATGGTTGCTCCAGTTTTTTATTGTGGTCATCACATCATAGTCATCAAGCCTGCAAAACGAATCGAGATGCTCATCAATTGAGTTCTTTTCTGTAAAATTTTGTAAAAAGAAATTTAATTCTTCTGTTGCTGCAATTACCTCTATTTTATTTTGTATAAGCTGACGGGCTCTTTCAATTATTTTCACCAGCATCATTTCAGCAGCTAAAACAGTTTTGTGCAGGTAAACCTGCCAATACATCAGGCGCCGGGAAACCAGGAATTTTTCAATGGAATAAATGGCTTTTTCTTCCACCATCAGCTGCCCATCTTTTACAACCAACATTTTTATGATACGATCATATCCGATGACTCCTTCAGCCACACCAGTAAAAAAACTATCCCGGTTCAGGTAATCCATTCTGTCAACATCAAGCTGGCCAGATACAAGTTGGTGAAGGAATTTTTTGGGATGCTTATCTGTAAAAATGTCAATAGCGGTTTGTAACTGCCCATTGAATTCTTTGTTCAGCTTTTTCATTAAGAGCAATGAAATGGTTTCATGACTCACATCTTTTATCAACTCTGTTTCGAGTGCATGCGAAAAAGGTCCATGTCCAATATCATGTAATAAGATTGCTAGTTTAGCTCCCAATTCTTCATCTGGATTAATCTCAGTTCCTTTGCTTTTTAACTCATTAAGGGCCGTGCACATAAGGTGATAGGCGCCTAAAGAATGATGAAGGCGGGAATGCATAGCACCCGGGTAAACAAGATAGGCAAATGCCATTTGGTGAATATTGCGAAGCCGCTGGTATACCGGGTGAGAAATTATTTGAAGAATCAGCGGATGGTCGATAGTAATAAAACCATATACAGGATCGTTGATGATTTTGCGAACTGGTGTCATTGTTGCTTTTTTGTTAAAGGCAGGATGACAAAAGTACAAAGCGGCAAATGAATAAGCTAAATTTGAGTTTTATAACATTTCGGTTTGAGGTCTCATTTATTTGCCTTATCGTTGTAACTGCCAGCCGACTAATTTTCACTTGATATTAGCTTATCAAATTCATACTTTAAACTCTACGAATGTCAATAGCAAAAATTATTTGGGTAGACGATGAGATAGAAAGTTTACAGTCTCAAAAGCTGTTTTTGGAAAACAAGGGATATGAGGTACAAACTTTTACCAATGGTTTTGATGCCATTGATTTCGTTAAAGAGAATCCTGTAGATGTGGTGCTGATTGATGAGAGCATGCCCGGTATCACCGGTTTGGAAACTCTTTCAAAAATCAAAGAAATAAATCAATCACTGCCTGTTGTATTGATCACTAAGAATGAGACTGAAAACCTGATGGATGATGCGATCGGTTCGCAGATCAGCGATTACCTGATAAAGCCGGTAAATCCCAACCAGGTTTGGCTTAGTCTTAAGAAGATCATTGACAACAAGAGATTGGTTGCTGAAAAAACAACCACAGCATATCAGCAGCAGTTCCGTAATCTTTTTATGGCCCTGAACAGCAATCCGGACTATAATGAATGGATGGATATTTATAAAAAACTGGTCTATTGGGAACTTGAAATGCAGAAAAGCGATAGTCCGGAAATGCAGGAAGTATTGCAGAGTCAGAAGAGTGAGGCAAATACAGAGTTTTTCAAGTTTATATCAAAAAATTATGCCAGCTGGGTGAGTCCGAAAAGTACAGATGGACCGGTAATGAGCCACTCTGTATTCAAGTTTAAAGTACTACCTCATGTTGAAAAGGGTATTCCTTTATTTTTTATATTAATTGATAACCTTCGTTTTGATCAGTGGAAGGCGATCCAGCCAATTTTCGCTGAGAGTTTTCGCATCCTGGAGGAAGATAGCTTTTACAGTATTCTTCCAACAGCCACCCAATATGCAAGAAATGCCATTTTTGCCGGGATGCTTCCTGTTGATATTGAAAAGCAATTTCCTGTTCAATGGAAAAATGATGATGAAGAAGGTGGGAAGAATCTGCATGAAGAAGAATTATTCAGAGCTCAGTTAAAAAGACTGGGTAAAGGTGATCTTAAGGCATCTTATACAAAGGTTTTGAACAACCAGGCCGGCCTCGACCTGGTGAACAATATTCACAACTTGCTTAATAACGACCTGAATGTGATCGTTTACAATTTTGTGGATATGCTTAGCCATGCCCGGACGGAGATGGAAGTTTTGAAAGAGCTGGCAGGCGATGAAATGAGCTATCGCAGTATCACAACTTCCTGGTTCGAACATTCCCCACTTCACCAGGCTTTGAAGAAAATAGCTGATAAAAATATACGTATTGTTCTGGCAACCGATCATGGCAGCGTAAGAGTGAAAACTCCATTTAAAGTAATAGGAGATAAGCAAACGACAACTAATCTTCGATACAAGCACGGTCGTAACCTGAATTATGAACCCAAAGAAGTATTGGCATTTCGGGATCCGCGGGAAGCTGGTTTGCCTGTGCCAACTGTCAACTCATCTTATATATTCGCCAAAGAAGATGGCTTTCTCTGTTACCCCAATAATTATAATTACTATGTAAATTATTACAGAAACACATTTCAGCATGGGGGCGTAAGCCTGGAAGAAATGATAGTGCCTGTTATTAAAATGCAGAGTAAATAACAAATTATTCTTTTTTCTTTCGCAATATCAATTCCTCATTCATTAATGTGTACATACGGCTGAAGGACTCTTTTACTCCGGCATATTCTTCTTTTAAAAAGAGAGGTCTTTTTATACTAAATAACTGGCTCATATATACAGTGCCATTCAGGAAACTAAACGTTCTGGAATAAAAGAAACTGGAATCAGGAGCTCTTACAATAACATTTTTGGGCAAATGATCAATTTCAAAAGAAGGTGGAATAGATAAATTGATCATTAAAACAAAATCCTGATTACATCCGAAATCGATATCTGTATTTCTTGTATCTGTTACAAAGGGATTATTCTTTTGAGACGTAAGAAATTGTGGATTGAGAAAGAAAAAATCATTGGTCTGTTTCAGTTGATAAGTAAATGAAATCCTATCAAAAACAGGGTCTTCCTCATTGTTTGTTATTTCTCTGCTGAAAGAATCGATTTGCAAACCCTGTGCTTTTTTATCAAAATACTCTTCGTCCTCTTTTTCTTCGTCTCTGCTGGTACTGTCCAGAATATATTCTTTTGCATAATTATAATGCTGTAAGGATGCTTCACCAATTATTTTTCCGTCATTTGAAAGCTCACAAAAAAGACTAATGTTTTGTTTCAGGAGAGGTCTTCCATCTTCGATCATAAACCAATCCATATTATCTGGATTTAATAGAAAAGCAACTCTGTTTATTACATTAAAAGGAGGATTCGTTAAAGTTTGAAATTTAAGACTCGCATCCATAATATAATATTTTGAAGCCACAGAGTCTATCTCGGCTATTACATCTACACCATTTAATTGGCTTAAACTGGGAAAATCTACACTAACTCTTCCGTTATCCCGGGTGCTGATTAATATTGGGTAACAGGTTATTTCTGCCTTTCTTAAAAGGTTTAAAAGAACCAGATTGATATCAGCAGAATTCCCTACCCGATTATTCCACGCTTCAAGAATATCTTCTGCATACAATGTTTGTTCTGTTTTTTGAGGTATTCTTTCTTTAACTGCTCTGTATATATATTGTATCCTTTGCTCAATCCTGGTAATTCTTTTGGCGGTGTCAATTATTCCTTCTGTCCCTGGTATTTTTTTTCTTATTTGACCACCAAAAAAATCTGATTCGAGTAAATATCCACCAACAGTTTTCCAAAGAGATTTTGACGAAAGCATCGCAAGGGAAAAGATGCCAGATGGAGGAAAATAAAAAAATATCATCTTCATGAGATTATCCTTTTGGGAACTCATATAAGGTTCTGCTTTAAAGGATGGGATATTTTCTTTATAATAAGTCGTTCTTCTGAACTGATTTCCTTTGATCAATTTGCTTGTCCAATTAACCGTATCAGAACCAAATAATTTCTGCTTAAACTGGGAATAAATGGGTATTGTCACTATTGTTGTTGAATATAGGCAAGGAATATCACTTTGAATGATCCATGGATCAAATTGGGTAATATCATACTCAATTTTTGTATAACTGTATTCCACTACGCTCCCGGGTTTGATATTGGGAAAAGTAAAATTTACTGTAGCGTAATTTTCGAAGGTCTTTTCTTTAAAAAAATCCTTTTTTTCAAGACGTTGAGTGATAATTTTTCCGGCGGCATCTAGGTTATATACTATGCCTTTAAGTTCTTTTATTTTGGTCCAGTTTTTTATGCTCAAGTAAGGTATTCGAATTGAAGCGTCCTTATAACCCTTCTCGTTATAGATTTTGATCCTGACTCTTCTTTCAGTTTTTAATTTCGGTCCACCCGCCAGAATTTCAAAATCTGTTTCCTGTATGTCAAAGATTTTCATAGCTGAAGCATCTTGTTCAATTGGACAACTGGTTTGATTTAATTCAGAAATATCAATTTGGCCGAAATCAGGGATTTTTTTTTGAGCAATGAGACAAAAAGAGGGCAGAGTGATCAGAAATAAGAAGAAAGTCTTTTTCATATTCAGGGATACTCAAAAATAATAAAACCTTTTTGTGGATAATATTTAAAAAAAAGAAGTCATTTCATATAATCTGCTTCTAAATTTGTGTTATGAAATACACTCAATCGACTCTTGATAAATTCGAGGAAATTCCCAGGGAAGCTGGCTATGTACTTCGCTACGAAAGGGGGACATTTCAGAGCGGTTACTGTATCCTGGAACAGAAAAAGGTAGTTGTTCTGAATAAATTCCTGCAAACTGAAGGACGGATCAATACACTAATCGACCTCATTCCTCAATTAGAGATTAATTCCGAAATTCTAACTGAAGAGTCAAAGAAGCTCTATTCCGAAATAATTTCAAAACTGGAAACAGAAAAATTAAAAGCTGATTAGAAAAGGCCAGTTTTGTAATGCCCGATTAACCAATAACTTTACCGGGTGAGCTATCCCTCATTAAAAATAACTTTTCTGGGTACCGGAACCAGCAGTGGTGTGCCAATGATCGGCTGTGATTGTGAAGTATGCACTTCAGCAGATAAAAAAGATAAACGTCTCAGATCAAGTATACTCGTTCAGTCGGATACCACGACTTTAGTCGTGGATACGGGACCGGATTTCCGCTACCAGATGCTCAGGGAAAATGTAAAGCACCTTGATGCGGTACTTTTTACTCACCCCCATAAAGACCATCTTGCCGGGCTGGATGATATAAGAGCCTTTAATTTTTTTCAGAAGAAACCTATAGATGTTTATGCTGACTCTCTTACAGAAGAAGCAGTTCGCAGAGACTTTTATTATGCATTCACGGATACCAAGTATCCGGGAATACCTGAGTTGAATCTTAATACAATTAACCTCGAACCTTTTGTAGTTGGTGATATACCGGTTACCCCGGTACTGGTTTGGCATATGAAAATGCCAGTGATGGGATTCCGCTTTGGCTTTTTTACTTACATTACTGATGCCAACCGGATTGATGATACCGAAAAGGAAAAAATAAAAGGATCAGAAATATTGGTATTAAATGCCCTTCGCAAAACAAAACATATTTCTCATTTTACATTGGATGAAGCAATCGAGCAGGTTAATGGATTAAAGATCCCTACGGCCTATTTTACCCATATTTCCCACCAGTTGGGCTTGCATGAGGAAATTGAATCGGGACTTCCTAAAGGAATTCATCTTGCCTATGATGGCCTAAAACTTAAGTTTGGAGATGCATAGTATCTTTTATACTAACACTTGTTAGTATAAAAAAAAATCCCTTATCTTGCACTGCCTTTAATGATTGCTTGCATTTTTTTTGAAGGCTCAAATTGTGCCACCCATTTCCGGGATTCCGGAATGTGAGTGGCACAGTTATTAAATTTAAAAAGCTAACGACGATTGTTATGAATTTTCAAACTTCTGAATTAACAGCACAAATTGCCCACACAGCAAGAGATTTTGCCCGTCAGCATATTAAGCCATATGTAATGGATTGGGATGAGAGCCAGGAATTTCCGGTGCAGGTTTTTAAGGAAATGGGAAAACTCGGTATGATGGGTGTATTGGTTCCTGAGGAATATGGAGGAGCCGGATTGGGATATGTTGAGTATAAAACTATTATTGAAGAAGTAGCGAAAGTATGCGGATCAATAGGACTAAGCCTTGCCGCACATAACTCTTTGTGCACAGGCCATATTCTCACTTTTGGTAATGAACAACAAAAGAAAAAATGGCTTCCTAAACTCGCAACTGCTGAATGGATCGGTGCATGGGGACTGACCGAAGCAAATACTGGCAGTGATGCTGGTAATATGAGATGTACTGCTATAAAAGAAGGAAATGAGTGGGTAATAAATGGTACCAAGAACTGGATCACCCATGGAAAAAGTGGCGATATTGCTGTAGTTATTTGCAGAACCGGGGAACCAAGAACAAAAAATAATTCAACCACTTTTGTAGTGGAAAAAGGAACGAAAGGTTTTAGTGCGGGGAAAAAGGAAAATAAACTAGGAATGAGGGCAAGCGAAACTGCCGAAATGGTTTTTGATAATTGCCGGATTCCTGATAGTAATCGATTAGGTGAAGTTGGCGATGGATTTAAGCAGGCAATGAAAGTACTGGATGGGGGAAGAATTTCAATTGCATCACTTTCACTAGGAATCGCTAAAGGGGCTTATGAAGCCGCCCTGCAATACTCACAGGAGAGGTACCAGTTTGACAAGCCCATCGCTTCATTTCAGGGAATATCTTTCAAACTGGCGGATATGGCAACTGAGATAGCAGCAGCAGATTTGCTGACGCTGCAGGCATGTGATTTAAAGAACAGGGGAGAATCAGTAACCAAAGAAGCTGCCATGGCAAAATATTATGCCAGCGAAGTGGCCGTGAAGGTTGCTAACGACGCAGTACAGGTATTTGGTGGCTATGGGTATACAAAAGATTTTCCTGTTGAAAAGCATTACCGTGATGCCAAGCTATGTACTATAGGTGAAGGAACTTCAGAGATTCAAAAACTGGTTATTAGCAGGGAGGTATTGAAATAACCACTATCGTTCCAATATTTAATTTCGTTAGCCGGAGCCTTGGATGAAAAAAATATTGCTCTCAATTCAGTGTGATAACTTTGCCTGAAACTCCGGCAATAATAAAATGAAACATCCTAAATGTTCTTTACATATTTCAACATATAACTGGCCGGATGCCCTGCGACTTTGTCTTCAAACTGTCCTGTGGCAAAAAATTATGCCAGATGAATTGGTAATTACAGATGACGGGAGTGGCCCGGAGACTAAAAAAATTATAGACGAATTTACATCCAGAGCTCCCTTTTTAGTTAAGCATGCCTGGCATGAAGATAATGGCTTTCGGTTATACGAAATTCAGAATAAGGCTATTCTGAAATCAGACGGAGATTATATTATCCAAATCGACGGTGATTGTTTATTGCATCCACTTTTTATTGCCGATCATATGCGGCTTTCAAAACCAGGTACATTTGTATGCGGCACCAGAAGTATGATTGATGAAGAGTATACAAACAAATTACTCAGTAGCGGCAATCTTCCATTTCCATTTAAAGCCCGGAAGCATCTTTCAAAAAAATATAATGCTGTTTATAGCCAGCTACTTGCAGTTTTGCATTACTGGTTTCAGCGATCAGGCAGAAACTATCGTTATGTTCTGGGCTGCAACATAGCTTTTTGGAAAAGTGATATATTGAAAATTAACGGACATAACGAAGACTTTTTTGGTTGGGGAAAAGAAGATAATGAAATGGCATTGAGGTTATTGAATGCAAAGGTTGGTATCAGGTTCGCTAAATTCAATGCTATTCAATATCATCTTTATCATAAGGAAAGAGACCGAAGCGGATTAAGTATTCGTGAAGAAATGCTCCAAAAAACGAAGCTGAATGGCGTAACATATGTCTGTAACGGTATATATAAGACATGAAAATATATGAGACAGGTTCAGGACGTAAAATATCGTTTTCAATGGTTTCTTCAACATGAGATATTTTGATACATGCCGACTTTTAAATCCGGTATCGGTTACTTAACCTCCTGCATTTCCACCAGCTTTTTATAGAATCCATTTTGTGCAATTAGCTGCTCATGATTTCCTCTTTCAACTATTTTTCCTTTTTGCAGAACGATGATCTCATCAGCATGACGGATGGTTGACAAACGGTGTGCAATTACAATACTGGTTCTGTTTTGCATCATATTATTTATGGCATCCTGTACCAACCGCTCACTTTCTGTATCTAAAGATGACGTTGCTTCATCCAATATCAGTATCGGGGGATTTTTTAATACCGCCCTTGCTATTGTGAGTCGTTGCCTTTCTCCACCACTAAGCTTGATACCGCGGTCCCCGATATTACTATGATACCCTCCTTCTTTTTTAATTATAAACTCATGGGCATTGGCAATTTTTGCTGCTCCGATGACCTGGTCTTCATTTGCTTCGGGATGACCCAATGCAATATTATTAGCGATTGAATCATTAAATAAGATTGGTTCCTGTGTTACAATACTCATCAGGCTTCTTACAGATTGTAATGAATATTCTTTGATATTTATTCCATCAATTAAGACTTCACCGCTTGTTACATCATGGAATCGGGGAACAAGATCAGCAAGGGTGGATTTACCGGCACCGGACGATCCCACTAAGGCTACAGTTTTACCTTTTTCAATGGTCAGATTTATATTATCAAGAATCACAGCATCAGCATATCCAAAACCTACATTTCTGAATTCAATTTTATCATTAAATGAGCTTAAAATCCGGCCGTTTGGATTATCGTCAACTGTCAAAGGGGTTTTTAATACTTCTTCAATTCTGATGATAGCTGCAGAACCCTTTTGCATATTGCTGAAAGAAGTGGAAAGTGTTTTTACAGGGGTAATGATATTATAAAATAAAGCCAGGTAGGCTAAAAATGTGGAGGGGGCTAAAGGAATTTTTTGCCCTAATACAAGTTGTCCGCCAAACCAGAGTATTCCTACAAATACAAGTACACCCAATACTTCAGAAACAGGTGAAGCCATATCTCTTCGACGGCTGATCTTGTTTTTGGCATTCAGTAATTCATCATTTGTCTTTTCAAATCTTGAGCGAAGTAATTCTTCAATGTTAAATGCTTTGATCACTCTTAAACCGTTCAGCGTTTCATCCATAATGGAAAGTGATTCACCATGTCTGATAGCGGCCTCATTCGATTGTTTTTTCAGTGCCCGGGATATACGTCCGAGAATAAATCCGATAACAGGAATGAAGATCAGTATAGCGATTGTTAATTGCGGGCTGATATAAAACAGCACAGCAAAATTGATAATGATAGTAAGCGGATCCCTAATCCATCCTTCTAATGCACCCACAAGAGAACCTTCCACTTCTGAAACATCATTGGTGATACGGCTCATCAGGTCCCCTTTTCTTTTTTCAGTAAAATAACCAATGGGCAACTGCAAAATCTTTTGGTAGATCTCTGACCGCAGGTGATTAACAATCCGGTTTTTTAATGGATTTAGAATGTAAAATGACAGATATAGGAAAACATTTTTGAGTAATATTGAAATGATAATGATCACACAGATCAATGCAAGGGCGCCGATAGCATTCATCTGGCCAACCTGGTTCAGCATAAAACTGCGTAGTTGTTCCATCGCAGGGTTATCAACAGTTTTGGTAAAGCTGCTGGTATCGCCTTTAAATATCAGGTCGAAAAAAGGCGCCAGCATTCCGAATGACATGATGGAAAAAACGATAGAAAGAATGATACACAGGAAGTAAAGGACGATCTTGCCTTTATAATCTTTTAAATATCGAAAAATTCTGGAGTATTTCTTCATCGTTTGTTCTAATGCTTAAACGGCGCAAAGTAACTAATTTTACAGCCTTTAACGAGGGCATATAATAAATAATAACAAAATGGAAGAAGGAAAGCGACAAAAACAGATAGCGGGTTTGTTAAATGAAGAGATGAACCAGATATTTCAGCGGTTGGGACTGAATATGATTGATGGCGGTATGGTTTCTATTTCATCCGTTAAGGTGACCCCCGATCTGCTGGAAGCAAGATTTTACCTGAGCTTTTTTCAGATAACAGATATTGAGGCAGCTTTAAAAAAAATTGAAGATCGTCATCACGAGATCAAAAAAGAATTGGTGGGAAAGGTCAGGCATCAGCTCCGCAGTATGCCGGTATTAAAATTTTTCCGGGACGATACACTGGATCATGTTTTCAAAATGGAAGAATTGTTTAAAAAAATTGAAGAAGAGAGAAATGACAATCAGCACAAAAAAGGGGAAAATAACTAAAACTTTTGCTTTGCAATTGAATATTAAAACAGCTTCACTTGAGTTTTCTTTTTGCCTGGAGGTATTTTAAAGCAAAAAAATCCACAAATGCGATAAATATTATTGCATGGATTAGTATTGTTGCTATTATAATAGGTACTGCTGCATTGATCCTTGTACTTAGCGTATTTAACGGATTTGAAGGGCTGGTGAAATCTCTTTATTCAACTTTCTATACCGATTTGAAAATTTCTCCTGCCTCAGGTAAGGTGATCACACTTACAAGAGAACAATTAGAGCAACTAAAAGGAATAGACGGAATAAGAAATTTATCACTTGTGGCCGAAGAAAAAGCTTTGCTGAAAAACGGCGACTACCAGTCAGTGATCCAGTTGAAAGGCGTGGATGAAAATTACCGCTATGTAAGTGGTGTAGCCGATCACCTGATCAATGGAGAATATGAAATAGGCAATGATGAAATTCCTAAACTTATCCTTGGTGCCGGTGTGGAAGGTGCCTTAGGTATCCAGGCTGACCGGAATATTTTTACTATGACCATTCACCTGCCAAGGAAAACCGGAACGGAGCAATTGGATCCAATGAGTGGAATAACCAATGATACTATCCGTTCATCGGCTGCCTTTATGATACAGCAGGATTTTGATAATAAATACGGGATCACAAATATTGATTTTGTAAAGAAATCACTTGGCTGGCAACCTAATGAATACAGCGGAGTGGAGATAGCAGTAAAGGATCCGTCCAGGATAAGCACGGTAAAGGATCAGATCAAAAAACTATTTGGAAAACAATATCTTGTTCAAAACAGGTATGAGCAAAACCGAAGTCTTTATTCGATTATGAATGTAGAAAGATGGGTTATTTATGGAGTACTATGCCTGATACTTGTTGTGGCTGCATTTAATATGATCGGGGCATTGACAATGCTTGTGCTTGAAAAACAGAAAGACATAAGTGTATTACATGCATTAGGCGCAGACCGGACATTTATCCAGCGGATTTTTTTGAACGAGGGAATGTTGTTAGCTTTTATCGGTGGCGGCATCGGAATGGTAATCGCATCACTAATTGCATGGCTGCAAATAAAATATCATTTAATTCCATTGCAGGGTGGATCATTCTTAATTGATTATTACCCGGTGAAATTAAAGTGGATGGATTTTTTACTTGTTGGCGCTACTGTTTTTGTAATAGCAGCAATTGCATCCCGGCTGCCATCTAAAAAAGCAGCTTCGCAGGAGTTTTCTTTAAGAAGTGAATAGTTGCTTATTAGTAATCGCCCAAAGTTTCCGGAATCTGGGCCAGAGCTTTTGCTAATTGCTCATCGTTGGGAGCAATTCCATGCCACTCATGATGGTTTTCCATAAAATCAACACCTTTTCCCATAATCGTATGCATCATAATACCAATTGGCTTTCCTTGTCCTGTCATTGACTTTGCTTTCTCTAATGTTGCCACGACTTCATCCATATCATTTCCATTCATTTCCAGAGTTGCCCATCCAAAGTCATCGAATTTTTGACGAATATTTCCAAGGTTCATTACCTTATCAGTGGGGCCATCAATTTGCTGCCTGTTCCAGTCAACAGTTGAAATCAGGTTATCAACTTTATGATGTGCTGCAAACATGATAGCCTCCCAAACCTGTCCTTCATCAAGCTCGCCATCGCCATGTAAAGAATATACAGTGTTTTTTTCTCCGTTTATTCTTTTAGTTAATGCCGCTCCGATTGCCACACTCATACCTTGCCCTAAGGAGCCGGAAGCAATTCGTATTCCGGGTAAATGTTCATGAGTTGCAGGATGTCCCTGTAACCTTGAATTAATTTTACGAAAAGTTGATAATTCTTTTGTATCAAAATAACCCGAACGGGCCAGGGTTGAGTAAAAAACCGGGGATATATGACCATTTGAGAGTATAAACACATCTTCATTAGTGGCATTCATGTTGAACGAAGGGTCATGCTTCATTACTTTAAAGTACAAAGCCGTAAAAAAATCGGCACAACCTAAAGACCCTCCTGGGTGGCCGCTATTGGCTCCATGTACCATTCTTACTATATCTCTTCTGATTTGTGATGCGATTTGGGTTAGTTTTGCCATAATAATAGGTTCACATTAAACTTTTCGTATCTTTCCGCTTCAAAAGCCGGTTTTTCGTTGCAAATGTGCAATCTTTTTTGTTATTAATTTCAACCGGAATAATTAACTTCCGAATAAAATCAAATATCCAGGGTTTACAATAAATTAATGCCCTTGGCAGATAAATTGTAAGCACAACCGAAAACTGATGGGTGTTAAGGCCTATTTTTGTACCATATAAAACTGCTTGAATGTTTGATATTTTATTAACGACATCAGTTTCTTTCATTATTACATTTCTGGCGATTCCAGTTGTATTGCAAATTGCTGAAGAAAAGAAACTTTACGATATTCCCGATGAAAGAAAGGTGCATACACGTCCGGTAGCTTCACTGGGTGGTATTGGTATTTTCGGCGGTTTTTTGCTGGCCTGTCTTTTATCTATACAGGGTTATATAAACCCTGAGTTTCAATACTTTTTTGCTGCTGCCCTGGTCATTTTCTTTCTCGGCCTCAAAGATGACCTGATGATCTTATCAGCCACAAAAAAATTTATTGGTCAGATCATTGCAGCTTCAATTTTAATTCATCTTGGCGGAATTCGTCTTGATAGTATGTACGGATTGTTTGGCTTTGAAGCCCTTCCCGAAGGATTTAGCCTGGCTCTTTCTTACCTGACTATTATAGTGGTTATTAATTCGTTCAACCTGATTGATGGGGTTGATGGTCTTGCTTCAAGCCTGGGCATCTTGACGATGTGTGTGTTCGGCGCATATTTCTTCGCGGTGGACATGGAAGCTTACGCTTTACTTGCTTTTTCAATGGCTGGCAGCCTGGTTGCTTTTATCATATTCAATCATCATCCAGCTAAAATTTTCATGGGAGATTCCGGCTCGCTTATGATCGGGCTGGTTAATGCGATACTGGTAATAAAATTTATCAATGTCGCCAATGCTCCTGCAGCAGTACTTCCTGTTCCGTCGGCAGTTGCAATAGGGTTTGGGGTGTTAATTGTTCCTTTATTGGATACACTTCGGGTTTTCAGTATCCGTATTGCTAATGGAAAATCACCTTTCACACCAGATAGAAATCATGTCCACCATTTATTGCTTGAAAAAGGCTGGGGACATGCTACGGTTACATTATCATGTGTTGCTTTTAACATTGCCATCATACTTCTTGCCTGGTTTGGCAGAAACCTGGGACCTAATTACCTGATGCTTATTATGCTTAGCCTCTCGTTTGCCGGGCTTGCATTATTGTATTATCGCAAAAGCAGAAAAACTATGGTTATTGCAAAAGGTGTTGCTGAAGTCAATGAACTTAAGACTACGTCAAAAGTTGTGACCCTTACCCATGAAGCACATGTAGCAGATCAGAAATAAACTATTTTCATTGTTGTGATATATTACGGGAGAAGAGCTTAGTCTTCTCCCGTTTTTTTTGATACAATGCTTTCGTTAGTTTTGCCGTCCTGCAAAGTTTATCTTAACAGTATCAGGAGCAGAAACAGCTTCATGGAAAAAAGGAAAATTTTAGTGTATGTCTGAAGATATAAGTTCAATAATTGCTACAGCTGATGATCACATGCAAAAGGCAATTAATCACCTTGAGTCTGAATTAACAAAGATCAGGGCTGGAAAAGCAAACCCTCAGATGCTTGATGGTATCGTCGTTGATTATTATGGATCTCCTATGCCAATCGGGCAAACTGCCAATGTAAGTGTTGTAGACCCAAGAACACTGAGTATTCAGCCATGGGAGAAAAATATGCTTCAACCCATTGAAAGAGCCATTATTGCAGCGAACATTGGCGTGACTCCTCAAAATGATGGAACAATGATTCGTCTTTTTCTTCCGCCTCTTACCGAAGAAAGGAGAAAAGAATTAGTAAAAAGATGTCATAACGAAGGTGAACACTCCAAAGTGGCTATACGTAATATCCGGAGGGATGCTATTGAGCATATAAAAAGGCTTCAAAAGAATGGTTTAAGTGAAGATTCAGCAAAAGATGCCGAAGCAGATGTTCAGCAGGTAACTGATAAATTCACAGCCATAGTGGAAAAGCATCTTTCGTCAAAGGAAAAAGAAATTATGGCTGTATAATGTTTCAGGATTCAGCTAAGTCAGGTTCAACCGAAATTATTTTCTTTTTTTCAGGTTTGTTTACAAGGTAAACGCCAAGAAGTATAATCAAAAGGCTGATAATTTTGGTTAAAGTAATTTTTTCATGATCAAATACTCCCCATAATAGAGCAATAAAAGGGATGCCATAAGTAACCAATGAGGCAAATAGTCCTCCGGCCTTTTTAACCAGTATATAGAACAAAACTGTTGCTATGGCACTGCCAAAAATCCCAAGACCGGTGGTTGCAGCAATAGCATATTGAACATGGGGGTTTGTAAAATCAAGATTAAAAATTTGTTGTTGCCATAACACAAATGCGGTTGGTATGGCCATAAATGCCAGTGAAACCGTTGCGACATGGACGGGGTTCAGGTCTTTCAGATAATGACTTACCATATTTACGTTTATCCCGTATAGTAGGGTAGCAGATAGTATCAGTAAAAGATATGTAGGATTGCTGAAGTCAATACTCTTGTCGCCCAAAATAACAGGGCTAAGTGTTAATAATACTAAGCCGAGAAACCCGGTTATTACACCTAAAATTTTTCTTGCTTTGATCTTATCCTTAAAAAAGGTAATTCCAATAATTACTACACATAAAGGAGTGAGAGAATTTAAAATACCTCCCAGTGACCCATCAATCTTGGTAAGTGCAGTTGCAAAAAGAAATGCCGGTAAAAGGTTGCCAAAAACCGCACTTAATACAACAAGTCCTATTCTTGGTCGGGGAATTTTTGAGAAGTGAAAAATTGCAAATGGAATAAAGACAAAGCCGGCAGAAAAAATCCGGAGTGCAGCGATCTGGAATGCTGAAAGAGATACTGTACTATCTCTCATCAACTTGAAAGAACTGCCCCAAATAAAACAAAGGATGATAAATATCAGCCAACTGATAAATTTATTGCTCATAAAAGTGGTGCAAAGGTTGTAAAACGATTTAACACAACACAATTTTTTTATATTGCATTACACAATAAATGCTGCAGTCATGGAAGTAAAATTGAATAAGATCAGTACCCGGGCCCCGGAAAAAGCAGATAAAAAAGAAACAAAGGAAAAAACTGAAAAAATTCTGAATGAGCTCGACGATCTTCAAAACCTGTTATTTGCAGAAGGAAAACATTCTGTATTAATTGTGATACAGGCTATGGACGCCGGAGGAAAAGACGGGTTGATCCGCGATGTTTTTACAAGCATGAATCCACAGGGGGTTACAGTAAAATCGTATAAGGCACCGACTCCAGAAGAATTATCACATGATTTTTTATGGCGTATCCATCAGCATACACCTGCCAAAGGAATGATTCAGATCTTTAACCGCTCACATTATGAAGATATACTTATAACCAGGGTGCATAAATGGTGTGATGATGACACTGCAAAAAAGAGAATGCGGGCCATCAACGATTTTGAAAGAATCCTCCAGGAGCACAACAATACTCATATTCTAAAATTCTATCTGCATGTTTCTCCTGACGAACAAAGGGCAAGGCTTGTGGAACGTTTGAAAGATCCCGGCAAAATGTGGAAATATAATGAGAAGGATTTCGAGGAATCAAGGCTATGGGATATTTATATGGAGATGTACGAGGAGTGTTTTAACAACTGTAATAATCCGCCATGGACAATTGTTCCGGCTGACCAGAACTGGTATAAAGAGTATGTAGTTGCCAATTCTCTTTGGGAATTATTAAAAAGTCTTGACATGCAGTACCCGGGTGTGAAGAAATAGCATGAATAAGTAATGCTTTAAAAGTTGTCACCATGTTTCATTTTACCATCTAAAGTGAATACATTAGAATATATTTTTTACCAGTAAAACCAATACATTATGGGAATGATGAAAGAATTCAAGGACTTTGCCATGAAAGGCAACCTTGTAGACATTGCCGTTGCCTTTGTAATGGGCGGCGCATTTGGAAAAGTTGTAAGCAGTCTGACAGACGGGATAGTTTCCCCGCTTATCGGTCTTATTATAGGGGCTGATCTGAATAAAAATATGATCAAATTAAAAGATGCGGTAACAGATGCATCGGGAGCCGTTACAACAGATGCCGTTTATTTAAAATGGGGTGAGTTTGTAACAGCAATTATTAATTTCCTGATAGTGGCTTTTGTTATGTTTCTGATAATAAAGGCTATCAACTCCATGAAGAAAAAGGAGAAAGCAGCACCCGCAGCGCCACCTGAAGACATTACCTTATTAAGGGAGATCAGGGATGCTTTGAAGAAATAATTTGGGGAAAACCGGGAGAATACAGTTTGCCTGTTTCCCTTATTTTTGTGAAGTCCTGTAATTATACAGGACTTCATTATTTTATATACCGATTCAGTGCAAAACACATCTTACCAGATCAAATTACCACAGTTTGAAGGTCCGTTTGACCTGCTTCTTTTTTTTATTGAACGGGATGAGCTGGATATTTACAATATCCCAATTACTCGTATTACTAATGATTTTTTGGATTATATCCATCAAAGCGAAGAACTGAATATTGAGCTTAGCAGTGAATTTATTCTTTTTATTTCTACGTTGATGAGGATAAAAGCAAAGATGCTGCTGCCAAGAAAGGAACTGGATGCGGAGGGAAATGAAATTGATCCCCGCCAGGAACTGGTAAATAAGATACTTGAATACAAAAGATTCAAAGAGGCGTCTGCGCAAATGGCCGAAATGGAAGCCCAGCGTATGCTGATGGTAAAGCGGGGTAATATTGAACAGGAACTTTCAATGATCGGGGAGGAAGAAAGCGAAGGAACAGAAATTCAAACTATCACTCTCTTTAAATTAATGCGGGCCTTTGAAAGGGCCATGCGGAAATACAGTGACAGGCTTAACAAGCCAGTACACACCGTGGTGCGTTACGACTATACCATGGAAGAAAGCCGTGACCAAATGTTATCGCTGGCAAGGGAGGAAAAAAACGTTTCATTTGAAAAGATATTCTTAGATTGTGAGAACAGGGTGCATGCCATATTCTTATTTCTGTCCCTGCTGGAACTGGTTCAACAAAAATTCCTGAAAATTGTTATTGGTGAAGGGAAAAACAATTTTATTATTGAGTATAATGAGCCTGAGAACAGGCTTGCTGAACTTGAAGAAACAAACCAACCATAATAAAAACTTATTAGTATGAAAAGTTATTCAACAGCCAACTGGAAAGGTTCTGGTAAAGAAGGAATGGGAACATTAAGTTCAAAGTCAGCCGTTTTAAGAGACACTAAATACGATTACAAAAGCCGGTTTGAAGGTGGTGAATATACCAGTCCTGAAGAGTTGGTAGCTGCTGCTCATGCAGGTTGTTTTTCTATGAAACTTTCCTTTGTATTAGGGGCGGCGGGATTTACTCCTGATAATATTGAAACAAAATGTACTGTTACTCTTGAAAGCGGTTCTGTTACTTCAAGTCATTTAGAAGTAACAGCAAAAGTTCCGGGAATTGATGCTGCAAAATTTGCAGAATGTGCTGAAGATGCCAAGGCAAATTGCCCGATCAGTAAACTGCTGAGCACTAATATTACGATGGAAGCAAATCTTAGCTGACGTAACTTCTTCATAAGAAAGAGCCGGTTACTCATAAATCCAAAGGAGTACCGGCTTTTTTGATTCTGTAATTATTTTTTTCAGTTTTGCTAAAAAGGGCGGAGCAACCATAGGGCATCCGTTACTCTGACAAATTTCATCCTTAGTCCCGTTTTCCGGCACACAAGAGTGGGAGTGCAATACAACGGTCCGCTCAAACGCATTGCTGTTGGAGCTGTCCAGGCCATGAAGCTTATAAGAGAACCCAAACCTTCCAATATAAGGTGCTCCAATCCTGTATCGTCCAAGAGAAGTGCAACCACTGCCTGTTACATTGCTATATCGCCTCCCCTCAAGCCAGTATTCAAAACAATTACCATGTGCCACAAGCCCCGAATTAAGAATGCTATCCTTGTTAAGATCATAGATAAAAAATCGGTTTTGACCCGATGCGAGGCTCATGTCAATGAAAAAGCAGATATCCTGGTTATATGTTTTTTTCTTTAGAAAAGGTTTTAACTGGGTAGATTTTTCCAGGAGCTTTTTATTGACATCGATAGATGTATTTAATGATGTTTTCTGTTCAGGCCATCTAACTACTTTAGTTCTTTCCCATAATCCTGATGATGAAAACCAGCATAATGAAAAGAACAGGAAGAGAAGCAGTAGCAAGATTCCTGGTTTCGGCATAGTAACAATTAAGCAACAGAAAGATGCTTAATCAACTAATTCCCATAAAAAAAGCGAAGATTTAACAAATCATCTTATCCTAAAATAGTATTTGAAACTCTAACCCTGCCTTTCATCATCTCTAAAACAGTTGCTTTAATCGCTTCCGGATCATAACCACATTCATGATGTAATTCTTTTGGAGTACCGTGTTCAACAAGACGATCAGGAATGCCTAGTATTTTAATATCATTTTTATAACCATGTTGTGCCATAAACTCCAGTATAGCGCTACCAAACCCTCCTTCAACTGTTCCATCTTCTACTGTGATCAGTTTTTCATACTTCTGACAGGCTTCATGCAGTAGTTCTTCGTCAAGAGGTTTTGCAAAACGCATATCATAATGACCCGGCATAATGCCATCATTTTTCAGATCACGGATAGCTGATGCTGCAAAATTGCCGGGATGTCCTAATGAAAGAATGGCAATCTCTTTTCCTTCTTTTAATTTTCTACCCGTTCCGATCTTTATTTCTTTCATTTCGGTTTTCCATTCAGGCATCACTCCCTCACCCCTGGGGTAACGAATTACAAAAGGAAGATCTGTGGATTCCAACTGCGCAGTATACATCAGGTTTCTTAACTCACTTTCATTCATCGGGGCACTGATAATCATATTGGGGATACACCTCATATAAGCAATGTCGTAACAACCGTGGTGAGTAGGGCCATCATCACCGACCAAACCGGCTCTGTCCAAACAAAATATTACAGGTAGTTTCTGAATGGCCGCATCATGTATCACCTGGTCGTAGGCCCTTTGCATAAAAGAAGAGTAAATATTACAAAACACTTTCATTCCCTGTGTTGCCATTCCTGCACTAAGTGTAACAGCATGTTGTTCTGCAATACCAACATCAAATGCCCTGTCAGGCATTTTTTCCATCATGTATTTCAAAGAAGATCCTGATGGCATGGCTGGTGTTATACCGAATATTTTATCATTCTTCTCTGCCAGTTCGATGATTGTGTGTCCGAAAACATCCTGGTATTTCGGAGGCTGCGGCAGATCATATTTCTTTTTCTGGATTTCTCCGGTTACTTTATCAAAAAGGCCAGGGGCATGCCATTTGGTTTGATCTTTTTCTGCTAATGCATATCCCTTTCCTTTTGTAGTAATAATATGAAGGATTTTTGGCCCTGGAATTTCTTTGAGGTCCTTCAGTGTATCAACCAATTTTGCTACGTTATGCCCGTCAATAGGCCCGAAATAACGGAGTTTTAATGCTTCAAAAAGATTGGCACTGCTGCTCACCATCCCTTTCATCCCTTCGGCCAGTTTATGTGCCATTCCTCTTGTGAAGTTTTTCCCTACCGGTAACTTTCCCAATAGTTTCCAGACATCATCCTTAACCTTGTTATAAGTGGGAGAGGTAGTAATATCTGTCAGGTATTCCTTTAATGCGCCGACATTCGGATCAATACCCATGCAATTGTCATTAAGAACGATCAGCATATCTGTATCGGCTACGCCTGCATGATTCATTCCTTCAAAGGCCAAACCGGCAGTCATTGCCCCATCTCCTATCACTGCTACAACCTTCCTGTCTTTTTCTCCTTTGTATTTTGCTGCCATAGCCATACCTAAAGCAGCCGATATTGATGTTGAAGAATGCCCTACTCCAAATGTATCGTATTCACTTTCACTTCTTTTTGGGAAACCGCTAAGCCCTTTGTATTTCCTGTTGGTTGGGAAATTATCCCTTCGACCGGTCAATATTTTATGACCATATGCCTGGTGTCCCACATCCCAGACCAATAAGTCGTAAGGAGTATTATAAACATAATGAAGAGCAGTTGTAAGCTCAACTACACCGAGGCTGGCACCGAAATGACCACCATGGACACTAACCACATCAATAATGTATTGTCTTAACTCATCACAAACCTGGTGCAGTTTTTCACGGGGCAGTTTCTTCAGATCTGCCGGAGAATCAATAGTCTTTAACAGGGGGCCGGGAGTAATATTCATTATGGTTTTTTAACGGTGTAAAAGTAATATTTTCTGCCCACTGAATCCAGTCCGCAATTTTATTATGAATTGTGTAACAATAACCTGTATGAAAAGTTCAGGTTTTATAGTTTTAAAGGGTATGAAAAACTGTTCCCATTTGTAGAACCAATCCACCACTGGTATATTTACAAGTACACTATTAAGCAGGATATAATTAGTTTTGAAAGTCTATGCAGAATAAATGGATGAAATACTGGATCTTCCAGCTGATCGGCTGGGGGAGTTTTGCAGTAATCAATACTTTTTTTGCTTTTTCGTTTGATAAACTCAGCTTTACTTTTTTTGAAAGGCTGGGTATTTTTTTGTTCCTGGGAATATTCTTATCTCATATTATGAGAGAGATACTCATCCGGCTGGGTACTCTTCAAAAGAATCTTAACAAGCAAATTTTCCAGTTTTTTATTCTGACTTTTACATTGGCTCTTTTGGGTTCTTATGTAAATGTAGAAGCTGTAATCAGGCTTGATCTGCTAAGAGGTGAGGAGCAGGAACTCCTTAATAGAACAACTGTAAGTTATTGGGTCAATAAATCCTTGATCATTCTGAGCAGTGCATTCTCTTATTTCGTTTTATTTTTTATCTGGAGTCTTATCTACTTTATGTACCACTATGTTACAAAAAGCAGAAAGCAACAACTGGATACATTACGATTGGAGTCACTTGTAAAAGAACTCGAGTTAAAAACAATTAAAGCCCATATCAATCCTCATTTTATTTTCAACTCATTAAACAGTATCCGTGCACTTGTTGACGAAAATCCGCAACGGGCCAGAAAAGCTGTAACTGAATTAAGTAATATCCTTAGAAGCAGTATGCAGTCAGAAAAGCTTGAAACGGTTCCTTTTGAAAAAGAGCTTTCAATAGTAAAGGACTACCTGGCATTGGAGAATATGAGATTTGAAGACAGGCTTAGAATTGAATATGATATTGATGAGGATACTCTTAATCAACCAGTACCTCCAATGATGTTGCAAACCCTTGTTGAAAATGCAATCAAACATGGTATCAGTCGCCAGATAACCGGGGGACTTGTAAAAATAAAATCGGATTTTACCGGTGATTATCACCGGCTTCTTGTTCAAAATACCGGGCAATTGCAAAAAACTCAAAATGAAGAAGGATTCGGTCTTTCGAGCACCACCAACAGGTTGCATTTACTATATGGAGAGAAAGCAAATTTTGAAATAAAGCAGGTAAATGGATCATTGGTGGAGGCAAGGGTATTAATACCGGTTCAGGAAATCAAGGTTTAACATTTTATGTCTTACATATTTCGTTATTTGAAATATCCGAAGAAAATTCAGCATACTAAAAAATCTTAAACGTTTTACATGAAAGCGATCATTATTGATGACGAACGTCTTGCCAGGACTGAATTAAGAAAATTATTACAGGACTTTCCGGAAGTAGAAGTAGTAGATGAAGCGACTAATGCCGATGAAGGGATCTCTAAAATTGAGAACCAGAATCCTGATCTTATTTTTCTGGATATTCAGATGCCGGGTAAAACTGGCTTTGATATGTTGTCGCAACTGGAACGGGCACCTCATGTGATCTTTACAACGGCCTACGATGAATTTGCATTAAAGGCATTTGAGGTAAATGCACTGGATTATTTGCTAAAACCTATTGAGCCGAAACGACTGGCTGATGCAATTCAGAAATTACATATTTCTGAAACAAATGACCAGAACGGAGAAGCCGCCATTGTTAACAATAGTATTCTTTCGGAGAATGACCAGGTTTTTGTAAAAGATGGAGAAAGATGCTGGTTTGTAAAACTCAGTGATATCAGGCTTTTTGAAAGTGTAGGAAATTATGCAAAGGTTTTCTTTGGCACCAACAAACCATTAATATTAAAATCACTGAATGCATTAGAAGAAAGACTGGATGAAAAAATATTTTTCCGTGCCAATCGAAAGCACATAGTAAATCTCAGGATGATTGATAAGATTGAACCTTATTTCAACGGGGGATTGCTGCTTGAGTTAAAGGGAGGAGAAAAAATTGAGGTGAGCCGCCGGCAAACGGTGAAGTTTAAAGAAATGATGAGTTTGTAATACTTTTAATATGAAAGAATGATAATTAATTATATGAAGAATGTTTTGAAGCAGGGGTTGTTGATCAGTGCAACCTCTTTTTTATTTTTTTCAGTTTCCTGTTCAGCTCAGAAAGAAAATAGCGGAGATAAAAAACTGAATGAGATTGTTAGTTCTAAAGAGGTTAAAAGAATTGTTAGTACACTTGCTTCTGACGAAATGCGGGGCAGAAAAACATTTACTCCGGATATTGACAAAGCTGCTGACTTTGTTGCAAATGAGTTTAAAGCAGCAGGCCTTCAAAAGTTTGATAGCCACCACAACTACAAGCAGGAGTTTTCTATGGTTACTGCAAAACTTCAGAATTTATTCGGCACTTTCGACAATGCAGCTATCGATGAAAAGAACGTTGTTGTTATAACCTGTCAGCCGGAAATTATTATCACCGAAAATTCAGGGTTTGAAAAGATTGCAATACCGGCAGGAAAGAATTTCTTTTCAGAGGCACGAAAACTAATACAGGCAAATAAAAATTATTTTGTTCTTGTTGATACCAGTTATTCCAGGAACTTTTCAAGACTTTCAGGATTAAAAAGGGGATTATTTAAATCAGATAAAAGCGTTGTTTTTGTTCTTACGGATTCTGATCCTCAGAAATTTTCCATAGAAGCCCATCATGAAATATCTGAACAAAAATTAGCAAATGTGGTGGGAGTGCTACCTGGAAAAAGTAAAAAAGATGAGTATGTGATCTTTTCGGGACATTATGATCACATTGGTATCGGTAGGCCTGTTGATGGTGATTCAATTTATAACGGTGCCAACGACGATGCTGCAGGTACCACAGCAGTTATTCTCCTGGCAAAATATTTTAAAGCGTTAGGAAATAATGAAAGAACCCTGGTATTTGCCGCATTTACTGCAGAAGAAGTTGGGGGATTTGGGTCGCAATATTTTTCCCGCCAGTTTGACCCCGAAAAAGTACAAGCCATGTTTAATATTGAGATGATCGGAACAGAAAGTAAATGGGGTAAGAACTCTGCTTATATAACAGGGTTTGAAAAAACGGATATGGGGGCCATTCTGCAAAAAAGCCTGGAAGGCAGCGGATTTACATTTTATCCTGATCCCTATCCACAACAGCAGTTATTTTATCGTTCTGATAATGCTACACTGGCAAGATTAGGAGTTCCGGCACATACTATATCTACTTCAAAAATGGACAGCGAACCGAATTATCATAAAGTGAGTGATGAGGTGGAAACATTGGATATGGAAAACATGACTGAAATTATTAAAGCCATTGCTATCAGTTCAAAAAGTATTATTGCTGGAAAAGAAACACCATCCAGGGTGAAGGTGGAAGAGCTTCGTTAAACTTTTACGGGGATTGAATGCACAGCCGATGCCATTTCTCGGATAAGAGAAGGATCTTTTTCAATTGCATTGCCTACAACTATCACATCAGCGCCGGCTTTACAATTCAGGTAGGCTTTTTCGGGTTCGATAATACCGCCGCCAACTATCAACGGAGCTTCTATCTGGTCAGCAACTGCTTTTATCATGCCTTCAGAAATAGGTCGCTTAGCCCCACTGCCGCTATCCATGTAGATCAGCTTCATGCCAAGCATTTCACCGGCCATAGCCGTGCACATAGCAATCTCATTTTTATCGGCCGGAACAGGAGTTGCATTACTGATGTATGAAACCGTTGTTGGGGCACCTCCGTCAATTACAATATAACCGGTGGGCATTATTTCTAAGCCGCTTTGCCTGATAAATGGCGCCGAAACTACATGCTGGCCGATCAATAGTTCAGGGTTTCGTCCTGAGATCAATGATAGGTATAACAAAGCATCGGCATATTTGCTGACCTGTGTCGGACTTCCTGGAAAAAGGATAACAGGAATATTGCAAAGCCCTTTTATATGTTGCACACATTCATCAAGATGATTGGAAATAACAAGGCTGCCACCTACTAACAGATAGTCAACTTTGGCGGTTACAGACAGATCCACCACCTCATCCAGCACAGATTTATTGACTTTGTCTGGGTCTATAAGTACTGCAAAGGACTTTTTTCCCTGCTGCTTCTTTTCGGCTAATGCACTGTAAATAGTTGACTTCATCCGGTACCGGTTGATTGATGCAAAAATGCAAAAAAATAACGGCTTTCAGCCAGTGGTTTGAAATTGATTTGTTTATAGCCTGAAATACCCGGCAAGCTGAATTATATGATTATTGGTAAACTGGTCACCCTTACCAGATACGTACTGGTTCATATAACCGATTTCAAGGTCATGTTTTGGAGAGATCCTGTAACCAATGGCGCCATACAAACGGTTTTGATCAAAAATTTTTCCATTCACATCATCGGTGTTTCCAAAATTCAGAAAAACTTCATTCTGGAGTGCAGCGAAAATCCCTTTATCAAAAGTTGCAGCATTTTGAAATGGTAAAATGTTCCTGGTGAAATACCGGAATCGGTTCGCATAACCCTTTTCCCCAACGGGATTTCCTGAAACTCTGGTCCTTGAAATAAAACGTTGTTCAATTCTGAAACGATGGCTCAGCCTGATAGTTTTTATTTTGTGACTATACAAAAATTGCTGCCAGATGCGATGTTCAGGTGTGTGAGCAACCTGGTTAGCCAATAATTTCCTGTTTCTTATAAACGCATAACCTGTTGTAACAGTAATTTTTTTATTTAAATGGAAATTCAGTCCTGAACGTAACAACAATGTTTGCAGTTCTTTTATCTTATCACTGCTTCTCATCTGTACATCGGCATGAATGCTGGTTTGTTTTCCTGTTTTAAAAGAATGAAACGAAGCCACCCATCCGCTGAATTGAGACTGGGCGGCAATACCTGAAAAGCTTATTAAAGAAATGATGAAAAAGGGGACTATTAACGGTGATTTCATATACGCAAAAAAAGAAAATTTAGTTATTATAAAATATTTATCGTTATGTTATTCCTGTGTTAAGCCACTGGTAAGGGTTTCGGGGCATTAAATTTATGAAACTCTTTACTGGCAATAGTTTCAGGCTTTTTTATCCCAGAAACCCTTTACTGTATTCGGTTTCAGAACATCGGTTAACTGAACAATTTTTTTTAATATTTGGTTGTGAATTTTCCAAAAAAAATTAGACCAAAAAAGTGGTCCGGGTTGTGAAGAAATTCTGCAATGCAACACAGTAAAGCATTTCAGAATTTTGGATGTGCCTTATCCACACAATGTGAATATTTGAAGGTTTGATTTTTAGATCATTAAAAATACTTTCGTAATGAACCTTTCGCCAGATTGGTTTGACGAGAAACCAGGACCAATAACCCCGTTAAATTCTTTTTAGTTATGACAAATAAGAAGCAGGCTCCCCGACAGTCGGGGTTGCAGTTCAGTCGTCGCTTCACCCGTGAGGATGTAAGTGTGTATGACATGTTCGAATACGATTATCGTACCTCTGTGATCCGGAACCCTAGCGGAGAAGTAGTGTTTGAAATGAATAATGTGGAAGTGCCCAAACAATGGAGCCAGATCGCAACAGACATTTTAGCACAAAAATATTTTCGTAAAGCAGGCGTGCCTCAACCGGATGGAAGTCTCGGCCGGGAAACTTCTGCCAAACAGGTAGCACATCGTCTTGCCAATTGCTGGAGAGTATGGGGAGAAAAGTATGGTTATTTCGCTTCTGAAAATGATGCACAAATCTTTTACGAAGAATTGGTTTATTCACTGTTGAACCAGATGTGTGTGCCTAATTCACCACAATGGTTTAATACGGGTCTATATGAGAGTTATGGCATCAAAGGAAAACCACAGGGGCATTATTATGTTGATCCTGCTGACGGACAATTGAAAAAATCTACTTCTGCTTATGAACGTCCACAACCCCATGCCTGTTTCATTTTGAGTGTTGACGATGACCTGGTAAATGAAGGTGGAATTATGGATCTGTGGGTGAGGGAAGCCAGAATATTCAAATACGGTTCCGGCGTGGGAACTAACTTTTCTAATCTTCGTGGGGAAGGAGAAAAATTAAGTGGTGGTGGTACCTCTTCCGGTTTAATGAGTTTCCTGAAAATAGGAGACAGAGCGGCTGGTGCGATTAAATCAGGAGGCACTACAAGAAGAGCTGCTAAAATGGTTTGCCTGGATCTGGATCATCCTGAGATCGTTGAGTTCGTAAACTGGAAAGTTGAAGAAGAAAAAAAGGTGGGTGCTTTAATCGCTGCTGGTTATGCCAGCGACTATGAAGGCGAAGCTTATCGTACAGTTAGTGGGCAGAACTCCAATAACTCTGTTCGTATTCCTAATTCTTTCTTTGAGAAATTAAATAATAACGAGGACTGGGAATTAAAAGGGAGAATGGATGGAAGGGTTATGAAAAAAGTTCCCGCCAAGGAATTATGGAACCAGATAGCATATGCTGCATGGCGTTGTGCTGATCCGGGAACTCAATATGATACAACAATTAATGAATGGCATACTTGTCCGGAAGGCGGACCGATCAGGGCTTCCAACCCCTGTTCTGAATATATGTTCCTTGATAATACCGCCTGTAATCTTGCATCAGCTAACCTGATGAAGTTCTACGATGCTGCCAAAAATCATTTTGATGTTGAAGGTTATGAGTATAACTGCAGATTATGGACCGTGGTATTGGAAATCTCCGTCTTAATGGCACAATTTCCTTCAAAAGAAGTTGCCCAGTTAAGTTATGAATACAGAACATTAGGTCTTGGATACGCAAATCTTGGCACCCTGTTGATGGTTAGCGGAATTCCTTACGACAGCGAGGACGCAAGGGCCATTGCGGGTGCAATTACAGCGATTATGACAGGTATCGCTTACAAAACATCTGCAGAAATGGCCCGTGAGTTAGGAACCTTCCCCAGGTATGATGAGAATAAAGAGCATATGATGCGGGTAATGCGAAACCATAGATTGGCTGCATATGATGCTGATGAGTATGAAGGATTGAGTCTGAAACCAAAGGGAATAAAATCAGAGCCCTGTCCTGATTATTTGCTGAAAGCTGCCTGCAAAGCCTGGGATGAAGCAGTTGAACTGGGAGAGAAACATGGTTACAGGAATGCTCAAGCAACAGTTATCGCACCAACTGGTACTATTGGTCTGGTGATGGATTGCGACACAACCGGGGTAGAACCTGATTTTGCTTTAGTGAAATTTAAAAAATTATCAGGTGGCGGATATTTCCGGATCATTAATCAATCTGTTCCGCTTGCATTAAAGAATCTTGGTTATTCAGATAAAGAAACTGAATCAATAATTAAATATGCAGTAGGGGCTGCTTCTTTTGCAGGAGCTCCTTTTATAAACCATCAGACCTTAAGCGAAAAAGGATTTATAGCAGAAGAAATTAAGAAGCTGGATACAGCTGCTGCTACCGCCTTTGAAATAGGTTTTGTTTTCAATAAATATACTTTGGGTGAAGAATGTCTGGAAAGACTCGGATTCACCCCGGAAGAATACAACAATTTTGAATGGAGCCTGCTGGAGGCTTTAGGATTCTCAGATGAGCAGATCGAAGCCGCCAATGATTATGTGTGCGGAACTATGATGCTGGAAGGAGCACCTTACTTGAAAGAAGAACACCTGCCCGTTTTTGACTGTGCCAACAAATGTGGAAAGAAAGGACAACGTTACATCCATGCACACGGACATATCCGTATGATGGGAGCAACACAACCGTTTATCAGCGGTGCAATTTCCAAAACAATTAACCTTCCTCATGAAGCCTCTGTGGAAGAAATCGCAGATGCTTATTATCTCAGCTGGCAACTAGGCTTAAAAGCAAACGCTTTGTACAGGGATGGTTCTAAATTATCTCAGCCACTCAGCACCAAGAGTGACAAAAAGAAAAAGACTGAAGAACCAGATCAAAAGAAAGCCGATCAGCCTGTAGCCGGTAGTCAGGTTATGGAGTCAAATATTGTTGACCTGGGTAAGCTGACTGTTGAAGAATTGCTGGATGAGGTACAAAAAAGAGTGCAGTCTTCACCGGATACAAAACTGAAGAGGAAATTAGCAAGTATTGTAGAACGTCGTGCTCTACCTGCTAAAAGAAGAGGATTTACTCAAAAAGCAAAGATCAACGGACAGGCAGTTTTCCTTCGCACAGGTGAGTATAGTGATGGGACTTTAGGAGAGATCTTTATTGATATGGCAAAAGAAGGCGCAACAATGCGTAGCATGATGAACTGCTTTGCTATTGCTATCTCAATCGGTTTGCAATATGGTGTGCCGCTGGAAGAGTTTGTTGACAAATTCGCTTTCACCAAGTTCGATCCTTCTGGTTTCGTAGAGCATCCGAATATTAAGTCTACCACATCAATTGTTGATTTTATTTTCCGTGTGCTGGGGTATGAATATTTAGGACGTACCGATCTTGTTCATGTTTTGGATAAGCCAGAGGTGATGAATACAGGAAATGATGATTGGGATGAAGTACCGGGTTTGGAGTATGCAGAGCAGCAGGAATTGTCAAGTGTCAGGATCACCCCTACTTCAGGTGGAACAACTTCGCAGCCAACAAAAAATCAAAGGGCAGCACAAGCGGTAAAGGTTGACGGGGGAATGGATGCAGTAAGTGCAGCAGCCAAGAATATGCAGAGTGATGCACCAGCCTGTAATGTATGCGGCCATATTATGATGCGTAGCGGCACCTGCTACAAATGTCTTAATTGCGGCAACCAGGGAGGTTGCAGTTAAAAATAACTAGGACGATTCCGCTCAGGTATCACGGTTTTGACTGTGGGGGCGGGCTTAGAAAAACCAATAAAGAGTGTACCCATTAATTCTGCATCCCGGCCTTTGCGCCGGGATGGTTGTTTATATTTACCAGATATTTCAAGTTTACTAAAATTAAAACATGTACACAGCTGCCACGACCCGATACGATTCTATGAAATACAACCGCTGCGGAAGAACCGGATTATTATTGCCGGCTATTTCACTGGGTATGTGGCACAACTTCGGATCTGCGGATGAGTTTGAAAATATGCAACGGATCATCTTTCGGGCTTTTGACAGGGGAGTCACTCATTTTGATCTTGCAAATAACTATGGACCACCTCCCGGAGAAGCCGAAATAAATTTTGGAAAAGTACTAAAACAGGATCTAGGAAAATACAGAGATGAGATTATCATTTCCAGCAAAGCAGGTTATTATATGTGGCCCGGACCTTATGGAGAGTGGGGGTCAAGGAAATATTTAATGGCAAGTCTTGATCAGAGCTTGAAAAGAATGGGTTTGGAATATGTTGACATATTTTATTCTCACAGGCCTGACCCTAATACGCCACTGGAAGAAACAATGCAGGCCCTTCACGATATTGTCAGAAGCGGTAAGGCGTTATACGTGGGTATTTCCAGTTATGATGCAGAACAAACTAAAATAGCTGTTTCGATTTTAAAAAGTCTCGGAACCCATTGCCTGATACATCAACCCCGGTATTCAATGTACGACAGATGGGTGGAAAGAGGGTTGCTGGATGTTCTAAACAAAGAAGGAATTGGTTGTATTGCTTTTTCACCACTGGCACAAGGTCTGCTCACCGATAAATATTTAAAGGAAATACCTTCTTCATCCAGGGCAGGTAGGGGGCTAGGTAACGGGGCTCTTCAAAACAGTGATATCTCTTCTTCGGTATTATCTAAGTCAAAGCGACTGAATGAAATTGCACGGCAAAGGGAACAAAGCCTTGCACAAATGGCCTTAGCATGGCTTTTAAAAGACCGTAGGGTCACTTCGGTGCTTGTTGGCGCCAGTTCAGCACAGCAACTCGATAATAATATTGACTGCTTACTAAAAAAGGAATTCAATAAAGAAGAATTGCTGACAATAGAAGGCATTTTATTAGGAGATTAGCACAATATGTTACAGGTAAATTCACACTTATTGCCGGGTAATTACACTTTTTAAATCAAGCATATTTCAGTAGGGTTTCTATAATAGTTTTTATTCGCTGGCTATTATTTTTATCCCGCTAAAATGTGATCTATGAAAACAAGAATCGTTCTCTTCCTGATCGTAGCTGGTATTGCATTACAATCGTGCAATCGGGCAATGTCACCTTATGAGGCTGCCAACAACCCGAGAGGAAAACATTGCAGGGATATTAAATAGAATCATCTTTTCCGAAAATACTATTTACTGCTCCTTCAAGCATGGGGAATTTTTCAATTACAAAATTCTTTATGCTTGTTATTGCTTTCTGTGCCTGCTCATCTGTCAGGCCTGCCTCTTTCTTTAATTTTTCGATTAGTTCCTGCATATATTCAGTCTTAATAAAAACCCCGGCATTAAGCCGGGGCAACAAATATCAAAAATCTTTTTATTAATTCAATTGCAAATATTGGTTAAGCAACTTTCAGCAGGCTGAGTTTGCTCTTTTCAAATTTGCGTTTGGCATATTCAAGATCAAGCGTAAAATGTGTTTCATGAGATGATGGAAGCTCATACATTGCATCTGTGAGAATACTTTCGCAAATACTTCTCAAACCTCTTGCCCCCAACTTATATTCCATTGCTTTTTCAACCATAAAATCAAGTACATCATCCTCAATGGATAGCTGAATATGTTCCAGGTCAAACAGTTTTTTATATTGTTTGACTAATGCATTTTTCGGTTCGGTCAATATTGCTCTCAAAGTAGAGGCATCGAGAGGATCAAGATGAGTAACAACCGGAAGACGACCTAAAAGTTCCGGGATAAGACCAAATGCTTTTAAATCTGTTGCATTGACATATTGAAGCAGGTTCTTTTTCATGGTTTCCTGCTGCTCCTTATCAACGTTAAATCCAATTGTATTGGTCTGAACTCTGCGGGCAATTATTTTGTCAATACCATCGAAAGCACCACCACAAATGAAAAGAATATTTTGAGTATTGATCTTTATTAATTTTTGTTCTGGATGTTTCCGGCCGCCCTGGGGAGGCACCAAAACATCTGTTCCCTCCAAAAGTTTCAACATTCCCTGCTGCACACCCTCACCACTTACATCACGGGTGATTGAAGGATTGTCTCCCTTACGGGCAATTTTATCTATTTCATCAATATAGACTATACCTCTTTCAGCTGCTGCCACATCATAGTTGCAAACCTGTAACAAACGTGTAAGTATGCTCTCGACATCCTCACCCACATAACCTGCTTCTGTAAATACTGTTGCATCCACGATAGTAAAAGGAACGTTGAGCATTCTGGCAATACTTTTTGCAAGAAGTGTTTTTCCTGTACCGGTTTCACCCACCATTACGATATTGCTTTTTTCTATTTCTATATCGCTGCCGGGAGGGGCTACTTCGCCATTTTTATGCTGAAGTCGTTTATAATGATTATAAACGGCTACAGCCAGAACCTTTTTTGCTTCATCCTGACCTATTACATAATCATCCAGAAATTTTTTGATTTCTGTCGGTTTTTTAATGGTAAGCTTAAATGTGGTGGCTGTTTTCTCATCTTTGACCGTAAGTTCCTGGTCAATGATTTCACGGGCATGCTCAACGCAATTCTCGCAGATATGACCCTCCTGTCCTGCAATAAGGATTTTCACTTCATCGCGGCTTCTACCGCAAAAGGAGCAATGCAAAGGATTCTTGGCCATAATGTACTAAGGTATAACGAGCTACTAACCGTTTCGTAACATACAAAGTAATAAAACAACTGTAATAAAAGATAGTTTGGTAGCTATTTTTTTATAAAAAGTTGATTTATAGTAAGATGAATTATAAACTATCAATTATTTTATCTGCTATTCCATAGGAAACAGCCGCTTTGGCGTCCATCCAGTAATCACGGTCAAAATCTTTCATGATCTGATCAACGGTTTTATCACAGTTTTTGGCAAGGATAGTTGCTCCAACTTCTTTGACCCTCCTAGTTTGTTCTGCCTGTATCTCAAGATCGGCACTCACTCCCTGTATATATCCTCCCAGGGATGGTTGATGGATCATTACTTCACCATGGGGGAAGATGTAACGTTTACCTTTTTCACCGCCACTTAAAAGTATACTTCCCATTGATGCCGCCAAACCCATACAAATGGTGCTTACAGGGCTTTTGATCATTTGCATGGTGTCGTACATTACCATGCCGCTTGTTACAACTCCGCCGGGGCTATTAATATAAAATTTAATTTCCTCACCTGGTTTGTCAGCATCCAGCAGCAAAAGCTTGCTGACTACATCTTTTGCACTTTTGTCGTCAACCATTCCCCACAGGTAAACGGATCTTTTTTCAAAAAAATACTTTTCCAATTTTTTGCTGAACATCATCAGGTCACTCTTTGGATGCTCTTCTTGTTCATCTTCATCATCAGCCCTGTTAAAGGAGTATTGATATTTTGTAGGATTCATAGTAGCTATTTTCTTTTTTCTGTTTATTGATTTTCTTTCTTTTGTTTGCGTGGGTTGGTAACTAAAACCTCATCCACCAGTCCGTATTCTTTTGCCTCGGCAGCAGTCATCCAGTTATCCCTGTCAAAATCTTTTTCGATTTGTGAGATAGGCTTGCCGGTATGAACGTTTACCACTTCATACAGTTCTTTCTTTAATTTCCTGATTTCATTGACAGTGATTTCGATGTCACTGGCTTGTCCACCGATAGCACCACTTGGCTGGTGCATCATGATTCGGGAATGCTTTAAGGCAGCTCTTTTCCCTTTGGTGCCAGCACCCAATAACACACAAGCCATTGAGGCAGCTACACCAATACAGATTGTTGCAATATCAGGGCTAACGTATTGCATCGTATCATATACACCAAGTCCGGAATAAACACTTCCACCCGGGCTATTGATATACATGTTTATATCTCTTGAACGATCTGTTGAGTCGAGAAACAACAATTGTGCAGTTACAATATTTGCAATTTCATCATTGATAGGGTAGCCAAGAAAGATGATACGGTCCATCATCAAACGGCTATAAACATCCATTACAGCAACGTTCAATGACCTTTCCTCAATAATGTTAGGGGTCATTCCGGTTACCAACTGCGAAGCATATCCATGAAGTTTGTTACTGGAAATGCCATGATGTTTTACGGCGTATTTTTCAAATTCAGAATTAAAAGACATGTTATAGTTATTGGGTTTTTATTAATTAGAGAACCAGCGAAATACCAATTCCTCAAATATCCGTCCAAATGCCGTAACCACAAAATAGGTGACAAGATGGCTGTAATAAATAAAAAAAGTTGACAGGTATAAGGTCTGTCAACTTTTGTGCGGGTGATAGTTATTGTTTTTAATGGTGATGGTGCTGGTGTTCCTGCACCATTTTGGTAAAATCTTCAGCGCTGATTGGTTTGTCTGCAGGTTTTACCTGTGTGGCAGCCCATTCAAATATCTTCTGAGTTTGAATGCGGCTATATGAATCTTCGACATATTTTCTATCCTTCATCATTTTCTCCACATAGTCTTGCACCCAGGGTTGATCATCTGAAAGATTAGCACCGCCCATATAGCTGAAAAGCTGTTGCTTGGCAAAATTCCTGATCTCATCTGGATTAACCTGGATTGCATTATCCTGTACTATTTTATCGGAGATAAGTGTCCATTTCAACTGATTCAAAAATTTAGGAAATTCATTTTCTACTTCTTCATCAGACTTGGGAGCTTCGCCTTGCGTCTTCATCCATTTCTTCAGGAATTCTTCTGGAAAAGTTATTTCAGCATGATCAACCAGCTCATGAAAAACCTGGTCGTGTATCTGGTTGTTTGCTTGCCCATCCCAGTAAGCCTGGATCTCATCTTTGATTTTAGTTCTGAAATCTTCCGTTGTTTTTACTTCCTGGTCAGGATAGAGTTGCTTAAAGAACTCTTCATTAAGTTCTCTTTTTTCAAGCAAACCAATCTTTGTTATAATGATTTTGAAAAATTTTTCTGAGGCAGCCGGGTCTTCTTTATCCAATCCCAGGTCGCCGATGATCCATTCTCTTTCTTTTTCGTCAAAAGCGGTTTTCAATTGCGCTGTTTCTGCATCTCCGGCTTTCTTACCCATCCAGTTCTTACGGAGGTTTTCAGCAAAATATTTTACCAGCAGTGAATTATCTTTTTTTATCCCGTCTTCCAGTTCGTTACCATTTTCATCTGTTTCAACAAAATTTACATTGAGAACATCATCTTCAGTAGTAACTGTTTCCTGGTCTTTCATATTTCCATAGCGGTTCTGCAAACGGGTGATCTCGTTATCGATCATTTCATCTGTAACTGTCACTACATACCTTATAGTTTTAGCCTTTGCAAGATCAGGTAGTTTGAATTCGGGTTTCATCCCGATCTCAAAATGAAAAGTATAATCTGCCGGGTTGTTTACATCCAATTGGCGAATATCGGTTTCCAATGGAAGGGGTTGGGCAAATATGTCAGCTTTGTCATTCTGCAAATAGTTGATCAATTCCCTATCAACGGAACGTAGCACTTCATCAGTAAATAATGAAGGCCCGTACATTTTCTTGATAAGACCAGAAGGTACCATTCCTTTCCTGAAGCCAGGGATATTTGCCTTTTTGCCATATTCTTTCAGCGCTTTCTCAAAGGAGGGGAGGTAATCAGTTTTTTCCAGTTTTACTGTCAGCTTCTCATGTAACAAGCCAATGTTTTCTTTTGTAACTGTTGCCATATTAACTAGTGTTTTATAACGAACAAGGAACAGGGAATGTTGAATAAGAAAGTCAGGTACTTCTTGCGATCAATATTCCTTGTTCCTTGCTCAAAGTTCAACCGGTCCGGATGGAGGGACTCGAACCCCCACACCTTGCGGCATCAGATCCTAAGTCTG
>DAOLIV010000001.1:0-476716 GCA_035328345.1 Chitinophagaceae bacterium | reverse complement strand
ATATTAATACTATTATTGTATTAATACAGGCGACAAAAAAATTTGTTTTGAAAAATCGGCCGGACTGCCGGAATATTGCTGTCCCATTAAACCGGTTCAAAAAAATTCTGAATGGACATCACAGCCCTCAATACCGCAAAAGAAAATGTAACCCAAAGAGGTTTCCTGGATATCGACCTCGATCCCACGCTGGATCTTTTTGCAGCAATTGAAAAACTGAAAAAAGAAAAGAATGCCATCCTGCTGGCGCACTACTACCAGGAACCGGACATACAGGATGTGGCGGATTATATCGGCGACAGTTTAGGTTTGGCACAACAGGCAGAAAGAACCGATGCGGATATGATCGTTTTTGCAGGAGTGCATTTCATGGCGGAGACTGCAAAAATTCTGAACCCCACCAAAAAAGTAGTGATCCCTGATCTGAAAGCTGGTTGTTCGCTGAGTGACAGTTGCCCTCCGCCTTTATTCAAAAAATTCAAAGAACAACACCCGGACCATGTGGTGGTGAGCTATATCAACTGCAGCGCCGGCATTAAAGCTCTGAGTGATGTGATCTGCACCAGCAGTAATGCAAAGATTATTGTTGAAAGTTTTCCAAAAGATCAACCCATCATATTTGCACCAGATAAAAACCTGGGAGCTTATATCAACAAAGTAACAGGCAGAAATATGTTGCTGTGGAACGGGGCCTGCATGGTGCATGAGATTTTCAGCCTGGAAAAAATTACCAAACTGAAAGTAAAACATCCGAATGCGAAACTGATTGCACACCCGGAATGTGAAGAACCTGTTTTACGCATTGCTGATTTTATTGGTTCCACTACAGGGTTATTGAAATACACTCAAACAGATCCTTCACAGGAATATATTGTGGCTACAGAAACCGGCATCCTGCACCAGATGATGAAAGCAAGCCCGGATAAAACATTTATTCCAGCACCTCCCAATAACAGTTGTGCCTGCAACGACTGCCCGCACATGAAGCTGAACACTCTTGAAAAATTATATCTCTGCATGGAATATGAAACTCCGGAGATAAACATGGATGAAGAGTTAAGATTGGCTGCAAAAAAACCGATTGACCGGATGCTGGATATCAGCAAGAAAGCGGGGTTGTAAAATCAAAAAGGTAATAATTGAATGTTTTGTCGGATTATGATCGGCCTCTTTATTAATCCTATTTTCAATTTGTGATAGCTTATCCTTTTACCTGATCGGGGTAGCCGATAGTATAAATTGCCCTGGTAACAAATTGTTTTTAATTCAACGGGGTTTTTATCCTCAGAAAGAAGCCAGGCAGATTTAACATTTTCAAGACCAATATTTAATGTTGGATGAAAATATTTTATCTCGATAAATAGGTTCATTGCCGTTGTTGTCTGGCATAAAGTTATGCTGATTATCAATAGTAAGTTATGCCAGCAGTAGCGTATATTTATGAGTTGGGCGTCATGTAAATCAGCATTTCATATTAAAATAGGCTGCATGAAACAAAGACTATTTTTGACACATCTTTTCTCGTTTGCAATGATCTTATTCCTGTTTGGACAACAGACCGAACAAAAGAAGACTGGATTAGTTTCAAATAACAATGCCTTAGATAAAAAACTTGATAGTATATTTTCTTCCTTTAATAATAACAATTCTCCTGGCTTTGCACTTACAATTATTAAAAATGGAAAAGTAATTGCAAAGAGGGATTATGGCATGGCCAGCATAGAACTTAAAGTTCCTTTTAATCATGCCACAGTTGTACGACTGCCTTACTCTGAAGGAAGGGAGTTTATTTCCATAGCATCTGCACTAATGGAGGAGGAAGGATTGCTTACATTGAATGATAAGGTAAACAAATATTTTCCCAAACTACCGACATGGAGTGAACCTGTCACTATTCAGGACTTACTCAATCACAGCAGTGGCTTTTGTGATGAATGGGCCACATTGGTGCTTACGCAGGCAGAAATGGCCAATCGCCTGGATGTATCACAGTTTCTTGATTTTTTATACAACCAGCCCGACCCGCAGGTAGAACCAGGCAATGGGTATATGTACTGTAATTCCGATTTTGGTTTGCTTCGGCTCATTCTTGAAAAAGCCAGTGGCAAAAATTTATCTGTTTACATGACGGACAAAATATTTACTCCGTTAGGTATGCTGCATACAAAACTGGGACGCAATAAAGAAGAGGTAATTGTCAATCATGCGTTTTCATATGACGAAGGCGATGCAGGTAAATACACCGTATGGATGAGAGATAAAACTTCTCCCGGTGGCAATTACTGGATACTAACCTGCGCCAACGATATGGAAAAGTGGGCGGCCGTACATGCAGACGAAAATTCTTTTATTGCCAAAGCAATTACCCGTTTAAAGGAGCATGCAAGGCCGATCCCGGTATTAAAAGAAGGTACCAGCTATGTATTCGGTCAGAAAGTAAAAAAAATTGCCGGCAACACCATAATAAAGCATGAAGGAGTAAACGGCTATTCTTTTTTAACACAAATACCTTCTGCCGGGCTTTCTATTATTTGTGTAGGGAACACTCATTACCCTTATGGAGATAAAACGGATGCACTGGTTAGTTTTTTATTGAATGAGAAAGAAAATGATAGCAAAAGAATAAAATTTCCAACTCAACCGGTGGCCATAAGTAAAGCCGGGATGCAGGAATATGAAGGCACTTACCGCTGGCTGCATAAAATCAGTTTTAACAGCGCAGTAAAGCGAAAACAATTTTCGGAACTGAAAATAATCAACGATACTATGTATCTGATCTATTCTGCTGTCGATAGTTTTCCCTTACTATACGTAGGCAACGGAATTTTTAAAGACCCTGATTATCCTATCTGGTTGCTGATGCATAAACCGAACCCGGATAGTGCCATGCAGGCAACCGTACACCTGCAAACAGCCAGCAACGACATCATTGAATGGCAGAAAGTAAATGCTACTAAAAAACAATATTCAAAAGATGAATTACAAAAACTAACGGGCACTTATTATAGTAAACATCTCGATTTTTACTGGCGGATAGTTTTAAATGAAAAAGGACAGTTGATATTAAAACGTCCCACCATTGCTGATAAAATCATTGAACCTGGTTACGATGATGAGTTTGAACTGGCTATTCAATACCACGTAGATGAAGAATCAGCAGCCTGGATAAAATTTTATTTTAATGAAAAGGGAGAAGTTGATTATCTAAATGTGCGACATGGAAGGCTGATGCATCACCGATTTGATAAACAATAGTTAGCTACACGAACGCACAACATTGGGTTTTTTGCAAGTTGGGCATGACATTGTAACATCAGCTAATTGCAAATCCCAGCTGTGGTTCGGGCTCGACGTTCAATGTTCAGCTTTAGTTCTTAAATTCAACAACACATTTTCAAATGGGCATTTGTACCGGGCTGGACAATCAATGAATTCCCTGCCTTCGCAAATACCCGAACGTTGCCAGCAATCCTGTTTATAATACGATGAGCAAACAGGCATACTTTCCATTATGACAACAAAATTAACTTATACGAAATTGGTCCTTGCTTGTTTGCAAGATAATAAGCATATTCTTTATAACTAACTAAATATAACTCATGAAGAATTTACTCCTAGTCACTTTCATGGCCAGCGTTTGTTTATTTACATCCGCCCAAAATGTCAAACACGAAAAGTCTGTTCGAAACCTAGGGGTAACACTAAATCCCGCCTTTTCTAAAGCCGCTAAACTTGATTCGATTCTAGCGAAATATGCTCCATCTTTTTTACCGGGAACTTCTATAGCAGTATATTCTGAAAAAGAAGGCTGGTGGGCAAGTGCGCAAGGTTATGCAGACCTAGAGAAAAAAACAAGGATGAATAATTACCATTTGCAATACCTTCAAAGCGTTTCGAAAATGTACATGGCAGCAGAAATTCTTTTGTTGAAAGAACAGGGAAAAATTAAACTTGATTCTCCTATAAACAAATATCTGCCCCGCAAGTACAGTCAAAATATTAAGGACGTAGAAAAGATTACAGTACGGATGTTATTGAATCATACGTCCGGTATAAAGGAATACAATGAGAATCCGAAATTTTTGTCGGGTGTACTTATGCACCCACTGCAGAACTTTTCATCTCTAGATTGTATAAAAGCCATTGGTGGCGAGGATTTAGAATTTACGCCAGGAAGTAAATATAGGTATCGAAATACTAACTATCTTTTACTTGCCTTAATTGGCGATGCCCTTACCGGCGATCATGCGAACTATATAAAAAAGAATATTTTTCTGCCATTAGGTTTAAGGAACAGTTATTATGGGAACTCTTCAATTTATCTGAAAGACCTTACTCTACCCGAATCGTATTGGGATGCGTTTAATAGCGGCATACCTATAAATATTACTCCCTTCCAGAAAATGACAGTTGTGTGCTCGAAGGGCGATGATGGTATAGTGTGTACAACATTGGATGCCGTATTATTTTTGAAAGGATTGATGGAGGGAAAGCTATTGAAACCTGAATCAATGAAGGAGGTAATGAATTTTGTAAAAGATGAAAAAGGTAATGACCGTTACGGAATGGGTATGATCTATTTTGACATTGATGGCCAGCCTGCGTATGGACATGGCGGCGGCGGCGTGGGTGCCGGTTGTGGTTTGTTATACATCCCGAGGGTTAAAACGTATGTATTTTTTTCTACCAACCTTGGCGTATTTGCAGAAGGCACACTCCCGAATAAAGCCGGAGAAATGAGAGATGAAATATTAAGAGCAATAATGCAGTAATGAATTCGGTTTACAGTGCCTGATAAATCAGCAGAGCGGCAGGCAACAGTGTGTTTAAAATTGTGGCTGGACGTTCCGCATTCAGCTATAAATCACTATTTTGCTTTTGTGGTTAATTGAACCTGATATTTTTCAATTACCACACTTCATAAAAACTTTAGCGTTAGCCCAAACTCTCTGACATTTTACTTTGCGAACCATCGTTTATATAGGAACCAGTCTCGATAACTTTATTGCAAGAGAAAACGGTGATATAGACTGGCTGATGGAATATTCAAGCCCGGAAGTGTTTCAGTCATTTGATATTTTCCAGCAAAGAATTGATTGTGTTGTAATGGGCCGGGGAACTTTTGAAAAAGTGCTTTCCTTTGAACCCTGGCCGTATCAGAAAAGGGTATTTGTATTAAGCAAGAGTTTAAACCAAATTCCGGGATCATTAAAAGATAAAGCCGAACTGATCGAAACATCTCCCAAAGAAACGCTGGATTATTTGTCACAGAAAGGCTATTCAACTATTTATGTTGATGGCGGAAAGGTTATACAGAGCTTTCTGAAGGAGAATCTTATTGATGAATTAATTATTACTACGGCTCCGGTACTGATCGGTAAAGGCATTCCACTTTTCGGCCCATTGGATTTTGATATAAAATTTAAACTGGTAAAGACAAATGCTTTCAGCAACGGGTTGGTGATGAATTGTTATGAACGCATTCAGCGTACTATGAAAAACCCCGCATAAAAATTTCGCTGCCGGCATGCCGGGAACCAATAACCCGTTCGTTTGTTAATTTTGAGTAACTACACGAAAAGGCGATAATACAAACAAGATGAACAACAAAACATTCAGGCTTGGAATGGTGGGACTGGGCACCATGGGCCGCAATCTTTTATTGAATATGGCCGATCATGATTTTGCGGTAGCAGGATATGACAAAGATCCTTCAAAAATTTCTTTACTGGAAAAAGAGGGAAACGGAAAAGAAGTAAAAGGTTTTGATGCGGTTAAAGATTTTGTTAACAGCCTGCAGCAGCCAAGAGTGATCATGATGCTGGTGCCCGCCGGAAAAATTGTAGATAGTGTGATCAGCGATCTGCTTCCCTTTCTTTCAAAAGAAGATATCATTATTGACGGTGGCAATTCTCATTTTACAGATACCGAAGAAAGAGTAAAACGGCTTCAGCAGGAAGGGCTGCATTTCTTTGGTATGGGAATCTCCGGCGGAGAAGAAGGCGCCCGGACAGGACCCAGCATGATGCCGGGTGGAGACCTTACAGCCTATCAGCACATGCAACCTGTATTTGAAGCCATAGCGGCCAAAGTAAATGGTGAACCCTGTGTTACCTACATTGGTCCCGGCGCTTCAGGCCATTTTGTAAAAATGGTGCACAATGGAATTGAATATGCATTGATGCAACTGATCGCCGACACGTATGAAATATTAAAAACAGGTTTCCGGTCTGATAACAAAAGGATCCATGATGTTTTTGCAGAGTGGAACAAAGGAAAACTTCAATCCTATCTGATAGAAATTACAGCCGATATATTTGCTTATAGCAATCCGGACGGATCTTACCTGGTTGACCAGATCAAAGATGCAGCAAAAGCAAAAGGCACAGGCAAGTGGACGACACAGATCTCCACCGACCTGGAACTACCGGTTCCTACGATAGATGTTGCCGTCGCCATGAGAGATCTTTCAAAGTATAAATCACTCCGGGAAAAAGCGGCTTCCGTTTATCCGGGTGAAAAACGGGAGGACAAATCATTGACCAAAGATTGGGTCAACAAACTGGAAGAAGCCTATTATTTTTCAATGATCATGATCTATGCTCAGGGCATGCATCTTTTATCAAGGGTTTCTGCTGAATATAAATATGATCTGAACCTGGCGGCCATAGCAAAGATCTGGAGAGGAGGATGCATCATCAGGTCCGCATTTCTTGAAAACATGTATAACGCCTTTTCAAAAAACAAAGAGCTTGAACACCTGCTGCTGGATAAAGATATCAGCTCAATCGTCTCATCAACCGTTGCGGCTGCAAGAGAAGTAATCATAAGTCAAACCGGTTCCGGAATTTCTGTGCCGGCATATTCAAGCGCCTTAAGCTATTTTGATGCGATCAGAAGCGGGCAAATGCCAACCAACCTGGTGCAGGCACAAAGAGATTATTTCGGAGCACACACTTATGAGCTGACAGGAAAAGAAGGAGTGTTTCATACCGAATGGAAAAAAGAAGATAATTAGTCAAATCAAATTAATACTGTGGAACAAAATAAAATTTCTCCGACTGTATTTGTAATTTATGGAGCAACAGGCGACCTGTGCAAACGCAAACTGATCCCGGCTTTATATAATTTGTTTTTAGATAAATGGATGCCTGAAAAATTTCTGATCATCGGATCCGGAAGATCGGAATTAAGCAAAGAAGATTTCGGAAATAAAATGCTGGAGGGTGTGAACCGGTTTTCACGAAGCGGCCAAGCAGATGCAAAGACGTGGAATGAATTTGCCAGCCACTTTGTTTATACTGCAGCCGACCTGAATGATTATAAAGCCTATGCCCCGATCTGCAAATTCATACAGGAAAAAGAAAAGGAGTGGAACTTCAAACCATTTGTGATTCATTATATGGCGGTGGCGCCATCGCTGTTTCCTGTTATTGCAGAAAATATTGCAAAGAATAATTTATCAGAAGAGAGAAAGCACACAAGAATTGTTATTGAAAAACCATTTGGTCATGATCTTGACTCAGCAAGAGAATTGAACAAACTGCTGAATGAAAATTTTAAGGAAGAACAGATTTATCGCATTGATCATTATCTCGGCAAGGAGACGGTACAGAATATTCTTGCATTCCGTTTTGCCAACGCAATTCTTGAACCATTATGGAACAGGAATTATATTCAGCATGTGCAGATATCGGTTACGGAACAACTGGGAGTTGAAGAAAGGGGTGGTTATTATGAAGGCTCGGGTGCATTGAGAGATATGGTGCAGAACCATATTCTTCAATTGCTTTGCCTGGTTGCCATGGAACCGCCGAATAATTTTACGGCCGCAGAGATACACAGCCGCAAAGTTGATATTCTGCATGCGATGAGAAAATTTGATGCAGAACATGTCCGGAAGTTCACCGTCCGCGGTCAATATGGCCCGGGCTGGATGCAGGGAAAAGAAGTGCCGGGCTACAGGCAGGAAAAAGAGGTGTCACCCGACTCAAATACTGAAACATTTGCAGCGTTGAAATTTTTTATTGATAACTGGCGTTGGCAGGACGTTCCGTTTTATGTACGAACAGGGAAACGATTACACCAATCATCATCGGTTATTTCAATCCAGTTTAAAGATCAGCCGCATTTTATTTTTCCGCAGGAGGTTATTGAAACCTGGCAGCAAAACCGGCTTATCATCAGCATACAACCGGAAATGAGTATTCGCCTGCAGCTGCAGGGTAAACGACCGGGACTTGACATGCTGTTAAATACGGTTGATATGGTGTTTGATTATAAAACAACCTATTCAAGCTACACACCGGAAGCATACGAAACATTGTTGCTTGATACCATGCAGGGAGACCAAACGCTGTTTATGCGTGGGGACCAGGTAGAGGCTGCCTGGGAATTATTAATGCCGGTGGTTAACCTGTGGCAAAACAAACCATCGCTGAACTTTCCAAATTATTCTGCCGACTCGTGGGGCCCCGAACTTGCCGAAGCGCTGATTGCGGCCGATGGATTTCATTGGTTTTCTTTGCCGGTTAACGGGAAAAATAAATTATGAAGCTGCACATTTATGATAGCCCCGCAGAAACAATAAAGGGATTGACGGAATTTGTTGTAACGACAGTAAATGAAGCGATCACCGAAAAAGGAAAATGCAGCATGGTGCTTTCAGGAGGAAGTTCACCAAAGAAATTATATCAATTATTGACGACGCCTGCGTACAAAAACAAAGTTGACTGGGGCAAAGTTTTTTTCTTCTTCGGAGATGAACGATACGTTCCGTTTACAGACAAGGACAATAACGGGCAAATGGCAAAACAGTCATTGCTGGATCCGTTGGGCATCCCGGAGGAAAGAATATTTTATTTCAACACTTCATTATCTCCCGAAGAGGCGGCGAAAGACTATGAGAAGAAAATACATGATTTTACAAATAACAGATCAGCTCATTTTGATTTGATTTTACTCGGACTTGGCGACAATGCACATACAGCGTCGCTTTTCCCCCATACTTCCGTGTTGCAAGAAAAAAAATTACTTGTGGCGGCACCCTATATTGACGAACTTGGTTCATATCGGTTAACGATGTCGGCACCCCTGATCAATAACGCAAAACAAATTGCTTTCCTGGTTTATGGAGAAAAAAAAGCAAAAGCAGTCTTTCATGTTTTAAGATCACCGGAAAATATTGACGAATATCCGGCACAGCTTATTGGTTCAAAAAGAAATTCTGTTCATTGGTTTCTGGACAAGGAAGCTTCTGCGTTGATTGAATAACAGATTGAAAACACAAATTCATTTATTTGCTGATCTCTGCTATAGCAAGCGCCGTCAAAGATTTTTCTCTTGTTGCCGGGTTTACAAATTTTAAATTCAGCTTGGTGATCTCAAAATCACGGGAGCTTATTGGGTTTTCTAATTTATAGCCTTCGTTGCGAATCGCCTCTTCATCTCTTGTGTCATATAATAACCATGTTTTTTCATTGCTCTTTAATACGGAATCAGCAAAAGATTTTCGAAGCGTTTTGGTATAAAAACAAAATGAAGAACTGTATGTCTCGTTCCAGAAATTAACTTTTTGGGGATCTATCTTTCCTTTGGTTTTTGAAGCCAGCTCATTACCCGCCTGGTAAGTGAGCAGCTGCGGATAAAAATTGGTATTGAGCAAAAAGAAAGCAACGATCATTGCTGCAACGGATATGCCTACTGTCTTTTGCAGACGATTATACATACTGCTCCTGATGAAATAAAAAACAGTTGCCAGTAATAATACAGCAATACCAATAATCCAGAATTGCTGAACAGGAAAAGCCCAGGCGTTTAATAACAAAGAAAAAAGAAGCAGAGCGGATACAATAATTACCTGAAGGGTATAAGCATTCCGTGTTTGTTTTTCATTAAATGAAATTATATATGATGCAGCCAGTACGGCTGCTGCAGGGAAAACGATATTCAGGTAATGCGGTAGCTTGAAACCCGAAAAGGAAACTACCAGCAACATGGTCCAGAAAATTCCGGTTGTCAGCCATTCCTGTTTTCTTTTAAAGAAATTCCGGGTGCGGGAAATAACTGCGGCGAAAGCAAGGATGCTCCACGGCGCAAAGGCCCACGCAAAAGAGTGAATAAAAAACAGGTAATCGTTTTTTGCATCACTTCCCATTTCACCACTAAAGCGTTCCACACTTTGATTCAGTAAAATAAATTTTACGCCGTCAATATGATCTTTTCCCCGCACCATTGTTTCGGGATGAAGATTATACTGCAGGTAATAGCAATAAACAACGGGAGAAATAAGGATGCCAAAGAACAGCAGCAACAATAAACATTTTGGGTTGATGAAAAGCTTCCACTCTTTCCGGTATAGTATGTAAAAGAGAATACTTACAGCGGGAACAAAAACAGCAATATGTCCCTTGGTTGAAAAGCCCAGCGCTAACCCAAGCGCAGCGCCAAAAACATTCACCAATTTTTTTGTTTGTACAAGATCAACCAATTGCCATGTTGATAAGGCCACACAAGCGGTCAGTATCGCATCCATTCTTACATCATTGTTGGCAAGCATATACGCAAATGCAGATGCTACAATCAGTGCCGCCAGTTTCCCGGTCTCGTTATTATAAAGCGATCTGCCTAATCTGTACGTGGAGTAAGTTCCAAGAACAGTGAAAAGAAAAGAGGGAAATTTATAAGCAAATGTGGTTACGCCAAAAATTTTATAACTGAAGGCACAAAGCCAGAAATGAAGATGTGGTTTGTCGAGATAATCTCTTCCATAATCAACCAGGCTCACATAATCACCTGTCAGGTACATGTGCAGGGCAATATTTGCATGGTGAGCCGAATCATTATCCATCAGCGGAACAAAAAGCCCCGTTATGTAAACAATGCCCAGCAACGCAAACAGGAAAATATAAATGCTGCGTGGAAGTAAAGGGTTGTTCAAAAGCCGGTTTTTGTGCAAAATAAGCAAACACGGCAGAGTTTTACGAACGGTGAGTAAAAGACCAGCGGCTTTGCTATCTTGAATGAAAAGAAATGTATGAGAAGGATACTATCAGCGTTGCTTTTTTGTGCAGCAGGTTTTGCTTTAAGGGCCGCCAATATAGACAGCATTCCGGTTAATCCAAATGATGTTTCATCGGTTGATGCTATTATCAAGTCTGTTTACGATGTCATTTCGGGACCTGCAGGAGAAAAAAGAAACTGGGACCGTATGCGGACACTGTTTGTGCCGGATGCAAGAATGATTGCAACGGGAAAGAGGCCATCAGGCGATTATGGACGAAGAAGCATGCTGGTGGAAGAATATATTACAGGTTCGGGCCCTTTCCTGGAAAAGAATGGTTTTTTTGAAAATGAAATCGGGAGAAGAACAGAGCAATATGGAAACATTGTTCATGTTTTCAGTACTTATGAAAGCCGGAAAACAAACGAAGATGAAAAGCCATTTATGAGAGGCATCAATAGTTTCCAGTTGTGGAACGATGGTAAAAGATGGTGGGTGATCAATATTTTGTGGGAAAGCGAAACAAAGGAAAACCCGATTCCGGAAAAATATATCGGTACAAATAATTAAAGTGATTGTAACAGGTCAGCCACTTTGTTTTTAATCAGATCTCTTACTTTTTTGAAATCTTCAGACTCCATGTTTTTGGGGTCGGGAATTTCCCAATCGATATGTTTTTTTGCCGGCATCCATGGACAAGCATCTCCACAACCCATTGTTACAACCGCATCGAACGGCGCAAAGGTTTCCACTTCTTTTAAAGATTTACTATCATGTGTTGAGAGGTCATAACCCAGCTCTTTCATAGAAGCGATGGCTTTTGGATTTACCACACCCGAGGGGTTTGATCCGGCGCTGTAAGCCTCTACTCCGTCTCCACCAAGTATCTTTGCAAAAGCCTGGCTCATTTGTGAACGGTTGCTGTTCTCAATACAAACAAATAATAATTTCTTTTTCATTTCAAAAGCTTAAGCAAGTCCCGGAACGGGCCGGGACTTTTCTTTTAGTTTAGCAGCAACCACTTCCCGGTTAACAACAGTTGCGATCATCTTTTGCTGCTTTTTCTGCATAAACGGTGATGCTTTTGATTTTAACATCACTTCGTTTATAGTCTTCAATTTCTTCTGCCGTTAAGTAATTGGCCAGTATTTCATCGGGCAGAACAATTGGCTTGTCTTTCTGCAATGTTATATTTTTAAATCCCGCCTCTTCAATGATGCTCAGGTATTCTTTTTCCCGGATAGCACCGGAAACACAACCCGCATATAATTCGGCAACCTGTTTCCACTTTTCCGGAATTTCTCCCTGTAAAACGATATCAGAAATGGAAAAATGTCCGCCCGGTTTCAGGACCCTGTATATTTCACTAAAGACTTTGTGTTTATTGGGAACAAGATTCAGCACACAGTTACTGATTATGACATCTGCTTTTGCAGAAGTAAGGGGCATGTCTTCAATATCTCCCTGGCGGAACTCTACATTGTTCAAACCGAGCTTTTCAGCATTTTGTCTTGCCTTCGCAATCATGGCCTCAGTAAAATCAACACCGATTACCTTTCCTTTTTCACCGGTAATTTTTCTTGCGACGAATGCATCATTGCCGGCGCCGCTTCCCAGGTCAACAACTACATCACCCTCTTTAATTTTTGCAAATTCGGTAGGAAGACCACAACCCAATCCGAGATCAGCATCCGGGTTATAGCCTTCCAGCCTTGAATAATCATCCGTCATGATGTTGTAGATGTCATCTCCGCAACATTCGGTAGCGCCGCAGCAGGAGGAAGCGTTTTGTTCTTTTGACTGGCCGGCAATTCCAGAATATTTTTCTTTTACCAGCTGTTTTAATTCAAAATCATTTTTCATGGCTATACTTTTTATATTATAAAATAGGAGAAATGTTAACAACAGGCTTTTTCGTTCTTTACTTTAAGTTTATTGAACAGAAAATTGAATTCGCTGCTGAATTTTTCAAAGGCTTTCCAGTTGATGCAGTAACAACTTCTTGGACCATCAATGGTTCCATCGATCAGTCCTGCATTTTTTAATTCTTTTAAATGCTGACTGACGGTGCTTTGTGCAAGCGGCAATACTTCAACAATATCTCCACAAATACATTCATTACGCTGCGCCAATACTTTCAGAATAGCGATGCGGGCCGGGTGACTCATAGCTTTAGCAAAAGCTGCCAGCTCCTGCTCTTTTTGTGTAAATTCTTCTTTTTTATGAAAAGCCATCTTGTGTTTTTTATCTATTATCGCAAATATACGATAATAGATTCCGGTATTCCAACTACTCACAATAAAATATTTTTGAAAAATGTCAGGCAGCTGACGATCTGCGTTTTACGAGAGAAATAATGATACCGCTGCCGGCGATACAACAAATGCCGGCCCATGTCATCAGCTTTGGAAAAGCATCTCCAAGCATAACACCAATAAAAACAGAAAATATAATGTTTGTATAGCTGACAGCAGAGACAATTCCGGCCTTATCAGCTCCGTAAGCCAGTGTTACAAAGTATTGTCCGAACAATGCCGCAAGCCCCAGCCAGGAAATATATAGCCATTCAATGCCAACCGGCCATTTCCATGCAATAAAAAAAACAGTATCGGCGGGAAGATTAAAAACAATCCTGGTTATCATAAATAAAGCAGGAATCAATACGCCGGTTCCAATAAAGGCCAATACAATGATGCGGTTATCATAATAGCCGGCAAGGCGATGCACCGTGATGTAGGCCAATGCAGAAGTGATGCCTGAGATCAGTCCGGCTACATGATAATACCAGTGAAAATGCATAGCTGGTTTGTAGATAAGCAGCATGCCCGCAAATCCCAGCAGCACTGCGAATAAAACAATCCTGCCGTGATATTCCCTGAATAATAGAAATGAAAAAACAGCAATGAATAGTGCTGATGTCAGGTTATAGGTCATTGCGGTCCCCAGCGGAATATGTAAAATGCAATACAATAATGTGTACAGCGCAGTTGTTCCCATTAATCCCCGAAACAGCAGCAAATGAAATTTTCCCCCTTTGTTTACGGGTGGTCTTGCCAGGAATCCAACCACCAAAACGATCAATCCGATCGCATTTCGCCAGAAGACCAGTTGACCGGCCCCAAAACTTCCTTTTAATATTTTAGCAGCGCCGCCCATTAACGAAAAGCCAAGGGCGGCCAGCATCATATAAAAAATTCCTTTGTATCGGGATGGTGCGGTCATCAGATCCGTGACAATTTTTCAACAGCCCTTTCCAATGTTTCTTCTTTTTTGGAAAAGCAAAAGCGCAGCACCTTATCATCCCTTCCATTTCTGTAAAAAACAGATACGGGGATGGTTGCCACACCTGCTTCTTTTGTCAGGCGAATAGCAAAGTCTTTATCTGCTTCATCTGTTATCTGTTCATAAGTTCCGCAGATAAAATAGCTGCCATAAGATTCACTCATGGTAAACCTTGTCTGCTTGATTAGCTTTTTAAAATGATCTCTTTTTTGCTGCATGAAAGACGAAAGGGATAAATAAGCTTCTTTATTTGAAAGATATTTTGCCAGGGCCACCTGCGTGGGAGTAAAGCAGGAGAAGCAGTTGAACTGGTGCACTTTTCTGAACTCTTTTGTCAATGGTTCCGGAGCAATACAATAACCCAGCTTCCAGCCGGTGCAGTTATAGGTTTTGCCAAACGAAAAGCAGACAAAACTTTGTTGTAACAGGTCCGGATAGCGAAGAATACTCAGGTGTGGAATATCATCAAAGATCAGGTGTTCATAAACTTCATCGCTGATGAGATAAATATTTTTTCCTAAAACAATCTTTCTTAGTTCTTCAATATCTTTTTCACTGATCACACTACCTGTTGGATTGTGTGGTGAATTAATTATGATGGCTTTGGTTCTGGGAGTAACAGCATTCCGTACAGCGGGCCAGTTAATTCCGTAGCCGGGGTATAACAGATCAATTGTTATGGCTTTTGCTCCGTTGATCTCAATATTCGGAATATAACTATCATAAGCTGGTTCAAAAACAATCACCTCATCACCTGGGTGTAGAATGGCAGTAAGTGATGAGTAAATAGCATATGTACCTCCGGGTGTAAGAGTGATCTCTGTATCCGGGTTAATAGTTGCTCCGTAAAGAAAAGACACTTTCTCCGCAATCGCTTCTCGTAAAGGCATCCAGCCGGGCATAGGCGGATATTGGTTGAAATTATTTTTCATGGCTTCATTCACTAATCCAATAAGCTCTTCGCTCATAGGAAAATCCGGAAAACCCTGGCCAAGATTAATCGCATTATGTTCTGTTGCGAGGCGGCTCATCACGGTGAAGATGGTGGTACCGACATTGGGAAGTTTGGATTGTATTTGCACAAGCAGAAATTATAAATAAACAAAAAGGCTTCAATTGAAGCCTTTCAAAGATCGTAATTATGACTGATCAATTACCTCACCGTTATTTTAGCAAATTTCAATTCTGTTTTGGCCATCAGGTGCTGACGCCAGGAGGGAATGATCAGCTCATTTTCATACACGAATCCGAGGCGGGGCATCAAAATGGTTTCGTCATTATTCGAAGCAATGATCTTGCGGTTCATTTTCCCTGTGGCCAGGTCAACCGACACAGCAACCAGGTTGCTTTTTTTATTAAAATTAAAAACGGTTCTGACCTTATCCCCGTAAGCAGGGTTCACATTATTGCTGCTGTGATCATTCATGATCAGTACAAGAGTATTATTATAAATAAAACTTTTAAACGAAGAATAAAAAGGCACTCCCCCGGAAAGAGCAAAATATTCTCCGCGGTCATAGAAATAACGATCGTAGAAATAGCTGTAACCGGTGGCAAAATCGGTAGTTGTAGTCCTGATCTCCTCCAACTGAGACTTGGGCAATACGTTCAGCCAGCGGATATTACCACTCATGTCCGCATGAATTAATAAAACATCCTGGTTGCGGAAGCTGTATATATCCTTCCTGGTCCTGGTGTATGTGCGGGTATTATAATTATAATTCTGTTGATAGTAAGAGTAACGGGAATACTGAGCAACCTCACCAGTAATAATGATTGAATTATCCAGTGGGTTTACATCTACTGAGCGGATAACAAAACTGTTTGGCAATTCATCCGCATCACCTGCATCTTTTGCTTTATCAGCCTGTTGTTTGTTTTCTTTCGTTTCATCATCTTCATCACCGGCCTCTTCATAACTTTTTCCCAGCATAGCCCCATTGATTTCTTTATAAGAACTGAGGACAAGCTCGCCTTGACCGGTATTTACTTTATTAATAAAAAAACCACTCAGCTCATCCTTTTTGGAAGTATTGCTGTAAAAACCCGCCAGCAAAAGATCTCCCGAGGGTTGCTCAATAAGTTTACCGTTTATTATGTATTTGTCGGCAGCATTCAAAGGGATGCCCTTTTCTTTTACTCCATCGGTATTATACACAGCCATCACATACTCTTTGAAGACAAGGCGGGTTCTCTTCTTTTTACCCACCGGAGTCTCTTCAAACAATTTTCCCAAGAGGATGATTTTATCATTTTGTGAATACCATACGTCCTGTATATAATATAAGTTTGGCTCAAACGCCAGGTTGATCACCGTGTTTTTAATTTTTTTAAGCTGCTTATCAAGCAGGCACACACCGAGTGAAACTCTGTCGGGAGCCGAGATATTACTGACCATCAGAAAAGAAGTACCATTCCGGACAGCGGTGATTTTCATTTCATAATTGTCCTGTTTGTTTTCGAGTTCATAACTTCCAAGTTCATCAAAGTCGCCCGACAGATCGCCGTTATCCATATTAAGTTTTGCTCCAAAAATTTTAAAGGAACGGGTTCTTTTGTCGTAATCGGTTGCAAAAAGAAACAACTGCTTTCCTAGCATCTGGAAGCTTTGAAAATCGAGTCCCTTTAATTCTTTTTTATACATTTTGCTGAAAACCTCACCAAGGTTATTGTCCAGCTTATAAAGACTGTGAGTAGCCGGTTCGCCGGATGGATCGGTGTTCCCACCCGGCTTTCGCTCTTCAGTAAAGTATAAACCGGTGCGGTCTGCCGCAATGATACTAAGGTCTGTCGTCCCCTTTTTCAGTCTCAGATCCTCTCCCCATTTCAGTTGATAATTCTGTGCAGTTGCAAAGGATGAAAGCCCCAAAATAAATATAAGTATCCACCTGCTTTTCATATAACCGATAATGTATGCTAAAATAATAGAAATTAAAAAGTAGCCCGGACAGCTCTGCGCTAAAAGAAACCCAATTATTTCCGACCCTTCTTTTTTACAGCACTAGCGATAAGTTCATAGGAATCATCAATCCACTCACGGAGCCGGGTAGAAGATACAGAGCCGTCGGCAATGATCGTATTCCAGTGTTTTTTATTCATGTGATAGCCCGGGAGCACACAGGAAAACTCTTCTCTTAATTCAAGGGCTTTGTCCGGGTCACATTTTACATTGAAGCGCAAAGGACTTTCGTCCAGGCTGGCAATAAGGAATATCCGGCCATTTACTTTGTATACAAGATTATCTGGGCCAAAAGGCAGGCTTTCTTCCACATTTTTTTTGGAAAGACAATATTCTCTCAGGTATTCAATATCCATTTCTGCGAATCAGGTAATGATAGCGGTGGCCTCAATTTCAATCAGGTACTCAGAAGCAATCAATCCTTTTACTTCGATCATACTGGTGCAGGGCTTAATGTCTTTAAAAAACTCTCCATGGGCCTTTCCATATTCTTCCCAACGGGATATATCTGTAACAAACATTCTTGTCCGGACCACATCACCCAAAGAGGCGCCAGCATTTTGTAAAACAGCTTGAATCTTTTGAATAATGAATTTTGTTTGTTCATAAGCGTTGTTGCCTCCGACCAGAGTATTATTCTCATCAACAGCTACTGTACCCGTGACTTCAACTACATTACCAACTTTCACTGCACGGCTATAGCCGACAATGTCTTCCCATTTAGCACCTGATGAATAATTTGTTCTTTGCATTTATTTTATTTCTACGTTTTCCTGTTTAATTAAGGGCTCTCCATTCATTCGTAAAAATATCTGGGCAACCGTAACAACATCTTTCTGGCAATAGGTGACAATCCTGTCAAGATTTTTTTCTTTCCAATAAACCTCCCATACCATGCTGCCATCAATATCGTCCTTTGGGGTTGGTATATTAAGAGAATGTGCCAACAGGTTTAACGAAGTATAACTTTTAAAATCACCAAACTTCCAGAGGTCCATGGTGTCAAGGTGATTCACTTCCCATGGTTTTTTGCCCGACATATTTAACAGAGAAGGAATAGAGAGATCGTTGATAATAAGCCTTCGGCACAAATAAGGAAAATCAAATTCTTTTCCATTATGGGCACATAAGAATTTCTGACTATCTCCTGCCCACTTCTTGATCATGTCAGAAAACTCAAAAAGGATTCTTTTTTCATCATCACCGGCAAAAGATTTTATGGCGATCTTTTTTTCAGATCCATTACCGGTAATATATCCACAGCTGATACAAACGATCCTGCCAAATTCTGCATAGATACCCGCCCTTGGATATACGGTTTCCGTTGTTTCGTCTTCTTTATTTCTTACAAGGTATTGGGCTTTAAGATCCCATAGTGTTTTCCACTCGACGGGTAGTTGGTCATAAGAAGGATATTGTGGCACCGTTTCAATATCCAGGAACAAAACATTATTTATGGGGAAAGAAGACATAGCTCGGTTTGTTGTTTAAAAATAGAAAATCCCGCCTTAAGCGGGACTACTACTTTCCGGTATTTATCAGAGATACTTGTCGCCCATATTCCTTTTTACCTCAGCCACATATTCTTTTATCTCCTGTTCTTTCTCTTTTTTGCATATCAGCAACACATCTTTTGTATCAACAACTATAAAGTCCTCAACGCCTTGCAAAACCACCAGTTTATTTTCCGGAACATGTATCATGCAGTTTTTTGCATCAACAGCCATTACTTTTTTTCCGACAACAGCATTACCGAAATAATCTTTGTCTTTGTTTTCCCAGGCACTGTTCCAGGTACCCAAATCACTCCACGTAAAGGAGGCGGGCATTACAAATACATTATCCGCTTTTTCCATAACGCCAAAGTCAATTGAAATATTTGTGCATTGCGGGTATATCTGTTCCACCGCATCAGCCTCTTCGGGAGTGTTGAACTTATTTTTTTCAGCGGCAAACAATTCATATATCTCAGGAAGATATTTCTCAATAGCTGCAACAATGTTTTTTACTTTCCAGGTAAAAATGCCGGCGTTCCATAGAAAATCGCCGCTGGCAATAAAAGTTTTTGCCAGCTCTAAGTTTGGCTTTTCCGTAAAGGTTTTTACTTTAAATATTTGCGGGGCAGCTTCTACGGTATCATGTTGTATATATCCGTAACCGGTATTTGGATAGGTTGGCTTAACACCAATAGTTACAAGTGCATTTATATGGTCTACAAACTCCAATGCTCTCTGGGCTGTTTTTACAAACTGGTCGGTTTCTATCACAAGGTTATCTGCCGGCGCAGCCATCATTGAGGCTTTGGGATCCTTGTTCAATAATTTAAAGGCAATATAAGCGATGCAAGGAGCTGTGTTTTTTCTGAAAGGCTCTGCAAGGATATTACCAGGATTTATTTGTGGTATTTGTTTTTTAACTATATCAACATACTCCTCAGCCGTTACAATGTAAATGTTTTCTTCCGGAACCACTTGTGCATATCGTTCAAAAGTTTGCTGTATGAGTGTTTTACCGGTGCCAAGAATATCCAGGAATTGTTTTGGGAAATTTGTACGGCTCATTGGCCAAAATCTGCTCCCGATGCCACCGGCCATTATTGCTACGTAATGATGTTTGTTCATGTTGGAATGGTTAGAGTCCCGTTTCTAATTAATTATACTAATCCTTCTCTTATTAAATCATGCACATGAAGGATACCTAAATAAATTCCTGATTCAACTACTGCTAGTTGTGATATTTCATGTTTCCGAAAAGTGTCCAGGGCGTCAACGGCAAGCTCTCCCGGAATAATAGTTTTAGGGTTTGCCGTCATAATATCTTCTGCTTTTACTTTATCAATTTCCACTTTTTTTTCAAGCATTCTTCTCAGGTCCCCGTCGGTAATAACCCCCACTAATTTATCGTCCTTATTTACAACTGCGGTAATACCAAGTCTTTTGCTTGTCATTTCAACGATCACTTCTTTCAGTGATTGCCCTGACAATACTTTTGGTTTTTCATTGTGAACATAAAGATCAGAGACCCGCAGATACAATTTTTTTCCAAGCATACCACCAGGGTGAAATTTTGCAAAATCATCGGCCTGAAAACCTTTTAACTCCATGAGACATACCGCCAGTGCATCACCCATCACCAATTGGGCTGTTGTGCTCGAAGTAGGTGCCAGATTATTGGGGCAGGCTTCTTTGTCAACGGTTGTATTTAACAGGATAGAGACATTTTTAGCAAGATAAGATTGCATATTTCCCACCATGGCGATCAATGTATTTCCAAAGTTCCTGATAAGAGGCACCAGCACTTTTATTTCAGGGCTTTCCCCGCTTTTGCTGATGATCATTACCACGTCTTCCTGCTGAATAATGCCTAAATCTCCATGAATAGCATCGGCTGCATGTAAAAAAACTGCCGGAGTCCCGGTAGAATTAAAAGTCGCAACAATTTTTTGGGCAATAATGGCACTTTTTCCAATACCACTCAGGACCACCCTCCCCTTCGACTCGTGGATTGTAGTAACGGCACTTTCAAAGTCATCATTAATATATGAAACTAGCCCCGAAATGGACCGGGCCTCTAATTCAATGGTTTTGAGGGCTATCTGTTTTATTGTGGCCGCCATGGTTTGGTCCGATCTTAATTTGCCCAACCCTTTTAATAGTTGTTCAGCGGGCATGGCCGCAAATTTATATGATTTGGTATGAAGTCTATTTGATCGAATCGTTATGACTGAATTTTAACCTTTTACCAGCGATAAAACGAAGTTTGAATTGTAATTTCGCTGCCCTGAAAATTGGCGGTTGTTATTTGACCACAACAGCTGAATATCACCCTTCGCTAATTGATTGTTTGCCGGCGCTATTAATATTCTGTATCAAAAAGGGTTTGTAATTGAGGTAGTTGATTACTATTAAAAAAATTACGAGATAAAGTACTAACTGAAACACAAAATGGAGTATCTTAAATAAATATGATTTTGTGTTTAGTGAAGCGGATCGGGACGTTTTCCCGGTGAAATAATTGAAGAATGGGAACAACAGCAAAAAAAACTGCAACAAAGAAAACGGTGCAGTTAAAAGAAGAAAAACCAGTTGCGGCTAAAAAGCAAGCAGTAAAGAAAAGTACCGGAACTAACCGGTTTGATCTCCACAAAGCTTTACAGGAGCATTTCGGGTTTGACAAATTCAAAGGCACACAGGAAAAGGCTATTGAGTCTTTAATGGCGGGTCATGATACATTCGTTATCATGCCGACGGGCGGAGGAAAAAGTCTTTGCTACCAGTTACCTGCTATAGTTAGCGAAGGTGTTGCGATAATTGTTTCTCCCTTGATTGCACTTATGAAAAACCAGGTTGACCTGGTTCGGGGCTATAGCAGCAATGATGATATTGCACACTTTCTCAATTCCACATTAACCAAAAAGGAGATCAAAGAAGTTCATGACGATCTGTTGACCGGAAAAACAAAAATGCTTTATGTAGCCCCGGAAACATTGACAAAGCAGGATAATCTTGAGTTCTTCTCAGATCTGAAAATTTCGTTTTTCGCAGTTGATGAAGCGCATTGTATCTCTGAATGGGGCCATGATTTTCGGCCGGAATACAGAAGGTTACGGGAAATGATGATCCAGATAAACCCGGACATTCCCATGATTGCTCTTACGGCTACAGCCACTCCAAAAGTTCAAAGCGATATCATTAAGAATCTTGACCTGAGAGAACCTAATGTTTATATCTCCTCATTTAACAGGTCTAATCTCTATTATGAAGTATTGCCAAAGATCAAAAAGAGTCAGACTGATGAAAACATTGTTCGCTTTGTAAAAAGCATGAGCAATAAAAGCGGCATTATTTATACTCTGAACAGGAAAACGACAGAAGAGCTTGCAGATATTTTAATGGCAAATGGAATTAAAGCTGTTGCTTATCATGCCGGGCTTGATAGTAAGTTACGGGCAGAAAGACAGGATCAGTTTTTAAATGAAGAAATGCAGGTGATCTGCGCAACCATTGCATTTGGAATGGGTATTGACAAACCAGATATCCGGTTTGTGATCCACTATAATATTCCCAAGTCAATTGAAAATTATTACCAGGAGACGGGCCGTGCCGGCCGGGATGGATTGGAAGGGAAGTGTTTGCTTTATTATTCTCATAAAGATGTCAGCAAGCTGGAACACCTTATGAGAGACAAACCGCTTAGCGAAAGAGAGGTCGGGGCACAATTGATCAACGAAACAGTAGCTTTTGCCGAAACAGGTGTTTGTCGTCGCAAACTTTTAATGAGTTATTTCGGCGAAGAATACGAAAACGAAAACTGCGGACAGTGCGATAATTGTAAACATCCGAAAGAAAGAACCGAAGCAAAGGATGAAACAGTTGTGGTTTTGAAAGCAATCAAAGAACTTGACGAAAGATTTGCAACAGACTATGTAGTGCAGATCGTTATTGGAAAACTGACACCACAAATACAAATGTTCAGGCATGACGGATTGAATGCATTTGCCAGCGGAAATGATAAAGAACCGCATTTCTGGAATTCATTGATCCGGCAAATGTTGCTGGAAGGCCTGTTGTCAAAAGATATTGAAGAGTACGGCGTATTGAAGTTTACCAAGAAGGGCGAAGCATTTCTTAAAAAACCGAAGTCTTTCAAAATTGTCCTCAATCATTTGTATGATAACGCTGATGCGGATGATGAAGAAGGTACAGAGGCTTCAATTGGCGCTGCTGCTGACGAAAGACTTTTTGAAATGCTGAAAGAGCTTCGTCAGAAAGAAGCAAAAAAGAAAGGGCTTCCACCATTTGTGATTTTCCTGGAAACTTCTTTACAGGATATGGCCACTTTCTATCCCATTACGATGGAGGGGCTGGAGAAGTGCCAGGGGGTTAGCAAGGGCAAGGCATTAAAATATGGAAGGCCTTTTGTGGAGCTTATTTCAAAATATGTGGAAGAAAACAATATTGAGCGGCCTGATGATTTTGTGATGAAAAGTGTGGTTAACAAAAGCGGCAATAAGGTTTATATTATCCAGAATACAGATAAAAAAGTTTCGCTTGAAACTATTGCAAAAAATAAAGGTTGGCGGATGGATGAAATGCTGGAAGAGATGGAGTCTATTGCTGCCAGCGGCACCCGCCTGAATCTTGATTATGCAATTGATGAAATGCTGGATGATAATGACCAGGACGAAATCATTGAATACTTTAAAAGCTGTGAAACATCATCTCTGCAGGTTGCGCAGGAGGAACTATCGGAATATAATTTCAACTGGGAGCAGCTCAAGATAATGCGGATCAAGTTTCTGAGTGAATACGGAATGTAAGCCGGCCCGCGGTAAATCCAAATTCTAAATATCAAATCTCAAAGGGTTTATTATTCGGATTTTTGAGGACGAAGTCCTATTTTTGCTGCCCCAAAAGGGAAAAAGGTGCGGTAGCTCAGTCGGTAGAGCAAAGGACTGAAAATCCTTGTGTCGGCGGTTCGATCCCGCCCCACACCACGAACCTCAACAGAAATGTTGAGGTTTTTTATTCTTCTTTTTTTCTGACTATTAAATACCAATCGTTGTCCAACGGCAAGTATCCATAATCATAACAATAGTAGTAGGTCTTACCGGTTTTAGTTGTGTAAATATGCGTCAGGTATTTAAATTGAAACCCAAGATTTAAAAGTTTCTCCTTATTAGCTTTTGCTGTTTCCTCAGAATCGGGCAATATTGATTCCAGCACTTTCCGGTTTTTCAGCAAGGCATTGTTTATGTTTCGTACAAAACTGCTATGATTTCCTTTGGCTTTTTGCTGATTATTGTAGTTGTTTCGACAATAATCATCGCAGAACTTTTTATCTGCTCGTCCTTTAAGAGGTTTTCCGCAGGCAAGACATGTTTTTGCTTCTGATGCAGGCATGGTAAGGGTTTCAGGGAAGTAAGATACGGAAAAATATCCGTGTGCAAACGCTTCTACACGTTTAGCTTCGGGAGTAAACGGTTAAAATCCGGCTATCACTTTCCGGCACTATCATCTTTGTGTTGTCAATCGGTTGACGTCGCCGGTTGGCTGAGATAACAAAATTCAAAAACAGTCCCGAATGCGGGACACAAATTTTAAAACTATGTACGCTTTAAAAAACAAAGTTCAACTGATCGGAAATCTTGGTAATGCACCCGAAATCAAAACACTGGAAAGTGGTAAAAAGATGGCCCGTTTCTCCGTAGCTACCAGCGAAAACTATCGTAATGCAAAAGGTGAAAAAGTTACCGAAACCCAATGGCACAACCTGGTAGCCTGGGGCAAGCTTGCTGAAATTGCTGAGAAGTTTCTTTCAAAAGGAAAAGAAGTAGCTATTGAAGGCAAATTGATCAATCGGAGCTACAACGATAAAGAAGGAAATAAAAAATACATTACCGAAATACAGGTAAACGAAATGTTGATGCTGGGTTCAAAATCGGCAGAATAACTTCCCCTTTCATAAATAACAGTAAGGCCGCTTTATAGCGGCCTTTTATCGTATCAACATAATGGTCCCTTTTCTTTTTTCTCTCGGCTGACCGCCAATACTAAGTTCGGCAAGCCAGACAAATACATTTCCATCTGTCTTTTTTTCTTTTACGCTACCATCCCATTTCTGAAAAGGATCTGTTGAATAAAAAACTCTTTCTCCCCAACGATTATAAATTGACAGTTTGTAGGCAGTGATCGAACCCAAACCTCCCAGCGGGCCAAACCAATCATTAATTCCATCATCATTAGGTGTGAATGCGGAAGGGAAAAATATTCCTGAACAATCCAGGCTTAAGGGAATTTTTATGCTGGTGTCGGCTGGACAAGCGTCAGCACTGCTTACTTTAACCGAATATATTCCTTCAGAAAGATTTGTTGCAGTTGCTGTTGTTTGAACAGGAGAAGTGCTCCACTGATAATTATAATTTGCGTTTCCGCCACTAACAAGAACTGTTGCAGCGCCGCCTGTATTTGTTTCACAACTTGCCGGTGTAACTGATGAAACTTTCAGGTCAAGAATGGTTACTGTTCTTGTTATGGTTGAAGGCTTGTTAAAAGGGCTTGATACTGTAAAAGAAACATTATAAGTGCCGGGCTTTGTAAATTGATGTGTTGGATTTGGAATTGTTGAGCTATTCGAAGATCCTGAAGCCGGATCGCCAAAGTTCCATAAGAATTCTGTCGGGCAAAGGGTAGACGTATTCACAAACTCAACGGTATTCTTATTAAGGCAATTGAAAGAATAATTAGCATTATTCTCAGGAGCCTCGCCTATATAAATATCATCAAAAGCAAAACCGTCATAGTTATTACATATGCTTCCGGAAGCAAAAACAAAACGGAATTTTACCGCAAGCTCACCAGCCAGGTAAGGCATGGTGTGAGAAGCCACAACCCATCCATTACTCCCCCCGCCTCCCTGGCAACTTCCCATACTTGGTTGTATGTTGCCCGACCACCCACCGCTTGAATTGTGCAGCCATGGAGTGGCTTGCAAATAAACAACCTGGTTGTAGTTGAACCAGTTTTTGTTCAGGCAATCCACCGGGTCAGAAGAGCTTCCTACGTCTTTCCAAATAGTTCCGCCATCTGTTGAATATTGAAAAGCGGCCCCATCAAATCGCTGTTCTGTTTCCCAGAAAACCTTAAAACGAACAAATGGATACTGAACATTTGCAAAGTTAAAACAGTCCGGGGCCTGTATCCATGAAGCTTCACTGTCGTTGTATTTGTTGCCAGAAACTTTACCGGCAACCCAACAGTTAGTACCGGTACCAGCTGCTGATATCACTGGTTTCGAAGGAGCACCCCATTCCCAATCAGGCACAATACCACCCGGATTCCAAAGACCATTACTTGTTTCAAAGTCTTCGGTGTATGGATATGTTGTTATAATACCGCTGCATTGAGACCGGGTGTTCACCAAGAGAACCAGGTTAAATATCATCAACAATACTATTCGAACAATCATTAGTTACTCCAATTCCGGATTAATAAAGGAGGACAAAATTAATATGAAAGATTACAGTTTGCATAACTAATGGATGATTAAAATCAAGGATAAACCACCCGGTGTTAGAATGTAATTATTCACACAGTCTAAATAGGATTTGTTACATTAAAGTTTATATATATCTTTCCTTTTAATACTTACTAACACATTATGGATACAATAACCTCTATGGATTACTACATCGTCAGTAATCATGATATTGCTGAAGTGAGACGAAAAGCTTCCAACGGACAAAATTCTCTTTTCGCTCTTCGTCCCTACTCACCAGGAAATGTTATTGCTGATTTTTCTGCCGGAACTATTTCTCCAAAACCAACCTATCTTACTGTACAAATTGGAACAGGCAAGCATATAACATTGCAACCAGAATTTTTACAATACATCAATCACAGTTGTGAGCCGAATGTTTTTTTTGATACAACAAGTATGCAATTAGTTGCGCTAAAAGAAATAGGTGAGGGAGAAGAAATGACTTTCTTTTATCCTTCTACCGAATGGAGAATGACCCAGTCTTTTGATTGTTATTGCGGAAGTTCTAAATGCCTGGGTCGGATACGGGGCGCTTCTTTTTTAACTATTGATGCATTATCTCAATACCGCTTTACGGATTTTATTCAACAACAACTTGTAAAAAGAGCGGCGAGAAAAAAAGTTGCCTGATTAATGAAGATTGCAGAAGCGATAAAGTTGTTGAAGCCTTATACTATCTGGGTTTTAGCCCCTCACTTGGAATCAGATGATCCCAACATCAGCCATTACTATGATTTTACCCAGAGTATTAAAGAGTATACTAAAGTCTTTGATGAACTGAAAGCTGAATGGAAATGGCAACCCGTCACTATGGATAACTTTAAATCTGTTATCCGTAGTATAGCTGAAACTAAAAACGCTAAGACACCCTTAATTTTTAATTTATGTGATGGGGATGAAATAAACGGGACACCCGGCATATCTGTAATACATGAATTAGAAAAATACGGGTTGATATATACAGGTGCCGATGCCCATTTCTATTTAGTTACAACTTCAAAAATCCCAATGAAAAAAGCCTTTGATAAAACAAAGGTTTCAACGGGTAACTGGAGGGTTATAACAGAAAAGAAAGGATCCGTTAAAGGAATCTGTAAAAGAGTAGGGACGCCTTTGATAATAAAACCCGCCGTTTCTGGCGGAAGTATGGGGGTTTCGGTGAAAAATGTTGTTCATTCAGAAGAGGAGTTGATTGATCGTGTAGAAGAAATTAAAAAGGGTTACCGTGGGTGGAATCTTCTTGCCGATGGACTTTTTGTTGAACAATTTATAACCGGCCCAGAGTATACAACATTTATTACCGGATCGTCTGATGATCCGGACCATTGCATAGTTTATGAACCCGTTGAAAGAGTTTTCCATCCTTCTTTACCTGAAGCTGAAAGATTCCTCTCTTTCGACCGGCTATGGGAAATTTATGAAGACGAAACCCCAATGCCTGGCAATGAAAACTTTTACGAGTACAAACCTGTTAACCCCGAACTGATTGATGCTTTAAAAAAAATAAGCCTGGACGCATACAAAGCTTGCTCGGGTAAGGGATATACCAGGATTGATATCCGACAGGATTCTTCTACCGGCAAATTGTATATGTTGGAAGTAAATGCACAATGTGGTTTAAGTGAAGATGAAGATTACACCTCTATAGGCGCCATTCTTAAAGTCTCCGGTGTTTCTTTTACAGAAATAATTGCAGAGATTTTAAAAGATGCATTGCGAAGAAGCATAAAAAATACAACGACAATTAAACGATCTGTAAAAACAAAGTCCCGGAAAGCCATCCCCATCAAACAAAAGTGATTTCTTTGATCCTTTTATTACTCCTGTTATTAACTTAGTGTTTCATGAGAGTTTGTGTGCTACAGCCCGACTATTCTACAACGGGGGTTGATTATAAAAACTATGACCCGCCCCGAGATTTATCTGCGCTGATTCCCGAAGCGGAAGTTCATAATGTCTTTTTAAACAAGCTGACAACATATAAGCAGTTAAAGGAACTGGGAAAACAGGGTTATGATATTTTCGTAAACCTTTGTGAAGGATATCTCGAGTGGGAGGTTCCGTCTATTGATGTGATTTATACGCTTGAGTTGCTGAACCTTCCGTTTACCGGGCCAACTACAAAACTTTATGATCCGCCGAAGGAGTTAATGAAATATCTGGCATATTGTGAGGGAATAAAAACCCCGGGGTATGTGATCGTACATGAGTTGAAAGATGTTGACGACGCCATAAAGCATTTAAAATTTCCTCTTTTTGTAAAACCTGCAAAAGCAGGAGATAGCCTGGGTGTTGATGAGCTTTCGCTTGTGCACAATAAAATTGAACTACAGCAAAAATGTATCAGTATAATCGATGAGTATGCCCCCCTGCTTGTCGAAGAATATATAGCGGGAAGAGAGTTTACCGTTTTAGTTGCTGCCAACCCGGATGGACATAGCTGTACGGTTTACAAACCGGTTGAATATGTATTTCCTGAAGGAAGAGAATATAAAACCTATGCGCTAAAAACTTCAGAACTGCATCCGGACTGTAATGTGCCTTGCAACAATCCAATACTGGATAAAAAACTTAGGGATGCTGCCGAAAGAATTTTTAAAGGGTTTAATGGCGTGGGTTATGGGAGGCTTGATTTCAGGGTGAATGATGATAATGAAATTTATTTTTTAGAAATAAACTTTACTTGTTCCGTTTTTTATAGCGATGGGTTCGAAGGTTCGGCAGACTACATTTTAAAGCATGATGGTGTCGGGCAAGCAGGATTCTTAAAACAAATAATCAAAGAAGGGGTTGCCCGTCATCAACGAAGAAAGAAGCCTTATGCGATCAAGGGGAATTCAATAGCCGGTTACGGCATTTATGCCAGCCGGGACATTAGCGAAGGGGAGATAATTTTTAAAGGAGAAGGAAAAGGACAACGAATCATTACAAAAAGATATGTTGACAAACACTGGAACGAAGACGAGAAAATGCATTTTCGCCGTTATGCATATCCTGTAAGCGATGAACTTTTTATTCTTTGGGATGATGATCCCGCCGAATGGGCCCCGCAAAATCACTCCTGCGAACCCAATACTGCATTTGATGGATTAAATGTTTTAGCGTTGAAAAATATTATGGCTGATGAAGAACTGACCTTAGACTATGCCCAGTTTTTAGATGATAATATGGAGCCCTTTCAATGCAATTGCGGAACATCTTCATGCAGAGGGCTTATAATAGGGTCAAAAAGCAATTCCCTGACAAAAAGAGAAACAGATAAAAAGGGGCAACGGTCGTTATAGAGATTATCTTCCCATAAATACCATTAGTATCTGTACATCACTTGGATTAATCCCGGAAATACGACTTGCTTGCCCTAATGTTCGTGGTTTGATTTTAGTAAGTTTTTCCCGGGCCTCATTGCCAAGCGAAACAATTTTTTTGTAATCAAAAGATTCAGGGATTTCAAGATTCTCCAATTGATTCATTCTTGCTACAAGTTCTTTTTCTTTCTCGATATATACATCATATTTCACCTGGATAGCGGCTTGTTCGATCGCATCATCAGGAAAGTTTTTCAATGCCTCTTTTATTTTTGGTATTGCATCTGCAAACTCAGTAAGTTCTACATCGGGGCGAAGTAAAATCTTCTGAGCTTTCTGTTTTTCAGAAATTATTGAGGAGCTAATTTTTTCAAACCAGGGATTAATTTCATCTGGCTCTATTGCAACTTCTTTCAGCAGGCTTTTTATTTTTTCTATTGATTCTTTTTTTGAAATCACTTTATCCATCCTGTTTTGTGAAGCGAGGCCAAGTTTATAGCTTAATTCCGTTAGTCGCAGATCGGCATTGTCTTGTCTTAAAAGGGTTCTGAACTCGGCTCTTGAAGTGAACATTCTGTAGGGCTCCTGGGTTCCTTTGCTGATAAGATCATCAATCAACACCCCGATATAGGCCTCACTCCTTTTTAAAATCAGTGGATTCAGATCTTTTGTCTTTTGATGGGCATTAATCCCGGCCATCAACCCCTGGCAAGCAGCCTCTTCATATCCTGTTGTTCCGTTTATTTGACCCGCAAAGAACAGATTATCAATTAGTTTTGTTTCAAGGGTATACTTTAGCTGTGTGGGTGGAAAGTAATCGTATTCTATAGCATAACCGGGCCTGAACATACGGGCATTCTCAAAACCAGGAGTACTACGAATGGCTTCGTATTGAACTTCTTCTGGTAAGGATGTCGAAAACCCATTCACATACATCTCTACAGTATTCCAACCTTCAGGCTCCACAAAAAGCTGGTGTCTTTCTCTTTCTGCAAACCTGTTTATTTTATCCTCAATGCTGGGGCAATATCTTGGTCCCACCCCATCAATCCTGCCAGCAAACATCGGGCTTCGATCAAATCCGGTTTTCAGTATATCATGGACTTTCTGATTGGTATAGGTGATCCAGCAGCTTCTTTGTTCTTTAGGTTTTTCAACTTCTTCAAATGAAAATCCAACAATTTCCTCATCTCCTTTTTGCTCTTCCATTTTGGAATAATCGAGACTTCTTCCATCAACCCTTGGTGGTGTTCCTGTTTTCAGTCGATCGCTTTCAAATCCCAGGGAAACGAGTTGTTCTGTTATTCCGGTTGCTGCCTTTTCGGCCATCCTGCCACCACCAAAGTTTTTTTCACCTATATGAACTATCCCGTTTAGAAATGTTCCGTTTGTCAGAACAACCGCTTTCGCCTTAATTTCATGACCAAGACCGGTTCTTACTCCAATACATTCTCCATCCTTTACCAAAAGCCCCTTGACCATATCCTGGTAGAAATCCAGGTTTGGAGTATTTTCCAGCATTTCACGCCATTTCAAATGAAATAACATCCGGTCGTTTTGTGCCCTTGGACTCCACATTGCCGGTCCCTTGCTCCTGTTGAGCATCCGGAATTGAATCATTGATTTGTCCGTGACAATACCCGAATACCCCCCCATTGCATCAATTTCCCGAACTATCTGACCTTTAGCAATTCCTCCCATTGCAGGATTACAACTCATCTGGGCAATTGTCTGCATGTTCATGGTTATCAGCAATGTTCGTGAGCTCAAATTGGCAGCAGCAGCGGCAGCCTCACAACCGGCATGGCCAGCACCTACCACAATTATGTCATATTCTGGAAACATGGGATGCAAAGGTAGCACAAAGCCTTAAGTGAATGAATCACACAGAACTAATTATTAATGTTTCACGGGAAACATTTAATAATTGATTTCACGTGGAACACCCAAGGTCTATTTTGTATACTTTTCAATAAGGCAATCTTCCGTCTCCCTGATTCTATTTATTTCTTTTTTGGTTTTATCATTGAAGCCGCAGAGATGTAGAACCCCATGAAAGATCACCCGATACAATTCGTGGCGGAAAGTAACTTTGTTTTTTTTGGCGTTTTCTTTTACCCGATCAACACTTATGTAAACTTCTGCGGTTGTTCTATTTGAATCCGAAAGATCAAAAGTTATTATATCGGTATAATAGTCGTGGTTCAAATATTGTTTATTGATTTCCAAAAGACGCTTATCAGTCGTAAAAATGTAGTTAATGGACTTAAGTTTTGTATTATAGGTCCTGAAAACCGACTCGATGAAAAGCTTCAATTTGGTTCGATTGGTCAGGGAGAACCCTTTGTGCTCAAAAAAGAAGCAAACTTTTGATTTTGAGGCCATAATTTCAAAATTCGTAAAGAACTCTCATGAAACAAGGATAGTTTTGTGTAATAATTTTCAAGATGGTCCTTAAATTATCTGATTTGAAGCCAGGGCAAGGGGGTATTATAAAAGAGTTTAAAAACAACGATATCTTTCTTAAGCTTATGGAAATGGGCTGTGTTCCAGGAGAAAGTATTTGTCTGGAGCAAATTGCACCTATGGGTGATCCTATATCTGTTTCGGTTGCGGGGTACAGACTCAGCCTTAGATTGAACGAAGCGGAAAATATTTTTGTTGAAATAAATAATTGATATTCAATATTTTAAATGAAAATTGGCCTTTATTTTGGTTCTTTCAACCCCATCCATGTAGCCCACCTTATTATCGCCAATTACATTTTAAATGAAACCGATCTGGAAAAGATTTGGTTTGTTGTTTCGCCCCAAAATCCTTTTAAATCAGAATCAAGGCTTTTAAACGAATATCATCGACTCCATTTGGTAAAACTGGCAATTGAGGGAGATAACAGGATCAAAGCATCAGACATTGAGTTTGGACTGCCAAAACCATCGTATACAGTAAATACTCTTGCTTACCTGGCTGAAAAGTATCCCGAACATGAATTTTCTGTCATTATGGGTAGCGATAGTTTTCAGAACCTTTCAAAATGGAAAAACTATGAAGTGATTGTGAAAGGGTATAAAATTTATGTTTATATCAGGCCTGGATTTGAAGTTGTCAATACCATTCGGGCTAATATTGAGGTGCTGGATGCCCCATTACTTCAAATTTCGGCTACACAAATACGTAAGTATGCTAAAGAAGGAAAATCTCTTCGCTATATGGTGCCAGACAAGGTTCTGGATGAAATAGAAAAAGGGGGATACTACAAAAAATAGCCCAATAGCAGACAAACCATTACGATAAGAGGTGAAGCGATCTTGGTAAAACGTAGCAAAAGAATGGTTCCGATAATAATCAAAGCATTTATGGTGCTGAATTTAGCAGGCTCTACAAGAGAAATATCTTTCATGATATAAAAAGTTGAGGCGATCATTACACCAACGATCACGGCATTAATTCCTTCCATAGAGCGATAAATAGCTGCATATTTTTTCAGATTATTCCAGATAGGATAGAAAAATAATACAAGCAAGGCGCTGGGAAGAAAAATGGCTACCATGCCGATCAAACATCCAATGACCTGCATTTCTGGTCCCATGTCTTTTAATGCTGTTCCTCCGGCAAATGCAGCAATAGAAAAAACAGGGCCGGGCACAGCCCTTACAATACCCATTCCGTTATAGAGCTCATCTTTATCAATCTTGATTGCATTGGGGTTTTTGTCTTTTTCTTTCAACTCTTCCGGACGAACACTCCATTGTTCATACATCATCGGCATTAGCACCTGCCCGCCGCCAAAAACCAGGCTACCCATCCGGTAAGTATTCTCAAAAAGGTTGATAGGCTTCCTGTTCTGCCAATCATTTTTTCTGGCCATTTCACTTAAAATACCGGCAGTGATGAAAATAATTCCAAACAACCAGAAATTCCACCAGCGTATCTTTCTTGGTTTTTGTTCAAGCTGCGGAATTCTTTTGCGGCTTACATTGGTTGTAATCCCGCCGGCAACAATAAGAGAAGGAATGACCCAGGGCATACCAAACAAGAAATAGGTAATTGCCGTGCTTGCTATCATTATGATCCAGGTAATAGTATTTCGGATAGCATAGGGGAATATTGCAATTACTGCATATCCAAGAAATCCCGCGGCCATAGGGGGGATGAATTTAAAAATATCGGTTCCAATCTCTCGTTTATCAATGTATTGAAGTAAAAATGAAAAGGCGCCCATAACAATACATGCCGGAAGAATCCAGATCAATAAGGTTAGAACCGCCAAGGGAACACCACCTCGTTTATATCCGATGAGGGTCAGGGTTTGAGTTGATGATGCGCCGGGAAGCAGTTGGCAAAAAGCATTGTATTCCATCAGCTCTTCTTCTGTAACATAAGGACGCTGATGAACAAAGGTTTTCATCATCATGCCGAGATGAGCCTGCGGTCCGCCAAAAGCAGTAACGCTGTGTAAAAAAACAGCCTTAAGAAAAGGAATATGGCGCAGCAGCATTGGAGTTTAAATATAAATAAATTCAGGTAAGGAAAATATGATGTATTGCTAACAACGATTTGGTAAATTCATTAAAAAATCAGGAATGAAAAAAATTACTCTTATTGCTATTGTATCTTTTTGTGTTTTTCCTGCATGGTCACAGAAAAATGAAAACAAAACAACTGATAAAATTTCTGCAGCTACTGATAAGATAGAAGCAAAATGTATTGCATGGCGAAGAGATATACATGAACATCCCGAATTGGGTAATAGAGAAATAAGAACAGCAAAGCTTGTAGCCGATCATTTAAGAAATCTCGGATTGGAGGTAAAGGAAGGTGTGGCAAAAACAGGTGTTGTTGGCATACTTCGGGGTGATAAACCGGGACCATGTATTGGACTTCGGGCCGATATGGACGCACTGCCCATAGTTGAAAGAGTAAAAATTCCTTTTGCATCAAAAGTAAGGTCAACTTATAATGGACAAGATGTAGGAGTAATGCATGCCTGCGGACATGACACCCATGTTGCTATGCTGATGAGTGTGGCAGAAATTTTTAGTGGGATGAAAAAGGAATTAAAAGGGACTGTAAAATTTATCTTTCAGCCTGCCGAAGAAGGACCACCTGAAGGAGAAGAAGGCGGGGCTGAATTAATGGTGAAGGAAGGAGTGATGGATGACCCCAAAGTGGATGTAATCTTCGGATTGCACATCGAATCAAATATTGAAGCAGGAAGAATTGAGTATAAGCCAGGCGCCTTCATGGCATCATCTGATTGGTTTACGATCAAAGTCCATGGAAAAGGAAGTCATGGTTCACAACCCTGGCTTGGCGTTGATCCCATCCAGGTTTCAGCGCAGATCATAGAAGGTTTGCAGGCAATCGTAAGCAGACAATCAGAGTTAACAAAAGCTCCGGTGGTAATTACCGTTGGAAAAATTAATGGAGGCGTAAGAAACAACATCATCCCGGAAGAATGTATAATGGATGGTACCATTCGTACGCTGGACAGCAAAATGCAAAAAGAAGTTCAAGAAAAAATAAGGCATACCGCTACAAAAATTGCAGAAGCTTCGGGAGCAACCGTTGATGTTTCATTCGATACCAAAACATTGGTTACTTATAACACTCCGGAATTAGTAAAACAAATGATCCCATCATTACAGGCTGCAGCGGGAGTTGAAAATGTAGCCGAAAGAAATTGGGTAACCGGGGCAGAAGACTTTTCTTATTTCGGGACAAAAGCACCTTCTTTCTTTTTTTGCCTGGGGGGGATGACCAAGGGAAAAGATCCGGCAACGGCACCACCACATCATACTGCGGATTTTGAAATTGATGAGAGCGGAATGAAAACCGGAATTAAAGCTTTTTGCCACCTGGTGTTGGATTATATGAAGATGAATTAATATTTATATTATTGAATGTATGCAACTACGTATTATCATCCTGCTCTTTCTGTTACCATTATTTACTTCGGCTCAGAAATCGGATAAAAAGCTTGCTTCAAAAATTGAACAGGCAATTGAGGATTATAACGGTGACATAGGTATTTATATAAAGAATCTGAGGACTGGAAAAACGGTTGCTATTAATGCTGATACAATCTTTCCGACGGCAAGTATTGTGAAAGTGCCAATACTTACTGGTATTATGGATAAGATTCTTAAGGGGGAACTACAATACGATTCTTCTTTGGTTTATAAAGATTCTTTATTGTATGCCGGCTCAGATATTCTCGGTTCTTTTAAGAATGATGAAAAGATCTCTTTGAAGAAAGTTATTATGCTGATGCTGACCACCAGCGATAATACTGCAAGCCTTTGGTTACAGAGTCTTGCTGATGGTGGGGCCAGGATCAATGAACTTATGGAAGAATTTGGCTTAAAAAATACAAGAGTGAATTCAAGAGTACCGGGAAGGGAACAATTCCGGGCCATTTATCAATGGGGACAAACTACTCCCGCAGAGATGGGAAGACTATTTGAAAAAATATATAACAAGGAAATTTTCACCCCGGAGATCTGTGAACGAATGATGCGTTGTCTTGGCAGAAATTTCTGGGATGAAAATGAAGCCATTTCTCAAATACCGCCAACAATAGAAGTGTTCAGCAAAAATGGTTGTGTGAATGCTTCAAGAAGTGAAGCGATGATTGTCAATGCCCCGCACAACCCTTATGTCTTTTGCATATTTACCAGGAACAATAAAGACCAAAGCTGGACCCAGGATAATGAAGCATGGGTAATGGCAAGAAAAATTTCAAAAATGTTGTGGGATTATTATGAATGAAACTATTTGAATAGTTGATAAACAATCCAACTCATCACATAAGCCAGCGCCGTCATATAGATTAACTGAATAATTGGCCATTTCCAGCTCTTGGTTTCCCTTCTCACAACTGCGAGAGTGCTCATGCACTGCATAGCAAACACATAAAAGATCATTAAAGAAAGTCCTGATGCGAGATTAAAAACAGGGGTGCCGTCCGGTCGTTTGGCAGCTTTCATTTTTTCTTTGAGCAAAAGGCTTCCTTCATCGTCATCGCCAACACTGTAAAGTGTAGCCATCGTTCCCACAAAAACTTCCCTGGCAGCAAAAGAAGTGATCAATGCAATGCCGATTTTCCAATCATAACCTAGCGGAGTAATAACAGGCTCAATGGATTTTCCTAAAATACCCGCATAAGATGATTCCAGTTTTTCTGTCTGGTATGCTTTGTTCAACTGTGAGATATTGGCACCGGGTTCCGCTTTCAGTTGTTCATATTTCTGAGTAACCTTTTCTATGCTGTTGCCTGGCCCGAAAGAACTAAGCCCCCAGAGGATCAAGCTGATAATCATAATAACCTTGCCCGCTTCCACAACAAAGATCTTTGCCTTGTTGATCATAGTAGGAAAAACATTATTCCATCTTGGAGAACGATAAGTGGGTAGTTCAAGAATAAAAAAGCTTTTCTCTTTTATTTTAATAAACCATTTGGCAACATAGGAAACAACTAATGCCATTAAAAGCCCAAGCAGGTAAAGCCCCATCATCACCAATCCCTGCAATCCTAAAAAGCCAAACAAGTAAGTATTGGGAATCACTAATGCAATCAGGATGGTATAAACTGGTAATCTCGCCGAGCAACTCATCAGTGGGGTGATGAGAATGGTAAGCAATCTTTCTTTCCGGTTCTCAATATTTCTGGCACTCATGATAGCGGGAACCGCACAGGCAAAACCGCTGATCATGGGCATCACACTTTTTCCGTTCAACCCTACACTGCGCATCAACCGGTCTGATAAAAAACTGATCCGTGCCATGTAGCCGGTATCTTCCAGTAATGTAATAAGCCCAAATAATATCATGATCTGCGGAACAAAAACAAGTATGCCGCTTAATCCGGCAATCACCCCGTTTATTAAAAGATCGCTCCACCGGTTATCGGGCAATGAAGATGACAGGCCCTGGCTGATCTTCGCAAAACCCCATTCAATTCCATCCATCGGGTATTGTGCAAGCCAGAAGATACTTTGAAACAATAAGAATAAAACCGCAAGCAAAATGATATATCCCCAGCGGCGATGCAATAAAATATTATCCAGCCTTTCTGTAAACAATGTTTTCTGAAGCGGATCAGGCTCTGTTACCGATACCTGCATGATCTGTTTGATCCGGCCGTAGCGCTGCAATATTTCTTCTGCCTGTGTTTTGGTAGGATTGAAATTGTTTTCCCTTTCTATATTCTCAATCGTTTGCTGCATACTATCATCCAGGGCAAATGATTCATGATTGATCAGGTAATGGATAGCATTGTAATCACTTATTTCAGGGAAATGAGATTTTACATTTTCAATTGCCTGGTTGGCAAGCACTTTATTATCAATAAAATCTCTTGCAGGAGGTTTGTATGATTGCTGTGCTGTTAAAAGAATTGCTTTTTTTAATTCGGCGACCCCTTTGTTTTTTCTGGGATTTACCGCTACGACAGGTACACCCAGCTCTCTTTCCAAAGCCGCCAGGTCAATTTTAATACCTTTCCTCCTCGCCATATCCATCATCGTCAGTGCAATTACAACAGGTTGTTTCAGGTCTATAATCTGGCTGCAAAAAAGAAGATTACGTTTCAGGTTGCTGGCATCAGCAGTAACAACAATTAAGTCTGCTTTTATGTCCTCATCCTGTTTCAACATTACTTTATAACTAACCCACTCATCCAGCCTTTTGGGATAAAGACTATAAGTACCGGGGAGATCAATAATTTCTGCAGAATAAGAGGTTGCAAGGGTTGTGGTTCCTGTTTTCTTATCAACAGTAACACCCGGAAAATTGCTTACATGCTGGTTCAGCCCGGTCAGGCAATTAAATAAAGAACTCTTCCCACTGTTAGGGTTACCAACCAAAGCAATATGTAGGCGTTTATTCTTCATTCCGGCAAAGTCTGCAAAAGTAAAACGGACACTTTAAACAACCTTACGAATTACGATTTTTAGCCTTCGCATATGGAAAAACTTATAACAGAATTATGTTGTTTTTCAGACAATAAAGACACACAGCCTTAATACCTTTGTGCTTAACTAATCAAAAGGATATGTTCGTTTTCAGGAGGGGGTTACCGCTTTTAAGGATTATAATAGTAATTGCTGTTATCAATGGATGTTCGTCATCCAAACAGGTTTCAAAAACTGACACCGAAACATTAAATAATCTCCACAATCATATTCAATACCTGGCTGATGATAAACTGGAGGGAAGAAGAACCGGCACACCCGGGGAACAACTGGCCGTTGATTATATCACAAAACAGTTCGAGAAGATCGGCCTTAGCCCAAAAGGAACAGAATATTATATACAGTCTTTTATTGTAAACGACGGTAAGCAAATTGACAGCACCACTTTTTTAAGCATCAACGGAGAAAAGCTGGAGACAGGAAAAGATTTTTTTCCATTTCCTTTTAGCCCTGATATAAAACTGCAAGCTATTCCATCCATTGCGGTGATGGAAGCGGCAATGCCGTGGTTCTTTGATCTGAAAGATCCTTTGAATGAAAACAAAAACAACCCGCATTTTGATATTGAAGATTATGTCCGTAAAAATTCTCAAAGAGCTGCAGAAAGAGGCGCCTCTGCAGTTTTTTTATATAATACTTCATCCATTGACGACAAACTGGAGTTTAATGCCAAAGACAGATCGGAGCAACTGAAAATTCCGGTGATATACATCAAGAAGGGCCCCGCGAAAAAATTCTTTAGCGATCTTACTGCAGCTGTCACCGTAAACATGAATGTCAGCCTTTCTGAAAAAACAAGGTTGGGGCATAATGTGATTGGCTACATAGATAACAAAGCTCCAACGACAGTTATTCTTGGGGCACATTTTGATCACCTTGGATATGGAGAAGATGGAAACTCAAGAAATACATCACACGAACCGGCTATACACAACGGAGCAGATGATAATGCCAGTGGCACAGCAGCATTGATTGAACTGGCTAGAAAGCTGAAAACATCCAAAGCAAAAAGCAACAATTACCTGTTTATAGCATTCTCGGGAGAAGAACTTGGTTTATTTGGTTCGAAATATTTTACCGAGCACCCTACGATTGATTTAAGTTCTGCAGACTATATGATCAATATGGATATGGTAGGTAGGTTAAATGACAGCACAAAAGTTTTGACTGTTGGGGGATATGGAACATCTCCAGCCTGGGGGAGTTTTTATCAGATGTATGATATAGCTCATGTGAAGAGAACAGAATTGAATTTTAAATACGATAGCAGTGGAACCGGCCCCAGTGATCACACTTCTTTTTACCGGAAAGATATTCCTGTGCTCTTTTATTTTACAGGGCTACATGCAGATTACCATAAACCAAGCGATGATGCTGACAAGATAAATTACGAAGGTGAATTGCTGATTGTTGATCATATTCTTAAACTAATTGAATCGCTGGATAATCAACCCAAACTTGCTTTCACAAAAACAAGAGAAACTCAAACCACTACATCGGCCCGGTTCAGTGTATCAATGGGAATAATGCCGGATTATACTTATCCGGGATCGGGAGTAAGAGCTGATGGAGTTTCAGAAGGAAAACCGGCACAGAAAGCCGGACTAATTGCCGGGGATGTGATCATTCAGATCGGAGATTATTCTGTTTCTTCTCTTGAAAACTATATGCAGGCATTGGGGAAGTTTAAAAAAGGGGATAAAACCAAAGTAAAATTTAAAAGAGGAGAAGAAATAAAAGAAGCAACAATAGAGTTCTGATACTTTTTGAAATTAAAAGCATGGCTGAAAAAAGTACAAAACTGGTGCTGGATAACCGTGAAATGATCGAATCATTTTTCGAGGATACCCGCCTGCTTGGTATAATGGCCCCTATAAAAGATTACCAGTTTTGCTGGCAGCTCAATAACTCAATGGGACTTGATTTCCGGATGAACGACCTGGAGATACAACGCACCAATAAAAAAAGGGATTATTTTTTTGCTGTTTATGAATTCAATGAACCAACAGGGTCTTTATCGCATTATTTATATAATAACCAGTTTGACGGAGAATACCTGCTCCCCGAATTCAGGCACCTGGATTTTTTATGGCTGATGAAAGGAGACGAAGTATCTGATGATTCTTTACAGCAAACCATACAAACCGTTAAGGCTATTTCCCATGTGCAGTTGGTGGTGGAATTGAAAGCCGATAAGATAAAGAACAAGGAAAACCTGGTATTCTGATATTTATCATTCTTAAATCAAGCCTATGTGGGAAGAAAAAAATAATAAGCTATACAGAAAATTGCAATTTAAAAACTTCAGCGAGGCATTTGCATTTATGACCAGAGTAGCTATTGAGGCTGAAAAAATGGATCATCATCCTTTATGGACGAATGTTTATAATACTGTGGAGATATGGCTTTCCACACATGATGCCGGTGATGTTGTTACAGAACGAGACAGAAAACTGGCCGCTAAAATCGATAAATTGTTGTCCTGATCCCGAAATAAACGGGACAGTATCGGATGACGCTTGCCCACACCATACTTATGATTCGTCCAGCTGCCTTTGGTTTCAATAAAGAAACTGCAGCAGATAATTTTTTTCAATCCGATCTGAAATTAAAAGTAACAGAAATTCAGCAAAAAGCATTGGCTGAGTTTGACAACATGGCCCAATTGCTGAGAGAACATGAAATTGATGTCATCGTTTTTGAGGATACCCCTGACCCCATAAAACCGAGTGCTGTTTTTCCCAATAACTGGCTCAGCACATCACCTGACGGAAAAATATTTACCTATCCGATGCTTGCTCAAAGCAGGAGGCTGGAAAGAAGACAGGACATTATAACTGATCTTTCGAAAAATTATAAAGTGAATGAAGTACAGGGCTGGAGTCATTTTGAAAAGGAAGACAGGTTCCTGGAAGGAACAGGAAGTATGGTGATGGACCATGAAAATAAAATGATCTATGCGGCTATTTCTGAACGGACCAATATCTCCGTACTGGAAAAATTTGCAGCCACTAATGGATACCAGGCCGTTGTTTTCCTGGCAACGGATAAGAATAGCAAGCCAATCTATCACACCAATGTGATGATGACATTGGGTGATGAGTTTTGTGTATTGTGTGAAGATGCGATAGAAGAAGAATGGGAACTGATCGCCATCAGGCAGTTGCTGGAATCAACTGAACATGCAATTATTCCCATTACCCGTGAGCAGATGCATGCGTTTGCAGGCAATATGCTGCAGGTAAAGAATATTAAAGGAGAAAAATATATTGTTCTCAGTCAAACAGCTTTTAAGGCATTACGTCGGGAACAAAAAGAAATGCTGGAAGCGTTTGCAAAATTATTACCTGTTGATGTTTCTACTATTGAACAGGTTGAAGGCGGTAGTGTGAGATGTATGATGGCGGAGGTTTTTTTGGAGAGGAGGTAACAATGTTTATGACTTGTTGTCAGCCGTTAAATTTAAGGCCTTTCCCTTCGGAGTTTGAGAGCAAATTCATTTTATTTATGCACGAGATGAAGGTTATGGTAACTAGTTATTAGCGGTTGTAATCTTTATACAATTTTGATTAAAACACCAATAAGATCAGAATGATCAATTGAAGCTATTTCACGAGTAATATCATAGGATTCTGTCTCAGGAGAAAATTTCAATTTAAAACAATCAACTTTGAAAGGAACGGTTTGACCTTTATTGAATTCATAGCGACGATGATTCCTGACTTTGTCCCAATTTTCACTTGTTATTGCGTAAAGGTCTTGAGTGTTAACCTTTCTTTCAATGACAAAATCATTTAAACTTACATTAATTGTTTGCATATTATTGGATTTTAAAGAGTAAAGGTAAACTAAAAATTATTCTTCGATGCAGATTCAATTATGATTACTAATTCTTAAACACAAGCAATTTCTTGTATAAATCTATTTTGATACTCCAAGAAAAGTACCACATGCATCATTTCACCCAAACCATCTTCTCGTTTGCAGTAATCATCTTCCCAACGGACTCAATCATTTCGCCTAAAATATTTTTCACTTCATCAACAGCACTTTCTTTTACACTTATCAACAATCCCCCATTTGTCTGCGGGTCGGGTAAAAGCGTAAATGCTTCCATTACATTAACTCCCTTTTCAAACTTTACTTTATCGCTATAGCTGCTCCAGTTGCGGGTGGTGGCATCAGGAAAAATTCTTTGTGAGATATAGTCCTTCACACCGTCAGCAACAGGAATTTTATCGTAATATATTTCTGCACTTAGTCCGCTGCCTTCAGCCATTTCAATCAGATGCCCCAGTAAGCCAAAACCCGTAACATCGGTCATGGCTGTAACGCCTTTTATTTTTCCCAGCTCTTCGCCGATCCTATTCAATGTTGTCATTTGGTCAATCATATTGGACAAATGTTCTTCTTTCAGTAATCCTCTTTTCTGTGCGGTTGATAAAACACCAACACCTAATGGCTTGGTAAGAAATAAATGATCACCTTCCTCTGCTGTATTATTTCTTTTCAGATTTTCTTTTGGAACAATGCCGGTCACTGCTAAACCAAAGATCGGTTCAGTGGAGTCAATGCTGTGCCCGCCAGCCAGCGGGATACCCGCTTCTGCACATATCGTTCTTCCGCCGTCCACTATTTTTTGCGCCAGCTCCACAGAAAGTTTTTCAACCGGCCAGCCGAATATGGCAATTGCCATTAATGGTTTTCCGCCCATGGCATATACATCGCTGATGGAATTGGCGGCGGCAATTCTTCCAAAATCAAAAGCATCATCCACGATCGGCATAAAAAAATCTGTTGTAGAGATCAATGCCATTCCATTTCCCAGGTCATACACAGCAGCATCATCTTTACTGCTGTTGCCAACGATCAGCTTATCGTTATCGGGAAGAGCGATATTGCTTTTCAGGATTTCATCCAGCACTTTCGGGGCAATCTTGCAGCCACATCCGGCGCCATGAGAGTATTGAGTGAGTTTTATGGGTTCATTCATGCCGACAAATCTCGGAATAAATACTAATCGGAATATGGTAAAGAAAAGATTCCGGCTATCAGCCGGAATGACGAGGAGCATTTACTTCTTTCTCCTGAATACTATACCTGAGCTTTTGTTGAAATCAGAGCTAAAGCGAAGATTGTAAATATCGTTTCCATCCCTCACAACCAGCAAGCCAGTATTAGGCGGATACTTTCCGAGATTTTCTGCAAAAAGAACCAATGTGAACTCATCATCTTTTCCGGGTGGCAGATAAATGGTTTTCTTGATGGCACTGGCTTTTAAACCTTGTTTGGCAAGTAATATTTCTCCATTCATATAAATACTTACTGTATCACCGTCTATCTCTCCGTTATCATAAATAGATAGTAAAAGGCTGTCGCCACTAAAGAAAACTTCCTGGCTGAATTCTGATTTTCTTCCTTCTACTACTGCAGCCTTGAGTGTAATATCGGGTTTAGGAACTTCGGGCTTTGATTCTTCTTTTGGAAGAGTAACTGCTGTTTCTTTTTTATCAGCCACAACAGGCTTTGTCACTACTGTATTATTTTCTGTTTTTACCTGTTTATCAGTAGTTGCTGATTTTGTAACAGCAGGATTATTATTTACTGGTGTTGAATGGGTATATTTTTGTTCAGGCTTTTTTGTAACCGGATCAGGTTGTCGGGTAAAGGACGGCTTTTCGGTTGTTGTGTTTGGTTGATCCGATTTTGCTATTGTCGTTTCCTTTGGTGGAATAATTGCATTTGCCTGTTTTTGCTGAGGCACTTTTGTTTTAATTTCTGCGTTTGATGAACTCAGTTCTTTGGTTTCTGTTTTTGCTAACGACTCAACAGGTTTTTTCAAATCAATATTGTTTTGTTTTGACGCCACCACACTTTCAATTATATCATCATCGGTTTTAGCCTGTTTGAGATCAGGTTGCTTTGCAATTGCCAGATCAGTTTTTTTATCAGTGAGATTATTAGTAGCAAAAGAAGGTTCTGCTTTTTCCGGTTTAATAATTTTTACGATTGGGTCCGTTTCTGCTCTTTCTTTATAAAAAGCAACATTATCGGCTAGGTTCAGTTCTTCCAGGTGCGGAAATATTTTGGAGGCAGTAAGATCTTTTTCTTCAGCAAGATTTACTTTACCGGTGACGGCGTAATATTTTTTAGTCGCATTGGTTTTCCATGAGCCTTCAAGATACCAGGTACTGTCATTTTGATTTCTGCGGAATGTGCTGGTTACTTTTATTCCTTTATCCAGCTTGCCACGAAAATTATAGCTGATGATCTCATCATCCGTTACTTCACAAATATCTCCTTCTATAGTTCCCTTGACTCTTTTCATAATGTAGTAAAGAGTATCATTCACAATAAACTCACTGCGGGAATAACCATACACCTTTCCTTTATATTCTGTAATTGCTATTTCAAATGACTGTTCTTTTCTGACGGAATTACTGTCACTGCTTAAAGAGCCGGTCCACAAGCCTGTCAATGATTGGGCAAAGAAATAAAGGGGCGACAGCAATACTAATACTGTGAGGCTAAAGCTTTTGCGGTTGATGGGCAGTACGGGTTGCAAGAAGATTGGCATTTTCAGGGGTTACCGATTCACAATTAACTAAATGTAATAACGAATTTAGTCCCTCCCGATTGTGCAGGGCTTTCATATATAATTTATCGTAGTATTTCAGCAAAATCCGGAAACTTTCGATGGTATTCTCTTCTTCCAGCAACTGAATGGCAGTTTTGGCATTCAATCCTCCCAATTTTTCCCTGATCCTCCCGATTGCTTCAATCATTTTTGTTTTGTCAAGCTTTCCATATTCTTCAGTTATATGCTTCAGTCTTTCTTCAAAAGGAATCTCTAAAAAGAAAACCGGTGACTTACGCATTGTCTTCCACAGGTCGTTTGGAATATTTACATGACCGATGCGCTGACTTTCGTCTTCGAGCCAGACGGATGAATGGTGAAAAGTAAATGGTGAATTGTTTTGATCTCTAATTGGCCATTCACCATTGACCATTGACTTCTGTAGCTCCTGTGCCAGGATATTTTCAAACATTTCCTGTGTGGGCTGTTTGGGCATGCCGATATTTCCAAAAGCTGAGCCTTTATGTTTAGCAATATCTTCAAGATCTATTACAGAGTTTTCTTTCTCTTTTAATTTTTTCAGCACTTCTGTTTTACCGGAACCTGTATAGCCACCAAGAATTTTAAATGAAAAAGGAGTTTTAAAAGTGTCCAGCACATAATTGCGGAATTTTTTATATCCGCCCGTCAATGTATAAACCTTAAAACCGTAAAGATCAAGTAACCATGAAACAGCACCGCTTCGCATACCGCCTCTCCAGCAATACACCAATATGGTTTTGGCATTAGTATTTTTTAATTCACAAACCTGTTCTGCTTCCTCAACCATCGTACGCATCTTCGGAGCAAAAAAATCAAGCCCGATCTTTATAGCTTGCTCACGACTTTGTCTTTTATATGTTGTACCCACCACTTTTCGTTCTTCATCGGTAAAAAGCGGAAGACTTACCGCACCGGGAATATGTGCATGATTGAATTCACCGGGAGAGCGGACATCAATCACCGGGTGAGTTTTTGCCAATTCCAGGAATTTTTCAATATGAATCTTTTCAGCAGCCATTAATAAATACGAAAATTAGCAAAACATCCTTTTCTTCTAAAAAGAAAAGCTGCTCCTTAAGTTGAGCAGCTTTAGATATTTAATACATTTTGTTTATTACCTATTCATACTAGCCAGGAACTCTTCATTGTCCTTGGTTCCTTTCATCCGCTTCAGCAATTCAGTCATTGCTTCTTCTGTATTCATGTCAGTTAAATAAACTCTCAATAGGTTCATTCTTTGAAGCACATCTCTTTCAAGCAATAAGTCGTCACGACGGGTTGAAGAAGCCGTAAGATCAATTGCCGGGTAAATACGCTTATTGGAAAGTCTTCTGTCAAGCTGCAATTCCATATTACCGGTTCCTTTAAATTCCTCAAAGATCACCTCATCCATTTTACTTCCGGTATCAATCAATGCAGTAGCAAGTATTGTTAATGAACCACCATTTTCAATTTTACGGGCAGCGCCAAAGAACTGTTTAGGTTTCTGCATAGCGTTAGCTTCCACACCACCAGATAATACTTTACCTGATGCAGGAGCTACTGTATTATGAGCTCTTGCCAGACGGGTAATAGAATCAAGCAATATGATAACATCATGACCGCATTCAACAAGACGTTTAGCTTTTTGTAATGCAATGGTTGAAACCTTCACATGTTTTTCAGCTGGCTCATCGAATGTTGAAGCAATTACTTCAGCTTGTACGCTTCTTTCCATATCGGTTACCTCTTCTGGTCGTTCATCAACAAGAACTACCATCAGGTAACAATCCGGATGATTTTCCGCAATGGCATTGGCAACGGCTTTCAGCAACATAGTTTTACCGGTCTTTGGCTGGGCAACAATCAATCCTCTTTGCCCTTTACCAATTGGTGTAAACAGATCCATGATGCGGGTTGAGTAATCTGCCGGAGAAGTGAAAAGGTTCAGCTTCTCAAACGGGAAAAGCGGAGTCAGGTAATCAAAAGGAACCCTGTCACGAACATCTTCCGGGCTTTTACCATTTATAGAATCCACTTTTAATAAAGCAAAATATTTTTCTCCTTCTTTCGGCGGACGAACAGCACCATGTACTGTATCACCTGTTTTTAAACCGAATAATTTTATTTGCGATGGAGAAACATAAACATCATCAGGAGATGATAAATAGTTATAATCAGAAGAACGAAGGAAGCCATATCCGTCAGGCATCATTTCAAGCACCCCTTCACTCAGGATTACCCCATCAAATTCAATGTTGAACTGCTGGTCCCTGCGTTGAGGATAAATTTTGTTTTGTGCATTTTGAGCAGACTGGGTCTCGGCAGCAGGTTGTTGTGCCGTTTCAGCAGCTTCTGATTCTGAAGCTTCGGTTTCTTCTTCAGCAACTTCGGTGGTAGCTACCGGTTCTGTGTTTTCTTTTTCGTCGTGTTTTTTGCGGCCTTTCCTTTGGGGGGACTTGTCATCTTTTTTAGGAGCCATAGTGGATTTTTTATGAGTTGATTTTTCTTCGCCTTCGCTTTCAACAACAGCTTCTTCGCTGCTGTTGGCGGTGCTTGTCTTTATAATTCGCTTTCTTTTTCCTTTTTCATCAGGTTGGCCACTGCTTTTGGAACCGGCAATTGCCTGGTTATCCAATATTTTATATACAAGCTCCTGTTTATTAAGCTTTTTGGCGTTGGGAATGTTCAGCTGCTCGGCTATGTCGAGCAACTCAGGAACGAGCATATCGTTCAGTTGAAGAATATCGTACATACGGGAAACTTGTGTTGATCAGAACTTGAAATTGCCAATCTTAAAATCTGAAATTTTGAATTTATATTGAATGAAAGCGGCGGGTAATGTGAGCTAAATTCCTGGAGAAACTGTACTTATCAGCCGTTTTCCGATGCAATAATACAGTAAAACCCGGAAAATCAAAAATTTTTGACTGAGAGCAATGTTATAAATGCTGGTAAGAATAGTAAGACCACCCGGTTGACATATGTAACTTACCTTTGCTGCTCTTAAAAAAACAAGGATGTTTAACAAGAGGATCAAGATCAAAGAATTACTTGCACAGGAGCCTGCCGGACAGGAAGTAACTGTTATGGGATGGGTCAGAACCTTCAGAAATAACCAGTTTATAGCATTGAATGATGGCAGCACCAATAATAACCTTCAGGTGGTTGTTGCTTTAGGCAGCCAAAATGAGGATCTGCTGAAAAGGATCACTACATCTGCTTCCCTGAAAGTAACGGGTAAAGTAGTTCCTTCATTGGGAAAAGGGCAAAAAATGGATCTGAATGCTGAGCGTATCGAGATACTTGGCGATAGTGATCCGGAAATGTATCCCCTGCAACCTAAAAAACACAGTCTTGAGTTTTTACGAGAAATTGCTCATTTAAGATTTCGTACCAACACGTTTGGTTCTGTTTTCAGGGTAAGACATTCATTGGCTTTTGCAGTACATAAGTTTTTTAATGATAAAGGGTTTTTGTATATGCATACCCCCATCATTACCGCCAGTGATGCCGAAGGCGCCGGTGAAATGTTTAAGGTGACGACACTTCCGTTTGAGGATACACCAAGAAATGAAGATGGTTCTGTAAACTTTAAAGAAGATTTTTTTGGGAGAGCTACTAACTTAACCGTGAGCGGACAACTGGAAGGAGAGCTTGGGGCAACAGCATTTGGCGACATCTACACTTTTGGTCCAACATTTCGTGCAGAGAATAGTAATACTGCAAGACACCTTGCAGAGTTCTGGATGATTGAACCCGAAATGGCATTCTATGACCTGGAAGATAATATGAACCTTGCTGAAGAATTCATCAAGTACATTATTAAGTATGCGATGGATAATAACAGGGAGGACCTGGAATTCCTGTCACAACGGCTGGCTGACGAAGAAAAACAATTGCCGCAGGATAAGAGAAGTGAAATGGGATTGATTGAAAAACTGGAATTCGTTCTCAATAATAATTTTGAAAGACTTACTTATACGGATGCTATTGATATTTTAAAAGACAGCAATCACAACAAGAAGAAAAAATTTCAATACCCGATCACAGGCTGGGGCATGGACCTGCAAAGTGAACATGAACGCTACCTTGTAGAAAAACATTTTAAAAAACCGGTTATTCTTTATAATTATCCTGCAGCTATTAAAGCATTTTACATGCGGCAGAATGAAGATGGAAAAACGGTTGCTGCGATGGATATTTTGGCTCCAGGAATTGGTGAGATCGTCGGTGGTTCACAAAGAGAAGAACGGTTTGACAATTTGCTGAACCGGATGAAGGAAATGAATATCCCCGAAGATGAACTTTGGTGGTACCTTGATACAAGACGTTTCGGTACCGTACCACATGCAGGATTCGGGCTGGGGTTTGAAAGAATGGTTCAGTTTGTAACTGGCATGACCAATATCAGAGACGTCATTGCGTTTCCGAGGACTCCGGGGAGTGCGGAGTTTTAAATTACAGCAATCTTAATCTCAGGGTTCATTTAAAAATATCTACCCTTCTCAGGGAATGGGGGTATAGTGAATACCCAAACCTACCCAAAAACTTTCCGTATCTTAACTGCCCTCCAAACCAAAACCTTATGTCATGAAATTTCTGAAAGTTTCATGCATACTGCTTTTTTCATTACAGGTTACTGCCCAAAGTATAACCGACAGGGTCCTCCAGGCGGGAGAATTATTTGAAAAGGGTGAATACGCCAAAGCAATTCCTTTAGCAGAAAAAGTAGCTGATGAAGTTGAAAAACTGATCGGTAAGGATAACATCATATACCAGGGAATGTTAACCATCCAGGCCTATGGTCATTTTAAAACCTATCAGTATAAAAAATCAGAAAAACTTTTCAAACAGCTTTGTGAACTGCATCAAAAATCTGCAGATAAAGAAAGAGACCAGCACTACTCAGCCTGTTTAAATAATTTATCCAACCTGTATACTGAAATGGGTCGCTATGAAGAAGCGGAATCACTCATGATCCAATCGCTTGAAATAACAAGGAAAATTTATGGCGAAAACGACAGCACCTATACTTACAGCCTTAACAATCTAGCAGGCCTGTATCAATCAATGGGTCAATATCAGAAAGCGGAGCCTCTTTATATTCAGGCCAAAGAAATAAGGAAAAGGATTTATGGTACCAATAATCCCAGTTATGCCAACAGTCTTAACAATCTGGGTACACTTTACCTTGAAATGAGATTGTTGAATAAAGCAGAATCGCTTTTTACAGAAGCGATGCAAATAAGAAAGAATACATTAGGCGCTTCAAGCCCGGAATATGCCATGAGCCTTAGCAACCTGGGGGCGTTGTATGAGGAAATAAAGCAATTCGATAAAGCAGAAACATTTTACCGGGATGCAAATAGCGTAAGAAAAAGGATATTAGGAGAAAACCATCCTGATTACGCATTGGGCATAAATAATCTTGCCAGCCTTTATGCCAATATGAAGCAATACAAAAAATCAGAAGAAAATTTGCTGCAGGCAAAGGATATATGGAAAAGAATTTTTGGAGAATCAAGTCTTAATTATGCAATTGTATTGAACAATCTCGGGGCTTTGTACAGAAAAGCTCTTATTAATTATAAACAGGCCGAGGGGTATTACCAGCAATCACTAAGCATACGAAAAAAACTGTTGGGAGAAAATCATCCTTTAGTAAGAGATGTTCAAAACGATCTGGCATTGTTGTATATGCATATGAAGCAATATGAAAAAGCCAAACCGCTGTTTTTGGCGAGCTGCCGGACTATGATGAATAACCTGCTTAATTCATTTTCCATATTATCAGAGAATGAGAAAAACAGTTTTATTAATGAAAACTTTTTCTTCAGCGATTGTAATAACAGCTTTCTGTATTTGAATAGATCGGCCACTCCGGACATTTTTGTTAATGACGCTAATCTTCAGCTTTTCTTTAAATCCCTTTCTTTGGCAGACACAAAAAAAATGTTGGAATCGGTCAGAAAAAGTAAAGACACTTCTGTGCAACGAATATTTAGAGACTGGCAGGCAAACAGATTGTTGCTGACCAAACAATATGCATTGCCAATAAGTAACAGAATGCCGGATTTAAAAATACTCGAGAATGAAACAGAAAACCTGGAAAAGGAATTAAACAGAAGATCAACGATATTCCGGGATCAGCGGCTTTCATTGAAAACAAATACAGCAGCGGTTTCAGCAAAATTGGAGAATGATGAAGCCGCTATTGAGTTTGTCCGTTTCCGCTTATACCGGGATGGGTGGACAGACAGTGTGATGTACGCAGCATATATTCTTAAAGCAAAAGATTCTGTTCCTGTATTTATTCCTTTGTGCGAGGAAAAGCAACTACAAAGTTTATTTGATAGCGCCGGGAGAACAGCTACAGCAATGGTCAATAGTTTTTACAGGGGACTTGAACTTAAAAATAAAAATAGCGGATTACTTGGAAAGGAGTTATACCGGTTAGTCTGGACGCCGTTGCTTCCTTATTTAAAAGGGAAAAACAAAGTTTCCTATTCTCCCTCAGGTAAATTATTCAGCATTGCTTTTCATGCATTACCGGTTGACAGTACAACACTGGTATCAGATAAAATTGAACTACACCAATACACAAGTATTCGCCAGATTGCATTTCGTTCATTAAATAATGTATCACAAAAACCAGTGAGTATAAGTTTGTTTGGAGACCCGGACTTTTCAAGTGACAAGTCGGTAATTTCCAAGCAAAAGAATAACCCGGCGCCGACAAATATTTCAACAACAATTTTGAATGATATAAGAGGGCCCGGGGGTAGTGAATGGCCCCGACTTTATGGAACGGCTGAGGAGGTGAAAAAGATCAAACAGTTATTTGATCAAAACAAAACGACTGCTTCATTATTTATGCAGGCAGATGCAACGGAAGAAAATTTAAAATCCCTGAATAGCAAAGCGACACAAATAATTCATATCGCTACACATGGTTTCTTTTTGCAGTTGCCTGATAAAAGTAAAAGACAAACCGGGTTTGCGAATCAGAATGCATATTCATTGGCGGATGATCCATTGTTGCGAAGCGGTTTAATATTAGCGGGTGGAAATAATGCCTGGAATGGAAAACTGCCTTCCAATGGAACAGAAGACGGAATACTTACTGCATATGAAATTTCACAAATGGATCTTAGTAAAACAGAGCTTGTGGTATTAAGCGCCTGCGAAACTGCATTGGGTGATGTAAAAGGAAGCGAGGGTGTATTTGGATTACAACGGGCATTTAAATTAGCCGGTGTTGAGAAAATGATCGTTAGTCTCTGGCAGGTGCCGGATAAAGAAACTGCTGAACTAATGACAACCTTTTATAGTTATTGGTTAAATGGTAGATCAATCAGCCAGGCATTCCGACAAGCACAAGCAGACATGCGATCAAAATATCCTCCATTTTATTGGGCAGCATTCATGCTAATTGAATAGCCAATCTTATTCATGAATGCACATGACAGGAACATGAGATTGATAAACCAGTTGTTTGGTTGAACTGGGCTTAAAAATCCCCTCCAGTAATTTATGTTTCTTAGGAATTGTAATGATCAGGTCAAGGTTGTTCTTTTCTGCAAATTCATTCACACCATCTTCTATGTCTTTGTGTTCAATAAAGTGGTATTGTGGTTTAGCTTCTTCAAGCATTGTGTGCAGCAGTGCGGATTGTTCCGGAGTGTCTGGGCTAAAATGTTTATTGCTGTGATCTACATTCAGCACATGTAATTCTGATTTGAACTCCTTCACAAAGTCCTTGATAAAATTTGTTGGGGTTGATTTTACAACATCCCTGAAATCACAGGCAAACCCAATTTTTTTGATCCCGGCTCCGAATGTCTTTCCTGGGGGAACACATATTACAGGCCAGCTGAGATGCCGGATTGCAGAAAGTGTGTTGCTTCCGAAAAGCACTCTTTCCAAACCAGTGGCACCTTTTGTTCCCATTACAACCGCAAAGGGTTTTATTTTATTACATAATGTTTCCAATTCATCCACTACATTCCCAAGGCGGGTTTCTGTATATACTTTTAGTGAACCGGATATAATATGCTCGACTTCTTTCTTGAGCTCAGCAATTTTCTCTTCCGCTGCTTTTTGCAACTCTTCAACAGAAACTAATACAATAGGTACATCAGTATAGCTGATGGGGACCTGGTAAACATGCAGAAGTAACAAACTGCTTCCGGTTGCACTTGCCATATCGATGGCATAGTGTAAAGCATTAGTAGCTACCGGTGAAAAATCGGTGGGGATGATTATTGTTTTCATTTCTATTACGTTGTACGTAAAGCTAACAATAATAATACCCTTTTGACATGAGAGGAATCAGTAATAAAATTGATTTTTTATACATCTCTAGCCATTGATTCTGCTATGAATGACGAATAATCAGAGTTTTATTCAGGTTTTTCAAACACCGCAACAAGATATTTGTTAGTAAAACCATCTTTAAGTACTGATCTTATACGTAAAAAAAATTTCCCGGGGTTTTTAAAATAATAGCCGATCAGATTCCGCCTGATGGAACGGTGTCCGGCCGTTTTTCTCTTAAAAATCAAGTGAATCGGATTATAGCGCTGTTTCTGGATGAATGAATCAATTTCCTGCAACCCGATTTTCAAAAAGATTGACTTAAATGAAGCCGCTGTGAAATCCTGGTAATGAAAGGGATTGGCATCAACTGATGGAGTGACAGGCACTGATGCAATAAACCTCCCGCCGGGTTGTAATTGCATAGCCCAATGTAAAATGAATTGTTGTGGGTTTTCCAGGTGTTCAATTGTTTCAAGACTGATGATGGTATTTGGTTTTTCAACATAGTTTGCCATCACATCAGACACAGCAAAATTAATTTTCGGGTTGTTATATCTGGTTTTTGCATATGCTATTGCTTCCTCGCTTTTGTCAAGGGCAATTATTTTAGCTACTTGTTGATCGAATTGGGTTGCCAGAAGATGACTTCCATACCCCGAACCACAAGCTACATCTGCAACGATGCCCGGACTTAACATGCGGCCGGCATATTCATATCGTTCAATATGCAGTTGTAATGTTTTTTTTTCATCAGCTCCGTTTGATTGCTGCATCTGGTCCGGGTAAATTCTTTCCAGGCTGGTTGTGTCGGTAGTAATTAGCTGCTCACTCTTTGCCCGCTTCATCAAGTGTTTGTTTTCGCAGTAATGTAGTAATGATTTGTTCCAGTTTTCGGATGCGACCGTACAGTTTAAGAATAACAAACCAGAAAATCAAAATGCTGGTATAAAACACCAGGTCGGCACCGCGGCCTACACCCAGCTGGTGGGCAAGGCGGTTGGAGGATTCCGGAAATAAAATAAAAAAAATAGCAGCTGAAATAAATACTAATAATAAGAACAGATCAAACAAACTGTTGCGCAACCGTACATAAAAATAAACAGCAATAAAAAGCACCCCCGTAATCAGCAAAAGTTTTATCCCGTTCATTCAAATAGTTTATGTAAAACTAAATCAAAAAAAATTCTGACACTGTTGAAGAGTGACTGGCCTTTTCTCTTTGAATAATCTGTGTAAATAATATTTACAGGAACTTCGGTATATCGCCATCGGTGTTTTTTTATTTCAAAAAGTATTTCGGTGGCATGTGCCATCCGGTTTTCTTTCAACCGCAGCTTTGCAGCCGCCTTTTTTGTAATGGCCCGAAAGCCGTTATGAGCATCCGATAAATAAAGACCTGTAAAAATATAATTTACGATTCTTGCAATATGTAGTAATGACAGGCGAACAAAGGACGCATTATGTTTTGATTGTTTTAGAAAACGGGAAGCCAGTGAAATATCTGCTTCATTCTTCAACAAAGGCATTAACAATGCGGGAATATCTGTAGCGGAATGTTGCCCATCACCATCAAACATTATTATATACTCTGCACCCTTCCGCAATGCATAGCTTATACCTGTTTGCAGGGCTGCACCCTGCCCAAGGTTTACGGGATGACGCAATAAAAATAAATTGTCCCTTTTGGGCAGGATAATTCTTTCAAGCGAAGCATCATCTACCAATATTACTTTATATCGGGTTAAAAGAGTATCAACAATTTTTGACAATAAAGAAAGCTGTTCATTATAAACAGGAATAATAATAAAAATATTATCATTTGTTTCTTCCGGCATCAATAACATAAATGTATTGCTTTTCTATTATGGCTTCCGGAATTCTGTTTTTTAAATTCAGCAAAGAAGAATAGAAGTCTCTCATATTTTCGGGTATCAGGAAGACCAGTTTGCCCGGTGCAACTTTTTCAAAAAAAGATAATTGTTCTGTTGCAGTGGGTATGACGGCTGTTTTTAGATTTTCAAGGCCCGCATAACTTCCATAATTAAGGTCGGGGAAAAAGAATACCACTTCCTGACCCTGAGATTGATTTTTAATTTTTGCGAATTCATTTATAATTTGTCCAGCCTCATTTTTAAAAACGGGTAATGAATAAAATGGCGGACTGGAAGTAATTATTTTTCCTGTATAAATCATTTTATGAACTAATCCCACCGTCATCAGGGAGGCACAACCAAGTGCTGTAATTTTCCAGAACCTATTTAAATGTTTATAACGATTAAATAGATTAACGAAAGCAGATAACTGTAAAACAATAACAACGAAAATAAAATATCTATACTCCTGTACATAGGTCCATAAATTATAAAAGGGAGAAATTCTGGCTGAATTTCTCAACGAAAGCCAAAAAAGTAAACCGGTAATTGCCAAACTGATACCTGAAGCAAAGTAAACATAGAGGTCATTGTGGCTGTTTATCTGCTTCCCTTTTTTAAAAAGCCATTGAATAACATACAGTACCAAAGCAAAATAAAAAACAGCCGAAATATTAATAACCAGAGCAGCTGTTTTAAAAAAATCTGCATTTGAGATATTGCAAAAAAAACTCACACATGTTTCAATATCTATAAAACTAGCAGGTACCACGGGGTACATTTTTAGAAGATTACCAGGAAACAGACCCGTTTCACGGCTGTTTACAAAAGCTATTGAACCAGTGTATAAATGCTGAAACAGGAGTAATGAACTTATCAATATGAATAAGAAAACACCGGAATAAATTCCATTCCGCACCCACCATTTGTTTTTATTGAATACACCTGCGATAACAAATAGACATGGAAATAGCATCGAAACAGGTATATAATTATACCTGAAAAAACCAGCCAAAAAAGCTGATAATACTGCTGCGATAATCAACCGGGGTGAAACAGATCTTTTTTCTGACAGCAACAAATAACAATACAATGCTGCCATCATACAGGAAAGCGAAATTGAATCGGTGCAGGTTGATGGACCTATTGGATAAAAGAAGAAACCCGCAAAAAGGATAAAGAGATTTTTAAGCCATGGCTGGAGCGAAAAATAGTTTATTAAACGAAAAAGGAAATATAGAAACAGGCAAATGCTGATAATATCAAACACCAACGCCGCCAATTTATAGTTGCCATTAAAAAGCCAGAGTAAAGGCGATACCATGACCGAGTAACCGGGCGGCCAGCCAACCAGCGGAGTAAATTTAACCGAAGAGAAATCATTCAGCGCCACATAGCTTAATGTTAACCCATGCCCCTCCGTTAAATTTTTTGCTGCCCATAATTGTACTGCTTTATCACCATCAATATCAAAGAAAGCTATCTGCATGGAAATTTTAACAGCAAACGCCAGTATTATAAAAAAAAGCCCCGTATGCTTTTTTGAAAGAAACGATTTAATCTCTGAAGTCATTGACCGCATGGGTGGATATTTGTCATATTACTTCCTGAACATTTTCACTCGTTGTTTGATATTGTTCCTCAAATTGATATAATATAAATTAATATCTCCAATATGATAATTGCGGGTAAAGTATAAAAAGCTCCATGGAAATTTTGGTTTGCGGGTATATAACAACCCATTGCTGATTTGTGCATCGGTTGTGTGCAGATAAATCTTATTAAAATCAGTAAGGACACTTCCTTTATTCAGTTTCCTGGGGACAAATTCATTATTAGTTGTCCAAGTGAGAGGATTCGTGACATAAGAGTTCCCGTTTTCATTTCTGATATATCGGGGAGTGAACCCATTTCGTAGCGTTCTCCAACTGCAGATACAGCCTGTTTGAAATGAGTCGGTACACATTTTTAATGATGAAAAATATTCTTTAGGCACCGCCCAGCCAACAATATATGCGACAATCAGTTTCTCCCGCAACTCGTTCTGGGTAGGATCTGTCGTATTATCAAAAAATTCTTTTAATAATTTTTCAGCAAGAAGGCTTCCCTGGCTATGTGCTGCAATAATAAAAGGTCTTCCTTTGTTCCAATTATTAATATAATATAGAAAAGCGGTCCTCACATCTTCATACGCCAGCTCAAAGGCTTTAGCGGCTTTCTCTTTATCTGCAATAAAAAAGTTTACAATATGTGCCTGGCGATACCTCGGAGCAAATACACGACACTGGTTATTAAATACACTAGCCTGGTATAATATGGATGAGTAATCGGTCTTTGCATTTATAGAAGCATCATCTATGGATGCATTCGGAATGTGTTTGTATTTCTTTTTAGTGAACGTTGTAGGGTGTAAAAAGAAAACATCAACGGTTGTATCAATTATATCATTTCGTAAAGGTTCCGGAATACTATCCGAGGGATCCCATTTCCAGGGATGAGCTGCCCAGTAATCTAACGAAGAGTAATCGGGAGATCCATCCGAACTTTTAAAGTGATATAGGCTGCTGAAGGGTTTATACTTATCTGAACAGGAATAAACAAAAAACAACATTAAAAAGTAAAGCCCCTTGACTCTAAATCGCATCCGGCAAAGTAATTTAAATATGCTGAGGAAGCCCAACCATTGCTTTCTGAGACCGTTCATAAAATCAAATAACATAATTTATTAAATCGGAATTTAAAGTTAAACTACTTACAATCAATAATTTAGTAATATAATAAAACAAAAATAATGACTATTACTTTAAAAAATATGGTACTTTGTGTCGCATAGTACCAAATATCACCCTATCTTTGAGGTATGAAATCAGAAAGTATTCAAATAAGACTATCAGTTTTGATGATTCTTTTACTTCTTGTTTCGGGAATTTTAAAAGCTCAAAACGCTGAGAAGAGAATAGAAAGCAGCAGCATTTTATATCAGGAAGTTTACCATCTTGATAGTTTGCTATTTGATGCCTTTAACAGAAGAGACACAACAGTTTTTAATAACATGTTCAGTAAAGACCTGGAGTTTTATCATGACAAAGGAGGCTTGTCAGGTTATGATCAAACTGTAAATTTTTTAAGAGAGACCATAAAAGCAGATAATAATTTAAAACGAGAGCTGATAAAAGGAAGTTTTGAAGTTTATGCGATACCGGGTTATGGAGCTATGGAAATAGGGTCACACAAATTTTGCCATGATGAAAATGGCAAACAGGATTGTGGCACCTTTAAGTTTGTCCACATTTGGAAAAAGCAAAATGATCAGTGGAAGATAACAAGAGTGATCAGCTATGATCATAAATAACGATTAATGAAACTATTATATAACAAAACGAGGTTATGAATATTGAAAACACACAAAGTCAGATGCGGAAAGGGATCCTGGAGTTTTGTATTCTTTCCATCATTCGCCGGGGTGAGGCTTATCCCAGTGATATTGTAGAAGAAATGAAAGCGGCGAATCTGAATATACTGGAAGGAACTTTGTACCCCCTGCTTACCCGTTTGAAAAATGCTGATATGCTAACCTACCGTTGGGTAGAAAGTAATTCGGGCCCCCCAAGAAAATATTTTTCACTGACCGAGAAAGGCGAAAATTTTTATAAGGAACTGGAGCAAACCTGGAATGAATTATCGAATGGAGTAAATACCTTGGCGAATAAAAAGCCTGAAACCCCGGTCAATTAATACCAACTCTTCAACCAAAAAATATTAGAACATGAAAAAGATCATTAATATTAATCTAAGCGGCAGGGTGATACCGATAGAAGACTCGGCGTATGAAAAGCTCCAGGCATATATAGAAAGTCTGAGAAAATATTTCACGAACGAGGAAGGTCGGGATGAAATCATAAATGACATTGAAAGCCGTATAGCTGAACTGATGAGTGAAAAGATCAGAAGAGGTGCAAATGCTATAACAGATGATGACATTGATGAAATTATTTCGTCAATGGGACGTGTAGAAGATTTTGAAGCCGCTGAAAAAGAAACTAAGGAAGCGGGACCATCTTTCTCTGAACAAAAACAACAACAGTCATCGTATACTGAGTCTACATTTGAAAGAAAACAGAGCAAAAGACTGTATCGTGACAGCAGTGATAAAATGATTGGGGGTGTTTGTTCCGGAATCGCAAATTACCTGAACCTGGATCCGGCAATTGTAAGGATTCTGTTTGCAATAATTACTCTTGGCGGCTTTGGTCTTGGAGTGCTAGCTTACATCTTATTGTGGATCATACTTCCCCCTGCAGACCTTGATAATTTTACGGGGAAAAGACTTTACCGGAATCCAGAGGATAAAATTATTGGCGGTGTTGCTGGTGGCTTAGCTGCATATTTTGGGAAAAGTGCAACAACGATAAGGTTGATTTTCGCAGCCCCGCTTTTGCTCAATATAATATTCCGGGTATTAAGCTTGCCCTTTTTCCATGATGGAAATTTCTTTCCTAACATAGTATTTGGTTCCCTTACCGGAACATTCATATTGGCATATATAGTATTGTGGATCGTGTTACCCGAAGCAGTAAGCCAATACCAGAAAATGGAAATGAGGGGTGAAAAGGTTGATGTAAATAGCATCAGGCAAAATATTCGTGAAGGAATGGGTGGTATGAAAGATAAAGTGAAAGATTGGGGGGAAGAAGTTAAGGAATCAGCAAAAAGTTTTAGCTCTAAAGCAAAAGAGTTTGCGGACACAAGAGGTAAAGCGTTTAGTGCAGAAGTAAGAGAAACAGCCCGCTCAACAGGGCGGGGAATAGGGCACATTTTTGCAGTCCTTTTTAAAGCATTTTTTCTTTTTATAGCCGGCTCTATTGCATTCGCCTTGTTTGTTGCATTGATTGGGATTTTGGTTGGTGGCATCAGTATCTGGCCGTTGAAAAATTTTATTCTTGATGGTTTCTGGCAGAACACTTTTGCCTGGGGTACACTTATTTTATTCTTTGGTGTGCCGTTGATCGGCTTCATCGTTTGGGTGCTGCGCAGGATCATGAAAGTAAGATCTCAAACCAACTATCTGGGCTGGACCTTTGGGGGCTTATGGACACTTGGATGGATCAGCGCCGCTCTCTTTACAGCCAGTCTTGTAAGCGATTTCCGTATGAGTAATTACAGAAGAGATGCTACTGAGATGGCCATTACCCAGCCACAATCAGGAAGAATGATAGTTAAAGTAAATGAGCCGGAAGTTGAATACACCGGATCCATGCCATGGCTGGATATTGATGGGCGGGGAGTGGATATTACAAAGGATACCTTCAGGCTAGCCAATGTAAAAATCAGGATAGAATTAAGTACGGATGATCAGTATCATGTTAGCGTTAAAAAGTATAGCCGTGGCCGCACAACTGCTCAGGCAGAATTAAACGCCCAGCAATCTGTATTCAATTCTTCATACAGTGATAGTATACTTTATGTAGGTAGCGGAATTGCGATCAGCAAGGACACAAAATACAGAGGACAGGAAGCAATTGTGTTGATCAAGGTTCCTGCTGGTAAAAAAATCAGGTTTGATGAATCGGTGGGAAAATTGAAAGAATTTAATATCAGGATAGGAGATTATAACAATCGCAATAACTGGGATAGAGATTGGGATTATGACCGTTATTATTATTTTAACTATAAGACCAATATCGATTATGTGATGGGGGCTGACGGTAAACTAACCGATCCCTCCGGAAATAAAGTAAATACAGAATCAAATAACAACTATAGATATCCTGCTACTGAGGATAATAAAACAACTCCTGGCAACAATAATGATATTCAGAAACAAATTGATGAAGAAAAGCGTAAACAACAGGAAATAGAGCAAAAAATAAAAGACCTGGAGAAAAAGAAAAATCAGCCCCAGACAGAAATTGATTTTAAGAAAAATTCCAGAGCAACAGATGAATCGGTAGTGTTGGGGCCATCACCTGTTTCGGCGATGACACAATGGTTTTAAATGACAGGAACGGATTCTTAGGAAGAACAAGGTTGAAGTTGGGTCATGCCTAAGGCGTGACAGAAAAGCTCTGATCGGATAAAACGAGAGGAGCTTTTCTATTTTATCTTTAACACATGAAAGATAATTTTTCAAACCAGGCAGCATTGTATGCCCAATACAGGCCTTCTTATCCTGCCGAATTGTTTGATTTTATTTTTACTAATATTCAGAACAGGCAATATGCATGGGATTGTGCTACGGGAAACGGGCAAACCGCTATTGAACTTGCCAAAGTATTTGAAAAAGTATACGCTACTGATATAAGCCAGAAGCAACTGGATCATTCAGCGGCGTCTCCACACATAATTTATTCTTTACAGCCCGCTGAAAAAACAAATTTCCCTGATAATACTTTTGACCTTGTTACTGTTTCGCAAGCCCTGCATTGGTTTAAGTTCGATGAATTTTACCCGGAAGTAAAACGAGTATCAAAGAATGGAAGCTGGATTGCCGTTTGGATGTATGCACTGTTAAATATTTCGCCGCAAATTGATCAACTGCTTTCGCACCATCATTTTGAAGTATTAAAAGATTACTGGGATGCAGAAAGAAAGTATGTTGACGAAAATTATAAAACGATCCCATTTCCATTTGAAGAAATCACTTGTCCGGATTTCAGCATAGAATATACCTGGACGCTAAAAGAATTTGAAGGGTATCTGAATACATGGTCTGCGCTTCAAAAATTTGTTCAAAAGAATAACTACAATCCCATAAAAGATCTTGTTGAACAAATAAAACCGCACTGGATTTCAGAAAAAAGAATGGTACGTTTTCCTCTTCACCTTCGAATGGGAAAGATCACCAAATGATTTTAGTCTACATTTGCACTCAATTTTTTTAATATGAAGAACACCCCCTTTACAGCAAAGCATTTAGCACTAGGAGCAAAAATGGCTGAGTTTGCAGGCTATAATATGCCGATTTCATACACCGGGATTAATGATGAACATGCAGCAGTGAGAAAAAATGCAGGTGTGTTCGATGTAAGTCATATGGGTGAATTTATCCTGAAAGGTGAAAATGCACTTGACCTGATACAAAGAGTAACCAGTAATGATGCCTCCAAACTGAAAATGGGGCAGGCTCAATACAGTTGCCTTCCCAATGCGGAAGGCGGGATAGTTGATGACCTGCTTGTATATTGTATTGAAGAGAAGAAAGTATATATGCTGGTGGTGAATGCATCCAATATTGAAAAAGACTGGAACTGGATACAGCAGCATAATGATGCAAAAGTTGAAATGCATAACATTTCTGATAAAACATGTTTGCTGGCAATACAAGGTCCGAATGCAACAAAAATTCTGCAACCGCTCACTGAAATGGATATTTTAAACCTGAAGTATTATACATTTTGTAAAGGAATATTTGCAGGAGTAGAAAATGTATTGATAAGCGCTACGGGATATACCGGTGCCGGAGGTGTTGAAATTTATTTTGAAGACAAAGACGGCGCAGCGGATAAAATATGGGATGCCATATTTGAAGCAGGTCATTCACAAGGAATAAAACCTGTGGGGCTTGGAGCAAGAGATACTTTGCGTTTAGAAATGGGATATTGTCTTTATGGCAATGATATTGATGACACTACATCTCCATTAGAAGCAGGACTGGGGTGGATCACCAAATTCACAAAAGAATTTATATCAAGTGAAATTTTTTCAAAGCAAAAAGCAAACGGAGTTGAAAGGAAGCTGGTGGGATTTGAAATGATTGATAAGGGAATTCCACGCCACGGATATGAAATAAAAGATGCAGCAGGCGCTGTTATTGGAAATGTAACTTCCGGCACACAATCTCCCAGCCTTGGAAAAGCGATCGGTATGGGATATGTACGAACCTCTTTTGCGGCGTTAGGAACGAATATTTACATAAGTGTAAGAGATAAAATGCTGCAGGCCAAAGTGGTGAAAATTCCATTTAGCTAAAGGAAAAAAGTTCCGGTTTTTCAGATGAAATGGCCTGATGATTGCTGAATTCTTTTCTGTTTACTATTTTTAAAATAAATATCCTGGAACATCACCATGCCAACTATTCATCTCACCACCTTTATTAAGGCTCCTACCCAGGTGGTTTTTGATCTTAGCCGTCACATTGGTTTACATAAAGAATCTATGTCTGCACATAAGGAGGAGGCTGTTGCGGGTACCCGTTTCGGCCTGGTTGAAAAAGAAGACACTGTTACATGGCGGGCAAAACATTTTTTCAAAAACAGGTTGTTGAGGGTTAAGATCACAGAAATGAAAAAGCCGGAGATGTTTACAGATGAACAGGCACAGGGTGATTTTAAGATGATGAAACACGAACACTATTTTAAGCCCTGTGAGAATGGAACAATACTGATAGATTTATTTCATTATGAATCAAATTACGGGATGGTAGGAAGTTGGTTTAACAGATTATACCTTACCCGTTATCTCAGCCGTTTATTGGAAAAAAGAAATCATACCATTAAAGAATATGCCGAAAGCGATAAATGGAAGAAGTTATTGATCACATAAGCACTTCATTTTTGTAACATCTTATCCGTTATTTTTGGGCCTGAATAGTTATGACGAATAAGCCCAACCTGCACACTTCACTTTCTCCAGCCCTTTTGCATTTATATGACCTGAGTAATAGTGTAATCGTTATCATTGATGTGTTCAGGGCAACCTCAACAATCGCATCGGCTTTAAATAATGGAGCCAAGGCAGTTATTCCTGTTGATTCGATCCCGAAAGCCATTGAGATCAGTAAGAATATCGGGGGCATAGCGGCAGGGGAAAGAGATGGAAAAATTGCTGATGGATTGCAGCACGGCAACTCTCCTCTGGAATATACCCGTGAGTTTATTGAAAATAAAACGTTGGTACTAACGACAACAAACGGAACCCGGCTCTTACAAATGGCACTTGACAAAAATGCTGATACAATAATTTCCGGTTCCTTTCCAAACCTATCTTCAGTTTGTGATTTCCTGGTTACCGAGAAGAAAAATGTGATATTGGGTTGTGCCGGATGGAAAGACAGGTTTAACCTGGAAGATACTTTATTCGCAGGTGCTGTTATCAGCAAGATCAAAAAACAATTTACGATTCACTGTGATAGTTCGCTGATGGCGGAATCAATGTATATAAAAAACAAAACGAATCTTGTTGCATTTGCTCCCAGGCTTACACACTATCATCGTTTGGTGGACAGATTGGGTCTGATCGAGGATATTAAATACTGCCTTACACCTGATATTGCAAATGTGTTGCCGCTATATACTGATGGAAGACTGATTGTGAAGTAAAAAATCTATAAAGGTACTCATTTCTTCCGGTACTTTCCCGGCTAAAAAAATATTTATTATTTATTGTATTTCACAAGGAAATCCGCTTCACATTCTTTTACATTTGCCGGTTGCCCTTTTTCCAAATAAGGGTTTAGAAATTTAGAATCTGAAGGTTTAACTATGGCATTACCGCACCTTATCAAGTATGTTTATACCCATGGAACTGATGAAGTGATCCGGAGAGGAAAGAAGATTCATGCAATTGGTTTCGCAGAGTTGGTGGAATATGATGACTTATTTGGTTCAGCAGTGTTTCGGGTAAAAGACGATAGCTACTCCACATACTACAAAGTTTATATTCAGAAATTCAAGGATGCTAAGGGTACTACACTCAGATGTGCCTGCCCTTATAATCTTGGTGATATTTGCCGGCATGAAGCCGCCGCATTATTTCAGTTGCAAGAAATGATCGACAGGGGCCACCTGCAATCAGAAGATGTGAAATACGATCAGCGGCATACGGTGGCAAAAATGAAAACCATTGATCTGAAAAATCTTCGCATGCTTTCTTCGGCAGAAACTTTTAATGACGCCGAAAAATTTCTGCGGACCAATAAGGCCAAGATAGAGCATGCTGAAAACGAGATGGTGAAAGCATCTGTTGCATTAGACAGCGGAACCTACAAAGTAATTATCCGGAAAAACGAAGAAAGGAATTTTGATACCAGTTGTGATTATGAAGACGAAGACCATCCACTATGCTTACCCAAGATTATAGTATTACTTCAATTGCTGAATAGCCACGGTCCGAACTATTTTGATAGTATCCGGAACTGGGATAAAGAAAAGAATAAATTACTGGAAGCTTATGGATATTCTTTGAAAGATGACCTGAAAGGAAAATTTGAATTTGTTTATAAAGAAGGTAAACCGTTCCTAAGAGTTCTTGATAGTAGTATTAAAAGAGTAGCAGCACCTGTTGCACCTGTAAAACCTGTGATTCTTCCAATCAATGAAAAAGAAAAAGAGAAAGAAGAAGAAAAACAGGTTATAACGGAGGAAGAAGAAGAAAAACAATATTCAAAACGCCTTGGGGTTGTTTTTAACCTGACCAAAAAGAATTATCCAAACTTCACGGTTGATGTAGTAATTGGCGAGCCTGATGAAAATCAAACAGCTTTTGCAGGGAAGACAGAAAAACTGGATATAAGCCGTTATGTAGAAACAGATTCGCTGCCCGATTCGGATAAAGAATTATTATCTGTATTACGTAAACTCCAGGAATCTGAAATTAATAAGTATATCAGCAGGAACTCCCCCTTTTCAGGAATATGGGAAAACATAATTCACCAGGAAGAGGATGATTTGCCGGGAGAAACAAGAGAGTTGATGGCCGAATATCTTTTGCCAAAACTTAAAAAACTCTTTACTGACTCTGCTGAGAACCCGTTTGTATACCGACTTGCCAAAGGGAAACAATTTAAAACGAATAATCTCGAACCGGTACAACTACAGGCTGAACCCGCAAAGCCTCATTTCATTATTAAAAAGAACTCTCATTACAACATTCAATGCCGTGTAAAAGCAGGCGGAATGGAATATGACCTGGGAGAAAATGAAAGCAACACTCCGCTTTTCTTCATGTACAACCAACAGTTGTTTTTATGGGAAAACAATGATGTGATTCACCTGGTAGAGAAATTCCTGCCAACGGGAAAAATCACAGTTGCTGAAGAGGAGTGGGCTACTACACTTACTCAGTTTGTCATACCGCTTGCGAGGGAACATAAAATAGATTTTGATAAGTCGCTTGTTAAAGAAATTAAAGACGGTGATCCTGATATTAAACTGTTTCTGCAGGAGAAGGGCGACTATATGGTTTTTCAACCATCTTTTTCTTATAAAGGATTTGAGACAAAAGCAAAAGACAGGTCTGAAGTTATTATCCCGCAGGAAGGAAAAGTGCTGATCGTACATAGGAATAACGAAAAGGAAAAAGAGTTTATTCAGAAAATGCAGAACCTGCATTCCAGTTTTATTTATAATGAAGAATCTGCTACACTGGCCTTAAAAGGCGCTGATGTTTTAAAAAACAACTGGTTCTTTTTATTTGTCGACGCTATGAAGGATTACAAGATCCCGGTATATGGTTTCGAGGCACTTAAAAATTTCCGTTTCAACACAGCAAAGCCACAAACAAAAATTTTTATCAGCAGTAATACAGACTGGTTTGATGCAAGAATTGATATTCTGTTCGGCGACCAGAAGGTAACAGTGGCTGAAGTAAAAAGAGCTTTGGCAAATAAGCAGCAATTTGTCCAGTTAGATGATGGAACACTGGGAATACTTCCTGAGGAGTGGTTAAAAAAATACTCTTTATTGTTCAGGGTTGGTGAGGGTAAAACAGATTCACTCAAATTGTCCAGGTATCATTTAAGTGTAGTTGATGAGTTGTATGATACGAGAGATGAAGAAGAATTAGCGATCCAGCTTGAGGAGAAATACGGAAACCTGAAAGAGTTCAACAAGATAAAAGAAATAGAACCGCCCTATAGCCTGAAAATAATATTGCGGCCATACCAGGTAGCAGGCTATCAGTGGCTGAATTACCTGAAAGATGTTAAATGGGGTGGCATTCTTGCAGATGATATGGGTCTGGGTAAAACCGTGCAGGCTCTCTCTTTTATGGAGTATTATAAAAAAGCAGAGGGAAAACTAAAAGCACTGGTTGTTTGTCCCACTACACTTATATATAACTGGGAAAATGAAATAAAGAAATTTACTCCCAAACTTACCTATCGTATTCATCATGGTAGTGCAAGAACAAGAGCCAAAGAAGAATTAATGGACCATGAAGTTACCATCACTACCTATGGAACATTGCGGAGTGACATTAAATTATTAATGAGTGTTGAATTTGATTATGTGATACTGGATGAATCCCAGGCTATAAAAAATCCATCAAGTAAGGTTACCAAGGCAGCCTGTCTTTTAAATGCAAAGCACCGCTTGTGTATGAGTGGTACTCCCCTTCAGAATAATACGTTTGACATTTTTGCGCAAATGAATTTCCTGAACCCGGGTATGCTTGGTACAATGGAATATTTCCGACAGGAGTTTGCTATCCCGATTGATAAATTTGGCGAACAGGACAGAAAGGATCACCTGCGCAAAATTTTGTATCCTTTTATATTAAGGCGGACAAAGGAGCAGGTAGCAAAAGATCTTCCAGAAAAGCAGGAAATGATCCTCTTTTGTGAGATGGAAGATGAACAAAGAAATATTTATGATGCCTATCGCAATGATTTCCGCAACCAGATTTTGGGAGAAATAGAAACAAAGGGTATTCAGAAATCCCAGCTAACCATTTTGCAGGGTTTGATGAAGTTGCGGCAGATATGTGATTCCCCGGCTATATTGAATGAACAGGAAAAATTCGAAAACCATTCCATAAAACTGGATGAGTTGTCAAGAGAGATTACTGAAAATATTGGCGATCATAAAGCATTGATATTTTCCCAGTTTTTGGGCATGCTTGCTTTAATAAAGGAAAAGCTGAACCACCTGGGAGTTAAGTACGAATATTTTGACGGAAGCACTTCGGCCCCTGATAGGGAAAAGGCGATTCAGAGTTTCCAGAACAATGATGAGGTCAGAGTATTTCTCATATCACTAAAGGCAGGCGGTGTGGGTTTAAATCTTACTGCTGCGGACTATGTATATATTGTTGACCCCTGGTGGAACCCGGCAGTTGAACAACAGGCAATTGACCGGACACATCGCATAGGCCAGACCAAAAATATTTTTGCCTACCGGATGATCTGTAAGGATACCATAGAAGATAAAATACTGCAGTTGCAGGAAAAGAAAAAGGCACTGGCAAAAGACATTATCTCCGACGATGCCTCATTTGTGAAGAGCCTAAGCAGGGAGGATGTGGAATACCTGTTTAGCTAAAAACTACCAACTCTTTCCTTTTTGTAAATTTTTAAGTCATTGGTCGTGGGATTTGGCCATTCCAGCCATTTTTTCTGAAAATCATACCTATTCCGAAAGATGTAGCCTGAACTTACGTCTATTTTCGTACGCTTATTATTGATTATGAAGAAGATTTTTACTTTTCTGACTATAACCTTATCCTTACTTACTGTGGCTCAGGCACAAAAAGCTGATGGCAGCATAAAAGGGAAGCTGGTTGACAGCCTTTCTAAACAGCCCGTTCCGGATGCTACGATTTCAGTAATGAATACCAAGGATTCATCCCTTGCCACATTTACCCTGACCAATAAACAAGGTGGTTTTGAGGTAAAAGGACTGGCAGAGGGAAATTATCTTCTGGTAATCAGCCATAAAAGTTACGACCCGTTCAGCAAGGCATTCACAATAGCAGCCGATCAAAAGGATATTGACTTAGGCGAGATAAAGCCAGCAACCGGGGGGAAGGCCCTTGAAAATGTTACGGTGGTTTCTAATATCCCGATTGTAATAAAAGAAGATACGGTGCAGTTTAATGCTTCAGCATTTAAAACAAAGCCGAACGCAACGGTTGAAGACCTGCTTAAAAAGCTACCCGGCGTAGAGGTAGATAAGGACGGAAATGTAAAAACCCAGGGAGAAAATGTTCAGAAAGTATATGTAGATGGTAAAGAGTTTTTCGGTACTGATCCTAAACTGGCTACCAAAAACCTTACTGCTGACATGGTAGAAAGCATACAGGTTTTTGATGATATGAGTGACCAGGCCAAGTTCACAAAAATTGATGATGGTAGTGCTTCAAAAGCTATTAATATAAAGCTGAAGAAGGATATGAATAAAGGAATATTCGGACGGGCTTTAGCTGGTTATGGTGATAATGGCCGTTACGAAGGAAACCTTAGCATCAACAAGTTTAAAGGCAATCAAAGAGTATCTCTATTGCTTAACGTAAATAACATTAACAAACAAGGATTTTCATTTTCAGATATTATCAGTTCTATGGGTGGATTCAGTGGGTTTGGTGGTGGCCGCGGTGGAGATGGTGGCGGAGGCGGTGGTTTTGGAGGTTTAAGAATGGCTGGTGGCGGCTTTGGAGGGTTCGGTGGTGGAAGCGGTAGTACCGGAATAATTAAATCTTTTTCAGCGGGACTAAACTATACCGATTTGTGGGCAAATAAAATAAAAGTTAGCGGCAGCTATTTTTTATCCAGCAGCAATCCTATACAGGAGCAGTCTGTTTTCCGTCAAACCTCTTATACAGACTCAACGGCTTTTCTGGATAAGAACAGTTATTCGGATAACACAAATCAGAATCACAGGTTTAACCTGAGAATGGAATACCAGATTGATTCTGCTAATTCATTAATATATATCCCATCATTAACATTACAGCATTCTGAGAATTATAGTGATGATACCTCTTCTGTAATGGCGGATATTTTGACAAATAAGTTTCTTGCCGCTACCAGCAGATCAAAGAATACTAATGAACGGGATGGATTTAACCTGAGTAATAACTTCTTGTTCCGTCATAAATTCGGTAAAATAGGAAGAACGATCACTCTTGGCTGGAATAATACGATCGGAAACAGCACAAGCAACGGGCTTACTTATTCAGATAATGATTTCTTTCGGGAAGATGGTTCGGTTTTCAGAACGATTCAGCAAAATCAGCAAAACAATCAAAAAACAAGGACCAGCAATAATGTACTCAGTACTTCTTATACTGAACCCTTTGGCTTAAATAAATTACTGGAAATAAATTATGCTTATACCAATAATGTAAACACTTCCAATAAAGAAACCTTTGATTACAATACAGGTTCGGGAAAATATGACAATCCCAACCTGCTTCTTACAAATGATTTCAAAAATACTTTCCTGGCTCACCGCTTCGGGTTTAATTTCAGACAGCAGGAAAAGAAATATAACTATCAGTTAGGGCTTTCGGTTCAACAATCTACTTTGGAAAGTGAGAGCCATTTAGCCAGCACCGGTAAGGACTCTGTGAGCAGGGCCAGTTATGTAAATTATTTTCCGACGGCCAATTTCAACTTTACACCAACCAAAAACAAAACACTTCGGTTCAGGTATAACGGAAGAACCAATCAGCCGTCTATTTCGCAATTGCAGAATGTATTGGATGTGTCTGATCAGCTAAATCAAAGTATTGGAAACCCCGATCTGAAACAGGAGTTTACCAATAACTTCAATCTGAATTACCGCACCTTTGATATACTTACATTTAAATTCTTTTCTGCAAATCTTAGCTACACAACCACCAGTAATAAGATTGTGAATAGTATTGAGAACGTAATTAACGGAACAGATACTTTAAAAGGAGCACAATTAACACGGCCGGTAAACCTTAATGGATATTCCAGGATATTTTCCTTCGTAACCCTGGGCCTTCCATTCAAGAATCCTAAAATGAAAGGATCCAGCCTGAACTTTACGAATAATATCTCTTATGTAAACGATGTAAGCCTGATCTTCAAAGAAAAGAATATCGGAAAAACATTGACGATAAACCAGGGTGTTGGTTTTAACTATAATAAAGAGAAAATTGATTTTGGCATCAAGGCAAACGTTGCTTATAATGATGTAAAGTATTCGGTAAATAAACAACAGAACCAAAAGTATTATACACAAACCTATTCAGCAGACTTTTCATATACCTTCAAAAACAGTTTTATTTTCTCTACTGATTTTGACTATTACATAAACTCAGGCCGGGCAGATGGCTTTAACCAAAGCATCCCGCTTTGGAATGCGAGCCTGAGCAAGCAGGTATTTAAAAATAAAGCCGGGGAGATCAAATTCTCAGTAAATGATATCCTGAACCAGAATCAAAGCATCTCCCGTACAGCGGTAGACAACTATATCCAGGATACCCGCAGCACAGTGTTAAAACGTTATTTCATGGTAAGCTTCCTGTATAATCTTAATAAGATGGGCGGCAAGAACCAACAACAGGGAATGCCGGGTATGCCAAGAAATATGCAGCGGGACATGAATAGAATGAGGATGTATTAATAAAAAGGCTATACTTTTCACGAATAAAAAAACGTCCTGCCATTTGGTGGGACGTTTGATTATGGTTGTGGTTAGTAAGTAAAACTATTTCCTGCGCTGATAAACTCCTGCTGCCGGAGATGAGCCTGAAATAAATACAGACAAAACCGACTTTAGCAATCTGAAAATATTAAAGGAAGGTTTGTAGTAGTGCCTGTAGATCCGGGCTGATTCATGCAGGTGTACCAGATTTCTGTTTTTCATAAAGGATAAATTATTATGGATTAACGATAAGTTGCTCTGAGAAAGTATGTAATAAATCCGAAATTTCATAATATTGGGGTTTACAACTAACCCTATAACACCCGAACCAATGAAAAAAGCAGTAAAAATCCCTGCCCTTGTTACCATTTTTGTATTCTTTCTTTATGGAGCCGATGCCCAGCTAAAACTCCCGGTAGCCAGCGCTTTGTCCGGCGACATAAAGAAGATCATAGAAGACTATCCCAACAAATTTTCGAATTTAAAAGGCGAGCTGCTCACTGAAAATATTCAATCGGCAGAATACTCGTGTATTTGTAAAGTGTCAGGCGCCGAAGCGACTACCATCACTGGATATAGCTCAAAAGAAAATGATGTTTACAGCTGGCAAGCTATTATGCTGACAACCGATGAATTTGAAAAAGCCAGAAAGCAATTCAGGTCACTTTATAATCAACTGAACAATCTTGCCGTTAAACCATTTGGTGAAAGAACATTTTACCTGAAAGGAAGCTATGACTCTCCGGAAGAAGAAAAGAAATTTTCAAGTGTTTTATTTTCATTTTCTCCCAACGAACGTAGTGTAAAGAAATTAAAAGTAGAGTTGATTATGCAATATTATGAGCCCATGGAATGGAAAGTGAAAATATTGATCTATGACAGGGAGAGAGAAGATAATGAGAGGGGAAAACTGACAGAGGACTAATGTTTAAAACATTAACCTTCATTAACATTAAACCAATCCCTTTTAACCAACATACCCGTTAAGTCAGAATATTTTCGTAGCCGAAATCAATCAGCTATGAGAAGGGCATTATTAGTTTTATTCATCACCGGATTTAGCACAATTGTTTCAGCGCAGAAGAATGGCTCTGTTAGCGGAACAGCTTTTGATACGATCAGCAAACAACCTGTTTCGGCAGCAACAATAACTGTTTTAAACAGCAAGGATTCTTCGTTGGTTACTTTTACTATGACGGGTAATGACGGCAGGTTTAATCTTACTGGTCTTGCAGAGGGAAGTTACCGGTTGCTGATAACCCATGTAAATTATCATAACAGCAATACCTGGTTTTTGATTACTGATAGTATCCGGAGTATTACATTGGGCAATGTTATCATGAATGATAAAGCCAAAGTTCTTGAGGAAGTTGTGATTGCCAATGAAGCACCGCCAATTACGCTGATCAATGATACCATTCAATATAATGCTGGTTCGTTTAAAGTGCAGCCAAATGCCAATGTTGAAGAGCTGCTTAAAAAATTGCCGGGAGTAAAAGTAGAAAAAGATGGAACCATCAAAGCCCAGGGAGAAACGGTGAATCGTGTATTGGTGGATGGTAAAGAGTTTTTTGGAAATGATCCTAAAGTTGCCACTAAGAACCTGCCCGCCGACGCAGTTGATAAAGTGCAGGTGTATGATAAACAAAGTGACCAGGCCCAGTTAACCGGATTTGATGATGGTAATTATGAAAAGACCATCAACCTTAAACTGAAAAAGGATAAGAAAAAAGGAGTTTTTGGAAAAGTAAATGCGGGAGCCGGGAACAAAGAAAGGTATGAGGGAAAATTCAATGTGAATTCATTTAAAGGGGCGAGACAATTCTCAGCAATTGGTATGGGCAACAACACCAATGCTGAGGGATTCTCATTTATGGATATTCTGAATTTTACAGGCGAACTGGCAAGAATGCAAAAAGGCGGTGGTGGAAACATAGACATCAATATCAGCTCGGACGATGCCGCTGCACTTGGAATAAATCCTGGTGGCAGAAACAGTGGAATTACAACAGCCTGGGGTGGCGGATTAAATTATAATAATATCATCGGCACTAAACTGGATATGCAAAGCAATTATTTCTATAACAGGTTTAACCCCAAACAGGAAAGTCATATTCAGCGTCAATATTTTTTACCGGATTCGTTTTACTTCTACAACCAGGATGCTTATAGTGATAACCTGAATAATTCCCATCGGCTGAACCTGAACCTGCTTTTTGAAATTGATTCAATGAACTCGATCCGGTTTCAACCATCTTTAAATCTTCAGAAAACCAATAATCGTTCGCAATCAAATTACCAGACACTGTCTCAAAATAAAATGCTGGCGATTGATGGATTTAGCAATACGCAAAACCTAAACAACGGCTATAACTTCAAAAACGAAATTACCTGGCGTAAGAAATTTGCAAGAAAAGGGAGAACATTTTCAATGTCGTTGCAAACCAGCTTAAATGAAAGCGACGGAAACGGGAACCTTTCTTCTGTCAATAGCTTTTATGATCCTAACGGCGTATTAACAAAAAAAGACACACTGAACCAAAAGAGCTCCACAAGTGGCGACCTGAAAAGCTACAACATAAGAGCTGCTTACACCGAACCAATCTGGAAAAGATCCCTGCTGGAGCTAAGTATTCGTAACAGCAATAGTAAAAGTATTTCAGAAAAGACTACTTATGATTATAACAGTGGTAATGGAAAGTATGATCAGCTAAATGATATGCTGAGTAATGATTTTGAGAATACTTATGGTTTTACCAATCTTGGGCTGCGAACAAGAACACAAAGAAAAAAATATAGCTACTCGGTAGGATTCTACTGGCAATATGCATCTCTGAAAGGAAAGATCATAAGCGAAGTAAAGGATTCGGTTTTAGAAAAAAGTTTCAGCAATATTTTGCCAACAGCTTCTTTTCAGTACAACTTCACCCGGTTTAAAAGATTTTCTGTATTCTATAATACTTCAACCAATCAACCCTCTGCTTCGCAATTGCAACCGGTGCCCGATATCAGCAATCCGCTCAATATTAAAAACGGTAACCCCGATCTGAAACAGGAATTCACACATTCCATTAGAGGAAACCTGAACCTCATTAGCCCATATAAGAATAAAAACCTGTTCTGGTTCTTTAATATTCAGACTACCCGAAACAAGATTGTGAACTATGATTCATTGGATCTGGGTACCGGCATACGTTATTCCCGTCCTGTAAATGTGGATGGAGTATTCAGCATGAATAACGAAGTAAGTTACAGCATGCCTGTTCGTTTTTTGAAAGGATCAGTAGAGTTGAGCACCAATATTCGTTATAATAAGGGTAAGCAGTTCATCAGCCAGGTGGCCAATGATATTAAAACAGTAGCTGTAGGCCCGGAACTGCGTTTGGATATGAATCCTACACAAAAGCTAAACATTGGTACCGGTGTAGCTATTAATTATAATAAATCAAAATATTCTATTCAATCTGCTTTAAGTGCTGATTATCTTTCGCAGGAGTTTAATGCATCGCTGGACTGGGAAATGCCGAAAGGATTTTTCTTTTCAACCGATTTTGTATACACGATTAACAGCCAGCGGGCCGCAGGGTTTAACACCAGAGTGCCTTTGTGGAATGCGTCTATCAGCAAACAGATGCTGAAATTCAACAGAGGAGAACTGAAATTAAGTGCCAGGGATATCCTCAACCGCAATATTGGTATCAGCAGAAATACAAACAACAATTATATTGAAGATTCAAGAGTTTTGACACTACGACAATTCTTTATGCTGAGTTTCACTTACAGCCTGAGCAAACTGGGTTTGAATAATGGCAGCGGAGGAGGGATGAAGATAATTACAAGATGATAAGAATTTAACGAGAACTGACAATCAGACCTAAAATGTCTTTTTCAAATCCGGATCGGTTAGTATCACAAAATCTCCCAAAGTGTCAAAACCGCTCCAATCTGGATTTGCAAAACTTTTATCGGGGAAACAACTGATATTGAGTATAGCCAGCTTTTTATTTCGCATTAGTAATTGTGCTGCTGTGCCCAGTTTTTCATCGCAATGAAATTTTCCTACACAATGAAATACTTTTTTACCCTTATTCTTTTTTAGGAACTGGTAAATGCTATAGCTCATCCCGGCATCCCATAAAGATTGGCTGTAATAAATGTTGCCGCTGCCTGCTCCCGGGCTTCCCTGCATAATATCTATAAATTTTTCATGGTATTTTCCGCTTAATGTATCGTATGGCAATGGAGGTAAAAGCATTTTTGCTTCTTTTGATAGACTGTCCAGTGATCTCATTCCTTTTTTTGTCACAAGACTTACATAGCGGCGGGGAGTGTTAGCAGCAATTACGGGAATATAATTTTCTTTGGCGAACTCCACCATCGGCCGGTAATCTTTGTAGTTAGGCCACAAACGGGCATCTTTACCAAGTCTCGTCTCATCGATCTGCCTGTTAAGATATTCATTCAACACAAGCTGGTTATCTTTTTCAAACATTTCCATACTCAAGACAAGATTGCTTCTGTATCGTTCATACAAGGCCTGGAAAATCTTGTTTTCAAGAAAATGACCGGCACTATCGTTATGCTCCTCACCAAAAAACAACACATCTGCATTTTCCATAGCAGAAACAATCTTATCTATGGTGGTGATCTCTTTGTTTCGGGTATCATAGATTTTGAAATGAACAGACATATCTTCCTGCGCAGAGGCATACATAAAAGCCAAACAGAATAAACAGCACATAAAATATTTCATGAAATATTGTTTTTATAAAGATACAGTAGCGGTGATATTATTCTGGAGCAAAAAATGCTGTTAAATAAAAAACCCTTCGCTGAATGCAAAGGGTTTTCTTCATGGCTAAGGTTATTTTAATTCATCCGGATAATCCGGTTACCCCCCTGGTTATTGCGGTTCATCTCTTCCATCATTTTATCTCTTTCTTTTCTGAACTCTGCCTGTGTATATCTTTTTTTACCCGAAGGCTCTTTTATGGAAGAAAGGTCTGCTTTATCTGAAATGTTTATTGCCGTATATACCTGGTCTCCGTTTCTTACATCCAGCTCAAGGATCAATCCGGGCAACTGACCCTGAAATTCCGTGGGACCTGCTGCTACTGGTATATCTGTTGCAAACCAGGCCACGATATTTGCTGTGTCATCTATTTCCTTTCTTTCCATTACACCATTATCCATATTTACTGACATTCTTTTGCTGGTACGAACTGCTGTTGCCTTCATGCAGTTGTGCCCAAGAACAGGCTTTGATTCACCGGTCAGTTTCCAGTTCAGCTTACTGATTGTGTCATCAATGATGAATGTTTTATCAAACAGTTCTCTTTTCTCAACTCTTTTGCCTGTTTCAAAATTGTTATATAGCACATCATTAGAACCGGCAACCACCATTCTTATCTGCATACCATCACCACCGAATGAGGGGCCTTCGTCATCGGTATTATCAGGCTCTGCCTGTTTCCAAAGCGATTGGTTGTTTCCAAATGTCAATTCATATTTGTCAGTTCTTGTACTGGGCATTTGCTGTTCCATGCCACCGGGCATGCCGGCAAAACTAAACTGGAGTTTTACGGTTCGGGTATAAACGACTTTTCCTTCTTTTAGTTGGGCATTGGCTAATGTTGCTACAAAAAACAGACAACCTGCAATTAGTATTTTTTTCATGATTGATTTCTTTGGTTCAAAGCTAAAAAAGCAAACCGGGTCAAATAGTTAAGTCACCTTTCTTTAAGGTTAATAAAGGTTAATATGATTAAAATAGCCCTTTGCATTGAATTACATTTGCAAAGTAATCTGCAAAAATGAACAAACCCCGTTGGCTTTCTATACTAATGGGCCTTACTATTCTTGGAGTAGCTGCGTTTCAGCTCTATTGGTTGAAAGAGAACTATGACAGGGAAGAAAGGTCGTTGTCCATAAAAGCTGGCCTCGCTTTCAAAGAATCGGTTTTAGGGTTGCAGGTTAAAAAACTCAAACTAGATCTGAAAGAGGATACCGGTAAAAAGAAAGGGCTTAAAATATTTTATAGCGATGACCCGCAAAAGACGAGATTAAGGTTTTTGCCTAAGGAAGAACTGATTTCTTCAATAAATGTGATAAGGGATAAGTACAGCGATACAACAAAAAAAATAAGAGAGAAGAAAGGAAATGTGATCATTTCGCTTAACAAAACCAGCTCCTATACCGTTGATAAGGATTCAGTAGTCTTTGACAGGAGTGCTCCCCATCCTCCTGATCCGCCTCATGTTGATGATGATATTTTCACTTTTCTTTTTAGCATGGATTCCCTGCAGGAACCTATAACAATTAAGGAAATAACCTCGGCAGTAAAAGCCACTATGGAAAAAAAAGGGCTGGATGTCCCATTTGAGATTATTGCGTCGGACAGCAATAAGATAAAAGACTCTTCGGTCAGGGTCAATGAAAAAAAAGAACGATTTGTAAGAGAGATTGAGGACAAGGGTATGAATGAAGTAACAATAGGGTTTACAAATCCTACCCGCTATCAAATAAAACTAGGCAACACGTTTCCTTATATTGTTAAACAAATCAGCCTGCCGATACTTTTTTCAGTTCTGTTGTTAGGTATTACCGTTATTTCATTCTGGCTACTGTATAAGAACATGCTGAAACAACAGCGGCTGGCGGAACTTAAAAACGAGTTTATCAGCAACATAACACATGAATTGAAAACACCTATAGCAACTGTAGGAGTCGCTATTGAAGCATTAAAAAATTTTAATGCTATCCAAAATCCCGAACGGGCAAATGAATACCTGGATATTTCATCTAATGAGCTGCAACGGCTGAACCTGCTGGTAGATAAAGTGCTAAAACTTTCCATGTTTGAAAAGAAGGCGATTGAGCTGAAATTTGAAACTATTGATGCAGCAGAGCTGATCAACGAAGTGGTGGCTTCATTAAAACTTCAACTGGAAAAAAAGAACGCATCAATAGATATTAACTGTCAAGGCGATCTGCATTTACAGGGCGACAGGCTTCATTTGCAAAGTGTGATCTTTAATTTACTGGACAACTCGTTGAAATACTCCAAAGAAAACCCTGTAATAAATATTTCCGGAAAAGAAATAGATGGCTGGATTGAATTGAAAGTAAGAGATAATGGTATTGGTATACCGGCAGAATATCAAAATAAAATATTTGATAAATTTTTCAGGGTCCCGCATGGAGACACACATAATGCTAAGGGATATGGATTGGGATTAAGTTATGTTGCGCAGGTTATTACCGGCCATGGAGGGACAGTATCAGCTGACAGCCCCTCAGGAGAAGGAACTATATTTACTATTGCACTACCGAAACAGAGAATATGAGCCGCACCAAAGTTTTATATGTGGAAGATGAATTGTTTTTGGGCAAAATAGTCAGGGAAAGCCTGGAGAGCCGGGGTTATGATGTTGTTATGGAGGGAGACGGGGGCAAAGTGATGGATCAGTTTAAAAAAATAAATCCGGACATATGTGTGCTGGATGTGATGTTGCCCAATAAAGATGGTTTTGCAATTGCAGATGAAATCAGAATGATGAATGAAGAAGTGCCGATAATTTTTCTTACAGCTAAAACACAAACAGAGGATGTAGTAAAAGGGTTTTCCGTGGGAGGTAATGACTATATCCGAAAGCCGTTTAGTATGGAAGAACTGATCGTTCGTATTCAGAATCTTTTAAGGGACAAATCAGAAGAGCCTGCAAAATTAAAGGGCGGTTCTGTAACGATGGGCAAATACACTTTTCAACTTAACAGGCAAGTACTCTTCAATGGCAAAGACGAAAGAAAATTATCGTACCGGGAAAGTGAATTGCTGAAACTTCTTTATGAGAACAGGGACAAGATTATTGACCGGAAAGATATCCTAAATCTTTTATGGGGCAACGATTCCTTCTTTAACTCCCGCAATCTCGATGTATATATTACCAAGCTTCGTGGCTATCTGAAAGATGACCCATCTCTTGAGATCATCACTATTAAAGGAGTAGGCTATCGGTTTGTTACAGGGTAAAATACCCAATGGCTGGTATCAGGCACTTGAATTCTCTGCCTATCTTTAGTACAGGCTATTATGAAACGGTTACTTTATTTTTCTTTTTTGCTGGTTATCTTCTTCAATGCAAGTGCCCAGCATTGTCCCTGGGATTGCTCAGGGATGATCATGCTGCAAATCAATACCCCACAAGAGCATATTGAAAAAATGAACCTTGTTTTGGTTGATGAAGACAAAAAAGAAATAATAGACACGGTTTATGGAACCGGGAAAAGCACTTATGATGAATGCCGGTTTCTGTATTATGATGATTTCCTGGAATACCGCACCAAAAGAATAGAAACTCATTATTGGTATAAGTACGATACCGTGTATCATTTTGCCACAGGCAAATACCTTGTAAAATTTAATTTCTGCAAATACAATAACAAAAAAATTTATCTGCGCTATATGGACAGGTATTCAAGGGTCCTTAAATATCATTATATAGAAATACCGGATTCAAACCGGGTACACCTGCATAATTACAATAACGATATCAGGGATGACAATACAAAAGAATTAGTTAAGGCGCTAAAACCCTTTGTAGTTCAGATTAGCTGTGAAATGCTGGGAATAAGAGATGGGGATTGTGAGAGATGATCTTCATAAGATATATTTACAGCAAAAACATACTTGCTCAAATCAGGAATTTATACAGCGCCGAAGATTTTTACAGGTGATATCTGGCTAACAGATCATGCAATCATCATTAAGGATAACCTTATAGATTCGATTGTACCCATTAATGAATTATCATCTTCAGATAAAATAAAAAGCTGGCCAGATTGCATCATCGTTCCTTCGTTTATAGATCTGCAGATATATGGGGCATACAGTAAACTGCTTGCTGTGTGCCCTGAGCCTGATTCATTATATAAGCTAAAAGAATATTGCGAAAGTGGTGGAGCCGCTTTTTGCCTTCCAACAGTTGCAACCAATACCACGGAAACATTTTATAACTGTATTGATGCAGTAAGGGAATACTGGAATTCTGGAGGAGGTGGAATTTTAGGATTGCACCTTGAAGGACCGTGGATCAATACCGCTAAAAGAGGTGCACATATTGAATCGCTTATTCATTCGCCTTCTTTGCCTGAAGTAAAAGAATTACTGGAATATGGAAAGGGTATTATAAAAATGATCACCCTTGCTCCGGAGGTTTGCAGTAAAGAAGTTATTGACTGTATTTTATCTTATGACATTATTATTTCAGCGGGGCATAGTAATGCAACTTACACTGAAGCAAAAGCTGGATTTGCCAACGGTATAACAGCTGTCACTCATTTATATAATGCCATGAGCCCGCTACAACACAGGCAACCGGGGCTTACGGGTGCAACGATGGAAGATAACAGAGTAATGGCAAGCATTATACCTGATGGATATCATGTAGATTTTGCTGCCATAAAAATTGCAAAAAAATTAATGGCAGAAAGGCTATTTGTGATTACAGATGCAGTAACAGAAACAACAAAAGGTTATTATCTTCACCAACTCAACGGTGATAAATATGAGGCTGCAGGAATATTAAGTGGTTCTGCTCTTTTGATGGATAAAGCGCTGAAAAATCTTGTTGATCATTGCGGTATTGAGCTGGGAGAAGCATTGCGGATGTGTAGCCTGTATCCTGCGAAGGTTATTAAAATGAATGATCAGCTTGGAAAAATTGAAAAAGGATTTAAAGCCGCATTAACAATTCTCAACCGTTCCTACGAAACAGTGAAAGTGATATGCTGAAACAAAGTCAATGTAAAAAAAATATTTTGCCAGGATTATACCTGGTTATTTTATCAGGTTTCTTCTTTGTTGCATCGGCACAGGATGAAAGAATACAGTATCCCGGAGCATTAAAGAATTCTTATTTCGGGGTAAATATCGGGAGTATTAACTACCCGTTTTCATCAGCACAATTAAAAGATGGAAATACAGTTGGATCTGTAAAAGTGCCGCACACGGCGGTAAGGATCATTTTATTTGGACACCAGTTTAACAAAAATCTGTCAGCACAGATCAGTTATATGCGTCCGGTTAAATGGGTGGAGTACAGAAATGTGAACAATACCAATGAAACACATACGGTTTGGATGAATGTGGCAGGTCTTACACTTTTGTCGGACTTCTATATCGGGAAAAAGATTTCACTTGCAGCAGAAGGAGGCCTGGGTCTTATTATGCGAAAAGGATTTGAAGTGAATAACACCGAAATTGTTTCAAATGCCTCTTATGCTACCTGTTTACTGGGAGGGAGTTTAAAATATCATCTAAATAAAAAATGGGATATTCAACTCAGCGGAGTTTGGTCGCCAAAGAACTCAAAAGAAAAACAGCCCCAGACAACATTTTTTGCAGCAGGATTTAATTATTATATGCGACCCCTGCCTCAACAAAGAGTTGAAAAAGTAAAAGCTGCTGGATATTATTTCCCGAAACAAATTGTAGCAGCGGGGTATGCCACCAATGGATTAGGATATGGAGTAAATAAAGCGGTCTCAAAAGGACCTGTACCAATTTTTTGGGGTGGTGAGGTTAAAGTAAAAAGAGGATTTCATTTGAGCTACCAAAGAAATATTTTTCACAGCAAAAAAGTATTTGCCCTGGATTGGGGTGGCGGGCTTGCTTTTTGGCAAAGTAACAAGGACAAAGTAAGTTTTTTTTCGATTTCTGCATATCCCATATTTCGTTTTACAGTGCTACGTTCTAAAAAGCTGGATGGATACCTGGAATATTGTGTAGCAGGCCCTACTTATATTTCAAAAGTTCATGTTGATGGCAAGAGGACAGGTGAAAAATTCACTTTTTATGACATGATGGGGATGGGGATTTTTACCGGAAAAAATAAGAATATCAATACCAGCATCCGTATAGCCCATTTTTCCAACGGCAACCTGTTTCCTTATAATGATGGGTTTATGATACCGCTCACTTTTAGCCTTGGGTATGTATTCAACTAGAGAATATCATGTTTATTCTCAAAACTTCTTTACCTTTTGGTTCCTGAAACATTACATCTAACTAAACCAACGATTATGAAAAAATTGATGATGGTGGCAGTCATCTGCGGCATGGCAGTTACTGCTGCTTTCTACTCCTCCTGCAAAAGCAAGGACACAAAATCAACAACAAACAACGAAGATTCTATTAAACAGGTAGTAGCCCGAGGCGAATACCTGGCCAATCATGTTGCTGCCTGCATCCATTGTCATAGCACAAGAGACTTCGATAAATATTCGGGCCCTACTGTTCCGGGAACAGAAGGGGGCGGGGGCATGGAATTCAGCAATAAAATTCTTGATGCGATTCCTGGCGTTATCTATGCCAAAAACATAACCCCAGATCCTGAAACAGGCATTGGCGACTGGACCGATGAAGAAATTTTGAAAGCAATTACAAAAGGGATAAGAAAAAACGGAGACACTTTATTTCCATTAATGCCATATGCTAATTTTAATACAATGGCAAAAGAGGATTTAATGAGCATTATTGCATATTTAAGAACGCTAAAACCCATAAAGAATAAGATTCCGGAAAGACAACTGATGATACCCATCAGTGTAGCATATCCTGCCCGGGCAGTTCAGGCCCCGGTCGAAGCAAATGATCGCCCTGCTGAAACAGATAAAGTAAAATATGGCGAATACCTTGCTACTATTTGTGATTGTTCTACCTGTCATACACCATTTGTAAAAGGGCAACCGGATTTTGCCCGCATGTTCGGAGGTGGAAATACTTTTCATATTAATGATTTTGTAGTTACCTCCGCCAATATAACCCCTGATAGTACTACCGGTTTGGGCACCTGGACAGAAGAAATGTTCCTGAGTAAGTTTAAGCAATATCGTAAACCCCAAAGTTATACTTATAACCCGGGTAAACAGAATACTGTAATGCCGACATCTGATTTTGCCGGGATGAAGGATGAGGATCTAAAAGCGATTTATGCATATCTGCATTCGGTTAAAGCCGTAAGCAATAAAATAGATAAGTACCCACAATAATAAATAATGTATATAAGAAGCCCCGGACTAAAATGGCCGGGACTTCTTATTGATTGTAGATGATAACAGAATCATTTATTTCATGTGCTTTTTGCAAGATTATTCTGAAAACTTTTCTAACTTTTAGCTCCTGATTTTTTAACCTGTAAACGAAACCAACGATTATGAAAAAATTGATGTTTGTGGCAGTGGTCTGTATTGTCGCAATCACTTCCGCATTTTATTCTTCCTGTAAAAGCAAAGAGTCGCCAACAGTCAGCAAAGAAGATTCATTGAAAGAAGTAGTGGCTCGTGGCGAGTATATCGCTCATCATGTGGCGGTATGTATGGATTGTCATAGTAAAAGAGAGTTTAACAAATTTTCATTGCCACCTGCACCCGGTACATATGGAATAGGGGCCAGTTTCCCATTTGGAAAAGGTGATGGAATTCCAGGAGAGATATGGGCTCCGAATATTACACCAGCCCGGCTAAAAGACTGGACAGATGATGAAATTGCCCGTGCTATTGCACACGGCGTCAATAAAGCCGGCGATACACTTTTTCCTATTATGCCTTATCACAACTATAGCAAAATGGCAAAGGAAGACTTATATGCTGTGGTTGCTTTTCTGCGGACATTGCCGGCCAGCGATAGCATGGTGCCGCCCCGCCAACTGGAAATACCGATGAGTGCTTTGGGACCACTGCCTGAATTTGCTCCTGAAAAAAATATCAAACCTGATCCTTCTGATAAAGTAAATTATGGTGGATACCTGGTAACCATGGCATCCTGTGCATTCTGCCATACGCCTATGAAAGAAGGGGGAATGGAATTTGACTTTGAAAAATCTTTTGCCGGAGGTCAGTTATTTGCCAACCCCATGTTTAAAGTAGTTACCGCCAATATCACTCCTGATTCTTCTACCGGTATTGGTACCTGGACGGAAGAAGCATTCATTGCAAAATTCAGAAACAACTCTTCTGATGAAATGATGAGCAAAGACCCCGGGAAAATGAACAGCGTTATGCCATGGGCCATGTATGGAAAAATGAAAGATGATGATCTGAAGGCGATCTATGCTTACCTGAGAACTGTGAAACCGGTAAGTAAAAAAATTGAAAAATATCCGCAGTAATAATAAACGGATACTGCTTTACTGAAAATCCCGGTCATTTTGTGGCCGGGGTTTTTATTGTCCTGAAAAAGTTTCCCTGCTAAAAGTACCTGGCTGTGCATGATCCCCCTCCTCAAAATTCATATTTACAAAATGAACATCTGGGTTTTGGGTAAGATTATAAACTAAACCTGCCATATACATTTGCGAGCCGGTGCTTCCCATTTGCTGGGTCAGGTAATGCGCATCATCGATTTTTAAAAAAGCAGTATCATGAGAGATGCGTAAAAAATCGAGCCTGATCTCCGGGTATTCATCATTTATAGAGGCAAGAATTGTTTGCGGACTGCTGTTATCTGCTCCTTCAATGCTTACCCTTTTCATTTCTATTTTTCCTGTAGAATCATTTAATGTTGCCTGCCACAACATGGTGTTTCCAAAAGAGACTATGCTATCCTCATCGACCTGGGGTTCATCAGCGTTGTTGTTGCCGCAGGCGCTGATTATGAAAACGATACAGATTGAAAACAGGATTTTTTTCATTACAAAGATTTAACGGTAAAGGTAAAATTTATAATCCATAGGGGAAATGGAGAAACGTTAAAGCTCTACTGATTAGGGTCTTTAGTTTACAAACAGAATTGTATTTCTGTTTGTACTTATAGAAATTTATTTAAAGATGGTTTCCTCTTTCTTCCACTGCCTGTCCATATAAAAAGTTCCAAACGGAATAATGGAGGCTAAAAAAGCTTTTACACCCCAGTTTAATGGTTTATTCAATTGTTCTTTTACCATATAGGTTAAAACCATAAAAACAATAAACAACGCTCCATGTAAGCTACCAACTATGGTAACAGCTTTTGGTAAGTCAGCAAAATATTTTAAAGGCATTGCGACAAATAATAAAACTATAAATGAGATGCCTTCTGCAATAGCTGCTTTTCTGAACCAGGCGAAAATCTTTTTCATAATGAAAGGATCAATGATTTATTATCTGCATCTTTAAGGCATTCCGGCAATACAATTCTAAAATGCAATTTAGTAATAGTTACTCTCTACCAATTCTCCATTTTTTGTAATAAGAAACAGGCAATAGCAAGATAAAAAGAGATTTTATCCAAAAATTATTCAACCCGGAAAATGATTGCTTAATTTTTTTGCCTTGAAAAAAAGAGTTAACCGTATAATTGACTATTGATGAAATAAAATATCGGGGGTTATTCCGGAAATATTTTAAAAAATTATTCAGCATGAATTGCTGATATACCATGCTGCCAAAACTGTTTCTTCTTGCACCGGGATTAAAAGAAATGGCGCTATCATTTTCATCGACATAATAAATTCTCAGGGCATCATTAATGTACCGGGTTTTGTAGCCCATTTTAGCTATGGACATCCATATAACCCCCTCGGGAATATATCCATTAGCAAAATAATTATCAGGATAAGAAAACATCTGCATAATATCCGTCCTGATAAATCCCCATTTCTCTCCGGTTACATGATACTTAAGCAAAGATTCAGCAGTATCCGAATCAAAAATGTCACTAGGGAATTTTTTGCCTACCAGTTTCCCATGCTGATCTACACACAAAGTCGTTAAACCTGAATAACCTAAACGAGTTTCATCCGGAATATCTTTCCAGTAAGTGGACAATTTTTCAAGTGAATCAGGGGTGCATTTGTCATCTGAATCAAGGCCGATAAATAATTCTCCTTTGGCTAATCTGGCCGCCTTTAGTAAAGTAAAAAATTTATGATGATTTTCCTGGCAGATGTATTTAATTGGAAACTTATTTTCCTTTATCCATCCCTTTACGAGTTCAGAAGTGTTATCTGTTGAGCCATCATCAATTATCAGCCATTCAAAGTCTTTATAAGTTTGTTCGCAAAGACTTTCATAAGCCCTGTGTAATGTCTCCTTTCGGTTATACGAAGGAGTAAATATGGTGAACCTATACTTATAAGGCATAGATCGAGGGCTTGTGTAAACAGAATGTGTAGTTGGTCCGAACTACATAAGGTAGAGAGATTCTACGAAAAAACAATAATTCCCAGTGGGAATTTTGCAACGGAGTTGGTTAGGTGAAAACCGCCTCTGGAACCCCGGGGACGAACATTGAAGATCAAGCAAGGGTTAACCGAATTGATCCCAAACTGGGCAAAGTGCTGAAAAATAAACATTTAAAAGATGAGTTAGCTGTTGAGTTGATTTGAACACTGTAATCAGTAATCAATTACCTGCTCTTCGATGGTTTCAGGAATTTCCCTCCACTCATATTGCTGGTTGCGGAGTTGTGGTTCAAAACCAGCTTCACGAATAGCATCCTGTATGCTTTTATAAGTAAAACGATGGGGGGCTCCTGCAGCGCTTACTACATTTTCTTCCAGCATAATACTGCCAAAGTCATTGGCTCCGGCATGGAGGCATAACTGTGCGGTTTGTTTACCAACTGTTAGCCAGCTTGCCTGTATATTTTTTATGTTTGGTAACATGATGCGGCTTAAAGCGATCATGCGGATATATTCTTCAGGAGTAGTAAGGTTTTGTACTCCTCTTATTTTAGCAAGTAAAGTATCAACATCCTGGAAGGTCCATGGAATGAAGGCCAGGAACCCTTTTGCATGTTCGGGTTTTCGGCTTTGTACTTCTCTTATTTTCACCAAATGTTCAAACCGTTCTTCAATTGTTTCCACATGCCCAAACATCATCGTAGCAGAAGTAGTAATGTTAAGTTTATGTGCTTCATGCATGATGTCAAGCCATTCCTGTGCGCCACATTTTCCTTTACTGATTAATCGTCTCACCCGGTCAATTAATATTTCTGCACCAGCGCCGGGTAATGAATCCATTCCCGCATTTTTTAATGCTATCAAAATTTCACGATGAGTACTCTTCTCCAGCTTGGTTATATGTGCCACCTCGGGTGGTCCGAGTGTATGTAATTTAATTTGTGGAAATTCTGCCTTTATGGATTTGAATGTGTCAACATAAAACTGCAACCCCAACTCCGGGTGATGACCGCCTTGCAACAGTAACTGATCTCCTCCCCATCGCAATGTTTCTTCTATCTTTTTGCGATAAGCAGGCATGTCCGTTATGTATGCTTCCGGGTGGCCCGGTATACGGTAGAAATTGCAAAACTTGCAATTGGCAATGCACACATTAGTCGTGTTTACATTGCGGTCTATTTGCCAGGTAACTTTTCCATGCGGCACTTGTTTTTTACGAAGCTCATCGGCTATAAACATCAGATCAGCCAGGGGAGCATGGTGGTACAGGAAAACTCCTTCTTCCACCGAAAGAGATTCAAAAGCAGCCGCTTTTTTATATAAAATCTGCAGTTTCATTGAAAAATCAGGTTGGTATATTATTACTACCCGGCAAAGGTACATCTGTATCACAGAAAACAGGCCGGACGGTGTGTAAAGGGTTTGTGACTGAACTATATTTATTTGAACGGGGAACCTTACTGCATCTTTTTATATATATTATATGTCATATGATAGTTACTCTGTAACCACAGGAGAAAGATGAACTAATGAAAAAGCTTACCACGGTTATATATTTATTCTTGCTACAGCTTTGTGGATTGGTAGTTTCTGCCCAGGAAGAATTTATCAATCCGCCTTCAAGGGAGATTACCACCGTTCCTTTTACACAACTCACCGGTGGTATAGTCATCATGCATGCCAAGTTTGGAAACTCCCCTGATACCCTCAATTTTATACTAGATACTGGAAGTAGCGGGATTTCGCTGGATTCATCCACTGCTGAATATCTTGGATTACACCCTGTGCCAACAGACAGAACTATCAGGGGTATTGCGGGTATCAAAACTGTTAGTTTTTTATACAATCAGCAATTGCATTTTCCCGGACTTACTATTGACAGCCTGGATTTTCATATTAATGATTACAGTATACTTACTGCAGTTTATGGAGAGCAAATAGATGGCATTATGGGCTACTCTGTCATCAGCCGTTATATTATGAAGGTTGACTACGACAGCATGAAAGTTACTTTTTGTACAAAGGGTCCTATGCGTTATCCCAAAGGAGGATTTCTTATGAAGCCGACCATTCAAATGCTGGTGGCGCAACCATTTCGTGTCAAAGATGCAAGGTCGGTGTATTCGAGATTTTTATATGATATGGGTGCCGGTCTTTGCATGCTGCTTTCAAGAGATTTTGTGGAGGACAGCAACTTCCTGGATAAGAAAAGAAAAACATTTACAAAAGAAGGCGAAGGTCTTGGCGGCAAACTGGATATGGAGCTTCGTGTTATCAAAGAAGTAAGGGTGGGCCCTTATCGTTTCCGAAGTGTTCCGGTTTTTGTATTCGAAGATGAGACAAACGTAACGAACTATCCTTATATGGGAGGATTGATTGGCAACGATATTTTACGAAGATTTAATGTGATACTGAATTATGATAAGGGAGATATATATCTTACACCTAACAGTCATTTCCGAACGGCTTTCGATTATTCCTATTCCGGGCTGGAACTTTACCTTGTTAATGGAATTATCATTGCGGGAGATGTTGCCAAAGGCTCGCCGGCAGAACAGGCAGGCATTAAAGAAGGGGATGAGATTTTGGCCGTAAACAAGAATTTTTCACAGAACCTGAACCAGTATAAAATTGCATTGCAAACACCCAATGAAAAAGTAAAGATCATCATCCGGCGGGAAGGGATATTAAGAGAAATCGAGTTCAAAATCAAAAGCATACTCTGATTCCGCCAAAGCTTATTTTTCAATACTTTTACAGAATGGCTGGTTGTTTCCATCTTTAAAATCCGGCAGGGTTTTTAACAATCTGCTCAACAAACTTTATCAAAAAGATTCCGTTATTACAACATGATCCGGTTTGAAAAATTCACATTAGATAATGGCCTCAGAGTGATCGTTCACCAGGACCTGTCCACGCCTATGGCTGTTATGAATATCATGTATGATGTGGGTGCAAGAGATGAGGATCCTTCCAAAACAGGATTTGCACATTTATTCGAGCACCTGATGTTTGGAGGCTCTGTAAATATTCCAAATTATGATGAGCCCCTGCAAATGGCAGGAGGCGAGAATAATGCATATACCACCAACGATCTGACCAATTATTACATACAACTTCCCGCACAGAATCTTGAAACAGCTTTCTGGCTGGAAAGCGACCGTATGCTTTCACTGGCATTTAATGAAAAAAGCCTGGATGTCCAACGTAAGGTTGTATGTGAAGAATTTAAAGAACATTACTTGGCAAAACCATATGGTGATGCCTGGCATAAAATGAGAGAACTTGCCTATACGGTTCACCCCTATCGCTGGATGACGATCGGCAAAGAATTGTCACACATCGAAAATGCTAAACTGGATGATGTGCAGCATTTCTTCTTTAAACACTACAGACCGATCAACGCAATAATGGTTGTGGCAGGAAATGTAACCGTGGAAAAAGTAAAAGAGCTGGCAGAAAAATGGTTTGGAGATATTCCTTCCGGAGAAAAATACAAGAGAAATATTCCGCAGGAACCGGAACAGAAGGGGGAAAGAAAAAAAGTTATATCAGCAAAAGTTCCGGTAGATGCTTTTTTTAAAACATGGCATATGCCGGCCCGGTTGGACAGGAGATATTATGTGGTAGATCTTCTCACAGATATACTCAGCGGTGGTGGCTCATCCCGGCTTTACCAGGCACTTGTAAAAGAAAAGAAGCTGTTCAGCAATATCGAATGCTATCATTTCGGAAGTACAGATAACGGTCTTTTGGCTATTGAAGGAAAAATTATAAAAGGTATTAAACCGGAGGCTGCTGAAAAAGCTGTGGATGATATACTGGAACAAATGAAGCAGGAACTGGTCATGGAGATAGAATTGCAAAAGGTAAAAAATAAAACTGAAAGCCTTATTGCTTTTGAAGATATGAGTGTAATGAACCGGGCAAACAGTCTTGCTTATTATGAAGATCTTGGAGATGCAGAATGGATGAATTTTGAACTGGATAAGTACGCTTCTGTAACCACTGAAGATATCTTACAGGAAAGCAGGAGCATTTTCAGGAAAGAAAACAGCAACACGATCTATTATTTATCGGAGAGTTAATGATAACAGCAAACGAAAATATAATAAGACCTGACAGAGCCAAAAGCCCGGATATTGTAGATGCTATTGATTTTAATCTATCACTGAAACCTTATCAGAAATTTGTGCTCGATAACGGAGTGGAGGTTTACACCATTAATGCCGGAGCCGAGGATGTGATGATGCTGGAGTGGGTATTCTTTGCAGGTAATGCACTGGAAGAACAAAATCTTGTAGCTGCAACAACTAATTTTTTATTAAGAAACGGTACAACCAATAAAACGGCTTTCCAGATCAATGAACATTTTGAGTATTACGGCTCTTACTTGAACAGGGCCTGTTATACAGAAACCGCAACAATTACCTTACATACGCTGACCAAACATATCTCTGAATTATTACCAGTGGTGAGAGAGCTGATTAGCGATTCGGTAATGCCCGAAGAAGAGCTGGCTATTTACCAGCAAAACATGAAGCAGCGGTTGAAGGTGAATCTTAAAAAAAGCGACTTTGTTGCAGGACGCCTGATCGATGCTTACCTCTATGGCGAAAAACATCCATATGGAAAATACAGTCGCTCAGAAGATTTTGATGCTTTACAGAGAGACTCCCTTATTGATTTTTACAATAAATATTACCGGAACGGAAAATGGATACTATTTGCCGCTGGTAAACTTCCTGCAAATCTTGAACAGGAGTTGAATAAAAATTTTGGTGATCTGACATATAAAGAAGTAACGGTAGGCGAAACGCTTACTAATCCGACTTCTGAAAAAAAATTTCGTATTACAAATGATACCGAAGGAGTGCAAGGGTCCATTCGAATAGCAAGACCATTCCCCAATCGCCATCACCCGGATTTTATCAAAACGCAAGTGCTGAATGTTTTGTTTGGGGGATTTTTCGGGTCAAGACTTATGAGCAATATCCGTGAGGACAAAGGATATACTTATGGCATTCATAGTTACCTGCAAAATCATTTGTATCAATGTGCCTGGATGATCAGCACAGAAGCGGGTAAAGATGTTTGCGAAGCAACCATTGAAGAGGTGTATAAAGAAATGAAAGACTTAAGGGAAACTCCGGTGGATGAAGAAGAACTGCTGCTGGTAAGAAACTACATGATGGGGGGCATATTAGGCGATCTTGATGGCCCTTTCCAGGTAATAGCCCGATGGAAAAATATTGTATTGAATAATCTTGGTGATGATTATTTCAACAAGACAGTCCAGACTATAAAATCTGTTACAACAGAAGAATTGCAACAGCTTGCACAAAAATACCTGCAGCCTGAATCATTTTATGAACTGGTAGTTATTTGACAGGTTGTAAAGAATTAATAATAGATGAAATTAATTATCCGGTTACTCGTATCAGCCGCAGTGGCATTTATTCTTGCACAGGTACTCCCCGGTGTACATGTTAAGGGATATGGAACCGCCATCTGGTTTGCAATAGTATTAGGCTTGTTGAATGCTTTTTTGAGACCATTGCTTATTGTATTCACCCTGCCTCTTACAATAATCACTTTTGGGCTTTTCCTTTTTGTGATCAACACAATTACAGTGCTGCTGGCCAGTAACTGGGTTGAGGGCTTTGAAATTGATAGTTTTGGGTGGGGTCTTTTATTCAGCCTGTTGCTTACACTTCTAACTTCCATGCTTTTTGCAGAAGAGGATCGCCAGCGGAAAGAACGAAAGGAATAATTATATAATACAACCTCCTTTGCTAATTCAGGCCGAATAAAGGAAATTCGCACCATGACCTTCGACCGAAAAGATATTTCCAATGAACAGTTAATCCACTTTTATCGTTCGCTTCTGTGGCCAAGAATGATTGAAGAAAAAATGCTGGTATTGCTGCGCCAGGGAAAAATTTCCAAATGGTTCAGTGGTATCGGGCAGGAGGCAATTGCTGTGGGGGCCACTCTGGCTATGCAGGAGGATGAGTGGATCATGCCGCTTCATAGGAATTTGGGGGTCTTTACAACCCGTAATATGCCGCTTCATAAATTATTTATGCAATGGCAGGGAGCACAGGAGGGTTACACCAAAGGAAGAGAAAGAAGTTTTCATTTTGGAAACAGAGAACATCATATATGCGGAATGATTTCTCACCTGGGCCCACAGCTTGCAATAGCGGATGGGGTAGCGTTAGCATACAAGCTAAAACATCAGCATAAAGTTTCATTGGCATTTACAGGCGAAGGCGGAACCAGTGAAGGAGATTTTCATGAAGCGTTAAATGTAGCTGCCGTTTGGGATCTGCCGGTAATATTTGTTGTAGAGAATAACGGGTATGGTCTTAGTACACCCACTACAGAACAATATCGTTGTATCAGCCTGGTAGATAAAGCCAAAGGTTATGGTTTGGAAGGAGTGCAGATTGATGGAAACAATATTCTTTCAGTATATGATACTATTAAAGGAGTAAGAGAGTTTTGCATCAAACACCAGAAACCTTATCTCATTGAGTGTTTAACATTCCGGATGCGGGGTCACGAAGAGGCAAGTGGAACCAAATATGTGCCACAGGATCTTTTTAAGCTATGGGAGCGGAAAGACCCGGTAAACAATTTTGAAGAATACCTGAAATATATTGGTGTGCTGAATAATGAAAGTGTTGGGGCCATAAGAAATGAATTCAAAGAAAAAATTGAAAGCGAACTGGCTTCAGGATTTGAAACCAGACCGCTTGTTGTGGATACGGAGCAGGAGCTGGAAGATGTGTTTGCTGAGCCGTCAATAGAGAATAGTCAATCGTCAAACACTAAGATTGATAATACAGACTCCATTCACGATTCGCCATTCACTATTCACGAAAAGAGACTCATCGATGCTATAAAGGAAGGACTCTATCAATCCATGCATAAACATCCCAATCTCATTCTTATGGGTCAGGATATTGCAGAATACGGAGGCGCTTTTAAAATCACAGAAGGCTTTGTAAAAGAATTTGGAAAAGAAAGAGTAAGAAATACACCGCTGTGTGAGAGTGCTATTATCGGAACTGCATTGGGATTGTCGCTGGAAGGATATAAAAGTATGGTGGAAATGCAGTTTGCAGATTTTGTTTCAGTCGGATTCAATCAGATCGTAAACAATCTCGCAAAGATCCATTATCGCTGGGGGCAAAATGCAGATGTGGTAGTTCGTATGCCTACAGGCGCCGGAGTTGGTGCAGGTCCCTTTCATTCGCAAAGTAATGAAGCATGGTTTACGAAAGTGCCGGGGTTAAAAATTGTATATCCTTCAACACCTATTGATGCAAAAGGATTATTGATAGCTGCTATTAATGATCCTAACCCGGTAATGTATTTTGAGCATAAAGCCTTATACCGATCAGTTAGTGGTGAAGTGCCGGGAGAATATTATGAAATTGAAATTGGTAAGGCAAGACATGTGAGAGAAGGGGATGAGATCTCAATTATTACTTATGGGGCCGGTGTACATTGGGCTGAAGACTATGCAGCCGAACATCCTGAAATTTCCATTGATATACTGGACCTCAGAACACTGGCGCCATTGGATTACTTAGCGATTCGACAAGCGGTACAACGAACAGGCAGAATATTACTATTACACGAAGACACATTAATTGGCGGCATCGGTGGTGAAATAGCTGCATGGATAGCCGAGCATTGTTTTGATATTCTGGATGCTCCCGTTATGCGTTGTGCTTCCTTGGATACTCCTGTCCCGTTCAGTTTGGAACTAGAGCAAAACTTTCTTGCAAAATCCAGGTTGAATGAAACGGTTCAAAAACTGATCAACTATTGATCTGAAAAATTTTGCCGCTGTTTTAAAAAAAGCTATTTTAATCTATTCTTTCTTACCCTGCGTAAGCCCTTTTACTCCTGCCATCACACCAAAAACCAACAAACCATGCAGCCATCTACACCGGTGCATAATCTTGCTGCACCAACCGGTCAATCGGAAAGAATTAAAATCATTGATTCACTAAGAGGTATTGCACTCCTGGGAATTTTGCTGATGAACATCCCTTACATGGGTTTGCCCGAGCCTGCTTTTGACAACCTGGTGCTGAATAATGAGCTGGGAACTATCAATGAAAAAGTATGGCGGTTTGTGAACTGGATACCCGAAGGAACACAAAGAGCAATTTTTTCAATGTTATTTGGTGCAGGTATCATGTTATTTACATCACGGCTTGAAAAGAGAACAGAAGGAATGTGGCCTGCAGAATATTTTTTAAGACGCCAGTTGTGGTTGCTGGTATTCGGATTATTCAATGCTTTTGTTCTTTTATGGCCAGGTGATATATTATTTGAATATGCAATAATTGGTATTGTAGCGTTTGTTTTCCGGAGACTTAAACCGAAATGGTTGCTGGTGGCGGCAGGGGTATGCATGCTGTTGATGACGGTAAGAGAGAATAAAGATTTCTATGAGCGAAAACATAAGATATATGAGGGGGAGCAGGTAGCTAAGCTTGATACAACCAAAGTGAAACTAACTGATGTGCAGCAGGAAAAACTTGGTGCAATGACAGGTATGAAAGAGAGATCGGATACAGCCAAACTGCGTAAAGACATGAAGAGGAACCTGGAGAAATCATTAGGTAGTTATGCTGAACTCTATCATTATATAAGTAATGTAAGTGTTAAGCTTGAGTTTCAGTTTACTTATTATGGTATCTGGGATGTTTTATTGTTTATGCTGATAGGCATGGCATTTTTTAAAACAGGAGTTTTGACAGGTCAGGTCTCTTCGAAAGTGTATTGGCTGATGACAATAATAGGATTAGGAGTTGGTCTTTTTATAACATGGTTGTGGTTGGACTTTGTTGTGAAGCACAGGTTCAACGGATTTGAAATGACGAAAAACGGTAAGTTTATGTACTATGAAATCGCCAGGACATTTCGTTCGCTGGGTTTATTTGGCCTGATCATGCTATTGTATAAATCAGGACTCTTTAAATGGCTTTTTGCATTAGTGAGGCCTGTTGGGCAAATGGCATTTACCAATTACCTGATGCAATCATTTATGTGTGGTTTGTTTTTCTTTGGAATCGGCTTTGGCATGTTGGGCAAACTGCAGCGATATGAAATCTATTATGTTGTGGTTGCTGTATGGATCATTGAAATAATCTGGAGTCATATCTGGCTGAGATATTTCCGTTTTGGTCCGTTTGAATGGTTATGGCGCAGCCTGACTTACTGGAAAAAACAGCCCATGCGAAGGGAAAATAAAAAAGATGTACTTTCTCCTTAACATAAAATTTTACCTATGTATATAGTTAGAGAAATATTTCATCTTCATTTTGGGCGATACAGGGAAGCAAAAGCAATGATAGATGATGGGATCAAACAAGACTTAGTACTACAGCCTCCGGGTTTTCGGCTGCTCACTGATTTTACAGGGGAAGGCTATCGAATGATCATTGAATTACCGTTTAATAGCCTGGCAGATTATGAAACTTCTTTGAAAAAAGAAATTTCCGCTGATGCCTGGCAAAAGTGGTATGAAAAATTCAAACAGTATGTTCATTTTTCAGAAAGAGAAATTTTGAAACAGGTTAATTGATTTGTTCAGGACGATTTGGCAGCTTGCATCGCCTGCAGCCCCTTTAGTGTTTCGTCGCTATTATTTTTAAATGCACCCATTTTATTGGAGTTGAAATAATGTTTTTCTCCGGAAGGGGAAGTAATAGAAATCCATTTCAGCATCCGCCAGTCAGGTTCTTGTTGCACGGAGCATTCTTCAAGGTTAAATTGTGTGGGTGTTGAATCCGGGGTTGTTTTATAAAATACTTTTTTGCCAACGATGTATAACACACCATAGGAATCAAAATACTTGAATCCTTTTTTATATTTATTTGAAGAGGCATAATGATAAAGAGCGGCATAACTCATACCTGGCTCAGTAATGCTGCGCAATACTTTATTAAAACGTTGTTCTTTAAAAAAGAATGTAAAGACTACAACGAGTAAACCAATAATTCCTCCAATAATTGCTCCGGTTATCATACATTTTTGATTTTTGTTTTAATGTTGGTCGGGTTCTTATTCAAATATAAAATGTTTTATAATGCAGAAATTGCAAAAAAATACCATTTCATGCCAAAATAAAAGCAGCCAATAGAAATTGGCTGCCCCCTGATTAAGATGTCTGTAGAAGACTTAGTATCCGTTATTCTGAGTGAGATTCGGATTTACTTTTATTTCATTGAATGGTATGGGGAACGTCCATGACCTGGATGAAGAACTGATTGAACAATTTTCTGCCCTTGAGCCCCCCGCTGTTCCACATTCGGCTCTCAGTATTGTGCGGGAAGTTCTGCGGATATCAAACCAACGATGCCCTTCACCTAAAAGCTCAGCTCTGCGAAGCAATAAAATTGCATTTAATAAAGCGGTTCCGGTTTCACTGCCGGTTGCCACACCACGGTTCATTCTCAATTCATTCAAATCATCAAGTGCAGTGGAGTTTCCGATCCTTTGTTTTGCTTCTGCCCGCATCAGCAATATTTCTCCTGCACGAAACGCTTTAAAACTTCGTATACCGGGATACTTCCAGCAAAGTGTTCGTTGAATTCCCCCGATACCAGCTACATTAAAACGATTAATATTACTGTTAACATAAACACCACCCAGGTTCTGAAGAACAGAACTCATAGCAGCTGTTACACGATATGCAGGATTTGTTCCGCTGATTGCACCTCCGGGCCGGAAAGTTCCATCCGATGGTATAGCCCAATATACTTCTGTTGGTGGATCAGATTCACTGGTGCTGCTAGCGGGATTCAAAAAAGTATAGATATAATCGTTCGCATCTCCAACAGGTCTTTCATTTAATGCCGCTGTTGCATCAGTTATTACATCAGACCATAACCCGGCATAATAACTGACTCTTGCTTTTATTGCATGAATGACAGTTTCGTCAATATAATATCGCTGCGGATTGTCACCCAGGTCTCCTGCTGAATTGTAAGCGTCCAATGCATCATTCAGATCTTTAAAGACGGCATCATAGTTTTCCTTTACTGTGTTTCGGGAAGGAAGATTACCAAATGGGTTTTGTGCATCGAATATGGTAACATAAGGAACCCCGGGTGAATTACTGTTCCTGTCAAAATCCGGAGCGAAGTAACGCATCAGGTCAAAATGTGCCAATGCTCTTATGGCTAATGCCTGCGCTTTTATTTGCATTACTTCGTTAGCATGCACACCATTTTCAAATTTCGCCAAACTGTTCAGCACATTATTAGCTCTTGAAATGATCTCGTAAGGCTGTACAAAAAGGGCTGCGGCCTGCGTATTATCAGCAGCATAGATCATCTCAGACATTATGTTCCAATTGCCAAGACTTTCAAATGCTTCTATGAAATCATCGCCCATCAGTTCGGGTAAGGCACTCCATCCGCTGGCAGTTCCCGAGGCGGCAGGGTTTCCGTAATAATTATTACTCTGGAATCCATCATAAGCACCTCGTAATGCACTTTGCAGATCATCAAACGTATTTATTTCTACAAGACTTGTTTGCGGAAATGTGTCCAGCTGCTTTTTGCAGGAGCCTAATGCAAAAAGCCCAACTGACAACAAAACCGGAATTATTTTATTAAAGTATTTCATTGTAGTAGTTTTTAATTAGTAAATCAGAAGCTGAGATTTATTCCGGCAGTGATACTTTTTAAAACCGGGTATTGTGAACCACTGATCGCAGCATTGGAATTGGTATCAGAGTTTACGATTGACGAAACTTCGGGGTCCCATCCCTGTACATGATGCCATGTATGCAGGTTTTGTCCTTGTATAAAGAAACGGGCACCGGCAATCTTCAGTTTATCAGTGATCTTTTTAGGTAAAGTATAAGACAGCATTACATTTCTCAGTCTTACAAAATCTCCCTTTTCCAAAAACCGTGTTGTTTGTCCTTGTGTTGCTTCATCAATTCTTGGGAAGTCAGTGATCTGCCCCGGAGTAGTCCATGCATTCAGTGCATTGGCAGAAAAACCGGAAGTAGTATATTGATAAAACTCTACATTGAACCGGGCATTATTATAAATATAGTTTCCGGCAGATACTACGAAGAATGCAGATAACTCAAGACCTTTATAGCTAAAGGTGTTTGTAAGCCCACCATTATGCGGCGCATCACTTGTTCCCAGCACAACCAGGTCATTTGCATCATAAACCTCAGTTAATGTCTTTCCATCTGCTTTTATATACATGGAGTTGCCATTATCGGGATTTACACCAGCATATCGTACCAAATAAAAACTATGAAATGGTTTGCCTACCTGCAAAGCCTGGAAACTCTGGAACAACTGAAAATCCTGGTTGTCCGGAAGCGATTTGATCATGTTTTTGTTGTATGCATAATTGGCATCAAGCTTCCAGTTAAAATCAGCACTCTTGATAATATGAAATGAAAGGCTTAATTCTATTCCTTTATTCACCATGCTTCCATTGTTTGTTAATACGGTTCCGTTACCGCCACTTGTAGCCGGAACAAAAGGATTAAAATATAAACCTTTGGTTAAGCTGTTATAATATTCTGCAGAACCACGGATGCGATTATTGAGTAGTTCAAATTCAATCCCGGCATTTATAGTTCTTCTTCTTTCCCATTCCAGGTTTGTATTTCCAAGACTTGCGATAAACAATGTTCCTTGTCCCCCGTTTGTTCCGTTTCCATATTGTTGCAGGTATGGAAAATCACCAATGCCTTCGGAGTTGCCGACTGAACCATAACTGGCTTTTAACTTGAGATAGTTAATTGCTTTTGGTTTGAAAAATTCTTCATCTGAAATGATCCAACTGGCGCCAACGCCACCATAAGTTATCCAGCGATTATCAGGAGATAGTCGGGAAGAACCATCAATGCGTCCATTCAACTGAAGAAAATACCTGTTCTTAAATGAATAATCTGCCGTTGCGAAATAAGAGGATAATGTATTATCCTGAGGAAATCCTCCGCCAACAACGGGTATGTATCCGTTCAGGGCTGTCCCGGTTACCAGGCCGGCTTCATTATCAAAAGGTCGTGTCAGTCCATAACCTGTGAAGTTGAAATTCCTTCCTGTTCTCCTTATCAGTTCTGAATAAAGTGCTGCTGTCAAATTATGCTGCTTGTCTTTATCAAGTGCTGTTTTATAAGTGAGGCTGTTTGTAATGGTATAACGAAAACGACGGTCAATACTTCTGCCTAATGAACCCTGAGCCGCAAAAGTTGAACCGAAGGCATCATTTTGTGCTGCGAGCTGTGTACCGTTCTTGGTAATTGCAAAAACTTCAAATTGCGAATAATCACCCCCAACGTTTATTTTATAAGTGAGTTTATCTGTAAAAGGTGGTTTGTATTCGAAATAAATATTTCCATTTCCTTTTAATTGGTACGTTTTGTCAGCATTTACTTCAAGCTCCTCCACAGGATTTAACCAGAATGGAAATTGTACAGAATTAAAATAACTTCCATCTGCATTGTAAACAGGTTCATAAGGAAGTGCCCACAAAACTGTATTCAATGGAGAGGAAATAAACTGATCACCTTCAGCAGTGCCCTGAAATACAGACCAGCCACCTGCCAGGTTAACGCCAAACTTTACACGGTTTTCCTGGTGACTGAGATTAAGACGACCCGTATATCTTTTTATACCCGTATTAATTGTAACTCCTTCTTCATCATAATAAGAAAGGGACGAATAAAAACGGGTCTTTTCATTTCCGCCGGCTGCTGACAGCATATGAGATTGCATGTTGCCATTACGAAATACCGCATCTTCCCAATTGGTATTAACTTTTCTGAACTCATCTACCTCCGCTTGCGACCATCCCCATGGATTACCCGCAATGTCAATTTCAAAGTCAAGCTTTTCCTGTGTATTCATTAGTCTTAACCTGTTCTCCGGTAAAAATGAGGTTCCTACCTGTCCATCATAACCGAACCGGATGGCACCATTCTTTCCCTTTTTTGTAGTTACTACTATGACACCATTAGCGCCTCGGGAGCCATACAGGGCAGTTGAAGAAGCATCTTTCAATACTGTTACACTTTCAAAATCTCCCTGATTCATCGTACTGAAATCGCCGGCCCTGACCTCCACACCATCTACAATATATAATGGTGTTGTTGATCCGTTCACAGAACCTTTTCCCCTGATCACAACATCGGCATTCCTGCCGGGTTGCCCGGTTCCTGCTTTTACATCAATACCCGGGGCTTGTCCTTGTAATATCTGATCGAATGAAGCGACCGGCTGCATTTTAATATCATCAATAACTACTGTGGAAGCAGAACCGGTAAATGATCTTTTGGACCTGCTTGAGTACCCTGTGATCACCACTTCTTTTAGGGAGCTCACCAGTTCTGTTACAGTAACATCCATAACGGAGCCGGTTACTGTAACTTCTTTTTGTTCAAAAGCAGTTCCGGAAAAAACAAGAATATCACCATTGCTGGCTTTGATCGTGTAGTTTCCCTGCGCATCTGCAATGCTGAAAGTTTGTGAATTTTTGACCTGCACTGTAGCGAAGGCCTGGGGTTCTCCTTTTGAAGAGGTAATTTTCCCGGTAATGTTCTGCGCAGAAACACAATAAGACATTACCAGAAAAAAAACCAACCCCGCAATACGGGTAGTTTTCTTTCTCATGGCTATACTTTTTTATTTTCTGAAATAAAGTGTTTCAGTTAAGAAGCACTCTTACTTTAAAAGACAAATAGTTGATGAAGACTGCTGCGATTTTTTTCGTGTAAAGGATGGATGGTTAAAGAATCTGTTTTTTGAAATTGAATTTTGTATAAGTGGAAAAGAAAAATAAAATTGAACAGTTGTTAGTTTTTTTCTGAGAAAAAAAATCTTTGCTCTTCTTCAGGAAGAAATGTTAATCATTGTCACGATATAGTAAAAAGAAAAAAATCAGTTTGGTTTGTTCAGATAAATTGCTTCACCAGCTCTTGCTCCTGTATGTTTTTCATTTTCGGCTGTTACTATTCCGTTCACAATTACATAATGAAATCCTTTTGAATAAGCATGAGGCTTTTCAAAAGTAGATACATCTTTTACTTCATTCTCATTAAAGATTACAATATCTGCTGCCATGCCTTCTTTGATAAGCCCCCTCTCTTTCAATTGAAATTTTTGTGCGGGCAGTGAAGTCATTCTTCGGACAGCTTCTTCAAGTGTCAATACTTTTTCTTCTCTTACATATTTGCCTAAAATTCTTGCATTGGTTCCGTAGCCTCTTGGATGAGGCATTCCGGCATTAAAAACCCGGATAGTAGCATCACAGGCAAACATGTTGTAAGGATATTTCATAATGCGTTTTACGTCCTCTTCACTCATGCCATGAAAAACAGCACTGGCGCCACCATTCATCATAATATCAATAACGGTTTCAGCTTCATATTTTGCTTTATGTTTTCTTCCTTTCATTAAGTTGATTTGTTCTATGCTTTTACCATTGTAACTGGTGTCCGGCTCATAGTAAGCAACCACGGCATAACTGAAGTGTTTCAACTTTCTCTTCTTCAACCGGTCCAGCATAGAATTGATCACATATTTTTTCACTTCGGGCCTTTGCAGCCTTGCTTTGATCGAATCCTGTCCATCAGCTAATATTTCATCAGGAATAAGAGTGCTTATGGAAGTGCTGCTTGCGGTGTAAGGATATTGATCAATGGTTACATCAATTCCTTTTTTTCTTGCGGCCTCAATCATCGGTACTGTTTCTTTACTTCTGCCCCAGTTTTGTTGACCGCTGAGTTTGAAATGAGAAATTTCAACCGGAATGTTCGCTTTTTGTCCAATGGTAATGGCTTCTTGTATGGCCTGTGTTACGCTATCGCCTTCGTCCCGCATATGAGTGGCATAAACACCATTATATTTAGATGCAATTTTTGCAAGGCTGATAATCTCAGAAGTTTTAGTATAGGTGCCGGGAATATAAATTAATCCTGTTGAGAGACCTACTGCTCCGTCTTTCATTGCTTTCTCTACAATATTTTCCATCTGTTGCAATTCAGCAAGAGTTGCGTCCCTGTTGGCCCGGCCCATCACTTTTTTTCTTACATCATTGTGGCCAATAAGTGAGGCTACGTTGATGGAAAGTTTTAAAGAATCGATCCATGCAAGGTATTTACCAATATCGGTGTTTGAAGAACCGCAGTTGCCGGTTATGCAGGTCGTAACCCCATCAAGAATAAAATTAGTTGCGAATGGATCCCGGTCCTCATCACCTTCAAGGTGGGTATGCACATCAATAAAACCCGGCGCTACGATAAGCCCGGTTGCATCAATTGTTTTTTTGACAGGGATGTTCAGGCTTCTGCCAACTTTTATGATCTTTCCATTGCTTACAGCAATATCACCATAATACCAGTTATTGCCTGTACCGTCAACAACTTTTCCGTTCTTAATAAGAATATCAATTGGAGAGGTTTGTGATAATGCAATAAAGGGCAGAAGTAATAAACCAATGAAAAGTTTCATTCGTCCAAGTTACTGAAATAGACGATGATATATAGTTAAAGTTGCTGCGGTCAACAATAATCAACCGTGTTGGTGATACAGGTCACAAACGTCGGCAAGCATCCTGTTTAGCTTTATTGCCGATACCATGAATAAGATTTTAAAATTTGTATTAGTTTGTATCATTTGCGTTGCCATAGTGGCAACGGCTGTAATTATCCTAAAATAAAACTCATCATTATGAAAAAGAACATGGGTAATGCCGATCGTATTATCAGAATTCTGATCGCTGCCGTATTTGCCTACCTGTATTTCGGTGGTATTGTTACCGGAACATTTGGGCTCATTCTTGTTATCCTCGGCGGAATATTTGTGTTGACAAGTCTTGTTGGTTTTTGCCCTTTGTATGCTCCTTTCGGGTTGAATACCTGTGCAAGAAAACAGGCCTGATCCGGATCCTATTACCAACCGCCATTTAATCCTTCTTTGAGGGCTCTATGATATTTTTTAAGATCGAATGAATACAGGTAAGGAGCTTTATGTGCCACACCCTTTTTTGTTTCAGCTAATCTTCGTAAGATCTGAAACCCCAGAATTTTTCTCTGAAAATTTCTTCTATCCAGCTTTTTATCAAGAATAGTTTCATAGAGTTTTTGAAGTTCAGGCATGGTAAACTTTTCCGGTAATAAATTGAAACCAATAGGTTGAAAATTTAATTGCATACGAAGCACCTCTAATGCTTTATCAAGAATTCTTTTATGATCCAGCATCAATGCCGGAGTTTTATGAATTTCCCACCACATACATTTCTCAGATAAAGTATCAGGAGCCGGACTAACTTTCGAATATTCCACCAATGCGTAATAACCAATTGTGACAAACCTTTGAAGTATCCAGTGATCTGTTGATACATCAATGCCATCTTTTTTTAAATCGTTTAAATGAAATTCTTTGTTATAACGATCCGGTTCTGCAAAAACATGAAATTGCTGGAGAAATATTTTATTTAAGCCTGTTCTCTCTTTTAAAACACGATCAGCGGCAATATCAGCTGGTTCGTCCTTATAAATAAATCCACCAGGAAGCCCCCAGATATTCAGGTGGCGGTGTTTAAGGAGCAAGACTTTTAATTGATTATCATGAAATCCCAAAATCACACAATCAACTGATAATGATGGAAGAAACCAATGCTGGCCTTCATTCATTAATGCACTGATCGCTTCATTCTTTGTCATACAAATGTTTAAATCCTCAGAGTTCTTAGTTGAAAATAAATAAACAAATCATTGGCGAAAGTAAAAAATTAATTACATTGTGTCATATTGACGCAATGAGTTAACTTATTGCCAGTTTCAAAACGAATTGCATGAGATTGCTTGTCCTCACTTTTAATACCACATGGTATTATTCATCTTTCATTACCTGTTATCCATTTAAGATATTTAAATGGCTACCAGTTCTCCTGCAATTAGATCATCATTACCGATTGTTTTTTCTTATACATTTTTCTTCAGATACCAAGACAATTTCAAATTGCCTGATGTTTGGAAGGTTTAAAAAATAAAATGCTACTTATGAGAAGGTCATTTTTTGCAATTATTCTTTTTGTATTGACCACAGCAGTATCTGCACAGGACAATAAAGTTTATGTGAAAAACAGCGCTGATGGTATGAGACTGATAGTAAACGGAAATAATTTTTTCGTTAACGGAATGAACTGGGATTATTTTCCTATTGGCACCAATTACAATTACAGTTTATGGAAACAGCCCGGAGATTTGATCCGGGCAGCCCTGGATAATGAAATGTCCCTGTTAAAAAATATGGGCGTTAATGCTATTCGCCAATACACCGGCATTCCAGCTAAATGGGTCAAATACATCTATGAAAATTACGGTATTTACACATTGCTTAATCATTCTTTCGGACGCTACGGTCTTAATATAAAAGGTACATGGAAAGCCAATACTGACTATTCCGACCCACAAGTAAGGGAATTGTTGCTTAAGGAAGTAAAAGATATGGTTAATGAGTATAAAGACACACCGGGTGTACTTATGTTTCTTTTGGGTAATGAAAATAATTATGGACTTTTTTGGCGAGGCGCTGAAACTGAAAATATTCCGCTTGAAGACAGAAAGTCTACAAAAGATGCCTATCATCTATACAAACTATTTAATGATGCAGTGGTTGAAATGAAAACCCTCGATCAATCTCATCCGGTTGCTATTTGTAATGGAGATCTTTTGTTTCTTGATATTATTAATAAGGAGTGTAAGGATGTAGATGTGCTTGGTTTGAACATGTACCGGGGTATGTCATTTTCTGATGCTTTTGAAAGAGTAAAAAAAGAATACGGAAAACCGGTAATGTTTACTGAATTTGGTTCAGATGCTTTTAATGAACTCAGTTATTCAGAAGACCAGGAGGCACAGGCAAAATATTTAGTAAGTAACTGGAAAGAGATTTATGCCAATGCAGCCGGATTGGGCCAAGGCGGAAATTGTATCGGCGGGTTTACGTTTCAGTTCAGCGATGGCTGGTGGAAATCCGGTCAGACTTCAAATCTTGATGTACACGATGTGAATGCCTCATGGTCAAACGGGGGATATCTTTTTGATTATAAGGCCGGCGAAAATAATATGAATGAAGAATGGTTTGGTATCTGTGCCAAAGGAAAGACCAACGAAAGAGGCGTTTATGAATTATATCCCCGTGCTGCATATTATGCTTTGAAAGAAGCTCACCATTTTAATCCTTATGCTGAACAACCCAACTCTATAACAAGTTATTTCAACAGTATTTCATTGGCTGATGCTGTGTTAAGAGCAAGAGGTGATAAAGCTGCACTGGAAGAAGAAAATTCAGCAAAGCTGACCTTAAGTGATCTGCGTGCCGATTTTATTACTTACAATACAGGGGGAAGTCTTATATCTACTCCAAAAGATCCCGATCCCAACCAGGTTTCTTATCCTGATCAGCTCGGATTTGATCACATGGAATCTTTTTTTGTCGGCGCTACTGCAAGACCGGCTCCCAATATGACAGCCAATGTACAGTTCAATGTTTTGGGTAATGTAGCTACAAACCCCATCGATGAGATTTTTTACGAGAACAGGGGTAGAACAATTAAGGTAAATACACCTTCAGGTATAGAAGAAATTCAATCTAATAACCGCATTCAGTTATACAGGGCCAGCTATAGCTGGAACAATAAGATTTTTGATCTAACTGGTTTTTACCGAACCGGTCATTATCACTGGGGTTATGAAGGAGATTTCTTCGGTTTATATCCGGAAGCAAACTATGGACCTAATATTGATATTTATAATGGCGAGGCGCCTTTTGGATTTGAAGTAGCGGGGAAGAAATTTTTAAAAGGACTGAAAGTCGCCTTTGGTCCCGAATTGTGGTGGGGAGCCAACCCGGCAGTGCTTGTTAAATACAGGAGAACAGTTGCCAAATTTGATCTTACGGGTGTCTATCATGAAGATATTACACAACGTAGCGGATCTCAAAGTTCTTTTGCTGTACCGCAACCCAAAACAAGACGGGTGTCATTTAATGTGGAACGGAAATTCGGAAATTTTGGTTTTGTGCTTGGTGGACTTTGGGCCGGACAGCCATTGAATGGAAGAACTTTTCAATTATACAGAGAAGATGCAAGTGGTAAAAAAGTGTACCAGGATCAGATCAAAAGCAAAGACAATTTCGGAGGCAAGATCAAGTTCACCTATGCAAGCGGAAGATTTAATTGGTACGGACAGGCTTCGGCAATGGGATTGGTAGCTAATGGCGGAGGCGACTACACGACTACTTTTACTGGATGGAGATTGAAAGATTATGGAGGCGGAAATTTATACAACGTATTAAGCGGATTTACCTACAGCTTCGGAGACATCCAGGTTGCTCCAAACTTTTTGTGGCAAAAACCCATTGAAGGCCCGATTCCTTCAGATGTTGAAGCACCCGGAAGACCACGGAATATATTGGATGATCCATTTGTGGTACGCAGCAATAGAGAAACAGTTGGAGGAGAACTATTGCTTACTTATGATCCCACACCCGCAACATGGTTTTACGAATGGGATAATGACAGAAGCGAAGATGCAAAGTTTGCTATGAATATAGACTTTGTCTATCGTCATCTTCCAACAATACAGGATGCTGCCATTGGTATTCTTGCAAATGGCAGAACATTTTTTGCTTTCCCGGGTTCAGCGCCGGCACAGGATCTCTGGGAAGTAAACTCAAGGATCGTTTCCAGGATCAATTCCAATTTTGGGTTGATAGCAAATCTTTATGTAGGAAACGGACAGGCTAATGGTGATAATGAAAGAACCATTCAGCGGTATGGCATCGATCTCAGAACGATCTATAAAAAAGTAAAATTGCAGACCTCGGCAAAGTTCAACGATTGGGGGCCATTTGACTATCACAGGGATTTCAACCTCACATTTCCAATTCAATTAATGGCGGATATTTCTACTGAGGTTGGTAAACCCGATTGGTTCATTCTTCCCGCAACCAAAATCGGAGTCAGGGGTACATTCAGGACACTGAACAAATATTCCAACAGATACTCGCCGGTTAAAACGATTGATGCCGCCGGTAACTGGGTACCTGATCCTAATGCAATAGGATTTCCAGACGGCAATGAATGGGAAATAAGAACGTATATACAAATCAATATTGGCAAATAAACAGATAGTCTGTCTCAAATAATAAAGAAACGAATATGAAAAAGAAACTATCACTTAACAAAATACTCTTCACTATTGCGGGGTTTATTTTACTGACCTTTTTGGGTTGCAGAAGAGAAGTTGATGGCTTGCAAAGTCCGGATTTCCCAAATACTGCTGCCGTCTTTATTGATGATTTCACAGGTGACCTGGCTTATGCTGCATACGGAGGTTCTGATGTAAAAGCATTTCAGGTAGATAGACAAGTTACGTACGGAGGCACTTCAGCATCCATGCGCTTTGAAGTTCCGGATGCAAACAGTCCGAATGGCTCTTATGCAGGCGGTGTATTTTATAGTAAAACAGGAAGAAATCTCTCAGGTTACAATGCCCTTACTTTTTACATTAAAGCCTCACAGGCTGCGACAATAGGCGTGATTGGATTTGGTGATGATTTGGCAGAATCAAAATTCCGTGTAACATTAAACGGACTACCTGTAAATTCTAACTGGAAAAAAATTGTGATACCTATTCCAGATCCTTCAAAACTAGCCCAGGAAAAAGGATTGTTATATTATTCCACGGGGCCAGAAAACGGAAGAGGATATACATTTTGGATTGATGAAGTAAGATTTGAAAAGCTAGAAACACTTGGTCATGCAACTGCTACAATTTTAAACGGGATCGATAAAACTCAAATCTCATACGTAGGTGTTAACACAAACCTGGATGGGTTTTCTGCTTCTTTTAATTTACCTACCGGTGTTAATACCACAGTACAGCTGACGCCCTATTATTTTAACTTTACTGCCTCAAACCCAGCTGTAGCTTCCGTTAGCGAAACCGGTTTAGTAAGTACGATTGGGCCGGGGACCACAAAAATAACGGCAACGTTAGATACCATACATGCATCCGGAAGCCTTACTTTAAATTCCGCAGGAAATTATGTGCATGCACCCACCCCCACCAAAGATGCAGCTAATGTGATTTCTGTTTTCAGTGATGTATATACCAATATTAATGTTGACTATTACAATGGATACTGGGCTCCTTTTCAAACTACACAATCAGCCGACTTTGCAGTTGGTGGCGACCATGTGTTAAACTACACGAATTTTAATTTCGTTGGAATTCAGGTTACTTCTCCCACTGTAGATATTTCATCAAAAGCCTATTTACATGCGGATATCTATATTCCAGGAACATTAAATGCCGGAGCAAGCTTACAAATACAGGTTCTGGATTTTGGCGCTAACGGCGCACCTGGCGGAGGAGATGATGTCAGTGGCTCCGTTACATATACAGCGCCAACCTTAGTAGCATCAAATTGGGTTTCACTGGATATACCGTTTTCAAGTCTATCCGGACTTACTACAAAAGGACATTTCGGACAGTTAATTTTTGTAGGAAATAATATTTCTAACTTCTTCGCAGATAATATTTATTTCTGGAGTAATCCAATAAGCCCGGCGACGGCAGCTCCTACACCAACAAGAGCAGCAGCAAATGTGCTTTCAATTTTCAGCGATACATACACAAATATTGCAGGCACTGATTTTAATCCAAATTGGGGTCAGACAACTGTTGTAACGCAAACTCCTATTGCTGGTAACAACACTTTGCGTTATGCAAATTTCAATTATCAGGGGATGCAACTGGGGAGTAACCAGGATGTTTCATCTTATGGATTCCTTCATCTGGATTATTACTCTGCAAATGCCGGCGCCTTAAATGTATTTCTAATTTGTCCTCCGGGCTCACCCGGTGGGCAGGCTCCATGGGAGAAAGCATTTACACTCCCGGTACCTACTAATGGTTGGAATAGTGTGGATATTCCGCTATCTGATTTCACTCCAATTGTTGCATTAAATAATGTATTTCAGTTGAAGTTTGATGGTGGCGGTGGCAGCACTATATTTTTAGATAATATTTATTTCTGGAAAATACCGCTTACTCCTGCAGTAGCTGCGCCTACACCTACATACCCGTCCTCGGGTGTGATTTCAATTTTTAGTGATGCATATACAAATGTTGCCGGAACTGATCTAAATCCCAATTGGGGACAATCTACTGCGGTAACACAGGTCCCTATTGCAGGAAACAACACCTTGCAATATGCAACTTTTAACTACCAGGGTATTCAATTCGGAAGCAACCAGGATGTTTCTGGTAAAAGTTTTCTCCACCTCGATTATTACTCTGGCAATGCTACAACACTGAGAGTGTACATCATAAGCCCGGGACCGGTTGAAACACCATTTACACTTAATGTGCCTACTGCTAATGGCTGGAATAGTGTGGATATACCACTTTCGGCTTTTGCACCGGTTGATCTGACAAATGTCTTTCAGATGAAATTTGATGGTGGAACCGGAACCCCAACAATATATATTGACAATATTGTTTTTCATTAAGCTGTAAAAAAGAATCACGAATAAAAAATAAAGCTTATGCGTCTCTTATCATACAAACCAATTTTTAGATTTTTAATTAATGGAACTCTTTTGGTAATCCTGATATTTTCAGCAAATAGCTGTAAAAAAAATGCGGTTCAAACTTTACCACAGAGAAGTTGGGAACTAACCTGGAGTGATGATTTTGATGGAACCAGTGGTTCTGCGCCTGATGCAGCTAATTGGTCATTTGACATTGGTAATAGTGGTTGGGGTAACAGCGAGTTGCAGTATTATACCAATCGATCCTCTAATGCGGCTCTCGATGGAAATGGAAACCTGGTTATAACGGCAAGAACAGAAAATTTTGGCGGATCAGGTTTTACTTCTGCCAGAATAAATACAAAAAACAAGTTTGGGCAAGCTTATGGAAGGTTTGAGGCAAGGATCAAAACACCTTATGGACCCGGTATATGGCCGGCATTCTGGTTGTTGGGGGAAAATGAAGATACGGAGGGATGGCCGAATTGTGGTGAAATTGATATCATGGAACAAAGGGGACAACAGCCCTATATCAATAACGGGACCGTTCATGGGCCAGGCTACTCAGCGGGTAATGCAATAACAAAAGCTTATGGGATTACAGATGGAAGATTCGATACAGATTTTCACCTCTATGCAATTGAATGGGGTCCGGATTTTATTGATTTTTTCGTTGATAATTTTCTTTACCAAAGAATTACTCCTAAAGATGTATCAGGGCCATGGGTATATGATCATTCCTTTTTTATAATTCTGAATGTAGCGGTGGGAGGAAATTATGTAGGCTTCCCTACATCCGGTACACCCTTCCCGCAGTCTATGTATGTTGATTATGTAAAAGTTTATAAACAAAAATAAATTCTGATCCCTGCCGGCAGATACATTTAGTATTTCCCGTGAAAGCAAAAGTTTTTATTTAAAAGCAAACTGTAGCAGGCTCTCTTTTTCTACTCAATAAAAGAAGCGTATAGAAAGTTTAACTCTGCAGGTAACTAACTTCTGGAATTTGAATATTAATTACCGGAATGGTTAAAGAAAAAAAAATAAGACTTGAACCGGTCAAAATAGAAAATGAGATATTTTACAGGATATCTCATGTAGATGCCATGCGGCCCTTTTTCATGAGCATCGTAAGTGATTCCAACCACTGGATGTTTGTGTCAAGTAACGGGGGTATCAGTGCGGGCAGAAAAAATGCTGAATATGCATTATTCCCATATTATACCGATGATAAAATAACTGAATCTGCTGAGATCACCGGAAGCAAAACTATTTTTCGGATCACTAAAAATGAAAAAACCTATATATGGGAGCCTTTTTCAATAAGAAGCGAAGGTCTTTTTAATTCCACCAGGAATCTTTATAAAAATAAACTCGGCAATAAGATTATTTATGAAGAAGTAAATGCTGACCTGGAGCTCTGCTTCAGGTACGAATGGAACAGCAGTAACCTGTTTGGTATTGTCAGGAAAGCAGAATTGATCAATAATGGAAAAACAGCTGTTGATGTAAAAATTCTGGACGGAATTCAGAATATTATTCCTTTTGGTGTCGGCAGTGATTTGCAGAATAAAACCAGTAACCTCGCCGATGCCTACAAAAGATCAGAGCTGGTGCCGGAATCAGGCCTGGGAATTTTTGCATTAAGTGCTATTATAGTTGATAAGGCAGAACCCAGCGAAGCCTTAAAGGCCAATGTAGCCTGGTCGGCAGGTATTGATAATCCTGTTTATTTACTCTCAACATTACAAATAAAAAATTTCAGAAATAATGGGGCTGTCCGACAGGAAGAAGATATTAAAGGTGAAAGAGGAGCTTATTTTATTATAAGCGAAATAAAAATCGAAGCCGGCAATGAAAAAGATTGGATGATTGTTGCCAATGTAAACCAGACTTATGCAGAAATAGTGGCGCTTTCAGAGAAAATAAACACACATAAAAATTTAATCAAGGAAGTTCAGGATGATATTGATTCAGGAACAGATAATCTCAAAAAGCTAACCTATGCTGCAGACGGATTGCAATGCACGGCAGATGATTTGAGAGATACCCGGCACTACTCAAATGTTTTATTCAACATCATGCGGGGCGGCATCTTTGATAATAATTATTGTATCGAAAAATGGGATTTCAAAAAATACCTGAATAATGCCAATCGTAAAATCGTTGAAGAAGTAAACGAATTGATGCAACAACTGCCCGATGAGTTTACAATATTTGAAATGAGCAAACTGGTTGAAAGATCCGGTAATCTGAACTTTAATCGTCTTGCCACAGAATACCTTCCGCTAAAATTCAGCAGAAGACATGGCGATCCCAGCAGACCCTGGAATCAATTTTCCATCAATACAAGAAGCGAGATCGATGGATCAAAAATTCTGGATTACGAAGGAAACTGGAGAGACATTTTTCAAAACTGGGAAGCACTGGCACACTCTTACCCAGAGTTTACTGAAGGGATGATCTATAAATTTCTTAATGCTTCCACATTCGATGGATATAATCCTTACAGGGTTACCAAAGATGGATTTGACTGGGAAACGATTGAACCTGATAATCCCTGGTCTTATATCGGATACTGGGGTGACCACCAGGTCATCTACCTGCTCAAATTCCTGGAATTTTTGGAAAATTTAAGACCGGGATCTCTTGGTATTCTTTTAGAAAAAAATGGTTTTGTTTATGCTAACATACCTTATAAGATAAAATCTTACTCTGATATCCTGAAAAATCCTAAAGACACCATAGTGTTTGATGAGGATAACGACAAGCATATCAGGCAACGGATGATTGAAATGGGAGCTGATGGAGCATTACTCACTGACAGGCAGGGCAAAATCTGCCAGGTGAGTTTTACGGAAAAAATTTTAGCAACATTGCTTTCAAAAATTTCCAATTTCATTCCGGGTGGCGGTATCTGGATGAATACCCAACGACCTGAATGGAATGACGCTAACAATGCATTGGTGGGCAATGGAGTTTCCATGGTTACTTTGTATTATACCAGGAGATTTTTAAAATTCTTTCAACCCCTTTTAGAAAAAGCCGGTACAAAACATTTTACACTTTCAAATGAAATGCATTCATTTTTCCAGGCTATTAAAGAAATATTGCTCAGCAATCAGAACCTGTTAAAAGACTCAATTGATGATGCTGCCAGGAAAAATGTCATGGATGCCTTGGGCAATGCGGGCAGCGAATTCCGCAATAAGATTTACACAGATAAGTTTTCAGGAGATAAAAAAGAAGTCGCCACTAACGATTTACTGTCCTTTATAAATGTGGCCCTGGATTTTATTGAGTACAGCATTCGTTCCAATAAAAGGAAAGATGGCTTATATCATGCGTATAATCTGGTGGAGTACGATGATCATACTGCGACAATCTCATACTTGAGTGAAATGCTTGAAGGTCAGGTTGCCGTATTAAGTTCCGAATATCTTTCTGCAACAGAAAGTCTTGAAGTGCTGGACGCACTTAAAAAAAGTGCTTTGTTCCGGGAAGATCAGTACAGCTATTTATTATATCCCAATAAAGAACTGTCCCGCTTCCTGAAAAAAAATGTGATACCCGATTCTGTAGCCGGGCCATCAAAATTATTGCAGCAAATGATCGCCGCAGGGGATACGAGCATTGTAGAAAAGGATAGTAAGGGCGGCTTACATTTCAATGGGAATTTCAGAAATGCAAATGATCTTGAAAAAACACTGGACAATCTGGGCCAGGAATATCAATCACTGGTTCAAAAAGAAAAAGAAGTAGTGCTAAGAATATTTGAACAGGTTTTTAATCATAAAAAATTTACGGGAAGATCGGGTACCTTTTTCGGGTATGAGGGATTGGGTTCTATTTACTGGCACATGGTGTCCAAATTGCTGCTTGCGGTTCAGGAAACTTGTTTAAGAGCCGTTGAAGAAAAAGCTAGCGAAGAAATCATCGGAAAATTATTGGAACATTATTATGAGATCAATGAAGGCATAGGTATACACAAGCCACCAAAGCTATACGGTGCTTTTCCAACAGATCCGTATTCCCACACACCTTTGAACAAGGGAGCCCAGCAACCCGGTATGACAGGCCAGGTAAAAGAAGATATCCTCAGCCGCTTTGGCGAACTGGGAATATTTATTCGTAGCGGAAGAATTGTGTTTAAACCGGTATTGCTTAGAAAGAATGAATTGCTGACTCAAAATAAAGAAGCAGAGAGCATAAATATTCTGGGAGAATTTGAGAAAATCATTCTTGAACCAAATTCATTGCTTTTCACACTTTGCCAGGTACCGGTTCAATATATTTTGAATAACAACAAAGGAGTTGAAATAATCCGTAATGGTGGATCAGCAAGAATAAGTGAACTGAGAGAGTTGACTGAAGATGAATCGAATCAGCTTTTCAGCCGAAGCGGAAAAATCAGCCAGATTAAAGTTTTCCTTGAAGAAAAAGAATTGAGGTAAAGAAAAAATAGTGATGAAGAAATATTATATATCATTTTTTTTGTTCCTTTTATTTCTCATGTTGAATGCTATGGCACAACAGCAGCAAGCAATAAGAATTTATGAGACCTCTGCTTCCGGTAACAAGTTGAAACCTGTAGGCACAAACGCTGATATAGCCGGGGTAATAACCATAGTTATTGATCCTTCACAACAGTTTCAGAAGATAACCGGCTTTGGTGGTTCATTTACTGAGGCTTCGGCTTACTTGTTGAATCGTTTAAGCAAAACCAACAGAGAAAATATTTTAAAAGCTTATTTCGGTGAAGAAGGGGCTTCTTATTCTTTAACCCGTACACATATTAATTCCTGTGATTTTTCATTGGGACATTATGCCTATGATACAGTCCCTGGTGATGTAAAGTTGGAACACTTCAGCATAGATGAGGATAGAAAGGACCTGATACCAATGATAAAGGATGCACAAAAGTTTTCCAAAGAGAGTTTCAAAATTATTGCTTCTCCCTGGACTGCTCCACCATGGATGAAAGATAACAATGATTGGCGGGGCGGAAGATTATTGCCTCAGTATCACAGCACATGGGCTTCGTATTTTTCAAAATATATAAAAGCCTATCAGCAAGAAGGAATTGATATATGGGGAGTAACGGTAGAGAACGAACCGCTGGGTAATGATAACAACTGGGAAAGCATGCATTTTACTCCTGAGGAAATGACAGCATTTGTGAAAGAACACTTGGGGCCGCAATTTGAAAAAGATGGATTAGCATCTGTAAAAATCTTTGGTTATGATCAAAACCGCGGGAAAGAATTGGAGAAATGGGCCAAGGTAATGTTTGCAGATAAGGTCGCTGCAAAATATTTTTCCGGAACGGCAGTTCATTGGTACGCCAGTACTTATGACTATTTCCCTGCATCACTTCAATATACTCATGAGCTAGCACCGGAAAAACATTTGATCAACACTGAAGCTTGTGTTGACGCCCAGGTTCCAAAGTGGCAGGATGATAACTGGTACTGGAGCAAGGAAGCCACGGACTGGGGCTGGACATGGGCGCCGCAGGATCAGAAATATTTACATCCCAAATATGTTCCTGTTTTCCGTTATGCAAGAGACATTATCGGCTGCCTGAATAATAATGTAGATGGATGGATTGACTGGAATATGGTGCTGGACAAACAAGGTGGCCCCAATTGGTTTAAGAACTGGTGCACAGCTCCTGTTATTGTGGATACTGATAAAGGGGAAGTGTATTTCACCCCTTTGTTTTATACAATAGCACACTTCAGCAAATTCATTCGTCCGGAGGCAGTTCGAATCGGGTTTGAAAACCCTGATAAAGATTTAATGGTTACTGCTGCAAAAAATCGGGATAATTCTATAGCAGTTGTTCTCTTCAACCCAACCGAAAATCAGAAAGAAATAAAATTAAAAATAGAAAGCAAAGAGCTCCAATTTAGAATTTCTGCGAAAGCCATTCAAACAATTGTACTGGATAAATAAAGCTAACTGTCATGTCGAAATATCAAACCAAAGCCAAAGACAAGGTTCCTGTTTTACAAAAAGCTGCATTTGGAGCAGGACACCTGGTCAACAACCTTTTACCGGGTTCTCTCGGAGTTTTTATGTTCTTCCTGCTCACTGCATTCGGTATGGATCCGTTCCTCGCCGGTTTATTGGGTGGTCTGCCAAGGCTATATGATGCCATTACAGATCCTATAATGGGATTTATATCAGACAATACCAAATCAAGATGGGGACGAAGAAGACCTTATATTTTTACCGGCGCTATTTTATGCGGTGTGTTGTTTGCTGTTTTATGGCAACTGAACCCAGAAAATACACAGATGTATAATTTCTGGTATTTTCTTATTCTATCATTAGTTTACCTGACCGCTAATACTATATTTTCTACACCACTCATTGGATTGGGATATGAAATGTCTTCAGATTATAATGAAAGAACCCGTTTAATGGCTTTTTCACAAACGATCGGGCAAATAGCCTGGATGATCGTGCCGTGGTTTTGGGTTCTTATCGCAAATCCCAATTTGTTTGATAGCCAGGCAGAGGGAGTCCGAAAACTCTCTATCATTGTTGGAGCTATCTGCATATTACTGGGTGTATTACCAGCTATTTTTTGCAAAGAAGTAGATCAAACCCATTTGCAAAACCGTGCTGAGCTTTCTTTGAAAAATATTGCATCCAATCTTAAAGAATTGTTCGGAAATATTGTTAAGATATCAAAGAACAAACCCTTTATGAAACTCTGTGGCGCCACTTTCCTGGTTTTTAATGGTTTTCAGATGGTTGCCTCATTTAGCTATTTCATTATTGTTTTTTATATGTTCAAAGGTGATTATGGCCTGGCAGGCAATTGGCCCGCATGGTTTTCTACCGTAAGCGCATTTGCAACAGCATTTTTGGTGATTCCGGTTATTTCATGGATGGCAACTCATTTTGGCAAACGGAAGGCATTTATCATTTCAACTATTATTTCTATAATAGGCTATGGGTTGAAGTGGTGGGGTTTTCATCCGGGAAATCCATGGCTGATATTTATGCCGATACCGCTGATGTCATTCGGGATAGGCGGGTTATTTACCCTGATGATGAGTATGACAGCAGATGTATGTGATCTGGATGAGTTGAACAATGGAATGCCAAGAAAAGAAGGCACATTTGGAGCTATTTACTGGTGGATGGTAAAACTGGGACAGGCATTAGCGTTGGTTACCGGTGGTTTGGTTTTGAAGTTAGTTGGCTTTGATCAGACGGCAACAATTCAGGCTGCAGAAACAATTACCAAGCTAAGGTTGGCAGATATTACTATTCCGGCAATTACAGCTGCCCTAGCTATCTGGGTTATGTGGAAGTATGATCTTACCGAAGAAAAAGCCAAGCAAATTAAAGAAGAATTAGTAAGCCGCAGGGGCGAGTTGTAACTCTTAAATACAGAAACCCAAAATTATGTCATACAGAAAAGAAAAATATTTATCTATTAAGAGTGCCGGTAATGATAATTACATTTCCGGAAAATCTCCAGAAGAATTAACGGATTTATTCCAGGAAGTATTAAATAACGGTGTGCATGGTTTTTGTTTCAGCCTGTATGAAGAAGGACAAAAACCCGGGGATATCATTACAGAGGAACAGGTAAGAAGAAGAATGGAAATCCTGGCGCCTTTTACAAAATGGATTCGCTCATTTTCATGCACGGATGGAAATGAATTAATACCAAAAGTAGCGAAGGAAATGGGCATTAAAACACTGGTAGGTGCATGGTTAGGGAATGATCCGGAAATAAATCAGCGGGAAATAAAAGGTTTGATCAAGCTGGCCAAGGAAGGGCTGGTTGATATCGCAGCTGTAGGCAATGAAGTGATGTATCGTAAAGATCTTTCTGAAGAAGAATTACTGGCGTTCATTTACAAAGTGAAAAAGGAGATACCTAAAATAAAAGTTGGCTATGTAGATGCCTACTATGAATTTTCACATCGGCCTAAAATTACAGAAGCATGTGATGTGATATTGTGCAACTGTTATCCATTCTGGGAGGGCTGCCCCTTTGAAAACTCATTGAACTATATGAAGCAAATGTATTACCAGGCAGAAGCAGCAGGTGGAGGTAAAGAAGTGATCATAACTGAAACCGGTTGGCCCAGCCAGGGAGAAAACCTTAGAGGGGCTGTACCGGCGATGGAACATGCAAGAAATTATTTTATTAATACACAGCTTTGGTCAGCCGAAGATCAAATCCCGGTATTTTATTTTTCTTCTTTTGATGAATCCTGGAAAGTGGGTGCAGAAGGTACTGTGGGGGCTTATTGGGGAATCTGGGATAAAAATGAAAAACTGAAATTTTGAAATGAATTTTTTTGAAAAATTTGATTTACCTCCGGCAAAAGCGATTTGTTATTCTGGTTTCAGAGAAGGGCAACAGCCGGGGAATATTTATCCCTCATATGAAGAAGTAAAAGAGGATCTGTATCTACTTAAAGATAACTGGAAATACCTGCGTCTTTATGACTGTGATGACCATGCTGAGAGGGTACTTGATGTGATTCATAAAGAAAATCTGGATTTCAAGATCATGCTGGGAGCCTATATTGAAGCGGAGATGAATAATTTTGGATGTCCCTGGGGAGGGGGTGTATATGCTGAAGAACAGCTTGAGGAAAACAGCCAAAACAATAACGAGAAAATCCGAAGACTCATTAAATATGCAAATGACTTTCCGGAAGTGGTTTTTTCATTATCAGTAGGCAATGAAGCTTGTGTGGATTGGACAGATCACTATGTGTCCGTTGACCGTGTGATGGATTTTGCTAAGCAAGTAAAATTGAACACAAAACAACCGGTTACTTTTTGTGAAAATTATGTGCCCTGGTTAAATAAATTAAAACCTCTTGCCGGAATAGTTGATTTTATTTCGATACACACTTATCCGGTATGGGAATATAAGCATATTCATGAAGCGATGGAATACACCCGGGCTAACTATGAAATGGTCAGCAAGACCTACCCGGATAAGATAGTTGCTATAACTGAAGCTGGATGGGCAACAAACTCAAACGGCAGAGGCATTCATCCTGAACATGTAAATGAAGAAAATCAAAAAACTTATTATCAGGATTTAATGCAATGGGCAGAAAGGAAAAAAGTTCTTACATTCTTTTTTGAAGCATTTGATGAACCCTGGAAGGGATCACCACACCCGTTTGAACCTGAAAAACACTGGGGCTTGTTTAAAAAAGACAGAACACCAAAATTGGCTATGGAGAAACTTCAAAAATCAATCTGAAGATTTCTTCTCTCCAACAAACCAATCTTCTTTGTTTCTGAAAAGAACATTGAATGTGGTTAATGAGCCATAACACCGGGTAATATATTGTTGCAGGTTTACTTTATCCTCATCAGATAGTTTCTTGTGGCTATTGATATTTTGTTCCAATACCCTCAGCCTGTCTCTCAGCATAACGACTTTGTGAAAGAAATCCTCAACCGGGATTTCTTTTGGTTTTAATGACTTGTCTGCTGGTTGCAGCAACAAAACCCCATTGCTCCATTTATCACCTAAAGGGACAATCTCAGTCAAACCTCCCCACATCTTCAGGATCTTGAGTAATGATCTTTCGGTTTCGCTTTGAGTTTCTACTTCTGCCGAAACATTTTCCGGAATGATCTCCTCAAGTTGTGTATCCGTTTTGTCAATTTCTTTTATACCGGTATTAATAAAGGCAATAAGATAAGTTGCGTACCTGATGCCCACGATCACACCCGGGCCATGCTGGGTATGCTGTAGTCTTGTTCCTATTCCCAATGTTGTTTGATCCATGATAAATTATTTTAAATGAAACTCTTCTTTAAGCAAATTAATTATTGAAGAAGCGATCTTTAACGCTTTTTCTGCATTCTGGTGAAACTGTCTGAAGCTTCTGGAGCGGCAAAGTTCTGCGTATTCGTTAAAGAGGATTTTATCGGTAGTAAGTAATGGGGGATTGATTTTTATAAACGAATCAATTGCAGCAGCATTGTAGGATTGATAAACGTATGATTGTACAACATCATTAGCCGCTTTATTATATCTGAAATCAAAGATTTTGGCTCTTGCCTTTCGTGTTTCGAGGTATACGGGCCGATCAATATCATTCAATGATTTCATACTCCTCAGCATCTGATCATATTCACTGATCTCTTGTTCCAGTTCATAATTCGAAAAATAACGGAGAGAACCCGAGTTTTTCATTTGTTGAAATGTCGCATCATTTGATTCAAATCCCCTGATATAACCACCCCACAACCCATACCAGTAAAGTTTACCGGTTGGTATTTGCTGAATATCGCTTGAGGTGATAAGATTAAGAAAACTATCCAGGTAGTTCACGGCAAATGTTCCTCTATAAATTATCTGTGAAAGCTCGGTTGTATCTGCGGCCAGGTTATTGATCATTGCGGTAGCATATACTTTGGCCCGTTTGTGCTCAATATAATGCTCTCTTTTATTTTCAACCATGAATCCAAGCGTCACAGCGAGGAATAGCATAAAAAACTCCCAGAAATAATGTGTCCATTTTTTTCTCGGCGTATGTGAATGTGCATGTACTTCCATAAAATTCTAATTCAGGTGATATTCTTTTTTTAAAAATTCAATTAATCTTTCTCCATCCTCCTTTACTTCAGGTAGCAGAAACTTTAAACTTACCCGTATATTATTTCTTATAAAATCAATTTTAATAAGAAATTGATTGAAATTTTCCGCATCGTACATTCTAAGAACTGCATGATTGCCTATAGAATCAATGTTGTAAGCATCCCCTGTATATTTAAAAAACCGGGCATCTGAAATTTTTCCAAGAAGGTCTCTATAATCCAATTGCAGTTTCTCTATTTTGCCATCTATCCCACGGATTCTTTCAGATAGTTTTTCATATTGCTGAATACTGTCAATTACATTTTGTTTTCGGATCAACCGGAAACCACCTGCGTTTTTTAATTGTTCCAATGTACCTCTAGAAAAAATCATAGGTCTCCAGTTCAATCCTATTCTCATCAAACGGTAAATATTGGCAGCTGGTTCGCCGGTTTTGTATTTTTCCAATAATGAAAAAAGTGTATCAAAAACAGTCTCAGATCTTTCGCTAAAGTTTTGGTATTCAGAAAATGCATCATTATCCGTTCTTAAATCACCCACAAATGACTGAATTAATTTTTTTTCTCTTTGATGCTCTATTACATGTTCCAGTTCATATTCTGCCAGGAATCCGCAGAACACAGCAAGGAACAACATCAGAAACTCCCAGAAATAATGTTTCCATTTTTTTCGATGTCCTGAGTTTGCCGAAGGATGTGAGTGGTGATGTACTTCCATAAAATTTATTTCAGATGATATTCTTTTTGAAGTACCAGAATAAGTTTCTTTGATGTATTTAACAGTTTTTCAAGTTGATCTCTGTAATTTGAAACAGTTATGTGGCAATGACTAATGATATTGGAATATTCTGCCCAGTAAACAGGGCTTGATTGAATTACTCTTACCCCTTTGGAAGATAACGGGATAAGACCTGCATCCACCAAATCCTGATCAGAATATGCAAATAGTTTTTCTGCATACTCTCGTCCACGGTTTCTATATTCAAGATATCTTGTCAGGGTTATCCGGGTATATTCCTGTTCATTCCAGTAAAGAGCAATTCTTCGAAACACATCCGGGTTTCGGATCAGTCTCATGTTTCCTGAATTTTTTAATTGCTGTGCTGTGCTTTCATTGAAAATTATTTTAAGCCTGAGCATAGCTTTAAGGTCCAGATCTAAAAAATGTTGCGGTAGAAATTTTTCCGGTGGATTTTTATACAAATAATACATCAGGCTATCCTCATATGCCAAAGAAACAGCAGCAGCCCTTTTGCTTTTATTGATCTCGGTCGTGTCATCTTTAAGGTCATCCAGCAGAGATCGTATGTATTCTTTTTCCCGTCTATGCTCCACCTGGTGTTCCCTGAGATTTTCCGCCAAAAACCCGCAATACACAGCAAGAAATAACATTAAAAATTCCCAGAAGTAATGGGTCCATTTTTTCTTACTATTATGTGCATGTGAGTGGTGGTGTACTTCCATTTTTGCTTATTTAAAATGATACTCTTTTTTCAGCTGCCGTAGTACAGCTTCGGCCTGTTGCTTCAAGGAATTGAACTGGGCCGCCGTGTTAGCCATATAAAATTTTTTAAGTGAACACCAGTTGGCAAACTCTTTTACCAGAAGAGGCTCGATTGTCAGCAGCTTGGTATCCCGGGCAAAGATGCCAGAATCAAGAACCATTGTTTCCAGGTCTTTAAAACTACCACGGGAAATAGCTGTAATAATCGGATCCAATTCCATAATCTTTGCCTGCATTTTGCGGAACTCGATATTAAAAGACCCGATATCCTCCCTGAAGTCTTTGTACAGCTGAACCACACTATTGTAATACTTTACAGAATCAATTAGCCCGCTGCTCCGGAAATAGCGGAGCGAACCTGAATTGAGTAATTGCTGTAAGGTAGACTCGTTAGGTTTGTTGGAAGGGAAAATAAAAGCATAAATGCCATGTTTGTAAATACTGGTTGTATTCTTTTCTATTTCATCCTTATTATTCAGCAACAAGAGCAATGAATCAATATTATTGATACAGATGTTTAAATTCCTGATATTTTTACTGTATGCCCCTGTGTCTGTAGTTAGGTCACGGTACAGCGATTGGGCATATTCTTTGGCCCGTTGTTTTTCTATTTTATGCTCCAACTGATACTCTGCTAAAAAACCACAGAATACGGCAAGAAATAGCATCAGAAACTCCCAGAAATAATGGGTCCATTTTTTTCTTGCAGTGTGTGCATGGTGGTGTACATCCATTTTGTTATTTGGTATGATAATGTTTTTGAATTAATAAGATCAATCTTTCAGCCTTTAATTTCAAATCATTATTTATTTGATAAAGACTGTTGGATGCCACAAACCAGTACATTGCTTTATTCAGCATTTCATTTACTAGTTCGTCTGAATTTTTCCTTAGCTGAGGATTGCCTCCGGGCCTTTCCATGTAAATAATATAATTATCTGCAGAAAGACTAAAATCATAGCTTTTTAGAAACATTTCATTAAATACTGCGGCATCAAAAATTTTGGAAGCCATATCCCTATAATCTTTTAAAAGAGAATTTTCAAGCTCCTGCCCATATAATATATTTTTATATGTAAGATCATATGAAAGTATACTGTCCCGAATTGCTTTATTATGAATAAGCCTGAGGCCGCCAGAGTTTTTTAGTTGCTGAATTGTTCCATCTGTTGAAACAAAAGAAATCTGACGTGAAATAATTCTTGCCCAATAATAAAAATCTGAACCATTGCCTAAAAATGATTTTGTAAAAACGGATTTAGTAAGCGAATCATATGTTCTATGTTTTTCAAGTCGTATGGGATTTAGTTTGTTTATGGCATTTATGTCTAATCTTAAATCCTCCACCATCGACTGCATAAACTGTTTTGCTCTGTCGTTTTCAATTTTATGCTCCAACTGGTACTCAGCTAAAAAACCGCAGAATACGGCGAGAAAAAGCATAATAAATTCCCAGAAATAATGTGTCCATTTTTTACGGGCAGTATGTGCATGGTGGTGTATTTCCATTGGATCATTTTTTAAAATAGCTATATAAGAATGCGGCAACAAATCCAACTATCATATAAATGATAAGCCGGGTTAAACGTTCTTTTGTTACAGGTCTCATAATTACTTTAAATGGAATCTGCAATATTCACTTTGACTAATTCTTTTTTACAAATTCATAAGGAGTGAACTCAACAAAGTCAGCAACTGTTACGGTAACAGATTTCACTTTCCCCTTTTCAATAGTAAAAGGCCAGACTTTGATCCCATAGATAGGATCATTAAATGTGGCAAGAAAACGGCTACCTCCCAATGATTCGAGTTCAGCATAGCGTCCTTTGTGGTGTTCAAACCTTGCTACAAGCTTATCCTTTTCTAATGTAACAATCATCTTACCGTATACATCATGCATATACTCACCTGTATATGACTGCAATGGCAGATCAGTTTTCGGATGCATCGCAATTGTATCCTTTTTTGCTTTTATTTCTTTTTCGGAATTCTTTTCATTTGCCTGGTAGAAGCCGAGATATACTTTACTGTAATTTCGATAGGGAAGACCAAAATAAGCATCCATGATCTCCCACTTCAATGCTTCATAAAAACTGTTTGCATCTGTATTGGTGAATACAATAAAACCAAGTTTTTCTTCTGGTACCAGGGTAAAGCTGGTTACAAATCCATTAATACCGCCGGTATGAGAAACGATCTTTCTTCCGCTATATTCCTGTAAAAACCATCCCAACCCATACAAAGCAAAATGCCCTTTGTTATACAATTGCCCTCCGTTACCAAGAATAGAAGCCGGAGTTCTTGTTTGTGCAATGACAGAAGCAGGGACAATTGTCTTACCATTATACTTTCCGTTATCGAGTTGCATCATCATCCAATGACTCATGTCGCTTACGGAGCAGGATATGCTGCCGGCAGGAGCCAGGTTATCAATATTTCCGTATGGAATCTTTTTCAAATTGCCATTGACGACTGTATGTGCTGCGCATTTATTGGAAGCGTTTTTAATATCTGCAGAAAGAGCCAGGCTGTTATTCATTCCAAGCGGTTTGAATATGCTGTCTGTGATGAAGTCAGCCCAACTTTTTCCGGTTACTTTCGGAATGGTCTCACCGGCGGTTAAAAATGCGGAGTTGGTGTAGCCCCATCTGCTACGGAAACTATACAAGGGTTTTAGTTTTCCCATTTTCTCCCGTACCTCAGCTGTTGTAAGATCGGAATCGAAATACATAAAATCACCCTGGAAAGTTTCAAAACCCAGGCGATGACAAAGCAAGTCTCTTATAATAGTCTCTTTGGCTACCCAGGGATCATATAATTTAAAATCGGGTAACCACTTCTGTACTTTATCATCAAGTGACAATTTTTTATCCGCATCCAGCATCGCCAGTGCTGTTGCCGTAAAGGCTTTTGTATTACTTCCGATCATAAATAATGTATTCTCATCTACATTATCATTAGTTCCTGTTTCTTTTACTCCATATCCTTTCATCACTACCACTTTCCCGTTTTTTATAATACAAACGGCTGCCCCGGGAATTTTCCATTCTGCCAAAGCGTTATTTACATATTGATCGAGACTGTCTTTTACGAACGACGGAATTGTATCATTTTGCGAAAAGACAAAAGGGGAAAACAAGATTGCTGACAGAAAGAAGAAGAAACGTTTCATAATTACTCCTTTTTAGATTGTTCATTTAATTTTTTCTTAATACCGCCGAAAGCAAACCGCAGGATGAGCGGAATTGAGGTCGGAATAAAAGCGGCTATATACGGGGACAATAAATACACAAACGAAAAGATGACAAAGACAGCGGTAACCAGCAAGGATCGTAACGAAGAATACTTTGCCAACAGAGGTGAGAGATTTTCTGTTAGCTTGCGTTTAGGATTGCTGATATATTGCCACATACAAAAATTTACTGTACCCATCAGGGCAATGTTTCCCGTGTAAAATATAACCGGGGTAATAACCGGCACACCGGCATATTCACTGTAAAAACCAGTGCTGAATGGCATTAGTGCTATGCCGAGCAAAAAAAGAATATTCAGCCATATTAATCTTTGGCTGAAATTGATCACATAACCGAACATCCGGTGATGAACGATCCAGTATTGCCCGATCAATAAAAAGCTAACAAGAAAACCCACAAATTTTGGAATGAGTTCAGCTAACCTGTGCAACAAAATGTGATCTGTTACCTCGTTGCGGGGAATCTCAGGGATTTTTATTTCAATTACAAGTAGTGTAATGGCGATAGCGAAAACCGCATCGCTGAAAAGTATCATTCTTTCAAGCTGAAATTCTTTTCGAAGTTCATTGTGCAGGTTGGTTGCCATAAAGAAAAAGTAATTTACTTTTTCTTTTTAACTCTAAGGTGCTTACAGATTAATTTTCCTCTATTTCTTCTTTGAAGACTGCTTCAGGGGGTAGTCCTTTTTTAAAACGCTCAAAGGATTGTTTGATGTACAATTGAAAATCGTAATCACCAGAAAATTTGGTGAATGTATAAGAAGGACGATAGATTACCATAAAACTATCAAGCGCAGCACCATCAAGTTTAGTGAGCCGTCTTACAAGAGACTTGCTGAAACGATGATCAATGAATTTCTCCCGTTCTTCCTGCAATAATCTTTGCTGAAAGGCCAGCATGCTGCGGTTTCGTTTAAAACGAAATACATTAATGAGTTCGTCAAGATCAAAACCGGCACCGGCGCCATATTGCGGCGTCACTGTTTTTAATCCCGGTTTCTGGTAATCAAAAATTTTAGCGTAGTCAAGCCTGTTTTGGATGGAGTCAAACCTGTAATTACGCTGTCTTATTCTGACCTCTTTGAGGGTAGTGATATTTACCTGCAGGGAAATGTCAAACTGTTGAGGATTTTGAATGGTATGAACCGGAAACTTAATAGTTGGCTTTCCAAGATAACTGAACCATATAGAATCTTTTTCTGCAACCTCTAATTTATAGTTGCCATCAGCATTGGTGAATGTGCTGATGCCTGATGTTGAGTTTACGGTAACATAAGCCATTGTGTTGAACCGGGTACTGTCATACACTGTTCCTTTAATTACAATTGCCTGGCCATTAGCCGTATTGAAAAGGATAAATGATGCAAGGACAAGTGATAATATATATAAGTTTCGGTTCAACAGACAGGCAAGTAACAAAAGAAAATGCAAAAGGAACTGTAAAGTAAGAAAAGTAATATGTCAAAGCGGATAGTTATTACAGAGGAAAAATTCCATTTTAAAGAATGGAGGATGTGACCCAGTATGACCTTTCTGACAAGTTTGACTGTTCTACTTTAGTAATTCTTCTATTATGAGAGGATAGTGTTCATGCTCCAACTGCAAAACTCTTGCTGAAAGTGAATGTGCAGTATCATCTTTTTTAACCGGGCAGCTTGCCTGGAAGATGATTTTTCCATGATCATAAATTTCATCTACAAAGTGAATCGTTATACCGCTTTGTTGCTCCCCGGAAGCCATCACAGCTTCATGAACATGCCTGCCATACATACCCTTTCCGCCGAATTTGGGTAAAAGTGCGGGATGAATATTTATAATTTTTCCGGGGTATGCCTTAATTAATGTGAGGGGTATTTTCCACAGAAAACCTGCCAATACAATAAAATCAATACCGTGTTTTTTTAATTCATCCACATAAGCATCGCCTTTTAAAAATGATTCCTTTTCAATAACCAGTGAAGGGATGTTTTCTTTCCTGGCAATTTTCAACACACCGGCTTCAGGGTTGTTTGATACAATTAAAGAAATACTGACCTGCCTGTGGCGCCGGAAATGATCGATGATTTTTTCTGCGTTGCTGCCGGTGCCCGATGCAAAAATGGCTACTTTTTTCACCGGACAAATATAGCGCAGCAGTAATGCACCGGAGATGCTGATTTTGCTACCTTGTGGCTACAGTAAATTGTTTGAAATGATAAATGGGCTTTATGAAACTCATGTGCAGGTAAGTAGTCTGGAAAGAAGCATAGACTTTTATAAAAATGTTCTCGAACTGCAACTTGCCCATATAGAAGAAAAAAGAAGAATTGCGTTTTTCTGGATCGGGAAAGAAAAAGAATATATGCTGGGGCTCTGGGAAACAGCAGATGGTGAAATCGATAAAAGGCATTTTGCTTTTCAGTGCAGTGCAGATGATATTCTGAAGAAGTCTGCTGATTGGCTTATCAAAAAGGAGCTTAAGCCATATAATTTTTTAAAAGATGGAACTGAAAGACCAATGGTTTTTGCCTGGATGCCGGCTATCGCCATCTATTTTAATGATCCGGACGGAAACGTATTGGAGTTTATATCTGTGCTTGAAGGAAAAGCCAAACCGGAACTTGGAGTAATTTCTTACGATGAATGGATGAAATCTGCAGATTCGTGATTTCTTCAGAATTGATACGGTCTAAATTTTCGGATCCTGACTTTCAGAACCAGGCTTCACAAACCCCATTTTTAACCCGATCTTCCTGATATATTTAGAAAAGAAAGAAAACTGTCCAAAAGGAATACTTACTACAAGTACCGCCAACGGCCATAATATCGTAATTAATAATATATACATCACAGCCCACAGCCAGTCTTCCTGTATATTCAGGCTGTTCATGATCTTTTTACCGATAAAACCCGTGAAACTTCCACCGATGGCGAATGTGCAAAGTATAAGTGCCAGTTGCAGGCCACTTACTTTCCATTTTTTCTGTAAGCGTTCAAACATGTGTTCCTTATAAATTGGGTTGGGCGACGCAAATGTGAGGAAAAATCTTTCCAAAACACTATCAATTTTCACATCTGTTGAGCTTTTGAGTTTTGTTGACTGATTCGTGACAAACAAGAATACCGTGAAACAAAAAGTAGTATTAAATCGCCTGAAATGCAGGCTGGTAGCGGATCAAAAAAAAGTTAAACCTGATGTTATTTTATAACCATCGTGGCTTATTTTTGCGGCATTCAAACGGTTTTTATCCACATTTTGAATCAATTGCGTCTATGATTCCATGTAAACCACCTTGCAACAAACTGGCTCTTGTTATTTTCTCATTTTTTGTTCTCTCAATAACCCAGGTTTCTGCACAAGGTGACCCAACGGCAGGTAAGACATTATTCATGAGTAAGTGTGCCAGTTGTCATAATCCGAATATGACACAAAAAGCAACAGGTCCGGCACTAGGGGGATTAGAGGAAAGACATAAATGGGCCGATCATAAAGAGTTACAAAAATGGATCAATAACCCTGCCGGGTATATGGCTACGGATTCTTATACACAAGGTCTGAAAGCTGAATATGGCTCAATGATGAGTGGTTTTGCAGATGTTACTCTGGCAGATGTAGGCAATGTTGTTGCATACATTAATCAGGTTGTAGCCAATGCAAACAAACCAAAAGGACCAGAAACAACCGGGGAGCCCGAAAAAACAGCTAATAATGCAGTAATCTTCGGAGTTATTTCTCTTATTCTGGCAGTTATTGCTTTGATCTTGATGCAGGTTAACAGTAACCTGAAGAAAATGTCTGATGATGCTGAGGGAATCCGTCGTCCTGATCCTGTTCCTTTCTATCGCAATAAGGTTTACATAGCCATGGTTGCTATTGTATTTTTCGTTGTAGGTGGATACCTGGTTGCTAAAGGAGCAATTGGGCTGGGTCGTCAGAAAGGCTATCAACCAAAACAACCGATTTATTATTCTCATAAAGTACATGCCGGCATTAACCAGATCAACTGCTTATACTGCCATGGCGGTGCATGGGAAAGTAAGCATGCCGCTATCCCTTCCGTGAATGTTTGTATGAATTGTCATAAGGCGATTACTGAATATACCAAGGGGCCAAAACTTTATGATGAAGAAGGAAATGAAATAAATGGTACGGCCGAAATAGCAAAACTGCATAAAGCTGCCGGATTTGACCCCAATACGCCTAACAAATGGGATCCTTCAAACGCCAAACCTATAGAGTGGATCAAGATCCATAATCTTCCTGACCATGTGTATTTTAACCATTCACAGCATGTAAGAGCTGGAAAGGTACAATGTCAGAGCTGCCACGGTGAGATTACTGCAATGGATGAAGTGAAACAAGTAGCAGACCTCAGTATGGGTTGGTGTATTAACTGCCACAGGCAAACAAAGGTAAATTTCAATTACACAGACAGTACCGGGAATAAGTTCTATAGCATATATGAAAAGTTTCATAATGACATTAAAGCAGGTAAGATGGATAGTGTGACCGTGAAAGATATCGGGGGTCTTGAGTGCCAAAAATGTCATTATTAAAAGATATAAGAAATGGCCTGATAGCTCAATGTGGAAGCATAGGCAATTGAGAAATTATCAAATTATCAAATTCAATTATGAGCCAAAACAAATACTGGCAAAGCTTCGGAGAAATAAATGACCCGGAGAATTTTCAAAAGAAGTTCAAGGATGAATTTCATGAAGAACTTCCTTTTGAAAGTTTTGATGACAAAGGATTGATCGATGCTAAGGCTCCACGGAGAGATTTTTTGAAATACCTCGGATTTAGTACCGCAGCAGCAGCTATTGCAGCCGGATGTAAAATCCCTGAAAGAAAAGTATTCCCATACGCCAGCAAGCCGGAAAATCTTGTTCCCGGTGTTGCCAAATACTATGCTACTACATATGTGCAGGATGGAGATGTGATACCTGTTCTAGCTAAAGTTAGGGATGGCAGACCTATCAAGATCGAGGGTAACAATCTTTGCTCTTATACTAATGGTGGAACTTCTGCAAGATGCCAGGCCTCTGTTTTGGATCTGTATGATATGTATCGCCTGAGATTTCCTCAGCATAAAGTTGCCGGAGCCGACGGAACTCCAAAGTTTGAAGAAGTACCGACTTTTGAGCAGTTCGACAAAATGATTGGTGATGCGATGAAAGCTGCCGGCGGGTCTACGGTATTGCTAACAAACACTGTTGTTTCACCTTCTACCAAAGAAATAATAGCAAAGTTTCCTAACCTGAAGCATATTCAATATGATGCTGACTCGTACAGCGGCATGTTACTGGCAAACGAAGCTTGCGGATTTGGAAGAAAATTGCCCAGTTACAATTTTGCTGCGGCAAAAGTGATCGTTAGTATCGGGGCTGATTTCCTGGGAACATGGTTAAGTCCTGTAGAATTTGCCAAAGGATATTCAAAAGGTCGTAAGATTGATGAGAAGAACCCGGTAATGAGCAAACATTATCATTTTGAGGGCCACCTCAGCATGACGGGTTCTAATGCAGATGAACGTTTTACACATCGTCCTTCAGAAACCGGTGCTGTGGTATTGGATCTTCTGAATATGGTAAATGGTTCGGAAGGCTCTGAAACAATCAAGGATGCAAAACTTGAAGCTGGTATTAAAAAAGTTGCTGCCGACCTGGTAGCTCATAAAGGCCAGGCATTGGTTGTTTGTGGTAGCAATGATAAAAATATTCAGGTTATTGTAAATGCTATCAACAATGCTATTGGTGCTTTTGGTACTACAATTGACTGGGGCAAACCAGTGAATTACCGACAGGGTGTTGATAGTGATTTTAACCAGTTGCTGACTGATATGGAAGCGGGAAGTGTTGGAACATTAATGATCTATGGCGCTAATCCTGCATACAATCATTATGATGGTCAGTACACAGATAATAAATGGGTAACCCGTTTTGAAAAAGCATTAAGCAAAGTGAAAGTGAAGATTTCATTCAGCGGAAAGATGGATGAAACAACTGAACTCTGTGATTATATTTTACCTTCTCATCATTACCTGGAAAGCTGGGGCGATGCGGAAGCAAAAACAGGTTGTGTGAGTTTCCTGCAACCGGCTATTTACCCTTTATTCAAAACCCGCCCATACCAAACTTCTCTTTTAAACTGGGCAGGTGACACCCGTGATTATGATACCTATTTCCGGGAATACTGGACCGGTAAACTTGGTGCAGAAGGATTTGAGAAAGCGCTGCAGGATGGAGTGAAAGAAGATGAAACAGCAACCAGTGGTGGTTCTTATAGCAGCGGGTCACTTTCTGATGCTGTTGCTGCAGTATCCGCTGGCAAAAAAGGAACAGGAAATGAAATAGTATTATACCAGAAAGTTTCAATAGGTACAGGTTCGCAGGCTGGTAACCCATGGTTACAGGAACTTCCTGATCCGGTATCTAAAGCAACATGGGATAATTATGCTATTATTTCTGTTGCCAAAGCTGAAGAGTTGGGAATAAAGCTGAATAATGACTATGAATATTATCCAGGCAAGCCAGTAGTAAAACTTACCGCAGGAAACAAGCAGGTTATTTTACCTGTTTTGGTATTCCCTGGTTTGCAAGCCGACACAATCGGAGTTGCACTTGGATACGGAAGAAACAAAGCCTTAGGCGCAGCATCAGATGGAGTTGGGAAAAATGTATATGGATTCAGCTCTTTTAATGGCACTACGGTTGACTATACAATGCCCAATGTAACTATTGAAAAACTGGATGAAAAATATAAGATAGCACAGACACAAAAGCATAATTCTTACGAAAACCGTAAGGAAGTCGTAAGAGAAACAACACTTGCTACATTTAAAAAACATCCAAACGTAATTCCTGAATTCAGCGAAGAGTTGAAGAATGCTTTTTATAATGGTTCAGATGATAATTTCAGGGGTAATGCTACTTTGTATCCTGACGCTGATACCAGGAGTCATGGCTTAAGATGGGGCATGAGCATTGACATGAACTCTTGTATAGGTTGTGCTGCTTGTGTGATCGCCTGTCATGCAGAGAATAATGTACCTGTTGTTGGTAAAAAAGAAGTAATGCGTTATCACGATATGCACTGGATGCGTATCGACCGCTATTTTATTTCTGATGAAAAAGATCCTAATAATCTGAAAGGTGTGGTTTTCCAGCCAATGCTTTGCCAGCATTGCGATAATGCACCTTGTGAAAATGTGTGTCCGGTATCTGCTACGAACCACAATTCAGAAGGGATCAACCAGATGGCCTATAACCGTTGTATCGGAACAAGATATTGTGCCAACAACTGTCCTTACAAAGTAAGAAGGTTTAACTGGGCTGATTATACCGGTGCCGATAGTTTCCCTGATAACCGTGATCAGAAATTGATCGGTGAGTTGGGGCCTGTTGTTGAACAAATGAATGACGATCTTACCCGCATGGTACTGAACCCGGATGTAACTGTCCGCAGCCGCGGTGTAATGGAGAAATGTTCTTTCTGTGTTCAGAAATTGCAGGCAGCAAAACTGGATGCGAAAAAAGATAACAGAATGCTTCAGGATGGTGATGCAAAAACTGCATGCCAGTTGTCGTGTCCTACTGATGCAATAGTCTTCGGAAATGCCTCTGATCCTGAAAGCAGTGTCAGCAAAATAAGAACAGAAAATAAGCAGCGTACTTTCCATGTGCTGGAGCAGTTGCATGTGTTGCCGAATGTTACATATATGGCTAAGATCAGGAATACAGATGAGGATGATCCTCATTGGGCAGATGAGGAGCATAGTGGAGAAGAACATGCAGAAGCAGGTCATGAAAAAGAAGAAAAGCATATGCCTGCTGCTACAGAACCGGAAGAAACACATTGATTAATAAAGTAAACAACGTATTGAATTCGGAAGGGTGAAGTGAGGAATTGAAATTTGGAAATTGTTATTTGGAATTTTATAAACTATGGCATTACTCAGATACGAATCACAGGTAAGACCACCCTTGGTGGATGGCGATAAAGACTATCACCAGGTGACAGAAGACATTTGCCGTCCGGTTGAAGCCAACCCAACTAAAGCATGGTGGATCGGTTTCTCCATCTCCGTGTTGTTTTTGCTTTTCGGGATTGTGTCTGTAACCATGGAAGTAATTTATGGTGTTGGCCAGTGGAACCTTCATAAAACAGTAGGTTGGGGATGGGATATCACCAACTTCGTTTGGTGGATCGGTATCGGTCATGCCGGTACATTGATCTCAGCGATCCTTTTATTATTCCGACAAGGATGGAGAACTGGTGTGAACCGTGCTGCAGAAGCGATGACCATTTTTGCTGTAATATGTGCTGGTCAATTCCCGATATGGCACATGGGTCGTGTATGGGATGCATTCTTTGTATTGCCTTATCCAAATACAAGAGGCCCCTTATGGCCAAACTTTAACTCTGCGCTTTTGTGGGACGTATTCGCCATCTCAACATACTTTACTGTATCACTTTTGTTCTGGTATTCTGGTTTGCTGCCTGATCTTGCAACACTTCGTGACAGGGCAAAAAAGAAATGGAGAAAAATGTTTTATGGACTGGCAGCTTTCGGATGGACCGGTTCAACCAAACACTGGCAAAGACATGAGGCATTGTCGCTGGTACTTGCCGGTTTAAGTACACCACTGGTATTGTCAGTGCATACGATAGTATCCTTTGACTTCGCTACTTCAGTAGTACCGGGCTGGCACACAACCATATTCCCGCCTTACTTCGTTGCGGGTGCTATCTTTTCTGGATTTGCCATGGTGCAAACCCTGCTTGTTGTTACCAGAAAGGTTTTAGGACTTGAGCAATATATTACCATTGAGCACATTGATGTGATGAATAAGGTTATAGTACTTACGGGTTCAATTGTTGGAATAGCTTATCTCACAGAATTGTTCATGTCGTGGTATGGTGCGTCAGAGTATGAAAATTTTGCCTTCTTCCAGAACCGTTTAAACCTCAGCAGTCCTTACGGATGGAGCTATTGGATCATGATGGGATGTAACGTATTGTCGCCGCAGATATTCTGGATCAAAAAAATGAGAAGAAATCTTTTGGTTACTTTCTTTATGTCCATATTGGTGAACATAGGTATGTGGTTTGAAAGGTTTGTAATCATCGTGACATCTATTTACAGGGATTATCTTCCCAGTGCATGGGCAACGTATTATGCACCGACTATCTGGGAGGTTGGATTTTACCTTGGAACATTCGGTTTATTCTTTACCTGTTATTTCCTCTTCTCCAAATTCTTCCCTGTTATTGCGATAGCAGAGATCAAGCATATTTTGAAGAGAAGTGGTGAGAACTATAAGGAAAAAATGGATGAAATAGAACATGAAACTGTGGTAGAGTTTGGCGAGAAGCATGGTCACGACCACGGAGCGTAGATGGATAAAAAATGTTTTTTAGGATTTGTCATTTAGAATTTTAAAATAATTATGGCTGTAAAAAAATTCATAACCGGTAACTTTTACGATGAAGCAGTTTTATTTCCTGCTGTTAAGAAAGTTCGCCGGGCAGGATATAAGATTCATGAGATCTTTACTCCGTTTCCTATTCATGGCCTGGATAAAGCAATGGGTCTTCGTGATACAAGCCTGCATGTTGCCGGATTCATATATGGTATAACAGGAACTGCCACTGCTGTCGGCTTTATTACATGGGCACTAACAATTGATTGGCAGATAAATTTTGGAGGCAAACCTTATTTTGCTCTGCCAGCATGGATTCCCATCACTTTTGAATTAACGGTGTTATTCTCTGCCGTGGGAATGGTACTTACTTTCTGCTATTTATGTCAATTAGCTCCGTTTGTAAAAAAGGATCATTTTAATCCTCGTTCTACGGATGATACGTTCGTAATGGCATTGGAGTGTACAGATAAAACAAATGAAGCAGAAGCAGTAAGTTTTCTGCAAAGTTTGGGCGCAGCAGAAGTGCAGGTGCAGCATAAAGAAACAGAATGGTGGTTGGGGCGGTATGACAAAGACACAAAACGATTTGAGAAAAAAGCTGAAGCTGTTCATTAAAATTTATAAATCATCAAGGATGAAAAAAACAGGGATCATATTAATTCTGGTAGTAATGACGGCTCTGATGTTTGGTTGCAGCAATAAGCGTAAACCTGGTAGAATATATATGCCGGATATGACTTATAGCCGTGCTTATGAAACATATTCTACTTCTTCCGACGAGATGGACAAAAAAGGAATTCACTATACCGCAAAGCCAGTTGATGGAACTATAGCAAGAGGGGATATGTTTCCTTATACTTTAAAAAATGATTCAGCAGGCTATGCACAATCAGCCGGGATAAAAAATCCGCTGAATACTGCCGATATAGATATGCAGGAAGCTGAAAGGCTTTACCTGGTGAATTGTGGCATTTGTCATGGAGCAAAACTTGATGGAAACGGACCTTTATGGAAAGGAGGTGATGGCCCTTACCCTGCTGCTCCAAAAAACTTCATGGCAGAAGACATGAAGTCTATGGCTGAAGGAACCATGTTTCATTCTGTTACGTACGGAAAAAACCTGATGGGTAGCTACGCTTCTCAATTAAATACCAAGCAACGTTGGGAGGTGATTGCTTATATTAAAATGAAACAAGGAGGAGTTGCTGCCAGTGCGGCTCCTGCGGCTGATTCCACAGCAAAAACAGGAAAATAGTAACTGAACGATCATAAATAAAAAGATACAGATGACAATCAGAGAAAAATTTGAAATTCCGAAGCGGTACAACACCATCTCAATTGCATTAATGCTGTTGGGAATCGTTGCTATCATCGCTTTGTATATTTCCACACATGGCGGCGGCGGAACAGTTGAGGAAAAGCAGATGAAAGATGCCCGTTTTTGGGCCAGCCTTCTTCAGAACAGTGTGTATTTTTTGCTGGTCGTTAATGCTTCCATGTTTTTTATTTGTGCTACTACTCTTGCATGGGGCGGATGGCAAATGGCTTTCCGCAGGATACCCGAAGCCATCTCTGCTGTAGTACCTGTAATTGGTGTTATCTGTCTTGCCATTCTTTTGGCAATCACTTTCGGAAGTAATCATACCATTTATCACTGGACTGATACAGTACATGTCGAGCATGACAAGATCCTGAACTTCAAAAAGGGGTTCTTAAATAAAGGCTTCTTTACTGTTGCAACAATTCTGACAATCGGTCTGTGGTCTTTCTTAGGATGGAAGATACGCAGCCTATCCCGCAGTCTGGATAATAATCCGCTTCCTTCAAAAGAGGCAGGAAAAAAATATATATGGACAAATACAGTTTGGGCGGCGCTTTTCCTGATAGTTTTTGCTTTAACTGTTATGTCATCAATTCCCTGGTTATGGCTGATGAGTATTGATGCACATTGGTTCAGCACTATGTATAGCTGGTACACATTTGCCAGCACTTTTGTGGCGGGTATGGCACTTATTTGCCTGTTTTTTGTCTACCTGAAGAATACGGGTTATATGGAGTTTGCAAACGAAGAGCACCTGCATGATATAGGAAAATTCATGTTTGCGTTTTCAGTGTTCTGGACCTACTTGTGGTTTTCACAGTTTATGCTAATCTGGTATGCAAACATGCCGGAAGAAACAACATATTTTAAGCCCAGATCACAGGGAATTTATAGCGGTGTTTTCTGGCTGATGTTTATTATCAATTTCATTGCTCCGTTATTAATATTAATGAGCAGAAACTCAAAGAGAAGTTATGCTACCATAACATTTATGGCTTTGTTGATACTGTTCGGGCACTGGCTTGATTTCTTCCAGATGGTGTTCCCCGGACCTTCACCCAACAAAGTGCCGTTTATGTTATATGATCTTGGAGTGGCTGCAGGATTTGTAGGATTGATCATGTTTGTTACTGCAAGGGCTTTGGCAAAAGCACCTTTGCTGGCAAAAAATCATCCGTTCGTAAAGGAAAGTATTATTCACCATACCTGATGCTACTTAAAGTATTAATTGAAAGAAAAACAGAATAACAGATTATGCAGACATTATTTATAGTTGCGATTTTGGTTCTTGGATTTCTGATCACATTTCAGATTGCCAAGGCAAGTGAGTATGTAGCAGTTTTAAGAGGAATAGAAAAGGCTCGTAAACAAAGCAACAAAATCAATGGCTTCATGCTGCTGGCATTCCTGATTGCAGGCTTGTTTGGCGTTTGGTATTGTAATCATAAATTAAGCGGAAAAATTCTTGGAGAGCCTGCATCCGACCACGGAGTACTGATTGATAGAATGCTTTACATAACGCTGGCAATTACTTTCATCGTCTTTATAATCACACAAGTTGCCTTGTTCTGGTTTTCTTACAAATACCAGGAATCTGATACAAGAAAAGCTTATTACTATCCTCATAACAATAAGCTTGAAGTAATATGGACGGTTATTCCGGCCATTGCTTTGACCGTGCTTGTAGGGTTTGGAATTTTTTATTGGTTTAAAATAACAGGTAATGCCCCGAAGGATTCAATGGTTGTTGAGGTTGTCGGTAAACAGTTTGGATGGGAATTTCGGTATCCGGGTAAGGATGGGGTTTTAGGAAAAAAATTCTACAGGTATATTGACGCGGCAAATAATAACCCCGTTGGCCAGATATGGGATGATGAAGCAAATCATGATGATGTTTTTGTTGAACAGGAAATGCACCTGGTAGTCAATAAACCGGTGCATTTGGTTATTGGCGCAAAAGATGTGATCCATGACGTGGGTTTGGCGCATTTCAGAATGAAAATGGATGCTGTTCCGGGTACGCCTACCTCTATGTGGTTTACACCTAAGTTTACCACAAAACAGATGAGAGAAAAAACCGGTAACCCTGATTTTGTTTACGAAATTTCATGTGATCAAATGTGCGGAAAAGGTCACTGGAGTATGCGCGGTGTAATTGTTGTGGAAACACAGGAGGAGTTTGATGCCTGGTTGGCAGGCAAGAAGCCACAATATCTTGTGGCAAATCCTGACAAAGATCCTTCTGTAAAAAAAGATACTACGGCTGCTACAGCAGTAACAGCAATGAACATTGAACCGAAAAGCAATAATTGAAAACTCAAGCAGCCGAGGCTGTGGTTAAAATAAAAAGATTATGAGCGAATCAATGCATGTAAATCCGGAAGTTGTAACGACCCATGCGGTTCACCATGATGAGCATCATGTGCATCATCATCATGAAACATTTGTAACTAAATATATTTTCAGCCAGGATCATAAAACGATTGGAAAACAATTTTTGATCACGGGTATAGTGTGGGCTATCATTGGGGGGCTGTTCTCTGTATTGTTCCGGTTACAATTAGGATATCCTGATCAATCATTTCCAATTCTTGAAACATTTTTTGGCCACTGGGCGAAAGGTGGGCAGATACAACCCGAATTTTACTATGCACTGGTAACAATGCACGGAACTGTTTTGGTATTCTTTGTGTTGACTGCAGGCTTAAGCGGAACATTTGCAAACATTCTTATTCCGCTGCAAATAGGTGCAAGAGATATGGCTTCGCCTTTTCTTAATATGCTTTCATACTGGTTCTTTTTCCTTGCCAGTATTGTAATGATATCTTCTTTATTTATTCAAACAGGTCCGGCTGCAGGTGGATGGACCATGTACCCCCCGCTAAGTGCATTACGACAGGCCAGTGACGGAGGTAAATTGGGAACTGATCTGTGGCTTATAAGTATGGCCCTGTTCATTGTCTCTTCTTTGCTTGGAGGATTGAACTACATATCTACGATCCTTAACATGCGGACAAAGGGAATGAGCATGACAAGAATGCCATTGACAATTTGGGCCATGTTCTTTACAGCTGTGTTGGGAGTATTGTCTTTCCCTGTTCTTCTTTCTGGAGCAATACTTCTTTTGTTCGACAGAAATCTCGGAACAAGTTTTTACCTGAGTGATATAGTTGTAAATGGTGAAATATTGCCTAACGAAGGAGGTAGTGCTATTTTGTACCAGCACCTCTTCTGGTTCTTAGGTCACCCCGAGGTTTATATCATCTTATTACCGGCCATGGGAATGGTGTCGGAAATATTATCCGTCAACTCCCGAAAACCTATTTTCGGATACATGGCGATGCTGGGATCCTTGTTTGCGATCTGTATTCTCGCATTCCTGGTTTGGGCACACCACATGTTTGTAACCGGGTTGAATCCATTCCTTGGATCAGTTTTCGTATTGCTTACATTGCTGATCGCTGTTCCGTCGGCCATTAAAGTGTTTAACTGGCTCACAACATTGTGGCGGGGTAATATCCGCTTCACACCGGCAACCTTGTTTGCCATTGGTTTTGTGAGCTTATTCATATCAGGTGGTTTAACGGGTATTTTCCTCGGAAACTCAACCATTGATATTCACCTGCATGATACCATGTTTGTGGTGGCACACTTCCATATAGTGATGGGGGTAGCATCCTTCTTTGGCATGTTTGCCGGAGTGTATCATTGGTTCCCCAAAATGTTTGGCCGCTACCTGAATAACACCTTAGCATATATGCATTTCTGGGTAACTATGATCGGCGCTTACCTGATCTTCTGGCCAATGCACTATGAAGGACTAGCTGGTATGCCACGTCGTTACCTTGATAAAAGAGGCTGGGTATCGTTCAACCAGTTTGGAGATTTAGATAAAATGATTACGGTTGTTTCAATCATAGTATTTGCAGTACAACTCATGTTTGTTTTCAACTTCTTCTATTCCATTTTCAAAGGAAGAAAAGTTACTTCGACAAACCCATGGGGAGCCAATACTCTTGAGTGGACCACACCTATACGTCCGGGTCATGGTAACTGGGAGGGAGAAATTCCTGAAGTTCATCGCTGGCCATATGATTATGGAAAAGATGGAAGAGAATACATTCCACAAACTGAACCAATTGGCGAAAATGAAAGTAAGCATTAGCTTGATGTAGGAAGAATAGTGAGCGGATGAACAGAAGAGAAATAAGTTTTTTTGAAAATATTGCGAAGGTTGAAATGATGAAGAAGATAAAAGATTATTTGCTTTTGATAAAACCTTCGCTGAGTATCATGGTGGTGTTCAGCAGTATCGTTTGTTATTTGCTGGCGCCTAAAGTAGTAGCATATGACTGGACCATGATCTCATTGCTCTTTGCAGGCGGGATGCTGGTAACAGGCAGTGCTAATGCCATAAACCAGGTAGTTGAAAAGGATACAGATGCTCAAATGAAACGCACAGCCAGGCGTCCGGTAGCAGCCGGAAGAATGTCTGAGACGGAAGGCTGGGCATTTGCAATAGTAACAGGATTGGCAGGAGCCTATATTCTTGGTTACTACTTCAACTGGCTGACAGCAGGATTGGCGGCGCTGAGTTTATTTCTCTATGCTTTTATTTATACGCCATTGAAAAAAGTTAATTCAATTGCTGTATTGATGGGAGCAGTGCCCGGAGCTTTACCTTGCCTCATTGGCTGGGCTGCGGGAGACGATAAGCTATCTGTTGGCGGATGGATTCTTTTTGCTTTCCAGTTTTTCTGGCAATTTCCCCATTTCTGGGCTATTGCCTGGGTAGCACACAAGGATTATTCGTCAGTTGGTTTTAAACTGCTACCGGCAAATGAGGGACCGACAAAATTTACGGCAATACAGACCATTGCTTATTCATTGGTGCTGGTCCCGGTTACCTTGTTGCCTTTCTATACAGGAATGTGCAGCTATGGAGATGCAACCGGAAAAATTGCTGTTGGGATGATCATCCTTGCAAATTTGTTTATGATAAGCCGTTGTTTCCGGTTATATCAGAAAATGGATGCATCGTCAGCAAGAAGAGTAATGTTTGGAAGTTATATGTATTTACCAGTTATATTTTTTGCTTTGCTGTTGAGTAAAGCATAATAAATAAAGAAGAGATGGATATTGTGAGCAATCAACAAAGAAAAAAAATACATCCCCACAAGTTTACGCTGTGGGTGGCTATCGGGAGCATCGTAATGATGTTTGCAGGATTAACCAGTGCTTTTATTGTAAAGAGTAACCTGGTAAACTGGAAACCGGTAGCGCTGCCAAAAGTATTCTATATATCAACTGCTGTGATATTGATCAGCAGTGTAACAATACAGATGGCATTAAGATCTTTTAAGAACAGGGAAATGCAGCAGTACCGGACACTCGTCGGCGTCACATTATTGCTTGGAGTCGCTTTTGTAGTGTTACAGTGGATCGGGTTTAGTGCTCTTTGGGCCCAGCATGTAACATTTAAGGGCTCAGGTGCCGGGCAATTTCTATATGTCATCTTCGGCTTGCATGCGATACATGTGATCGGGGGAGTGATCGCTTTAATAGTAATGTTCATTAAGGCATATGCAGGAAAAGTAAAACTATATAGTTCCGTGCCGATAGAGATCGCTGCAACATACTGGCACTTTGTTGACTTTTTATGGATATACCTGCTGGTATTTTTTCTGGTGATTGGAGGATAATAAAAATATAATTGAACCAAAATCAATAAAACCTGACAACTGATATGGCTACGACAGCAACAACACATCAAACCAAATGGTGGAGCGGGGGAAAAAGCCCATTCAACCTGGAGTATGGTAAATTAATGATGTGGTATTTCCTGATGAGTGATGCATTTACATTTGGTGCATTCCTCATTTCTTATGGATCTATTCGTTTTAGCCAGAATTACTGGCCGGATGCCAATCATGTTTTCAATGCTTTTCCCGGAGCAGGCCATGCTGATTTGCCTCTGGCATTTGTGAGTATCATGACCTTCATCCTTATCATCAGTTCTGTTACTATGGTGCTGGCGGTTCATGCGGGTCACCATATGGACAGAAAAGGTGTTATGAAGTATCTCCTCTGGACAATTATTGGGGGATTAGCGTTCCTTGGCTGTCAGGCATGGGAGTGGACACACCTTCTTACAGGTGAGCATGCAGCACTTGTTGACGGTACAATAAAGCTGTTACCTCAAACACCAAGTATTAATCCATGGGGTCAATTTGCCGATCATGCGGCCGTAGCTGAGGCATTACAGCATACCCCAAAGGAAACATTGATCAGTCTCGTACATGAGCATCACCATGATCTGACTCATAGTCAACTGGCAGCTATGTCTCAAACTGATCTTATTGGTCAGCTTGATGTAGCAAGCATGCATGTAAGAAACCAGGGTCCGCCGGCATTTGGAAGCTATTTCTTTGGTATTACGGGTTTCCACGGATTCCACGTTTTCAGCGGTGTGGTCATAAATATTATCATGTTGATCATGACATACAAAGGAGTGTTTGACCATAGGGGTCATTACCTGATGATCGAAAAAGCCGGATTATACTGGCACTTTGTGGATCTTGTCTGGGTATTTGTGTTCCTTTGTTTTTATCTTATTTAATAAATCTGTGAACTGACATAAAAGAAATTATGGAACAACATCATCAAACCATTTCCCCTGAAGTAACTTTTCATCATGCACCGTCAGATGATACTGTAAAGCGGATATGGAAAACAACCTGGGTATTGTCAGGCATAACACTTGTCGAATTGGCGCTGGGTTTTGGTATTGCCAAAAGCTGGTATGGTGACTCGTCCGGTCTTATTCTGGCTGTAAAAGGAGTGATCTGTATTCTTTCGCTGGCAAAAGCATTTTACATTGTTTCCATATTCATGCACCTTGGTGATGAAATAAGGAATATGATCATGACGATTGTGGTTCCCCTGTTGCTGTTTGTTTGGTTTATTACTGCATTTATATGGGATGGTAATTCTTATAAGAATCTTAGAAATAAATATGATCCTTATTTTAAGGAGACCACAATGCCTGTAAAACATAAAGAAGAAAAGAAAGAGGTTCCTGCAGAAAACAAAAGCGGGAAAGAATAAATATCTTTTTTAATTATTTAAACCAAAACCATTGAACCATCTGCCTGTTACATGCAGCGGTTTAGTGGTTTTTTATTCAGTATTATTTTGAATCAGAAAGCACTTTATGGAATTATGCTGGCCCTGCTGCTTCCTCTTGTCGCCTACTTTATTGTAAAAAGGCAAAGTGAAAAAGCGGTAGTAATGCCTCGCCATTACTTGCCAGACTCTGTGATAAATGCTACGAAAAACGGGAAAAGGGTCAGTGATACCATATGGCACAGAATGAAGGATTTTCAATTGACAAACCAGGATGGTAAAACAATTACCTGGGATAGTCTGAAGGGAAAAATTGTTGTAGCTGATTTCTTTTTTACCCATTGCCCTACTATATGCCCCGGCATGACCATGAACATGAAAAGATTGGCAGAATCCATTCACAACGGGAAGCGGGTAGGAGACAAAACAAATGATCTTGTTCATTTTCTTTCATTCAGCATAGACCCCGAAAGAGATACTGTAGAAAGATTGAAATACTGGGCAAACCGATTCCAGGTAAATCCTGAGCAATGGTGGTTGCTGACCGGTGACAAAAAAACGATTTATGATTTTGCTTTAAAGGAAGTAAGGGTGGGTTTAGAAGACGGAGAAGGAGTAGACACTAACTTTGTTCATAGTGATAAGTTTGTACTGATCGACAGTAACAGGTATGTAAGAGGATACTATGATGGGTTGGATTCAGTTTCATTGGCAAAACTTTCAGAAGATCTGGTCTTTCTTACCATGGAAAAGGATCCTCATAAAAAAAGTTTCTTTGCCGGCAAACTTCAGCTAATTGCAGTTGTTTTCCTGATAGCCATTTTTGGAGTTGGTTTATTGCTGTTTATTTTAAGAAAAAAATCCTGAACAATGCTGGAGGCTGCCTGGAAAAAGAATGATAAAAAAGCAAATATTCTCATTCTTACATTTTCCGTTGTTGTATTTGCGGTGGTAGTTTTATTAGGAAGGGTAAAGCTAAATCTGCATGTTGGTTTTGATGTTCACCTTTTCGCTAAAGCCAATGCAGTAATCAATTCAATAGTTGCTGTTTTTTTGGTGGCAGCATTAATAGCTGTTAAAAGAAAGAACTACGTATTGCATAGGAATCTTATGCTTTCAGCCATGTTTCTTTCCATTCTTTTTTTATTGAGTTACATATCCCATCATTTGCTTGCGGGGGAAACCCGTTTTGGTGATATTGATCATGATGGTATTTTAAGTGAAGCAGAAAAAACAATGGCAGGAAGCAGCCGCATTATTTATTATATACTGCTGGGCACACATATTCCATTGGCAGGAATTATTCTTCCGTTTATTCTTTATTCCGCCTACCGGGCTCTGACAGGAGAATTTGCAAAACACAAAAAACTGGTTCGCATTACCTGGCCCGTTTGGTTTTATGTAGCGATAACGGGTGTCATTGTATATTGGATGATCAGCCCATACTACAATTAATTATTTACCGCCTCCATATTACTTCTTTGGAAGAATAATGTTTGTGTCGGAAACGCAAACTCAATATTTTCGTTTTCAAACCTTTCGAAAATAGCCAGGTTGATAGCCTGCTGGGTATCCATATAAATATTGTAATCAGCTGAGTGTACGTAGTATACTATTTCAAAATTCAAACTATAATCTCCAAATGAAAAGAAATGGGCCCTGTCAAATCTTGTAAGCTTCTGTTTTTCAATTATCTCTTTAACCATTCCGGGTATCCTTTTTAGTTTGGCGGCAGGAGTTCCATAGACAACTCCAAATGAAAACAACACCCTTCTTTGCTCCATTCTTTTAAAATTGTGAACCCTTGAATTGGTCAGATCAGTATTGGAACAAATCAATTGCTCCCCGCTCAGTGTTTTGATCCTTGTTGTTTTGATACCGATATATTCAACAACCCCGATTTTATCATCAACAATTATAAAATCACCGATTTCAAATGGCTTATCAAAAAAGATCACCAGATAACTAAAGAGATCACCTAATATGGCCTGGGAGGCTAATGCAATGGCGATACCGCCGATTCCCAACCCGGTTACAATGGTGGTTATATCATACCCAAGGTTATCAATAAGAAAAACAATACCAATAACCCAAACAACTGCATTTATAAGGATCAGGATACCTCTCACCTGCTTTTTCTTTTCCTCTTCAGGAGACTCCCTGTTTAAATAAGAATAAAAGAAATAACGAATAAAGGCATTAATGGCTCTTACAACAAAGAATACGGAAACTACCGTAACGGCAACACTTAACACTCTGCTTGCATTGCCGGGAAGACTGAGATATTTTAGTCCAAAATAAATACAAAGAACATTTATTAAAGGCATCGCAAACCTGCGGATAACAGACACAATAAAATCATCAAAGTCAGTACTGGTTTTTTGCGTAAGCTTTTGAAGTTTTTTTATTACGACTGATCTGAATAGCCGTGCAACAAGGATGCTTGCTACGATTATTCCAATGCAGATCGACCAGTCCTTAACGGTGTTTCCTAAAAAAGTATAGTCAAAAAATGAATTCATTTTTCCGTCTTTTTGATGGGGATTAGAAAATAAGATTGGCGAAGAGTTGCAAATGTAAAACTAACTGATGGGGATCCCTGAGATAATGGGAAATGATTGTACTATATGACAATCTTTTTACGGTAGTTTAACATTGAGAGTCAAATCACATGTATATTCTCGAGGAAAATGAATCCAAATCATTTTTTAGGAATAATAACTCAAAGCCCTAATTCAGAAACCGGGTCCCAAAAAATATTTTTAAAATCCTGCACCTGGTCATTCTTTACTTTTATTCCTTCTTTTTTTAACAACTGTTGCATTTTGCCAGGAGGAGAAAAATGATGTTTACCGCTCAGCATTCCGATTCGGTTAACTACCCGGTGTGCAGGAACTTTGGGTTTCACTCTTCCCGCACCATTCATAGCCCAGCCTACCATACGGGCCGACGATTTTGTTCCGATACAGGCAGCAATTGCCCCGTAAGAAGTTACTCTACCCTTAGGAATTTGCCTGGCCACTTCATATACCAACTCAAAAAAGCTTTCATCTTTTTTACCAGAAGGTTTTATTGCTTTTAGTTTTGAGGATGATTTTTTCTTCGGAGGCATATCAATAATCTGTTTTCTTTTCCTGTGATTTTAATTCTGTTCTTTTGGGTTCGGGAACATTTTCATAATCATAAGGACAGTGTTTGCAGCCGTTACCGCAGCAATATCCTTTTTCCAGGTGATATTTTTCAGTCAGCACCACAAAACCTTCTTCATTGAAATAATAGTCAATGCCCTCAAGCAACTCCTTCATATTCTTTTAATTTTTCTTTGAGCTCAATATCCTTCTCTATTGTTGGTAAAGTCTCAGGAAGCGAAAAACATAGGTAATGTACTTTTTGACTTTGAGCAATATCTAATGATTCGTAATGTGTTTTAATTTTTAGTTCTGTTGAAACATCTGGTTCTTTAGTTACATTATCGATGTCAGTATGAAGTTTACAATCATACATTTCAATGATCAGCTTTGTAAAATGATATAAAATAGGGCTATCAGTTTTTAGGTGTATACAACCGCCGGGAATAAGAAATTGTTGATATAGCCGAAGAAACTTTGGATGGGTAAGTCTTTTTTTTGCTTTGGAGAGGCGCAGCTGCGGGTCGGGAAATGTGATCCAGATAGCAGCAACTTCATTTTGATCAAAATAAGTTGCGATCATATCAATTTGTGTTCTAAGGAATGCAACATTTGCCAGGTTCTCCTGCAAAGCTTTTTTCGCTCCAACCCAGATCCGATTTCCTTTTAAATCCACCCCAATAAAATTCTTTTGGGGATAAAGCTTTCCAAGGCCAACAGCATACTCACCTTTTCCGCAGGCAAGCTCAAGAATGAGCTCATTATTGGTTTTAAAAAAGTTGCGCCATTTGCCTTTTATGTCGCGGGGGTATTGAAGCACATTCGGAAATGTCTCGATTTCAGCAAAGCGGATTAATTTTTTCTGGCCCATGCAGGCCAAAGATAGCTTAAATCCTTACCTGCAGTCCTACTCCAAATACTGACTTTAATTGAAGGGCGGGTGAAGAATTATTCTCACCGAATAATTTTACATCATCATCGTAGATCATGTCAAGATTCCAGCTTAAACAAATGACTTTTCCCAGTTTAGCTGAAATGGCATTGGTCATATACAGATCGGTATTCAATGGATTGTTCTTGTAGTTGGAAAAAAGGTCAACCCTTCCCCTGTAAGAAATAAATTTATTGAAAGAGGTGGTATAATTAATAGTGGCAAAAGCTCCAAGCTGATTAGTGCTGTGTTTACCAGGAATGACACCATAATCTCCCCTAGCTGATAATGAATCATCCATTGCAATAACCCAACGGGATGTAACGGGGGAAATGAATATTGAAAGACCTTTCCCCGGTTTATAATCCAGCCCCTGGCTGATCAGTACATATGCAGGGGATAGAAAATCTGAAGCAAAATTTTTCCTGATATTATTATCTTTTGTTGTTCCTGTATAACTATAACCCTTCAACATCTGGGAGCGAAAATTTATCAGCGTTGTAAGATTCAACTTTTTATTAAGAGCAATCCCATACTTTGAAACAAGGTCAACCCGATCATCATTTTTTCTACCCCCCAGGGAAGTGGTATTAATGTAGCCAAGATTAATGTCTATGCCATTGTCCCAGCTTATATTTTCATTTTTAAAAGAAGTGAAAATGCTTAACGCTGTTGCAAATGAGAAACTGAAATCATCACCACCAGCAGCCCAGTTGCTAAGGCTTCCCTGCCCTACATTAATATTATAAATAACTCCTGCTTTCCATTTTTTGGAGACTGTATCTGAAAATGTTTTTTTAATATTTCGCTGAGACTCCGACTGGAGTTTGCGAATACCAGCATCCTGAGCAATAATACTTGCTGAAAAAAAACAGAATAGAATAAATCCGGTGGCTTTTTTATTCATCATAGTCGGCTATTAATTAAGCTTCACAGGATCGGATTCGGTAGAATAGAAAATTCAACCAGGAATCGCAAAGATATTTGCAACAAACAATGAACGAAATTCTTTTTTATTTTACCGGAAATGTTAAAAAAGACTTATAGCATATCAGAATTTCAGCAACAAGCCAAGACCTACCAGAGATTTTACCTGTAGTGCCGGAGACCTTTGGTTGGGTCCGAATAATTTTACATCATCATCATAAATAAAGTCCAAACCCCATGTGACAGATAAAACTTTTGAAAGTTTGACATTTAAAATATTCGACATGAAGAGATCTACATTCTGTGGATTGTGCCTGTAGTTGGAAAAAAGATCAAGTCTTCCTTTATAGGTAATGTTTTTGCTTATTTCTTTGAGGTAATTAATAGTTGCAAAGGCGCCAAACTCTAAAGTGCTTTTTTTACCGGGATCAACCCCGTATAGGCCTTTATTGGAAAGAGCAGTATCTTTTACAATCACCCATCTTGCTGTAACGGGAGAGAAAAATATGGAAAGATTTTTTGTGGGTTTATAATCTAATCCTAAGCTCAGTAACAAATAACCCGGAGCCATAAAATTAGAAGCAAAGGTTTTTACATTATCCGGGAAAGTGTAGCCTTTAAAAAATTGGGACCTAAGATTGAATAAACCAGATAAGTTGAGCTTTGAAGTTAATGCATACCCATATTTTGAAAGCAGGTCAAATCGATCATCATTTTTCCGGCTACCGAGGCTGGTAGTATTTACGTAGCCTAGATTGAAATCAAAAGTGTTATCCCAGCTATCTTTTTCCTTTTTATAAAACGCAAAAAGACTGAGAAGAGAGTTGACAGATATCGAAAAATTATCACCGCCGGCAGCCCAGTTGCTAAGTGAGCCTTGCGAAACATTCAGGCTATAAAGGCCCCCGCTTTTCCATATTTTAGAACTTGTGTCTGCAGGATCTTTTTTAGCTGATTTTGAAGATTCTTCTTTTAACTGTTTTAGTTTTTGATCCTGGGCGTTAAGCAGAAAGCAAGTAAATAAAGCTGCGAAAAGTAAAATTTTTTTCATCCGATACATGATTTGATACAAAAATAACTATCCATTATTCTCCGGGCATTGATAAAAAGTAATTGGTGATATACATTAATAAAAAAGCCTTTGCTAATTGCAAAGGCTTTAAAAAATTGCTGTAGGGGGAGGGGTCGAACCTCCACGGAGTGGTTAGCTATAAGGCACTGCTAGCATTAGTGGTCAACCCATTACCTTACGTTTATCCCATGATCTCCACCCCCGAGACAAGAGGGCATGTCTGCCAAAAATTTCATCACCCCACAGTATTATCAAGAACTTGATGGAACAAATGTAGGATGATTGGCCATTTCATTCCAAATTATTCAATAATTTTTTTGAAAATATAGAAAAAGTTCAAATATTTGATATTAATTGTAGAAATTATCTAAAATACATATCAAAATGGCGGGCAAATTGAATCTTGATAAATTGGACCTCCAGATCATCTATAGCATGATGGAAAATGCCGAGATATCTTATGCGGATCTTGGGAAAAAGCTTTATGTATCGGGAGGTACCATTCATGTTCGTATAAAAAAATTGCAAGAAGCGGGAATTGTTAAAGGTACCCGTTTAAAAGTAGATCTGAAAGAATTAGGGTATGATGTGATCTCTTTCATAGGAATCTATTTAAAGGAAAGCTCTTTGTATGATACAGTAGCAAAAGAGCTTCAAAAAATCCCCGAAATTGTAAGATTGAATTATACTACCGGGAACTATAGCATGTTTGCAGAAATTGTATGTAAAGATATTTCTCAGCTTCGGTTTGTATTACATGATCAGCTTCAAAAGATCAAGGGGATTGAGAGAACCGAAACATTTATATCGCTGGAGGAAAGTTTTAGCAGAAATGTAAAAGTGCTGTAGCCAGATAATCTCAAATAATGAAAGAAACGTCCAGATTTTATTCTTCCCTGGGTTTGTTGATTGTATTGAATCTTATTATTAAACCCGTCTGGATTTTTGCTATTGACAGAGGTGTTCAGAATTTCGTTGGTACCACAGAGTACGGTCATTATTTTTCATTATTCAATCTTTCCATTGTTCTGGGGTTCATTCTTGATCTTGGATTCACCAATTATTTCAATCGCCAGCTGGCTACGAATCCCGATTTTTTCAAAGGACAAACCGGTAATTTTTTTCTATTAAAAATTATTCTTGCAATAATTTATTCAGGTGTGTTTATTTGCGCTGCATATGTAACAGGTATCGGGAGATGGGATATTGTCGCCGGGTTAATATTTATTCAGGTATTTACTTTCCTTTTTGTTTTTACAAGGGCCATTATTACGGGGAGTCAGTGGTTTCGGGCGGATGCCTGGTTATCGGTACTTGACAAGACAATGATGATCATACTTTGCGGTGGGTTTCTTTTTATACCTACCATTTTTGGTCACATAACTATCAACTTATTTCTTTTTTTTCAGGCAATAAGCACTTTTACTGCGCTAATGGTAGCTGTAATTGTTCTCCGTCGTCGAGGAGTTTCATTTCAAATTTCTTCGCTTCATTCATTTTTCAAGAGAAAATTATTTGTGGAAGTTCTGCCTTTTACGTTGATTCTATTATTAATGTCAGCACATATCAGGCTTGATGGATTTATGCTTGAGCGGATACATGCGGATGGGGCACACGAGGCGGGTGTTTATGCTGCATCATACAGGTTACTCGATGCTGCCAATATGATCGGAATATTATTTGCTTCATTTGTTTTGCCATATATGGCACGGCAATGGAGCAGTGGATACGATATCAATCCCGTAATACTGAATATCCGCCATATATTGGTCTCTTTTTCAATTTTGACGGCTTGCACCATGTTTTTTTTGGCTCCCTGGATACACCGACTATTATATACCCATAGTGATGAATATGGAGCTGGCGTATTGCGTCTTTGTATGCCAGCCTTGATCGGATACTCATTAGTAAGTGTATATGGAACAGTCATGACAGCAACAGGCCACCTTTATCCCTTCTGCAGAATTCTATTATTTGCATTAGCTGTCAATGTTGTTTTAAATATCATTCTTATTCCAGCCTATGGGGCAAGAGGATGTTCGATAGCAGCGATTATAAGCCAGGTAAGCTGCGGTGTTATTGCAATGTTTTATAGCCGTAATAAGCTACATTTAAAGATGCATCCTGCTTCATTGATTATCTATATTTTTATGATTATCCTGTTAAGCGGATTTTTTTACATGACGGAAGAGTTAGCACTGAATCCATGGCTGACAATTATTTTGGCAGCCATGCTTATGGTATTTTTAGTTTTTATCACTCGTCTTTTTGACCTGCAAAACTGGAAGCAGATTTTTAAAATGATTCATTAAAAAATCCTTTATGCCCGATCTGTTCGATCTGATAAGAAAATGGTGGAAACAAATGGTGATCATTGTTTTTGTTTCTACAATAATAACTACTGTTATCACCTTTCTAAAACCACGTCAATATCTTTCGGTAGCTACTGCAGTGCCTGCCAGCTCTTTTTCAGCTGATAAAGCAAAGATCTTCAACCAAAATATTGAAGCGCTGTATACTGCACTTGGAACAGCTGATGATTTGGATATGATTCTTGGTACTGCCAAACTGGATACCGTGTATTTATTTATCACCGATCAGTTTAATTTATATGACCATTATAATATGTCTGAAAAAGGAGATGCAGCAAGAATAAAAGCGGCTTCGCTTCTTAAAGGTAATACCAGTGTTATAAAAAGTGAGTACGGAGAATTAAAAGTAAAAGTTTGGGATACGGATAAGAACCTTGCGCCTCAGCTGGCAAATGCCATCATGTCAAGACTGGAGTTTACGCATAGAGAACTGCAAAGTGCAGGAAACAAATCGGTTCTTTCTGCCCTTGACTCTTCATTAAAAAAAATTGAAAATTCAGAAATTAAATCTGAAGAACTGATTGATCAGTATAGAAAATTGAAAAGCGAGTACCAACTGATTGTAGATAACAAGCCACCTGTACTCATTATAGTAGAAAATGCGAAACCTGCTGAATGGCCCGACAAACCAAAAATTTTTCAGGCGGTTGTTGCAACTGCGGCGCTTAGCCTGCTTTTTTCAATCCTGGTAGCCTTACTTCTCGATAAAAGAAAATCACAGAAAAAGTGACCCGGCTCATAAAATTGGAAAATATTATTTTTCTGACACTCTCAGGTGTCTTTTTTACTTTTATCGCACTGGCTGCTTATACCGAGGAATATTTGATTGCATTTGTTCCATTCGTTTTACTTTTTCTCTTGTTTAGCTGGCGCCGTCCGGAAATAATTTTTTTTTTACTTCTTGTTGCTTTGCCTTTTTCATTCGAGTATAATTTTACTCCAGACCTTGGAACTGATATACCCGACGAGTTTCTTATGATATTGCTTTCGGGGCTATTGGTATTTCAGCTTGCTTACCAAGAAAAAAAATATTTATTGCCGATCATCAGGCATCCGCTTTTGGGAGTTATTGTTCTGTCTTTTTTTTGGCTGATTATAACTGTGATTTTTTCATCGTATTGGATGATCTCACTAAAATTTCTAGTTGCGAAGACCTGGTACATCATCCCGTTTGTGATCGGACCAGTTCTTTTTATTAAGACGAGTAATGGCTATAGAAACTTTGCTTTGTTTTTCGCCGGGTCTATTGTTCTGGCGTCTTTTATTGTTTTAATACGACACAGTTTCAGCGGATTTAGTTTCGCCACAATTAATGATGCAGTGCACCCTCTTTTTAGAAATCATGTCAACTATTCAGCAATGCTAGTGTGCTGCATACCTGTTCTTGTAGCTTTTTTCAGCCTTGTTAGCAGAAAGAAACTGAAGTGGATAGTTGCGGCATTAATTGTCGTTTCACTTATCGCATTATTATTTTCCTATGCACGGGGTGCCTGGATGGCCCTTGTTGCAGGAATTCTGGCATATTGGCTTATTAAAAAAAGACTGATATTAATTGTGTACATGGTTTCAGTATTATTTTCAATAGCATCAGTTATCTGGTTAAAAAATAATGACAGGTATCTTGAGTTCGCACATGATTATAAAACCACAATCTTTCATAGAGACTTTGGAAAGCATCTTGTAGCCACTTATAAGTTAAAAGATATTTCTACAGCTGAACGCTTCTATAGATGGATAGCTGGAGTTCGTATGACAAAAGATAGTTGGTTAACCGGTTTTGGACCGGCAACATTCTATAATAATTATAAAGAATATGCAGTTCCGGCTTTTAAAACATGGGTAAGCGACAACAAAGAACATTCAACAGTTCATAACTACTTTTTGCTATTACTCATCGAACAGGGAGTAGCCGGTTTATTACTATTCCTGGTATTGGCTGGGCTTATGCTCTGGTATTGTCAACATAGATATGTTACCTGCAACAGCAAATTGGATAAAACAATTTACCTTACAACAGGAGTAATTATTGCAATGGTATTAACGGTGAATTTCCTAAGCGATTTAATAGAAACGGATAAAGTGGGGAGTATTTTCTTTTTATGTGCCGGAATCATTATCAGCACCGATCTCAATAATAAAAAATTAAATTCTGCCCCTGACATTGAGAGCATCTCTTAGACCATTGCCCAAAAGATTAAAGGCAAGTACAAGAATCATAATTGCAAAACCAGGAGCAAGTGCCAGCATTGGATTTTGGGTGATAATAAAATTGTAGTTCTCTTTTATCATTAAGCCCCAGCTCGGTTGCGGTGGCTGAACTCCTACCCCTAAAAAACTCAATCCGGATTCAATTACAATCGCGGATGCAAAATTTGATGCTGCAATAACCATAACAGGCCCGAGAATATTGGGCCAAATATGCCTGACAATTGTTCTGAAACCGGAAAATCCTAAAGCCTTTGCAGCTTCCACATACTCTAATTCTCTTACAGCAAGCACCTGGCCTCTTACAAGTCTTGCTACATTTACCCACATGGTCAAACCAACTGCTATAAAGACCTGCCAGAATCCTTTTCCCAATACAAGTGTAATTGCAAAAACAAGAAGTAATGTCGGGATACTCCAGATAACATTGATAAACCACATTATTATGTCATCAGTTTTTCCTCTATAATAACCGGCAAGAGATCCCAGTATTAATCCAATAGTAAGTGAAATTGCTACTGTTATGAGTCCGACACTTAAGCTGATCCTGGTTCCGATAATAATCCTGCTTAAAATATCACGACCGTATTTATCTGTTCCCAGTAAAAATTTTTGACTGGTTATCGGGTTGGGAGATATTGCTGATAAAGGATATGCTATCCTTTCATTGACACCTTCATCAATAAATTTTTCAATGATCAGGCTATCATCTGTTTTCTTATAGGTTGTAATGGGAATATATAAATATCTGTCTTCCTTTCCTGAGATCAGTTTTTGAAAAAAGCCTGTTTCAGAAACTTCCCGTTCTTTTTTTACTTTAACAAAATCCTGTTTATAGCCGGGCTTTGAACCTCCTATTTCAAGTATGATACGATTGGCATAGGAGGAACTATCCGGGGCAATGAAGTAAGCAAATATGGCTATAATAGAAGCAATAATAATGACAATCAATCCAAGCACTGCGCCTTTGTTCTTTTTTAAACGGCGCCAGGCAGAGGCCTGGAATGATTGCGGGGAGCCCATAAGCGGAAGATAATTAATTTACTTTTCTCCCCTTCCATTCATATTTACCAAACTGGCTGAACAAGCCGGCTATAATTGTATAGCAGATATGAAGTGGCTGAAAAAGAATAAAATATTTTACTAGGCCTCTTTGGCTAAAAAAACGTGTGGCTGAAACAAAAAGCGGTAATTCAATCAACACTTTAGCTGCCAGTAAACCAATAAGCAGAAGCCAGTATTCTATTTTGAAAAACCCGGCAACTGCCAGCACTCCAAAAGATAGATTGAATAGATAAACAATTAATAACACTGGAAAAACTCTCCTGTCCTGGTATTTTCTTGCTTTGCTGGCCCACCGGATACGTTGATTAAAAAATGTCCTCCATGTTTTCATCGGCAGGGTTGAAACAACGGCTTCTTTCGACTTCAGGTAAAAAACATTATCAGGATATTTTTTTGAGATTTTATGCATCAACAACATATCATCACCAGAGGCAATGGAGTCAATACCTTTAAAACCGCCAACATCAAAGAATGAATTTCGGGTGTATGCAATATTCGCCCCGTTGCACATAGACATTTTTTTTGAGGTTACAACAGCCCCTGTAATAGCCTGCAATATGGTAAAGTCCATTGCCTGGAATATTTGTAATATGGATGAATTGTGCCCCATTACAACCGGAGCCGCAATAAATTCGGCTTTATTTTCCTGTTTAAAACAAGCAATAATTTGCAACCAGTTCTGGCCTGGAATACAATCAGCATCAGTAGTAGCAATCAGCTCGCCAGTTGAGGCTGCTATGCCTGTTTCAATGGCTTTCTTTTTATAGGAGTTGATATTATCTTCCTGCAGATGGATAAGCTTTACGCCGGGAAAATCCATCACTATTTTGGCGGTAGCATCAGTTGAGTGGTCATCCACAACTATTATTTCAACAAGATCGCTTGTATAGGATTGTTTTTTCAGGGCAGCTAATACATTAGCTATGTTTTCTTCCTCGTTTCTTGCCGGTATAATGACATTAACTTTTGTTTCAGTTTCAGTATTTGTTAATGAAAATAGCGGAATGTTTTCCCAGCTTCTCCAATAATAAAGAACGAGAGCAGAATAGGAAAGAAATAATAAAAGTATAATTATTGAAAGGATCATGAAGTAATGCCTGCAAATCTACTCAGAGAAATATTCAGTTGAATAATGCAGGTAATAATTCATTTATATGTTTTTCATGCAACACTTGGTGACCTGAATGAATAATATCGATAGTGCAATGGCCCTCAATTCCTTTTCTGAATTTTTCACCCACTGATGTAAGAATAATTCTGTCGTGTTTACCATATATTAACCGAACCGGTGTATTGTTTTCTTTTATCAACGATTTAATTTTTTCCAGATGGGGCTTGATTTTTCTCAACGAGGTCCATCTTTTGTAAAGCAGGTGCCTGACTTCTTTATTATCTATATAATGGCGAACGAATTTTAAAATACTTGCATTAACTAGCTTGAGCCGGTTAAAAAATTTCAATAGCCCGAAAAACCAGGAGGGATGATTCATTGTAAATGCAAATAATCTATTCCCTATAACTGTTTGAGTTGATAGCCAGTACCAGAAATTCACCTTTAACCCATCGGGAGCCATCAATATTATTTTTTCAACTTTTCCGGGAATCTCCTCAAAAAGGGAAAGGACTATTCTTCCACCCAGGCTAAACCCTATTAAAACAACTGTTTCATCGGTTACAGCAATAGCATTAACAATGTTAATGAGGTCTTCTTTAGTAAAAGTCAGGCCATTATTCCATTGTGTTTTTCCATGAAAGGGGAGTTCAATGGAGTAAAAGGAAAACTGTTTTCCAGCATGTTTTTCAAAGAATTGGAAAGAAGCGGCTTCTTCTCCATACCCATGAAAACAAATCACTTTTTTAGGACCATTTCCAAAACGGTAATAGCTGATAAATGAGTTCTGATATGGAAGCAGGTGATGCTCCATTTTATTAAAAATTTTGACGAAATAATACCAGGATTTCAAATATAATACTAATTTTGAATAGTTGCACAAACAACTATATGCCAAACAACCAATTTAAGAAAGGAGAACTCTACAGCTTTATAACCGGCAAAGCTTCTACGGCAATAGCCCGGAGGCTGCAAAAAAAATTCAATGTGGCTGGATTAAATATCACAATAGAACAATGGAGTGTGTTGTATCATTTATGGAAACAAGAAGGGATCAGCCAGCAGGAGTTATGTAACGCAACATTCAGGGATAAGCCAAGTATTACCCGGCTTGTGGATAATCTGGAAAAATCAGGATTAGTGAAAAGAGTGGCTTCTGAAAATGACAGGAGGATTAATCTTATCTATCTCACAAAACAAGCCCAGAAACTACAGGAAGAAACAATGAAGCTGGCAGAAGAGACCCTTAATGAAGCACTGGAAACGGTACCAGTAGAAAAAGTGGATATCTGTAAAGAAGTATTGCAGGTAGTTTATGATAATCTGAAATAAAATTTTTTCAAAACGATTAAATCTTTTCTTATGAGCGCAGAAACAACAAAAAAAATAGCCATAAAAGGTGGCGAATGGCTGGTGAAAGACTCTTCTCCTTACGATACGTTCATACCAGAGGAATTTGGAGAAGAGCAATTAATGATAAAGGATATGTGCAATCAATTCCTCGATACGGAGATCTACCCGATCCTTGACAGAATCGATGCACTCGAACCCGGACTGATGAAGTCTCTTGTAAGTAAAGCAGGAACACAGGGCCTGTTAGCAACTTCTTTTCCGGAAGAGTATGGTGGCCTGGGAAAGGATTTTGTAACATCAACAATTGTGAATGAGTACCTGGGTGCAGGTCATTCTTTCTCTGTTGCTATTGCTGCACATACCGGAATCGGTACTTTACCAATTCTTTATTTTGGGACACCCGAACAAAAACAAAAATATATTCCCAAATTAATCAGCGGCGAATGGGCAGGAGCTTATGGACTTACTGAGCCGAATAGCGGAAGCGATGCATTAGGAGCCAAGACTACCGCAAAACTTAGTAAAGATGGAAAATATTATCTCTTAAACGGACAAAAGTGCTGGATAACAAACGGGGGCTTTGCAGAGGTCTATACGGTATTTGCTAAAGTCGACGGAGATAAGTTCACCGGGTTTATTGTTGACAGAGGAACGGAAGGATTTACCCAAGGTCCGGAAGAGCACAAAATGGGAATTAAAGGTTCATCAACAGTCCAGTTGTATTTCCAGGATGCAAAAGTGCCGGTTGAAAATGTATTGGGAGAAATCGGTAAAGGACACAAGATCGCATTTAATATTCTTAATATCGGAAGACTAAAGCTTTGTGCTGCGGCTATTGGTGGGGCAAGAAGAGCTTTGAATAATTCTATTGAGTATGCTAAAACAAGAGAACAGTTTAAGCAGCCCATATCAAATTTTGGAGCAATAAAACATAAGCTTGCGGATATGGCGATTCAGATCTATGCAGGAGAATCAGCTTTATATCGTACTGCAAGATGGACAGATGAAAAAGAAGAAGAGTTACGTTTAGCAGGCAAGCCCGAAAGTGAATCATTATTAGGTGGCGCTGAAGAATATGCGATTGAATGTGCTATGTTAAAAGTTTACGGAAGTGAGGTTCTGGATTTTGTTGTTGATGAAGGCGTGCAGATACATGGCGGTAATGGTTTTAGCGCCGAATACAATATTTCAAGAGCCTATCGTGACAGCAGAATTAACAGAATTTATGAGGGGACCAATGAGATAAACAGGTTGCTTACACTGGATATGACTTTGAAAAGAGCTATGAGCGGCAGGCTAGACCTTATGGGTCCGGCCATGTCCGTTCAAAAAGAACTGATGAGTATTCCGGATTTTGGAGGAGAAGAAGAAACTCCATTTGCTTCAGAAAAGAAGTTGGTTGCTAACCTTAAAAAAGCAATTTTAATGACAGCCGGCGCCGCTGTTCAAAAGCTGATGATGAAGATTGACAGCGAACAGGAAGTGTTGATGAATATTGCTGACATGGCTATTGAAACATTTAACGCAGAGAGTGTTTTACTTCGTGTTATGAAACTTGTGGATCAGAGAGGAGAAGCTTCATGCGCACTTCACCTGGATTTAATGCGTACTTACCTGTATGATGCAGCAGATAAAGTCAACAAATCAGGAAAAGACGCCATAAACTCATTTGCTGAGGGAGACGAACAACGGATGATCTTAATGGGTCTTAAACGTTTTACTAAAGCTGAACCTTTTAATAGTAAAGCTGCAAGAAGACGGATTGCTGACAAAATGATAGAAGAAGGAAAATATATTTTTTAGTTCCACTGGTCTTTATCAAAATCGAGCATGGCTGTTCTGTAAGGGACAGCCCTTTTTGTTTCTGTATAGATCGTAGAAAGCTCTTTCCTTGTTTGCTTCAACTCGTTTAATTTCTGAATTCTTTTTCTTTCAATAATTATCCCGACACAGAGCAAAAGAGAAGAAATTGTGGTTGAAAGAAAATAGATCAGGAATGTATCTTGCTTGTATTGCTCTCTCACTCTTCCTAATTCATCGAGGTGTGCTTTAAAAACATAATACATAAGGTAAATGAAGGAGAAGCATCCGTATCCGAATAAAATTGCAGAAATCATTAATGCTTTTCCGGTTGCCTTACGATGAATGATTGCCATTTTGGCTTGCCTGATAAAAAAGTAAAGACTAACAGCAAGAACGAGTGCTAGTCCCGGCCCAAGCGTAATAGTTATAGTGTTTACGTTATAACCTGATATAAGGGTAACAGTAAGTTCAAAAATTAAAAAAGCAAGTATTACCAGTGTAAGCCTTTTTGAAAACTCTTTTGAAACGCTGAAATAAGTAAGAAAATAAAGCATTAATGGAATGTCCAGCAGGTTGTTGGTAATTCCAACAAATCGGGTCTGTTCGGCATTCAGGTTAATATAATGCTGTGTAAGTAAATTATAAATTAATGCCGAAGTGTAATAGACCAATAAAGCAGGAAAGCTCCTATAAGAACTCAACTTTAAACTAATGATAAGAACAATAGGAAGAAGCATTGCGAGAGACGATACAAAACCCATTATAGAATTCAAGGTCATATTCACGTTAGTTTTCCAGGATAAGATAAATATGGCAATTTGCCTTCTGCAATATTAACGACACCCGTTCATGCATAGTGCTTGATTATAAGAGTTTATGCTAAAATTCAGTAAAACCGTGTGATGATTGCGTATTATTACGGAAACCTGTTAAGCGGGTTTTTATGCTATCTTTCTGTTATGATACGAAATGCATTTTTTTTATTAATTCTCTTCCCTGTTTATGCCTTTGGACAAAGTGGTGATTCGTATATAATGGGTAAAACCAGGGGCAATCTTCCAAATCTTGAATATGGCCTCGGATCAGATCGTTTAGGGGGTGCAAAAATGACCTATTTAGATACAGGAATTGTTGTGAAGGTTGTTGATAGTACAGTAGTTAATTATAGGGTTCAGCTTTCTAAAAATCACTTTGCTTACCTTGATAAATCCAGTTTTCAAAAAGATGACAATATAAAAATTCAGCCATACTATCTTACGAATAGCTGGATGGTGAACGGAGACGATTATTATGATTACGTATCTGTCGGAGTGGATGAAAGACTTCCTTATTCAAGTTTGCAACAGATCAACCCGTCAAGAATTGTGGTGAATGTTTATGGCGTAACAAGTAATACAAACTGGATTACACAAAGGTCTTCTGCGGAGGAAATTAAAAATGCATATTACGAGCAAGTTGAAGATGATGTTTTTCGTATAATCATCGAATTAAAACATTCCCAACATTGGGGCTATACAATTTCATATAAAGGAAACAGGCTGGTTATACGGGTAAAACGTCAACCGAAAAGTCTGGAATTAAAGAACCTTAGAATTGCTGTTGATGCAGGACATGGAGGTGATAATTTTGGCGCAAGAGGGGGCAGGAGTGGTATACTAGAGAAAAAATACACTTTATTGATTGCAAAAGAACTGGAAAAATCTTTAACAAATGAAGGTGCAGATGTGTTTATGACAAGGAACGATGATGTTTCTTTAAGTATGTTCGACAGAATAAGAATGCTGGAAAAAAAAGACCCTGATTTTTTGGTAAGTATACATTTAAATTCATCAGTAAAAGACAGTGTAAAAGGAGTAAGTACTTATTATCGCTATATCGGGTTTCGTCCGCTTTCACAGTATATTCTTGAAAGCATGGTACATCTGGGTCTTAGTGAATTTGGAAATGTGGGAGGGTTCAATTTTGCATTGAATGGCCCCACAGATTATCCCAATTGCCTGGTAGAAGTAGCTTTTTTAAGCAACAGCGAAGATGAACAATTGATACTGGATCCGGAGTTCCATAAAGCAGTAGCTTGTCAGATCACTGACGGAATAAAAAAATGGTTAAGTGCAATTAAAAACGATAAACCCTAATCTTCCGGGGGAAACGGTTCACCACGATGACAGGTTTTGCAGTGTATTGTATTAAGATATTCTGGTCTTACTGATTGATCAAAATTGAAATATGTTTTATTTATGGAAATAACCATCTCCATCATTTTCCGGGCATTTTCCTTCATGGGTTCCGCATCTGAGGCATAATCAAGACTATCAGGAACATTTTTAACCGCAACATGGCAAAAGTTACATTTAACACCCAGGGCAATATTATAAGTCTGCATAATACTGTCAAGCTTTTCGTCGCTGATGTCTTTTGGTAAAACTTTCAGGTTTCTTTCTTTTATATAGGGTTTTTGAATAGTGGCCATTGAAACAACCACTATTACTAAAAAAAGAATGACAGATATTATTTTCTTTTCAGGTACCATATTCAGTTGATTTAGACGAGACTTCTGCTTTTAAGGTGGCATGCAAACATTAATGTATCCACCGTTCAAAAAATTCATAGGTTCTTAGCATTTGGTCAATTCGCTGCCTGTTGTCACCGCTTCTTGTAATTTCATGCGTAGCATTTGGATGCCGTACATATTCAACAGGCCTGTCTAATACTTTTAAACTTCTGTATAACATTTCACTTTGAATCACACCTGTTCGCCGGTCATTTTCTCCGTGAAAAATTATGTACGGAGTTGTAATGTTCTGAACATAATTAATCGGGGATTCTCTTTCTAGTGTTGCTTTTGCATTTGGTTCCCACGGATATCCGCCAAAATAATTAGGTACCAGTCTCCATGCATTTCCTTCGCCAAAAAAAGTAGCGAGGTCGTAAACACCTCTTTGAGAGCAGGCAGCTTTAAATCGATGGTCATGTGCGATGATCCAGGATACAAGATAGCCTGCGTATGAACCGCCGGTGATTAAAAGTTTTGAAGTGTCAACCCAGTTCTCAGATTTAACTGTTTTGTCTAAAGCAGTCAGAACATCTGAGGTTGGTCCAGAGCCCCAGTCATTGATATTACTTCTTAAAAAATCAATACCATACCCGCCACTTCCCCTGGGATTGCAATAGACAACTCCATAACCTCTGCTACAGAAATATTGATATTCATGCCACATAGTGTATTCTCCGGGTCCCCACATTGCCGAAGGGCCACCATGGATTTCAAGCAGCAAAGGATATTTTTTCCCCGTCTCATAATTTGAGGGTTTCATTATCCAATATTCAATCTCCTGGTTTTTATCATTGACAAAACTTTTCTTTTCCGGGAAGGATAATTTCTTTTCAGACAACCAATCTGTATTGAAACTGCTCACCCTGACGGGGTTTTTTGCCAAAGCATCTGCCAGGTAGAGTTCGGAAGGGTTTATAGGTTCTGTTTTTACAAATACAAGTTTATTGTTCTTTAAATCAAAGTCAAGTGCGCCGCTTTCATTATTTGTTAAAGATTCGGTTTTCCCTGTTTGAATATCTGCACGGTTCAGAAGCTGACCGCCATTGCTTTGAGAAGTGAAGTACAGGTATTTTTCATCTCCTGTCCATTCAATATTTGATTTATTGCGATCGTAAACAATATCTTTTCTTTCTGAGAAATTTCCATTGATTGGGATAATAGCCAATGTCGGTACGTTGACAAATGTTGTTGGACCATATTGAAAAGCCAGCCATTTCCCTGATGGAGAAATTCTCGGTGATGAAAAATTGTTCTTACTCTCCCCGAGTAGCTTTTTTAGACCACGGCCATCTGCATTAACCAGGTATATCTCTCCTTCAAGTGAACGATCCGGATGTTGAAGGGAATCTATATTTCCGGCAATGATCAATTGTTTGCTATCAGGGGTAAATTCTGCATAATTAAACTTGTAAAATCCGTTTGTAACGGCAATTGGTTTTGAATCCGGATCAGGGAAAGTAATAAAGAAATGATTAAAACTCATATCTGATGTAACTCCAGATTCTGACTGAAAATTGAGCTTATTGACTACCACAGCTTTTTTATCTCTTTCATTATTATCAAGGTAGGCCCTTATCTCACTAATGCTGCCATTTGGGTCTGGCTTTGAAGAATTTAGTTTTAGATTTTCATTTTCGGCAAGCCCCGGTTTTTCAAATGACCATACTGGTAATTTTTTATCAGGGTTAAGAAGAGAGTCCTGCAATAAATCTTTAAACGGAATGGTTGAGGCAAATAAGATCTTTTTGCCATCGGGGCTCCACTGTGGATTGGAGGCGCCATATTTAAATTTTGTAAGCTGAACGGCTTCCCCGCCATCCAGCGCCAGCAGAAATAATTGTGGTTTTCCTTCAACAGCCCGGGTGAAAACAATTTGTTTACCATCCGGGCTAAATGATGCCTGGGATGAATTTTCTTTAAATGTTAGCTGTTTGGGTTTTGATTTACCATCAGTAGTAATCAGCCATAGCTGGTTTGTGTACGTATAATCAATTTTACTGTTGCCTTCAGGTTCAATAGAAGTTACTGTGAAAACCGCTTTATTTCCATCTTTTGAAATGGATAAACTACTGATGCTTTTGATTTTCAACATGTCAGTCACCTCGATCAGTTCCCGCCCTGTTTGAGCAAAAGTGAATTTGATACAAAAGCAACATACAACAAGAAAACAGGCATTTTTCATTTAAAGAGTATTTAAGATTGAATGTACGATTTCGCAGGATTCCTTTTCTATATAAATGACGAAGAGGAATGTTATCTACATTTGAAAAAAAATACTATGAGCACACTGGTAAAAGATTTTAATGACTACCGTACAAAAATGAATGAAGTCATCCTGAGTAAAGATAACCTTGTTATAAAACGGCTCTGGAATTTAGATACAAACACCTATGCTGAAGGGAAGCTTGATGTAAAAACTAAGGAAATGCTGGGATTGGTAGCCAGCATGGTGCTTCGTTGCGATGACTGCATAAAATATCATTTGGGAAAATGCCATGAAAATGGCGTTACAACAGGGGAGCTATATGAAATTTTTGCAGTTGCCAATATTGTCGGGGGAACGATTGTGGTACCACATACCCGCCGGGCTGCTGAATATTGGGAAGAACTGGCAAAGGACAATTGATTGTTAAGATAAAAAGGTTGGGGTTTAATCACTTGTCCGGGAACTGATAATCTTTAAATTTGCGCTGAACTTGAATGAAATAATGATATGAGCGACACGACAACAGCCCCCGCACTGACAGCTAAAGATTTCTCTACTGACCAGGAAGTAAGATGGTGTCCTGGTTGTGGTGATTATTCAATACTGGCCCAGGTACAAAAAGTAATGCCTACCCTCGGAATTCCAAGGGAAAATATTGTGATTATTTCCGGAATCGGCTGTAGCAGCCGGTTTCCTTATTATATGAACACCTACGGTATGCACTCTATACACGGAAGAGCTACTGCTGTAGCTTCAGGTCTTAAAGCTACCCGGCCTGAGCTGAGTGTATGGGTTGTGACAGGGGACGGAGATAGCCTTAGTATTGGGGGAAATCATACTATTCATTTACTCAGAAGAAACTTTGATATTAATATTCTTTTGTTCAACAACCAGATCTATGGATTGACAAAGGGACAATACTCCCCAACTTCGGAGGAGCACAAGGTCACCAAGTCAAGCCCCATGGGCAGCATTGATCATCCATTTAATCCGCTGGCTCTTGCCCTCGGTGCCGATGCAACATTTGTTGCCCGTACTATGGATAGGGACCCCAAGCACCTGCAGGCAATGCTGTTAAGGGCCAACCAACACAAAGGGGCATCATTTCTTGAGATATATCAGAACTGTAATATTTTTAACGACGGTGCTTTTGAAATATTTACTGAAAAAGGAACAAAGGCAGAAGAAACCCTTTTCCTGGAGCAGGGACAACCGTTGATATTTGGAGCGAATAAAGACAAGGGAATTAAACTCGATGGCTTTACTCCAACAGTTGTAAATCTTAATGAAGGGCATAACGCTGATGAGTTATGGATACATGACGAAAATGATATTTACAAAGCACAGATCCTTGTAAGAATATTTGATAACCCTAAGGCTTCGGGTCACCTTCCAAGACCATTCGGGGTATTTTATCAGACAGACAGAAGTTGTTATGAAGATGTAATGGCCATGCAGGTAGAAGAAGCAAAAGCTAAAAAACCGGCTGATCTTGATAAACTTCTGAAGGGAAATGAGGTGTGGACGATTAATTAAATTAATTCCCTTTCAGCATTTAAAAAGACTTTTTTCTCTTTTCTTCCATACCACCATTTGGGAGCTGTTTTTTTCATCATGGTGTCAATGGTACGCATTCCTAATAAGTTCCATGCTCCTTTTAATTTTCCGCCTAAAGACGGCTGTAAGGCACGAAGACTCATGGCAAATCCGCTTTCAAGGTATTCCATATGATGCCACCACCCGGAGGGCATGAATAAAGTATCACCATGCTCAAGAACAAAATCATACCCCTGTGCTAATTTTAATGCAGGGAATTTTTCATAATCTACTTTACCGGCTTCATAGTAATTAGAGAAATCAGCTAAACTAAGCACTTCAAAAGGTTTCCTGTATAACTTGTATTGCTCTTTATAAGGGAACATCAACACTCTTTTCTTACCGGTAAATTGAGTATGCAGTATATGAGAAAGATCTATATCAAAATGCATATGGGTAATACTGGTAGCACCACCGGTAAAAAGCATCGGATATTTTTTTACAAAGCCTTTCATCAAATGCTCCGGCCATGTAAAATCATTTATAAGTTGCGGTGCATGGTCAAAAATGTTGAACAGGAAGATCCGCCAGGCGGCAGGACCCTCACTTATCATATCTATATACTCACCAAAAGTCTTATAGTCGTCTGCTTTGTTAATTGGTGTGTAAGCGTCACTTTTTACATTATTATAAAGTGGTACTCTTTTGTCGCCTACAAGTTGTTTAAAGTAATCCCAGTTCCATTTTTTGTAGGCAGGCCAATCGTGTGAGAGATTCCTGATTACAACCGGAACGCCGTGGTCGTAAAATTCTTTTTTGAAAACCTCCGGATCTATTGTATCGAAGGTGGCGACCGGCTTTAATTGCATAACAATGCTTGAATTTTTACAAATATAATGCTACATGAAAATACAAATTGCCGGGAATTTGACAACTAAGCTCTGTCAACTAAAAAACCGCCCGAAGGCGGTTTTAACATTCAGCTCAGAATTCTTGCTTTTATATATGGAGTTACAGGGGGTTTATATGATTCTCCTTCTGGGATTATGTTTGAAACGGAACGCATCCCTACGGGTCTTTGCTTTCATAGCATGAATCTTTCTTCTTTCACGGGGAAAAACTATTCCGTCACGGCGGGCATTTCTTTCGGCCGTCTTGTATCGAACAACATCTTGCCTGATCCGAAACCTTTCAAAACGGGTAATATTACCATCTCTGAACCCCTCGGCTACACGATGTCTTAAAATTCGGTCGCCAGGTTTTTGCTGTGCTGAAGCTGCCGCTGATAATAATAACAGTACAGCGCATAAGTATAATACCTTTTTCATAATGTCAGATTTATTAATTATTAAAATGTTTTGCTGTAATAAGACAGCATGTACTTTTGATGGTTTAAACTTTCATGAGAGAATTTATACGGGTTTTGAACCTTTAGCAAATCAGTAACAGTCAAAATAATTCTGGCAGAATAGAAGTCATACGAAAACTTTTGCGATGGTATTTGCACAAACCAAATTGTTCAATGGCCTGCCGGTGTTCTAAAGTTCCGTAACCCTTGTTATTATTCCAGCCATAAACAGGGAATTCTTGATGCAATTGTATCATAAACTCATCCCGGTATGTTTTTGCCAATATGCTTGCTGCCGCAATAGATGCAAAACGACCATCTCCTTTTACAAAACAACGATGAGGAGTTTTTTTATAGGGAATAAACCGGTTACCATCAATTAATAAAAATGATGGTTTGATTAAAAGTTTATCCAGGGCTAAATGCATGGCCCTGAATGATGCTTTTAGAATATTTATTTCATCAATTTCATCATTGCTGATAGAAGCCACAGAAAAGGCCAACGCTTCTTTTTCAATAATGAATCTTAACTCATTTCTTGTTTTCTCTGATAGTTGTTTTGAATCATTCAGAAGGTGATGGTGAAAATCATTTGGTAAAATAACTGCAGCGGCAAAAACAGGTCCGGCAAAGCATCCGCGGCCAGCTTCATCACAACCAGCCTCAATTGAATTTTTTTGAAAACAGGGTTTCAGCATTTCAATGCAATTTCATAAATAATATCAACAAATAATGCTTGGGGCAGGCAGGGAGAGCTAAATTTGCAACCGCATGAACGATGATCTTACAAGTCGATCTTCTAAACCTGTCGCAATTTGGCTACTAGTTGGTGTAGGAATGATTATTATACAGATATTGCTGGGCGGGGTTACACGTCTTACAGGTTCAGGTCTTTCAATCACGGAGTGGAATGTGGTTACGGGAACCCTGCCCCCATTAAATGAGCAACAATGGATGACAGAATTCATGAAGTATAAGCAAACACCTCAATATCATCTGCTCAATTTTGATTTTACCTTAAAAGATTTCAAATTCATTTTTTTCTGGGAGTGGTTTCACCGGCTTTGGGCAAGATTGATTGGAGTCGTTTTTGTAATCCCATTTATCATTTTTATTTATCAGAAAAGGTTTAAACCATTTATGGTAAAACCAATGATTATTTTATTTCTCCTAGGGGCTTTGCAGGGTGCTGTAGGGTGGATCATGGTGGCCAGTGGTCTTACCGGGGATGCCGTATATGTAAAGCCAACCAAACTGGCTTTGCATTTTATCCTGGCACTCGGATTATTGTGTTACACCTTTTGGTTTGCATTAATGCTATTGGTAAAGAATAATGAGATCATTGTTAACCGCTCCATAAAACGAATTACAAAAATTATTGTCGGCGTTTTAATAGTACAATTGATCTACGGAGCCTTAATGGCAGGCCATAAAGCTGCAACTGCCGCACCTACATGGCCGGATATCAATGGCCATATGGTACCAGAAGGAATGATAAAATCAGATGATGGTTTTCTGAATCTCATTGATAATGTTATAGCAATTCATTTTATACACCGTGGGTTAGCTTATCTTCTTTTTATCTTGACAATTATTCTGACGATGAAACTATACAAAACCACAGGTGGTCATATGTTTAAAAGAACAAGGTATATACCTTTTTTGCTGGTAACAGTTCAATTGTTATTGGGAATATCGGCTGTTTTAAGCAGCACCCAAATCATTCCCGGAAAATGGGGTTTTTTTGAATGGATGGCACAGTTACATCAGCTAACCGGTATGCTTCTTTTACTATCCTTCGTATGGATACTTTATATCGTAAGGGGAAATAATAGAATTGCAACTACTTAACTGTTCTGTTGTTTGAAATAGCAGCCAATTATCATTACTTTTAAGTATAACCATTGCTTTATCTAATGAAGGCCTGGCTTCGAGGTTTTTTTTATTCGTTTCCCTTTCAGCTTGTTTTTCTTCACCTGAGGAAATACCAGGTTCTTCTCATATTCTGGTTTATTCTCTTTAGCACTATCAACGGAACTTTCATGAAGACTTTTGGTGCCGAGTCATTATACCTGGCACCGGAATATCTCGGTAATGTCAACTCATTCAGTTCTGCCATTGTCGGGGCTTCCATTGCAATGTTTATCATGAGCTGGAACATCGCAACCTTTATACTCTTTAGTAAACATTTCAGATTTTTGGCAGCCACTACCAATCCATTCCTGAAATATTGTATTAACAATGCGGTGATCCCAGTGATCTTCCTGGTTTTCTATTTTATAAAAGCCTATCATTTTACGCATTATAAAGAGCTTATTTCAACTACAGAAATACTTTTTCTGTTTGGGGGATTTGCTGCAGGATTTATTTTCATCCTTGCTTCTTCGCTTATTTATTTTTTCAGAGCCGACCGGTCAATCCTGCGGAAGATGATGCCCGTTATCAGCAGCCCATCCTCTTATATCACTCACCTTGGAACAATAAGAGAAGTTTACAGAGGTGAACCGCTGATAAAGGTGGAGTGGTATTTCGAATCTCCTGTACGGCTAAGAAGAGTAAGGGATGTGGCGCATTATACTAATGAGTTTATCGATTCAATATTCAGAAGACATCATTTTGCAGCCATTCTTTCAGTGTTTGCCGCTTTCATATTTCTTGTATTTATCGGATTTGTCCTGGATAGTCCTTTCTTTCAATTACCGGCTGCTGCAAGCATCACCATTTTCTTTTCCATATTAATTGGTGTTGCGGGTGCCATCACTTATTTCTTACAAAGCTGGAGCATTCCTTACCTGATCGCACTGGTACTGATGCTGAATGTGTTTTATAAACTGGACTGGATTGATCCAAGAAATAAGGCTTATGGTCTTAATTACTTGAATAAAGATCAAAGACCTTCTTATTCCAGGGAAGGATTGATGTCGCTATGTACTTCTGAAAACGTTGAGGCAGATCGCCGGAATATGATCGGTATCCTGGAAAAATGGAAAAAGAACCAGGATTCAGAAAAGCCATTGCTGGTGCTTATGAATACCAGTGGCGGCGGACACCGAAGTGCAACTTTCACTATGAGTGTGCTGCAATATCTTGATAGTGTTACAAATGGAACTATCATGAAAAAAATTTTTCTTGTTAATGGAGCTTCAGGCGGAATGATAGGAGCTACCTATTTCAGGGAATTATATCGGCAAAAAATAAGCGGGAAAAATATAAATCTTCAAAACCGTCAATATATTGATGATATTGCCGGTGATATTTTGAATCCGCTTTTTACATCATTCTTTGCCCGGGATCTTATTTCGCCAGCACAAAAATTTAATGTAGGCCCTTACAAATATGTAAAGGACCGGGGCTACGCTTTTGAGCAAAAATTAAATCGTAATACAAGAAGATTTTTAGATAAGCAGCTTAGAGATTATACAGAAGATGAAAGCAAAGCGAATATCCCGCTTATATTTTTTAATTCTGTGGTAACAAGAGATGGCAGAAAAATGGTGATTTCAACGCAGCCTGTAAGGTTTATGATGCAGAGCAAGGTTGATACCAGTGAGATTCCTGCGGAAGATCCGGATGTAATTGACTTTACTTCCTTTTTTGCCAAACAGGATCCTTATAACCTTAGAGTACTTACGGCATTACGTATGAATGCGACATTTCCGATTGTTTTGCCTAATGTGTGGCTGCCATCCGAACCTGTTATTGATGTGATGGATGCAGGGTTAAGAGATAATTACGGGCAGGAAACTACCTTGAGATTTTTATCGTGGTTCGAAGACTGGATAAAGGAAAACACAAGTGGAATTTTATTGTTGCAGGTAAGGGACCGGGGTATCGGTGGATGGGAGGCCCCTTATCTGTCAGATGATATTACAGATCACGCAACAAAACCATTTTTGTTATTACAGCATAATTGGTTTAAAATGATGGAATATTTTCAAAACGATATGCTGACTTATTTTACCACGGAAAACGGTATTAATATTCATAAAGTTATTTTCCAGTATACTTCAGATAATGAAGAAAACAAAGCTGCACTGAATTTTCATCTCACACGGCGGGAACAGAAGGATATAATATCTTCAGTTCACTCTCCCGGTAACCAAAAAAGTTTTGCGGAACTTTTGCGATTATTTAATCAAAAGCCCGAGGTTACGATGGCTGAATAAGCCGGAAGCATTTCTTTTTTACTTTGATCTCAAGTTTATGAGTTGTTTCAATAGGGTCGCCATCTATATGAATTGGTGCTTCTGTTGGATTTTCAATGTTGATCTGCTCTGCCTGGAAGTATATGACTGGTTGTTGTAAGCTGCTTTCCATTTTTTGAAGCTTTCCCGCCAATATTTGTTTTAACAGGTTGAATAGAAGCAAAGGCTTTATTGTTTTTTTTGCAATAACAACATCTAATAAACCATCTGACAAAAGAGCTTTAGGAGCAATTGTAAAATTGTTTCCGAACTGATTACTGTTGGCAATGCTTATAAAGTAAGCATCGGACGAAAACTTTATGCCATTACTATTGATTGAAAACGGGTAAGTGCCGGCACTGAAGAAGTTTTTGGTAACCAGCCGTGCATAAGTGGTCAACCCTCTTTTTTCCTGTTTTGCAAACTCATGGGCAACCTGTGCATCAAAGCCAATTCCACATAGCATGCATGCAAACTGGTCATTCACATAAAAGCCATCAATGGCTGAAGCAGTACCTGAAAAAACAATCTCTAAAGCTTTTGCCGGTTGCTTTGAAATCTTTGCAGCATACGCCAATCCGTTTCCGGAACCACAGGGAATAATTCCAAAATTTACGTCACATTCCATTAAACTGCCTACTGCCTGGTTCACCGTTCCATCACCTCCTGCAATAATAACATCAGTAAAATTTTCTTCTTGTATCATCGCCTTTAGAAATGAATAATCCCCGCTGGCAACCGAAGGAAATACTTTGAATGAAATATTCTTTTTAGTAGTTTCTTTTTCAATAAAATCCCGGAGATCTTTTTTAGTCCTGGTGCCTGAAATAGGATTAATGATATAAATTATTTTACGGGACATTCGTCTTAGCTCAATCCTACAAATGTACTCGTAATCATTTAGAGCTTAAATACTTATTTACCATTTTAATAATGCACTGGCCCAGGTAAAGCCACTTCCAAATGCTGCCAGGCAAACCAGGTCCCCATTTTTTATTTTGCCATCCTGCCATGCTTCACATAAAGCAATAGGAACAGATGCAGCGGTTGTGTTACCATATTTTTGAATATTGTTATAGACCTGGTCATCTCTTAAGCGCAACTTTTTTTGTACAAATTGTGAAATTCTCAAATTAGCCTGGTGGGGAATCAGAAGTTTGAGATCAGAAGTCTGAAGGTTATTTTTTTGCAATGCCTCCAATACAACTTCCGGAAATTTTTCAACAGCTACTTTAAATACAGCAGGACCATCCATATTAGGAAAATTCTGTGCTTGATCAATCATGGCATGGCTCATAAACATGTCGCCTATTTCTCCTTCATTAAAATCTGCAAATTTTTGCCCGTTCGACCAGTAATTTGCATGTGTGCCCGGATTAAACATAGCAAGGATTTCTGCATTGGATCCATCGCTATGCAGGTGAGTACTTAAAATACCCTGATTTTCTTCTTCGGTAGGTTGCAGAACAGCAGCGCCGGCTCCGTCACCAAAAATTACAGACACATTTCTTCCTCTTGTGCTGAAATCAAGACCAAAAGAATGTTTTTCTGCACCGACCACCAATATGTTTTTATACATACCGGTTCTAATAAACTGATCTGCCACACTCAAAGCATATACAAATCCTGAACACTGATTCCTTACATCCAATGCACCAATATCTTTCATCTTCATAGCCCTTTGTAATAAAACTCCGCAACCCGGAAAATAATAGTCAGGAGAAAGAGTTGCAAAAACAATAAAATCAATATCCCGGGGTGTGATGCCGGCCCTTTCAATAGCAATCTTAGAAGCCTCAACTCCTATTGTAGTGGTAGTTTCTTTGGTACGGTGAGCATACCGTCGCTCTTTAATTCCGGTTCTTTCCTGTATCCATTCGTCGCTGGTTTCCATGTATTTTACCAAATCATTATTGGTAACAATATTTTCAGGAACATACATTCCTATCCCTGCAATTTTACTTCTGAGCATAGCAAGCAATTGAAAAAGAAAGATAGGAAATGTGAGGGAAATGAAACCGTTTCAAATGAAATGGTTTCAGAAGTAGGTTTTATCTTTCTGTCATGTGCAGCACTTCCAGAGCAAATTTTTCACATTCATCTTCTACGGTTTGCAGATCTTTTGATTTTACATAAGATCCAATAACATGATCGCCTGCATCAGGAACAGCTATTTCTCTTTTCAAACTATCAGCCGTACCAAGTTGAGCGAACATTCTTTTCATAGCCGAAACTTTTACTACAGGATCCTGGTTTTTTTCATCCTTATAGTAATATAAAAGCAAAACAGGTTGTTTCACTTTTTTAAATGTGGCTTCTTTCATAGTTGTTTCAATCAGCTCTTCGAGCTGTACCAATGATGTGGTTGAATATCTGGTATTCCAATATTGAGCATAGGTAGCTGAACTATCTTTTACTACACGATGTTTGCCAACTGCCATATGAGCAATCTGCAACCCCCAGTGATTATTTAACAACCAGGCATTGGGGTCATTGATTGCAATATTGGGTGAAAGCAGGATCAATGCAGTTATATCAGGATATTCCGAGGCCATCTTTAAAGCAAGTGTTCCACCTGTTGAGGTGGACATAATGATTACTTTTTTACCTAATTGTTTCCCTATTGCATAGGCTTCTTTTGCAGAATTCCATAAACCCTCTGCAGTAAAATTTGCCAGCGGATCAGTTGTATCAATACCATGTGCATCCAACCTGCTCAAAAAAAGATTGCAACCGAATTTTTGAGCAAATTCATAATGCACAGGATCTCCCTCTTCCTGGCTTGCAGAAAATCCATGCAGGTAAATGATTGCGTATTCCGTTTGTTGTTTTAATGAATCATTAGCCCAGATTATTCTTGCTTCATTATCAGGCTTTAATTTATGAGCAGATTCTTTGTTGTGTATATAAGTTTCAAGATCTGCGAGCTGAGAAGGTACTTGTGGCAATGTTGTATTGTAAACGGGACGTGTGGGGCGGGGGCCTAAAAAGTATACGACTATAAGAATCAAAAGCAAAACACCCAGCCATTTCAGGAATTTCATATGAGTATTTTTATAAAACTACATTAAATCCCTGTTTTGAAGGGAGATACCCAATTATTTAATAGATGATTCATTTGCCTTCCCCGCTTAATTGATGTACCTTTGCGGCCTCAATTTTAGAGGAGTATGGATATAAGAAATATTGCGATAATTGCCCACGTTGACCATGGTAAAACTACATTGGTAGATAAGATATTACATGCTACCAAGGTTTTCAGGGATAACCAGGAAACCGGAGAACTGATCATGGACAGCAACGATCTTGAAAGAGAAAGAGGTATTACTATCTTCAGTAAGAATGCTGCCGTTAGATATAAAGAGGTTAAGATAAATGTGATTGACACACCAGGACACGCAGATTTTGGAGGGGAGGTGGAAAGGGTTTTAAAAATGGCGGATGGTGTGATCCTTCTTGTAGATGCATTTGAAGGGCCTATGCCACAAACCAGGTTTGTTCTTCAAAAAGCATTGCATTTAAACCTGCACCCGATTGTTGTAATAAATAAAGTTGATAAACCGAACTGCAGACCGGATGAAGTGCATGATGCAGTATTTGAACTATTCTTTAACCTGGATGCAACAGAAGAGCAACTTAATTTCCCCACCTTTTATGGTTCGGGAAAAAATGGTTGGTTCAATGATTCATTGACGCCAATTGACAATATTGACCCATTGCTGGATGGTATATTAAAATATGTGCCACCACCAAAAGTGTCTGAAGGGAATTTACAGTTACAAATCACTTCTCTTGATTATTCATCCTTTCTTGGAAGAATAGCAGTTGGTAAAGTGAGTCGGGGTTCTATCAAAGAAAATCAACCGATATCATTGGTTCAGGCAGATGGTACTATAAAGAAGTCAAGGGTTAAGGAGTTATATGTGTTTGAAGGAATGGGAAAGAAAAAAGTATCTGAGGTTTTAGCCGGAGATCTTTGTGCGGTAGTGGGCATTGAAGATTTTAATATCGGCGATACAATTGCTGATTTTGAAAATCCTGAAGCGTTGCCAAACATCAGCGTGGATGAGCCTACCATGAATATGCTTTTTTCCATCAACAACTCTCCTTTTTTCGGTAAGGATGGAAAATTTGTTACTTCCCGCCATTTGAGAGACAGGTTGATGAAGGAGACCGAAAAGAATCTTGCATTAAAAGTTGAGGATAGTGAAGGCGGAGATAGTTTCATTGTATACGGCCGTGGCATTCTTCATTTGGGAATTCTTATTGAAACCATGCGAAGAGAGGGTTATGAGTTAACAGTTGGGCAGCCACAGGTGATCATTAAGGAAGTAAATGGTACCAAGTGTGAGCCATATGAAAACCTGGTAGTGGATGTTCCGCAGGAATTTGCAAGCAAAGTGATTGATCTGGTAACAAGAAGAAAGGGAGAGATGCATGTAATGGAAACGAAAGGAGAAATGCAGCATCTTGAATTTGAAATTCCTTCAAGAGGGTTGATCGGGTTAAGAACTCAAATGCTTACCGCCACAACCGGTGAAGCAGTAATGGCCCATCGTTTTACTGAATATAAACCATGGAAAGGTCCTATTCCCGGAAGAAATAATGGAGTATTAATTGCAAAACAGCCCGGAATTGCTACCGGTTATTCCATTGATAAATTGCAAGACAGGGGTACCTTCTTTATTGATCCGGGTGAGGAAGTTTATGCCGGACAGATCACAGCAGAGAATATTAAACCAGGGGATTTGGTAGTAAATGTGATCGAAGGAAAAAAACTCACCAACATGCGGGCCAGTGGAAGCGATGCTGCAACGAATATTGCACCGAAGACCCTGATGACACTTGAGGAATGTATGGAATATATTCAACAGGATGAGTGTATAGAAGTCACTCCCAACTTTATCAGGATGCGTAAAGTGATTCTGAATGAGGATGAAAGAAAGAAAGTTCAGAAGAAAATGGAAGCAGAGGCCATCTAAACATTTTAGATTGTTCTCCGTTAAATAATTGGGTAAATTTGCGATATGAAAAAGTGGGCACTCATATTATTTTCTCTCTTTATTTTAAACGCATTTGCAAATACAGGATTTGCCCAGTGTTCCATTTGCACTAAAACAGCACAACAGTTAGGAGAAAAGCCTGCCAAGGGTTTGAATTCAGGTATTATTTATCTAGCCTTTACCCCCTTTGCTATAGTAGGCTATATAGGCTATAGGTGGTGGAAGAATAATAAAAACCCCATTAACGAATGATCAGTTTCTTAACTGTATTATCGATTTGCAAAAAATACAACCCCTGAGGTAATAAGGGTAGTACAATTGCTGATTCTTTCCCAATAATTTCTTTTCGCAGAACAAGCTTGCCTGATAAATCAGTAAGCTGTAGTATGCTTTTGCTATCCTGATTCCTGTATATAAAGATTTTTTTTGTCGCCGGATTAGGGTAAAATGTAAAACCGGAAGCATCATTGCCGTATGCGATCATACGTATATCAGAGTAATAAGTATGATTATCTTTTTCTATGACTTTAAGCCTATAAAAACTATAGCCTTTTTCAGGCTGTAAATCTTCGGATTTATAAAGTTCGGTTGTATCATTGGCCGGATACGAACCGATAGCTATCCATTTATAGTTTCCGGTCTTTTTTTCAATAATAAAATGCTTTACTGATTCTGGATTTAAAACCTTCCAGTTGATTAAAACCTTTTGCCCGCTCAATGTCGTTTCAAAAAATAGTAGCCGTGATGGCAATAATAATGAGCAATACCCCGCAGGATTGGTAGATGTGCTGAAGGCATAGCTACTAATAACCTGCCCGTTACTTCCGTCAGATGCTGGTTGAATCGTTCCACAGGAAGGATCATGCCGGCTGATTTCAAGACCAGCGGCTCCTTTGTTCACTGAAGTTGTGATGGGAGGAATACTTCCGGTAAAATAGATAACACCACCGCTACCTCCGCCACCGCCGCCATAGCAATAGTTGAGATTAAGTCCATCATTTGAGTCACCCCCATCACCACCGTTTGCACTAACAATAAGACTGCCGGTGTAATTATTGGAATGTAAAATGATTGTTCCACCACCGCCGCCGCCCCCGGCTCCGTCTGAAGCACTGTTTCCACCTTTGGCTCCATCAGCTGAAATGATTTTATTATTGCCGATGATATTATTGGCCCAAATAAAAATGACGCCACCACCGTTACCACCATAACTACTGCTTCCTGAATAATTATAATGACCGGCACCTCCACCACCCCCCATAAATATTTTTTGTCCCGAATTACTGCTTAAAGCTTTACCTCCAATGCCTTTATAAGTGGCATTACAGCTGGAACCACTGGAATTTCCACCACCATCTCCTCCGGCACTTAAATTTGCTCCGCCTCCACCACTATTATTATGATTATTACCGCCACCCCCACCGCTAGCAGGAGATCCTCTTCCACCACTTTGAGCAGTGGTTAATGTAGTAATACTCTCACCCTTGTAAGCACCTCCTTGTGTACCCGAAGTAGGATTATAGATATAACCACTATAACCATTACTGCAGGATGAGCTGCTTTGCATACTGTTTCCACCTGCATAACCACTCTTGCCAGCGTAAACAGGAGCATTTAAAGTAATATCCTGGTCTGCAAACAAAGCAATAACACCACCAGTGCCGGTTGAATTATTCCAGGGAGCAGCTTTAATCGTATCAACTACATCAGCTGAGAAATATTCAGCAAACTGTACCAGCTGAACCTTTCCGTTTGCAGCATCATAACTATTGAGAAGGTTGTGAAAAAGAAATACGGAATCACCAATAATGTAACAAATAGTGCCGATTTCATAGTTCCCGGCATCATTATAGGCTGTTACTGTTCCAAAACTGCTATTGTTAGAAGTATTAACAGTGGCTCCCTTCATTTGAACGACCATTACCCTTGTATTCACATTCAAGCCTGTTACATTGGCTACCCGCAAACAGGCTTTTGCCGGGATGATCTCAATTACACTATGATAGGTGTTTACAATGCCGCTGATGTTTGTTGTCTGGCCAAATAAAGCTGAAGACATGCTCAGGGATAAAAAGAAAATAACATTCCTGATTCTTTTCAGGAGAAACAGGGAAAAAATGTTTTCATCCGGATATATCTTTTTCATTGGATACTCTCAAGTTACACAGATTTAAATGGTTGGTAAATACGTAAAATCCACAGCCGTTAATAACCGTTTATCAACGAAAGTGCCGGTAGAATTAATGAGAACAAGAGTAATGTTTCGTTGTAAAAGATGAAGTACTATTTATCAGCAACAAAACGATAAAGATTAAAATTGCCTTTTGGGTATAATGATTCTATCTGGGACTTTAATTTTTTCTTATCAATGTCTTTCATCCTTTTTTGTTCGATAAGAAAGTAAGCTCTTTCAGCCAGTAACCAGAATGTTTTATCACTAAGCCGGGTTTTTTGTAGCTCATGAAGGATAATATCCAAAAGCTGGGTTATTCCTTCTTTTTGTGTGGCAACTGTTTTTACAACTGGTATATCACGGTAGTGTTTGCTGAATGCAGGGGCCAGCATTTGTTGCAGATTTTTTACAAACACATCTGCATCGGGCCTGTCACTTTTGTTAACAACAAAAATATCAGCTATTTCCATCATACCGGCTTTCATTGTCTGCACTTCATCCCCTGCCTCCGGAACAACAACTACAACTGTTACATCAGCAAGACCGGCAATTTCGATTTCACTTTGCCCTACTCCAACTGTTTCTATTATTATGTGATCAAATGGATAAGCTTTCATCAGATCAGATATCTCAATGATCTTTGGATGAAGTCCTCCCATTGATCCTCTTGTAGCAAGAGATCGTATAAAAACAGATGGATGAGTGTACCAGTCGCTCATCCTGATCCTGTCTCCTAAAACAGCACCCAAATTAAAGGGCGATGAAGGGTCGATACAAAGGACGCCAACTTTTTTTCCTGAATTAACAAGCGAACCAATCAGTAAATCAACAAGGGTACTTTTTCCGGCACCCGGTGGACCCGTAATGCCAATGATTTTTGTGTTTGAAGCCGGAAGTGATTGCAACAGCATTTCATAGCCCGGGTATTCATTTTCAACAAGCGAAATACTTCTTGCCAGGGCCTTTGTATCACCCCGTTGAATATTATTTAGTAAATCCTGCCACATTGAATGATGATCAATAAACTTAAAGGTAAGGAGTAAACAAAATCAATACCATCAGATGATTTTATAGTTTTTGTATTCTCCCGGGTACCAGTGGGTATATTTAAACATAATTCGTTTAAACCTGTCTTTGCCTGAAGCATATTTTAAAGAGGGGTCAGGTTGGAATCCCCAATTCTGTTCTTCAATTCTTTCTTTCATAATGGCAGGGTGAGTCCCGGTAAATATTTCTACAGGCTGGTGAGCGGTATTATAATCATACACTTTCTTGCTCATTTCTTTGATATGTTCTTTGATGTTGTTTCCCTTGTAGATGTGAATATTCGCATTGATTTTTTCCTGCATGGAATCAGGTTTCCGCACCCATCCATAGTGATAGATAAAGGCATCAATCAGTTTTACACGAAGTTTTTCATTAGGTTTTTTGCGAAAGCCCTGTGCATCACGGTAGGAAAAAAAATCTTTGTTGTTTTTTAAAACTCTTATTTCCCGCCGGTACCAGGAATATTTTGATCCAACGTAATTGTATGATCCAAAAAAATGGAGATAATTAAATAAAAGCCCATCCACTTCGGGATTGTCTTTATATTTTTCCATCGCATCCAGTATGGCAGGATAATATTTTTCATGGACCACTTCATCTCCCTGTATATAAAAGGCCCAATCAAATTCAGGCGGGATAGCCTGGAACGCTTTATCAGTTTCTAGGGCAAGTACCCTGCCACCCTCCTTTTTTGTATCGTCCCAGGTTGTTTCAATGATGGATATTTTTGGGTCAATGAATTGAACAGCTTCCAGAGTATTATCGGAAGATTTTCCTACCGCAACGATCATTTTATCACAAAGCGGAAGAATGGAGCGAAATGATTGAATAAAAGGATAATCATACTGTACTCCGTTGCGTAGAAAAGAAAAACCGCAAACTTTCATGTTGTTTTTATTGATCCTTTCGGGGACAGGCAAATATCAGTTTTTGATTTAAAATATACTCAATTAAAAGGTAGTAATTCAACTTACTTATTTTTAATCAATAGATGCCGGTTTTTAAGAGAGACTTTATATTACTGGGCCTGTTATTGCTGATGCTGGCCGGGTGCCTCTGGTCAAGAGCTTTATTATCCGTAAGTACAATTTTGTTTGTTGCGGTTGCCTGCCTGCATTCCGGTGTTTTGTTGCAAGTGAAAAATGCTTTTTCAGGAATATTGACCTGCAGCATCATGTTACTTTTTTTTATTCCGTTTATTTCTGGTTTGTGGAGTAGCGATATCATTACATGGAAAGAGGTGATGCTGGATAAACTTCCTTTTCTTTTTTTACCAATAGCTTTTTCAAGAGAGTGGAAGATCAATGGTGATCAATGGAAACTTTTTGCTTTAATGGTAATATTATTTCTTCTGGTGGCAACATTCTGGAGTACGGGTCAATATTTTTTATCAAAAAAAATGATTGATAAAAGTTATTTGCAGTCAAAGCTCATTCCTGTACCGATATTCGGCGATCATATTCGCTTTAGCTGGCTGGTTTGTGCCGGTTTTATTACTTCAATATTCCTGGCAGAAAAAGCAGGCTATACTAAACATCGGATTTTTTACTTCGCAGTTGCATTATGGTTTTTTGTTTATCTGCATTTACTAGCAGCACGGACCGGGTTGATTGGTTGTTATATTTTCATCTTCCTTTGGGGCATGTCTTTGTTGTTTAAAAAAGGGATGAAAAGCAAATACAGTCTTATGCTACTTGTTCTTGCTGCAATTGTAATAACAGCATGGTTTTTTTTCCCAACATTAAAAAACAGGATCAGTTATATGAAATACAACCTGTCTTTTATTACCAAAAACGAATACCTGCCACATAGTAATGATGGTAACAGGATGCTGTCGTTAAAAGCAGGATGGGCAATCCTGAAAGAAAACCCTTTGGGTGTGGGGGCAGGCGATGTGAAAACCGAAGTTTCAAAATGGTATGATACACATACAAAAGAAGTTTCTGATCAGGATAAAATTTTCCCGTCCAACGAATGGCTGATTCATGGAGATACAACGGGATGGCCCGGTGCCCTGATATTCACTATTGCTTTTTTTGCCCCCTTGTTTAAACTTATTAAAGAGGAATGGGTTTTTATTATTGGCTTGTATATGGCAGCTTTTATTGCCTGTTTTTTTGACTCATCATTGGAAGTGCAGCCGGGAGTATTTATTTATTCATTTGTTACTCTCTGGTGGTCGAAGTGGGTTTCGGCCAGCCATTAGCGGTTCAATAACTTATACTGGAATGAAAAGTTTAACCTTTGCAGAAGTTTTATGCAGAAGCTGTCAGTTGTAATAATATGTAAGAACGAGGCCCACGTTATCGATAAAGGGTTAAAAAGTTTGTGTGGGGTAACGGACGATATTATTATTTATGATAACGGAAGTACCGACAACACCATTGAGAAAGTAAGATCTTACCCTGTCCGACTGGAAAGAGGAGATTGGGAGGGTTTTGGAAAAACCAAGAATAAAGCCATCAGCCTGGCAAAATATGATTGGATATTAAGCCTGGATGCTGATGAATCAATAGATGAAGAACTAAAGCAAGCAATATTGCAACTGCCACTGGATGATGAGAAAACAGTTTATGATCTGCGATTCAGAAATTTTTTAGGTACAAAGCCGCTGCACTATGGGGAGTGGGGAAAAGATCATCACATCCGCCTGTTCAACCGTAAGCATGTATTATGGAATAATGCTCCTGTTCATGAGGAGCTTATAATACCGCCCGGCTTCGGCATTAAAAAGTTAAACGGATTTGTATTACATTTTTCAATGCGGGATATGAATGATTATACGCTTAAAATGGCAAGATATGCGATGCTGAAGGCTGAAAAATATTTCGGACAGGGTAAAAAGGCAAGCTGGTACAGGTTGAAATTATCACCTGGATTTACATTTATTCATAATTATATTTTTCGGTTTGGATTCCTGGATGGACAGGCAGGTTTTATTGCAGCAAAGATGACGGCCTGGTATACTTTTCTGAAATATTCCCGTTTAAAAGAGTTGTGGATCAAGAAAGAAGATAAATCAGTAAATTAATCCCGATGAAAATGCAATTACGACATGACTAATTTTATTCCCATATTCCCCCTTGGTGTAGTAGTGTATCCCGGAGAGAACCTGAACCTGCACATATTTGAACCGAGATACAAACAGCTTATCAAAGAATGCCATGAATTACAAAAACCATTTGGTATTCCCACGGTGATCAATGACAAGGTTAAAGATTATGGCTCCCTGGTTGAAATAACAAATCTTTCAAAGATCTATGATAACGGGGAGATGGATATTATGACCAAGGGAGTGAGAATTTTCAGGATACTGGAAGTAATAAAAGAAGTGCCGGATAAATTATACAGCGGCGCTATTGTGAACTACCCGGATAATTATGAAAAAGGAAGCCCGGATACTATGAGAAAAGTGATGAATAGCATCAGGGAACTCCACAATATTCTGAAAGTAAGTAAGGATTTTAAAAAGGAAGACGGCGAGTTAAGAACGTACGACGTAGCCCATCATATCGGGTTATCACTGGAAGAAGAATATGAATTGCTGAGCCTGCTGGATGAAAGACAAAGACAAGAATACCTGAAAAGACATCTTATCAAAGTGATACCGCTGGTAGCAGGAATGGAGCAGCTAAAAGAAAAAGTGAAATTAAACGGACATTTTAAGAACCTGAGTGGATTTGATTTGTAATATTGACATTCTTCCGAAAAGGGAATTATGGTAACTACTCTCTGCTTTGATTTTGGCAATACACGAAAGAAGGTAGCTGTTTTTCATGATGCAGAACTGAAAGAGGCGATCACTTTACAGGATGATATGGATGAAACTATACAATCATTGATCCGGCAATTCAAGCCTGACAAATCCATACTTTCATCTGTTATTGATCACAATCCTTCAGTTGATGATTTTCTGAAAGCAGCAACAAAATTCCACCGGCTTAATCATTACACGAAACTTCCATTTACCACACCGGTAGGCAAACCTGAAACCATTGGTGCAGACAGGCTGGCACTGGCTGCAGCAGCAGTATATTTTCACCAGGAGAAAAACAATCTTGTCATCGGTCTCGGAACCTGCATTACTTATAATTTCATTAATAAGTATCATGAATTTATAGGAGGGGGAATTTCACCGGGGCTTGAAATGAGACTGAAATCCCTGAATTATTACACAGCTAAGCTGCCTCTTGTAAAAGCCGACAGTAATGTTCCCCTCATCGGGTATGATACGGTTACAAATATCACATCAGGAGTTGTGCTGGGCATGGCAAAAGAAATCGATGGTTTTATAGACGCTTACCACGATAAATACAGCAACTTTAACGTCCTCTTAACCGGGGGTGATATAGTCTATTTGGCTTCCCACCTTAAAAGCAAGATATTTGCAGACCCCGATTTAATTTTTAAAGGTCTGTATGCGATCAGCGAAGTCAATAACCCTTAAGAAAACCAAGACGTTACACTGCTTATGGCCGGCGTTTTTGGTTTTATTTTCATGTGCTTTTTTACCTGCATTTTCCCAGGATAATTCACCCTATTCCCGGTTTGGTATAGGTGACCTGGTTCCTCCCACCAATGTTATAAACAGAGGCCTTGGAGGAATCTCAGCAGGATATTCAGATTACCTGTCGATCAATTTCAATAATCCAGCCTCTTATTCAGCATTTGAAGCGGGGTTGGAGAAGAAATCGAAGAAACTGGTTACCGGCCGTGCCATCCTTGATGTTGGGATGAATTTTGAAAACCGGACATTAAAAGACCAGGCAAAAACAGGAAAATTCACAGCCAGCAATGCCTTGTTTTCTTATGTGCAGGTAGGTGTTCCTTTAAGAAAAAACTGGGGACTGAGTTTTGGTTTGCGTCCTATTTCAAGGATCAGCTATAAGATCATCAGGAATGAAAGACTGTACAATCCTTTGCCGCCGTATGGTCCTATTGACAGCGCAATTACACAGTTCCAGGGTGATGGCGGCGCCTATTTAGCTTCAATTGGAACCGGGTTCAAGGTTTTTCAGAAAGAAAAGAAATATAACCTAATGGAAAGGTTAAGCCTTGGTGTGAACGCAGGTTATTTATTCGGAAGAAAAGATTATACCTCCCGCAGAACATTGATCAATGATACGGTACAATATGAGGCCGCTAATTATGAAACAAAAACAAATTTCAGCGGACTTTATTTTACAACAGGTATACAATACCAGGTTCCGCTGAATGAAGAAAAAAGAATAATGCTGAATCTCGGCGCTTTTGGAAACTGGAGCCAAACAGTAAATGCAAGAAGAGATCAGCTTCGTGAAACTTTTATTTATGATGAGAATATCGGTTATGCAAGGCTTGACAGTGTTTCAGACATGAAAGATGTAAAAGGGAAAGTTGTAATGCCTTCTTCTTACACTTTTGGTTTTGTGGTGCAGAAATATACAGTGCCCAATAAACAGGGCGGCTGGCTTTTTGGGGCAGACTTTGAAATGCAGAACTGGGATCAGTACAGAATATATGGACAAACAGATTCTGTAAAAAACAAATGGGAGTTCAGGGCAGGGGCACAGTTTAATCCCATACCCAAGAGAAATTATTTCAGCTATGTATCTTACCGTTTTGGATTCTTTGCAGGGTCCGATTACATCAAAGTAGGTCAGAAATTGCCAGTGATGGGCGGCTCATTTGGTTTGGGCTTACCGTTGGTTAACAAGGGTCGCCAGTCTAACCAGTTCACGGTAATAAATCTTTGCTTTGAGTACAGCAAAAGAGGAAACAATGATAATTTGCTTAAGGAAAATATGTTTCGCCTTTCATTAGGATTTTCGCTAAGCGATATCTGGTTCATCAAAAGAAAATATGATTAATCATTTCATCAATACCGCATTAAAGAGAACAGCAGCTTTACTAACGGGCTGCTTTTTTCTTTTTGGTTGCGAAAATGATGTGAAGCAGGTGAATGATCTTACCAAAAGAGTGGTTATGAAAGAGGAGGCCATCAATGTGCAAAGCTATTTAAGCCAGGCCGGGAAAATGAAAGCAAAACTAACGGCCCCGCTGATGGTGAGGGTACTGGGTGATACTGTAGTTGTTGAGTTTCCCAAAACATTGCATTGCGACTTCTTTGACAGCACGGGAGCTATTGAAACAAGGCTTGATGCACTGTATGGAAGATATTTTGAAAGCCTGAACAAAGTTTATCTTCGGGACAGTGTGATAGTGATCAACACAAAAGGCGATACACTCAAAAGCCAGGACCTGTGGTGGGACCAGAACACCCAGCTTTTTTACACCGATAAATATGCCGAGTACCGGACTACTGATAAAAAAATATTTCCCAGCAAAGGAATTGAAGCCACACAGGATTTTTCAAGAGTTACCTTTAAAGAACCAACAGGTTTGATCAAAGTAAGGGAAGATGGTTTTCCTGAACAATAAACCACACACAAAACATTGCTTATGTCATTTGCCAACAAAACTGCACTCATTACAGGAGCCACCAGGGGAATCGGGAAAGCTATCGCTTTAAGATTAGCAAGCGAAGGCGCCAATATTGTTATCGCTGCTAAAAGTGTTACGGAGAATCCCAAACTGGGCGGCACCATTTTTTCTGCAGCAGAAGAAGTTGAAGCTGCGGGAGGAAAAGCGTTGGCTGTTCAATGCGACATCCGTTATGAAGAACAGGTGCAGCAGGTGGTGGAGAAAGCGGCTGAAACATTTGGTGGTATTGACATACTGGTGAACAATGCATCCGCTATTTCGCTGACGCCGACTGAACAAACAGAAGCCAAACGGTTTGACCTGATGCACAGCATCAATGTAAGGGGAACCTTTATTGTAACAAAAGCCTGTATTCCATGTTTAAAAAAATCATCCAACCCGCATATACTTACCTTATCGCCTCCGATCAATCTCGATCCCAAATGGTTTGCAAAACATGTGGCCTACACCCTCACCAAGTACAACATGAGCATGATGACCATTGGCTGGGCGGCTGAATTTAAAAAAGACAAGATCGCTGCCAATGCACTCTGGCCCAGAACCACCATTGATACCGCAGCTGTCAGAAATTTATTGGGTGGTGAAGCGCTGGCCAATATGAGCCGCAAACCGGAGATACTGGCTGATGCCGCCTATTATATCTTACGGCAATCTTCTGAAACCTGCACCGGGAATTTATTTATTGATGAACAGGTACTGGCCAAAGAAGGCATTACGGACCTGGAAAAATATGCCGTGGTACCGGGTGGAAAATTGTTTAATGATTTGTTTGTGTAGTAAGAGTATTAGTTGTTACCGGGCATGATACACCTGGCCTTTCAAGCTATAACATAGTCCTTTATAAGATACTTTAATATTGTCAATAGTGATCATTTTTGCATATCGGATCTTTTGCAGCAAATCAATATTTTTTGTATCGTATGAAACTTCGTTTCCGGATAAAGGCTTTTCATAAATGTTCCCTGACGGGCTATCAAAAGAAATTTTGCAGCTGATAATTTTTACAAGGCTGTCATCTGATGCCAGTTTAAAACCTTTGACAAGCAAACGGGTGTCAATTACCCGCACCTTGAGTCCATTTGGCTGAATAGAATCTGCAGAACCCACAATATAAAAATCAATATTCTTTTCAGTTGCTATCGGGCAGTTGTTTGAATTGGGTCCCTGTTGAGTCAAAAGCGTCTGCTCCAGTATGACTGTTGCTAGTAAAAGAAAAAGGACTGATTTCAATGAGGCAGTTTTTAATTTTTTAAAACGATATCCTATAAAAAAAATTGTAAATCGCTGATGGAATTAGCAACATTCAGAACAGTGCTCTTAGAAAACGGCTACACATTTGGAAAAATATTACATAGTTTCAGGTGGGAAGTTATATTATGATCTGTTTGTGTAATTTTACTTTCATGGTTCGTGTCGACACGAACCATAGCGAAAGAATTATTCAGCAGCCTTCTCCTGCTCTCCCTCATCTCTTTTCTCCGGTCTTAACTGCGGGAACAGCAATACATCCTGTATAGAAACATTATTGGTCAGCAGCATACAAAGCCTGTCAATGCCAAAGCCAATACCTGACGTGGGGGGCATGCCGTATTCGAGGGCTCTCAGAAAATCATAATCAATAAACATAGCTTCATCATCACCTCTTTCCAAAAGTTTAGCCTGCTCTTCAAAACGATCCCGCTGGTCAATAGGGTCATTCAGTTCGCTATAAGCATTGGCGATTTCCTTCCCGTTTATCATGAGTTCAAATCGTTCCACCAGTCCGTGCTTGTCACGGTGCTTTTTGGTAAGCGGACTCATTTCAACAGGATAATCAATAATAAAAGTGGGCTGCACAAAATGATGTTCGCATTTGCTGCTGAATATTTCATCGATCAGCTTACCCTTACCCATAGTATTGTCAACATGAATATGCAATTGCTTGCATACTGAACGAAGCTGTTCTTCATTCATGCGACTTACATCAAAACCGGTGTATTCATTGATCGCTTCAAAAATGCTGATGCGTTTATAGGGAGCTTTAAAGGAGAGAGTTTTGTCACCAACAGTAACATCAGTTGTGCCGCATACATCAATCGCCACTTTTTCCAGTAATTGTTCAGTGGTTTCCATCATCCAGAAATAATCCTTGTAAGCGGTATAAAATTCAAGAATAGTAAACTCCGGGTTGTGTGTTCGGTCCATTCCTTCATTACGGAAATTGCGGCTGAACTCATACACCCAGTCAAAACCACCAACAATGAGTCTTTTTAAATACAGTTCATTGGCGATTCGTAAGTACAAAGGAATATCCAGTGCATTGTGATGCGTAATAAAAGGACGGGCTGCAGCGCCACCGGGAATACTTTGCAATACCGGTGTATCCACTTCCAGTGCTCCATGGCTGTTTAAAAATTCCCGCATAGAGTTGATCATCTTTGTCCGTTTAACAAATGTTTCTTTAACGGTTGGATTGATGATCAGATCAGCATAGCGCTGGCGGTATTTGAATTCAGGATCGGTAACCGCATCAAAGGTTTGTCCTTCTGCTTCTTTTACAATCGGCAGCGGCCGGAGTGATTTGCTTAATAAGGTCAGTTCCTTTACATGAACTGAAGTTTCGCCGGTTTTAGTAATAAACACATAACCGCGGATACCGATAATATCACCGATGTCCATCAGTTTTTTCCAGACGATATCATACAGAGATTTGTCTTCACCGGGGCAGATATCATCTCTTTTAATATAAAGCTGAATACGACCTTTGGCATCCTGTATCACAGCAAAGTTGGCCTTACCCATATCCCTTACACTCATAATGCGGCCGGCCAGGCACACATCAGCAAACTGTTCTTTGGTTGCTTCGCTGAAGTTCTTTTTTATATCAGTGGAATAATGGCTTACCGGGTACAACTGGGCCGGGTAGGGCTCCACACCCATGATCATCAGTTCGGCCAGTTTTTCTCTGCGAAGTTTCTCCTGCTCAGACAAGTGTTGTGTGCTCATTAACTAGTTGTGTTTCGAGGCGCAAAGGTACTGGTTAGTGTAAAGCAGGCAAAGACAAAAGCCCTGCCTTTTCAGGCGGGGCTTTTAATATTATTAAAGTCAATATCCGTTTACTTATTGTTGCGGAGCAGAATACCAATCTTAATAGACACACATCCCGACCTTAATTCATCAACCGGATCTTTTTCGGGAATCAGGTTCCTGATGCCGTAGTTATAGCTAACAGTCAGAAAAGCGCCGTTTTTCATTTGCAGACCAGCAAAGCCGGTGGCGCCATAATCAATGCCTTTAATTTCGGCTGGTGATTCTTTATCCATTACAAGGTTCTCTTCTGTTTTAGCATCACGGGTCTTTGTTATTTTTTTAGAAGGCAGGTTCAGGCTTACAGAGGGGCCCAGGCCGGCAAGAATGGTAACACCTTTAGCTCCTTTGGTCTGGTAGGCAAAGGTCATGTCAAAATTTGCATAGCGGGTTGCCCAAATTAATTCCTGGTCAACAGTCTTGTTGACAGAAGCACCTTTTTGTACATAGCTTACTCCCGGACGAAAACTGAAACGGCTTTTTCCTATGGGGGCATCAATTAAAAGCCCGGCCGTAAAACCACCTTTTGAATTATAATCTGTGGTAACTCCGTCTATTTTTCCGTAAAGATTGGCTATAGTGGCGCCTGCTTCAATACCCACTCTTGTTTTTTGTGCCATCCCCGGAATCTGCAGGCAGAATAAGGCTAGGGAAAGAATAATAAAGATCCTTTTCATATCAGTTAATTTGGTTGACCTACTCATCTCGCTTTTCGGTTTGGGCGCCCTACTCTTTATTAAGGATTTTCGGGTTCTCCTGTTTTGAGGAATCAAAACATTCAAGGCTTAAAAATAGTGTTTTTTAATTCACTAAATCAATCCTTCCGGCGGCAAAGATATTCGGTAAAATCATATTCCCAACTAACCCTTATTTATCCTTTGGGTTATTTTTTAAGGCGGCTTCCAGCAGGCTTCCGGCAATGAGTATCAAGGGTTTTCATAAAATGGTTCCCGGTTATAACCTGATTTTTAGATTTAAGGCAGGCAGTGATTGCCTAACTAAACTGGTTTTATACAAAATGGGAACTGTTTCATTTTTGAAAGAAACTTTCATACTCCTCCTTTTATTTTTATACGAAGCGAGGGATATAGGTATACCGGGCAGAAATAGTAGTATACCAATCCCACCAAGTGTTTCCTTTAAAGCTTCATTTTTATAATATGTACTATAAATTGGAATGCCCCAAATAGAACCATTCGTTTCTGTCATTTGTTTTCCTTTTGGAATCAGTACTGCTGCCAATATCAATGTGCCTCCGGAGGCGAGAAAAATACTGGCAACTGTTTTTTGATTTTTACTTTTTTTCAGGTACTCTTCTTTTGAAAAACGGAGATGCTTTATTTGCTGGCTGAAAAGAGCTGTTGAAGAAATCAGCAAGAGGGATAAAAAAAGAATTTTTTTCATAAACTGATTTTAAGTGATAAGGCCGGAAATTGTTTTTTGCTTAGAGAATATTGCTGTATGACAGGCCGGTTTTCGAATTTGAACCCGATTGTTGCAGCTCTGCTCTTTCTTCTGTTTATTCCCGATGCAATAAAAAAGGGCACACTGGTTATCATACCAGCAAGTCCGATCCCGGATACGATGTCAGCGGCATCCGCCTGTTTTTTATCCTCCGGATCATTTCCCCAACCCAACCAGTTATAATCTGAAGGATAAATTGCCATTCCAATAAGTAATACCCCTGTTCCGCAACCAAGCAGGGTCCAGCCTAAACTGTTTTGTTTAGTGGCTTTATGTTTATAGAATTCAGCTGTTTTTTCCTTTGTTGGTAGTTGTTGCCCGATGCAGGTAATAAAAAAGGAGATCATGCCTGTTAAAAGAAGTAGCTTTTTCATAAATTATTTTTTGTTGAATAAATAATGGTTCCCGGTAAGAGATATCATTTTTTATTTTTTGATTTCAACATCCAGCCTAGTTTGAAACCGAAATAGTGACTTTTCAAAGTGCCGTCGTCATTTCCTCCCGGGAAAAGATTATTAAGACCTGCATTGTAATTGGCTGAAATAAATAGACCATTCGGGAACTGGTAGCCGGCAAGGATGTTAGCGCCCAGGTCTAATCCTTTAATAAAATCATTGTCCGGGTCATTACCGATCTCTACGTCTTCTTTAAAAGTATCTTCACCATCATCATACTTAAGTTTTCCGGAAATATTAAAACCCAGTGAAGGCCCGGCACCTATAAAAAAATTACCTGCTTCCCCGTTTGAGTTATAGAGAAAGTTCAGGGGTACCTCGATAGCATTCATCCCAAGTGTAATTTTTTCACTGCCTTGTTTTTCTTTTGTTCCTTTTTGAACAAAGTTTAAAGCCGGCTGAAAACTGAAATTTTTACCTGCAGGAATATCCAGTAAAATACCCGCAGTAAATCCTGCCCTTGAATCGCTGGATTCATCCTCTCCATCCACTTTTACTTTGTAATTGGCGATAGAAGTGCCTGCTGTAAAACCCACCCGGGTATTCTGGGCAAAAATTGATAAGGCTCCTGAAAGCAGGATAAGGCTGCTGAAAAAGAACTTCTTCATGATATTTGTTTTTTTGGTTAGGTGCCGGGATTTCGTCCCGGGCAGACGCCGTACTCTGTTCTGGATTTTCCGGAATTCTCCTTTACAACTTGTTTTATATATTATCTCCTATAATTAAATTCTTTTACGGGAGTTGAAAAAGAGGATTGATACAAATCGTCAATCGCAATCAAACCTGATTTCATGAGAGTTTTATACGGTACCTGTAGATGATTTGAAAGAAACATTGCCTCAGCTTCTGATAGTTTGGTACTTCCTGTTGCGATCCTGTTGTGTGTTGCCATTGAAATAGCTTTACTAACCATTTCAGAGCAGTACATTTTTTCATCTGTGTCTAGGTTAAACTGGTGATCAAACCGGATCTTTTTGTCTAGCCATTTCTTTAGCAGAATGTTGAGCCTCTTTATTTCAGTTGGCTTCACATTGTATCGGAAAATGCCAAATGATAAATTTTCTTTAGGGTTACAGAAGTTTGTAAACGGATCTTTTATAATGAACTCCCGGCTGCTGTCACTTCCGTTAACGATATGGTAAACAAAGGGCTGTCCGTCTTCAAAGAATAGCAAACCTGCATGAGAGTATTTTTTATCCCGGCGATTAAAATTTTTTATATACAGGCTTGTTGGATCCCTGTTAAACCGAACGATCAGGTCACCATCTGTCAATAAATGTTCACCTTCCTGAACCATAGAGTACGGATCCGGAAGAGTACAAAGAGTTTTCTGGTTATTCTTTTTCTGTGGCTTTTGAATACCGGAGCCAATAGCAATGCTGACCAGTAAAATAATGTTCAGGATTTTCATAAATAAGAATATTTAAGGGTCAGTTTACTTCAAATTTGAACTGATCAATACCAATCCCCCTGGCCTGCGAACCATTGTTTATGTAATTACGGAAACCAATCCTAACATCAGTATTTTCGGAGAGCCCTGAAAAGGTGTATTCATATTTGGTCCATGCAGTGGGATAGCCATTTACTGCCTGCGCAGAATTTATGTCAAAGAGAACATCAGAATAATAACCTGTTGAGAGAGCAGCGTTACTTCCCAGGTTTGAAGAGGAAGTCTTTGCCAGCCGGACCTGCATCCGGTTTACAAAAGTGCCGGCAGTGTCACCGCGGGTATAGAATAATATTTTGTCTCCATTTTTTACTGAAAGTACCGGAGTTATCATCCAGCCACTGGCAGAATAAGGTGTATTAACTGCGCCGACATACGAATAGGCATACTCTGTCCAGTTAGTAGTAAATGAATACGCTGTAAAGCCAAACCAGGTCCCGGATTTGTCATAGTAGTTAAGACCCTGGGTCCAGGCAGCATAGGGTCCGCTTGATGAAAGGGATGAGTTGTCAATAAATACCCAGCCGGTTGAACTAAGACTAAGAACATCCTCAAACTCCTCTGAAAAAGAAGTAGTCGTTCCTACATGGGTGGGAGGGGGATCAGAATCTTTTTTACAGCTGTTTATGAATAATCCTGTTACCAGGAAAATGTATGTAACTGCCAGGATATAATTTCTCATAAAAACTTTTTAATGGTGATTCAAATTTTTGGGGCTTTAGGGCTAAAAGAATATTTCTAACACCAATTTATAACCGGTAATAAGGGAATGGAAACGGAATTTTGCCTTAACAAAACGTTTGATAGCAGAAATCGCAGGCAAATACTTACTATTTGGTATAGGCGGTTAGTATAAAATGCACTAATTTTTAATCACGGTAAGGTGAGTTGCATTATTTGCAAAAAATTACTTTCCGTCGTTTAACCATGACCACCACTTCTGCACAGGAATTCCTCTTCCGGGGCATCAAGGAATTATTACCCGATGATGTATCTATGGTGGACGTTGTTTCAGAAATTTTACATATTAGTAGCGATAGTGCTTACCGGAGGATAAGAGGCGAAACCCCGCTTGTTTTAGAAGAAGCTCTTGTTTTATGCCGCCACTTTCACTTATCCTTCGATCAGTTGTCTGAGAAAAGATCAGGCTCGATACTTTTTCAGAATATCAGCATCAATAATAACCATTATTCTTATGAACAATACCTGGGAGAGCTTGTAGGTTTGGTGAAACAGATCAACCAGACTTTACAAAAAGAAATTATTTACCTGAGCAAAGACGTTCCGCTCTTTCACAATTTTTATTTTAAACCCCTTATAGCTTTCAGGTATTTTTTCTGGATGAAAAGTATCCTGCAGCATCCTGATTTTATAAACCGGGAGTTTGAATTCAATTGTGTTACCCCGGAAATAGAACAGCTTAGCAGGGAACTGGTAAAGGGGTATATTAAAATTCCATCAACTGAAATATGGAATACGGAAAGCATCAACAGCACCATCTCTCAAATTGAATTTATCAAAGATTCAGGCTTGTTTTCTTCTGCTTCCGATATTAAAAAGGTGTATGATGCTTTGGAAGAGTCCGTACTTCATGTAAAAGCACAGGCAGAGACGGGAATTAAGTTTATGCCTGGTGAAGAGACACGGCACCTGACTCCGGATTTCCGGTTTTTTTATAACAGGATTGTGTTAGGGGACACCACCATATTTATTTCTGCAGATCAGAAAAAATCGGTTTACCTTAATTATAGTGTATTGAACTATATGATGACAAAAGATGAAGAGTTTTGCAAACAGTGCCGGAATGATCTTAATAATCTCATGAAAAGGGCAACACTGATCAGTCAAACCGGGGAGAAGCAAAGAAATATTTTTTTCGGAATTCTTCTTTCAAAAATACAGGACCGTAAACGAAACTTGTAAGCGATGACTACTGGTGAATTACAACAAAAGCTTTTTTTGACTGTGAAAAACCGGTTGGGAGATAATGCATCTGTTGCTGAAGAAATAGCCACACTGCTTAATATAAGCCCTGATAGTGCTTACCGGCGAATGAGAGGAGAAAAAACAGTTACGCTGGATGAACTATACACTATTTGTACTCATTATAGCATTTCGGTTGATAGTTTAATGAATATTAAACAAGGCGGCATAGTATTTCAGGGGCAGTACATTGATAAAAATGAATTTCGGTTTGAAGACTACATTAAAGCTGTTCTTCAAAACATGACATACATTAACAGTCACAAACAGAAATGCTTTTATTATTTATGTAAGGACCTTCCGATATTTCATCATTACCATTTTAAGGGAATTGCAGCATTTAAGCGTTTCTTTTGGCTAAAGACCTACTTCGATTTCCCGGGATTTGAAAAAATGAAATTTAACTTCAACAGTCACCCGGATGAATTATATGCGATTGAGAAAAAGATCCTGGATACCTATAACCAGATACCCAGTGTTGAAATATGGAATCTTGAGAGCATGAATATTTTTCTGAGGCAAATTGATTTTTATCGGGATGGGGAAATATTTGAATCGGATCAGGACATATTTACTCTGTATGAGGCCATAGAAAAATTATGGGATCACCTGGAAGAACAGGCGGCATTAGGATATAAATTCAATTTTGATGACCCTCAAAAAAAATCTATCGGTGAATTCAGAATGTATTTCAATGAAGTGCTGCTGGGAGATAATAATATGTTTGTTGAGTTGGATGGCCAGCGGATGGCATATGTTCCACATACAACAATCAATTTTATGCTAACTAAAGATGAACAGTTTACAAATAATATGTATAGTCATATTCAGAACCAGATGAGGCGTTCCACCCTTATAAGCGAAGTAAGTGAAAAAGAAAGATCCCGGTTTTTCAGGATCGTTAGAGAGAGAATTGAGCATCGAAAAGAAAGTCTAAATAAGTAACTATCCATTATTTCTTTTCTTTATAAGGCATAATAATTGTTAGTTTAGAATTTCAAAACTTTATGCCATTAAATCCATTCAAAATGAGAAAATTGTTTTTTGTTATCGGGGTTTGCGGACTGCTGTACAGTTGTGATGTAATATCCAAACTACCGGGAACGGGTACAGGCGTTACTGAATCAGAAGCAGCAGATGGAATAAAAGAGGCTTTGGGACAGGGTCTCGTAAAAGCAGTATTGCAGCTAAATAAGGAAGATGGGTTTTTCAAAGATGCATTCTATAAAATATTAATGCCGCCAGATGCCAAAAAGATTGAGAATACGCTTCGGGATCTCGGAATGGGCAATATGGTAGATAAGGCAATTCTCCAGATCAATCGGGCTGCTGAAGATGCAGCGGGATATGCTAAGCCCATCTTTGTTGACGCCATAAAAAGTATGACCATAAGCGATGCGATCGGCCTAGTAAAAAATGGTGACACCAGTGCTACTCACTTTTTCAGGGTTAAAACAACTGAAAAGCTTCATGATGCCTTTCATCCTGTCATCAAAAATTCTCTTGACAAATTAAATGCAACAAAATACTACGGCGATGTTGTAAGTACTTACAATAATTTTCCTACCACATTTAAAAAAATAAATCCTGATCTTCCCGGATTTGTAACCGACAGGGCTATCTATGCTTTATTTGACCTTGTAGGGAAAGAAGAGGTTAACATCAGGCAAAATATTGCTGCCAGAACAACGGATCTTTTGCGAAAGGTTTTCGGGGCAAAATGGTAGGTTTTCTTCTGATACAAAGAAAAAATACCTTTTAGCACACAACTTATTACTTAAAATAACGTCAAAATAGCTGTTGCCTAATGCAATTATGCATTTTGAGTTTTATTTTGAGGACTTCTAAATCATTGAATTTTATGAAAATCCGCCTTTGTGTTTTGTTACTCAGTTTTAGTGTTTTGGGCTACCATTCGTATGCACAAATAAAATTGCCCAAACTTCTCTCAAAAAATTCTTCATCGGTTAGTGAAGAAGAAGCAGGACAGGGAATAAAAGAAGCATTATCCAAGGGAGTTACAAATGCTGTTTTAAATCTGAATAAGACTGACGGTTTTTTTGGCAGCGAGGTTTATAAAATGTTTTTGCCGGAAGACGCACAGAAAGTAGAGAAGACATTAAGAAATCTTGGAATGGGAGCACAGGTTGATAAGGCCATATTGGCCATTAACCGAGGAGCAGAAGATGCAGTAGGTTATGCCAAACCGATTTTTGTCGATGCCATCAAGCAAATGACATTGAAGGATGCATTGAATATTGTAAAAGGACCGAAAGATGCGGCTACCAATTATTTTAAAGAAAAAACCAAGCAAAAACTGATAGAAGCTTTTCTTCCCTCTGTAAAATCATCATTAGATAAAGTGGATGCTACAAAATATTATGCTGACATAGTAAATACTTACAATAAACTCCCTACTACTTTTAATAAAGTAGATCCTGATCTTCCTTCTTATGTGGTAGGCAAAGCAGTGGATGCATTATTTGACCAGGTAGCAAAAGAAGAAGCTAATATCAGGGCCAACCCACTTGCCAGAACTTCAGATATCCTTAAAAAGGTATTTGGAAGTAAATAGTTATCATTCGGGGAAAATACTCCAGAACAGGAGAACCACTCTTCTTCTCGGATCATTGGTTTTATAATCCGCAATTGTCGGATTTGGAAAGTCTTCTCCTTTGCCTTCATACAGGTATAGTATATGCTGGTTGCTTTGCCTGTTGCCCGAACGGGCTGTTGTAAAATCCTGGAACAATTCAATTACTTTTTTTGCCCTGAGATTTGAAAGTTCCTGGTTCAGATCTTTGTTTGTGGGAGCAGAGGTCTGGAGCTTCAGTTGTTCTTTCAGTTGTTTATAAAGCTTGCTGTTTTCGTTGATTGTTGTGCCGTCAGCGTATCCCTTTGCTGTTATTACAAGAGATAATGAAAAGTCCGGGTATTTCTGAATAAAAGAATCAACACCGGCCGCTGCAGGCTCAAAGAATTTCACTATAGAAGCGGCTATATCGGGAGATACTTCATACTCCCCGGATTTAAATATCACATCCTGGTCAAGTTTTACCACACGATTTCTTTCCAGCAGATCTTTTATGAATTGTACCCGGTTAGTAATATTCTTTAAACTTTTTTGAGATTCAGTCAATGATTTTTTAAGCTTGTTCCAGTCTTCCCGGGCAACTTCTGTTTCGCCGATCAGCAACGAATCTTTGGTTACCTGGTCCTGAATTTCTTCTTTTGTTTTATTTATAAATCGCTGGATGCTTTTACTGGCAGTATCCAGCATTTCATTAGTGGCAAGTTTTTTTTCTCTTTGTTTATCGAGGTCTGATAACAAATTCTTTTTCTGAATAAGTTGACTATCTATAGCAACAATAGAATTTCTCCGGCTTTGAGCTTTTTGCTGTGTGGAGCATGAAAATAAAACCAACGAAGCAATGGTGGCAAGAAAAATATACAGGGCGCCGTTCTTGAACATAGCCTGATTTTCTGATCTTCTTAAAGTTATTAAACTAATCCGGTTTTATCAAGCGGTAAGAATCTGTTTGATAGAGCTTCAGGTTGTAGCCAGTAAAACCTGCCAGGCTGCCGCTATTTCCCCTTCAGCAAGTAATTTTTTGGCATAAACATGCAGTTCTTTCTCCATTTCGTCCGGGTTAATATTGAAGTATTGAATAATTTCTTTCAGGTGCCCATCCTCGAATGAAGGATCAACTACCGGCAACTCATGTACATTGCCAAGCTGTCCCAGGTCATTTCCTGAAAGGATCTGCGACTTTCGGATATTTTCAGGCAGCGCATCAACACCTATGCCTAACTGTGTATTAGGTTTTTCAACCTGGAAAAGATTTGATTCGTTCACCACGCAATACCAGTCGCCACCTAACCTTGCTACATGATTGATCTTTCTTTGATCAATCTTTTTGTTTTCGTCCAAGAGGTCGTCATTTATATGCATTCTCAGCACTTCACATATTACGAGATTTCCGGCGCCGCCTTCATGTCCTAATGATTTTACTTCAACAACTTTGCATTCCATTTTTGCTTTGCTCTCTTTCACCATCGGTGGCTTTATCAAAGTGGCCGGCTCTTGTGTAAATCCTGCTTTTATAAACTCATTTGTCCCTGGGGGAAATTCGCAGCTCGCCAAAGATGTTTGCTGTACCATATCATAAGTAACAATATTGATCGCTACTTCCGGAACTTCCAGCACATTTTCCAGGGTGTGTTTAGTAGTATTATCTCTTACTCTCCTGGCCGGTGAAAAAATTACGATTGGTGGATTGGACGAAAACAAATTAAAAAAACTAAAAGGGCTAAGGTTAACATTACCGGCCTTATCAATGGTGGATGCAAAACAAATTGGTCTTGGCGCAACAATATGTTGTAAATAATATTGTCTTTCTGCCGGCCTGAGATCTTTTAAGTCAAAAATCATTTTTTCAATTTCAAAATGCTCCAGTCTGTTTCTTCGGCAACAATCGTATTACTGAGTTTGCCCAATCCATCAATTTCCATTTCTACAACATCATCAGGCTGCAGCCATTGTTCTTTGTATTCAGGGTCATTTAATTTACCTGTTCCATTTAATTCAAGGAAACAACCGGTGCCAACAGTACCGCTGCCAATCACATCACCGGGGTACAGGTCAACTCCATAAGATGCTCGTTCAATGATCTCGGCAAAGGTCCAGTCCATGTCACTTAGGTTTCCATCACTCACCTGTATCCCATTTACCCAGCATTTCATTTTCAGGTTCCAGCTTTTGCCAACATGATTCTCTTTACAGGGAACAACAAATTCCTCTAATTCATCCAGGGTAACCAGCCACGGACCAAGTACAGTAGAAAAATCTTTTCCTTTAGCAGGACCCAGGTTCAGTTTCATTTCTTCCATCTGCAGCGTTCTTGCACTCATATCATTCATGATCATTAATCCACCGATATATTCATCCGCTTCTGCTGCTTTAATATTTCTACCATGTTTAGAGATGACAATTGCAGCCTCCAGTTCAAAATCCAGTTTTTCAAAATGATCAGGCATGCAGTGTATGTTACCAGGTCCGGTAATACTATGATGATTGGTAAAATAAAATACCGGGTATTGATCAAATTCAGGAATCATTTCAACCTTTCGGTTTCTCCTGGCCGCGGCAACATGTTGACGAAACGCATAGCCATCACGACAACTTGCCGGAAAAGGAATTGGTGAAAGAAATTGAACATCCTTAGCAGGAACTCCTCGATTGGAAGTACGGCTTCCTTCTCTAAGCATTAATTCACCCGCCTGGGCAACAGCAAAGCTCTCTTCCCAATAATTAAGCAGCATATTCATGCTGTTTGGAAGATCGGGGTGCAGCACTTCCATGTCGTAGACAATATCTTTGATCAAAACTCCTAATTGCTCCCTTTCGTCTTTCAGATAAGAAACTAGTTTCATCTATTTTATTTTTTAATCTTAACTATACCCAACCACTAATATCTGCAAACGGCGCTAAGTTAAGTTATTTCAAAAAGGGAAGACCAAAACGCTGTCATTTTCAAAGAGTTGAGGATTTTCCTCCCTTTGATTAAAATCATATGTTTCCTTAACATTTTCTATGTTTAGCATTCAATTTTCAACAGATGCCTTTATTATCTTTGCGCCATGCATTTTGAAAAAATTCATAATAAAGGGCAGGCCCGGCTGTTTAAAAATGACTTTTTAGAGGCGTTGACCAAGGCCAACCCTTTGGTGATTTGGGGCATGTATATCCCGATCCTTGGGTTTCTTATATATACAGCGGCCACAAAATATAATTATAGCACCGGTACCATCCTTCTTGTTTTTTTTGGCGGAATGTTTTTCTGGACCCTTTTTGAATATATAGCCCACAGGTATATTTTTCATTGGGTTCCAAAAGGGCCAAGATCAACCAAGTTTGTCTACACACTACATGGGAATCACCATCACTATCCCCGCGACAGGCAGCGATTATTTATGCCACCGGTACCTAGCCTTATCATCTCATCAACGCTTTTTGGCCTGATGTATTTAATAATGGGTAGCTATGCTTTTATGTTTTTCCCGGGTTTTCTGTTGGGGTATCTTATGTATGGCACTATGCATTATGCAATACATGCCTGGAATCCTCCTTTTAAATGGATGAAACCTCTTTGGAGAAATCATCATTTACATCATTACAAGAATGAACATAATGGTTATGGAGTAAGCTCCACATTATGGGATCATGTCTTTGGTACTATGTTCGATCTCAAAAAGGAAAAAGAAGACAAGGAAAAAGTAAAGGAACTGATGTTTGAGAAAAAGCAGAAGTAAGTTCATTTTCTTCTTTTCGGTAATATCTAAATCCATAAATGTCCATGCAGAAAATTTTTATCAGCCTGGCTGTTGCTTTTGTATTTTTTGGATTTGCATGTAATACAAAAAAAACCGAACCAGGTGTTGCGCCTTTTTTGCAGGCGCAGGATGCAGTTCTGCTGAACCAATTAGTGTATAAGATCAATATTGAAGATTCATTGAAGAAATATGCTCCAGGATATGAGCTTGTTTTTTTACCTCAACCCGTTAACAGCAATTTTGCTGTGATAGCCAAGAAAAAAGAGACCCAACAATATGCTCTTGTTATCAGGGGCTCTCTTATAGAGTTCAGCAACGAAGGATTTGAGAATTTCTTTCTCCAGGACTTTAATATTTTCACTATGAAAGCCTGGGAGTATACTGATACTGTTGCAAATGCTTATATCAGTAATGGTGCATGGATCGGTTTTCAAAATTTACTCCAGTTAAAGGATATTAATTCTGGTTTGTCTCTTAAAGAGTTTATTGATCAAAAAATTGATCCGAAAGCAAGTCTTGTAATAACTGGTCATAGTTTGGGGGGCAACCTGGCCTATCCTTTAGCAGGATATTTAAAAAAGGAATTGACGAGTGGTGTAAGAAATAATATGAATCTTGTCACATTTGGTGCCCCTGCTGCTGGTAATGCTGCTTTTGTTCAGGACCTGGAAGAAAAATTTCCCGATGGCGAACGATATGTTGCTACTAATGATATTGCACCTGTGTTTCCTGATATTAATAAAATAGAAGAAGTAGCTGAACTGATCGGGCTTGACAGCGTTCTTCAAATCAATAAGCTGAATCTTGGTGGCTTGGAAAAGCAAATCAAAGCAAAAGATATTTTGAATATTGCAGGCGAGATCCTAGAAAAAACAAATATTATCAGCCCGTCAAGCAAATATGTACAAAGCAGTAAACACCTGCGGAAATTGGGTAATAATGAACAGATGAGTTCTGAAACGCCATTGTCTGCAGAGGAATTATTTAATAAAGCATACCAGTTTCATCGGGTTGATACTTATGCCCGATTGTTGGGCGGAAAACCGCTTGACTGATTTCATTTACCATTTTTCTTCATCCGGAATGTTCTTATCTGAAGCTGATCTTTTCCTGCTCTCGGCTTTCTGTAATTGTCGCTCAATCACCAGGTCAGCAATCAGACCGGCAGCATTTTCTCCTTTGTTAGATTCAAGAAGCTTTCTCATTTTAGATTCATTCACATCGATTCTGTAAAGGATACTGACCAGTTTTTCAAAATCATGATTGATGAGATAGTTAATTTGGGTTGAGAGCTTTTCTTTTAATTCTTCAAGAGAAGCTTTTTCGGGCAAGCTGATCTCAAACGAATTGTTGATATATGGAATGATATCGGCATCAAAATTTTTCAACTATACCAAGATTAAATAAGGCAAAATCATATTTTACCGGATCTTTTTTATCTAAAGTTCGCAAATAATCAGTGAGTTCAACTGCTGCAAGCCAGTCTGTTTGTTTGCGTTTCAGCAAATCTAATTTTCTGGCAACCCTTGCTACATGCAGATCAATCGGACAAATAAGTTGGGAAGGGGATATGTTTTTCCAGATACCGAAATCAACTCCTTTATTATCATTCCGTACCATCCACCGTAAAAACATATTCAATCGTTTGCAGGTTGATCCTTTTTCGGGAGTGGCAATATGCTTTTTTGTTCTTTCAGGTGCATCTGTCAATGAAAAAAAATATCGATGAAAGCCTGTTAACATTTCTTCTATCTCTTTCCCATGCATAGTAAAGGCCGTTTCCAGGCTTTCTTGTTTGTTGAAATGATTTTTGAAGAACTCGATAAAATATAAAAGATCGGTGGTGTTAAATGTTCTGTGTTTAAAATGAAGCAATTTCTTTAGTTCTGATGTAGTATGGTGTAAACAAAAATCACACGGGTCATTGTCCATCAGTTGCATCAGCTCTTTTGATTTGGTAATGATGGTTGTCCTGTTACCCCATGCAAAAGTTGCAGCAAAGAAGCCTGAAATTTCTATGTCCTGTTTTTTTGTAAAAAGATGCGGAATGGAAACGGGATCATTTTTAATGAAAGAAGGCTGATTATACTCATCAGCCTTCTTGTTTAGAAATATCTTAAGTTCGTCTCTTTTCATTTAGCCGATTGCTTGTTTCAGGTCATCAATAAGATCATCCGAATCTTCAATGCCGACACTTAAGCGTATCAGTGAATCACTCAGCCCGTTCTTAATTCTTTCTTCTCTTGGAATTGATGCATGTGTCATGCTGGCTGGATGATTGATCAATGACTCAACGCCCCCTAAACTTTCGGCAAGTGAAAATAATTTAGTAGAGGAGAGAACTCTCCGAGCTTCATCAACACTGTCATTCTTTAGTTCAAACGAGATCATTCCACCAAAATCTCTCATTTGTTTTTTGGCAACAGAATATCCCGGGTGGTCTTCAAATCCCGGCCAGTAGACTTTTGCAACTTTAGAATTATTTCGTAGCCAATTGGCAATTTTCGAACCGTTCTCACAATGTGCCTTCATTCTTACCCCTAATGTTTTAATTCCCCTCAAAACAAGAAAACAATCCATCGGGCCCGGCACAGCGCCACAACTTTTTTGAATGAAATATAATTTATCCCGAAGGTCAGCACTATTCATCATCAATGCGCCCTGTATCACATCACTATGGCCGCCTAAATATTTGGTAACAGAATGCATCACGATATCAGCGCCCAAATCAAGGGGGTTTTGCAGGTAGGGAGAGGCGAATGTATTATCTACTGCTAATAATATTTTTTTTGATTTTGATATTGCTGCTACAGCTGCTATATCCGTAATATTCATCAATGGATTAGTGGGAGTTTCCAACCATATCAATTTTGTTTTATCTGTAATCGAAGATTGAATATTGGTAGTATTCGTAGTGTCAATGTATTTAAAATTGATCCCGAATTTCTCAAATACCTTAGTGAATAAGCGGTAGGTTCCTCCATACATATCATTGGCACATATCACCTCATCGCCCGGAGACAGTAATTTAATAACAGCATCAGTTGCAGCAACGCCGCTGCTGAATGCTAAACCGAATTTCCCATTTTCAATAATGGCAAAAGCTTCTTCCAAAGCTTTCCTGGTAGGATTTTGTGAACGGGCATATTCAAATCCTTTGTTGACACCGGGTGCTTCCTGAACATAAGTGGAAGTTTGGAAGATCGGGGTCATAATCGCCCCGGTAGAAGGATCTGGTTCTGCTCCTGCATGTATCAGTTTTGTAGCAAGCTTCATATAAAGTAATTGTGATTGATAGTTGATGCAAAGATGCTTAATTCATATCACTTGAACAGGAAAGCGGAAGAAAAATAACGCCATTCATAACTTTCTGAATCATGTGATGGATGAGGTGTAATTTTTTTCATAAGGGACTCGGGTTTGAGAATTTTTTCGGTTACTAAAACTTGTTTGGCTTCCCTGATTGCCGCCTGGACATTGGCCTGCTGCATCCAATTTTTTTGCGGTGGCTCAAATCCAACTTTATCTCTTCTCCATGCAATATCAGCGGGAAGTTCTTGCTCCATAGTTTTTCGTAGCAACCATTTGGTCCATCCATTATTTATTTTATACGAAGAGGGAAGCGAAAAAATAAACTCAACTAATTCATGATTCAAAAAAGGAAGCCTTATTTCCAGGCTATTGGCCATTGAATTCCTGTCGGCAAAACGAAGCAATTCTTCCAGGCCATGTATACGGGTATTAAAATACAGTGCATGATTTAAAGTAAACCGTTCAGGTACTGTGTAGTAAGCCTCGTCGCTATACTGTTTGATAAAATCTTTTGCCAGGTCTTCCTGCCTAATAGCATGTAAAAGATATCTACGTTCCAAAACAATTGTTGCAAAGTCGGGAAATAAAGAAGCGATCATGTTCCGAAAATCAAAATGTTCCCGGATGCCGATTTTTTTAGCCGCTTTTAATTCTTTACTTCTGTATAATTTTCCTTTCCGGAATAATTCCTGCCAATACCATTTATAGTATTTATGATATCCTGCCAGTGTCTCATCGGCTCCTTGCCCTTCCAGCAAAACTTTTAAAGAGTATTTCTTCGCCAACTCATAGATTTTATATTGCATGTATATGCTGGCTGAGCCGAATGGTGATTCCTGGTGATATACTAATTTTTTCCAGTCTTCCAGCAGATCATCAGATTTCGGAGAGACTGTATAATGCTCAAGTGTAAATTGCTCAGCGATTTTTCTTGCATAAGCCGACTCATCCTGTTCAAAGCCCGGAAAAACAGCTGTAAAAGCAATAGAAGGTTTTTGATTACTATTGATCTTATTTGCAATTGCTGTGACAGAAGAACTATCAAGGCCGCCACTTAATGAATAGCCAATTTTCACATCACTTCTTAATCTCCTTTTTACTGATTCTTTAAAAAGAGAAGAGAATTGCTGAATAGCATCATCTGGTTCGGTTTTTTTATTTTGAATTTCCGGGTCAAGCTGCCAATACTGTTTGATTGTATGAGTAAAATAAACAGCGGAAAACTTCAGAAGGCAAGAAGGGGGCAGTTTAAAAATGTTTTCAAAAAAAGTTTCTTCAGGTTTATTGGGGTTGTCAGTATAACCAATTGTTATGAAGTTGAAAAGCAATTTCCTGTTAGGAGTTCTGCTTATTCCTGCTTCCCAAAGGGCTTTCATTTCTGATGCAAAAAGAAATGATGAACCATCGAAGAAATAGAAAAATGGTTTTTCGCCGAACCTGTCTCTTGCTGCAAAAAGTTCCTTATTTTTTTGATCCCAGATGGTAAAAGCAAACATACCATCAAAATGAGTTACACATTCTGAGCTCCAGCAATCATATGCTGCCGCAATGACTTCGGTATCTGTTTGCGAGGAGAATGTATATCCCTTCTTTTGTAATTCCTCTTTTAATTCCTGGTAATTATAAATTTCACCATTATGAATAATGATATACCGACCCATGTAGTGCATAGGTTGATTGCCAGCTTCAGAAAGGTCTATGATGGAAAGCCTGCGATGCCCTAAATGTATGGTTCCTGAATTGTCAGACCATGCACCTTCTCCATCTGGCCCACGATGAGCAAGGGCATTTGTCATTTTTTTCAAATGCTCTTTTGTAAACCTGTTCGGATCGGCCTGTATAATTCCTGCAATGCCACACATGTCATGTAAATATCCTAATAAACAGGGTAAGATATTTTAGGAGAAGGATAAAATAAGAAAAGAAAATCAGGTTAAAATTCAAATGGAAGCCTGGCTTCAGTATTTTCCCATGCCATGATAAGGTCTGCACCTTTGGATGTTTCGGAAAAAACCATTGTGAAATATTCAAGCTTTGGTTTTATCTGGTTAACAGGTATAATGAACCTGGCAATATCTTTTGTAGAATCGGGCCGAAGACCCCAGGTGTCAGTGTTGGTATTAAAAATGATTGTCCACTGTTTGGACTCAGGAATGCAATAGAGTACGTATCTGCCTGATTTTATCTTTTTACCTTGTATTGTTGCATCATGGTATAGGTCAATTTCAGTTGATTCATTAGCGCCAAGTCTCCATGCTTCTCCATATTTAATAATTCCATCAAATAGTTGTCGGCCTTGTAAATGGGGCCGGCTGTAAATAACTCTTGCCAGTGGAGGAGTTGAAATGGCATTTGTCATTTTTAGTTTTGTGTAATCAACAGGGAAGTAGCACATATCCATAGGCGAAATGTCCGGAAGTGGATACAGCATATTCATTACATCAGCATTTTCGGTTGGGGCAGTAGTATCTTTCTGTTGAATATCAGGATTTTTTATTTCTCCGGAATCGGTGCTTTTATTGCTGTTACAACTTATTGCTAGCACTGAAATTAAAAAACTCAAAACCGGAAGAATGCTGTTTTTCATTTGTAAGGTTTTATTTCATAGCTGGTTTAGAAACTAATCGGAAGTTGAACTTTTGTATTCTCCCAAATAATGGTAAGATTAAATCCTGCTGTACTTTTTTCAAAATACATTGATAAGTATTCTGCAACATTTTCAGATCTCTGAACCGGAACACTAACCTGCACAACATCTTTTTTAGAATTATACTTAAAAGAGCCCCATGTGTCCGTTTCTTTATTTAAAATTATCGTCCAGGTATTTTCTGTTGGAATAGCATATAGGGTATATCGGCCCTTAAAAATTTTCTTACCCCCCATCCTGACATTTCTGAAAAATTCAATTTCAGTGGCTTCATTGGCACCCAGTCGCCATACCTCTCCATATTTCACCAAACCTCCAAAAATGGTTCTCCCTGCTTTTTGAGGCCGGCTGTAAATAACTCTTGCCACCAGGGCTTCTGTTAATTTATCCTGTATTTTCAATACGGGGTAGTTTGAAGGATAATAACTCATATCCATTGGTGACTTATCAACAGAAGGCAAAGTATTATTCTGTGCATTTATTGATAGTAGTGAAAGCAGAATTAACCCGTTGAGAAATAGTATTTTTTTCATGATCATAAGATTTGCAAAAATAATCGATTTGCTTTCTTGAAAATTATTATGTTTCTAATCAGATTTTATAAACATATCAAATTGATTCCTGGCAAAAGATTTTACATCAGCCCAGAATTGACGGTAACAGGTCTGTAAAAGTTGGTAGTTAGCCTCAAATAATTTAAAAGCTGTGTCCGATTCTTCTAAATACACCCCTCTCCTGGCAAGCCCTTCAAAACTACGCTCAGTTCCCCAACGTGTATGGTAATTATATAACCAGTTCTGTTCCTTCATGTAAGGGAACATCCTTTTAAAACGATCGGGAAATAGATGATAATAATTTCCCAGAGATGAGTATGTGTTCATTGAAAACTCATACAAAGAATCCAGGCTAAACTCGTTTTTATCTGAAGCTAAAAAATGATCATAAACCACGTCTACAAAAGCGCCGCTATAGAGACGGTAATGAGGTCTGAAAACTTCCTTTGCATCTTTTGTTGCAAGATGATGATCTGTAAAATCATCAATTAACCGGTGAAGTGAAATACCCTTTTGAACAAGAGGTGGATACTCAAATTTCCTTTTTCCTTTTACAAAATCGCTGATCATATTCCCAACCAGTATCTCTGGATGATGAAATGATAAGTATGCATGAGCTAAATAATTAATAAGGCACTATTTAAGCTATAAATTTAATCAAATCACATTTCGGAATTGGTGGTTTTGTTTGCCCTTTTGTTTTTTTGATAAAAGCGAAATGAGAATATTACGGGTATAATAGTTAATACCATCATCGTTGAGAAGAAAACAATAAAACCGGCTTTTGCTGGGAGGAAGAGACAGATCACTGCCAATAATATTCCACCGGCAAACCAGAGTTTTCCGGCTAATGCATGGGTTCTTTTCCAGTTTTCTTCATTTTCTAATGTCCATGGCAGACGAAATCCTGCAAAATAGTTCGGTTTAATGTTATGCATGTAGTTGCCAATAAATGCAAACAACAACCCTACTGCCGCCAAAATAAAATTTGTATTAAAACGAATATTTCCCTGTGAACTGCTGTATAGTATCAGGCATAATAATGCAGCCATAAAAACGACAATACCAAAGGCAAGACGATGAAGGCGTCCTTTATTTTCGGCAGCATATTTTTTAGGGTCGATCCGGTAAATGTTTGTCAGGATCAAATAAATAACAGCACTCATTACAGTAAGAATTGCTGTTATGGTTAGCAGTTCACTCTTATTTCCAAACCTGTCTGGCTTACCACTGAGGTCAAAGTGCAAAGCAACCTGTTCGGGAATTTTTTTCCAAATAATGGCAAGATAAACAACGGGTATAAGAATGATAAGCCAAACGATCCGTTTAAGTAACCTGTCCATATTATTTCTTTTTAGATTTAAATTGTAAAAACCATTTCAATATTTCATCTACAACAGTAGTATTCAGAGAATAATATACAAATTGACCTTCCTTTTCTGCGATCACCAGTTTAGCTTGTTTTAAAAGATCCAGGTGATGTGAAATACTTGGAAAGGAAATATTGAATTTTTCAGCTATCTCTCCGGCGGTCATATCCTTTTGTTGCAGCATTTCCAGTATTTCACGCCGGGTAGGGTCATTCAGCGCTTTGAACACAATATTCATATCTCGGCTATTATATATTTAGACAAATATCTAAATAAAAAATTAATTTACCAAATGATCAATTATTATAAAATGAAACCAGGAGCGAATGATGATAACTGGTTATTAAACCTGCCGGGCGGTAAAATTTTTGTAACCTCTGTTAACACCAATTAACACATCCTGCCATTAATCACAATTGACTTTTGGCAGGGTGTAACCTACTCTACATTTGTGTCGTCACACTTATCAAATGACAATTCAATTTGACCTAAACCTGAAAAGAAGATGATTATGAAAAAGATGATTTTAACGCTGGCAATTGCTGTAAGCACTTTCAGTGCTTTTGCCGGGGAAGACGATGTGAATCCAAAAGTTTTGAATGCATTTAAAACGGAATTCAGAACAGCAGACGATGTTAAGTGGACAGCCGGATCCAACTACTTTGAAGCAAAATTTATTTATAAAGGCAAATACCTGTTTGCATATTATGATATTAGCGGAGAGCTATTGGGTGTAACAAGGTATGTAAGCCCGGTTGATCTGCCTCTTTCATTACAAAAAACACTTAGTGAGGGCTATCATGATTACTGGATAAGTGACCTGATGGAAGTGGCAAAAAATAATGAAACTATCTATTATGTTACTCTTGAAAGCTCAGACACAAAACTGATCCTGAAATCTGCAGATACCTATGGGTGGAGTTTTTATAAAAAAGTAAAAAAAGCATAAGCATATATTAGTTTTGGTGTGTGGTAAAACAAGCCCCGTATTCCAGCATATGTCGGATGCGGGGTTTTGTATTAATGATCCTTTCTGCTTCAGATGTTTTGCAACGTTAAAAAGATTAACATCATTAACCACAAATCATAAATCACTAGGAGTTGATGAATTGCTGTAATAAGTTTGGATTGTAAATCAGAATTCATTAACCATTAAACCTAAAGCCATGAAAAAAAGTTTTTTAATTCTGTCGCTGTCTTTATTTGTTCTGGCAGCTACCGCATTCGCAAAACCTGATCCGGAAATAAATGAAAAAGTCAGAGAAGCCTTCAAAAGAGAATTTGCAGATGCAAAACTTCTTAGCTGGAGCGAACAAGAGGAGTATTATAAGGCAACATTTCTTCTTGCCGGGTCAAGGGTGATTGCATATTTCACAGAGGATGGAGAGTTGGAAGGGACTATCAGGAGTGTGTTTTATAACCAGCTACCTTTAGCAGTAATATCGTCATTGGATAAAAGATTCGATGATCTTTGTGTAGATAGCATCAATGAAATTACCAATGCGAATGGAACCAGTTATAAAATAACCTTAGAGTCCGGTGACAAAAAATATAAGATAAGCGCCGATGCCTCAGGAAATATTACTGAGAAGCAAAGAGTAAAAAAATAGAAATCACTTAATATTAAAGAAGTTCTGCTGTTTTACGGCAGAATTTTTTTATTTGTACAATACAGTATTTTTGCGACTCATTGTAAAGGGCAATTCTTTTTGCCTTAAAGAAATTGTTTTAAATAAATTACTTCAATTATGAAGAAAGGGCCGGTATCACAATTTATTCAGCATCATTTTCGTCATTTCAATGCAGCAGCTTTAATGGATGCAGCAAAGGGATATGAAACTCATATTAACGAAGGGGGTAAAATGATGGTAACACTTGCCGGCGCCATGAGTACCGGGGAATTGGGTATTTCTCTTGCAGAAATGATCAGGCAGGGAAAAGTTGATATTATTAGCTGTACCGGGGCCAATTTGGAAGAAGATGTTATGAATCTTGTGGCCCATTCGCATTATAAAAGAATTCCCAATTACAGGGACCTGACCCCCAAAGAAGAATGGGATTTATTGGAGAATCATTTTAACCGGGTGACAGATACTTGTATCCCGGAAGAAGAGGCTTTTCGTCGTTTGCAAAAACATTTACATAAGCAATGGAAGGACGCAGAAAGCAAGGGAGAAAGGTATTTTCCGCATGAATTCCTGTACAAAACAATATTGAGCGGTGAGTTAAAACAGTATTATGAAATCGATCCTAAGGACAGTTGGATAGTTGCTGCAGCAGAGAAAAATATTCCCATTGTTGTTCCTGGCTGGGAAGACAGCACTACCGGAAATATTTTCGCCAGCTATGTTGTAAAAAATGAATTGAAAGCAAGCACTGTAAAAAGTGGAATTGAATACATGGTGTGGCTTACAGACTGGTACCGCAACAACTCATCAGGAAAAGGTATCGGATTTTTTCAGATAGGTGGTGGCATTGCAGGGGACTTCCCGATCTGTGTGGTACCCATGATGTACCAGGATCTTGAATGGCACGATGTGCCTTTCTGGAGTTATTTCTGCCAGATCAGCGATTCCACAACTTCGTATGGTTCATACTCAGGGGCTGTTCCAAATGAAAAGATCACATGGGGGAAACTGGATATTAATACTCCCAAATTCATTGTTGAAAGTGATGCTACTATTGTAGCACCGCTGATCTTCGCCTGGATACTCGGCTGGTAAATTATTTATCGTAAATACTAAAAACCTCTTGGAATTTCCAACTTAAGATCTCTTTTCAGCATTTCATTCCGATTGGCCATTTCCCAGGCAGTATAAAAAATCAATTGTGCTCTCTTCTTATAGAGTTCATAGTTGATTTTATCAGGAGTGTCTGTTGGTTTATGATAATCTGCTCCTAACATCCCATCATAATAGAATATAATCGGAACTCCTTTTTGGGCAAAATTGTAATGATCGCTTCTGAAATAAATACGATTGGGATCTTTTGGATCATTGAACTTATAGTCCAGTTCAAGTTTGGTATATGTTTTATTGGCAGCTTCGCTGATGGTTTTAAGATCGGTACTTAATTTATCATCACCTACTATATAAACATAGTTTGTCGAATCACCTGTTTTTCGGCTTGCATCACTTCGGCCAATCATGTCAATATTCAGATCTACTGTTGTTTTTTCAAGTGGGAAAATCGGATGATCAGAATAATATCCTGATCCCCAAAGCCCTTTTTCTTCACCACTAACAGTCATAAATACTATTGATCTGCGGGGACCATGACCTGACTCCTTTGCTTTCACAAAAGCTTCTGCCAATTCAAGCACACCACAGGTCCCTGATCCATCATCATCAGCGCCGTAATAAATAACAGTATCTCTCTTTCCGAGATGATCGTAATGGGCTGTTATGAATACATATTCGTCTTTCAGATCAGTTCCTTCCAGTACTGCTATTACGTTGGAAGCATAAGTTGTTTGAGTGGTTTTTGAATAACTAAGATCAATTTCTGCTTCATATGTTTTTGAGCTCAATGATCCGTTTTTCATTTTGTCAAAAACAGATATACCATCTTCTCCCATTACCTGGTGAGCAACTTCGGCTGATACATAAAATGTAAATGGAGGTTGTGTTGATCTATAGCTGTTACGACCCCAATTGCCTCCCGCACTTACAGCCTTTCTCGGAAAATTAGTGTTGACGATTAACAACCCAACGGCTCCTTTAGTCATTGCAGCATTCATTTTTCCAAATGAGCTTGCCGGTGATCTGAAACCTGTTTGGGATGGTTTGTACCCTGAAGGAGTTCCATCAAGAATCATAACAAGTTTGCCGGTTACATTCAGGTCTTTATAATCATCTCTGTTGTCTCCATCACTAATGCCATAACCAGCAAACACAACTTCAGAAAAACGCATTTCAGCAGCATAGTTATTTGTCATTGGTTGAAAATCCTTGTTCACCTCAATATCTTTTCCGTTCACTTTAAGAGAGGCACCAATCATTGAATCTTTGTAAAGAGGATAAAGCTGCCTGTAGCTTCCATTATTGCCCGGCAGCAGTCCAAGAGATTTGAAGTGCGATTCGATATAATCAGCAGCTTTTTCAAGCCCGGGGGAAGGAGTGTTTCTTCCTTCCATTTCTTTTCCGGCTATTGTATACAAATGTTTTTTGAGATCGTCAGTTGTAATTGTAGAAGCTATTTTAACAGCCTGCTTGTCTTTTTTTTGTGCAAATAATACTAAAGGCAGACAAAAAATAATGGTAGTGAGAACTCTCCTGATCATATTTTTTATTTGATGTTTGTTATAAAAATAATCCCCTTTCTGAAAAGGGGATAAAAAATTGGATAGTCGGTATCAGGCGCAGGCAATTTTTTCAACTCTTCGTAAATGACGACCACCTTCAAAGTCGGAGGTAATGAAAAGGGCAACCATTTTTTCTGCATCTCCTTCTCTCACAAAACGGGCAGGAATACAAATTATATTAGCATTGTTATGCTCCCGGGCCAATTGTGCAAGCTCTTCACCCCAGCAAACCGCTGCCCTGATTCCCTGGTGTTTATTTGCCGTCATAGCAACGCCGTTAGCACTACCACATAGGAGAATGCCAAATGAAGCTTCGCCATTCTCAACAGCTGTCGAAACCGGGTGTGCAAAGTCAGCATAGTCAACGGAGTCTTTACTATGAGTACCATAATCTTTGAATGGCAAACCTTTTCCTTCAATAAAAGAGATCAGGTCTTCTTTATAATCGTAGCCGGCATGATCGCTGCCTATGGCGATAGGTTTGCTAAGGTCAAACTGTGAATGCATAACTTAAATTCAGGTTTAAAATTGATGATTCCCGAACGCATTGTAAAGGTAAGAAACTCTCTATCAACGACTGTGTTATGTTGAACAATTACCCAGATCAGCTCCACTCATTTAGATCCTTCTCTTGTTGTTTATTTATGCGGGATGCAATGATAATACTTGCTTCAAATAAAAGATAAAGCGGAAGCGTTACGATTGCGAGACTGAAGGGGTCTGTTGAGGGTGTAATTATTGCTGCTGCAATCAATATGATCACAAAAGCATGCCTCCTGTATTTTCTTAAAAACCTTCCTGTTACAATACCTATCCTTGCCAAAACCATTATCAGTAATGGCATTTGGAAAAGTACCCCGATCCCTACCGTGGTATAAATAAGGTTCTCCAGGTAATCAGAGAAAGTTGGCATTATTTGTATTTGCGGGCTGAGTTTGTAATTGAAATAGAAATTGACCATGAAAGGCGTGAGAATAAAATACCCGAATGCCACACCCATAAAAAAAAGTAAGGATACCCAGAAGATTACTCCCCTTGTTTTTTTAAGCTCTTTTGCAGAAAGAGCCGGTTTGACAAACTTCCAAAACTCCCAGAAAACATATGGGAATGCAATGATAAAGCCCCCAATAAATGCCAATGTAAATGAAGCAATGAATTGCCCGGTCATGGTAGTTTCGAGGAATTTTGCATCTACCTGGGCAAAACAGAGAGTATCTCCAATGCCAATGTTTTTCCCAAGTGTGCATAGCCATCGTGATGAAATAAAATCAGACCGGGTTGGGGCAAATAACACATCATTAACCACAAAATCTGAATAGATAAAGACAATAATAGCGCCTATAAGAACGGCGATCACTGATCTTATGATATGCCATCTAAGCTCTTCCAGGTGATCAATAAAAGACATCTCCGCATTCGGGTCCCTGTTTCTTTTACTGAAAAAATCGATCAGTGCCATCCGGTTATTTTAAAAGGGAACAAAGATAATGAGTGTGTAAATAGCTGTAAGAGTTATAATGATAAAAGTCAAAAGAGGCTTTCTGCATCCGCTATTTCAGTTTTTTCATTTTTACCATTTCTATTCTTGTGTCACTTACATGCATAATATCAAATTCATAATCATCTATGATGATTCTTTCTTTTTGACGGGGAATGGTTTCACAAAAGTTAATAATATACCCTGAAAGTGTTTCTGTTACCTCCTCTCCGAAGTCAAAACCATACTTGTCTTTAAGATAATCAAGCTCAAGACGTCCCGAAAAAATGTATTCGTTCTCGGAAAGCTGCTTTTCAACAAATTCTTCAATATCGTATTCGTCTTTAATATCCCCGAAAAGTTCTTCCAAAACATCTTCCATGGTAATAATACCGGCGGTTCCACCAAACTCATCCACCACCCAGGCGATACTTTTACGTTCACGGGAAAACTTACTGATAAGATCCGTAGCACTCATACTTTCCGGAACTGCAGGAATAGGAAGCAGGATTGATTTAATGTCAACAGGTTTTTTGAAAAGAGCCAGCTGATGCACATAGCCGGTTATATGATCAATATTATCATTGTAAACGATCAGTTTGCTAAGCTTTGTATCAATAAATTTTTTTCTTAATTCCTCCAATGATGCGCTGCCATCAATCCCGATAATTTCTTTCCTTGGGACAAGACATTGCCTGATCTTTACTTTTGGCAACTCCTGTGCATTTTCCATTAACTGGGTATTTCTTTCCACTTTTTCTTCATCGGCCTGTTTTTGAAAAAGATTTTTCAGATCACTCCGATTAAAAGGTTCTTTGTTTTTATCCAATCGAATATTGAAAACATATTTTAATATCCATTCCGAAAGAGAGATCAGACCCGATGCAATAGGATAAAACATCTGGTAGAAGAAGTTGGTAACATAGGCAAGGTTACTGAGTATAGAATTACTTTTAGCTCTGAACCAGGCACGGGGAATAAACTCAGCAAAGATCAATACTATAAAGGTGGTGATGGTTATCTCAACAATGATATGTACAAAGCCTGAACCAATATTAAAATACTTCCAGATAGGGGCCATTACAGAACTGAATTGCAATCCAAGAAAAACCAGGAAAATTGTATACCCAATCAGAGTAGTTCCAAGAAAACGGGCCGGAGCATCTACGAAATTGGATAGGATTTCTGCAATGGCCCCCCCTTGTTTCTTTTTTATTTCAATACTCAACCTGTTGGCGCTATAAAATGCCATTTCAATACCAGCGAAAAAAGCCATCAAAACTAGGGTAAGGATAAAAAACACTATTGACTTCCACTCAATCATTCGGTAAAGATAGAAAGCAGGATGGAAAATGTTGCTAAAACAGGTGAGTCTTAGATATTCAGGAACTTACGAACGATTTCTTCAGCCTCCTTACAGGCTCTTTCCAAAGAATCATTAATTACGATCCTGTCAAATTCATGTTTAAAGGATAACTCATAAGAGGCCTTGCTGATCCTTGCTTTTATAGATTCAGAAGTCTCAGTACCCCTTGCCCGAAGCCTTCTTTCCAACTCTTCAATGGAAGGGGGTTCAATAAAAATTGACAAAGATTTTTCTCTGAATTGCTCCTGCACATGCAAACCTCCCTGGACATCCACATCCAGCAAAGGCGACTTCTTTTCATCCCATATTCTTTGTAACTCAGATTTTAGAGTACCGTAATATTTTCCTTCATACACCATTTCCCATTCCACAAACTCATTGCGATGGATCCTTTCTTTGAATTCATCTGCAGAGATAAAATAATAATCTACTTTATCTTTTTCATGATGACGGGGCTGGCGGGTAGCAGCTGAAATTGAAAAGGCAAGTTTATCAGGCATTGCTCTTAACAAGTGCCTTACAACAGAAGTTTTACCGGAACCGGAAGGTGCAGCAATAATTATTATTTTATTTGAACCTAAAGGCATCGGCAAAGAAAGGGGAAAATTTCTTAATGAAGATACTAGGGCTATGTAGTTATGAAATTAAACAGGTAATTGAATTAAAAAATCTTAGCTAATAAATCCTTTTTCACTTTACTAAACCACTCTTCTTTTAATATACTTAACACAACACTGTCTCTCCTGGTGCCTGTTACTGTTGGCATATGATTGCGAAGGGTACCCTCAAAGACGCATCCAATTGCTTTCATAGCAGTAATACTTTTTTCATTTGCCGCATGAGCTCTGAATTCTACTCTTTCCAGGCCCCATTCTTCAAAGGCGAAAGTTAGCAATAACAACTTGCAGTGCCTGTTAAGCCCTGAACGCTGGAAAGCTTCCCCATACCAGGTATAGCCAAGCTGTGTTGTCAGATATTGTTCCTGAATGTCATAGAACCGGGTGCTGCCTGCATATTGGTTTGTCTTTTTATCAAAAACAATAAAAACATATTCTTTTTTTTCCTCCATATTTTTCACAGCACTATTTACATAGTTGCGGAGATTTTCTGTTCCGGCAGCAGTTATAAGACCATATTGCCATATATCAGGTTCATGTAAGGAAAAAGGCAAAAGATTTTCAAAATCAGATTCCTGAATCGGGCGAAGCAAAACCCTTTCGTTTTCAAGAATAATCTGGTGATGGAAAATATTAGTGATCATCAGGCTTCAATTCTTTTTATATCTGCTCCAAGTTGTTTCAATCTTCCATCAATATCCTGGTAACCTCTGTCAATTTGTTCAATATTCTGAATAGTACTTTTTCCTTCTGCGCTCAAAGCCGCAATTAAAAGTGCAACACCTGCACGAATATCCGGGCTGCTCATTGTAATACCGCGGAGCATTTGTTCCCTTTCAAGTCCAATCACGACAGCACGGTGCGGATCACAAAGAACGATCCTGGCTCCCATATCGATCAGCTTGTCTACAAAAAACAAACGGCTTTCAAACATCTTCTGGTGTATGAGGACGGATCCTTTAGCCTGCGTTGCTGTTACCAGCACAATACTTAAAAGATCCGGGGTGAATCCAGGCCAGGGATGATCATAGATTGTCATTACAGAGCCATCAAGAAATGTTTGAATCTCATATGAATCCTGCTCTGGGATATGAATATCATCTCCATTAAAATTCATCTGAATTCCCAGTTGTTTGAATTTTTCGGGGATTATCCCAAGATGATCAATTCCAGCATTTTTAATTGTGATATCACTTTGTGTCATGGCAGCTAGCCCAATAAAAGAACCAACTTCAATCATATCCGGGAGCATACTATGCGTTGTTCCACCGAGATAGCTGACTCCTTCAATAGTAAGCATATTGCTTCCTATGCCACTTATCTTGGCCCCCATTTTATTCAGCATTCTGCAGAGCTGCTGGATGTACGGTTCACAGGCAGCATTATAAATTGTAGTCACACCCTTTGCCATAACGGCAGCCATAATGATGTTGGCCGTTCCCGTTACAGATGGCTCATCAAGAAGTAAGTCAGCGCCTTTTAAATCGGGAGCCTCTAAATGAAAAAAACCATCCTCTTCATGATAGGTAAATGAAGAACCTAATTTTTCAAATCCGATTATATGTGTATCCAACCTTCTTCTTCCAATTTTATCGCCGCCCGGTTTAGGAATAAATGCTTTGCGGAATCTTGAAAGCATGGGGCCTGCAAGCATTACTGAACCTCTGAGCCTGCCACTTTTTTTACGATACGCTTCGCTATGGAGATAATCAATATTTACATTATCTGCCTGGAATATACAGGTACCCCGTTCTGTTCTTTCAATGTGAACATTCATGTCACCCAATAACTCTATCAGCAGATTGACGTCAATGATATCCGGGATATTTTGGATGATCATTTTTTCAGGCGTCAGCAAAACTGCACTGATGATTTGCAGGGCTTCGTTTTTTGCGCCTTGAGGTATGATAGTCCCGTATAGTTTTTTCCCGCCTCTTACTTCAAATGAATGCATTTTTTCGCAGGGAGATTTAAGAAATACAGCAAATATAAAACCCCCTTTCGGGGGTCGGAGATTAATATCTTTTTTTCTTGAAATTGCCGCCACCGTGTCCATCCCTGCGTCCGCCCCGTTGTTGAAACTTCCCGCCTCTTTTTCCATAGCCACCTCTGTTATCTTGTTGCGGTCTAAAGGCTTTAACGTAAGGAGTGTTGGTAAACGTAAGTTGCCCCTCAGTAATAGCAGTTAATTCACTTTGAATTGCATCATCATGAGCTGTTTCTTTATGCCAGTTATTATAAGCCAGCTTCATGTAATATGCGATGGCGTTCGCAAAGCCTAATCTTTTATCTGCGTTATCTTCTTTAAGAGCTTTGTCAATTACCACCTCCAGATTCTTACCAAGATGATAATACCTTGGATTTCTGTTAGGATATGGTAAGGGCTTGGGTCTTGCTTTTAATGCTTCACGGGTAGGGATTGGGTAAGGAGATTTTACATCAAGCTTAAAATCTGCAATCAAAAACAGATGATCCCACAGCTTATGGCGAAAATCCTCAACATTTTTTAGATGAGGGTTAAGGAATCCCATCAGTTCAATAGCTGCCTGTGCATTTCTTTGTCTTCTTTCAGGATCTTCAATTGTCAAAATGTGTTCAATCATTTTTTGAACGTGGCGTCCGTACTCCCTCATGACCAATTGATTTCTGGTGGTATTATATTCCATACTTGGTATTAAAAGTAACAAATGTAATTAAACCAATTAAGAGTGGAAAGTTCAGGATTTAATATTAGAAGTTTGTTATAGGGGCAGTATAAAAGAAGGGGCCCCGAACCAAGGCCCCTTTTACAAGCCACCATCCTCTTCCACCTAAGAGGTCATTTAATGAAAAGTTGACTGACAGCGGACAGCTGGCTCGTTACATCCGTAAGCCTCAACCAATAATTTCCGCTTTGTAACGTTGTAACCTGCTGATAAAAAGAGCCCGTTACCTCAATTTCTTTCTGCAACACTCTTTGTCCCTGTGTATTAAAGATCTGCATGAGCATTTTTCCGCCCTGATTATTATCAAATTTGATACCAACTACTCCTTCCGAAGGGTTGGGGTAAACAATAAATTTTGGACTTTTAATTGCATCAAGGGTTACCTGCTTAACCTCGCTAAACCTTGTGTAACCATTTGTATAAACCTGTTTTATACGGAAATAAAACAGGCCACCCTCATTTTGATTATTAGTGTAAATAAAATTATAAGGGTCTTCCGGATTAATATTTTCCTGGATATTTCCAGCAGCATAAAACTGTGAACCATCCCTGCTAACTTCAGCTACATAGTGATATGGGAAATTGTTAGAAGGATCGTCAAAACCAGACCAGGTTAGTTTAGCTTTATTATCAGCCACTCTTACAGCATTAAAATTTCTAATGTTTAACGGTAAGACATATCCCGGGCAAGTGCAGTATTCAAAACGAAATCTAACAAGGGCAGAGGTTGCTACAGTACTGTTGTAGTTGCCACCGGTACAGGTTACATTAGTAAATGCTGTAATGTTATACAGGTAAGTAACACTATCATTTCCATAAAACTGAAATAAGGTATCAAGATTCGTGATATTTTGACAATGAGTAACAGCATTTAGCAATGTATCATGGGAAATGGAAACAAAATCAGGGCCTGAACCAAGTGTGCCATCTGTGGGGCCAAGAGCATATGGACCATAATGAAAATTAATGCTGTTAGAAAGTGGGGGGCTTAAGCCCGGTCCGCTGATCTGGTCGGTTCGGATATAATACACATCTGCAGTTTGGGGAGAAGCTGAATTATTTTCTACACTTACTGAATCAACGACTCCGGTTATACTTACACAAAATCGTAAGCAGGTTACCATTCCGTCAAGTGGATTTGCTTGAGGAAATTTTACAAAAAGTGTATTAATGCCCGGAGGTGTAACAATGGTCGTATCATAAGCCGTTACTCCTGATGGGAAGCCCCAGGGACATTGAGCTTTAGCAGTATTCACTCCACACAACTGGACCAAAACAAAAAGGAAAAAGCCAGTAAGAAAGTTTGAGTAAGAGTATTTCATAGGTTACAGTTTTGGTTTTCCATTATCTGTTATCAGTATTAAAATTAGCCTATAACAGAAGACTGGACAATTGTAATAGTGCCCTTTTTTAAGTTCGGTAAATCATGAATATCAACAGCAATTCTTCCCCGTATTTTACATATATACAACATAAAAAAAATGAGAGAACTCTTTAGTAGATCTTGCTGGATTTTTTTACAATTTGGTCGTGTATTTTCCTGATAAAAAAGATAATTACTCAGTATAAATACCGCTAAGCGGTAATTTTGCGGATTCACAATGAAAATAGCTGTCAACACAAGATTTTTAATGAAGAATTACCTTGAAGGATATGGTAATTTTATTTATGAAATTTTCAAACGAATCAGTGAAAAACATTCTGAAATCGAGTTTATTTTCATATTTGACAGGTCATATGAGCCAGAATTTATTTTCGGTCCTAATATAAAACCGGTTGTGATTGGTCCCAAAGCGAGGCATCCTTTGCTTTGGAGATTTTGGTATGAATTCAGCGTTCCCAAAGTGCTAAAAAAGTATAAAGCAGATATTTTTATCTCTTGCGATGGCATGTGTTCACTAAATACCAATGTTCCACAATGTGTAGTTATACATGATCTTGCTTTTTTACATTACCCTGCGGGGTCAAAAAGATCGCATCTTTCTTTTTTAAAAAAATTTACTCCAAAATTTATCTCAAATGCGAAATCAGTAATTACAGTTTCTGAATTTTCTAAAAATGATATTATAAAGAATTATCAAACCGAGTCTAATAAAATCAAGGTAATATATAATGGGGTTAAAGAAATATTTTATCCTCTCTCACACGAACTTCGGGAGCTTGTAAGAAAAAAATATTCTGATAACAAAGAGTATTTCATTTATGTAGGATCCATACATCCCCGGAAAAATCTCATTAACCTGCTAAAAGCATTTTCGGTTTTTAAGAAAAGAATGCAATCCGGAATGAAACTAATGATAGTGGGCAGACTGGCCTGGAAATATGATTCATTTCTTAACAGCCTGGAAAATTATAAATATAAAAAGGATGTGATTCTTCCCGGATTTGTTGGGGATGATGAACTTGCAAACCTTATTGGGGCTTCTTATGCTATGGTTTACCCTTCTTTATTCGAAGGATTCGGGGTTCCGGTGCTGGAAGCGTTAAAATGTAACGTCCCGGTAATCACTTCATCGGGGTCGGCTATGGAAGAAATAACAAAAGGAAAGGCTTTATACGCTGATGCAAATAATTATAATGACATAGCGGAAAAAATGATGATTTTATATAAGGATGAAAGCCTGAGAAAAAAATTGATAGATGAAGGCCGGGATGTCGCAAAACAATATAACTGGGATAAGGCTGCTACAGAGTTTTGGGATTGTATGATGAATATTATAGATGACCAGGTTGCGATTGTCAAATAAGTTTTCATTTGTGAATCAGCTAACTTTGAAAAAATTTGGTTTCATACGATGAATAAATCAACAATCAGAATAGATGTCCATACAGATTCGAACCGTATCCCAGAGTCAATCGGATGGAGTGCTACAGATGCCACAACTGACAAAGAACAAAAAGCAAAAGCCATGATGCTTTCATTTTGGGACGGTGCTGATAAAGCCGCTTTGAGAATAGATTTATGGACAAAGGATATGATGGTGGATGAGATGGCCGATTTTTTTTACCAAACATTGATGACAATGGCCGATACCTATGGCAGGGCAACCAGTTACCAGGAAGATGTTGAGGAGTTTAAAAATTTTGCAAAAAATTTTTATGAAAAATTCAGGCAAAAGCAATTAAAAGAGAATAAAGCAGGATAAAGATCTTATTCCTTCTGAATATTTTTATCAATCAAATTTATATATGAGTCTTGAACAAAAAATAATGGGGGAACTAAAAACTGCCATGCTGGCAAAAGACGAAGCTGCATTAAGAAGTTTACGGGCAATTAAAGCAGCCATCTTATTGGCAAAAACAGCAGAAGGAGGAAAAGGGGAGTTAAAAGAAGAAGACGAAGTAAAGTTGTTACAAAAGCTTGTAAAACAGAGAAAGGATTCATTAGAAATATTCAAGCAACAAAACAGAAATGATCTTGCCCAAAAAGAAGAGGAAGAAATTAATGTAATTGAAAAATTCTTGCCTAAGCAATTAACGGAAGATGAAGTGAGAGAAATGTTGTCTGATATCATCAAAGAGATTGGAGCTTCCTCACCCGCGGATATGGGTAAAGTTATGGGAGTAGCAACTAAAAAAATGGCCGGAAAGGCTGATGGGAAAACTATTTCTTCATTGGTAAAGGAATTGCTTGCAAAATAGTTTTCAGGCTTTTACTATTTATTAGCATATCAGATGTACTACGATAAAATCATATATCGTTTTATCATAAACTATTAATGATACTGGACCTGATTCTGGTTGTGTTTCTGATTCTTGCCCTTATTAAGGGCTATCAGCGAGGCCTAATAGTTGGTGTATTTTCTTTCCTGGCTATTATAATCGGATTGGCGGCTGCAATTAAATTGTCTGCGGCCGTAGCGGGATATATAGGAAAAACTACAAGTATTTCCGAGCAGTGGTTACCAGTCATATCATTCGCTATTGTTTTTATAATAGTCATCTTATTAGTTAGGTTAGGTGCAAATGCAATTGAAAGAACCGTTGAAATCGCAATGTTGGGTTGGGTAAACAAGATAGGAGGAATGCTTTTTTATGGGGCAATATGTATTTTGATTTATAGTGTTTTTCTATTCTATGCAGAGCAAATGGAGCTGATCTCTCCTGATACAATAGCTAAATCAGCATCCTATTCTTATGTTCAGTCCTTGGGCCCAAAAACAATAGAAAGCTTTGGCAGTGTAATACCCGTATTTAAGAATATGTTTGCTGATTTACAGGACTTCTTTGGAAATATTGCGAAAAACATTTCTTCTTTTCAAACACCATAGTTCTTGATGGCATTACGATATATAGTAAAATCCCGCTATATTGTCTCCTTCTAAAGTTGAAAATCTGTCAATTTTTAAGTAATTTAAAATTCCTGCTTCAGGCAGGTGAGAGATTTAATTTTCGGATAATAATGCAACAAGCATATTTGCCCGATTTTCAATCTTTTGTAAAACAAAGTGCTGATTTTTTAAGTCAAATCGATTACTTTAGCAACGGAGAAAACAGAATTGACTGCCATGGAGTACGAAATCAAACAACATGAAAAATTCAGGTTTGTAGAGGAGGGCAATGGAGAACCATTGGTGCTTCTGCATGGCTTGTTTGGTGCACTGAGTAACTTCCAAAGCCTTATAGAATATTTTAGGAATCATTACAAGGTGATTGTGCCAATCCTGCCATTGCTTGATATGGACATACTTCATACATCAGTTGGAGGATTAGCAAAATATGTTCATCGTTTCCTGGAGGCTAAAAACCTTAATGGAGTGCATTTGCTTGGTAACTCATTAGGGGGACATGTTGCCTTGGTGCATACTCTTAAGCATCCCGAAAGAATAAAATCCCTGATTCTGACCGGAAGTTCAGGTCTTTTTGAAAATGGCATGGGTGACAGCTATCCAAAGAGAGGTGATTACGAGTACATTAAGAAAAAAACACAACTTACATTTTACGATCCTAATACAGCTACAAAAGAACTGGTGGATGAAGTCTACAGCATTACCAATAACCGTTTGAAAGCAATTAAAATAATTGCTCTTGCCAAAAGTGCAATTAGAAATAATTTAGGCGAAGAACTCAATCAAATTATGCAACCTACGTTATTGGTATGGGGAAATAACGACACAATTACCCCACCATTTGTGGCAAGGGAGTTTAACAAGTTAATTCCAAACAGTGAACTACATTTTGTAGACAAGTGCGGTCATGCTCCCATGATGGAAGTACCGGATGAATTTAACAGCATCCTGCACAAATTTTTGAAAAAGCTCAACGAGCCTGCAACAGTTGCCTGATCGTTGTTGTCTTCAACATAAAAAGCCGCTATCCATGTTAACAAGAGAATTACCCTCTCAGACTCTTCCTTATTTACATCTGAATGATAAGGTATACCAGGCTTTGCAACTAATGAATGATTACCAGGTTACTCATTTACCTATAGTTGAAGGTGAAAAATATATTGGAATAATCAGCGAAAATGATCTTTCACAGGAAGACAATGATCATACCCAGCTTTCCGAATTGCAGCAGTTGTTTGCGGGTTATTCTGTGAGAGAAAGTGATCATGTATTGAAAGCTGTTCAGGTAGCGGCTGAAAATGGTTTAAGTGTGGTTCCGGTTGTCAACGAAGAAAATGAACTAACAAGCACTGTTTCTTATAACGATTTACTTAAATATGCTTCCGAATTCATGAGCCTGAATGAACCGGGAGGTTTGATTGTATTGGAAATGGATAGTAACCAATATTCCTTTAATGAGATCAGTAAGTTGGTTGAAACTAATGATGCGCAGATTACGCAACTCAATACTTCGAACGACGCTGAGAACGGGATGATGCAGGTTACAATTCGGATCAATAAACCAGAAATTTCAGACATAATTGCAACGTTTCAGCGATATGAGTACAATGTAAAATATTTCTACGGGGAAGAACAATATGCTAACGAATTGAAAAGCAATTACGACAACCTGATGAACTATCTTAAAATCTGATTTCTTTTTCAATTATCTTACGGGAATATTCAAATCTGTCAGCTACTGTGATCAAGGCTTCATGATTCTTAAAAAAATATACTGTTTTTTGTTCGGTGCAGCTGTTGCCTTGTCTGAGGTAGTTGGTGCCCAGGTTTCCGATACCTTAACCCATGCTATTGACAGTTCTGTTACGAAATCTGATTCACTGTATGTCATTAATAAAATCATTATAGCGGGGAATAAGAAGACAAAAGAAAGTATCATACTGAGAGAAATACCTATAAAGGAAGGAGAGGCTTATTCTATACCCATTCTCGTCAAAAAGTTTGAAGATAGCCGGCGCCAGTTGATGAACACAACTCTTTTTCATTCCGTTGTGGTCGCTGCAAAAAACTTCAACGGAAATCAATTAGATGTTTCTGTAGAAGTAAGAGAGAGATGGTATTTATTTCCACTGCCATATTTTAAACCTGTTGACAGAAATTTAAACCAATGGCTGGTGGAGCAAAAGGCAAGCTTGAGCAGGGTTAATTATGGAATCAAGCTCTTGTATGGAAATGCTACCGGGAGAAACGATAAGCTAAAGCTTTATTTGTTTGGAGGATATACAAAGCAGGTATCTCTTTCATATGATAGATTGTATTTCGATAAGAAGATGAGATGGGGTGCACGGATAACAGCTGCAGCGGGAAAAAACAGGGAAATAAATTATAATACAATCAATGATAAACAGGCATTCCTGAAATATAATAATGCATACCTGAGAAATTTTTTCAATTCTCAGTTGGAACTAACATACCGGAGAGCTATTAAGACCAGACATAGTTTTGGGATAGGATATACCTACGAGAAAGTACACGACACGGTAACCACACTAAACCCATCGTACTTTCAAAATGGAAAAAAATATGTAAGCTACCCGGAAATTTTCTATAGAATGACCTATTATGATGTTGATTACATTCCCTATCCCACAAAAGGTTTTGCGACGCAGGTCTCTGTAGCCAAAAAGGGATTCAATCACTCATTCAATCTTTGGGAGTTATCTGCGAGGAGCCTGGTTAACTGGCATATTTTTCCTAAAACATATTTCGGAATTGAAGCATTTGGGTCTATAAAACTTCCACTGAAGCAGCCCTACTTTAATCAACGTTTTTTAGGATACCAGGATGTGTTTCTGCAGGGGTATGAGTATTATGTAATTGATGGAGTGGCGGGTGGTTATCTAAAGGCAACGCTTTCAAAGGAGTTTTTAAATTTTAAAGTCAGAATTCCTCCAATGAAAAAAGGTAGAGAAGCTGAATATATTCCGTTCCGCATAATAGGTAAAGTATTCGGCAATTCAGGATATGTTCATAATCCGCAACCCGGAGAAAATACCTTGATCGAAAAAATGCTTTACTCCGGAGGCGTTGGCATTGATATCCTTACATTTTATGATGTGACATTCAAACTTGAATGGACCTTTAACCAGTTAGGTCAAAACGGGCTATTTTTACACCGTAAGACTATTTTCTAGGTATGAAGGCAGCTATTTACAGCAGGGTTATTGAAGAAAATCAAAAGGCTGATCTTCAGTCTTTCTTTGATGCATTGACTGCACAAAAGATAAAACCCGTAATATTTGAAGATTTTTTTGAGCAGGTAAAAGGTAAAATAAACTTGCCTGACGATACCACAACCTTCTTCTCAGCCAGTGATCTTTCTGAAGAAATTGAACTTATCATCAGCCTTGGTGGTGATGGAACTTTGCTCGATACTATTGCACTGGTAAGAGATAAAAAGATTGCAATTGCTGGTGTCAATTTCGGTCGCCTTGGTTTTTTAGCCAGTATAGGCAGAGATGAGGTTAAAGAAGCCATTAAAGCAATGGCAAACAGGACGTATGTCCTTGATAGAAGAACAATGATTCATGTGGACGCAAGCATACCACTTTTTGGAAATGTTCCATATGGGCTAAACGAATTTGCGATACATAAAAGAGATGTAGACGCAATGATAAAGATCCATGCTTACCTGAACGGTGAATTTTTAAATTCTTATTGGGCAGATGGATTATTGGTAGCTACTCCTACTGGTTCAACAGGCTATTCATTGAGTTGTAACGGACCTGTTGTTTTTCCTGAATCGGGCAGTTTTGTTATTACACCTGTTTCCCCCCACAATCTGAATGTAAGACCGATCGTGGTTCCGGATGATAATATTATTTCATTTGAAATCGAAAGCAGATCTGATGATATTATCTGCTCATTGGATTCCCGGAGAGAGGTGGTGGCAAAAAATGTACAGTTAGCAGTCAGAAAGGAGAATTTCGATATTTCCCTGGTTCGGTTAAGAGAGAATAATTTTCTCCAAACACTTCGAAGCAAATTGTCCTGGGGGCTTGATAAAAGGAATTAATTTATACATTTCCACAAAAGAAAATCCTATTTTTAGCGTTCTTAATTATTCGGACAATACTTCTAAGTTATGGCGAAGAGGGCTTTACCAATTTTATTTTTTTTCTCATTTATCCTGTTAACAAACAAAGACTTACAGGCTCAAAATGCTGTGGTACAGGAAGGAGAATTTGGTGTAGGTTTTGGTGCAGGGCATTATTTTGGCGACCTCAACACCCGTGCCAGCTTAACCAGGCCTAAAATGGCGGCAACAATCTTTTTCAGAAAAAATTTCGGCAATTATATAGCAGCAAGGCTCAGCGCATCTTTTGCTCAGTTAGGATATTCTGATCAATATAATACACACAATGAGTATATGTATGCCCGTAATCTAAGCTTTAACAGTAAGGTGTGGGAGCTTTCATTACAGGGTGATTTTAATTTCTTCAGGTTCATGCCCGGCGAGCCGCAATATAGTTTTACTCCTTATATAACTTTAGGTGCGGGAATATTTACATACGACCCTTATGCGTATCTCAAGGGAGAAAAATTTTTTTTGAGACCGTTGGGTACAGAAGGACAGGGTAGCAGCTTATACCCGGACCGCAAGCAGTACAGCTCAATGGCTATTAGTATACCATTTGGCGGAGGCGTAAAATATGCTTTCAATGAGCGAATCAATATTGCTTTTGAAGTACTTCATCGATTCACAAACACAGATTATCTGGATGATGTGAGTAAAACCTATGTTGAATCTTCTGTATTTCCGCCAAATCCTGACGGTAGCCCCTCTAATGCATTACTTCTAAGCGACAGATCATATGAGCTTGGAGAGCCAATAGGAATACCAGGTCGCCAGAGGGGTAACAGCAAGCAAAAAGATCAATTTGTAACAGCAATGTTTCATATAACATTCAACTTGCAATCTTACAAGTGTCCTACAGCTAAATAACAAGTGTATTAAACTTTCATATAGCTCACTCCATAGGTCTAAAGCAATGCTGATAAATTTTTTAAATTAGAGGTGCGATAAACTTTAGGATTGGGATATAGTCAATTTTCAAATGTTTATTTTTTAACTCTCTAAAATATTTATCATGCGCCAGTCAATCTTGCTATCGAGTATCTTTTTAGCATTTACCTTTTGTGTTGCAACTTCATTTTCATCTTCTAAAACAACAACCGGGGAATGGGTTTTTCTTGGAGACAAGAAAGTGGGTTTCGGGGTGGATCATGACGTCATTCATTTCGGTAATTGGAAAGACGATGTAAGACAGATCAAACTTAAAATCACAGATGGGCCACTTAAAATGTATGATATGAAGATCCATTTTGACAATGGTGGGGTACAGGATATACAGTTACGTAATCGGTTTGCTCAGGGGAGTGAAAGCAGGGTAATTGATCTCGATGGCGGCCTGAGGCATCTTTCAAAAATTGAATTTTGGTATGAAACCCGTGGGTTTGCCAGGGGAAGATCTAGGGTAGCTGTTTGGGGAAAAAATTAATCGTTTTGTCTAAGAATCGAATGCCCTTCAAGGGCATTTTCTTTTTTCCCTGAATCCGGTAAATCAATGGTACATTTGTGCCCCGAAATTCAGAGATTTTAGCATGGCTACATTACTGGAAAAGATTGATAAAACAAGACTACCTCGCCATATTGCTATTATCATGGATGGTAATGGCAGATGGGCGAAAGAAAAAGGGGAAGATCGTCTTTTTGGCCATTTTCATGGCGTAGAAAGCGTCAGGAACATTGTGGAGGGCTGTGCTGAATTGGGGATTGAGTATTTGACCTTGTATGCATTTTCAACCGAAAACTGGGACAGGCCAGAATATGAAGTAGTGGGGCTGATGGAGTTATTAGTTAATACAATAAGAAAAGAGGTAGAAAGCCTTGACAAGAATAACATCCGGTTGCATGTAATAGGGGATATGAGTATGCTCCCGGATTATGCAAAAAAAGAATTAGATGAAGCACTTGAAATTACAAGACATAATACGGGTTTAAACCTTATTATGGCATTGAGTTATAGCGGCCGGTGGGAGTTATTAAATGCCGTAAAAAATATTGCATATGAAGTGAAAACAGGGGAATTAGGTGTGGAGCAAATCGATCAGGAAACTTTGCAACGATTTCTTTGTACTAGCGATTTTCCTGATCCGGAATTAATGGTAAGGACAAGCGGTGAGTTCAGGATCAGCAATTTTCTTTTATATCAACTGGCATATGCAGAGCTTTATTTTACGAATGTCCGGTGGCCAGACTTCAGAAAAGAAAATTTGTATGAAGCCATCCTTGACTATCAATCAAGGGAAAGAAGATTCGGGAAAACCAGTGAGCAAGTTGAAAATGTGGAGAAAACTTAAACATTTCCAAAATCCTTTAAAATCAGGGTAATCGGAGATTTCTTTTAACAAACACTTTCGATATTTACATTTAATTTGCCGCCTGATCGAATTGGCGGCATTATTATAAACCACAGAAAATAAACTAATTAGCCTCTTTTTTGTAGGCCAGAACTGACTTTGAACAATCAATCATGCAACGACTTTTACTCCGTTTAAGTTTTATCTTTCTGACTGCGGTTGTTTCCATGCCCGCCATCTATGCCCAGGTTCAAGACACTACCAGCCCAGTTTCAGTTGATCCTAAATTGATAGCCTGGGAAAATGCCAGGAATCCAAAAGAGTATACGATCGCTGACGTTAAGATAACAGGTGTCAGGTACCTTGATACTTCAATCGTTTATTCAATTGCCAACCTTGTTCCAGGCGATAAGTTCGTACACCCGGGTACTGACATTTTTGCTAAATCAATTGCCAACCTTTGGAGGCAAAAGTTTTTTTCTAATGTACAGATTTATGTAACAAAAATTGAAGGAGATAAAGTTTGGGTTGAGATAAATCTTCAAGAACGTCCACGGCTTGGAAATTATAAGTTCATTGGAATTAAGAAAACTGAAGAGGAAGATATTCTGGGTAAGATCAATCTGGCGAAACAAACTATTATTACTGAAAATACGAGGCGGGATATAACCGAGAAGATCACCAAATATTTTACGGATAAGGCATATAGGAATGTAAAAGTCAGGATAGAAGAAAAAGCGGATTCTTCCTTTGTGAATTCAAGTTCATTGACCATTTATGTAGACAAGGGAGAAAAAGTCAGAGTCAATAATATCCGGTTTTACGGAAACGATGATGTTGATGATCTGCGCCTGAAAAAACATATGAAGGGCACTAAGGAGATGAGTAAACTCACCCTTTACCCCGATAAGCAAACAAGTCCTTATGGTGAAAACAAGCCCTTTTCTTTTAGTCAATATGTAAAAGAGTGGGGATTTCTTTCGTTGAGTAAAACGAAGCGACTTCTCGATCCATACTTTAGGTTTAAACTTTTTAGTGGTGCAAAATATGATCAGAAAAAATTTGAAGAGGATAAAGAAAAGGTTTTGGACTATTACAATTCCATTGGTTACAGAGATGCACAAATACTTGATGACACTCAGTATGTAACAAAAAGCGGAAATCTCAATGTTGATCTGAAAGTTGAAGAAGGCCGCCAATATTACTTTGGTAATATTGCCTGGAAAGGAAATTCAAAGTACAGTGATTCACTTTTGAATGTTTTGCTGGGGATTAACAAAGGGGATATATACAATATTGCTGTTTTAAATAAGCGTTTAGGAAAAGAACTTTCCCAGGAAGGGGGTGATATCAGTGGATTATACATGGATGATGGGTATTTATTTTTCCGTGTTGATCCGGTAGAAACAGCCGTTTATAATGATACTATCGATTTTGAAATACGAATTACCGAAGGTCCGCAGGCAAGGATCAAGAATGTTACAATTGCCGGTAATGATAAAACGAAAGACCATGTAATTCGTCGTGAGTTAAGAACAATTCCCGGAGAATTATTCAGCCGTTCTGATCTTATTCGTTCACAAAGGGAATTGGCCAACCTGAATTATTTTAACCAGGAAACCATTAACCCCGGTGTTGTACCGAATCAGGATGATGGTACAGTAGACATAAACTGGAAACTGGAGGAAAAATCTTCTGATCAGCTTGAGCTTTCTGCTGGTTGGGGTGGTGGCATCGGTCTTACAGGGACTCTCGGTGTTACTTTTAATAACTTTTCCATTAAAAACATCTGGAAGAAATCTGCATGGGATCCATTACCAACCGGGGATGGACAAAAATTAAGTCTAAGAGTTCAGTCAAACGGTAGAGCTTATCGTTCTTACAGTGCATCATTTACAGAACCATGGCTGGGAGGTAAGAAAAGAAATTCTTTAACTATTGGATTTAATAACAGTAAATACTCAAGTGCATTTGATCCTTATACTGGTACTATTGACAGGGCAAAATCAGATTCGGTTTATTTGAAAACAACTGGTTTTTCAGTAGCATTGGGTAAGCAATTAAAATGGCCTGATGACTTCTTTAGTATTGTTTATACCGTTAATTATACACGGTATAAGAGAAAGAATTATGGAATTTTCCAGGGTGCCAGCCCAACCGGAGTTTCTGATAACCTGAGTTTCAAAATCGCCTTGCAACGTTCTTCCGTTTTCAACCCTATTTTCCCGACTAGTGGTTCCAGCTTCTTAGCCAGCGTTCAGTTTACTCCACCGTATTCTTTATTTAACCCGGATTTGGTTAATTCTGCAGATCCTTATAAAAATCCTGAATATCATAAGTGGAAGTTTAATGCTGAATGGTATGTCCCTATCGGCAAACCAATGGGTGCAGATAAGAATCGTCAATTTGTATTGAAACTAGCCGCTAAGTATGGCTTTATGGGAAGATATAACCGGAAGCTGGAATATTCACCATTTGAAAGATTCCAGGTTGGTGATGCAGGTCTTACAAATAACTTCGGGTTGTTAGGTTATGATATCATTGCACACAGAGGTTATCCGGTTTATCAGTCTTCTGACCCAACAGTCAATCCGGATCAACAAAGCGCTTCTCAGTTCTTTACAATCTTTAATAAATACCAGTTGGAACTGCGTTTCCCGCTTGTTACCAATCCAAGCAGTACTATATATGCCTTAACATTCTTTGAAGCTGCAAACGGTTGGTATAATTACAAAGATTACAATCCATTCCGCCTTCGTCGCAGTGTGGGTGTCGGTATGCGTTTCTTCCTTCCTATGTTTGGTTTGCTCGGATTTGATTATGGAATAGGTTTGGATAGAATTCAGCCAGGTCAAAGCGGATTTAAAAATGCAAGCAGGTTTACGTTTATGCTTGGATTTGAACCCGAATAATCTCAGATATTATCAGATTTTCAACTCCAAAATAAAAAATGTACACATGAAACAGTTTATTCTTTTGTCCTTCCTGTTGGGGTTTGGATTTATGGGCTTTTCCCAGAAGTATGCAATAATAGATACAAGATATATTCTTGATAAAATGCCGGAATACAAAGAGGCACAAAAGCAGTTAGATGATATTGCTGCCGGCTGGCAGAAAGATATTGATACAAAACAAGTACAGCTTGATAAAATGTATAAAGACTATGAAGCTGAGCAGGTAATGCTAACCCCTGAATTGAAGCAAAAAAGAGAAGATCAGTTATTCAATATGGAGAAGGATTTGAGGGATCTTCAGCGTAAACGCTTTGGTTATGAAGGAGATCTGTTTAAAAAGAGGCAGGAGCTTATCAAGCCTATACAGGATAAGGTTTACAATGCTATTCAGAAATTAGCAGTACAGAGAAGCTATGATTTTGTATTAGATAAAAGTGAGGGAATTACCATTATCTTTGCCGACCCAAAATTGGACAAAAGCGAGGATGTTTTGAGAGAGTTAGGAATCAGGTAAATGTTAAAAAAATCCAAAAGGGCAACGAAATAACTTAATACAGTATCATAGTAAAAAATACCCTGACCCTATTTAAAACAGGGAAAATAAATAAACTAAAAAATGAAAAAAGGAATCACAGCAGTATTAGTAGCAGCCGGGATCTTGTTTTCTGGATTTGCGGGAGCTCAAACCAAAATTGGTTATGTCAGAATTGACGATATAGTAAGTGTAATGCCTGAACTTGCGAAGGATAAAGTTGATATGGATACAGTAGGACAGAAATTCGTATCTGATTCAGTAATGCCCGGTATCAATTACAAAAGAGAAGAGTACACAAGAAAATTGCAGGAATATTCTGATACAACAAAGAAAAAAGCGGTCAGGGATCAGATCCTGAAAGATCTTCAGAATCTCCAGGAAGAACTGAGCGGTGCAGATCAGTACATTCAGCAGGTTTTGCAATATAAACAACAGGAATTCTTAAGACCATACTATGAAAGGGCCCGGAAAGCAATTGATGCAGTAGCTAAAAAGAAGGGGTATACTCATGTCCTTTCTACTGATGTTTTTTTGGTAGCTCCTGATACAGACGATATTTCTCTGGCGGTTTTAGAAGAGCTAAAAATCAAACTGCCTCAGAACAATACAAATAAGCCAGCTGCTAATAAATAATTCAGGAATAAATTTTCTTTAACTGATTAAATATTTTACAACCCCGGCAATTGCGCCGGGGTTATTTTTGTGCTATGCAATCAAAGAGCCCAATAGGAATATTTGATTCAGGGTATGGTGGCCTGACCGTTTTAAAGGAGATAATCAAAGAACTACCAGAATATGATTATCTATACCTTGGAGATAATGCAAGAGCTCCTTATGGAACAAGATCCTATGATACTGTATATCACTATACACTTGATTGTGTGAAATGGTTTTTTCAGCAGGGCTGTAAGTTGGTGATACTCGCCTGTAATACAGCTTCAGCAAAAGCCCTTAGAACCATCCAGCAAAATGACCTCCCAAAGATTGACCCGGCTAAAAGAGTATTGGGTGTAATAAGGCCGACCGCAGAAGTGATCGGAAAAATGACAGAAACAGGCTCAGTAGGAGTATTAGCTACCAGCGGAACAGTAGCATCTGAATCTTACCCGATGGAAATAGGCAAGTTCTTTCCGGAATTACGGGTTTACCAGGAAGCTTGCCCCATGTGGGTGCCGCTAATCGAGAATAACGAACATACAAATCATGGCGCCGATTATTTTGTAAAAAAGCATCTGCACAACATTTTTGAAAAAGGGGAACAAATAGATGTGATATTGCTTGGCTGTACCCACTATCCGCTTCTTGCTTCTAAAATTGAAGAATACCTTCCGGTTGCGGTGAAACTGGTCTCTCAAGGCGAGATAGTAGCAAAAAGTCTTGCCGACTATCTTTCAAGACATCCTGAAATTGAAGGTCAGTGCAGTAAAAATGGCAAAAGGGAATTTTATACAACAGACTCACCCGAAGATTTCGATAATCATGCTACAAACTTCTATGGTGAACCAGTATTGTCACATCATATAAATTTGGCATAAAATATCTGATAATCAGCGATGTTATACTGGGTTTAAAAATTCTGATTTTGGGCTTCAGACTCTGACTCTCATACCTTACCTTTGCCGTCCTTTCACAAACAACAGGTGTGGTGACCCGTTGTCGAAATGGAAAAGCCGTTCTCCCGGCCATTAGTAAAACGAAGCTGTTCAATTAGAATGGCACAAAAGGAAGAGAAATATGAAACGTACATTTCAACCTCATCGAAAGCGTCGTAAAACCGTTCATGGTTTTCGTAAACGCATGCAAACGGCAAACGGACGTAAAGTATTAGCGAGCCGCAGAGCAAAGGGTCGCAAGAAGCTTACCGTTTCCGATGAAAGAAAATTAAAATAATTCACCCTGGTAAACTGATGGGTTAGATTATTGAGCAGCCCTCCGATAAACCGGGGGCTGTTTTATTTTTGTACAGGATATGTCAGGAAAATTTAGTCTCGGGAAAAAAGAAAGAATAAAAAGCCGCAAACTGATCGAAGAGATCTTTAAAAGCGGAAAAAGATTTTCAGAAGGATCTTATAGAGTGTTTTATACCATACGGAAAAATGACGCCAGCAACCTGCAATTTGCAACAGGAGTAAGTGGCAAAGTTTTTAAAAGAGCAGTGGACCGGAACAAGATCAAAAGATTGACACGGGAAACATGGCGGATGCAAAAACAGGATTTGCTGAGCAAGTTCAAAAACAATAAGTCAGGTCTGTATGTTTTTATCACTTATACAGGAAATGAAATACCGGCTTACCAGGAGGTATACAAAATGATAAATAACATTATTAAGAAACTAAACGAGATTACCGGATCATAATTTTGAAAATAGTTTTACAAATACTTGCTCTTCCATTTATTCTCCTGATAAAAATTTACCAGTTGGTCATATCCCCCTGGATAGGACCTAAGTGTCGCTATACGCCGACCTGCTCACACTATGCATCTGAAGCATTAAAAAAACATGGGGTGTTTAGAGGGCTTTGGCTGGCTATAAAAAGAATCAGCCGATGTCATCCCTGGGGTGGAAGTGGTTATGATCCTGTTCCCTGAGATTACATATCTTTCTGAAATTAAATTGAACTATTTCGAAATGCTCTTAAGTACCGCCTGGTTTATCACTACCGGGTATTTTTTATACAAACCCTCATTCCATTTCTTTTCAAGTACTTCCTGGTATTCATTTATCAGCATTCCTTTTGCTTCTGAAAAACTGCGTTGAACCGGATGCGGGTATGATTTAAAAATGTAAGCAAAGGATGCTGTATTATCTGTAGTGTTTACTACGGGTGTTGTGAGCATCCCGTCTTTTGGTGTTGTTTTTTCAAGATTAGGGATCTGGCTCCATTCATATCGGGAAGAATCTCCTACCACTCTTTCCGAGTATTTTTCTGTAATGCTGCGCCAGCTAACAGGATCTTTTTTTACTTCGTCATAAATTTTTCCGCAAACAGATTGATCAGAACAGAAGAAGATTACAACATCAGCACTTTGGTTCCAGGTATATTTTTTAGGATTGGCATTATAAAGCTCCAGTAATGCAGTCGAATCTTCCTGGGCCTTGTTCCATACTTCTCTTTGCATGATCTCAAAAAATAAATTACCCTCTTTAAATTCTCTCATTTGTTCACGGAACTCATCATTAAGAGCTTCCAGGTTATCCCGGTAATAGTTCCTCATAGCTGAATGAATCCACTCTTCTCTTAACTCGGGATATGCTTTAAGCCCTGTTCCATCCTGTTTAAAACGATAAGTACGGGCATAATTGATCCATGCTGCAGCATCATAAGTTATATTTTCGATAGAGAACAAAGGTGTAGTGGGCTGAATAGTTTTACCCGCTGGTGGCATCGGTTTCATGTTCAGAAGACTGTCCGAGTAAAACCAAAGAGCAGCATCATTGTATGGAAGGTTTGTAAAACCGGCTTTATTCTTTACAACATTGTAAATAAAATCACCCGATAATTTCCACCTTCCGTCAGTCATGATCTTTTGTTGAATTTCCTGGAGGTTGGTATTATCGTTGGGGTCGGTTACAACGGGTTTTACGGTGATTCTTTTTACAATATGCCAGCCGTGGGAAGTTTGAAAAGGTTTGGATACAGCACCATCTTTTGGTAAGGACCATACAGTTTTTTCAAAAACAGGGTCATATTGTCCTACACTTATATCAGGAAGAATGCCTCCTGTTGCAGCGCTGACATAATCATTGCTGAAAGTAGTTGCAAGACTGTTGAAATTGTCTCCTGCTATTATTCGCTTATAAAGAGAATCAGCAAGTTTTTCAATTCTTTTCTTAGCAGCATCGTCGGCTCCGGGTGGAAAAGCCAATAAGATCTGTTGAGCCTTTATCTTGCCTGCAGCTTTTCTTTCTCCGAGATTTTTGAATATATGAAAGCCTATTTTAGAACGAACAACATCAGAATATTTTCCGGGCTTTGTATTGTAGATAATATTCTCAAATTCATACGGCAGGGTAAATACAGTGATGAAACCAATATCTCCATTGTTTGTTTTTACTGCCGGATCATCAGAAAGGCTTTTTGCAATTTTTAGGAAGTCTTCGCCTTTTTTCAACCTGGCCAATGCCTCATTTTTTTTCTTGTTAGCGGCAATTGTATCTGTAACACCTGCAGCGTTTTTGAATGAAATAAAAATATGTGCTACATGAATGTCCTTCAGACTTCTTTGAAATGCTTCTTTTTTCATCCGGTCCATCATTTCAGGATCGGTCATGTAGTTTTCAATGATCTGGGTGCGGAAATTATTTACTTCAGATATAAGGCTGGGTAAAGTGTCATAACCTCTTTCATATGCTTCCTGCACCTTTAATCTTGATTTTATGAAAAGGTCGAGATAATCTTTTACAGATTGCTCTTTATTTTTTATAGGCGGGGGATTATTTTTCTCGTAAATACGAACAAAATCTTTAACATCAACAGAATGGTTCCCATAAGTAAATAAAACCTGTGATGTTGCAGCTAACAGGCTCCCGAAGAAAATAAACAGGAGTACAAACGTTTTTTTCATAGTAAGATTTTAAAAAACTACTGACCTTTCATTTTCAGCTGTAGCACTTCGTCTATCTGCTGATAAGTAAGTTTTTTGGCGATGATCCGCTTGTCTTTGCCCAGCAAATATAATGTAGGAAAAGACTGAACATCGTATAATTGTGAATAGCCGGGAATACTGTTATCTGTTCTCGCCTTATCATCGGCTTTTGAATAATAAACATGGATCCAATCAGTCAAATGCTGCTCGTTGATAAACTTCAGCCAGTCTTTTTTAGTGCCATCTGTTTCTTTGGCCACTGCAAAAATTGTTACTCCTGCAGCTTTCCATTTAGCTCTGTACATAGAATCAAGTTTTGGCAGTACTTCTTTACAATGCCCGCAGGTCGGGTCCCAGAATGCTACAACCATGTAATTGGATTCAACAGCATAAAGCCGTGTAGGTGTTCCGGTACTATCCGGTAACTCAATATCAGATGCAGGGCTGCCCATCAGGTTTGCCATAAGGCTATAGGCCCTGTCGGTTATGGTTTTACGACCTTTTTCATTCAGCCAGTCATAATTTTTTTGTGCGAAATATTTTTCAAAGAGATGAACAAATACGGCATCTTCCCACATGTATTTCTGGTTCAGGTAGCGATTGACAAATTTTACGAGTAAAAAACGAGTCATTTCTTCACTGGGAGAAGCAAATCCGAGCATCCAATCAATTTCTTTAATTACCGAATCCGGATGGGGCACTACCAGTTGTGCAAAGTATTTATCAATTTTTTCCTCAAAGAAAGTTGTGTAAGCCAAACGGGCATCCCAGAAATTAACGCCATCCCAGTAGTGATCTTTAAAATAGTGATAAGCAGCTAAAGAATCCGTAGAGTTTTTAGGATTTTTTAATTCCCCGGTTAATTCAGGTTCCCGCATGCTGGTCAGTAAAGTGCTTAGTATAGTGCCGGGATTTTTCTGAATTACTGTTTCACGATATTGGCTGATCTCTTTATCAAGCTTATTAATTTCATCAATGATCTTTGTTGAATCTGATTTATTGGTGATTTTCTTCAGTTCTTCCTGGAGATCGGTTATTTTTTTCCCTTTATTATTCATTTGCTTCTGATATTCCCTGAAAAGAGTGTTATCAGATGATTGCACAAATTTTATTTCATTCGCAATAGTGGCAGTATCAGCAATAACTGAAAAATGCTGTTGCTTATCAATTAATATTTCAAAAAAACCGGTTTTGTTGGGATAGCCGATCAGGTATATACCCCCTTGTAAATTCTTGGACCCTTTAAAAACAGCTTCGCTTTTTTCATTGAGCATTGCTGAATCAATGATCGGGTAAGTTTTGCCAAAGTAATGGCCCAGGTAGATATATTGATTTTTAAAAGGCTTAAAGGTTACTTTGATCTCATAACCATTTTGTGAATAGGAAGCGTAAAAAGCCAGCAGGAACAGCGATAAAAACACTTTTTTCATAAGTCAGAATGAATCCTGTAAAGATATTAAAAACACCCAGCCAAAAGGCTCAATAAATGCTATTTATAGAGGTATTTGGGCTTTAAACCGTTGCTTTTGAGCCCCAAACAACCGACGGGAGCTATATTTGCCCGGTGAGAAAAAAGAGAAAAAATATTGTTTTAGAAAGGGTTTTGGTTGAGGATTATGCGGCAGAGGGTAAATGCCTTGCAAAAGTGGACGGGAAGGTGGTTTTTATTGAAAATGTGGTGCCTGGAGACATTGCCGATGTACGATTGCTGAAAAACAAAAAAGATTGGGCAGAGGGTTTGGCGATCCAGATACATTCTTATTCAACTCAAAGAGAGCAACCCTTTTGCTCCCATTTTGGGGTGTGTGGCGGTTGCCAGTGGCAAATGCTTCCATATGAGAAACAATTAGCATATAAACACAGGCAGGTTGAAGAAACTTTAAAGAGGATCGGGAAAATTGAACTCCCCGCATTTCAACCAATTCTTGGTGCAGCAGAGACAAAGTTTTACCGGAATAAGATCGAATATACATTTGGTAACAAAAGATTTCTTTCAAAAGAAGAATTATCTGATCTGTCAATAAGTGCAGAAGAAAATGTTGCAGGGTTTCATGCAAAAGGCTTTTTTGATAAAATAGTAGACATTGAAAAATGTTATTTGCAGCAAGAACCAACAAACGAGATCCGGTTGGCAATAAAAAAACTGGCAATTGATAAGAACTGGACATTTTATGATATAAGAAACCACACTGGTTTTTTAAGGAACATGCAGATCAGGCTTTGCACTACTGGTGAACTGATGGTGAATGTGATTGTCGGGGAAGATGATGCGCAAAAGATCAACTTCCTGATGAATTTTTTAAAGGCGAGTTTTCCTTCTATCACTACACTTCTTTATACAATCAATAAAAAATGGAACGACAGCATTAACGACCTGGAACCTGTTGTGTTTTACGGAAAAGGGTATGTGATTGAAAAGCTGGAAGACTTTCAGTTTAAAATTGGACCTAAATCTTTTTTTCAAACCAATACTAAACAAGCGGAACGACTTTATAAAGTTGCAAGAGATTTTGCAGAGTTATCAGGCAATGAAATTGTATATGACCTGTATTGCGGAACAGGAAGCATCGGGATTTTTGTTAGTCATAGCGCCAAAAAAATTATTGGCGTTGAAATGATTGAAGCGGCTATTAAGGATGCAAAGGAAAATACAGCTCTGAATTCCATTCATGAAGCTGAATTTTACACAGGTGATGTCATTGATATTTGCAACGATGACTTTTTTAACCAGCACGGAAGACCTGATGTGATCATCACCGACCCGCCAAGAGCCGGCATGCATGAAAAGCTTATTAAAAAAATACTGGATATTTTGGCGCCAACGGTTGTGTATGTAAGTTGTAACCCTGCCACACAGGCAAGAGACCTGAACTTACTGAATGAAAAATATGCTGTTACCAAAGTGCAGCCGGTTGATATGTTTCCGCATACGCATCATATTGAAAATGTGGTGCAGTTAAAACTCAGAAAGTAAAAGCTTCAGCATGAAACGATCCATACTTTTCTTATCCATGCTATTATTTCAGCACTGTATGGCGCAACAAACAAAAATCCCGGAAGAATTAAAACCTTTCATCAAAGATGGATACGAAATAATGGATTTTGCCAAAGCAGATTTAAATTTTGATAACATGGGCGACTATGTCCTTATTTTAAAAAAAGCAGGTGAGGATACAATTGATGTAAACAGCCCTGATTGGGAATCTCCCCGGCCTTTATTCCTGATCATCCGAAAACCCGGGAATAAACTTGCTGTAGCTGCTGAAAATTATGAGTTAGTGTTATGTAAACATTGTGGAGGTGTTTTTGGCGATCCATATGAAGGGTTAGATGCAAGCAGAGGAGGTTTCAGTATTTCTTTTTATGGAGGAAGTAGTTGGAGGTGGGCAGATAATTACACTTTTAGTTTCGATAAGCAAAAGAAGGACTGGTTCCTTCAAAAACATTTCTCTACTTTTTTTCATATGAGTGAACCGGAAGCCGGAAGTAATGATGCTGCCATGTACAGAAGTGAGATTGGGGATATAACATTAAATGAATTTTCACCCTATTACAATATTGACAGCAGCACCTATGAAGTAAAAGCACCTAAGGCCTATTTTTATTCCAGTCCAGAGCTAGAGGCAAAGCTCAGGAAGGGCTACCTGGTAAGGGGAGATAAAATAGTTTCAACCAAATATTTTAAAAATTTTATCCGTTGTTCGTACACGAATGATAAAGATGAGATTACTGACGGTTATATCTTAAAAAAAGACCTGACCCTTATTCAATCTCACAAACCGGCAGCGATTCAATAAATCTTATTTTTGTCGAATGAGTAATTTTCGATTTACCCGACCCAGCAGTTTTCCTCCTATTATAAAAAACATTGTCATTATTAATGTGCTGGTATATGTGGCACAGATGTTATTTGACAAGCAGTATGGCCTTACAGAAAAATTAATGATGTGGCCGGCCATGCCTGAAAAATTGCATAAACTATTGGTGCAATCTGGTGCACTTGAAGAATCACAAAAATTTCAACCTTACCAGATCGTTACCCACATGTTTTCACATGCACCACCACCCATGCTTTTTCATATCCTGTTCAATATGTTTGCTCTATGGATGTTTGGCCGGATACTGGAAAATGTGTGGGGAGGGAAAAGATTTTTATTCTTTTATCTCGCCAGTGGATTAGGTGCTGCAGCGCTTCATTTAGGTATTCAATATTTTCGTTGCGAGCAGTTATTGCAAGCATTTGAAGCTAATGATATAGCAGCAGTTCAGGCAAAATTAGGAGCAGTAGCTCCGGCATTAGGAGCATCAGGGGCTGTTATGGGTGTAATGGCGGCATTTGCTTATCTGTTTCCCAATACAGAGTTATATATAATGTTCCTGCCGATTCCTATTAAGGCTAAATGGGCCATTTTGGGTTTGGTTGCACTGGATCTATTTGGTGGTGTCTTCCAGGTAAGTGGTGATAATATTGCTCACTTTGCACATCTTGGCGGAGCTATTACCGGATTCTTAATTGTCTTTTACTGGAACAAAACAAACCGGCGAACGTTATACTAAAACAACCTGTTGAATGAATATCTTGGTTAATTTTACGTTAGTGTAAAGTTGTATGAGCTATTTTGAAAAACAATACCGGGAAAAAGTATCTGCTGAAAAGAAGAGCAATGCGCTTTTGATTCTTATTGCTATCTGCCTTATCATGTATGTCGGGTTGGCATTTATGAAGGCAATATGGTTCTTCAGGTATAATGACAATAAAGAAATGGCATTGTCATTATTCAATAAAAATGTGTTGGGCTGGTTTGTGATGCCGGCCTCTTTTGATGGATTTCTCAATAAACCCTGGACCATCATTACTCACATGTTTGTGCATGATAACATCTGGCGCATTATTTCAAATATGCTGTGGTTATGGTGCTTTGGATATATTATGCAGGATCTTACCGGAAACAAAAAGATCATTCCTGTATTTCTTTATGGTGCTCTTGGTGGCGCCATAGCTTTTATGCTTGCTTATAACCTGGTTCCTTCGTTGCAGCCATTTGCGGCGGGTGCAACAGCTGTTGGAGCAGCAGCAGGCGTTATGGCTGTAGCCATTGTTACAACAATGGTGTCTCCCGGCTATCGGCTTTTCCCGATGATCGGGGGAGGCATACCGCTTTGGGTGCTTACGGTTATTTATGCTATTTCTGATCTTGCTACCGTCTCAATAAGTGATACAGGGCTGCTTATCTCTCATCTTTCCGGAGCTTTTACCGGCTTTCTTTTTATTTTCTTCTTACGCAGGGGGTTTGACTGGAGTGAATGGATGAATAACTTTTTTGAATGGACAAGTAACCTCTTTAATCCTGATAAACCTGCAAAAAGTAAAACTCCCGTTAAAGAAGAACTGTTCTATAAATCAAAAGTGACTCCTTATATAAAAACACCAAATGTAACCCAGCAGCGGGTTGATGAGATTCTTGATAAGATCAACCAGAAAGGGTATCATTTCCTGACTGATGAAGAGAAAGAACTTCTTAAAAGAGCCAGCCAGGAAGACCTGTGATCATCCCTCTTTAATTGTTATAAATGTTGTCTACTTAAACTTATTTGATTTTTATTAGAGAAATTCGTGTAATGAAGACAAACAAGCTACGGATTTTCACCAAAAGGTTTTTTCTATACCTGAATGTGGCTGTAGTTTTTTTCTTCTTGTTGGCTTGCCTCGTTCCTTATTTGAATCCACAGAGATGGTGGTTTATTTCTTTCCTGGGCCTTGCTTTTCCATTCTTGCTTGTTGCGGTATTATTTTTCATGATCGGGTGGTTAGTTATCCTAAAACCAAGATTTGCATTGATCTCCGGTATTCCTTTGCTGATCAGTTTCAAGAGCATTGGTGTGTTTTTTGCTTTTCACCGTCCTGAGCTTTTTGAGTATAAAAAAGAATCAAACTCAATCCGTGTAGCAACATGGAATGTTGCCCGTTTTATTGAATTAAAAAGAAACAATAATTCCGGCAGCCAGGTAAGATTAAAAATGCTGGAACAGATAAAAAAACAGGATGCAGATATTCTTTGCCTGCAGGAATTTCATACTTCTATAGATACATCTTATTATAATAACATCAAAGCAGTAAAGGAGCTGGGCTACCCTTATTTTTATTTTTCATTTGATGAAGATGGGGATAAGCATTATTACAGTTCCATCATATTTTCCCGCTTCCCGGTCATTGACAGCGGGCTGGTTCGTTATCCAAGACCCACTCTCCCTGATGCATTGATCCACGCTGATATACTAGTCAACAAAGACACTATCCGGGTTTATACCACACATCTTCAGTCACTGCAGTTTAGTAAAAACGATTACAGGAGTTTGCATGAGATAAAAAATGTTGATGACAGCCTGTTATCAAATTCCCGGACAATTTTTTCAAAACTGAAAAGAGGGGTTTCATACAGAAGCATACAGGCAGGGATCATTAAAGATGTACTGGCTAACAGTCCACATCCCGTAATTTTTTGTGCCGACCTGAATGATGTACCTAATTCCTACGCTTATTTCACAGTCAGGAACGGGATGCAGGACGCCTTCCTAAAAAAGGGCTTCGGTATCGGGCGGACATTTTCCGGGATATCGCCTACGCTTCGTATTGACTATATTTTTGCTGACGACCAGTTCAGAATTAAGCAATTTGGCCGCATCGTCAAAAAATTATCAGATCATTATATGTTGCTGGCAGATGTGGAATTGAAAAAGTAAACAGGAATGCCTATCTTCAGTCCAATGCGAAATTTCTCCTCCATCCGATGTTGTTGCTGCTGTTCCTGTTGACAGCAATATTGCTACTTTTGCCGCACTGCAGCGGCTATCCAAAATAGTTTTCCATTTACAAAATTTAGCTGGGCAGTTTATTGAAATGAGATCTGACAGCCGGTTCAATAAAAATTTATGAGTGACTTAAAAGTTTATAATTCATATAGCAGGCAAAAAGAAGTTTTCAAACCTATCACTCCCGGTCATGTCGGTATGTATGTGTGCGGACCAACCGTAAGTGGTGAAAGCCACCTGGGCCATGCGAGACCTTATATCACATTTGATGTTATCTACCGGTACCTGCAGCATCTTGGATACAAAGTGAGATATGTCCGCAATATTACAGATGCAGGACATTTTGAAGAAGAAGGAAGAGAGGCAGAAGATAAAATCTCCAAAAAAGCAGTACTGGAAAAACTGGAGCCCATGGAATTGGTGCAGAAATACACCAACCTGTTTCATTGGGCCATGGCGCAGTTCAATACAATTCCACCAACTATTGAACCGACAGCAACCGGTCATATTGTGGAGCAGATAGAGATGATCAAAAAGATCATAGAAGCGGGTTATGCCTATGAAGTGAACGGGTCAGTTTATTTTGATGTAAAAAAATATGCTGCATCACATGATTATGGTAAACTGAGCGGAAGAGTGCTGGATGATCTGCTGGAAACTACAAGAGAACTGGAGGGACAGGAGGAAAAAAGAGATAAAGCAGATTTTGCTTTGTGGAAAAGTGCAGCGCCGGAACATATAATGCGCTGGCAAAGTCCCTGGGGTGTAGGTTTTCCCGGCTGGCATATTGAGTGCTCTGCGATGGCAACAAAATATTTAGGTGCACAGTTTGATATTCATGGTGGGGGTATGGATCTGTTATTTCCTCATCATGAAAGCGAAATAGCTCAAAGTACGATCTGCAATCATAGTGCACCGGTTCGTTACTGGATACATAATAATATGATCACCATTAACGGACGTAAGATGGGAAAGAGCTATAACAATGTGATTAAGCTGACGGAATTGTTCAGTGGTGATCATCCCTTGCTGGAAAAGGCATTTCACCCGGTTACGATCCGGTTTTTCATTTTACAGACACACTATCGCAGCACACTGGATTTTAGTAATGAGGCATTGTTAGCGGCTGAAAAAGGTTTGAAAAGATTGTGGGATGCTTATGAGAATTTAGGTAAGCTAAATGCCGAAGGCTTAACACAAAACGCAGGTGACAAAGAACTGGACAGTAAGGTCTGGAAACTCCTGGATGAATTTGATGAGTTTATGAATGATGACTTTGGCACAGCAAAAGTGCTGGCTAATATGTTTGAGCTGGTACCGGTCATTAATTCCATGAAGGACAAAACCATAGCTGTTTCTGCCTTGTCTGTTGCTACATTTGAATTGTTTCAGTCAAAAATGAAAATATGGGTGGAGAACATTTTTGGATTGAAGAGTGTGACTGAAGCTGACAATGAAAAGCTGAAAGGCGTCATGCAATTGCTGATTGATATTCGCAAAGAAGCTAAAAGCAAAAAAGACTTTGCTACTTCTGATAAAATAAGAAACCAGTTATCACAATTGGGTATCACACTTAAAGACGAGAAAGACGGTGGAATGAGCTGGAGCATAGAGTAAAGACTTACTTTAAGAAGCATTAAACAAATTCACTCCTCTTAGTTTACAATTGACTCCCGATTTTATCCGGTTCATTCTGTGTTCTATAACACAGGCGGTTCTATTCTGTTGATATGATTAAACAAAACGATTAATTATGCAAATCAGAAATTTTTTCCGCAAAACAGGTTATATCCTTGCCTTGAGTATACCTGTGCTGATTACAGGTTGTGAAAAGGATAACGATGCATTTGCTTCCAATACCATTACCGATGTGGTGGTTGCAGGCGCCAATTTTTCAACTTTGGAATCGGCAGTGGTGAAAGCCGAATTACAAACTACTTTAAGTGGTGCCGGACCATTTACAGTTTTTGCACCAGATGATGCAGCTTTCGCAGCTTCCGGGATTACAGGTACGGTTTTGAATTCGCTTTCTAAAACAGATGTTCAAGACATTCTCCTGTATCATACTCTTACTGCCAGGGTTGCAGCAGCTGATGTGCCCGCCGGACCCAATGCAAAAGTGATAACAGCTAGCGGTGACTCGATATTTGTTACAAAAAACGCAAACGGTGTGTTTGTAAATGGAATACAGGTTGCCCAGGCTGATATTGCGGCAGATAATGGAATAATTCACAGAATTTCAAGAGTATTGCTGCCACCAGCAGGTAACATTGTTGAAACCGCTGTTGCCGGTGGCCTGGACTCACTGGTTAAGGCTGTAACAAGGGCTACTTCAGCACCAGGTGGTGATCCTTCATTAGCCGCAACACTGAGCAGCGCTACTCTTACTGTATTTGCACCAACCAATGCAGCTTTCACCAACCTTTTAAGTGCATTGTCATTAACTGATATCAACCAGATACCTGTTTCAACTTTACTGGCGGTACTCCGCTACCATGTGGTTGGCGGCAGAGCATTTTCTTCTGATCTTGTAAATGGAAATCTTGCTATGCTGGCAGGCGGTAATACAACTATCAGCCTGACGAACGGAACGAATGGAGGTCCAACAATTCTGGGTAATGGGAATAGCGGTAATCGTTCCAATATTACAGCAACGAACATTATGTGCCGCAATGGTGTTGTACATCTTATTGACAGGGTATTATTACCCTAAAATATTGCATGTACCCCCTCTGGAAGACCTTTATCAGCCCGCCCGCCTTGGCGGGCTGATATTATAAAGATGAAGTTTTATGTTCAGTCATAAGTACAGATATCTTTTTATTATTCTATTATCGCTTTACACTTTTTTAAATACGGTGCTTTGCGATGTCTACCATTATTTTAATATTAACATTGAGTGGTTTACAGCGTTGGCTACGATTTTTTTCATCACCTTTCTTACCTGGGAAAGTAACCGCCTGGTAGAGCCTTTTTTTAAAAAAAGATTTTTAAATCATAATAATAAAGTCCGCTACCTGATAACTTTTTTTATAGCGGGTAGTATATTCACTTTTATTGTCACAGTAGGAACCGTTGTAATAATCGGAAACCTTATCCATGGTTACAGCATTCAGCAAAACATTAATCCCATTAAGCTGAATTTAATTTATGGAAGCCTGATCAATCTTTTCTTTCACCTGCTTAATGCCATTTTCTTTTTTTTCAAAGAGTACAGGCGTCATTTGGCTGAAGCAGAGGAGTTTAAAAAAGTTAGTACCCAGGCTGAGATACAATTGATAAAGAATCAGGTCAACCCTCATTTTTTATTTAATAATCTTAATGTTTTATCGGGGATGGTTATCCGCGATAATCCCGAAGCCAATCAATTCATTGAAGAATTTTCAAAAGTTTATCGTTACATATTAAGCACCCAGGATAAAGAACTCGTTCCATTGCAGTCTGAACTTGAGTTTGTTCAACCTTATATATTTCTTTTGAAGAAAAGATTCAACAATGCACTGGAAGTGAATATTGATGTGCCGGACTTTTACAAATCATGGCATATCGTGCCGGCATCATTACAGATGCTGATTGAAAATGCTATTAAACACAATGTGGTAAGCCATCGGAAACCACTCCGGATTGAAATTCATGTCAATGGGAACCATACACTTGTGATTAAAAATAATTTGCAACCCAGAAAAAATAACGAACGGTCTACTAAAATAGGGCTACAGAATATTTCCCGGAGATATGAACTCATTTGTGGTAAAACTGTTATGGTTAATAAATCGGATGATTTTTTTGCAGTAGATATTCCCATGCTTAACCTTAACTGAAACCAATGAAAATTGTAATTGTCGAGGATGAAAAACTGGCTGCAGAAAGACTGATTACTCTTTTGAGAGAATATGATTCTTCTGTAGAAGTAGCTGCATGCCTGGAAAGTATTGAAGAATCAGTTGAATACCTGAATTTAAATCCACACCCCGACCTTCTCTTACTGGATATCCATCTTGCCGACGGACATAGTTTTGAGATTTTCAGGCATGTAAACTATAACCGGCCGGTAATTTTTATAACAGCTTTTGATCAGTATGCACTTGATGCATTCCAACTGCTGAGTATTGATTACATTTTAAAACCCGTATCACTTGAATCGCTTGCGAAAGCGATGAATAAATATCGGTCTCTTGCAGGAACATTTAAACCCATTGACTTTTCCAGACTAAATCCGGGAATACAACAAGCTCGTTTTAAGAAAAGGTTTTTAGGTAAAGTGGGGCAACGTTTATTTTTTATTGATGTACAGGATGTAGCTTTTTTTCAGGCGGATAATAAGATCGTTCATTTAGTTGATAAGGAAGGCAACAAATACCTTATTGATCACACTATGGAAAAGCTGGAAGAGCAGTTGAACCCTGAAAATTTTTTCCGACTCAGCAGAAAATTTATTGTGAATATTGATGCCATCCATCAAGTGAAACCCTATTGCAACAGCCGGCTCAAGCTTTCAGTTAAAGGCGCTGCGGCAACTGAAGACATGGTGATCAGCAGAGACAGGGTGCCGCATTTCAAAATGTGGGCTGAGGTCTGATAGCTCTAAGCATTTCCCTCTTTCCCGGGGGCCCCGGAATTTTTTCAACTTTAAAACCAGCGGCGATCATATTTCTTCTCACCTCTCCTTTACTGCAATAGGTTACCAATGTTCCTCCTGGTTTCAATAGCCCAAACATCTTATCAAAAATTTCCTTTGTCCAGAGTTCGGGCTGGGCAGCAGGAGCAAAGGCATCAAAGTAAATAATGTCAAACATATTTTCAGTTGAAAAATCAAGCAGGTTGCATTTTCTTTTTGTTAGCCGGAAGTTATCGGTGATCTCATACATTTCTTCCCAGCCACAGGCATGTATTTTTTCAAACAACGGGTTATAATCCGGTAGTTCAAGTTGCTGACAATAATTCAGCTGACTTATTTCAGTATCGTTTAAAGGATATAATTCTATTGCAGTATAATAAATCCGATTCTTATGTTTGCCAGCTTCAATTAATGTAAGTAATGCGTTAAGGCCTGTACCGAAACCCATCTCCAAAACATGATGCAGGCCTATAAAGTCAAAAAGTCCTGAATCAATAAGCCCCGCTTTAATAAAAACATGTTGTGACTCCTGTATAGCCCCATGAACAGAATGATAGGTAACCTTCATCTCAGGAATGGAAATGGTATGAGAGCCGTCCTTGGTTAGGATCAGTTCATGTTTCATTGATCAAATTTCGTAACTCGCAATCATTGTTTATTTATATTTTCAATTTTAAATTATCAATATCTCTTTATGCATTACGTAGCCCATTTGTCGAAAGACAAAACAATGAAGCAGCTGATCAAGGAGCATGGAACATTTTCGCTTGAAAAAAAGAAAAATCTTTGTTTATACCTCTGCTATTCCATCATGAGCCAGCAGTTGAGTACCAAGGTAGCCTCGGTTATCAAGCAACGGTTTCTTGATCTGTACGGTGGCAAAGAACCCACTCCGCAGCAAATTGTTGATACTCCATTTGAAAAACTAAGAGCTATTGGTATGAGCAATGCCAAAGTGAACTATGTGCAGAATGTGGCCCGGTTTGAGATGGAAATGGGAATAGGTCACAAAAAGCTTTCAAAGATGAGTAATGAAGAAGTGATAGAATACCTGACACAGATTAAAGGGGTTGGAAAATGGACCACGGAAATGCTGCTGATGTTTGCGCTGGGGAGGGAAGATCTTTTTGCCCTGGATGACCTGGGTCTGCAAAATGCTGTGATTGGCTTGTATGGTTTAAAGAACAGGAAAAAGAAAACCTTACAAGCCGCCATTATAAAAATTGCTGAACAATGGTCGCCGTATCGTACGTATGCATGTTTGTACCTTTGGCGATGGAAGGATAATCCACCTTCGCTAAATAACAATCAGGAGCAGAAAAAACCTAAATAAGGTCAGCGTTTTTTGTGTTTCTTCGGAGACCTGATACGCAAAGTAGCCGGAATAATGAACTCCATTTTTTGAAAAGGGTTTTCTTTCTTCTTCCTTTTTTTATCGTCTTTAGGTACAGTTAAAGAAGCTGAATAATCGGATAAGTTATTGACTGAAGCTTCTGTACTATCATTTTGTGATTGACAAACCGGAATAATACTTATAGCAGGATTTTCAGGTATTATAATTGTGAGGCCCATTATGAAATCTTTCAAGTCAATAGGAAGGATTGCGATTTCATCTGTTCGGATATTTTTTTTATTGCGTAACTTCTTTTTTCTTTTTTTACTCTTTTGGGATGAATTTTTTGTTTGAGCATAAAGTGATGGAAGCTTACTGTCGACGGATATATCCAGTGAATACAGATGACTACCAAAGCAAATTAAAAACACAGCAAGATATTTCTGCCACGCAGGTATTTTCTTTTTAAAGAAACCGGAAGGTAGCTGGATAGATATTCGTTCTATTTGATTTTTCCTAAAACGACCGCAGGTCGACTGTCCTGTGTTTTTCAGAAAGAAATCTTTTATTTGATCGTTTGTTAAAATGGAAAAATCAATGACCTCTTTGTTGCATAAATGGCAATGCCGGTTGGTACCTGCAATACTCATTGCATCCCAATCTTCTGAACAGGACTCTGAAATTTTTAGCGAATAATTGCCGGATATCACATACCTAAAATACAAATAAAAACCATGGTACGATATATCCTGAATCATTCCGGTAAAATATACTTGCTTAACTTACATTGAAAACCAGTTGTATGTATCGAAAGATATTGGTAGCAGTATTGGTTGTAATAACACTTTTATCTGCAGCCGAAGAAAAAAATAAATGGGTTTCCTTATTTGACGGTAAGACACTTAACGGATGGAAAGTAGGCGCCAATGCAGAAAGCTTTTCTGTACAGGATGGCAGCATTGTGGTGAACGGAAAAGTGGCACATCTTTTTTATGATGGCCCTGCGCAACAGCATAATTTCAAAAACTTTGAATTCAAAGCAGATGTAATGACTTTCCCGGGTTCCAATTCGGGAATCTATTTTCATACGCAATACCAGGAAAGCGGCTGGCCGAAGAAAGGGTATGAAGCACAGGTAAATAATTCTCATACTGATTGGCGGAGAACAGGCAGCCTCTATGCTATACAGGATGTAAAAGAAGTTTATGTAAAGGACAATAAGTGGTTTACTGAATACATCAAAGTAGAAGGAAAGCATATCATCATTAAGATCAATGACAAAGTGGTAGTGGATTATACCGAACCCAATGATGTGAAACGGGAAAAAGGGATGGAGGAGCGGTTGCTGTCCTCAGGCACATTTGCGTTACAGGGTCATGATCCCGGAAGTAAAGTGCTTTATAAAAATATTATGGTGAAGATATTGCCTGATTGACTTTAACCTTTTGAAATATTTCCTATTACTTTTCATCCGGCAATGCCTCAAATTCTTTTCTCTTGCTGTCGAACCATTCATTCATGTCATCCGGAGATTTCATAAGATCTTTCATTTGATTCATAGCATCGAGGTGAGGTTTATCTCCTTTCTGAAACATTTCCATACCGTGTTTCTTGCTTTGCTCGGCTATTTCTTCAAAACCAGGATCACAGTAAAAGCTTTTTGATATTTCAAAATTTTGAGCTCCTATGAACGGTCTTATGGAAGTTGTTTTGCGTTCCATGAAAGATTTTACCTGAAGCTAAGCATTATCCTTTGAAACGTACACCCATGCTTTTTTCCCGGAATCAAGTTTCACTTCAATTCTTTTGTAGTCATCAACTTCATAAGCATCGGCTTTTGCTAATTCTTCTTTGCTGATTTCAAACACCACTCCTTCAATTGTATCCTGCCTGTTGCCGGTGTAAACTGCAATAGGATGAAACTTTTGCTGACTTTGCTCCAGCACTTTCGGATCTTTTATTTCAAGGGAAATAAGTTTATAACTACTGAATGAATCTTTTTCTCCTTTTAAAATCCTGCCAAATGATTCTAGCTGGACTTTTTCTAATTGAAGCGTACCATATGAGAAAAGTAACTCTGGCATAGTAAAATGTTTTAGGTGTTTCCCCTGGTTAAATTTATCATTATTTCTAACTCTGTTAAACAATTTTGCTATGCTCCTGTTAAAAATATAAAAGGGAGGATATATGCCATTTCAGATGAGAAATATAAGTAGTAAAAAATTAGGAGCAATTGCAATGCTGCTGTCTGTAGCAGTGATTTTTTTCTCTTGTTCCAGGAAAATGAATTTTGGAATATCGCACGTAACTCCTGCTGCCGAAGGTTATGTAAAATTAAACTCCGATAAAAACAACAATACCGCTATTAAAGTAAAAGTGAACAACCTGGCTCCGGCTGAAAGGCTTGGTTCTTCAGATAAGGTATATGTGGTGTGGATGAGAACAAAAAAAAATGGCATACGGAATATCGGCCAGCTGGAAGGTAAATCAGATTTGTTATCAAGTGCAAGATCTGCGGAGCTTCAAACCATAACAGTGTTCGAGCCAACATCTTTCTTTATAACAGCAGAAACTGACGCTGCCGTGCAGATTCCGGGACCGGAAGTGATCCTCAAAACAATTTAAAAAAGAGTACAAAAATGTTAAACATGTCATTGCTGCACCCGGCGGCAATGGCATCTATTTTTTGATCCGCTTTATAATAGAAAATTTAAAGGGTGAAGTTGTGACAATGTTATGTGCATATTCCTTCGGTGTCTTTTATTATTATCAAATAAGCTCTCACGAAGAAGATGAACAACTTCGTTCACTTTCTGAAATAAAATTAGAGATTATATTCGTCGCCCCACCATATTGCCAATGCAATGTTAGCAGCGGTTTTGATTTTATTTGGGTCGTGAATAATTTCATCGCCTATTTGATGAGTTATCCCGGCACTATGGCAATTTACGTCCAAAGGGTTTAACCGGGAATTGTCCTATTTCGATGATGCAAACATTAAGTAATCTTCAAATTGATATCTTTCTTGTATAAAATACTTTCCGAATAATTTGTCAATCGTGGATTGATGTTTCTTAATACCTTCTACTATTTCGACTCCGAATCCTTCCTTTGGAAAATACCTGTCATATGTCTCTTTAGAGTCGAAGAAATAGATCACCACAAAATCCTTTTCTTTGTCAGTGCTGTCTTTTGATCCCCACTTTGCACTTTTAACGGGGTCTCCAATCATGGCGTTAAATCCCGGGAATTGTCTATAAAGTGGCAAATACTCATTTTCCAGCCACTTTCGGGCCTCATCTTTCGACACGCCTTCTTTTAAAAAAAGAAAACGGGGAGCGATGACCCAGGTTTTGTCAGCCAAATGATCTGTTCCGTTCGTTTGATGCCTAAATCCAAATATTATTGCGACAGAGATTGTTATTAGTGCCGCTATTAATAAACTTTTCATATTCAATATAGATTTAGTTTTTAATCGCTGCTAACGAGCAGGTATTGCCGATGGTGGGGGAGTTATATTCGTCTGCCCGGTGCTGCTGCTGATTAAAGATACAAAAGCTCATTGTTTATTCTATAGCTCGACATTATTCGTATGCCGAAACTAAAGCTGAGTAACGAACAAAACGCCGAGAATTTATTCCTCCCCCCGCCAAATTGCCAAGCCACCTGTTGTGCGCAGAAATATTGTCAGTGATTCTTTGGCGGTGATACCTTTTTTATTAATAATAGTCCGTCAAAACTCTTTGATAGAATCATTCTGTTACTATTACTTAAATCAATGAAAGTATCATTTACAATGATTTTATTGTCAAGCCATTCCCGGCCCTTTAGTTTATTCTTTGGAATGTCTACGAAATTCACTGTGCCCTTTAGATTATCTATTATGTGCTTTATATCCAAGTCAACAGAATCTGGTGGCAGAATCTGTATTTCTTTTCCAGAGTTATCATGATATGAGCCAGAACCAGCAAAAACGCCAAGCGAATACATTTCTTTGCCATATTTAGGGCTAAGTATCTCTCCCATACTACTCTCTTTTTCGCTAAACCTGGCAATGTGGAAATTATGTCCTATTACGATGACCGACTCATTTTTGTAAATATTTTCCAAGAGCCAATGAATATTGTTTGCCATAGCTGAATCACGGGCAGCCCACCTGGTATTCCAATTTTTGTCCTTGACAAAGGTTAACATGTAAGAAAGAAATTTGATTCGGTTTTTGATAGTAGCAATGGAGAATAATAAATCCCTGGAGTTATCATCGGAATTGTACTGGGATAGCTTATCCTGAAGCGCTTGATAATCAAAAATCAGATTTTGTGTGTTTGCTTTCACCGAGTCATAAACTGCCTTGTTATTGGTTAACTCCCGAGTAAGCAGCCCGTACCTCGATTCGAGGTTGTAGTAATATATCGAGTCGATCTTTTTTTTGTAAGCAATCTCTTTTAATAAAGAAATGAACGAGCCACCAGTCCGCTGAACATCAAAACCTGCAATCGAGATGTTCTCTGATTTAACGTAGTCCATTAATTCTACAAATTCCTTTGTCCGCCAACCTCCAAACAAACCGTTTACCATTTGACCTGGGGTCATGGTATTTTTATTAATATCTATCGATATCAGTTCGCCAATTCCGGATTCAAACAGTATTACTTTTATGCCGGCCTTTTGATGGAGATACCTAATTAGACTGTTGCGTAACTCAAAAATCTCTTTTGAACCATGAGTAAACTCCCCCAGGAGTATTACCCTTTTATTTTTCAGCTTAGTCGATAATAAGTCCCAGTTTGGCTGCAGTAAATCGTCGTTACAAACCACGTTTGAGCTTTTTTGTAGAAAATTGTTCTGGTCTTTTGTCAATCCCTGTCCGGGGACATTAGAACTTATGAGAATTAAGAGGAATACTCCAATTATAGTATATTTCATAATTAAACGAGTTCTTATTGTTTTTTGCGCCCAACGTGAAGCATTGGCGATGTGGCGGTATTTTAAAATCGTCAGCCCGTAACCGCAGCTAAATTTATAACTAAAAGTTCATTGTTATTTTTATTGCTAAATTAATAACGTCGAGCTGATTATTAAAGATGAATAGCGAAACAAAACCTGATGCTACGTTTTGTCAGCCAGTTTTTTGCCAAACCTTTTGTTATACGCATTAGTCACTTTGAAGTAAGTGTCAAGTCTCTTTCAAAACCTGCTATTAAATTATTTTTTACAAACCTGTCAAAGCCTAAAGTCAATACAGCTAATAAAAAATAAATAGCTGCAATTTTTAAGTCAGAAAAGTTTTTATAAAGAAAAAGCTTAATAACAAAGATTGTCAGTGCAACAAAAAAGAATACAAGAATTGCAGGATTAGTTTTTGTCGAAATTTTAATTGTTGTTTTGTTGTCACTCTTAAAAAGTCTTATAAGAATTTTTGTCGAAGCAGCTTCTGCCAACATTGGTCTGCCTAAAGAAATCCATTTATTCATTAAAATAAATTCTGGTGGATTTGCCGAAACAAAGTTTCCGAAAGTCGAGAAGTTTGAATTGTTGAAGGACGACGAAATAATTGTGTCAAACTGATTGAATGTTTCTTCAAATGATTTGTCAACCGAATAAGCTTTTGTGATATTTAAAAATTTCAACATTTAGGTTGTGTCAAAATTTGCATATAACTCATAAATATACGCAATCACTTGTTCGGATATTTGCTTGTTTTCAATACATTAGTGAACAAATGAAAACAACCAAATGCATAAATGCGAAACTGAATATCGGACTTGTTAGCTTGAATGAAGCATGTCATATACAAATAACCGGCATCGCATCTAACCGGCTTCTATCAATGCTTGCTCCCAACCCCGGAGTTTCTGTTATATGTATCCTTCCATTCGCTTCATAGCGGATGCCACCTGTTACCGGGTCTTCCCGAAACATTAAGGCCGTATCAAAATCAAAATGCTGAATTGCGGGGCTGCTCAATGCAAAATGTACAAAGGCGGACATGCCCAGCCGGCTTTCCAGCATGGCGCCAACCTGCAGGTGCATACCTGCTTCTTCTGCCATCTTCACCATCTTCAATGCTTTGAATAGGCCACCGGATTTTCCCAGCTTGATGTTCATCATGTCACAGGCTTCTAATTTAATTAATCTCTCCGCATCATGATCATCACCGCAGCTCTCATCTGCCATAATAGGTATGGGGCTGTTCTTCTTCACTTTTTTCAGCTTCATGAATTTCCACTTGGCGATCGGCTCTTCACAATACTGAATATTGAATTCTTTCAATGCATTTAATGTTTCAATAGCTTCGTTTACTTTCCATCCCTGGTTGGCATCAATTCGGATGGGTATCTCATTTCCCACTGCGGCACGGATGGCTCTTATTCTTGCTACATCTTCTGCCCCGTTTTTACCTAGTTTAACTTTTATGGCAGGATAACCCTGCTCTTTTATCTTCAATGCATCTGCCGCCATTTTTTCTGCATCGCCAATACTTACCGTATAATCAGTAATGATCGGTTTTGTATTGTTGCCGCCTAAAAATTTATAAAGCGGCACAGCAGCATGCTGCGCAGCAATATCATAAAGCGCCATATCAAAAGCGCTTTTAATACTGCTGTTGCCATAAATAATATTATCCATCAGCCGGATGCACTTTTCAATATTCAGCGGATTCTTTCCCTTTAAGGCTTTAGCAAAATATTGCCCCACAATAAAACAGGTATCCTGGCTTTCGCCATTAATGGGCATATAAGGGCTGCATTCTCCAAAACCTGTGATCCCTTCTTCAGTAATTATTTTCACCAGCACATTATTGGCGGCATCTTCGGTGCCCAAAGAAGTAGAAAAAGGTTCTATAAGAGGGACAGACAATTTATAGATCTCAACCTGCCGGATGGTTAATTTATCACTCATAAGCTTAGTAATGAGGGATAAAGATAAGGCTGCAGGGTTTCAGATACCAAAACCACCTGTAGAAACGTTTATAGTCAGAATCCACATTTATGAAAATAATAGTTACTGTTATAGCATTTACACTACTGCTTTCTTCCTGCAAAAAAGAGGTTACCGAACTTCCGCCTGAAACACAAACCGGGGCACATACATTTGGCGCCAAAGTGAATGGTTCTTTCTGGGTGCCGCAGGGCTTTGGCTCATTACCCGCCAATGATATCCTGGAAGCAAGAATGATAGGGAATGATATTATTATCAATGCCCGTAATTTTTCTTCGTCTCCCACAGAAACTGAATTTGAAATACGATTGAAAAATGTAACCGCACCGGGAACTATCCAGCTTAATTCAGATGTTGTACATCCCTCTACTGAAAACAGCTATGCGTATTATGTGAAAAGAAATTTTACGCCGATCAATGAATGGCTGACCAGTTCAACAGCTACCGGTTCTGTAACGATTACCCGAATTGATACCATAAACTGGATTGTGTCGGGCAATTTTCAGTTTAACATGCTGAATATTTATAACGACCCGCAACCCCTGTCCATAACAGAAGGACGTTTTGATTTAAAGATTCAGTAAATTTTTTCAGAATAACAAGCGTAGGCCCACACAGATCATCCCGGTGAATGGTGCATTACTGTTTACAAAAATGTATTTGCTCGGGTAATCAGTCGTAGGTATCCATGCCCTGCATTCACCATACAGAAAAAAATCACCACCAACAGGTTGCTCCACACCAAGACCAAGATCAAAAGTCAATCTTTTAAAATTGGCTTTCCCGCTTCTTACCGGTACATTATAGTCAGCAGTATCTATTGAAACGGAATGAGTGTTTTCAATTCTTCCCAGCAACAAACCAAAGCCGGCATAGCCATAGATGTTTATCTTTTTTTCTTCATCAAAAGTTCCTTTCAGGTATTTTCTCCAACCGATGGAAAGTTCTTTCAATCTCATTTTACCGCTGTTTACATAATTTATTTCCTGCGGGATTGTAGCGGTTGATTTAGCGGTTGCTGTCACATCATTTTTAAATTTCCCATTGGAGTAAATCGAGAACCATACATAAACACCGTTTTGCCCATCCAGGTGAAAGATGGTATGAATGGTCTGGCCAAAGGCCCAGAATTTTTGTTCTTTTTTGAAATTTCGTTGTATAGTTAAATCAGTAGCAACACTAAAGCCGGGGATCTGGCAGTTGAGGATACTGCCTGAAAAGATTATTGCAGAAAATATAATGAGAAATTTTTTCAACGGGATAATTGATACAATGTTAAGCAATATATTATTTACAAAATAAAAAAGCCACCCGGTTTGCGGATGGCTTTTTTGTAATCTATTTAAATTATTTCATCAATTTAAGTTCCTTGATAATATTGGATGCACCACCCAGTTTGTCAATGCACCACAGCACATAGCGGATATCAACACAGATGGTTCTGTTCAGGTCACTATCAAATGCCAGCTTGTGGCTTAATGCTTCATAGTTACCATCGAAAGCAAGACCGATCAGTTCGCCTCTTCCGTTGATCACCGGTGAACCGGAGTTACCGCCTGTGATATCATTAGTGGTTATGAACCCAATTACCAGGTCCTTACGGGTAGGATCCATATACTGGCCGAAATCTTTTTTCTTGAGTAACTCGATCTGTTTAGCAGGCAGGTCAAATTCATAGTCGCCGGGTTTGTATTTTTCAAGAATACCTTTTGAAGTAGTAACATAGTCATAGAAAACGGCATCCCGCGGACGATATGATTTTACATTTCCATAGCTCACTCTCATGGTGAATGTGGCATCCGGGTACATCATTTTTGCTTTGACAGGATCCATTTCCATAATACCTTTCAGGTACAGTCTTCCAAACTCCGCATTCTTGGCATTGAACTGAGAATATTTTGAGGCGTACTTGGAAACATAGTTGGTGTAAAAAGCATTGGCATAATTGAATGCCGGATCACTTTGCAATGCATTGGCATCAGGATTAGCAACAAATGCTTTCCACCTGGCATCATCAAATATCATTGTCTTACTGAAGATATCGGCCGCATATTTTTTATAAGTGGCGTCATCATCAAGGGGACCGTAAGTATTTTTCAGGTTGCCATAAAAACCAACCGGGTGTTGTTCTTTATCTACATTTTCATAATACATACGGGTAACCGCTGCTACAATATGCTGATCAGAAGCTTTGTTTTCAGACTCAAGGAAAGAAACTCTTTGCTTATCGAGTGAAGAAACTGCTTTCTTAATATCATCTGCTTTGCTTCCGGGTGTCACCAAAAGTTTTTCCACCTGGGTCAGTGCAGCAGCAAATCCCATAAGTGGTGAACCAAATATTCCTTCGTTGATATACATTCGGTGTTTGGCGTAAGGCCTCCACTCGTCATAAGTTTTACCCCAGTCAGTAAAAATATTTTCATATTCTGGTTTTCCTTTTGCCCATGCAATGAATTTTTCTTCGGCTGCTTTCTTCTGACCATATATATCATACTTCAGCAGTTGCTTGGTTTCTCCATCATAGAATTTCCAGTAATTAGCTATTCCGGCATAAGAAGATGCTAATTGCAATTTTACTGCAGGGTCTTTTTTCATTTCATCGAACATGTATTTCAATCTCACATCACGAAGCTGCACTAAAGTGGGGTTGTTAATGTCAATAGACAATTTTATTCCATAAGAACTTTCATAACGGTTAGTACTTCCGGGGTAGCCCCATATCATTGAGAAATCACCATCTTTTAACGGACGAAGAGAAACGGGCAGGTACCATTTTGGTTTTAACGGAATATTTTTTTCTGAAAAATCAGCTGGTTTTCCATTGGCATCACTATAAACACGGAAAATTGAAAAATCACCAGTATGTCTTGGCCACTCCCAGTTGTCGGTGTCGCCGCCAAATTTACCCACACTTTCGGGTGGTGCACCTACAAGTCGTACATCCGTATAACGCTGGTAAACAAAAGCCAAAAATTGATTTCCTTTGAATAATGCACTCACTCTTGTTTCAATATGCTTTGCTTCATCACTCATCCTTTTATTAATGGCAGAAAGAACTTCATTTTGTTTCTGAACCCTTTCAGTTCCGGTTAGTCCCTGTAATGCATCAAGTACTTCTTTGGTTACATCATCTATCCGGACTAAAAACTGAACAGATATATTGGTTGGAATCTCTTCACCACGGCTTCTTGCATAAAAGCCATCCTGCAGGTAGTTATGCTCCATAGTACTTGCACTTGCAATAGCATTATAACCACAATGGTGATTGGTGAAAATCAAACCTTCATTACTGACGATCTCTCCTGTACAACCACCTCCAAAAATGATGATCGCATCTTTTAAAGATGCCTTGTTAATATTATACAACTGATCTTTACTGAGGGTCAGCCCCTTTTTTACCATTTTATCATACACCTGCTGACCAAGCAATAGCGGCAGCCACATTCCTTCATCAGCGAATGAGCGGAATACGAGTGCAATAGCCAATACAATCGTTAAAAGTATTTTTTTCATTTATGAATGTTTTTATGAATTACAAACCTACTGAAAAGAAGGGGTTTCCCCTTTATAAAATGGCGGGTTTTCACCTGATATTCATCATACAGAAATTTGATAAAACAATATCTCTAAGTTATGATCATTCGAAAGAAATACTTCAGCAGCAACTGAAAAATGTACCATTCCTGCTATTCTGACCAAAGCGGCCAGTGTAATTTCGTGTCATTAAAATTGATACGGATAAAATTTGTTTTTATTCTATTGCTTAATCGTTAAAGTAATCATTGTAATTTCTGGCCGCATACCCAATCTGCCCGGAAAGCCTAACCAGCCCAATCCCCTGTTTACATATAAATATTGTTCAGCTTCCTGGTACAAACCCGCCCAGTGTTCATATTTGTATTGAATGGGACTCCAGCTTTTATTCCGGAGAGTGATCGCTGCCTGCATGCCATGTGTGTGACCTGAAAGTGTCAGGGCAATATCTGTATCCCCGACTACTTCTTTTGGCCAGTGCCTGGGATCATGCGACAGTAATATTTTAAAAGGTACATCTATTACACCTGAGACAGCTTTTTTTAGATCACAATAATTGGGGCCGGGAGGCATTCCCCAGTTTTCAACGCCGATGATAGCCATATAGTCAACTCCGTTCCTGGTTATAAAAGAATCGTTCAATAGTAACCGGAAACCAATACGTTCATAAAATTCTTTAATCGCACTAAAGTTGGCAGTCTTGGCTGTTTCAGAAGGCCATTCTGAATAATCTCCATAATCATGATTACCCGGCACTGCAAATTTTCCTCTTCGGGCTTTCATTTTAGTGAAAGTTTCTTCCCATCCCTGCAATTCGTAGGCATAGTTGTTAACGAGATCACCCGTAAAGAAAATATAGTCGGGCTCTAAATGATTAATGATGGATACGGCCCTGTCAAAAATGTGGAAGCGGGAATTGAAACTTCCCAAGTGGGTATCAGAAATATGTATAATGCGAACTCCATCAAATGCAGAAGGAAGGCATCTATGATTTACTTTAACATGGTAAACTTTAAAACGGTACAAAGACCGGAAAATGGCATATACAATAACAAAGAAAGGCAAGAGACCCGCGACTAAACCAGCAAGCGGCACCAATAACAAAGATTGCTGGTCAGTAATAATAAAGTTGGTGAAATACAAAACAGATATTACCAGCACAAAAATCAGTTTCGGAATGAATGATGAAACGGTGAGACCATAAAGCGAACTGATGAGCAGGTAACGCCGGTGTTGTGAAATATGGTCCATTCTAATTTTTAAAACCAATATGGCTATAATAAGTCCTGATGTAAAAATCCAGAATATGATATTGATCCACTTTCTAAGGTAAGGTGGATGGAGTAAACGGGTGATTGATTGTAACCAGTAAAAGGCAAAAATATCTACAATTAGAATTGCAATGCATAACAGAACAATATGGTAAAGTGAATATTTTTTCATGACTGATCAGGATTATGCTTCGGAGAATTGAATTTTCGCCTGGGGTCATTTATTGCCCAAAAAATTCCTTTAACATCAGACACCCATTTATCATACATAAAAATCAGGGCAATTTCCTCAATGGTTTCTAATAGGCCTATAATAAGCATACTGTAAAAAAGCCAGTAAACTGGGCCAAAAAATAAAAGGATTAGAATAAATAAGCTCTGTATAATAGCGGAAAGCTTTGCCAGGTAAGTATGAAAAGCGGTGGCTTTCCCATACTTAAAATAGGCTATGATTAATTGTAGGAGGTAGGGGGAGAAAGCAAGCAATAGCAAACCCAATTGTTGTTTCATAAAAGTTGTTTCAAAAACGAACAACGCGGCTATACCCGCAATAAAAGTTAGCTGATCGCCCAACGAGTCCAGTTGAGCTCCCCTGGCGCTGGTGATCTTAAGTCGTCGGGCAATCATTCCATCTACTGCATCTGTTGCATAGCTGACTAGCAAAAACCAGCTGAATACCGATCTTTCATTTAACACTACCAGTAATAAAAGAAACGGAAATGCAGCCACACGGTAAAACGACAGCCAATCAGGCAGGTTAAGATTTTTGAATAAGAGCTTCATGATTCGTCAGGTTGAATCGGGTACGATAACAGACATGGATTCCGGGATGATCAGAATTCCGGATTTTTATCACATTCCTAAAAGTAATTGAAAGTAGTGACTTGGTTGATGATAAGAATCATTAATGCAGATGTTCCGGATTATAAACGATTCTCATTCCTTTTCTCTTTCTATTGGCTCATTCAATATTTTCCACAAAAGATCTTTTAATACTGTGATGCCTTGCCCGGTAACAGAAGAAATGAATAAATGAGGAATTTTTTGAGGCAACTCTTTTTTTATTGCTGCGGTTAATTCTTCATCCAGCATATCACTTTTGCTGATAGCAATGATGAATTGTTTATGCAATAGCTCAGGATTATATTGCTCCAGTTCATTCAGCAGCACATCAAATTCTTTTTTATGATCAGGGCTGTCTGCAGGTATCAAAAATAACAGAACGGAATTTCTTTCAATATGGCGCAGAAACCTGTGGCCTAAGCCTTTTCCTTCTGCTGCGCCTTCAATAATCCCCGGAAGATCGGCAATGCAAAAACTTTTTCCATCACGGTATTCCACCATTCCAAGATTGGGAGTGATGGTAGTAAATGCATAATTGGCAATTTTGGGTTTAGCAGCGGTAATTACAGATAATAATGTTGATTTACCGGCATTAGGAAAACCAACAAGGCCTACATCAGCCAGTATTTTTAGTTCAAGAATTTTCCATCCCTCACTTCCGGGTTCACCGGGTTGTGCATATTCAGGAGCCTGGTTGGTAGCAGTTGCAAAATGAGAATTGCCTAATCCACCACGGCCACCGGGAATCCAGATTATTTCCTGTCCATCATGCAAGATCTCGACCTCCTGTTTATCAGTTTCTTCATCTCTTGCTATAGTGCCTAAAGGAACTTCTATTATAATGTCCTTTCCATCTCTTCCATGAGAATTATTGGCACCGCCTTTTTCGCCATTTTCCGCCAGTACATTTTTGTAATATCTTAAATGAAGCAATGTCCACAGGTTCCTGTTCCCTTTCAGAATTATATGTCCTCCGCGGCCACCATCACCTCCGTCCGGTCCGCCCATTGCAGTGAATTTATTACGCATAAAATGCTTATTGCCTGCACCCCCATGTCCGCTGCGACAGAAGATTCTTATCTGGTCAACAAAATTGCTTTTTTCCAAAACCGTATTTTTACAATCTCGCAAATATACCTTAACATCAACCAATCAATCATGAAATACGCTTTACTTCTTCTTGTTTTTCCAGCTTTAATTGCAGGTGATTGCGGTAATAAGAAAGATAAGAATGGAGATTCTGTTAATCCTAAAGAAGATACATCTGCCGTTCCAACATGTGTAAAAAAACTGCTTGATGATGCCGCAAAAGACACCCCACCAACATTACCTATACAGGTAGATGAATATTCTTACAAAGGCAAGACTGTTTACCTTGTTACAGCTGATTGCTGTGATTTTTATAATATCGTTTATGATGAGAATTGCGGGAGAATTTGTGCACCAAGCGGAGGTATTGCAGGAACAGGGGATGGGCAATGCCCGGATTTTTCAAAAGAAGCAAAGCATGTAAGGCTTGTCTGGAAAAAGGAGAAATAAAAAAGCCCCGTTCCAACAGGGCTTTTCAAAAATAAACTTTGATAATTATTGAACAATCATTTTTGTACTGAATACGGAACGGCTGCTTTGATCAGTAACTTTTACGAGATAAATTCCTTTAGATGCTGATGGATCCAGCTTTACTGTTTGAGATTGATTTTCGCCACCCAGGTTTACTACTTGTTGTAAAACCTGTCTGCCAGTAACATCTGTTACCAGGATTGTATAATTCCCGATTTCAAGGTCTTTAAACTGGATCACAAACTGGTTATTTGTGACTGGATTCGGGAAGATGCCTATTTTGCCATCACCAGAATTTTCAGGCATATTCCTGGATATCACATCTCCAACAGGGTTTTTATTTTTTGATGCAGTTGCCAGTAAGTTGCTGTTGGCAAGATCAGAACTATTCCATACAGTTCCTGCGATAGTGTAAGGACTTGCAGTAAGTGATTTATGATCTACGGTATAATATGAAGTAGCTTTCATTGCAGTGCTTACCACAACCTGGTTCTTTTCATTAACAGCTGCCCCGTTTATTGTAAATCCATTCGGAAGCCCTGTAACAATACCGAGATGTGTAGCAACTTTTGTTTCAATATTTACTTTGAAAACATGATTGCGGGCAGAAAATACATAAAGATTTCCATCGTCATCTGCAATCATATCGCCCCCGAAACTGCTGCAGGAGTTATGAATTGATACGCCTTTATTAGCGGGATCATCAACAATTGATCCCAGGTCAGTTATTTCAAATTTCTTTCCTATTGAAAAACGAATAAGTTGTGTTGCATCATTGGTCATAGCATAACCATATCCATCGGATGCGATTGTCATCCGGGTTACAATATTTCCCTGGTCAGGAGATTTTTGAGGTTTTCCGGTTAAACCTCTGTCAGCCAAATAAAAAACATTCATTGATCTCAGATCGACATACCGAAGCTGATCAACAAACATCGGAGTATAATAAAGCCTGTTATTTTTCTTATCATACGCTATAGCAGCCACACCGGTTCCAAATGGTGCATTCACAAGTTCTCCAAAACGAACATCTTTTTGTGGAGTAGCGAATTGCTTTTTGGAAACAGCATCAAATGCACGGAAAGAAACATCATTCCCGTTGAGTAACACCTGGCTGTATTCGCCGGTTACAAGATTTAGTTTTCTTAAATAATTCCAGTTAATGCCACCCTGGTCCTGCACATCAGTTACAGAGTATGCAAAACGATCAGCTTGCTGTGCTGAAAGAATACCGGAAAGAAAAACAGAACCGGCAAGCATGAAGGTTAAGTGTAAACTTTTTCTCATAAAGCTCATTTTAAGTTTTGAGTTGCAAATAGTATACTTTAAGTTACGATTATTCTGATTTCGGATAAAGATTTTTTTACGAAAGGTGTTAACCATAAATAAAAACCCCTCCGCCACGAAAAGCAAGAGGGGTCAAGGTATAAAAACCCTGAGCATTAAAAGCTTAATGCCTTCGGTAGCTTATTTGCATTTTTAGTTTTCGGGAAACGGAAGGGAGGATTTAATATCCTCCCTGATTATTTTTTTGTTAACGGTAAATTGTGAATTTTACATTTTCAACAGCAACTCCATCATTCATCTGCAATACATAGGTTCCGGGCATTAACCCACTCATATTTTTTATTGAAACACTATTGGAACCCTCCTGCACATTATTATACTGTTTAAGCACAACCCTTCCGGACATGTCTATCACTCTTATCTCAACCGATTTACTAAGGCCGGACTCAAATCTCACAGTAAGAGAACCATTGCTTGCAACAGGATTGGGGCTTAAAACGATTCCATCGACTTTTGTGCCCCCCTTTCTGATCATTATCACATTGCTGTAAGTAAACTTGCCATCAATATCAATCATTCTGAGGCGATAGTAAAATACCTCTCCGGCAGTGCCAGTAAGATTATCTGCATATTGGTATTGCTGTCTTTCAAAACCTGCATTTTTCGCACTTACAACAGAAAGACTACTGAAGTTTATGCCGGTTTCACTTTTTTCAATTTCATAAGCTGAAAAATTCAACTCATTTTCTGCTTCCCATTGTAAAACCGCAATATTATTTTTTAATGCACCACTAAAACTTAACAGATGAACTGGTAACGGGGTTTGGACCGGAAAAGTAAAACAACCAAATCTTGATCCGTATTGACGGGTTGGCCTGGAATTATAGCTGGTTCCATTATAATTATAATCGTATCCCATACGAACCGTAATTGAAGATTGTGGAGTCAGGTAGTTAACTGCCGCGGCAACTTCTGCACAGCGGGAAACACCATCTCTTTCATAAACAGACCCAGCGAAACCTTTCCAACTAACTCCATCTGTATAAGTGTAAGACGTCAACTCCGTATTGGCATTACCCAGAATTGCCGAACCAGAAACATTTTCAATCAGCCCTGTTTCTCTAAACCATCCACCATTACCTACTGAACTTCCATCAATGTCGTAGTGAATATAATTTAGGCCGCTAAGCCCACCGAAAGGAGGGGGAGTGGTATAATCTCCCGGGTATTGCTGACCCGAGGTGCCATTTTCAATAAAAAATCGTATAGTAAATTGTACATAACCTCTTGCATCGCTATTGGTCAGGTTAGATGCAGGAGTAATTCGTGGCGCAAAAAACGAGGCGATACTGTTGCCACCCTGATCAGTCGCAGCATCATCATCAATACTGAAATTTGAACCACTCATGCTACAGTTTAACTGCTGATCAATAGTAATGGTGGCATTTATCTGTTGTCCGTTAACAGAAGCAACATTATAAAAAGAATAAACTGCCGGCAGTGATGTTGGACTGCCTGATCTCAAAGTTGCGTTTGTGAAACTTGTTACAACAGTAGAATTTCCCTGGCAAATTTCTGATACAGGTGGTGTACAGTTTGAAGAGTTTCCTGGTAGCGGAGCGTTGGGTTGTGTTGGCTGTGCCATTATTCTTGTAAACGAAATCATTAATACCACTACTCCAAAGAAGTAATACTTTTTCATGCTCAAAGGTTTTAATTAATAAAACTTTCTTTTTCTAAATGGTTCCTTTGGAATGGATCAGGGTATCATGAGGATCAGATCACACAATGGCTTAGGAAGAATAATGGCATAAAATCAAAGAACAAGTACTCTTGTTCAATTGAATTCATCTGAGGTCTTTGGAAAGGAAGGGTTGGATACGGTAGGTGAGAATCTTCATTTTACTGAAGGTTCGGATTACAATGTAAAAGTAAAAACAATTTTTTGTTTTTGCAAGTGTGATATTGCTATTAACAAACTATAATAATAAATTATTGGAAGCCATCAATAAAATATCTAAAAATCGTAAAAATACTTTTTTGTTTGACTAGATGGATAATTCTTTAACTATTAACGCGGTGCAATTATTTAATAAAAAACCCCTCCGCCACGAAAAGCAAGAGGGGTCAAGGTATAAAAACCCTGAGCATTGAAAATCTATCTCAATAAATATTCTAAGGAGTTTTAAGCAAAGGGTATGGTGGCGGAGTAAAAGAAATAAAGAGGTGTTTTTAACACCCCTTTATTTATAAATGATTAATGTGAAACATTAAATGTTGTTGATTCAATTTGACTTCCGTTTATCATCTGGAGAACATACATTCCGGATTGTAGCCTATTCGTGTTATGTATTGTTATACTATTGATGCCTTGTGAGACTCTGTTTTGCTGCTCCGAAATTATTCTGCCGGTCATGTCGATCACTCTGATGGAAACTGTTGATCCGGTCGTTGCGTTAAATCGTAAGGTTGCATCAGCTCCAGTAATAATTGGGTTGGGGCTTACTTTTATTCCTGAAAGGTTCTTGCCGTCTTTCCGAACAAGTATTGTCGGGCTGTAATTATACTTTCCGTCAAGATCAACAATTTTTAGTCTATAGTAGAAAACATTATCATTTATGGCTGATATATTATCTCCTAATGAATAGCTGTTTCTGCCATTACTATTTTGAGCCGGCTTATTTCCGATGGTAACAAAAGAACCGCCATTTGCAGCTTTTCTCTCGACCTCATAATGGCTGAAGTTTTGCTCATTTTCTGCTTCCCAGTTTAGTGTAACTATATCGTTGCTTACTGTTGCTCCAAAATTTATCAGTTTTACAGGGAGGATTGTCAAGGCGGGGAAATTATCTGATCCCAGATCTGTAAATCCGGCACCTGGTTCATTATACACAGCAACACATTCAATAGTACCACTAACAATTGTTGCATTGGCCTGGTCTATAAAGTAAATATCATCTCCCGAAGATAAATGCACAGATCCATTTGACGTAAATGCTATTCCGGTAATGGCAGAAGCAAAATTAGCTCCGCCGACCTGTACCAGTTTCCATTTTCTTTCGATGGTATATGTAGGCCCCGCAAGGCTGTTGATTGTATAAACGTATGTATCGCCACCACCTCCGTTACTTGCAACGGCATACATGACTCCTGTACCGCTTATAGCCAGGTCTCCATCTGCAAAATCTGCTATTGTTCCAGGTGCTGAAATAGTAACTGTTCCTAATGCAGTAATGGTTGTTGCAGAAGTACCATTACCCGTAAAGCTTGCTATGTATAAAGTAGTACCATCCCCAGCTAAAATCCAACCAGTTCCTGTAGCATCAAAACCAAGACGAGCAAAATTCAAGTCATTGGTACTGGCTCCGTTTATATCAGCCGTTGCAACCAGCACATCAGTTACTGCACCCAATGGTTCAGATGCATAAAGATTTACAGTACCGCCATTGGCCACTACATTATCAAGATAGTAAATACTGCCCTGGGCATCAGTTCCTGTAATTGCGTTTTTAGCCAATGCGGCCGGAGTAACAGCCGAAGTAAAAAGATTTCCGCCATGATTAACATCACCGGTTGTTTGATCGGTATTAAAATTCCAGATAGAAGCCCCGCTAAAGCTTCCAAACATGTTGGGAACCCAAACTTCCAATGAAGTCGAAGTATTAGCAACTGCAGCGCCCCCCTCGGTTTGAGTAACAGTTACGGAAATTGTATATGTGCCGGCAGTTGGAAAACTAAACCCATGACTTTCCACATCACAACCGGAGGTACATGGAATTGTAATTGGAGTCGCAGGAATTGTAGCACCGGGTCCGGTAATGGTATAATCAAAATTTCTATCATTATCGTCAGCACCAAAACCTGTCGTGGTTATAGTAAAATACTGTGATTGCCCGGCTCCAATATTTGCATTTATGGGTGCAATAGTGGCTGTCTGTGCAGATAATTTTGCAAAAGATGCAAAAATTATTGTCGGCAAAAGAAATAAAAACTTCAGATGGGTAGATTTTTTCATGCTCGTAGTTTTTATGATCATTAATAAATAGAAAACCCTTTCAGTTGTTTTTTGAGAAGAGACGGATTAACCTGGTTGTTAAAAGGATGGTAGGTTGAGGTTTTGGGAGGGATAAAGGACGGACGATTTACTAATCCTTTGGTTTTTGTCATGAATATCTAGTGCTTGGTAAAATTAAAACTGCTAAAAGATAAAAAAAAATTTTTTTATTCTTCTTTAACCAGAGAATTCATATTCCTCACTTTTTCAGACCACTATAAATACAAGATACTTTGTTTCTAAGCTAATCGGGTAACCGAAATTGTTTAAGAAATCGAAGATAGAATACTAAGGGTTTTTACTAATCAACCCAAGCATCGAATATCTATCGATTTCTATTCTTTTGTTTCCACGGTTTGTATTTCTCATTGACCATAGCTTTCTTGGTATGTAAACTTTTTGCTGGTTTACATTTTTTCCCGTAGCTGAACATTTCTTCAACCAACTCCTGGTATATTTCTGTGCCTTTAGTTTTCCAGCTTATCATTTCATCACTCACTTGTTTAATAACCTTTCCCGGGTTTCCGGCAACCAGACTTCTTTCAGGAATTATCTCTCCTTCTTTTATGAATGTTAGTGCTCCTACAATGCTTTCGTCACCCAGTTTTACATTGTCCATGACAACGGCATTCATACCCACGAGGCAATTTTTCCCAATTTCTGCTCCATGTATGATTGCACCATGGCCGATATGAGAACCTTTTTTTAATAAAACTGTCACTCCTGGAAACATATGAATGGTACAATTTTCCTGAACATTACATCCGTCCTCAATAATGATCTGACCCCAATCACCACGAAGAGCAGCACCGGGACCTATATAGCATTTTTTACCGATGATCACATTCCCGGTTACAGCTGCCTGTGGATGCACAAATGAAGACTTGTGAACAACAGGACGAAATCCTTTGAATTCGTAAAACATGGAAAATATCTTTAGATTATTATTAAGAAATAATAAGTGACTTGTCTGTCCGATAACACAAGCCTTTAAATATGGCTACTTCATGATCTTTTTGATTCGTAATGATAATATGATAAAGACCTGTTGATTTTCCGTTATGAATTTCTTTTGCTTCCGCAGTTAAAACATCACCAACATGAACCGGTTTTATGAAATTTATCGAAGTGTCCAGCGCAACTGACAAAATATTCCTGTTATTACAGGCGAATGCAAAAGCACTGTCCGCCAGAGAAAAAGCTATTCCTCCATGGACGATTCCAAATCCATTAATCATTTCTCCCCTTACAGTCATCCGTATTTTACTATAGCCCTCCCTGATTTCTTTCACTTCAATTCCCATCCATTGAGAGAAGAGATCATTTTTCATCATATGATCTACAACTGATTTTGCTAACTGATCTGGTTGTGTTGACATTTATTCTGGAATAGTTTGTTATTCGCCACGAAAGTTTGGTTGTCTTTTTTCAAGAAAGGCCCGCACCCCTTCTTTAAAATCTCCGGTTGCTGCTGCCCATTGCTGCAGTTTATCTTCATTCTGTAATTGTTCGTAGATGGTATGAGTACTTGACCATTGTAATCCTTTCTTTGTATATGCAAGCCCCATTGTCGGCATTTGAGCCAGCTTTTTTGAAATCTGTTCTATTGTTTCAGCGAACTTTTCATCATCTACGCATTTATAGATCATTCCCATTTTTTCTGCATCTTCAGCGGGAATTTTATCTCCCAGCATCATAACGGCACTGGCTTTTTGCCAACCTATCAATCTTGGTAAGAAAAAGGTTCCACCACTATCAGGAATTAAGCCAATTTTGGAAAATGCCTGGATGAAAGATGCTGACCTTGCTGCTATTACAACATCACAACATAAAGGAATATTTGCTCCGGCGCCGGCCGCTACCCCATTGATTGCTGCCACTACCGGTTTCTTCAACTCTCTTATTTTGATAATAATGGGATTAAATTGTTCGCTGAGAATCCTTGACATTCCCGGGCCGTTCGGATCAACTACCTCTTCAAGATCCTGACCGGCGCTGAATGCTTTACCTGTACCAGTGATAACGACACACCTTATATTTTTATCTTCTTTGCATATATCCAGTTTTTCCTGCAACTGCAAAGCCATCTCCCTGTTAAATGCATTTAGTTTTTCGGGACGATTCAATGTAATTATGGCAACATTATCTTTTATTTCAAACAAAACTGGGGACATCACAAAAAATTTTGCCGAAGATAGTTAATATGATACCTAATGACATTTAAAGTAATCAAAAGGTTCTTTACAATCGTTACATTGGAAAAGTGCTTTACAGGCGGTAGATCCAAACTCGCTGATACGGTGTGTATGGTAAGAGTTACAATGAGGGCATTGAACTGCCTCGTCTGCTACGAAAAGTTTATCATTGCAAACCTGTTGTTTGGGATTTGGTGGAGCAATGCCATATTGTTTTAGCTTTCTTTTCCCTTCCTCACTCATCCATTCTGTGGTCCATGCGGGAGATAATACCTGTGTTACTTTTGTTTTTTTAAACCCTAATGTTGAGAGCATTACCTGGATTGAAATTTTAATCATATCCATGGCAGGACACCCGGAATAAGTGGGGGTAATGACAACCTCAAGTTCCTCATCATTTAGGCTCACATCTCTAACTATACCAAGATCAATGATGCTTAAAACAGGAACTTCCGGATCCTTGATCTCTTCAAGGTATTCATAAATCATTTTTTTGTCTATATGATGAGATACCTTCATGTTGTTTACCATTGTGAGTCCGGATAGGCTCTTTGCATATACTGCAATTCAGTAAGTATATAACCTAAATGTTCGGTGTGTTTGCCGGTTTTGCCACCACTATGCATGAATGCTTTTTCGGGAACCCGAAGAGTGGCTTCATTTAAAACAGCACTCACTTTTTCATTCCATAGCTGCTTTATTATTTTGATATCAACACCTGTCTCTTTTTCATAGGGGGCATCTAAAAACATTTCACCAGTATAGGGCCATAATTCTTTAATTGCATGCGTCATTCGTTGATGGCTTTCGTCTGTACCATCACCCAGGCGAATCACCCATTCGCTGCTCCAGCGCAAATGATAAGTGATTTCTTTAAGAGATTTTGCTGCGATGGAAGCAAGATTTTCATTTCTGCTTTTTTGTAATTGATCAAATAGTAAATGTTGATAGCTGCTAAATAAAAATTGCCTTATTACTGTTTGTCCCCAATCGCCATTGGGTTGTTCCACCAGCAAAAGATTTTTATACTCTCTTTCGGTTCTTAAATAAGCAAGAGTATTCTCTGTTGCTTCTTTAGCCGATGTTGCGGATTGGTTTATTAATTCAGCTGCATACTGATAAAAATATCTTGCCTGCCCTATCAGGTCAAGTGAAATATTAGTAATGGCAATATCCTGTTCCAGGATGGGTCCGTGTCCGCACCACTCAGCATTTCTTTGCCCAAGTATTAAAGCAGTGTCAGCAAGATGAAGTGAGTATTCTATGAGGGCATTTGTTTCCATGATATCTGGTATCTCAATTACATATGATTTACTTCATCCGGCAACTGGTAAAATGTTGGGTGACGATAAATTTTATCATTAGCCGGTTCATACAGGCTTTCTGCTTCATCCGGGCTTGATGCATGTATGTATTTGGACTCAACGACCCAGATACTAACCCCTTCCATACGTCGTGTATAAACGTCTCTTGCATTTTCAATAGCCATCTGGGCATCGGCTGCATGCAAACTTCCTGCATGTTTATGATCAAGTCCTTGTTTGCTTCTGATAAAAACTTCCCAAAGTGGCCAGTCACTTTTTGAATTGCTTGAAACAATATCGCCCCCGGATTTATCTTCCGGAATGTCTCCGTAATAAAATTTTCTTATAAAATTGTTCATACCCGATAATTAGAATTTATTAAGCTGCTTTATTTCCCTGCTTTCTTTTATTTGCATACGCTTCGGCGGCTTTTCGCACCCATTCTCCATTTTCCCAGGCCTTTTTTCTTGCATCAAGTCTTTGTTTATTGCAGGGGCCGTTTCCTTTTACCACATTCCAGAATTCATCCCAGTTTATTTCGCCAAAATCATAATGTTTTCTTTCTTCGTTCCACTTTAGTTCAGGGTCAGGTAATTTCATTCCCAAAATTTTTACCTGCTCAGCAATCATGTCAACAAAGTTCTGACGCAATTCGTCATTACTTTTTCTTTTGATCTTCCACTTCATACTCTGATCACTGTTGGTGGATTCTGAGTCTTTTGGTCCAAACATCATCAATGCGGGCCACCACCAGCGATTGATTGCATCCTGGCACATTTCTTTTTGTTCATTTGTTCCTTGTGACAAAACAAGCAAAGATTCAAATCCCTGTCTTTGATGAAAACTCTCTTCCTTGCAGATTCTTACCATAGCTCTTGCATAAGGTCCATAGGAGGTCCGGGTAAGCATAACCTGGTTCATGATTGCAGCTCCATCAACCAGCCACCCGATAGCACCAATATCTGCCCATGTGAGAGTGGGGTAATTGAATATGGATGAATATTTTGCTTTGCCGCTGTGCAGGTCATTAATGGTTTCCTCTCTTGATATGCCCAATGTCTCGCAGGCAGAATAGAGATATAAACCATGACCCGCTTCATCCTGAACTTTTGCGAGAAGTATTGCTTTTCTTTTTAATGACGGTGCCCGGGATATCCAGTTTCCCTCGGGAAGCATTCCCACAATCTCACTATGTGCATGCTGACTGATCTGCCTGATATTTGTTTTCCGATATGCATCCGGCATCCAATCACGGGGTTCTATCTTTACCTCATCGTCTATTTTTTCCTGAAATATCTCTTCCAGGTTCTGTACTGCCATAGGTTTATTTTTAGGAACTACAAATTTAAATAAAACTAACGCCTGTTTGGGTTAAAAGTTTATGAGTATTGTCACCCCAGTGGGATGATTTTTATACACCGCACGGGAGGAGTAATCTTTACATACTTTTAATAAATAATTCCTGGAATTTTCTACCATTATTAATTGCCTTTTCCGGAGTAGTTATGATATCCTTATACTGATCTGAAGTGGCTTCTTTTTTTGAAAGATCTTTTTCGTTGAACCGGATTTTTTCTTTGATTTCTTTTCCTGAGAAATTGAAGAAATACCGTGTTTCCCATATATCGCCACCCTCATCTAACCTGGAGTAGAAAAAGACCAGTTTGCCATTTTGAAACAAATATTCTTCATTGATAACATAGCTTGTTGAACGTTGCTTTGTTATTACTTTCAGCAAAACAGTTTCTAGTTTTTGCCCTTCATCAATATGGTCAGGAGTGTCATTGTACCAGAAGTCTGTGATTCCTTCATAAATGCCTACTGCGGGCCAGCTTCTTCCATTTTTATTTACGATCCAATGATTATTGAAAAGAGGCCCTTCATACCCGTTTTCAATAGATTCTTTAATTTGATTGTTTACTTCGTTATAATAATTCCGTATATCATTTTCTGATTGGGCACTAAGGAAGGCCGGGGTTAATAAGCTAAATAAAAATGTAGAAATCTTCATGAGAAAATCTTTGTTCTCCTAATTATTTCACATCAAAATCCACCACCACATTTTCGGTTTTGGGATGGCTTTGGCAGGTAAGGATATAGCCTTTCTCCACTTCATCTTCTTCCAGGCCCCAGTGAACATCCATCATAACCTCACCTTCCAATAATCTTGCTTTGCAAGTGCAACACATACCTCCTTTGCAGGCATAGGGAAGATCGGCGCCTTGTTGTAAGGCAGCATCAAGAATTGTTGTATCAGACGACAATGGAAGATCAAATGAAAATGTTCTTCCATCCAGCTTTACAGTGATATTACTTTTAGCACCGCTATCAATTTTTGTTTTTTGAGATTTTGATTTTGTTATTTTTTGTCCGGGAGAAGTGAACAATTCAAAATGAATATGTTTTTTGTTTATTCCTCTTGCTTCCAGGAAAGCTTTCGCCGTAAATATCATCTCTTCAGGACCACATAGAAAAAATTCATGGATATCAGCATAATCAATCAGCTTTTCAAGCTCAGTCAGTTTTTCTGCATTTACTCTTCCAAAATTTATAGGGGCATCTGTTTTTTCCCGACTTAAAACATGAATCAGGTTAAACCGATCAATATACTTATTCTTAAGCCCTTCCAGTTCTTCAAAGAAAATAATCGAAGGCCGGTTTCGGTTGCCATACACTAATGTGAAATTACTGCCAGGCTCAGTTGCCAGGGTTGTTTTTATTAAAGAAAGAACAGGAGTGATACCGCTGCCTGCCGCAAACGCAACATAATTTTTTTTATGAGCAGGATTCAAGTCGGTATAGAACTTACCAACCGGGGGCATTACTTCCAGGACATCGCCTTTCTTTAATTGATCATTGGCCAGTGATGAAAAGAGACCGCCTTCCACTTTTTTAATGGCCACCCTCCATTCATTATCAAGAGGAGAACTGCAGATGGAATAGGTTCTTCTTATTTCTTCTCCTTTGATTGTGGTCCGCATGGTAAGACTTTGTCCCTGCTTGAAAATGAAATCATCTTTCAGTTTTTCCGGAACGTCAAAAACAACTGATACGCAATCGGGGGTTTCTTTTCTTATTTCTTTAATGTGTAGTGGATGAAAGTGAATAGACATAATCAGCTATGTTTCCTCAAACCATCAATCATGATCATAACCATATTATCCTCCAGTTCGGCAGCGCTGATGCGGGCCTTGCTTCGGTGCCAGCTCTCAATACCGCTAACGGCGTGCAGGATGATGAGTACAGCAGTAGGAGCATCAATATTTCTGATTTCTCCGCGGGTTATACCTTCATTGATGATGGTGGCAAATTTTTTTCTATAGTTACGTCGCTGGGCTTGAAAATTTGAAAGATAGGGATCCTCAAGATGTTTCCATTCCCGGTCACTCACATATACCTCTTCATAATTCTCAATCATCTGCCGGATATGAAAACGAAGTAATTTCTCAATTTTCGCAATACTTTTTTCTTCACTGGCCTCAAGGCTTTCAATGTATGTATTGAAGATGTTAGCAACGTCAAAACAAATGGCTTCTAGTATTTCATTTTTCGAACGAATATGATTGTAGAGGCTGGCGGCTTCTATCCCGACCATCTCAGCAAGATCTCTCATTGAGGTAGCTGAGAAACCTTTCTCCCGAAACATTGAAGCAGCCCTGCGAAGTATCAGTTCTTTTTTAGAAGCCTTTTTTCGTTGTGCTTTGGCCATACTCAAAGATAGGGAAGGTTTTGTTTGAGAAATATGATAAAGAATGAAAACAGGTTAGTGCTTACCGGCATCTTTTTTATTCTTACCAGGAGACACGATGGGCTCCATTTTTTCATTTTTTGGAGGTATAACCAGTTGATCACTCAAGCCGGGATTAATTGTTTTCGCCAGTTTAATATCATTCTGCGAATCAAAAAAGGTCCAATAAAGACCATTGCTCCAGGATTCACCTATTATGTGTGATGTAGATATTACCCTGATTCCCTGCCATTCGATCACAGAATTGATCTCAAGCAAAGCCTGCAGATCTTTACCTGATTTAACTACTTGTAATACACGGCCGGGTTCATACTTTTTTATTGCCGAATCTGGCATTAAGGCAAATTTGTCAGAGATAAAACTGATAAAGGCTTGTTTCCCGCCGATAGTTCCGATCATAGCGGGATAAGTATACCTTGTAAAAAGCTCCCAATCTTTATGTTTAAATCCGTATGCAAGGCTATCCGCACATTTTAAAATATTGCTCTTTGCAAATGAAGTATCAAATTGTGCCTGGGAAACTTGGCAAATAAATGAGAACAGAACAAATAACAGAGTAGTTTTTAACATGCTACGGATGGTTAACAATTAAAGTTACCTAAAATGGAGTTGATAGTTTCACAGGTATATAAAATTCATGTAGGTTTGCACGCCTTTAAAATTGTAACATCCTTCAAACTGATACCATGTCTTTGATCACAGTCGGCACAATGGCTTTTGATGCAATTGAAACTCCTTTTGGAAAGACTGATAAAATTGTAGGGGGGTCTGCCACTTATGTAGCCTACGCCGCCAGTAATTTTGTAAAACCTGTTCAGCAGATCTCAATTGTAGGGTTTGATTTCCCACAGGAAGAAATGGCTGAATTAAGAAAAAGAGGAGTTCATCTTGATGGAGTTGAAATTGTACAGGATAAAAAATCGTTTTTCTGGAAAGGCAGGTATCACGAAGACATGAACAGCAGGGATACATTGGTTACTGATTTAAATGTTCTGGCTGATTTTGATCCGAAAGTTCCAGATAGCTACCAGGGAGCCGAATTTCTGATGCTGGGTAACCTTATGCCGAAACTACAGTTGAATGTGATACAGGAATTAAAACAGCGACCAAAGCTGATTGTGATGGATACGATGAATTTCTGGATGGAAACAGCCATGAGTGATCTTCGGATTGTTTTAAAGTACGTAGATATGCTGCTTGTAAACGATGCTGAAGCAAGACAGCTTACTGGTCAGTTCTCATTGGTAAAAGCAGCAAAATCAATTCTTGAAATGGGACCAAAGTACCTTATCATTAAGAAAGGAGAACACGGCGCCTTGTTATTTCATGGGGATGATGTTTTTTATGCGCCTGCATTACCCCTAGAAGAAGTATTTGACCCCACTGGTGCAGGAGATACTTTTGCCGGAGGGTTTATGGGTCACCTTGCAAAAACAAAGGACATAAGTTTTGAGAATATGAAAACTGCGATCATTGTCGGCTCCGCAATGGCAAGTTTTTGTGTAGAAAAGTTCGGGCCAACACGTCTTAAAGAAATTACCAAGGATGATATTGATGGAAGAATTCAGCAGTTCAAGGACCTGGTGAGTTTTGATATTGAATTGGTATAACCTTTATTAGTTAATTAAGCTTGCGGGCTAATACAATTGCATTCTTAAACTTCTCTTTCTTTCCCTGCAGGTTAAAGATTTCTGTAAAGATGATGTAAGTTCCTACTGGCAATTTTAACCCCTTGTCATCCAGTCCATCCCAGTTCCAGTAACCGGTTAGTCCCAGAGTTCTGTTTCGTACCAGGTTTCTTACAGGTCTCCCGGCAGCATCAAAAATGGTGATGTTGGCAACAAATCCAGGTTCTGTTACTTTATATTGAATAGTGGCAATATCATCTCTTCCGTCATTATCCGGAGAAAAAACCTTTGGCAGTACTTCTATTGTTGCGTTGATGCTGTTTAATAATTTATACTGTGAATTTTTATAGGTTGGAGTTCCATAACCTGTGGTAGAAGCAGCGCTATGCCAATTAGAAGGATTCTGTGATGGGCCGTCCGGATCAATTCTTTCTAACGATACTCCTTCATCGTTATCTATTAATTTGAAATGCCAGTCATCGAGATAATCTACTTCATCGGTTATTTCTCCCTGAAAATTCAACAAAACAACATAACCTTCATCATCAGGGAACGAGGGCATTGAAGAAATGATTAGCACCCAATCAGGATTCTGAACCAGATAATTCAATGCGAGATTATCTGGTCTCTCGGTTACGACAATGTAATCTCCCGGAAATATTTGCCACGGAGTAGCAGCTAAAACGTTAATACTGCTGATCACATTACTGCTGTTCCGGTTTGCAATAAAAAGTTTCGATGCATCAAAAATCTTATTGCTTTTATTATAAAACTCAACATAATCATATCCGCCGCTTCGTGGATTAAAGAGTATTTCATTAATAACAAAATCACCTGCTGCTGCATCCACCGATAAACCAAATTTTGCTTTATTGTCGGCGCCAATTGTATTGTTTTTGCAATCAGTAACATTCATAGCGGTTACTGTATAAACCGTGTTTACAGTTATTGGTGAGCTGACCTTCAATTGAACTGTATTAAATAATGGAGGTAGAGTTGTGGAATTTGTTATGCTAAGGCCTCCATCAATACTATAATTTGAGATAGTCGCCCCTTTCACACTGTCAACCGGTTCATCAAATACGAGTATGATCGTTACGTTATCCGTAGTATAAGCTCTTTTTAATTTTGGAGCATTTGAATCGTTATTAACCGCATCAATCGAGTTTTTCCTTCCCGGTGTTCCACCAACCGTATTAACACTTGCCCGCCAGTTGCTGCTTCCGCTGCATGGGCTCTTAGGATCGATCATTTCAAGGGTCCAGCCACCATCTTTTTTTAATTCATTCTGATACCATGATATATCATAGTTAACTGCGTGAATTGTTTTCCCGGCTGCATCTTTAATCAAAATATTATCACTTTCGTTATCCAGCGATGGAAAACTGGTAACAGATAACGTAGTTCCAAACACTGACATAGCAGCAACAGCGCTGCCTGTACATACAATAACAAAACTATCCGGCAGTAAAATGAAGTTAGGCAACGGCCCGCTTGTGCTTGTAGCATCGCTGACCTTCCAGCCTTGTAAATTAATGGGAAATGTTGTGATGTTTTTCAGCTCTATCCATTCATTATTGGGCAAACCAACTTGTGGTGTTGGATCAGCCATTAGCTCATCGATAACAATATCATATCGCTGGGCGGTATAATAACTAAATGTTCCCGTTCCATTGACAATGGAGTTTCCCGAGAGATCCTGTACCCCGTTAACTGTAATTGTGCAGTTAACTCCATTAGGGAAGTTATTAGTGAAGCTTAAATGAACCAAGCCATTGTTAGAAACGTCACGAATGGCAGAAACAGGATTACCTACCCCATTATTTACACTGTAATTATTTAAAGTTTGACTACTGCTCAGGCTAACCGGTTCATTGAAAAGTACATCAACACTATTTGCAGAAGTAGCAACAATAGATTGAATAGCGGGAGGTGTAGCATCAGGAACATAAGGCTTTACTTCGAAGTCGTCAAAGAAATGACGTTGAAAAAAACTAGCCGTGCTTTGATGTATCCAAACCCCGAAAAATGAAGAAGTGTTAAACGTAGCATCAGTTGCTGATCCTTCACTTACATAACCATTACCTGTTCCTGAAAGATCACGGAAAAGAGTCCATTGGTTGGAAGCATCCCTGGTCACTTTTATTTTCATCACATTGTTACTGGTATTCAAAATACCATCAGCTCCATCAATAAGAAGAGTACTGGTTCCGTTTGCATTTTTCCTGTATAATGATATTTCGTCTGAAGTGTTTCCGATCTTAACAAAATACCCGGTTGTGCTGCTTTGCGTCACATCAGCAGCCGAAGCGATCAGATACACATCAATGTAATTGGCAGATGAAGGATTGAATGTTATCTGGCACCAGAACTCCCACTGAGCAATATTGGAAAGAGTACTGGCTGTGCTTAAATAAAAATTACTGTTTGCAACAGTATTGTTGGATTGTAATTGCAGGGATGTATTCACTGTCCAGTCGCCGGTATTGCCTGACCAGCCAGGATTTGTTGAATAATCACCATCAGAAAAGCTATCAGTAAACTGGGCATTGGCTATAGATACAAATAGCAACACGGAAAAGAATGATGATATAAGAAAATGTCCTTTTCTCATAAGCGAATTCAAAGCTTGTCAATATTTAAAGTACGATTATTTCTCTCTATACGAACACTTGTTTACCAAAAAATAAAATGAGTTTGGCCATCATTTTATTTGCCTTTATCTTCGGCCCCTGATGAATAAAAAACATACAAAACGCAGTAAGAAACACTTCTGAGGAAGGTTTGCGGCGAATTGTATGTATAATATAAAAGCTTGACAGGCCTTCCAGACGGAAGGCCTTTTTATTTTAAAAGACATACTTAAAAGAAATAAAAATGAAAGTTGCAGTAGTTGGTGCTACCGGGCTGGTAGGCTCCAAAATGTTACAGGTTCTGGAAGAGAGAAATTTTCCGGTTACAGAATTAATTCCGGTTGCTTCTGAAAGATCGCTTGGGAAAGAAATAAAATTTAAGGGGGCTGTATATAAAGTTGTAAGTATGACAGACGCTATTGCTGCAAAACCTGCAGTAGCTATATTTTCCGCCGGAGGCAGTACCTCATTGGAGTGGGCGCCAAAATTTGCTGAAGCAGGAATTACTGTCATTGACAATTCATCAGCATGGAGAATGGACCCCGGTAAACCATTAGTTGTTCCTGAAATTAATGCAGATGTATTGACAAAAAATGATAAGATCGTTGCTAATCCCAATTGCTCAACTATTCAAATGGTTGTTGCCTTGAATCCGCTTCATAAAAAATATGGGATTAAAAGAATTGTGGTGTCAACATACCAGAGTGTAACGGGAACCGGTGTTAAAGCAGTGGATCAGCTTAAGGGTGAAAGAGAAAAAGATATCAAAGGAAGTAAGGGTGAATACCCAATGGCTTACAAATATCCGATCGATCTGAATGTAATTCCACAGATAGATGTGTTTTTGGATAATGGCTACACCAAAGAAGAAATGAAAATGGTGAATGAAACCCGTAAAATCATGCGGGATGAAAGCATCAGGGTTACCTCAACAACAGTTCGTATCCCGGTTATGGGAGGGCATAGCGAAGCCGTAAATGTGGAATTTGAAAAAGATTTTGACTTAAAGGAAGTCAATTCTTTGTTGTCGTCAGCTCCCGGGGTGGTTGTAGTAGATGATCCTGCAAAGCAATTATATCCTATGCCAATGGATGCACATGAAAAAGACGAAGTTTTTGTTGGAAGATTACGAAGAGATGAAAGCCAGCCCAATACATTGAACATGTGGATCGTTTCAGATAATCTGCGAAAAGGAGCAGCTACTAATGCTGTTCAGATAGCTGAGTATCTTCTAAAAAATAATTTATTCTGAAATTGAGTGATTCAGGAATTCTATTAATGGCTGTAGCGCATCAAAAGCAGCTACAGCTTTTTTAACCAGGTCTTTTGAAGTAAGGTCCTTATCCGAAAGACTTGTCATTGCAATAAAACTTTTCAGTTTCAGGAACTCTGCGGCAGGGTTGTCTGTTTCATATCCTTTTGGTACACGACTTAGTGAAAACTCTTCACTCCTGTTCAGGTCGCCGTACACAGATTTAAATTTTTTGCCTGCAAGAATTTTTTTGAAGTCTTTTAAATTGTAATCTATTTCCTGTCTCACTTTTTTGAGCAAATCCGGCATAGGCATGTAAATGCCACCGCCGACAAATGAATTACCAGGTTCTAAATGAAAATAATAGCCTGCTGAATCAAAAGCTTTTCTGCCGCCTTTGTTAATACTGGCTCCAAAATTTGTCTTATAAGGAGATTTGTCTTTTGAAAAACGAATGTCCCTGTTGATCCGAAATAAACACTCTTTTGCAGTGAGGCTTTTTATGCTATTATCTTTTTTACCGTGCTGATCAATCACATTTTGAATAAATGCAATAAAATCAGCTTTCGCATTTTCATAAGCTATACGGTTTTTATTGAACCAGGGTTTGTTGTTGTTTCTTTTTAAGTCTTTCAGGAACTTAAGTGTGGATGACCGGAGCATAATTTTATTTTACGCCAATGCGAGATTGGTCAATAAAAATAAGATAGTCCGGGAAAATCAGAAAGAGGAAATTATTTTATTCTATTCCAGTTCTCACCACTTTTTATCCGATACATGGTCATTTCACTCACACCATATTTTTGAGCTAATTTTTTTATAGTGATTTTCCGGTTTTTGCTGTTGAGTATGTCTTTGATTTTTTTAACCTGTGTGGCGGTTAGTTTTAATCCTTTTGTCCGGTTAGCCTGTTTTTCTTTATAAGCAATTTTTGCAGGACTGTCCTGTTGATGTTTGATCATCTGTTCAAGTGTTGCCCAGCGCAGATTTTTAATACGGTTGTCAAGTTTGTCGTGGTTCAGATGTATCACATATTTGTGCTTTGGCGTAGGTTTTTTCAAAAAAATCTTTGCCATTTCACGATGGATATATAAGGTGCCTTTATTATCAGGTCTGTGAAGATTCAGGGTTCTGTAACCGGTGGTTAGTGAACCACTAAGAATTTTTCCATCTTTTAATACATCTTTCTTGTAACTGGCAATTCGTCCTGCAGTAGAAATTGCATACCTGTTTCTTAGTTGCCTCCATCCGGAAAAAGTAAGTGGTTTCCAGATTTCACCGGCTAGTTTTTTGATCATAGCTACTAATCTTTTTTGCCCCCGGTGTGGTTTGTTATTAAATACGATGGTACGGGATCGTTATCAGAGCAGTCTATAGTATATTGCTAAGTTAGAAAAAATCACAGGGAAGGACAACATTATTTTTTTTCAATCATCTTCAAAAATTCAGATTCTGAAATAATTTTTACTGAATTTATTTTTTTTGCTTTTTCCAGTTTACTGCCCGCATCTTCTCCTACAACAAGATAGTTGAGTTTGCTGCTGACTCCACTGAGTATCTGACCACCATTATCTTCAACCATAGCTTCGGCTTCGCTTCTTTTTAGCGTAGGTAATGTTCCGGTAAATAAAAATGTTTGTCCTGAAAGATTATCTCCTGATTTAATTTCTTTATTTAGGTTTTTTAATTGAATTCCGGATTTTTCCAGCTGATGCAACATGTCGATATTATTCTTATTGCTGAAAAAATGATGGATACTTCCTGCCACTTTAGGTCCAACATCTTCGAGATTTTCAAGATCATCAAGAGAAAATTTTCTAAAGTCGAGTAAATGGTCTACAGATCTGGCAAGTGTTTTTGCTGTTGTTTCTCCTACGAAACGGATGCCGAGGGCAAAAATGAGACGATGAAGAGGTTGTTTCTTTGAATTTTCAATTGCTGTTTTAAGATTGTCAATTGATTTTTGTCCAAAGCCCTCCCTCCCGGATAATTTAGCAAAGTCAAATGAATAGATACCGGGTATGTCTTTTAGAAATCCCTGCTCATAAAACTTCCGGACATTGGCTTCGCCTAAACCACGAATATCCATTGCGTCTTTGCTGACAAAGTGAATGATCCGTTCAACAACCTGTGCTTCACACTCAATATTGATACATCTCCAAACGGCTTCTTCTTCTTCCTTGAACAACTTACTCCCACATACAGGACAAGTTTTTGGAAAAACTATTTTTTTCTCATGCCCGTTTCTCAATTCTGGAAGTGATCTGACAATATATGGAATTACATCGCCTGCTCTTTCAACAAGTACAGTATCTCCAATTTTTAAATCTTTTTCTTTTATCACATCTTCATTAAATAATGAAATTGAAGAAACCGTAACCCCACCGATTGGCACGGGTTGAATTTTTGCGACAGGTGTGATGGAGCCTGTTCTTCCTACCTGGAACTCTACATTTAATAATTTACTGGTTGCCTGCCTTGCTTTGAATTTAAAGGCCATTGCCCATCTTGGATGATGAGATGTCATACCCATTCTATCCTGCAGAAGAAAGTCGTTCACCTTAATCACCATACCATCAATTTCGTAAGGAAGGCCATCTCTTTTTGTTTCAAAGTCGTGGCAATATTTGATAACATTATTAATTCCTTTAAATACTTGTTTTTCTTTTTCCGGACTACGGAACCCAAGGTCCCAAAGTAATTTTAGTGTTGCTGAATGATTGGTTAACTCTTCGGGGATCTTTTTTGCTTTTTTTAATGAATAATAACTGACGTGGTATACGAATGCTTCAAGATTTCGTTTTGACACTTCGGTGGGATCTTTGATCCGCAATGTTCCTGCTGCAGCATTTCTCGGGTTTGCCAACGGTGCCAAACCTTGTTCTATCAATGATTGATTGTATTTGGAAAAGTTGGTTTTATTAATAAGTACCTCACCTCTTATTTCAATCGTTTGGATACCGAATTCTGAAAATTTTGCAGATAAAGGAATGGTCCGGATCTGTTTAATATTAGTTGTCACATCATCACCTTCTACTCCATCACCACGGGTTGCTCCACGAACAAGAAGATCATTTTCATAAACAAGCGAAATACTTCCACCATCAAATTTTGGTTCTACGCAATAATCGATTTCGTTTAAACCGGTCAGTTCTTTTGCTTTTCTGTCAAAGTCAATCAGATCTTCGGCATTGTAAGAATTATCAAGTGAAAGCATAGGAACCAGGTGCTGAACAGCGGGGAAATCTTTAGTAAGACCCTTTGCGACCCGCTGAGTAGGGGAGTCGGGAGTTATTGATAAAGGGTTATTTTTTTCTGCTTTTTCAAGCTCCTTGAACAATTGGTCATACTCAAAATCTGAAATCAACGGATCATTGAGTATATAATAACGATACTCATGAAACCTTAAAACAGACCTTAAAGCTTCAAGTTCCTTTTTGCCTGAAAGATTTGCTGTTCTCTTCTTAAGAAATTCATTAGTAAGCTTTTGCAGTTCCTTAGTCTCAATGCTTGAATACATATAAAGTGAAATAAAATAGTAAGATAAAGTTAGGGAGGACGATAAACAATCTTAAAAAAATGAATAGGGGATAAACAATGTGTATTTAGTACATATTCATTATCTTCGGTAGAGTTTTGAACGATTGATTGCTTTCAAACCACAAAGAGAGAAATTGCTTGCTATGAAAAAAATTTATGTACTGCTTGTTTTTGCTGTACTGACAACTTCTGTCAGCTACTCCCAATTATTAACGTGGACACCAACTTTTGCCAAGGATAACAACAGTATTACTATTACTGTTGATGCAACCAAGGGCAACCAGGGTTTGCAGGGTTTTTCAGGCAATGTGTATGTGCACGTCGGTTTGATAACTAGTGCAAGTGCTAATGAAGGCGATTGGAAATATGTTTTGTTTACCTGGGGTACGGCGCCGGCAAATGGGCAGGCAACACCAGCCGGAACCAATAAGTGGTCCTATACTATTAATAATATCAGGAGCTTTTTTAATGTAACAAATGGCAGCGAAGTGATTAAAGCCATTGCTATTCTTTTCAGAGATGCTGCAGGTAACTTGGTGCAGAGAAATTCTGATGCAAGTGTGTACAATGGGAACATGTATGTTCCGGTATATGATAATGGGTTGTCAGTCCGCTTCGATGTACCTCCATATCAACCCTATTACCGTAGAATTCCTGAACCCATTAATAAACAGGTTGGTGATAATATCGCTTTGACAGCTGTATCAAATATCAGTTCAACATTAAAACTTTTTTTAAACGGAACAGAAATCCAATCTGCATCAAATGCTACCACGATATCTGCTAACCCCATGTTGACGACATCTGGTAACCAGGTTATCATTGCGGAAGCAAATGATGGAACTACAACGAAAAGGGATACCATTCAATTTTTCATTGCTATTACACCACCTGTTTTACCACTGCCGGCTGGTGTAAGGGACGGTATAAATTATGAAACCGGAAATACATCTGTAGTATTGGTTCTTTATGCACCGGGTAAAAACAGGGTGTCGGTAATAGGAGAGTTCCCGGGAAACAATTGGACTGAGCAGACCAATTATGTAATGAACAAAACACCTGATGGTAATTATTGGTGGCTTCGTATCACAGGTTTAAACCCGGGCACTGAATACGCATTTCAATACCTGGTAGATGGCAGCTTGAAAGTTGGAGATCCTTACTGCGAAAAAATTCTTGATCCATCCAATGACGGAAATATCAGTGCAAGCACCTATCCCGGCCTTAAACCATACCCCACAGGATTAACATCAGGAATTGTAAGTGTGCTTCAAACGGCTTCACCGGGTTATTCGTGGATGAACAATACTTTCTCAAGACCTGATAAAAGAAATATTGTTATTTATGAATTATTGATAAGAGATTTTTTAGCGGCACATGACTGGAAGACATTAAGAGATACGTTGAATTACCTGAAAACAATGGGCATTAACGCTGTTGAGATCATGCCTTTTAATGAATTCGAAGGAAATGAAAGCTGGGGATATAATCCGGATTACTTTTTTGCTCCTGATAAATATTATGGACCAAAAAATACACTGAAAGAATTTGTAGATTCTTGTCACAGTAAAGGCATTGCTGTGATAATGGATATCGCATTAAATCATACAACCGGTTTAAACCCTCTTGCTGCTTTATACTGGAATAGTGCTACCGGGCAGCCAGCAGCAAATAATCCATGGCTGAATGTTGTGGCTACACATCCGTACAATGTTTTTAATGATTTTAATCATGAGAGTCTGGCTACCCGATATTTTTCAAGTAGAGTTATGGAACACTGGCTACAGGAATATAAACTCGATGGTTTTCGATTTGATCTTTCAAAAGGGTTTACGCAAAATGCACAATGTGGAGCCAGCCAGACCAATGAAACCTGTATTGCACAATATCATGCCGACAGGGTGGCTATTTGGAAAAGATATTATGATACCTGTCAGCTCAAATCCCCGGGTAGCTATGTAATTCTTGAACATTTTGCAGCAGATAATGAGGAAATAGAACTATCTGATTATGGTATGTTGTTATGGGGAAATGATACTTATAATTTCCAGGAAGCTTCAATGGGGTATGTGGGTACTTCAAATTTTGAAAGGTACTTATATAATGTACGATCATGGAACAAGCCGCATCTTGTCAGTTACATGGAAAGTCATGATGAAGAAAGGTTAATGTATAAAAATCTGCAATTTGGAAATAGCACCAATGCATCACATAATGTAAAAAATCTTAATACTGCTTTAAAAAGAATAGAATTATGTGCAGGGTTCTTTTTGTGTGCCCCGGGTCCGAAGATGATCTGGGAATTTGGTGAATTGGGATATGATCAATCAATTAACCGGTGTGTTAACGGAACAGTCGACCCGGGTTGTCGCCTTGACAATAAACCAATATTATGGAACTACCTGCAGGTAGTTCAACGGAAAAGACTATATGATATTTTTACAAGTTTGAATAAGCTGAGATTTCATCCGTGGTATAAGGATGTTTTTATTGCTAATGGCATCAACATTAGCCGGAATCTTACATCAGCTTTTAAATCTCTGATACTTCGTAGCGCAACTGATTCATCCGATCTGTGCATAATTGGAAATTTTGATGTTGTTCAGCAAAGTGGCTCGGTTACTTTCCCCGCAGCAGGCACATGGTATGATTATCTGAATGGAGGAACCTTTACAGCAACAGGGTCAGTCCAAAGCATTACTTTGCAGCCAGGAGAATTTCATATTTACCTCAACAGGAACCTTATTAATGCCGTAGTAACACCTGTGTCCGGAGTATCGGGCCCCGGAAATCAACTGCTGGCATCTATAATGCCAAACCCGGTTCTCAGTTCTTTATCTTTTCTTGATATTAATGTTCCGCAAACAGGAATAGTCATTGCAGAGATTTTTAATAATATGGGTCAGCAAATAGGGGAGGTTTATTCCGGAACATTATCAAAAGGCAATCATCAAATACAACTTGACAGTAAAATCAATAATTTGCCGACAGGAACATATTTGCTGAGGATTAAATCACTCAATAAAGAAATAACGCTGAAGTTCTTAAAGCAGTAATTCAAAATCGCCACTTATGAGTAACACAAATGCAGTTAAATTGAAAACGGCGGAAATTGAAAAGATCAGTCACCTTGATTATTTTAATATTGCGATCTCGGTTGACTGTGTGATTTTGGGTTACGAGGACAAAGAATTGAAAGTGTTATTGATTAAGTCGGATTTAAAGGAATTTGAAGGACTTTATTCTCTTCTAGGGGACCTCATAAGACCCAATGAAGAACTTGACGCTGCTTCGTACAGAGTTTTGCAGGAAAGAACAGGTCTTGAAGATGTTTACCTGGAACAGGTGCATGCTTTTGGTGGCATCGAACGCCACCCTTCCGGCAGGGTAATAACGATTGCATATTATTCTTTGATCGATATAAAGAATCACAAACTCAAGCTAAGCCACAATGAACTTCATTGGCATGAGGTGAGTAAGGTCACAAAGCTTGCCTTTGATCATAAGGATATTTTGGATACCTGCCTAACACAGCTAAAGGACAAAGTAATGGATCACCCTGTCATATTTAATCTTTTGCCAGAAAAATTTTCATTGAGAGAATTACAAGAGCTCTATGAATCGATCCTGGGAGTGGAACTGGACAGAAGAAATTTCAGGAAAAAGATAGCACTGAAAGATTGGCTGGAGGATTTAAATGAAATGGAAACCAACTTATCACACAGACCCGGCAAATTATATTCACTAAAAAACAAGTTTAAAGAGGAATATGTGGGTCTTTCGGGGAGTACTCAATAATTTGTTTCGGCTTGCTTTTTTATATGTCCTTCCTATTTTCAACTTCATGATTAATTAAGACTTCAATTGCCCTATTAAGTATTATGAATCAAGCCACTGGCTTTTTTCAGTCTTCCCTAAAGGCTTTGTTTTTTAGTCTGGAGATTTTTTAATTTTTCCACCGCAAACATTTGCGAAAATGTTTGCGGCAACGTTATTCGCTGAAATACAGTGAAATAGTGTTCCAAATACATTATAAAATTCGTAAGTTTATTTTGCAATTGTTAATGGTATTTTAACAAGTATGGGGTAAAAGTATATGCGGTTTTATACGATTTGAAGATTAAAACCCCGAGGATATTTAGGATTGTCCGAAAACATTTGCAAAATTAAAGCTGCCGTTTGTCCGTCTCTGTGAAATATTAGAACAGGTTTATCTCTTTCGATTTATATACTGTCTAAACCTTAAAAACGATTGTTTATGCTTTCAAAAAAACTGCTTTCTGCTCTTTTGTGCATTGTAATGGTTTTGGCCCTTCATGTGGCACATGCTCAGGACAGGACGGTCACCGGTAAAGTATCAGACTCTAAAGATGGAACACCAGTATCCGGAGCTTCTGTTCAGGTAAAGGGTACCAGGGTAGGGACTTCTACCAAAGCTGACGGGACATTCAGTCTTTCCGTTAGTTCCAGTGCAACGACACTTGTCATTACTTCCATTGGTTATGAAACATTAGAAGTATCTATTGAGGGTAAAAACTTTGTAGAAATTTCGTTCGTTTCGTCATTAGGAACCAATCTTAATGAAGTAGTTGTTACAGGTTATGGTACGGCTAGAAAAAAAGACCTGACCGGATCTATTTCTTCTGTTAAAGCAAAAGACTTTAACAAAGGAGTAGTTACTTCACCTGATCAATTAATTCAGGGTAAAGTTTCGGGTCTCCAGATTATTAATAATAGCGGACAACCAGGTGTTGCCGCAACTATTAGGATAAGGGGTACAAGTTCTATACGTTCTGGAAACAACCCATTAATTGTTGTTGATGGTATTCCCCTCAGCGGTCGTACACCACGTCCTGGTAATAGTTTAAATAATATTGGAGCTAGTCCGGCATCCAATCCATTGGTATTTGTAAACCCAAGTGATATTGCAAGTATCGATGTGTTAAAAGATGCATCTGCCACGGCAATATATGGTTCACGGGGAGCTAACGGTGTGATAATAATTACTACAAAAAAACCTTCTTCTGGTCAGCCTACTATTGATGTGAATTATACAATTGGTACCGGAAGCATCATGAAAAAACTGGATGTTCTTTCGGGAGATCAGTATCGGCAAGCACTAACTCAATATGGTTTGACAACCGGAGATTATGGAGATAATGTAAATGCTTTTGATCAAATTATACGGAAAACTTTAACGCATAACATCTCGGTTTCAGCAAGTGGAGGTAACGAAAATGCCCGCTATAGATTTTCAGCAAGTGCATTGAAAGATGAGGGAATTATTAAACAATCTGATCTTACAAAATATACAGTCGGATTTATGGGCAGCTTTAAGTTCCTGGATAGCAAAAAACTAGGCCTTGATGTAATGTTAAGTACTGCCCAGGTAAATGAATCTGTGGTTCCTATTACTAATGATGCTGGTTTTGAAGGTAATTTAGTTGCACAAGCACTACAGTGGAACCCAACTCATGCTTTGATAAAACCTGATGGAACCTATTGGATCCAACCACAATTTGGTGCCTCTTCAATAAATCCCCTCTGGTTCTTAAAAATGTATGACGATCAGGTCAAATCATCATTTATACTTGCGAGCATATCACCCAGTTATAAGTTTACAAATGATCTTGAATACAGAATGCTGTATAGTTTATACCAAGGCGATGGACGCAGGTATGCAATGGTTGGAAGACAGCTTTTGAATATTGACAGATATAAAGACAGGGGCCTTGCCTATATAGGACAAGGAAATGAGAGAACACAACAGTTCACTCATACACTTAGTTATAATAAACAGTTGAACTCGAATCTTAATTTAAATGCGGTTATTGGTTATGAATATATTAAATTCCAATATACGAGTTCTGGAGAGGTTGCACAGGATTTCGAAGATATTGGTATCAAGTACTATGATATGATTGCATATGGCTCTCAGTCTAGCAGGTCTGTTTATAATTACAGAGATCCTTCAAATGAATTACAATCATTCTTTGCAAGGGCAGCTTTTAATGTTAAAAATAAATATTTGCTGACAGCGACCTTGAGAGCTGATGGATCAACAAAATTTGGTAAGGATAACAGGTATGGATATTTTCCATCCATTGGCGCAGCATGGAATATCAGTAATGAAGATTTCATGAATTCAGTGAATTTTGTTTCCAATCTGAAATTAAGACTTGGCTGGGGACAAACAGGAAACCAGGAATTTCCATCTGGAGCAGCTCAAACAAGGTTTGGGGTTTCAGGAATTGGTTCATTATCGCAATTAAATGTGGCAAACCCAGCACTTAAGTGGGAAACTTCCAGCACTGCAAACGTGGGGTTAGACTTTGGTATTTTGAAGAGCAGGGTCAATTTTGTAATAGATTATTTCAGCAAAAAGACAAAAGATGTTCTTTTCGAAAGAGATTTCCCACAGCCGGGAGCATCTAGCGCCAAGCAATGGATAAACTCCCCTGTAACTATTACAAATAGTGGAGTTGAGATTGGTATTAATGCCGATATAATCGCCAAAGGAGACCTTGGCTGGACATTTGGTATAACAAGTGCTTTCCTAAAGAACAATCTTGAAGGTCTTGTTGGTACTTACAATACCGGGGCTTTACATGGACAGGGCTCTACCGGGGCCTATGTTCAAAAACTAGCTTCTGGATATCCGATCAATACGTATTATCTCCGGATATTCCAGGGTATTGATAAAACAACCGGACAAGCTATTTATGAACAAGATGGGGATGTTTCCTTCTTTGTAAATAAATCTCCAAATCCAAAGTTTTTACTTGGACTTTCTACAAATGTCCAATACAAAAAATGGTCTTTAACTGCTAATATGAATGGTGCTTACGGTCATTACTTGTATAATAATACAGCTCAATCGGTAGTTCCAATCACTAACCTCGGCACAAGAAATGTGGCTGCTTCTTTAATAAATACTTCAGTCGTAGAAAACACATCAAATCCTATAACCTCTTCAACAAGGTTTTTGGAGAAGGGAAATTATCTGAAAATGTCTAACCTGACTATTTCATATAACCTGGGTGGATTTGCAAAATTCATCAGAAGCTCTACAATATCTCTGACAGGACAGAACTTGTTTGTTTTGACAGATTTTACTGGATTTGATCCTGAGGTTAACGTGGATAAGAATATCGGAGGTATTCCTTCATTAGGTATAGAGTACATTCCTTACCCGACGGCTAGGAAATTCCAGTTAAGTCTTGGTTTAGGTTTTTAATTAAATTTTATTAAAGCAAATAATTATAACTATGAAACAAAATAAAATTCTTCTGATTGCGGCCATCACTTTTTCTCTAACGGCCTGCACAAAGCTGGAAGAAAAGCTCTATAGCGAAACCACTTCCGGTAGTTCTGGTGGAGGCGGTGGAAACCCTGCATCACTGCTGCAAGGCGCTTATCGTTCTCTGGAACCTTTATTTATGGACCAAGCCCGGGTATGGGCTGCTACAGAGCACAGCACTGATGAAGCTGTAGGACCAACTAGAGGTGGTGACTGGGATGATAATGGAATCTGGAGGGTTTATCATAATCATCGCTGGACTTCTGAACATGATTATCTGACAGCTACCTTCCGCCAGTTGGCTCAAACACAGTTTGCGGCTACAACAGTTTTGGATAATAACCCAACTCCGCAACAAGCAGCCGAAGCAAAGTTCATCAGGGCATTTGTAATGTGGCATGTGCTAGACGGTTGGGACCAGGTGCCATTTCGTGCAACTTCTTTAGGAGATTTAACACAGAGCCTACCAGAAACAAAAAAAGGAACTGAAGCAGCTGATTTTATTATTTCAGAACTGGAAGCAGCGATCCCCAATCTTCCATCAGGTGCTGGTTTAGGACAGGCTTCAAAAGATGCAGCAAAGGCTTTATTAATGAAAGTTTATTTGAACAAAGGTGTATATGCAAATAGAGCTGCGCCGACTTTTTCAGCAGCTGATATGAATAAGGTTATTCAATACGCTGACGAAATTCTGGCTGGTCCTTATAATTTAGGAACAAATTTCTTTGACAATTTTGCTCCTAACAATACTGTTATCGGTACCGAATTAATCTATACTTTGAAGGCCGATAATGGAGCAGGCATTGGCGGTAATGGCGCAATGTTCTATGATTTCTCTGGATTACATTATAACATGAATCCAAGCGGATGGAATGGATTTACAACACTTGGAGATTTCTACGATAAGTTTGACGCAACTGATAAAAGAAGAGGAGGAGCATATACCGGAGTTACTAATGTTACGGGATTAAGAGTCGGAATGCTTTTTGGCCAGCAATATGACCAAAATGGTACACCATTACTTGACAGAAAGGGAAATCCACTTTCATTCACAAAAGAAGTGGCATTAAAAGAAACAGGGAATAATCTTGAAGTAACCGGTATTCGTGTAATGAAATATCCACCGGATCTGGTACACCAGTTTCCTTGGGATAATGATCTTGTTGTTTTCCGTCTCGCTGATGTATTATTGATGAAAGCTGAAGCTATTGCAAGAGGCGGTACAGGAACCAATGTTGCTCCTTATGGTAACACTGCAGCTTCAATTGTAAATTACATTCGCACACATCCAACAAGAGGTGTGTCAGCTTTAGGAACTGTTGATCTTAACGCTATTTATGATGAAAGAGGCCGTGAATTATACTGGGAATTCTGGAGAAGAAATGATATGATCAGGTTTGGAAAGTTTCTTGCTGCAAGAACTTTAAAACCTGAAGTAAGTGGTGAAGAACGACTTTTATTCCCGATTCCAAATGAGCAATTAGTAATCAATCCTAATTTAACTCAGAACCCGGGATACTAATTTTTTCTCAAGCGAGCAGTTAGCGATTAGCAATCAAAAAAGCCATTTTCTAATGGCTTTTTTCATTTATATGTTATTCCGATGTTATGGGTTTATTCATTGAATGAAATGCAATAGCTTTGAACAAATACTTATGAAAATAAATTCTACTTCGATTGTTTGCGGATCCTTTGTATTTATTCTAATTTCTCTGATTTCATGTACAGAAAAGAAAGAGAATCGGCCATTGTTTTCACTTGAAAAAAATACCGGTATCGATTTTTCCAATACTATTTCAAACAGTCCTGACTTTAATATTTTCAGCTACAGAAATTTTTATAATGGAGGTGGTGTGGCCATTGGCGATCTTAACAATGATGGCCTGGCTGATATTTTTTTTACTGCAAACATGGGCAGTAATAAACTTTACCTGAATAAAGGAAGCTGGAAATTTGAGGATATCTCATCCAAAGCAGGATTTGCAGACAAAAAAGATTGGAGTACCGGAGTTGTGTTGGCTGATATAAATGCGGATGGCTGGCTGGATATTTTTGTGTGTAATGCCGGTTATATAAATGGGAAAAAACCAAAATGCCAGCTATTTATTAATAACCATGACCTGACCTTTACAGACAAGGCAGAGGAATATGGCTTGACAAACGAAGGAGGATACACTACTCATGCTGCATTTTTCGATTATGATTTGGATGGCGATCTTGATTGTTTTATTATCAACAATAGCTTTATTCCTGTTAACACCCTTAACTACGCTAATAAAAGAAACCTGAGAGCACCAGATTGGCCCGTTGCTGATTTTTTAAAAGGAGGAGGGGATCATTTATACAGAAATGATAATGGAAAATATATTGATGTAAGTAAAGATGCAGGCATCTATGGAAGTCTGATCAGTTTTGGATTAGGTGTTACTGTAGGCGATGTTAATGGAGATCATTATCCCGATATATATGTTTCAAATGATTTTTTTGAAAGAGATTATCTCTACATAAATCAAAGAGATGGATCATTTAAGGATCAACTGGAAGAATGGACTCAGCATATTAGTCATTCATCAATGGGGGCCGATATGGCTGACATTAATAATGATGGATATCCTGACATATTTACAACAGATATGCTTCCTGATGATGATTACAGGTTAAAAACAACTACCACATTTGATAACATTGATGTGTACCGGGTCAAACAAAAATCAGGATTTTATAACCAGTATACACAGAATACTCTCCAGATTAATACCCAGAATAAAAAATTTCTTGAAACGGGATTCTACAGTGGTGTTGCAGCATCAGACTGGAGCTGGGGTGGGTTGATCTTTGATGCTGATAATGATGGACTTTCTGACATTTTTGTTTGCAATGGAATTTACAGCGATGTTACCAATCAGGATTTTATAGATTTTTTTGCGAACGATGTAATTCAAAAAATGGTAATGACGGGTAAAAAGGAACAGTTCGATGAAATAGTACATAAAATGCCTTCTGTGCCCATTCCAAACAAATTTTTCAGGAATAAAGGAAATTTTCAGTTTGATGATAATGCTGCCGCCGCAGGATTAGGACAGCCATCATTTTCTAACGGCTCAGCCTATGGTGACTTGGATAATGACGGAGATCTTGACCTGGTTGTTAATAATGTAAATGAAAAGGCCTTTGTTTACAGAAATCAAAGCCGGGAACAAAATAAAAACAATTTTATTGGGGTAAAACTAATTGGCGAGGGCCAAAATACATATGCAGTGGGCTCGATTATTAAAGTGTACCAGGGTGAACAAATACTAAGTCGGGAACTCATTCCGACACGGGGATTTCAATCATCGGTTGATTATAAGCAAATAATTGGACTGGGCTCCGGCATTGTTGACTCAATAACTATTTGCTGGCCGGATCAATCAATAACAAGATTACTAAAGCCAGAAATCAATAAAGTTCATGAGATCTCATTTAGTAAGCATGAAAAAAATAATGAAGTAATTGTACCATATGAAAATCCTCTTTTCACGAAAATTCAATCAGTAGATTTCTCACAGCATAAAGAAGATGAATACATCGATTTTTATGTGGAAAGGAACATCCCTGTTATGTTATCAAGAGAGGGCCCACGTTCAGACACTGCAGATGTTAATGGGGACGGACTGACTGATTTATTCATTGGGGGAGCAACAGGTCAGCCCGGCCAGCTCTATTTTCAAAATGCTAATGGTTTTTCAAAGAAAAATGAACCGGCTTTTGAAAATGATAAGGCGGCAGAGGATATTGCAGTTTTATTTTTTGATGCTGATGGTGATGGGGATAAAGATCTTTTTGTAGGCTCAGGAGGTAATGTTCAGCCGGAAGGGAGCAAACTTCTTTACCATCGATTATATTTTAATGATGGAAAAGGGAACTTTAGCCTGAAACAGGGAGCATTTCCTGGTTATAATATGAATTGTGCTGTTGCTGTTGCGGCAGACTTTGATAATGATGGCGATATTGATCTCTTTGCCGGAAGTCGTTCCGTTCCGCAGAACTATGGGTTAATACCTAAAAGCTATTTATATTTAAATAATGGGAATGGTCAATTTGTGACAAGTGACTCCATGGATATTGGTATGGTTACAGATGCGGCGTATGCAGATATAACCGGTGATTCAAAAAAAGAACTAATTGTCGTTGGTGAATGGATGTCACCTAAAATATTTTCTTTTGAAAAAACAAGCCTTAAAGAGGTTCAAACAAGCCTTTCTGCATTAAAAGGATGGTGGCAAACTTTAGCAATCGTTGATATTGACAATGACGGCAAACAGGACCTGGTGTTGGGTAATCTCGGAGAGAATTGCTATTTACACCCAACGTTTGAAACACCTGTCAAATTATGGATCAATGATTTTGATAATAATGGTACTCTTGATAAGGTTGTTACAAAGTCTATTCGTAACAGAGATATGCCTGTTTTTATGAAAAGGGATCTTACCGATCAGCTTCCATCTTTGAAGAAACAGAACCTGAAATTTGAAGATTATGCAACAAAATCTGTACAGGATCTTTTTGCAAAAGACCAGATCAACGCATCAAAAGTGTACGAGTTTAATTATGATGCCAGTATCGTCGCTATAAATAAAGGAGGAGGGCAATTCGATATTAAGAAGCTGCCTTTTTATACCCAGTTTTCAAGTATTAATGCTATTTGCCCTATAGATATAAATGACGATGGGAAACTTGACCTGGTGATGGGCGGCAATCTTTTTTATTTCCAACCACAGTTCTCAAGGCTGGATGCAAGCTACGGCAATGTGCTGCTAAACAAAGGAAACGGTAATTGGGAACTGGTGTTGCCTGCACGGTCCGGTATTGAAATTAGAGGGGAAATAAAAGATATTGTTTGTTTCGATAAGAAAGTTGGTAAGGAATTGTTGTTTTTGCAGAATCATGACATTCCGGTATTGTATCAATTAAGCAGAAGGTAAATAAATATGAGGAACCGGATTCACACTTTAACGGGGCTATTCTTTATTGGTATTTTAATATGCTCAGTGACTTCATGTGGCAAAAGTGATAAGAATGATACACCAGTACTTTTTGAGGCATTAGATGCAAAGAAAACCGGGTTAAATTTCAGTAATACATTAACAGCTACCCCGGAATTCAACATGTTGAAGTATATGTATTTCTATAATGGAGCCGGAGTTGGCGCCGGGGATTTTAATAATGACGGCCTGGTTGATCTCTTCTTTGCTTCGAACCAGGGAAGAAACAGGATTTTTCTGAACACCGGCAAGCTTACTTTTAAAGACATTACAGAAGCAGCAAATATCCCGGATGATAAAGGCTGGTCCACCGGAGTATCAGTAGCGGATGTCAATGATGATGGTATGCTGGATATATATGTTAGCAGGGTGGGTAATTATGAAAATCTTCATAGTAAAAACCAGCTATTGATCTGTCAGAAAATAAATGCAGAAGGAATACCAGAATATAAAGATGAAGCAGAAAAATATGGACTGGATTTTTCAGGTTTTGGAACCCAGGCTGCTTTTTTTGATTATGACCTGGATGGAGATCTTGATCTGTTTTTATTAAATCATTCACTTCGTTACAACAGTACTTTTTCTCCAAGAAAAGCTTACGAACACACTTCTGATTCTTTATCGAAAGACTGCCTTTTCAGAAATGATGGAGGAAAGTTCACAGATGTTTCCCAGGAAGCAGGGGTTAATCAGTCTGTTATCGGGTACGGGCTTGGCATTGTGGTTTCTGATATTAATCTTGATGGATATCCTGATATCTATATCGGGAATGATTTTCATGAGAATGATTATTTGTATATCAATAACAAGAAAGGAGGATTTACAGAGGATCTTACCCGCAGTATGATGCATACAAGTCAATTCTCAATGGGGGTTGATGCGGCTGATATTAATAATGATGCATGGCCTGATATTATAGCTGCAGATATGCTTCCATCGGATCCTTATATTTTAAGAAGATCATTAGGTGAAGATGAGTATAATACATTCCAGATCAAGATCAGGAATGGCTATAATTATCAATATGCCCGAAACAATTTGCAGTTGAATAATGGAAATGGATTGTTTAGTGAAACAGGTTTATACTCTAATGTGTATGCAACCGACTGGTCATGGGCAACTCTGTGGCTAGACTTTGACAATGATGGTAAAAAAGATCTTTTTGTTTCGAATGGTATACCCAAACGACTTAATGATATTGATTACGTTAACTATGTTTCTAATGATGAAATACAGGCTAAAATAAGGGCCAACCAGTTGGCTGAAAAAGACATGTCACTGATTGATAAATTTCCACAGATAAAGCTGCCTAACCGGTTCTTCAGAAATAATGGGGATGCAGCATTTGCAGATGTTGGAAACATGGTGCAGAACAATTCAGATACATACTCCAATGGAGCACTTTTTGCAGATTTTGATAATGATGGAGATCTTGATATAGTAGTGAATAATATTGATGAGCCGGCGCTGCTCTATGAAAATAAGACTAATGATAATAATGATAATCCCGCTGTTCGGTTATATCTGCATGGGTCAGCAGGTAACAGGAATGCTTTGGGGTCAAGAGTTCTTGTGTTTTCAGGTAGTGAAATAAGAAGTTATGAAAAATATCCTGCAAGGGGATTTCAGTCGTCTATGGAAACTCCTATTGAAATAGCCATAGGGAAATCAAAAATTGATTCTGCGATTTTAATTTGGCCGGATAATACATATGGTCCAATAGAACTTTCAAGAGATTCTTTAAAAGTTGAAGTATCTTATGAGAGTGGATTGCCTTCTTTTGATTATTCTTTGCTAAAAGAAAAAAATACTGGACAAACAATTCATGTAGATAACATTACTGGGGCAACAAAATTATTGTTCAGGCATAGGGAGAATAGTTTTGTTGAGTTTGATAGGGAGCCGCTGCTGCCTTTTATGTTGTCGCAGGAAGGTCCCGCATTGGCAACAGGTGATTTCAATAATGATGGGCTTGATGATGTATTCGTAGGATCCTCAAAATGGGAAAAAAGTGCATTGTTTATGCAGAATGCAAATGGCACATTTTTTAAAACACAACAACAGGAACTTGATAAGGACAGTACATATGAAGATGTAGCGGCATGTTTTGCGGATGTTAATAATGATAGCTTCAACGATCTTATAATAGCAAGTGGGGGTAATGAGTTTTACGGTAACAGCCAATACCTGGAGCCACGGGTCTATCTGAATGATGGGAAGGGAAAACTTGTCAGAAAAACAGATGCCATTGCTGGTATTTTAATGACAGCATCAACAGTAAGTGCAACAGATGTAAATAACGACGGATATGTTGACCTCTTTATCGGTGGACGAGCCGTTCCGTGGGAATATGGTAAAGTGCCTGAATCATATTTGTTGCTCAATGATGGCCATGGAAAATTTTCTGATGCAACAACGCAATATGCCCCGGACCTCAAGAAAATTGGCTTTATAAAGAGTTCTGAATGGGTAGACATTGACGGGGATAAAGATCAGGATCTTATTCTTTCGTTGGAGTGGGATGGCATTTGCGCATTTATTAACTCCAATGGTAAGCTTTCAAAAAAATATCTGACGGATAAAAAAGGGTGGTGGAATTTTGTTCGGCCGGTAGATATAGATAATGATGGAGATATCGATTTTATTGCAGGAAATCAAGGGCTCAACTGCCGTCTGAAAGCAAGCAAAGACGAACCGGTTCGAATGTATTATTACGACTTTGATGCTAACGGTAAAAAAGAGCAGGTGCTGACTTATTACCTGGAAGGTAAAGAACTGCCGTTTGCAAATAAAGCTGACCTGGAAAGGCAGATGCCTTTTTTAAAAAAGAAATATTTATATGCCGAAAATTTTGCTAAAGCTACCCTTCAGGACATTTTTGGCAGCGATTTGAAAAAGGCGGACGTCTTCTCTGCAGATTACCTGGGAAATTGCCTGCTGATCAACGATGGGAATTTTAATTTCAGAGCAGTGGCGCTTCCATGGCAGGCACAGTTGACTGAATACAGAGATGCTGCAATAGCTGATATAAATAAGGATGGATACCAGGATATCGTACTGGCAGGTAATTTTTATCCTAACAATATCCAGATGGGAAGAAATGATGCCGATTTTGGAACCGCCCTTATGAATAACAAAAATGGGTCTTTTAGTTGCGAGTCATTTTCGGGATATAACCTGTTTAATGAAGCCAGGCATGTAAGAAAATTGCTTTTAGGTGGAAAAAGAGAAGTATTCCTGTTCGCAAGAAACAATGACAGTCTTGCTGTAATTAGCATTAAATAGAATTCAAAATACCGGATAGTAAACTTTCATCTGAACTATCTGATCATCAGCAAAATCATATCCATCACTGATAAATTTTTCAAAAGGAATAGCCATACTGGTTAGAAAATGATCTTCCTTGTAGACTTTCATGGCGTCATATACCTTATACACTTCTCCATATGGGCCCTGGTAAGTGGCTTCCAGTAAATTTTTTTCAAATGGCATCATTTTATATTCAAACTCTTCCTGTTCAGGAATATCTATTCTGTTTGTGACCCCGATGCTTGCAAATAAAGTTATTTTATCACCTGTTTTTAAAGAATAAAATATTCTAACACCATCATAACCTGCATTTCTTTTTTCTGCATATGCAATAAGGTCATCAAATATTTTTTTGGTAGCGATTCTTTTTTCAGAAAGTGGAACTGTTCTCCGGGCAAATAAAAATGCAGTATCTGTAACCTTCACAGGCTTTATTTCATAGCCATACATTCTTTCGGTATCGTTTAAATAATCACTGAAATTTTCAAAATTGCTGATAGTTGTTTTTTCAAGTTCTCCTTTCAGAATCCACTCACCAAACCATGAGTTTTTGTAAGATAAAGTAAGTAATGTCACACTACCTTTTGCAGTGTCAGGTAAGGCAGAAAATAAAAATTCTTTAGATCTTCCCTTTTTTGAAAATCTTAAAACAGAGCTGTAGATAGATTTGTTGAAAACTTCAAGTCGAAAATCTCCAGAGATAATTTCTTTTAATTCCTTATTGATAGAGTCTTGTGATAAAAGCTCCGGTTTATCAAATGGAGCAAACCATTTTTTTAAATTTTCTGGTTTGGAAAATTGATTGGTTACAGTATTTATCGGAAGGGATAATCCCACTGTCTTTTTGAATTCATGGGGGATAAATAGTAAAAAGAGTAGGCCAGAGAGTACAATAACAAGCACTACTAGAACTAGTATCTTTTTTTTCATTTAATTCTTAAGGATTTTCTGTATGCAAAATAGTAATTGATGATTTGTTGCTGTAATAAGGGGCAAATTTAGGGTTTGAAAGACAAACATTTTTCCCAACATCAATCGTTTGCGACCCGGCATAAATTATTCATTCAGAGGGTTAGTTTTTGTAAATTTAAAAGATCGAAACGATTGCTTATGGCACTCCCAAAACCCAGGCTTAGTTTTTGGCAGATCATAAATATGAATGTTGGATTCTTCGGAATTCAATATAGTTTTGGTCTGCAACAAAGTGCTGTAAACCCCATTTACGATTTTTTGGGTGCAAAACCCGATGAGATTCCAATTTTAAATCTCGCTGGACCATTGACAGGTCTTATTATCCAACCGATCATAGGTGCTTTAAGCGATAAAACCTGGAGTCCTCGTTTTGGAAGACGCAAACCATTTTTCTTTATAGGAGCAGTTTTATGCAGCATTGCTCTTTTTCTTTTTCCTTTTAGCTCAGAATTGTGGATGGCTGTTGGTTTACTATGGATTCTGGATGCAGGTAATAACACGGCTATGGAACCATACAGAGCGTTTATAGCTGATAAACTGGATTCAAGTCAGCAGCCCATAGGCTTCCAGGCACAAAGTTTTTTTACAGGATTTGGACAAACCTTAGCGAATATATCGTTGTTTATATTTCCGGCCATTATTCTTGGCTATACAGGCAAAATCCCTAATTGGGTATTTGCCTCATTTTTTATTGGTGCGGTTTGTTCTATAGGTTCTGTTTGGTGGAGCAGCAGGACAACGCCGGAAATTCCCCCAACGGAAGAAGAATTGGCTATTATAAAGAAAAGGAATGAAGGAATGCCTCACCCGATTTTTCAATTTTTCTTTTCTATTATAACTACCATTGTAGCATATTTAACACTGGCCTTACTATTGATTCCTTCATTATTTTCCGGGGGAAATATAATCCGTAACATGATCAGGTATGTAAAAGAACATAAATCACTAAAAATAGTTTTTGCCCAGAATATCGAGATTGTCGAAGCTATCTCAGTAATGCCAAAAGTAATGTGGCAACTGGCGTTGGTTTATTTGTTTCAGTGGTATGCATTGTTCTGTTACTGGCAAAATAGCTCCAAGAGTATCGGGCTTTCAATTTATAATACAACTCCTGAAAATAAAGAAGTGTATGAAAAAGCGGTAAGTCTTGCCGGTTTGGTTAATGCCTGGTATAATGTGGTTACATTTATTTGCGCATTTGCTTTGGTTGGCTTTGCCAAAAAGTATGGACCTAAATGGGTACACTTCATGTGTCTTGTTCTTGCCGGGATAGGCTTTATTCTTTTTCCACACATTCAAAATAAGACTTTTTTATTTTTTGCAATTACAGGGTTTGGTATCGGGTGGGCAAGTATGATGGGCATACCTTATCTCATGGTCGTGAACCAAATTCCCAAAGAGAGATATGGAGTTTATATGGGCATTATAAATATGATGATAGTGATACCTATGTTTTTACAAACTATTTCTTTTGGTTACATCCTCAAGCATTTTTTAGGAAATAATCCAGGCAACGCCATTTTTTTTGGGGGTGTACTCCTGTTGATTGCTGCCTTCCTAACAATATTAATAAAAACAAAAAAACCAGTTGGTGAAATTCAGTTACCAGCTTCACCACCTGGGCATTGAAAATGAAACTGAAAAATATCATTATTCTTACACTACTTGTTTCTGTATTCATTTCTTGTAAATCAAAAACTGAATCTGCAAAAGCTAATGTTGATACTGACAGGAAATGGTGGAAAGAAGCTGTAGTGTACCAGGTTTACCCACGAAGCTTTAAAGATAGTGATGGAGACGGTATTGGTGATCTGAAAGGAATTATTTCAAAACTGGATTATATTAAAAGCCTTGGAGTAGACGTTGTTTGGTTAAATCCCATTTACAGCTCACCTAATGATGATAATGGGTATGATGTAAGCGACTATCGAGACATCATGAAGGATTTTGGTAGCATGGAAGATTTTGAAGCACTGTTAAGAGGGATGCATGAACGGGGTATAAAACTGGTAATGGATGTCGTGGTTAATCATAGCAGCGATGAGCATGAGTGGTTTAAGCAGAGCCGAAGCTCTAGGGATAATCCATACAGGGACTATTATCATTGGTGGAATGCGGAAAGAGGCAAACCCAATTACCGGTATAGTCTATTCGATATCAATCATGATGCATGGATGTATGATTCCGTAACCAACGCATATTATCTTCATTATTTTTCACGAAAGCAACCGGATCTTAATTGGGAGAATCCTAAACTCCGCCAGGAAATTTATGATATGATGCGTTTCTGGGCAGATAAAGGAGTTGATGGCTTCAGACTGGATGCATTTCAATTTGTAGCAAAAGACACAACGTTCCCGGCCTTCCCACAAGGTTTTGAGAAAGACTTTATCAAATATTATGCAATGCAGGATGGGTTACATGATTATCTGAAGGAAATGTATAGTGAGGTTTTTAGTAAATATGATGTGATGAGTGTTGCAGAAGGTGCAGGTCGCAATTTCCAGGATGCTCATCATCTTGTTGATGCCGACCGTAAGGAACTAAATATGGCTTACGCTTTTGATGCGGTTGATATAGCCAAGAGAGCGGGATACAGTGTTTTAAAATTAAAAGAAGTGTTTGGTAAATGGGACAGTGCTTTTGCTGAAAAAGGGTGGATATCTATTTTTCTCGCAAACCATGATCAGGCAAGGCTTGTAAGTCGTTTTGGTAATGATAGTCCTGAATTCAGAGAGCTATCATCAAAAATGCTGAACACTTTTATTTTAAGTATGCGGGGAACCCCTTATTGCTATTATGGGGACGAGTTAGGCATGACCAATGCCGGGTTTACAAAAATTGAAGATTACCAGGATAAAGCCACATTGAGTGAATACCAGCATCAGAAAAATATCGGAGCAGATATAAGTACGTTCATGGCGAACTTACAATTTGGTGCCCGTGATAATGGCCGCACACCAATGCAATGGGATGCAACAGCAAATGCAGGTTTTGGAGCCGGTGTCCCGTGGATCAGGGTAAATTCCAATTACAGATCAATAAATGCAGCGAAACAGGAATCCGAAAAGAATAGCTGCCTGAATTATTTCCGGAAGATGGTTAAGCTTCGTAAAAATAATGAAGCCCTGGTTTATGGAAAGTATACTATAATAGATAGAGATAACCCGGATGTATATGCTTACGCAAGAGAGCAAAACGGTAATAAGTTCCTTATCGTATTAAATTTCAGAAATAAAACCACATCATTTAACCCAGGTGTTAAGTTGGATAAGGCCGAAGTACTGATCAGCAATTATGAAAATGCATCAAGAAGCGGCACCCTTAAGCCATATGAGGCTATCATATTTAAGCTATAGTATATGAATAAAAAGATTATCCTTTGGTCCATTGCAGTCGGATTAGGTGGTTTGCTTTTCGGAATGGATGTAGCCGTTATTTCTGGTGCAGAAAAAGCAATCCAGCAATTGTGGGGGCTAAGTGATTGGATGCATGGTACAGCGATCGCCATGGCTCTTTACGGAACAGCTTTTGGTGCTGCATTTGGGAATATTCCTGCTAATAAAATAGGAAGAAAGAAATCATTGATATGGATCGGTTTCCTTTTTTTTATATCATCCATTGGTGCTGCAATTTCGCAAGGGGTGGTAAGCTTTATGATCTTTCGTTTTATCAGCGGTCTTAGTATCGGTGCCTCTTCTGTTGTTGCGCCTGTTTATATTTCAGAGATTGCACCGGCAAAATATAGAGGGCGGTTAGTTATATCATTTCAATTAAATGTAGTAAGCGGTATCCTTCTTGCTTACTTATCGAATTATTTATTGCAGGGCGTTGGTGGTGTAAATGACTGGCGCTGGATGCTAGGAGTGGTGGCAGCACCCTCATTATTATATTCACTTTTTATGTTTTACGTACCAGAGACTCCGAGGTGGTTGTTGCTTTATAAAAATGATGAAGCACATGCAAGAACGGTCCTTTCAATTACTGAAAAAGATATCGACAAAACGATCCGGGAGTTAAAGGAAGCATCCACTCACACAAAAGAACCGTTATTTAATAAAAAATTTTACAAACCGTTATTACTTGCATTTTTATTAGCCACATTTAACCAGATGTCTGGCATCAATGCAATCATATACTTTGCACCAAGAGTTTTTGAAATGGCCGGTCTTGCAAAATCCAGCGCCTTTTTAGGTACAGTTGGAATTGGAGTAGTCAACCTTTGTTTTACAATATTGGGCTGGTACCTGATAGATCGTTTTGGAAGAAGAAAGCTTATGTTCATTGGTTCGATCGGCTATATAATTTCTCTTGCTTTAATTGCTATTTCGTTTAATAGCGGGCATAACCAGTTTATAACTTATTATGTATTCTTGTTTATCGCTGCACATGCTGTTGGTCAGGGTGCCGTGATATGGGTATTTCTTTCAGAAATATTTCCAAATTCAGTAAGAGCAGCCGGCACCTCTTTTGGAAGTTTAACGCATTGGGCATGGGCTGCAATCGTAGCACAGGTATTTCCTTTTTTTGCAGGAAATGTCGGAGGATCTTTGATTTTTGGATTTTTTTGTATTATGATGGTATTGCAACTTCTTTTTGTTTGGAGACTTATGCCAGAAACAAAAGGAGTCGCACTTGAGGATATGGATAAAAAAACCGTATTACATATATGAGTAAGATTTTGTGTATAGGAGAAGCTTTAATTGACATGATCTGTACTGATAAAGGAAAAACGTTATCAGAAGGACAAAATTTTTTAAAAAAACCAGGGGGGGCTCCAACCAATGTGGCGGCAGCAATTGCTGCTTTGGGAGGCGATGTGGAATTATCAGCTAAGGTAGGAGCGGATCCTTTTGGGAAACATTTAGAGGATGTAATGAAGTCTTCAGGTGTGTCAACAAAATATATGATCAGCGATCAGGATTACTTCACAACACTGGCATTTGTATCATTAATGGAAAACGGGGAGAGGGATTTTTATTTTAACAGGGGAGCTGACGGACAACTAAATGTTGAAGAAACGGATCAAATCAATATTGATGAATTTTCCATTATACATTTTGGTTCTGCTACAGGTTTCTTGCCGGGTCCTTTACAGGTTGCTTATCGTAATATGCTGGAGAGATCACTTCAAAAGAATGTCTTTATAAGTTTTGATCCCAACTACAGGCATTTGCTTTTTCAGCATGACCAAAAATCTTTCATTGATCGGTCCTGGAAGTTTTTGGAATCAAGTAACTTTTTCAAAGTAAGTGATGAGGAGGCGATGCTGCTGACCGCAACTAAAAACCCAGAGGATGCTGCAAATGCTTTTTTGAAGAAAACCAATAGTGTTTTTGCAATAACATTAGGTAAAGAGGGTACAATGCTTGGCCTCGATAACAGGACAACTATTATTCCAAGTATTGAAGTTAAACCAGTCGATACAACAGGGGCTGGTGATGCATTTGTAGGTGCTGTATTGTATCAGTTAAGCAATTACAAAATGGAAGAAATAGGACAACTGCAGTTTGATAAATGGGAAACTATAATATTAAATGCAAATAAAGCAGGTGCCAGAACCTGTGAATATATGGGTGCTATGGAAGCATTCAGGCATCTGAGCAATGATATCTTTAATTAGTAAGGGTGTACAGTCATTTACTTCATCAGCGGGTCAATAAAGTTATTCATGAACTGGAGATTGATATCGCCGGGAGGGACAACTTGTTTTATACAAGACTTGTCGCTAATGCAACAGCTATTCACTCACTCTTTACTGAGATTTATAATCATGATTCAAAACAAGAAGCTTTTTTTGATCAAATACTCAGGGTAATAATTGAATCTCATAAAAACAGGAATGAAAAACTCATTGAAAGAGATAATGAAAAACAGTCGAAAGGGCAATGGTTTCGAAGCAATGAAATAACTGGTATGAGTCTCTATGTTGATCGTTTTTGCGGGGATTTAGCAACACTTGAAGAAAAGCTCTCCTATTTTTCAAATTTGGGGGTAAACCTGTTACACCTGATGCCTGTTTTTGAAAGCCCTGAAAAGGAGAGTGATGGCGGTTATGCAGTTTCGGATTTTCGAAAAGTTGATAAACGTTTCGGAACATTAGAAGATCTGCAGCATCTTCAGGATAAGATGCTTGAAGATGGAATGTACCTGATGCTGGATATTGTTCTTAATCATACTTCACATCATCATGACTGGGCAAAGAGGGCCAAAAAGGGTGAAAAAAAATACCAGGAATATTATTACACTTTTGAAGATCGACGTTTGCCGGATCAATTTGATAAAACGATGCCGGAAGTGTTCCCGGAAAGCTCTCCGGGTAGCTTTACATTTATTCCGGAAATGAATAAATGGGTAATGACGGTATTTCATAGCTATCAGTGGGATCTTAATTACAGGAACCCGGCTGTTTTTATTGAAATGCTTGATAATATTTTCTTTTATGCAAACCTGGGTGTAGATATACTTCGTATAGACGCACCTGCATTTATCTGGAAAGAATTGGGAACCACTTGCCAGAATCTTTCAATGGCACATTCTATTTTACGATTGATCAAACAATGTGTGCAGGTAGCGGCTCCAGGCATGGCATTGTTGGGTGAAGCCATAGTTTCTCCTAATGAGATCATGAAATATTTTGGTACAGGACTCTATACAGCAAAAGAGTGTGATCTGGCATACAATGCCACACATATGGCATTGCAATGGGATGCATTAGCGACGGGGGATACAAGGGTAATGCTGGCGGCTCAGCATGAGATTTTACAAAAACCTTATGGCACCAGCTGGATCAACTACACCCGTTGTCATGATGATATCGGGTTAGGGTATGATGATTACATGATAAAGCAAGCCGGGTTTGATCCGTTTGAACATCGGCGGTTTTTGAAGGACTTTTACTCTGGAAATCACCCAAACACTCCCGCAAAAGGAGCACTGTTTTCGGTAAATCCGAAAACGAATGATGCCAGGATTAGCGGATCGCTGGCATCTTTATGTGGATTGGAAAAAGCTATCGAGTCAAATGATGAAGTTGCAATTGATTATGCAATAAGAAGAATAATCCTGATGCAGGCACATAGTTTTTTTGTTGGTGGAATACCTATGATCTTTTATGGGGATGAAGCTGCTTATACCAATGATTATTCTTATTTGAATGATCCCGGGAAAAATTATGATAACCGCTGGATGCACCGTCCTGTAATTGATTGGGAGAAGAACAAAAAAACAGAAAAGGGAGGGACAATTGAAAGCAAAGTGTTTTCAGCCACGCAAAAACTGATAAGCCTTCGTAAGAGGATCACTGCTGTGGGAGATTACAAAAATATTACATGGTTAATGCCTCACAACATTCATGTAGCTGGGTATCTCCGTACTTTCGAACAGCAAAAGTTATATTGCCTTTTTAATTTCCTGGATAGAGAATCTTTTGTAACCTGGCATATCTTTAAAGAGCATGGAGCACCACCGGTAAAATTATTGGATCATTGGAATGAAACAGAACATACAATTGGAGAAGACAGTGAATACCTGGTTATTCAACCTTACTCTTTTATTATTGCGGAACCGTATCTTTAATTATTTGTCTGAATATTTAGACATCAAGGCCAATAAAATTCCGTTCGTCCAGCCAAAACCATCCTGCCCGGGATATTCTCCACCTCCAGCCTCCAGCAGAGTATTGACAACATTGTACTTTTCCATGAATTTTCCAGTACGGTTAAATACATCTTTATTTAATCGGATCCATCTGTGAGCAATTTCCTTTGCAAGATCATGGTGACCATAATTTTCAAGCCCGATGATTGTGATCCATTGCAGAGGGGCCCATCCGTTCGGGGCATCCCATTGTTGCCCGGTTTCTTCCAATGTTGTTACTACCCCGCCGGACTTTAAAAATTTATCTCTTAATATATCGGCAACAAGGGTAGCCTGCTCATCAGTAGCAATTTTAAAATACAAGGGAAAGGAGGCGGCTAATGTTCCTGTGGTTTTTTGTGTTTGATCAGAGATGTCAAAATCAAAATAGAACCCCACTTCTCCGTTCCAGCAATATTGCTGTATGGCAAAACGCCTGGCAGCTGCTTTTGAATGATACTGATCATGCTTATCTCTATTACCTGATTTAAGATAAGCGGATGCAATCATTTCTTCCAGGTGCAGAAGAAGACAATTAAGATCAACAGGGATAACATCAGTTGTATGAATTGTAGAAAACTCATTTTTATTTTTGAACCAGCGACTGCTGTAGTCCCATCCTGATTCAGCCCCGGCTCTTAAATGCCTGAACAGTTCTTCTTTCTTTTGTTCAGACTGTTCAGCAAGTTCTATATCCTCATTATAAGATTCAGGCCTGGGTGTATTGTTTTCATCCCAGTAACGGTTCATGATTTCACCTTCCTGCATGCGTACAACATGATATGCAGATATTTTTTCAACGTTAAGCTCTTCAGCTCCCTTCATCCAGAAACCATACTCTTTTTCTAGCTGTGGCAGATATTCTACAATAACCTTGTCACCTTTTATTTCAGCAAGAAGGTTGATCATTAAAGAATAAAAAGGAGGTTGCGAACGACCTAAATAGTAAGTACGATTCCCATTGGGGATATATCCGTATGTATCGATCAGGCATGAAAAATTTTTTACCATACTCTCCAACAACTCCGTTTTCCCGGACTCTCTCAGTCCCAACATCGTAAAATAACTGTCCCAATAATAGATCTCCCCAAATCGTCCTCCCGGAACCACATACTGATAGGGCAATGATAATAATGTACCCTCATTTTTATTATCAGGCAGCCGGGTTAAAATATCCCATAGATGGTTTATGTTTTCTTCTACGCTTTTTGCTTTGTCGCTTTTATAATTATTTGAGTGAGGGACTGGAAGTTGGAATTTGTCAAGAACAAAACTTTTGAGATCAAAGCCCTCTTCTTCCTTCTGCTCCTCATACTCTTTTTCAATTTTTTTAACTGGGTATTTAGGAAGACAGTCTACAAATGTTTTACTGTCAGTAAAAATTTTTTTTAGTTGTACATCTTTAAAAAGACCGTTTGTCAGTTCCATTTTATTATCAATAAATTTTGAATATAGCTTCGATTATAAAACTGGCTCTCTTTTTTTATTGATTTTGTAAAAGAAGAAAATGCATAACAAAAGAATCATCATAGGGACAAGTGAAAAATAAAATGCTTTATGACCACCTATATTTTTGAATAAATAACCTACAAGTCGGGAGCCAAATGTACCTCCTATCGCTGAAAAAAACACGAGGAGCGATGCCATTGGGCTGTGAAGGATCTTTTCAGTAGAACTCAAAACAAATGAATTTACTAATGGATAGATCGGAGCCAGGAACAGGCCTATTAAAGGAAACACATATGCAATAACGGGAACATCTTTCAGAGATTTTATTTCCCCTGTATTAAGATTTTGAGTTTGGGGCAAAACAAAAATAACCATTGAGGCAGCTCCTATCAGGCAAACAACAAGGATCGCATACCAGGGAATTTTTTTGACAATAAGTGCAGAAATATAACGACCCAAAGCAATTGATAACATCAGGATGACGGCCATATAGACACTTGTTCTTTCAGGAAGGTGAAGAACTTTTTCATTGAAAGTGGGCAACCAGCTCATTATTCCCTGTTCCGTCATTACGTACATAAATGCGGAGATGGCAAATACCAACACCAATGGACGTTTTAATAGTCTTATCATTTCAGTAAAATCCTTACGAATATTAGATCCGGGTATTTCGTATTTAATATTAAAATCGGAGAAAAAAAGAACAAAAAATGAAATGGCAACAACTCCTGCAAGTACAAGATAAATGCGCAGCCAGGCATCAGGATCTGAATCACTATAAAATAATGGAAAGGCAATGAAACCAGTTGCGATACCGATCATAAACAGACTTTCAATAGAGCTCAACAGACTTTCATGCTCTTTTTCAGAATTTGTTACCAACCCGATCATTGAATACACAGAAACTTTAATGATGGCGAACGAAATTCCTACACATGCAAATAATATTCGAACGGAGGTGAAGGAATTGCCCCAGTACATTCCCAGGCAACCGGCAAATACAATTGCTAATGCGACCAGCATTCCTTTTTTGTAACCAAGCCTGGGAAGAAATGAACCAATAAGAAAAGAAACGAATGCAATTGAAAGATCCTTAAAGGCCTCTAAAGAACTGGCTGTAACTTCATCGACATGATACCGGTTTTGAGATTTTTGGATCAATATGCCAACGCTATTCAAAAGAATCGCAAAGACGAAATAATTTAAGAAAAGGGAAAGCTTGATCTTAAAGTTTGACATGCACAATCGTTTGATAGTTAAAATACAATATGACGGGCAGTAATACCGGCATATTAAAAACTAAAACGTTTGCGGTGAAAAAATAAAGGACAACGACCTATTTAAATAGATCCGCCTTCAACCAAAATCGACTCAACAGTAACTTCTTCTGCTGTTTCGTTGTTTTTCAGACAGGATAGCATTTGCTTAAAAGCAAGCTTACCAAGTTTATGGCCACTTGTTTCAACATGGGTGATCTTGGGGTCATACATAGTTGGTATAAGGCCATTGCTGATACTAATAACAGATATATCCTCCGGCACTTTTAGTTTCAATTTGTGAATAGCTGACATGGTTCCGATAAGGATCAGGTCACCCATGCAAAAGATCACATCGGGTCTGTTTTTGTTTTTCAGCACTTCCAGCACCACCTTTCTTGATTCAGATATGTTTTCCGGAAAATCAATATTTATCAAAGTTTCCGGAGCATATTTTTGAAATGCGTCTATGAAAGAGGCATGGCGAATCTTGGTTATGCTTAAATGAGGATGCCCGAATAGCCCAAGTACATTTTTCTTTTTCTTTTCGATGATTGTTTCCGCTGCTATTCTTGCGGCTTCTTCATCAGCCATGCATACTTTATGATATCCTTCCACTTCCGCCACCCGATCCACAAAAACAACAGGGATTTTTAATTCTTCCATCTTCCTGAACGGGGTCATATCTTCTGTTTCGATGGAAATCGATGCAAAAAGCCCCGTGATCATATTTTTGCGAAAAAGATGAAGATTGGATGCTTCAATATCTGCTTTATCTCTAGATTGCATGATCATGACTGAATAGCCATGCAATCTTGCATCTTCTTCAACGGCCGCAATAAATGAGTCGTAAAAAAAATTATCTATAGAAGGAACAAGTATTCCAAGGAGATTGCTTTGGCGGGTTCTTAGACGAACAGCATAATTATTGGGTTCATATTCTAAAGCACTGGCAAGCTCTTTTACTTTCTTTTTTGTGTTTTCAGAGATGTCGGGATGATCTTTCAGTGCACGGGAAACTGTTGATATACTTATTCCCAGAACTTCGGATAGTTTTTTGAGTGTGCTTTGTGACATTTGCAGGCTTTTAGCAATCGTTCCACAGATTTGACAGCTAAAGTTACAGATTTTCTTTCTCCGTAATTTCAATATTTAAGAGTTGATGGATTAAAAGTCAACCAGCTATGCCAAAATTCCTGCGAGGCATAAAGGGGTTTTAATGAAAACAATGTGTCAATGCCGGTGCCATCAATTCGGAAATGTCTATTATTGAACAATAATGTATCATTGATAATCTTCAGATCATTTGCAATGGGTAACTCAAATGCAAAAAAGCTTTTTTTATCAGAAGCCAGTACAAGTGCAATCGGAGTGTTATTAAGAGTATCGTTGATAATATTTCTTTTCTTAAGCTCATTCCAGTCATATGCTTTTTGTTCATTCCCCATTCGTATCCCAACCACCCAGGATTTTTCTTTCCATGACAGGCTATCTGTGCCGGTAAGTGATCTGCGGCTTAAACCATTCTCGTATTTCATAGCAGTATCCCCATAACTTTTTGTAAAAGCAGGATCCAGTTGCATGATCTTTGATCCGGGATGCAGCAACAGCCATTGTGCTAATGTGGTTTGAACACTAAGCACCTCAGGCAGTTTTTGTCCCTTTCGCTTTCCGGTGATTGCTTCACCCGTGGCTTGTCTCCACCAACTTTTGGTAGTAGCGTCCTCCAGCATGGCATTAAAATGGTCCATACCTACCAATCGAAATGTTTCTTTTTTGCCGTTTACCATCGGTTCAAAAACCCTTCCCGTTCTGCACACTGTGCAATAGGTAACCATTATTGATTTTCCCCCAACAGTATCCTGGATATGATGATGATAGCCTAAAAACTGAACAGGATAAGCTTTAGCTTCTCCATTGATTACGACACCTAAAACAAGACGGTTCTTTTCAATTTTATTTTGATCAGTATTTGCTGTAATTGTTTTTTTTGGCTGTCTGAACATAGCATCTGCAGCCATTTTATAATTTGCCATATAGGCTACGGTCAGAACAATAACTACCGGGATAATGGGAACCCATTTTCTTTTCCAACTGGTTCCGAGAAGACCTGCTAATAATATAATACCAAACAAAGCCCTGAAGATCCATCGCCACTTATACAGGAAATAAGCGAAATTGATGCTGTTCATACGCTGACTTCCTGGCATAGGCATAATGAAATACACATTTGCGATTTCAAACAACAGTAAACCTGCAAATCCCATCCAGAAATATTTTTTCATGGTCGATTAATTTGGAGATAAAAAATAAAAAAGGCGTCAGTAAAGAATTACAACGCCGTGATTGTTTATGCTTGATAAAAAAACTGTTTTTATATTTTCATTCTTGTACTATAGTTTTCATCTGCCAGCAATATGCCTGGATAAAGCAAAAATGATCAGCTTCTAAAATCTTATTGAAAAGCCCAGATTGATAAGATAATCTGCAAAAGCTGCATCACCCTGAACTTTCGTACCTGTTTCCTCACTACGTAATTTGTCTGAATAACTTTGAGTTCGGTTACGGCGTATCGCAACAGGAACAGATAAATAAATATTGCCTTTTTTAGTTGCATAAGCCACAACCGGCTCAGCTGATGTAACTATTCCCGGTCTGCGAAATCCTTTATCTCCTCCGATTAAATCACTGGAAGGAACTGCTTCTACACGAATTCCACCGGAAAAGGTGAATTTATGAACCATCAGGTTCAAGCCGCCTCTCATCATATACTGATCTGCAACACTCATAGTGCTGGTATAATACTTAATTGCACTGGCAGATATATTGCCTCCTCTTGATGTGGATGTTCCGTTTTGTTCACGGGGATTTATCAGGTAATAGAAATTACCATAAAGTCCGAGCCTGTGATTAATATTGTAAAATCCATTTAACTCAATAGCAATGCCCGTACCACCATCACCTAGCTGTATGGATTGATCGACGGGGCCAAGTATAGCACTGTCTTGACCTGTTGATGAGACCTTATGAAAATAATCCTGGTATTGATAATCACCGGTAGGCAGTTTGATACCGAGACCGGCCTGAAGATTTCCTTTATGAGATTTTGCGGGGTCAAAAAGCCACCGGTAGGCACTAAGCCGGATATCGCCAATCCCAAAAGATTTTGTTTTGTTTCTTGCATTAGGCTTGTTGCTGTTGTTTCCGTAGTGCTCATATAAGGAAGACCTGGTATTAGAAAGAACTGGTACGGTAAGTGCCAATGACCATCTGTTATTCAGGTTTCGAGTCAAAGTAAAATCCCAGCTGAATGAATGATTAATTACTTCTGTTCCATCTTCAACCCGATGTTTTTGTTCAGCTGTCCCAACAAAGTGTTTATAAGATTTAAAATACCGGGTATTAAAATTTAGTTGCCAGCCTTTAGCTGCTGCAGGGTTCCCCATACTGCAACTAGCCCCGTTACTTCTTATAGCTACACAGCCTTGTGGACGGGCCACTACTACAGTTAGAGTTGATAATGTTACAAGCAATAAAATATGTTTCATAAAAGTCGTTGGTTTGTTAATAATATTATTTTCTCATGGTCAGGTGATTTATGATAAAGTCACCTGTTTTCTTTCCATATTCTGTACTTATAATACAAGAATTGTGGAAATGGATACCTCCATAAAAACGAGCCCAGTTATTTTCAACTGCTGCATCCCGGAACGATTTATAAGACCTGCTTGCAATACCAAATTCGAGTTCCGATGTATCTGTATATGCAAAGTTGTCTCCGAAAACATGTGTTAACGCTTCTGCATTTGCTGCCGAAACAGTAGAATGACCGCAGGTGTATTCAGGGAAAGGAGGGGTTTGTAAATGCGGGGACCAGTCTGCATCCAAATATTGATTAATTACAGTTTCCGGTCTTGCATAGTTGCTCCTGTATTTTTCATCCCAGCAATGAATGAATGCATCAAATTGGGTAATTGCTGTAATCGCATAAGCATAAACAGTAGCAGCAAAATCATAATTGGCTTTTTTAGCTGCTATTCCAACAATACTCATCCAATGGCCGGGAGGTGAAAACTTTTTTGTTCCGAACATTACATGTCCTGATACATTCATCTTAAATGGATTGTCATCCCAGAAATCGGCTATATGTTTCTGCTCGTCATTAAGATTTTCTACTGCATTTTTAATAAGCATTACTTCTTTGTAATATTTACTGTTAGTGTCTTTAATGTTAAACACCGGCGGTTTTGGAGGAACAAACTGATTGGCACTATCTAAAATCAAAGTCCTTATTTTATTCCAGTGTGGTTCCATAGCAGAAGTATAGGCTGGAGGAGTTGGCACCCATCTTCCAGGGGTATCAATGACTGTGTATTTGGGATAAGTTCTTGTTTCGAGATAATTGTCTTTTTTACTCCAGGCAAGAATTACTGCAGAAATTGAATCCGCAAAATCAACAGTATTATTAAACATTTCTTTGCTCATACCATGATCTTTCGCCAGATTTTTAAGACTATCGGTATAATAAGACATGCTTCCTTCAGGGAATGTAACAGCTTCACCGAGTTTAGAAAAAGCTAGTATTGCCGCCAATTCAAAATCAATTTTTTTGTCTTTGGGAGGTTTAGGTAATGTACCAAGTCCATGCAACTGACCTCCTAATGAAGCATATTTTTCAGGATATCCTGCTGCAATAGCTTCATAAGCTGCAATACTGGCATAGGTATAATTGCGAGAAGCAACAATAGGGCTAAAGTTATTCCCCATAACAACTGTATTCAACTCATGTACCACATTGGAAAACAAAAGGGGATCATGAATGATACTCTCATAGTCATTCTTTTTATTACAGGAAGTTAACAGGCAGAAGCCTGCAATGATTAAATAGGCTGATCTTTTCATCAGAAAAAAATGTTTAAAAATTTCGGGATGCAGGGTAAGGAGATAAAGTAAGAAAATCAGCTGCGGGGAGGTTGGTGAGGGGTTTTTATAAGCACTTCATTTAATGCTGATTTATAGTCAATGTTTTTACTTTCAGGAGAAAGTACATTAATAGATAAACTGCAGAACTGATTTTTATCTTCATAGTCGCTGCTGAATATCTTTTGAGATGATTGTTTTTTCCCTGAGTTTTCTTTGTCTTGAGCGCTGTTTGATTTTACCAAATCATCAGAAGCATTTTTAAGCAATTGTTTTGATTCATTCGGGATACATTTCAGAATAAGTACATCTCCCTGAATCTTTCTTTTTACATAACTATAAACTTTACCGTCAATATTTATTTCACCATAATGCCTTTCAAATTCGGTATAGCGTTCCTGGTACGGCATGTTCAGTGCCACCCTGATCTCAATTAATTGAGACTCGTCATAATTGTTCTGGTCAATGTTTGATTCCAGTTTCTGATCAGCCGTTTTTTGTAAATGTGAAATAACAAACTGGTATCCATACCAGTTAAAAAAGAGAAGTAAAACAAGTAATATGGCAGTAATCTTTCTCACTTAGTTCTGTTGACACAAGGTAATGATAATGTTTGAAAATGTAAACATTGAATTCAAAACTGGTAAAAATAGCTGAAAAACAGCTGTCACACATTTCTACCGTCGCATAAGCATAAAGATCCCTTTTTTAAATACTTCTTTGCCATCAAGGGTCTTAAGACGTAATATATATGCATAAATACCCGAAGGTTGCTCAGAATTTTTGAATTTACCATCCCACCCCTCTGATTTATTATTTGTAAGAAAAACCTTTTGTCCGTACCTGTTAAAAATTTCGAGGCTAACAAACTTATTAATATTCAGAGAGGGGTATCGATAAAGGTCATTTAGTCCATCATTGCCAGGAGTAAAAGCTGTGGGCATGTAGACAGGAAAATTACATTCCCGGAATACTTCGATTTCATCTTGCGATGTGCCACATTGATTTGTGACCGAGACAGAATAAATACCCGGTGAAGTGATTACATATTTATGGCTGGTACTATTTGTTCCCATCCAGCTATAACTAACGTACCCGGAATCGGTGTGTAGTGTGACCGTTGCACTATTACCAAAGCAAGTATCTTCTCCGAGATTTACTTTTGGTTTTGTTGAGAATAGAATATCATAATATGCAGTACTATCGCAATTGTTAGCAGTCGTATGCTGAGTATAATAGATACCGGATTCTTTTACAATACTATTATCTGGCAGCCTGTATTGTAATGCATTGCAAAGTTCCGTATGTGTTGTGTCGGATTCAATATTATCACAACACGATGCGAAACAATCAATCGTAGTATTGAATACATAATTTGACCACCCAAGAGACTGGCCAATATCTTCAAATGCAAATGGGTAAGAGGTATTTATATAACTTAGGTTGATAGCGCCGGTGCTGAATAAAGAGGAAACAGGAATTTTTATCAACTGCACTGCGGTCTCCATACAAGGAATGAATCCTTTTTCTTCTGTTTTCATCAAACCTAACAGCGGATATTGTTTGCGGCCACCAAACAAATACCTTCCGGAAGGGTTTCCATCTAATAATTTATAGGCTTTAAGAAGACTATAGACAGTACCATATGCCTTCTGATTAATAATGTCTCCATCTCTGTTCAGTTCAGCATAAATACTTTTAAATCCATCATCTGCCAGTATCTCATACTGGTTATTGATGTAATTGATGTCAATCAGTTGAAAACCCGGTTGTGTATTATAATACCCGTCTGCGTTATAAAACTGACCATTTACTCCTGTTTTAAACAACAAGGCTTCTTTTACCCCGGGATCAATTCCATAGTTTGATCTTTCCGAAAAGGAAGTAGCGAATAACAAAGTGTCATTTGGTAATTCAATTATTTTCTTCACATTCTCAAAGCTGTTTACATGATCACTTGGGTCAGGATTAAAATAAAATGCTGATTGATGAATAACTGCTCCATCGGCTGGGTCGACTTTTAAATAATAGTATCCCTGCTTATAATATTGAGAGCTGTTGGGCACAGAAGCCAGTGTTGCACCGGCTAAGGCTAATTGTCCGTTGCTTAATTCTTTAACTGTCGCTGTGCCCAATTGTGCTTCTTCTGAATAAATTATTTTATGCCAGGCAACTGTTCCGTCAACATCTATTTTTAAAAGAAGCAATTTGGCTCCCTGGCTGTTAATAATATTTCCGCTGATTAAAAAAGAATTGTTCTGTAACCTGGTAATTTTAGAAAGATGAGAATCGTCAATATAGTTGGTGATACGTTTGATCCATGAAACATTTCCAAACTTATCAAGAAGTATGATAAAGGAGGCAGCATCCAGTTCTTCCAAGCCTCCACTAAAAGTCTTTTTATACTTTCCAAATCTGGCAGTCACAATATAGTTGCTGTCTGTTGCATTTTCTATGCTTTGAAAGCCACCAGAATTAAATCCACCGATAAAGTATCTTTTTGACCAGAGCACTGTTCCTTTTGAAGATAGTTTTGTTACCCATCCATCTGTTGCATCAGGAAACTCACCATTTACTTTTAATGTTGCGCCTCCTGCGATAATATCATTTTGCGGAGTACTGATAATTTTAAAAGGATATACTGCATTATTTCCCTGGTATCGTTTAAAAAAATAATCGGGTGAGCAAATCTGTGCTTTAGCCTTTGAATGAAACAAAAAGGCTATCACCAAAATGAAAAATATGTTTCGGGCTGTGTTATGAACAAAAGACATCAATTCACTTGTCATTTATTACTATATGTCTTCTTCTCCGGACCGACCCCCGTTATTGTGAGAGACTTCCATGTTTTAGGTAAGACGGTTTTTATCTGTTTTATTCCTGAGTTTGTTATCTCCAACCCCCCAAAACCCATTAACACACTTTGCAAAATGCCGCCAGCACCCGTTGCAAAATATGGATTAGTTCCCCCTTTTGTTTCAGCAATAACCCTGAATGGGGGATTAAGATTTGGGATGTAAGCATCCTGGAACCAATGAAAGGCTTTCTCTTGCATGCCAAGTCTTGCATACAAAGTTGTAAAAACTGCTTGGGTCATTGCAGGTGTGCCTTCATCAGGAACTCTTGTTTCATAGTACTCAAGATCTTTTTTAATTTGTTTCGGATCAGTTACTTCCTTCAATGGATAAGCAAGCAAGTTCACATCGGCCTGTTTTATTCCCTCTCCATTATATGCTGCATGTTCTTTTGTTACACCATCCGGAAATTTCAGGATCGGTATATTATCAGCCACAGTCATCCAATCAGGATCAGGGGTTATGCCAATAATTTTTGCAGCTTCTGTTGCGAATTGAAGATTAGCTTTTGCTGCCGCATTAGTGAATGCATTGTTGTCTACATTTTCTGCCCATTCATCAGCAGCCACAACATTATTGATGTTATATTTTCCTGCCCCCATTCTTTCAACCCTGCTTGACCAAAAATCGGCTGTTGCAGATAAAATAGGCCAACCCTTTTCCCGTAACCAGTTTTTATCCTGGGTAACACAATAATAATTCCATGTGGCAATAGCAACACAAGCTGTGATATGATGTTCAAATGGTCCGCTCAATGCCCAGACCGGCGTTTCTTCCACGCCTGTTTCTGCACTTTCCCAGGGAAACATGGCGCCTTTATAGCCTTTGCTGAATGCGTTTCTCTTTGCAGCTTCGAGCCGTTGAAAACGATATTCTATAATGCTTTTGGCCAATTCTGGATGCATTACAAGTATAGCAGGGAACATCCATAATTCGGTGTCCCAAAACACATGTCCGTTGTACCCCAAACCGCTTAATCCCATTGGAGAAGGAGATAAGGCAGTTCCTTCCCGGACAAAAGAGTAAAGGTGATATAACATACTATGTACGTCCTGTTGTGACCGGGGATCTCCTTCTATTGTGATATCACTTTTCCATAATTCGTCCCATGCTTTTCTGTGAAATTGTATCAATCTTTCTCTTCCCTCAAGTTTGGCAAATATTGTTGCTCTTTCTGCTTCATTCAATGGATCATCATGATGTGCTGAGGTTATAGATGATCCTGCAATAGAAAATCGGTATGTTTCCCCTGCTTTTAATTTTTTTACGAATTTCATGAGATGCATGTTGTTGTCCCACATTTCATGAATCACTCTCGGCTCTTCACCGTGCTTTTCAGAAAATAAAAAAGTATTTGAGGCGCACATCAATAGTTTCCCTGTTGGACTTTTTGCAGATGAAGTAAGCAGGCTGATAACAACATGGGGCCTGTCTATTTCATTATAATAGTTCTGAACATCTTTTAATGCATCGGGGGCTTCCATAACACTGGCGCCGGTTATAGTAATATCTTTTTTAGGTGTAATTGTAACATCCATCAAAACCGTGAAAGGAAGATGCCGAAGTGAATAATAAGTATATTTTACGGATGCTTTATCATTATAGTTAAAGATGGTAGAAAAATTTGCATACCGCATATCCAGCTCCTGCTGCATATCAGTCACATCATTTGAGCTAATCCGTTTGCCATCAATTTCCAAATACATATTAAGCAGGTTAAAACTCCTGAGAAAATTGCTGACTCTTCCTCTTCCATATAGATCATACGCACCGGCAAGAACTACTTCTTTCACTTTGAAAGGTTCAGGCGAGGAAACAATTCCAATCATTCCATTAGCAACAGTTACACCATAATAATTCGATGGGTTAATAGATGTAGCTGTTATTTTCCATGGATCAATTTGTGCACACAGAATTGTTGAGGAAATAATAAATGCAGCAATAAATCGAAGTCTTAAAATCATTGATGAAGTTTTTTTCAAGTTATAATTAGCTGCTTTGCTTATTCAACTCAATTATTAACCGAAAACGTTTTCGTTATACCAAAGAGATTCTAAAAAAATCATCTCAGATACTTTGAATTCTAATATACCCAAGGCCGTATGAGTAAAATCATCTTAAGTAAAATGTGATTGAATGTTTTCGTTTAATTATTAAAAAACAATTACTTATAATCTTAAACAAAGTATCAGAATATAATTTTGCTGATCTTATTTTTAAAAAAGTAAAAATATTTTTCGGGATATTAAAAAAACATTAACATTGTGTACGGAATACACGACTGTTTATTCTGAAAATTTATTTGCTAACGCTTAACGATTGCTTATGTCCTTTAAAAGATTTGCAAAGGCAGCATTTACCTTAATGCTCCTCTTGTTCGTGCAGGTATCCTTCGCACAAAACAAAGTAATCACAGGAAAAGTAACAGATTCAAAAGATGGTTCTCCTCTGGCAGGAGTGTCAATTTCTGCGAAAGGAACTACTACCGGCGTCCAATCAGGCGCTGATGGTACGTATTCTATTACAATTCCTTCATCGGTTACTACATTGATTTTTACCTCGGTTGGATTTGACAGACTTGAAATTTCAATAGATGATAAATCTGTTGTTGATGTAACAATGACTGTTACAAATGCTTCCTTAGGCGAAGTTGTAGTTGTATCCTATGGAACCCGAAGAAAGGGAGACCTAACAGGTTCTGTTACTTCTATTTCTTCAAAAGACTTCCAGAAAGGAAACATCAACTCACCTGAGCAATTACTCCAGGGTAAGGTTGCCGGACTGCAAATTACTACTGGTGGTGGTTCAGCAGGTGGTGGCAGCCGTATACGGATTCGTGGTGGTGCATCACTTAATGCGAGTAACGATCCCCTGGTTGTTATTGATGGGGTCCCTGTTGAAGGAAACGGAATAGCAGGATCCGCCAATGTTCTGAATACAATTAATCCGAATGATATTGAATCAATATCAGTATTAAAAGATGCTTCGGCAACAGCTTTATATGGTTCAAGAGCATCAAACGGTGTAATTATTGTAACAACGAAAAAAGGAACTTCTGGTAAACTCAAGATCAGTTACAATAACATGTTCTCACTTGGTACCGTGGGCAAAACAGTAGAGGTGCTTAATGTAAATCAGCTAAAGGATATTATCGATGCTGATGCATTAGCATCTGGAAATAACACCTATAAAGATCTTTTTGGTTATAATAACAGCAATATTACTATTGGGACAGACTGGCAAGATAAAATTTATCAATCAGCATTTGGTTTTGATAATACTGTAAGTGTAAGCGGGGGACTCGGAAAGGTTCCTTTCAGGGCTTCATTAGGATATTTAAATCAAGATGGAATTTTAAGAACAAACAATTTCAGCAGATTCTCATCTGCTTTAAATCTTTCCCCGAAACTTTTCGACAATCACCTTGCAGTTAATTTATCTGTAAAAGCAAGCCATACTAAAAATACATTTGCTAACGAGGGGGCTATAGGTTCTGCGATTGCTTTTGATCCATCAAAGCCAGTATTGTCTGGTAATAAGGAATGGGGTGGTTATTATGAATGGTTGCAGTCAAATGATTTGCCCATTGATCTTGCTACAAGAAACCCTGTTGGCTTGCTTGAATTAAGGGATAACCGATCTAAAGTAGGAAGAGTAATAGGAAATATTGATCTGGACTATAAACTACATTTCTTCCCGGATCTGCATCTTAAAATAAACTTAGGTCTTGACTATATAAGCGGTAGTGGTAATGATAATACTGATTCAGCATCTGCAACCAATTATAAAACCGGTGGAAGAAAAGTGTTTTACGAGCAGAAAAAAATTAACACACTTGCTGATATATTCCTCTTTTATGAAAAGACTATTAAAAGCATAAACAGTAAAGTGGATGTGCTGGTGGGGCACAGTTACCAGGATTTCCTTACAAAGGTTTATAACTATCCCGCCTTTAGTTACAGGGCAATAGCTGATCCTAATAACCCGGGTAAAAAAGATACTATACAAGGCTCTGAACCAACATTCCCTAATGATAATCCACGATTCAGATTGGAGTCATACCTGGCAAGGGTGAACTTTTCTATAATGAACAAATACCTCATTACTGCTTCTATAAGAAGTGATGCCAGTTCTAAACTTAATCCTAATGACAGAGTTGGCTACTTTCCTGCAGTTGCGTTAGCATGGAAATGGAAGGAGGAGTTTTTTAGGAATGTAAGTGTTCTTACTGAGTTAAAACTTCGTTTGGGCTGGGGGCAGACTGGTCAGCAGGATGGAATAGGATATTATTCTTATTTACCAAGATACTCTCTCGGAACCAACACCGCACAGCAGCAATTTGGCAATGTATGGGTAAGCTATCTCCGCCCTGAGGGCTATGATCCAAATCTGAAATGGGAAACTACCACAACTTCAAACGTGGGTCTTGATTTTGGTTTTCTGAAAAGCAGAATAACAGGATCAGTGGATTACTACTACAGAAAAACAAAGGACTTATTAGCTGAAATTGATGTACCTGCAGGTGCCAATTTTGTAAACCGAATTACCACGAATGTGGGTAATGTTATAAGCAAAGGCGTTGAAGTAAATCTTAATACAACACCGGTTAAAACGGACAATCTTACCTGGGACTTTGGAGTTAATTATACATATAACGAAGCTGAGATAACAAATCTTCTTAAGAATCCTGACCCCAATTTTAAAGGGCAACAGGTAAGTGGTATTTCTGGAGGAACCGGAAATTATATTGGAATACATGCGGTGAATTATGCTCCTTATTCATTTCTGGTTTACAAACAGATTTACGACAAAAGCAATAAACCCATTGAAGGTTTATATGAAGATTTGAACAGGGACGGAATAGTTAATGACGATGATAGATATATATACAAAAAGCCTGCAGCTGATGTGCTTTTGGGAGTTAATACACAAGTTATTTATAAAAAATTCAGTTTCGGACTGGCTGGTCACGCATCACTTGGGAATTATTTATATAATAACTTCTTCTCAAATAATGGTGTACTCAGGGCTATTAAAAATCCGATCAACTTTATTGGTAATGCCTCTGTTGATTATTTAAACACCGGATTTGTCAATAATCAATACCTCTCAGATTATTATATAGAGAATGCATCATTCTTTCGTCTCGATAACATAAATCTTGGATACAACGTAGGAAAAGTATTCAATAACAAAGCATCAATGAGGATAGCTGCCAGTGTACAGAACGTTTTTGTAATTACCAAGTACAAGGGTCTTGATCCGGAAAATGCAGGAGATGGTGGTGTTGATAATAATATCTATCCAAGACCACGCATTTTTTCACTCGGGTTCAATTTTGATTTTTAATTGAAAAAAAAGTATTGAGTTATGAAATATATATCAATAAAAAAGATTTGGATTGCTGGTCTGGCACTGCTTTCGCTGGTTTCTTGTTCGAAAAAGCTAGATCTCTTTCCTCAAAATGATTTTACTTCTGAAACTGCATATGCCAACCTGGATGGCTATCGATCAGTGCTGGCGAAAATTTATGGAGGATTAGCAACTACAGGAAATGTTGGTCCTGCAGGTGCGTCTGATATCCAGGGATTAGATGAAGGTTCGCAATCCCCTTTTATCCGTGGTTTTTTCAATTGCCAGGAATTACCAACAGATGAAGCGGTGGTAGCGTGGAATGATCAGACCATTAAAGATTTTCATGGATTAAGATGGTCAAGCGGAGATCCTTTTCTTAAGGGAATGTATGCAAGACCTATCTATAATATAATGGTAGCTAATGAATATTTACGTGAATCAACAGATGATAAACTTTCTTCAAGAGGAATTAATGGTGCGGATGCAGATGCAATAAGGGCTACTCGATCTGAAGTAAGATTTCTCAGAGCTTTCAATTATTGGGTAATGATGGACCTGTTTGGTAAATCAACCTTTATTGATGAAACAAATGCTGTCGGCACTTTCCTCCCCATGGAGAAGAACAAAGCTGAATTATTTAGTTATATAGAAAGTGAATTGTTGGCCATCGAACCTGAATTGGCGGCTGCCAAAACAATTGAATATGGCCGGGTTGACAAAGGAGCTTGTTGGGCCCTACTGGCAAGAATCTATCTCAATGCGCAGACTTATATTGGCTCTCCCAAGTACACTGAAGCTATAACCTATGCCAGTAAGGTTATAAGTGGCGGATATAGTTTACATAGCAATTACGGCCAGTTGTTTATGGCTGATAACGATAAGCGTACCAGCGAAATTATATTTGCTGTTACCTGTGACGGACTTCGCTCAAAATCATACGGTAATACGACTTTCTTTGTGCACTGTGCTTCTGGGGATGATCATAATGATTTTGGAGTTGGTGGCGGCTGGTATGGATACAGAGCGACAAAGGGTCTTGCTGATAAATTTTCAGACCTGACAGGAGCAACAGATAAGAGAGCCATGTTTACTACATCTGCTTTTGGAACTTCTGCTTCCCAGATAACAATCGATGATATAAGTAATTTCAATAATGGTCTTCATGTAAATAAATATAAAAATATTCGTTCTGACGGCGGCCCCATCTCGGACCCAAATAGAGACTTTGCAGATATAGATTTCCCTATTTTTCGCTTATCTGAAATGTATTTGATTTATGCAGAAGCAGTATTGCGTGGCGGCTCTGGCGGCTCTGCAAGTACCGCTTTAAATTATATCAACCTGATTCGTCAAAGAGCTTATGGAAATACTTCAGGAAATATTACCAGCGGAGAACTTACATTACAATTTATCCTTGATGAAAGAGCAAGGGAATTATACTGGGAAGGACATCGCAGAACAGATTTGATTCGTTACGGTCTGTTAACTACCGGAACTTATCTGTGGCCATGGAAAGGTGGTGTGGCTTCGGGTACGTCAGTTGATAGTAAGTACAATATATTCCCGGTTCCAGCCAGTAATATAACATCTAATCCCAATCTGACACAAAACACAGGCTATTAATCTAACTCAACTAATAAACTTGCCTCATTATGAAAAATATCTTTAAAATTCTCCTTGGAGCGATAGCACTTGCCGGAGTTATTTATTCCTGCAAGAAGGATGAAAACAAGATCTACTATGAGGGTGGAACGGATCCTGTACTTACAGCGTCCTCAACTACACCTATGGTTCTGGATAAGAACAATCAAAATGATTTTGCAATTAAGTTTTCCTGGACAAATCCAGAGTATCAATTTACAACAGGGATTAGCTCTCAGGATGTAACATACACACTGCAGTTTGATACAGTGGGTGCCAATTTTACAAGCCCCGGAAAACAGGAAAGAGCAATTGCAAAAGATCTTTCGGTTTCTCTTACAGTAAAAGAATTGAATGGGTTTCTTTCCAAGATGGAGCTAAAAGATGGAGTGGCTTACAATATGGAAATAAGAATAAAGGCATCATTGATAAACGGGAGTGTGCCATTATATAGTAATGTTTTGCAAATAAGAATCACTCCTTACCTGGATTTTGCTGTAGAACCTCCTGGCACACCTCAAATGAATTATGACAATGGTGATCTTTGGGTAATCGGTGATTGTTTTGGTGCGCCGGATTGGACTAATCCATTACCTCCTCCCCAGGATGTAACACATAAATTTACCAAGATCGACAAGCTGCATTATGAGCTTACTATTGATTTTGTTTCCGGCGGTGGATATAAAATGATACAAACACAGGGGGTATGGGCTACTCAGTATCATGCTTTAGTGGCTAATACAGCTCTTTCCGGAGATTTTGAAAAAAGAGATGCCGATCCGCAATTCGCTTCTCCGGGGGCAGGCCGATATAAAATTGAGGTGAACTTCCAGACCGGGAAGTATAAATTAACTCCTCAATAATCAGTACAACCAAAAAAAACAAAAATGAAAAAACTTATCAATATACTCGGTGTAGCAGTAACAGCTGCTTCAATTTTTGCGGGTTGTCATAAAGTTGAGGATCTGCCTTATTACGAGAATGGTACTACGGTAGCACTTACTTCATCAAAAACAGTAGTTACACCTACTCCAGCTGATTCTTTAACACCTGTTGTGTCTTTTTCATGGACAAGCCCGAAATATGCAACAGATTCGAGCACCTATAAATATGTATTGGAGATAGACTCTACAAGCAGGAACTTTTCTAATCCGGCCAGCAAAATTGTTATTGGAGATCTTGGAACAACACTTACGGGTAAAGAACTCAATGCTATTTTATTGAATTACGGTTTTACTCTGGGTACCCCATATGATGTGGATGTTCGGGTGATTTCTTCTTACGGGAATAATAATGAACGTTATTTTTCAAATGTTCTGAAACTGTCAGTTACACCTTATAACGATCCCTCGGTACTAACCACTAATCAAACCAATGTTGTTTGTACACAGGCAACACAAACACAGACGTCAAACAGATTTGACTGGACAACATCATTTAATGGGTATACCGGGAATGTTAATTATATTATTCAATATGATTCAGCTAATAAGAACTTTTCCAATCCCAAGCAGATTGTAATCGGCAATAATCTTTATACCAAAGAAATGCTGATCAAAGACCTGAATGAAACAGGGCTGAATTGTGGAATACCGGGTGGATCTGTTGGAAAGGTTGAGTACCGGTTAAAAGCCACAACGGCACAGGGAGCTATTTCTTACTCTAACACAGTCTCAATTACGATTTCAACCTATGCAGTTAAGCTTTATCTGGTGGGCGGTAGTTCACCGGCAGACTGGAACCCATCAGCAGCAATAGCTATGATTCCTGATCCCCGTTTTCCGGGAACATTTTTTGTGTATGCAAAACTGACTGTAGCAGGTTCAGGAATTAAATTCCTTTCTGAAAATACTGATTGGAGCTCTCCTACCCAGACTATTTATGGAGATGCTAATGGTTCGGGTACAAGCGGAACGCTAACAACAGCCGGCGGAGGTAACAATATTAATGTTCCTTCTGATGGTATTTATCGGATTACGGTTGATCTGGCGACATCAAAATATTACCTGCAAACAGGTGGTATCGGAGCGGTAGGACTTGTTGGTGCTTTCCAGGGCTGGAATCCATCCACTGCAATCAAAATGTCCAATTTTGCTCCCAACAGGTTTATTTATATTACCAATATGACTCAGAATGATGAATTCAAGTTTCATGACGGTAATGCATGGGATAATAGTGCCAATAACATTTCCCGTTGGTATGACGTGAATTCATCTGATGTTATGATAATTAACGGAACCGGTTCGGGTAACAATTTTAAATGGACAGGATCAACAGGTGCTGTAAGAGCCATTTTTGATTATGCAAATATTAACGATCCTAAATATGTATTGGCAGCAGCAACTGAAATGCGTCTTGTTGGAGATGGCATACAAGGTGTTAACGCATGGGATCCGGCTTCAAGCCCGCAGATGACTTATATGGGAAATGGTGTATGGACGATAACAGCAACTTTAATCGCCAATAAGGATATTAAGTTTCTCGCAGGGAATGCGTGGGGAGCTTTTGATTATGAAGATAATAGTGGCGGGAGTCAGGCTACAGGAACACCAAGAAAGATCAAGTGGGAAGGTGGTAATAACTTTAAAACGCCAACAACAACTGGTAGCTATACTATTACATTAGACGAATATGCCCAAACAGTAACTATTAATTAATGGGGCGACTAAAATATAAAAACGCTGCCTTCAAAAAGGCAGCGTTTTTTCTTTTGTAAAAATTAGAGCTAATGAATATTGTTTTTAAGAGAAGTGCCTGGATTGCTTTTATATTATTTTTCTTTTCCTGTAAATCGAAGGTTAATGATGATGACGGAAATCCAACACCAGCTATTCAATTTGCCAAAGGGGCTGATATAAGCTGGTTAACAGAAATGGAAGCTGCAGGTAAGAAGTTTTATAATACAGGTGGAACAGAGCAGGACTGCATGCAGATATTAAAAGCTCTTGGAATGAATACAATAAGGCTGAGGGTTTGGGTTAATCCGGCAGGCGGATGGAACAATTCAAGCGATGTATTGACAAAAGCTGCGAGAGCAAAAAATCTGGGTATGAGGATCATGATCGATTTCCATTATAGTGATTCATGGGCTGATCCCGGGCAGCAAAATAAACCGGCTGCATGGGCGGGGCAGGATTTAGCATCACTCAAAACTTCTCTTTATAATCACACCTTTGATGTTTTAACCTTGCTAAAGTCTAATGGCATAACGCCGGAATGGGTGCAGGTAGGTAATGAAACAAATGATGGTTTACTATGGCCGGAAGGAAAAGCTTCCACTAATATGAGCAGCTTTGCCCAATTGATCAATGCTGGTTATGATGCAATAAAGGCGGTTGATGCATCAATTAAAGTAATTGTGCATGTTTCTAATGGATATGATAATAGTTTATTTCGCTGGCTTTTTGATGGTCTTAAAAACAATAATGGAAAATGGGATGTGATCGGTATGTCTTTGTATCCATCTTCATCCAATTGGTCAATACTCAATTCTCAATGTCTTGCTAATATGAATGATATGGTAAGCAGGTATAATAAAGAAGTGATGGTAGTAGAGGTGGGAATGAGCTGGGACCAGGCATCTGCCTGCAATTCATTTTTAACTGATCTCATCAATAAAATAAAATCAATTCCAAATAATAAAGGCTTGGGTGTTTTGTATTGGGAGCCTGAAGCATATAATAACTGGAAAGGATATACATTAGGAGCATTTGATAATTCGGGTAAACCGACTTCTGCTTTAAATGCCTTTAATTAATGACCTGATTGCAGGAGTTTCTTTAGTATCTTGTTTATATGAAATACCTGCTTCTTGTAATAATGCTGACCGCATCTGCAATTGGTTTTTCGCAAAGGCAGAAAATAGATTTTGATAAAAACTGGAAATTTCATCTTGGCCATGCATCTAACCCCGAAAAAGATTTCAATTATAGTATAGCTACAATTTTTTCTAAGTCTGGCGGAGCAGCAGGAACAGCAATCGATCCACGATTCAAAGACAGTACATGGAGATCGCTTGATCTTCCGCATGATTGGGCTGTTGAACTTCCTTTTGTGAATGTTGACAATTTTGATGTAATGGCCCATGGCTATAAGCCTGTTGGCGGATTGTTTCCTGAAACAAGTATTGGCTGGTATCGAAAACATTTTACAATTGCCAGAAGTGATTCAGGGCAAAGATTTCAAATTCAGTTTGATGGTATTTTTCGTGATGCGATGATCTGGGTAAATGGTTTTTTTGTTGGGAATAATATGAGCGGTTACGTAGGTAATGCTTATGATATAACTGATTTTATCAGCTTCGACAGGGATAATGTTCTGGTTGTAAGAGTAGATGCTACGCAATATGAAGGTTGGTTTTATGAAGGAGCCGGCATTTATCGACATGTATGGCTTAATAAATATAATAATGTACACATTACACAAGACGGCGTTTTTGTATATGCTGCCATCAATAGCAATAAAGCTGCAGTAAATGTGGAAACTACCGTAGAAAATCAATCTTTATCTGCTGCAAATTGTGTTGTATCTGCATACATGACTGACAGGGAAGGTAGAATTGTTTCAAAGGCAAAAGATCAATCTATTCCCTTAAATGTAAATAAACAAAATTCGGTTTATAATAATCTTACCTTGGTCAATTTCAGGCCCTGGTCATTAGAAGATCCTTATCTATACAGGATAATTGTAGAAGTTAGGGCTAACGGAAAACTGATAGATAAACAAACGCTTCGTTATGGTTTGCGGCATATTGATGTAAAACCCAACGGAGTGTTTCTGAATGGTAAGCATATAAAATTACAGGGAACAAATAATCACCAGGATCATGCAGGTCTCGGAAGTGCCTTACCTGATTATCTGCAATACTATCGGGTAAGGCTCTTGAAAAATCTTGGAGCTAACTCTTGTCGAACCAGTCATAATGCTCCTACACCGGAATTACTGGATGCATGTGATAGTTTAGGAATGTTGGTAATGGATGAACAGCGGTTGCTAAACAGCAGTCCTGAATACATGGCGCAGTTTGAAAGAATGGTAAAAAGAGACCGCAGCCGGACTTGTGTATTTATTTGGTCAATAGGTAATGAAGAAGGGTGGATTCATACACAGTCAACCGGAAAAAGAATTGCGCAGACTTTTATTGCTAAACAAAAAGAACTCGACCCTACAAGAACCTGCACTTATGCTGCTGATGTGCCGAATGTTTATCGCGGCGTTAATGAAGTAATTCCTGTTCGCAGTTTTAATTATCGCCAATTTGCTGTAGCTGATTATCATCGGGACCATCCAGATCAACCGATTATTGGAACAGAAATGGGAAGTACTGTTACAACAAGAGGCCAGTACGAGAAAGATAGTATCAGGGGTTATGTACCTGACCAGGATATTACGGCGCCATGGTGGGCAAGTAAAGCTGAGGATTGGTGGACTTTGGCAGCGAATAATGATTTCTGGCTCGGTGGTTATGTTTGGACTGGGTTTGATTATCGTGGAGAGCCCACTCCATTTCGCTGGCCGAATATTAATTCGCATTTCGGTATTATGGATATGTGTGGCTTCCCGAAAAATATTTATTACTACTACCAAAGCTGGTGGACGACTAAAGATATATTGCATATTTCTCCGCACTGGAATTGGAGAGACAAAGCACCGGGCTGGAATAAACCTGAAGGTGACCCGGTTGATGTGTGGGTTAATACTAATGCAGATAATGTAGAATTGTTTCTGAATGGAAAAAGTTTAGGCAAAAAGGATATGACCCGCAACAGTCATTTGAAGTGGACAGTGAAATATCAACCAGGAACATTGGAAGCGGTTGCTTATAAAAAAGGTAAGAGACTTTATAAAAAAATTGAAACAACAGGTAATCCTACCGAGTTATACATTACGCCTTACAAAACCACAATGTTTGCAGATGCACTGGATGTATGTATAATTAATATAAGTGCGGTAGATCAGCAGGGTCGTGAAGTACCCGACGCAAACAATATGGTGCGGTTTGAAATAAATGGTCCGGGAAAAATTATTGGAGTTGGCAATGGCGACCCAAGCAGTCACGAATTGGATAAATGCGTAGAAGGAGCATGGCAAAGAACTTTATTCAATGGCAAGTGCCAGGTTATTGTTCAGTCAACCGGGGAATCGGGAACAATTCATTTTGAAGCCAAAGCAGTGGGGCTGTGGACGGGGTCTACTGATATTGTTACAGTTTCATCCGGAAGTGTTGCAACAATCAATATTGATAAAAGTTATGAATTAAAGGGTGAAGCTGCCAAGTCTGGAGAAGTAACCAAAATGCTCGGCGCTGATATTTCTTTTTTACCTGAGTTGGAAGATCGTGGAAGGAGATTTTCTGATAATGGTGTTGAGAAAGACCCTTTACTCATTATGAAAGATCATGGGTTCAATTATGTACGGCTGAGAATTTTCAACGACCCGGCAAGAGATAGTGGTTATTCTCCTCAAAAAGGATTTTGCGATCTGGATCACACCAAAAAAATGGCCAAGAGGGTAAAGGATGCCGGTATGAAATTTCTTTTAGATTTTCACTATAGTGATTATTGGGCAGACCCTGGCAAGCAGTACAAACCTGCTGCGTGGCGCAATCTCTCATTTGAAGAATTGAAGAAGGCGTTATACGATTATACAAGAAAAGTGATACAAGAATTAAAAGACCAGGGCACAACTCCTGATATGGTGCAGGTAGGTAATGAGATCAATCATGGTATTGTGTGGCCGGAGGGAAATGTAAGTAATGTTGATAGTATGTCGCAGTTACTTGCAGCAGGAATTGCGGCTGTGAAATCTGTTGATCCTTCTATCGTAATAATGTTGCATGTAGCATTAGGCGGTCAAAATGACGAAACGGTTTTCTTTTATGACCAGATGATTGCGAGAGGAGTTCATTTTGATGTGATCGGTCTTTCCTATTATCCCAAATGGCATGGTACATTAGATGATCTTCGGGATAATATGCATGATCTTGTAAGAAGATACAATAAAGACATAATTGTCGTCGAATACTCAGCAAAAAAGGAAGAAGTGAATAAGCTTGCATTCGAATTGCCTGGTGGAAGGGGAAAAGGTACTTGTATCTGGGAACCCATCAGCACATGGGAATCTATTTTTGACAGGGATGGGAAAGCAAATGATTTTATAAAACTGTATGATAAGTTCAAAGAAATGTATCTTGATAAGTGATATAAAAAATACAATTAAACCCATTTCATAAAACAGGTTTATGAATCTCAACCTTAATGGAGTCGATTACCTGATCATCGCTATTTATTTTCTATTCGTGGTCGGGATAGGATTTCTTCTCAAGAAAAAAATAAAGACAGGCAATGACTTTTTGATGAGTAACCGGAGTATCCCGCTTTGGATTACTTCTCTGGCATTTATTTCAGCGAACCTGGGTGCACAGGAAGTGCTGGGTATGGCTGCAAACGGGGCGAAATACGGTCTATATACTGCCCATTTTTACTGGCTCGGTGCTGCTTTGGCTATGGTATTTCTTGGTGTTTATATGATGCCATTCTATTATGGCAGTAAAGCGAGAAGTGTGCCTGAATACCTGAAACTAAGATTTGATGAAAAGACAAGAACATTTAACGCCGTATCGTTTGCTGCAATGACAGTTTTTTCATCAGGTGTTTCACTTTATGCACTGGCTATTTTAATGCAAACGATTCTCGGGTGGGACTTTAATTTATCTGTATGGATAGCAGCTGGTGTTGTTTTGATCTATATTTTTTTAGGAGGCCTTACCAGTGCAGTGTATAATGAAGTACTGCAATTTTTCCTCATAGTTTTGGGAATCGCTCCGCTTGTATTTATAGGTTTGGATAAGGCCGGGGGTATAGATGGCATTGTGCAGAATGTTGAAAATGCAAAACTTCATTTGTGGAAAGGAATGGAACATGCTTCAACCAACCCGATGGGAGTAGATGCTTTCAGTTTAGTTTTTGGGTTAGGCTTTGTATTGGCCTTCGGGTATTGGTGTACGGATTTCCTGGTAGTGCAAAGAGCTATGATTTCTAAAAATCTCAACGCTGCACAAAGAACTCCGCTGATTGCAACCTTTCCAAAAATGATCATGCCAGCAATCGTTATTCTCCCCGGTATAGTTTTACTGGCGTTGCAAAACCAGTTTTCGGGATTTGACTTGCCCCGTAACGATGCCGGTGATATTAATTATAACATGACACTCCCATTGTTATTATCTAAAATTTACCCGAATGGAATATTAGGAGTTGGACTAACAGCGTTGATTGCTTCGTTTATGTCTGGAATGGCGGGTAATGTAACGGCCTTTAATACCGTTTGGACTTATGACATCTATCAATCTCACATAAAACGAAACGCTTCTGAGAAGCATTATTTATATGTTGGTAAGGCAACAACAGTTGTTGGAATATTGATTTCTATAGCTACAGCTTACTTAGCAAAAGGCTTTAACAGTATTATGGATCTTTTGCAATTGGTTTTCAGTTTTGTAAATGCTCCATTGTTTGCCACATTCTTCCTGGGTATGTTCTGGAAACGAACAACAGGTCACGGTGCTTTTTGGGGTTTGCTTTCAGGTACAGCTGCTGCAGCAATCACTCATGGTTTAACTACTGCAGAGGGTAAAGGTGGTTGGCTGGGAAATATGCATGAGTATTATTCGGGAACAAGCCAGGCATTTAATATAGCGGCCATTTCGTTTATTGTTTGTTTTGTTGTAACAGTACTGGTAAGTCTTTTTACAAAACCCCGGCCTAATGAGCAACTTGTAGGATTGGTATACAGCCTTACACCCAGGCAAAAAGACTCCAGCAAGGTTTGGTATAAAAATCCTTTTTGGCTGGGCATGATTTTATTGGCAATAACACTTGTATTGAATATTATTTTCTTTTAAATAATTTATATGAACAAGCTATTTGATCTGCGTTTTGTTATCGGCGTCTTCTTCCTGTTGGTCGGAATCATATTACTTGGTTATGGCTTGTTTGCATCACAGCCGGCTGCAGTAAATAAATGGTGCGGAGCTATATTTATGGTGTTCGGGATATTTATGCTATTGCTTTCTGTTAGAAAACCATCTGAATAACTAACTAATTATTAGCTCACATCTTTCTGGTGGTCGATAATAAACTGTATGATTTCTTCAAGAGGAGTGTCGATTCTTGAAACAGCATCGTTAATATCATCCCGGTTTACATTGGCGGCAAATGCTTTTTCCTTTAATCTCTTTTTTACTCCCTTAACTTCCATGCTTGCATAAGCTTCCGGACGCATTAGGCTATAAGCATGAATCAATCCGCTTAGTTCGTCAAACACATAGATCATTTTATCCATTTTGGTTTCAGGCTCCACACCAAAATATCTTGGCCCATGGGAAGCAATGCAATTAATGACTTCCGGATCAATATTTCTTTTTTCAAGCTCTTCAATTATCACCCGGCAATGATCATCCGGATGTTTTTCCCAATCAGCATCATGCAACAGACCTGCTAACTCCCATTTTAAAGCTGTTTGTTCATCAGCCTTTTCTTTTTCAACAGCCCATGCCTTCATCACTGCGGCTACCTGTTTCATATGTAAACGTAATCTTTCATTGTTTACCCAATCATTAAGCAACGTATGTGCCTCTTCCAATGTCATTAAATTATTTTTGTTTGCAGGATCACCAAAGTCTGTTCTCCCAAGATCATGACTTGTCATAATAAAATGTTTCAATTTAATAATCGGGTCTGCAATTTACCCTTAAAAAATGTTTGTTTGCCGAAAGTTAATAGGCACTTCATTTCGTTTTCTGAATTTTGTCCAATCAAATTAATACGATGTCTTTACGTATAACAGGGAAGTTGCCAGCGGGAAAACTTCTTGAGAGGATTAAAAAATCATCTAACTACAGAAATGGTTCTTTTCAGAATCTTTCTCCAACTCCTATGAAACAAGAAGGGGTATCCTATTGGAAAATGATGAAGGAATTTTTTAAAAAGCATCCTGAAACGGCGCCTTCTTCAAAAATACCATTTGTAAGAACGGATTTGAATCAATTACCATTGTCAGAAACCTCAATTGTCTGGTTCGGTCATTCATCTTATTTGTTAAGAACTACCGGAAAAAATATTCTGGTCGATCCGGTATTCAGTGGCAATGCTGCTCCTGTTTCATTTATGGTAAGAGCTTTTCCGGGAAGCGATGAATATAAGGCAGATGATATGCCCGAAATTGATTACCTGATTCTAACACATGATCACTATGATCATTTGGATTTTAAAACCATTCGTAAGCTTAGAAAAAATGTTAAACAAATCTATTGCTCATTAGGGCTAAGTTCTCATTTGATTTATTGGGGTGTTGAAAAAGAAAAAATCATAGAATTAGATTGGTGGGATACTGCCCAGCTTGATGACGAAATCACTTTAACGGTAGCACCTGCACGACATTTTTCAGGAAGGGGGCTTAAGAGAGGCCAGTGTTTATGGTCGTCATTTATTCTCAAAACAAGTGAAAAGAATATCTATCTCGGCGGCGATTCAGGATATGATACTCATTTCAAAGAAATTGGAAATAAATACGGTCCATTTGATCTGGCCCTATTAGAGTCAGGCCAATATAATGTAATGTGGCCGTTGATACATATGATGCCGGAAGAAACAGTTCAGGCTGCAAAAGATTTAAAAGCCAAAATTTTGCTGCCTGTGCATTGGGGTAAGTTCAGGCTGGGTATGCATCCCTGGAATGAGCCAATCAAAAGAATATTGCTAAAAGCAGAAGAGTTGGATATAGATGTTGTGTCACCAATGATAGGACAGGTCTATACAATAGGGGGTAAAATTTTGAAAGAAAAATGGTGGGAAACAGGGAAAAGGAGTTAGCTGTTTTTTATCAAGGCAAAATTTTTATTGTAAATCAATACATTACAAGGGTTAGATTCAAAAATACCTCTTTAATTCTTAGGTTAGGATTTTACCCCCGCCTATCTTTGCAACCCCAAAATCAGGCTAAAATAGTTGATCGGGACCCGGCTGAGGGATAGCTCAGCAGGTTATTCACTAACAGGCTAATAGAAGTTATTAGTTAAAAGAAAAAAACAAAATGAGTAAACTACATTTCACTACCAAACATGCGAACGAGGCTACCGTTAAGCGCAACTGGTATGTTGTGGACGGTACTAATCAAACCGTTGGACGCATATGCTCGAAAATTGCTGCGATACTTCGTGGTAAAAACAAAGCCTCTTACACACCACATGTTGACACAGGCGATTTTATCATTGTTATCAATGCTGAAAAGGTTGTGTTAACCGGAAACAAAATGCAGGATAAACTTTATGATCACTTTACGGGTTATCCAGGTGGTCTGAAAGAAGAGACTGCTGAAAATCTTCAAAAACGCAGACCTGAAGTTCTTATTGAAAGAGCTGTAAAAGGAATGTTGCCAAAGAACAGGCTGGGCCGCAAAATGTATAAAAAACTTTTTGTGTACGCTGGTTCAGAACATCCACACGGTGCACAGCAACCCAAAGAGTTGAAATTCTAATTACAATTAAAAATTGCAAATCAAAATAAATGGAAAAGCAAAAAAATGATGTTGGTCGTCGTAAAGAAGCTGTAACAAGAGTTTTCGTTTCCAAAGGAGATGGAAAGATTACAGTAAACGATAAAGACTATAAAACATACTTCCCGCTGGTTTATCTGCAAAACCAGGTTGAAAGACCTCTTAAAATTGTTGATGCAGTTGGAAAATTTGATATCAAGATCAACGCTGCCGGTGGTGGCGCAAAAGGTCAGGCAGAAGCAGCAATGCTGGGTATTGCCCGTGTACTGATCGATATCAACCCTGAGTTTCGTCCTGCGTTAAAAGCTGCGGGCTTACTGAAAAGAGATCCGAGGTCAGTAGAGAGAAAGAAATTCGGTCACAAAAAGGCGAGAAGGAGTTACCAGTTCTCTAAGCGTTAATCGCAGCATTTTTATCAAACAATACTTTAAAACGATCATACAAATAAAATGGAAAATAACACATCGTTACAACAGCAACTTCTGGAAGCAGGTGTTCATTTCGGTCACCTGAAAAAGAAGTGGAACCCCAAGATGTTACCATACATCTTCGCTGAAAAGAAAGGTATTCACATCATTGACCTCAACAAAACAGTTGAATGTCTTCAGGAAACTGCTGCTGTATTAAAGCAGGTGGCATTGAGCGGAAAGAAAATTCTGTTTGTAGGTACCAAGAAACAGGCGAAAGATATCGTTACTGAATGTGCTAAAAGAGTAAACATGCCTTTCGTTACTGAAAGATGGTTGGGAGGTATGTTGACAAACTTCAATACAGTTCGTAAGAGTGTAAAGAAAATGCAGAGTATTGAGAAAATGCTAGGTGACGGTTCTTTTGACAGTATAACCAAGAAAGAAAGATTGACCTTGAGCCGTGACAGGGATAAAATGGAAAAAGTGCTTGGTGGTATTGCCCAGTTAGGTCGTGTGCCTGCGGCTTTGTTTATTATTGATATTGGTCATGAGCATATTGCCCTGGCTGAAGCAAAACGCCTTGGCATCAGCACTTTTGGTGTTGTAGATACAAATTGCGATCCTAACAAAGTTGATTTTGCTATTCCTGCTAATGATGATGCTACCAAATCAATAGCTATCATAGTTAACTATATCACAGCTGCTATTGCAGAAGGTCTTGCAGAAAGACAAGCTGCAAAAGACGAGGAAGTAGAAGAAATGACGGATGATGAAAAGGAAAAGAAAGCAGCGAAACTTTTGGCTGAAGCTGAAGCAGAGGGTGGACGTACAGGAAGAAGCCGGAGTGGTGGTCAAAGACGTCGTACTACGGGTGGTAGCAGCGGAAGCCGCGGACCTGGTGGAGCCAGGAGATAATCGACTGCAAAGAGGTAATCGTTCGTGTTGTGAATAGACACGGACAATTTTAAATCTTTAAATTTTTTGATAAATGAGTACAGTAACTATAAGTGCACAGGATATAAATAAATTACGCCAGGCTACGGGTGCTGGTATGATGGATTGTCGTAAAGCTTTAACAGAGACGAATGGTGATTTTGAGGCAGCAATTGACTGGTTGAGAAAGCAGGGACAAAAAGTAGCCGCTAAAAGAAGCGACCGTGAAGCAAAAGAGGGAGTTGTTATAGCTAAAACAACTGCTGATAATAAAACAGGAATTGTTGTATGTGTAAGCTGTGAGACGGATTTTGTTTCTAAGAATGAAGACTTTGTTGCCTTTGGTCAGACTATTGCAGATGCAGCTATTGAGAACAATGTTAAGAACCTGGATGAACTAATGACTACCAAGGCTGGGGACTCAACAGTTGCTGAACTGGTAAATGATAAGCTGGCCTCAATTGGTGAAAAAATAGGTGTTACGAAATTTGAAAGAGTAGATGCTCCTTATGTGGCTTCTTATATTCACGGAGCTTACCGTATAGGTGTGCTTGTAGGATTAAATAAAGAAGCAGCTGATGCAGGTAAAGATGTGGCTATGCAGATTGCAGCATTGAATCCGGTAGCCGTAGATGCCGCTTCAGTACCAGCTGATGTTATTGCCCGTGAAAAGGATATCATCATGGAGTTAATGAAGCAGGATCCTAAAATGGCTGGCAAACCAGAAGAAATGCTGGCTAAAATTGCTGAAGGTAAAATGGGTGCTTTCTTTAAAGAACAAACTTTAACGGCCCAGGCTTTTGTAAAAGATAGTAGCAAGTCTGTAGAGCAATATTTGAAAGAGTCTGGAGATGTAAAAGTTGTTGAGTTTAAAAGAGTGGCTTTAGGCTAAGTAAAAGAAGTATTTAATGATAAATGAAAAGGGAGCTTATGCTCCCTTTTTTATTTTACTTCATCTGGTGATTTAGGTCCCGGAACTATATTTTGAACTGGTTTAATTGTTTTTAAATAAGTATAGACAGCTTCAAGATCCTCATCAGTCATTTTAGCAAAATTAAACCATGGCATTGGTGGTAACAGGTCTCTGCTCTCTTTTAAACCTTTTAATTTTCCATGTCGCAAAGCATATTTAAAATTCTCTAAAGGCCAACTGGATGCACCTGTTGGGTCACTAGTAAGATTTGCTGAAAATGAAACACCCCAGGGTCCTGCAGAAGAAGTAAGATCTTCATTGAACTGGATCATTCCCTTTTTAATCAATTCGCTGTTATAGGTGGGAATGGGTCTTGAAGAAGGGAATCCTGAAAGTCTTCTTTCCATATCTATTTCCGGGCCATTAGGCCCCATTATTTTTGGGGAATGGCAATCATCGCAACCTCCAACCGTTACCAAATAGCTTCCTCGTTGGATTAACTCTTCCTCTTTTGTTTTTTTAGGTAACGGATCTGTTGTTTTGCCGGAAGAGCTATTACAGGCTGTTATTATCGCTGTAACGGCCACAGTAAATATTCCTGAAATCAAAATGAGCTTGTTCATAAATAGCAGGTTTAAATGGTTAAAAATTCACCGGAAAAATCAGGTTTGCGAATGACCATTTAAATAGCATGAATGTGTGAGAAGAGCCGATATAAAACAAAAAAGATGTGATAGTATATCACATCTTTTTAATGGGAAAGAATAATTAATTATTTCAGACAATTTTGTCTTTAAAGGCCTTAGCCACGGCTTCGGATTTAGAATTTACATGCAGTTTTTCGTATATCTTTTTAATATGGCTTCTCACCGTATCAATTGCTATAAACATTTCTGAAGCTATCATTTTATAGCTATAACCATTTACAAGTAACTGTAGTACCTGTTTTTCCCGGTCGCTGAGATTATAATCTTCACCGGCAGGTGCTTGCACTTCGGAAAACATTTTTAAAACTTGGGTAGCGATTGAAGAAGTCATCGGTGCTCCGCCGCTGGCAGCTTCATTGATATATTCCAGCAATTTTGCAGGTGGAGTTTTCTTTAAAACATATCCGTTAGCCCCGTTTTTCAATGCTTCAAACACATTCTTGTTATCATCAAATACTGTCAGCATCAAAACCTTTGCATCGAGGTTATGCTGACGGATAAGTTTCAGTCCTTCAATTCCATTTACTCCCGGCATATCTATATCCATTAATATTACATCTGGTTTAAAAGCTTCCACTTCCTCAACAACATTGCTGCAGTTTTTAAAAGAAGCCAGCACTTCAAACCCATCACTTCCGTCAATGAGCATCGTCAATCCTTCACGCAACTGCGGGTTATCTTCATATAGCATAATTTTTATCATGGTAAAAATTTGGGTGGAAAATGAAAACCGTTTATACAAATTTAACATTCTGCTATTCGGATTCCTATCACATATTAATGTGACGGTATTCAGAACTTAAAAGCCACGGCCGCCGGTAAAAATCCGATAAACAGAAGGCAATAGCCTTCTCAGGATTCTTCCCTGCCAGATACATAAAATAACTACCAATGCCGGTACTAACAGATAGGCAATTAACCGATAACAGGGAATAAAGCTTAGTTCCATCAATGCCATGGCCATGGCATAGGGTAACAATGGAACATGTGCTCCGTAGAGAAAAAAAGAAAATCCGCTGGCATGCTGAAACCACTTTTTCGACATAAACCATTTTACAGCTCTGTCAAGTCCATACCACATAGCAATAATACCCGTTATAACGGATAGCTGGAAAAGCACCAGCAAAGTTAATTGTGTTGAGAGGGTATTGGGTTCCAGTTCAAAAGCCATGAAAGTTTTTACAACTGTAAAGCCAATAAACAAAAGAAAAGTCAATCCAGGGCTGAGCCAACCAGGTTTTCTTTCGATATTAAAATTCCTTTTTTGAATCCATACTCCAAGTGAAAAAAAGAATAAGCCCCGGCCATCTATATAAATGAATTGAAATGCAATAAAAAATAGCAGGAATGTAACGATAAGCCAGATGTAGGGGATCTTTAAGATCATCCATCTTATTGCCGGATAAGCCAGGTTGTAAAAAAATAAGGCAACTATGAACCAAAGCTGGTAGGCAATAGGAGCTGTGAGCCACCTTCTGATTATTCCCTCCCATCCGATTTCAGTGTAAGGAACATTTTCTCCAAACTGATCAATTCCGGCCGTATAAACAACCTTTGATGTGTAGTAAAATTGCTGCAACAAAAATGTAAATAACAAAGCCAATGCGCTCCAAAGCAGAAAAGGTATAATCAGGGTTTTAAATCTTCTTTTAATTTGTTGCCAGTAAGGCCGATGATCATAAGCAGCATAGAGATAACCGGAAATAACAAATAGCATCGGAATGCGAAACCTGAGCAACCCATTTGCAATAAAATATTCAAAAAAAGTAGTGAAAGTAAGAGGTTCACTAACTGTAGAAAAAGGCTCGAGATATGTTTGTTTCAGATTATATCCATGAACATACACCAGCAATGCGATACAGATGAATGTAAAAAATCGGAATTTCTGGCTTAGGGGCTTGTTCATTGTCTGAGATTATGAGTGGGGGATTTTTAAAATAACAGATGTGCCTTTGTCATTGCTTGAACTCACCTGCAGTTTTCCCTGCATGGCATCGGCCCTTTTCTGCATATTGTTAAGCCCGTTTCCTGAATCTGCCAGACTTACATTAAAGCCATGCCCATTATCTTTTACGATTAACTGCAATGTATTTCTGAAAACTTCAAGACTTATTTCGACTTTGGTTGCTTTTGAATATTTGGCAGCATTGTTAACGGCCTCTTTGAACACAAGGAAAAAATCCCTCCTTGCTTCCATGTTTAACCTGATGTTCTCTACTTCGTCCTGTATATCAAATACAACTTCCATATTTCTGGCTTCAAGAATACTTGTGGCGTATTCACGCATCCGGGCAATGATCTTTTGCATGCTGTCATTTGTCGGCTTTATACTCCATACAATATCATCCATGGCTTCCATCATACGCTGGCTGTTCTCGCTTATTTTGCTTATGTATTCACTTGTTTTAACTGAGTCTGTATTCAACTTACTTTTAGCCATTGTGCTCAGAATATTGATTGTACTGAGTGTAGATCCCATATCATCATGAAGGTCTCTTGCAACCCTGTTTCGTATCGTTTCTACAGCCATTAGTCTTTTTATCCGCATATTCTGCAAGAGGTAAATAAACAAAAGTGTAATAAAGAGAAGGGAGCTTAAGAACCAGTATGTTTTCCAGAATGGAGGTCTTATCCATATTTTAAAGGAAGTAATTTCAGGGGAACGCATACCATCGATATTTTCACAATAGACAGAAAAGGTATAACGGCCTGCCGGAAGCAAACGATAATTCACAAAACTTTGCCTGTCTGCTTTTACCCAGTCTTTATCAATACCCTCCATTTTATAGTAATAAGTAAGTTTTTCTTTTTGAGAATAGCTCAATGAAGAAAAATATATGGCAAAAGAATTTTGGTTGGGTCTTAGTTCTAGTCTGGATAGTTCGAGTAAAGAATCAACCGGGATGTATTCATTCAGTAATTTAAAATCTGTAATAACCACATTGGGCGGAGGAGTTTTATTTTCATACATAGCCGGAAGAAAATACATCAGTGCATTGGCTCCGGTAAACATTACATAGCCTTCCTTGCTGAAAAAATCGGCTACGGTTGTCATGTTTGCTAATGTGATGCCGTCTTTTCTTCCAAATGGAGTAAAGCGGTTTGTCTTAGGGTTGTATTTGCATAAGCCGTTTTTGGTGATCATCCACAGGTTTCCGTTGGCATCTGTTCTTATCCTTTGAATTGAATTTACAGGTAGTCCATCCTCAAAAGTTAACCAGGTAACTTTACCGGTATTTTTATTTATGAGATTCAATGCACCGGCTCCATAGGCAATGGTAGAATCATTGATCTGGTCAATATCATCACCTGTGTTTATATAAAGTGCATTTTGTTTTGAGTTGCTAGTAAAATGATTAATAATTTTCGTTCCGTCCTTGCTTAGGCAGTACAAACCCTGGTTAAATGTTGCCAGCCATAATAAACCATCATTATCAACAAGAATTTTTGAAATGATAGTATTGAACAACTGAAGCTTTGAAAACTTCTTTCCATCATACTTAATGATATGCCCTCTTTGAGTGGAAAACCACAGATTTCCCTCATGATCACCTGTTATATATCTTATTGTTGCTTTTTCTGCTTCTTCGATCTCACCAAAAAATGTCTTTTTTAACAACGTATCATATACCATATATTTTCCTGCCTGGCAACCAACCCAGATCTTTCCATCCCTGTGCTGATATAGTGCCCAGGTTTGTCGGTATTGGGCATTGCTTACCGGGTCCATCGCAGGCATATTTTTATAGATGCCTGCAGGATAGCTGTTAAAATTTTTGTCAAGAGTAAGTACTCCTTTTCCCCATGTGCTTAACCAATAATTACCGTCATTCAGTTGCAAAAGATCTGTAATTTCAATTCCGCCTTTACTTTCACTAAACAAAATATTTACAACCCCCATTGTACCACTTCCGGGTGTAGTAAAGTATAAACCATTATCGGTGCAGATCCATATGCTGCTGTCTTTGTCCTCTATGATATTATAAACTGAATTATATGAAATCCCTGTCGGGCTGCTTCGCCCGGGTTCGTAAAAGAAAAATCTTTTCTCGTTGTTATCAAAGTTGAATAAGCAATTGGCTCCAAAAACCCAGAGCACACCTTGTTTTGTTTCAAAAAAACTGGTAAGCTCAGAATATTCGGGATTCTGATTTAGCCCGATGGTGTCTGTTAACCGGTTTCCATTTTCGTCAAAGCAATTTTTATTTTGTTGATCGGTCCAGTTAAAAATCCAGTGTCTTCTACGGCTATCTATGAAAATTTCCGATACGCCGTGCATGATATTCTTGTTATTAAGAGCCGGGATATTGAGTGGGTTAAATTGCGGAGTATAGGTTTTTCCGTTTTTTCTGTCAAAAATTGCAATACCACTGTCCTGGCAGGTTATCCAGATCTGTTTTTTTATTGTGTCTTCGAAAATATTAATCCCCGGTATCCAACCCTTGGGGAGATTGAGGTAGTTTTCTTCAACAAATGCTTTTTGTTTTTTATTAAAGTGAAGAATGGCATAATTTGAAATAAAGAAGAATATCTCACCTTGACTGTCCTTCCACAAATGCATATTGCTTCTTGAAGGAACACGGCCAGTGGTTTTAATGGGAACGACCTCATATTTAAGACTTACAGGATCATATAAACCGATTTCCTGGCGGGCACCAAAAAAAAGCCATAGCTTTTTATTTTCTGCAGGTATGATCTGAGTTAGATCTGAGGCGGGTAATTGATGCTCAACAGACCTGCTGCTACCAAAACTGATGAATTTATTTCCATCGAATCGTTGCAATCCATTAGAAGTGCCTACCCATATAAATCCTTTTTTATCCTGGTAAATGCAATAGACATTATTTGAGGAAAGGCCCAGGCCATCATCTGTACTGATCCGGTTAAAAGTGTAGCCCTGCTGACCCTTTGCTGATAAGCAAAAAAATAAGGTTAAAAGGGGTATCCATTTTTTCATTAGGGCACAAAGCTAATGAGTGAAATCCGCTCCCGGAAGAGTCGGGGCTAAAACCACATGTTTATGTGAAAACCTCTTCAATGAGCATATTCACATTTTTATGTGATTGTACACCTTGGTTTTGATAATGATATTTGCTCCATCAAGATCATTAACCATTAAACCTATTTTATGAGAGGAAGATATATTACCAGAAATATTGAAATGGTTTGCCTTGCAAATCATTCGAGAAGAAAAAGGGACAGCTCCAATAACCCCTCCTTGTCTACTGATACAGTGAATAATTCATTGGGAAAAATACCAGGCGACGGAGATTACGAAAAGGGGCACAATTCTACAAAAAGTAATGGCACATGGCTGGTTTTTGGAAAAACAAACGCCGCATAAAGCCTGTTATGTCATGTTACAAAACTTCAGTAGAAAATTTTAGTAAACAATTTTACTCCTACATAAGCAATCAACAACGGCTCACTTTTTCTAAAGAGGGCCCTTTTTTAAATATGCATTGCTGATGAAATAGTTATTTATTCATTTTAAAAGTATAGTCATGAAAGCCATTTATTTTATTGCATTTTTCGGGATTTTAATTTCCTCTTGCAGCAAAGAACCCCGAAATCCTGTTACGAGGAGCATTTCAGAGTCCGGATTTCAAAAAATTGAAGCAGGAAATCAATTCCATTTCACTATTGCCAAAGGCAATTCTTTTTTGATTACAGCAACCGGCGAGGAAAGGGATCTTAATGACCTGGTATTTGTAAATGATGGAACCGAGCTGTCTATCAGCTATAGTGATCACAGAAATAACAGGAGGATTGTTTACTTCACTGTATCAATGCCATCTTTAACAGGATTGAATATTTCTGGCCAGTCAGAGGCAACTGTTTCAGGATTTACAGAAACAGAGATTGCGAAGTTGCAGGTTTCAGGTCAGAGTTCTTGCAATGTGAGTATGAGTTCTCCGAAATTTATTCTCTTGGCAAGTGGTCAATCCAAGATCAATTTTCAAAGTGGAAACACCTCTGTTCTTGAAGCTGACGCAAGCGGTCAGTCTGAGATTATGACGTATGGTCTTATATCAGTTGATACAGCTACTGTTGTTGCTGCAGGTCAGTCGACAATAAAGTTGAATGTAAATAACTCTTTTACAGCTGATGCATCCGGACAGAGCAGGATCTATTATAAAGGAACCCCATCGACAAAAAATATTACTCAAACTGGACAGGCAAAAGTGATAAAGGAATAAAATGCTTTAGGTTTAGGGTATAGTTACGTCCTGCTTTCGGGCAGGATGTTTTTTATGTAAATTTCAATATGAAAAAGTTTGAGAAATATTTTGACGCAAACAGAGACAATTGGAATCAACGAACAAAAGTGCACAAAGATTCTTCTTTTTATAACAGGGAGGGGTTTAAAAAGGGGGAGTCTGTGCTCTCGGAGATAGAGATAACCGAAGTAGGTGATGTAAAAGGTAAGTCAATACTTCATCTGCAATGCCATTTTGGAATGGATAGCCTTGACTGGGGAAGAAGAGGTGCCAAAGTAACAGGTATCGATCTATCCGATGAAGCAATTAAGGAAGCAACTCTGTTGAATAATGAATTGTCGTTAGACGCTAAGTTTATTTGTTGTAATGTTTATGATACGGCAACTTATGTGAAAGAAGATTTTGATATTGTGTTCACTTCATACGGTGTGGTTGGTTGGCTACCAGACCTGAAATCCTGGGCAACAATGATCAGTAGTTTATTAAAGCCTGGAGGATTTTTTTACATGGCTGAATTTCATCCGGTGGTCTGGATGTTTGATGATGATTTTACTCATATTAAATATTCATATGACAATAAGGAAATAATCGTTACTGAAAATGAAGGCACATATACCGACAGGAGTGCAGACATTAAAGGAAAAGAATACAGCTGGAATCATAGCATCAGCGAAGTGCTGAATGCGTTAATCAAAGCAGGATTGAAGATTAATTTTTTTAACGAATACATGTATTCTCCATATCCTTGTTTTAGAAATACAATTAGGCTTGACGAAGGTAAATGGGTAATCAAGGGGATGGAAAATAAAATACCAATGGTATACTCTTTAAAAGCTTCGTTATGATTCTTTGTAATGAGAGAGAAACACCTCCCAGTTGTATTTCTTAAATCTGATTGAAGGCTTAGCACTCGTTGGCAGGATCTCCAACTCTCTTAATAATTGAATCATTTTTCTCTTACCTCCAAAATCTCTTCTGAACCAGCTCATAATAGCAGGAAGCTCAACGATATTTTCGGATTCGTTAAATATGACTTCGGATTTTAGGTAACTTCTGGTGGCTAACCGCAACTGACGTTCAATTTTTTCAGGGTCATAAAATACTATTGGAGGACAGCTTTTGGCGCCACAATTCAATGCAAAATGTATACGGTAATCTAAAGTATCAACTCTGAATTTTTTTTCAAACCCTCCGGGAAATAATTTATTCAGATGACCAAGACTCCATTTAATTTTTGATCTGCGAAGTATCCCATGTTCTATATCATCCAGGCTTAATGGTTTTCCTGCTATTACAAACCTTTTCCTTGAAAAAAATTCTGATCTTTTTTTAAAAAGCGAGGGATTCTCAGATAAAGAAAGTTGTACGAAACTGTTATAAATATTCAGCCAAAAGGCTTTTTTTCTGTCATCATTGTATAATTGTTTTATAAGCGTTTCTTCTTTGGCATCTTTTAGATCTTTCAGAAAAGTTTCGGGATTTGCTTCAGTTTTTAAGGAATATAGTAATGACTGCGAAATCTTAATATAGTCACCAGCAAAACTGTCCATTTGGGCAAAAAGAATATTTGGATGATAAAGAATTACCAGTATAAAAATGACCTGGTGGATAATTTGTTTCATAACGTAGATACAAATTAAATCAGAATTATTTACCTGGTTTGTGAGGAAAATAAGTGTCTATTCGTCCCTTTTAATTCCCTTATCTTCGCCCCGAAAAATTAAATTCCATGCTTCCTAAATACAAGCGAATTCTTCTTAAACTTTCCGGTGAGGCTTTAATGGGAGATAAAAGCTTTGGATTTGATACAGATGTAATTGCACAGTATGCCAGGGATATAAAAACCTTAACAGACCTGGGAGTTCAGGTAGCTATAGTAATTGGGGGTGGGAATATTTACAGGGGAATGAATGAGGCTGAAACCGGGATTGAAAGAGCTCATGGTGATTATATGGGGATGCTGGCTACTGTAATTAACGGTATGGCATTACAAGCCGGTTTAGAAAGGGTAGGCGTATATACAAGGCTTCAAAGTGCCATTAAAATGGAGCAAATCGCTGAGCCTTATATACGCAGAAGAGCTATTCGCCACCTTGAAAAAGGAAGGGTTGTGATATTTGGTGCTGGAACAGGCAACCCCTATTTTACCACTGATACTGCAGGTTCTTTAAGGGCCATTGAGATAAATGCAGACGTAATTCTGAAAGGCACTAGAGTTGACGGAATTTATAATGCTGATCCCGAAAAGGATCCTACTGCCACAAAATTCAATGTTATTACTTTCCAGGAATGTTTAACGAATAACCTCAGGGTTATGGATATGACAGCCTTCACACTTTGTATGGAGAACGATCTGCCTATTATTGTCTTTAATATGAATAAAGAGGGTAATTTAAGCAGAGTCGTTACAGGAGAAAAAGTCGGTACACTGGTTAAAGGATAGAAATCTGGTAATCTTATCAATATAGTAGATTTACTATTTGTCAGTATTTAGCAAGGGTTATCTTGCAGCGTCACCATTCTGTCGCCTGTGAAAAACTAATAGGGGAAATCTGATGATTTTTCAATAGTTTTCAAATAGTATATCTGTGTTTATGGCGAGCCTCACTCTTTCACTGGTAGAGATTATTGTGCTGATGCTGGGAGCAATTACCCTTGGCATTACAATCCACTTTTTTATTTCCAGCCGCCGGTCTTTTCGGGAAACCACTTCCGGTGAAAGTGCTAAAGTCAGTAAGGAACTTGAGAACTGGAAGCTCAAGTATTTTAATGAAACGGAATTGAGAGACAAAGAATTGGAGGCGATCAGGCAAAAACTTTCCGAAATCACCGAGGATAATAATATTAATTCTATTGAGGCTGAGGAAATGCGAAAAGAAAATAAAAGGCTTCACGCCGAAATAGAAATGCTTAGAAAAAATCCTGCCCCGGTGCAGGTCGTTCAGGCACCACCAGTTGAAAAACCTGATTATATTGAACAATTGCGTCAGGCTCAAAGCAGTTTACTGGAACATAATGAAAAAATAAATAAACTTCTCGGACAGATTGATATTATCAAAGAAACTGAGGAAAAGCAGCAAGAGGTGATGAAGTATAATGAAGAACTTACTCACCAGATAGATGAATTAAAGGAGAGGCTTCAGCAGAAAGAACAGGAGATCAGTAATGTTCAGCAGAAAGCACATCTGACAAAAGAAATGACCTCCATGCTTGACAATGCTTATAGCGAGTTTAATGTATTGCAGGATAAGATTCACAAACTGGAAAACCAGGTTACTGTATCCAAAAAGATTAGCCTGGAATATGAAGATTTGAAAGAGGGCTATTATAAAGTGACAAAAGAATATGAAGAACAAAAACTGAAATTCAATGCGATGAACACTGAGAACCAGGAACTTCATAAAGTGTTGTCAGAAACGCAGGATAAGCTCAGGGATGCAAACTTTCAGAAGCAGCAACTTCAAAAAAGGGTATCTTATCTTGAAGAGTTGAATAATGATTTACAGGCGGTAGCAGACACTAATAAAAAACTGGAAAGTCAATTGAAAAGAATAGGCGAATTGGAGAGTATGTTGAATGTGGTTGCTGAAGAGAGAGATGAGCTTGTAAAAAAGCAATATAAAAGTTTATAACAAATATATTTTCAACTTTAAAGCCCGGACAAACCGGGCTTTTTTTATTACAGTGCAGGAAAATTAACTTTATGATCTAATATTTATTCATGAAAGGACGAATAGCTGATATCAGGAAGAATTATTCAATGAAAAAGCTTTCAGAAAAGAAAGCCGATACTGACCCGTTTATTCAATTTGCCAAATGGTGGAAACAGGCGGTTAAAGCTGAAATTGACGAAGCAAATGCAATGACATTAGCCACTGCATCATCTGACGGGATGCCTTCTGCGAGAATAGTTTTGCTAAAGGATTTTGATGAAAGGGGTTTTAGTTTTTTTACCAATTATCAGAGCTTTAAAGGAAGGGAGCTGTCTGAAAACCCAAAAGCTTGCCTGATTTTCTTTTGGAAAGAATTAGAAAGACAGGTCCGAATAACAGGCTTAGTAGAAAAATTGGATGGTAAAATGAGTGATGACTATTTTAATTCAAGACCAGAAGAAAGCCGCATAGGGGCTATCACATCACCACAAAGCCAGGTTATTAAAAGCCGGGAATGGCTGGATGACACATTTAAAAAGAATAAAGAAAAATACAAAGACAAAAAAATAAAGCGGCCCCAGCATTGGGGAGGTTACCTTGTTAAACCAGTGATATTTGAATTCTGGCAAGGCAGGCCAAATCGATTGCACGACAGATTACAATACGCATTACAGGATGATGGAAGCTGGAAAATAGAGCGACTGGCTCCGTAGTTTCACTTCTTAAATACTCTTATTTAGCTGATAGATCAGCTATCCTTTTTTGCAGATGATTTCCTGGCGGCAGATTTTTTTGCTGTATTTGTTTTTTTAGCTGGCCTGCTTTTTCCAAACGACCCTTTAAATCTTTTACCCTTTGCTGTTTTTTTATCGCCTCTTCCCATAAGTATATCTATTAAAAATTTTAATTAGTTTAAAAACTCCATTCCAAATTTGAGAATGGAGTTTTATAGAGAGATGTGTTTGTTTATAATTTACTTGCAAGTTCTTTACCGGCTTTAAAGCGGGCAACCTTTCTAGCTTTGATTTTTATCACTTCACCGGTCTGCGGATTACGTCCGTTACGGGCTGATCTTTTGGAAACAGAAAAAGTACCGAATCCTACTAATGTTACCTTGCCTCCGCCTTTTAAAGTTTTAGTAACGGCTTCAACAAAAGAATCAAGAGCAGCGTTAGCCTGAGTCTTAGTAATACCGGCATCGTCGGATACCTTTGCAATCAAATCAGCTTTGTTCATGTGATATTTATTTTTATTGTTAGAGTAGCGGCGACAAATTTAGAGGCTTTTTCCTTCCGGCAAAAAATTTTATCTGACGAAATGAGTAATTACAGAATGAAAATATAACTGCTTACAAAAATGATTAGCTCAGAAAGTGCAACAAGATCAGGCGTAATTTCTGAAAGCATTGCTGATCAGTAGTTTCAGTAGCTGTTCAACAGAACCCTTGCCAGAAGCGGGTTTTAAGAGGCCAGGCAAAAATTAATATTGGACAAAGGGAAAATTTTCTTATGCACACTCAATCCACAGCCTGCATCACTGTTCGGAATGCTATAAATTTATTTCCCCATTTTTTAACAGCTTTTTCCCTAAGTATGGGTGCGGTTTTATTAATATATTCCTGGTATTGTTCCTGAGATGTAGCAAAGTACTGCAGAACATAAGTTAAACCTTCTTCGTCCTCATCAAGCAGTTTGTAAAATTTATATTCCAGAAAATTGCCCGATGCCATTATATCAGGAATATGTTCTTCCTTTTGCCATTTGATCCACTCATCTTCAATACTCTTGTTAATTTTCACAGTAATATTATAAACGATCACATGGTTAAATTTTAATATCAAGATATACAGGACAGTGGTCGGAATGTTTTATGTCAGGATATATCTCTGCATCTTTTATATTTTTTTTTAGAGATTCTGTAACATTTATATAATCAATTCTCCAGCCTTTGTTGTTTAAGCGTACACTTGGAAAACGCTGGCTCCACCAGCTATATCGGTGAGGTTCAGGATGAAAACTCCGAAAAGTGTCAATCCATCCACTCTCAAAAAACTTTGTCATCCATTCTCTTTCTGCGGGTAAAAATCCTGATGAGTTTTTATTTCCTTTGGGATCATGAATATCAATCTCTTTATGAGCAATATTATAATCACCACATAAGATCAGCTTGGGATATATCTTTTTGAGCTTGGCCAGATATTTATAAAACTCATCAAGCCACTCGTATTTGAAAGTTTGACGTTCATCACCTGAAGTGCCCGAGGGGAAATATGCGTTTATCAACCTTGTATCTTTAAAATCCATTTGTATTATACGGCCCTCATCATCACTCACCTGATGTCCATTTCCATATTCAACCTTATCGGGTTTAGTTTTTGTAAAAACGGCAACACCACTATATCCTTTTTTCTGAGCACTATACCAGAAATCATAATACCCGAGACTATTAAATGCTTTATGGTCTACATCATCTTTTAAAGCTTTGGTCTCCTGGACACAAATAACATCAGCAGGATTTGTTTTAAGCCAGTCTAAAAACCCTTTCTTTATAGCAGCTCTTATTCCATTAACATTATAACTGATAATACGCATTTTAATATTGTTTATATTGAAAGCAATTTACATCTTACTATGGAAGAGGTTAAAAAAAAGAAAACAGGACCCATTATTCCTTCAAAGAAACAGGTTTACCTGGAAGGGCCCAAAAGCCGCGGATACGAATTACTTTTTGCAATCAGGGTTTTTCGGCAGTTTATAAAAGGGTTCAGATCGCTGCATTTTATGGGTCCTTGCATCACCGTATTTGGTTCAGCAAGATTTAAGGATGATAATCAGTATTATATTGCTGCAAGAGAATTTGGAAAACGAATAGCAGGACTTGGACTCACAACTATGACAGGTGGAGGCCCCGGAATAATGGAAGCAGCAAACCGCGGAGCATTTGAAAACAAAGGAATGTCAATAGGCTGTAACATCAGGTTGCCGTTTGAACAACATGCCAATCCTTATGTTCATAAATCTGTAACGTTTGAGCATTTTTTTGTCCGTAAAGTATTATTGGTAAAATACTCTTATGCTTTTATTATAATGCCCGGTGGATTTGGCACAATGGATGAATTTTTTGAAACACTTACATTGGTGCAAACAAATACGATCAGCCAGTTTCCAATCGTACTATTCGGCAAAGAATATTACGAACCGTTACTCCGTAATATAGAGTGGATGGCCAGCCAGGGAACAATTTCAACAGAAGACATGAAACTGGTATTGGTTACGGATAGTGTTGATGAAGCAATCAACCACATCCGGACTTACATCAGTACGAATTACAAAATAAAGCCCCGAAAACGTTTGTGGTGGTTATTTGAACGGAGATAAACGCATTTCATTAGCTATTTCCTTTTAACTTCATAGCAAAAGGAAATTTCATGTTCAAAAAATTATGGCTTGCTGTACTGGCATTATTTTTCTTTCTGTTTTCTTACGCCGGCCTAATAGAAAAAGTTACATCACCGGATGGTAATATTATTTTCAGCATCGTGACTACAGGTTCCGGATCGCAGGGAGATAAAATTGCTTATGAAATAAGCTATAAAAACAGCCCTGTGATAAAAACCTCTTATATCGGGTTTGTTTTGAAATTACCGGAAGTTGCATTGAATTCCTTTGTTATTCTTGATAAGAAACAAAATTCAGTAAATGATACCTGGAAGCCGGTTTGGGGTGAAGTGAAGGAAATACAAAATCATTATAATGAACTTATACTAACCCTAAAGGGTCAAAATGATATTATTTTAAAATTTATAATAAGGGTATTTAATGATGGTGCCAGCTTTCGTTTTGAATTTCCTGAACAACCTAATTTAAAACATTTTATACTGGCAGATGAGCAAACACAATTTGCTTTAACAGGTAACCATAAAATATGGTGGATACCCGGTGACTATGACTCTAATGAATACTGGTACCACACAACACAAATCAGCGATATTGATGCAAGAGCAGGAAACCAGGTTACAGAAATATCAGTAAGATCCATTTTTGATAAAAATGGCGTACAGACACCATTAATGATGAAAACAAAAGAGGGTGTTTATATTAATATTCATGAAGCGGCGCTGGTCAATTATCCTGCAATGGACCTGGTTGTTGATAAAAATAACTTCACTTTTAATGCTCATCTTGTGCCTGATGCAGTTGGTAACAAAGCATATTTAATCGCTCCTGCCAAAACTCCGTGGCGTACGATTATCATAAGCGATGATGCAAAGAACATTCTTGCATCAAAAATGATTTTAAGTCTGAATGAACCTTCTAAGATTGAAAACACTTCATGGATCAAGCCGCAAAAATTTGTGGGTGTCTGGTGGGAAATGCATGTGGGCAAAAGCAGCTGGGATTATAGTGGTGGCCAGGTGGGTTCACAACAGGCGACAAAAGTTCCTCATGGCGCTAATACGGCAAATGTTAAACGCTACATTGATTTTGCTGCTAAAAATGGTATCCAGAGTGTATTGGTGGAAGGGTGGAATACAGGATGGGAAGATTGGTTTGGGCAATGGAAAGAAGATGTTTTTGACTTTGTAACACCTTACCCCGATTTCGACGTAAATGAATTACAGCGTTATGCTGCTTCAAAGGGAGTAAAACTGATCATGCATCATGAAACTTCTGCTTCTGTTACTAATTATGAAAGATGGATGGATACTGCTTATCGGTTTATGAAAAATCATGGATATGATGCAGTAAAAACCGGTTATGTCGGAAAGATCATTCCAAGAGGGGAACATCATGACGGGCAATGGATGGTCAGGCATTATGAAAGGGTGGCAAAAAAAACGGCTGATTACCATATTATGGTGGATATGCATGAACCGGTCCGGTCAACCGGCCTGCACAGAACTTATCCTAATTGGCTGGCCAGTGAAGCTGCAAGAGGAAATGAATTTAATGCATGGAGTTCCGGTAACCCGCCAGAACATGAAACCATTTTACCATTTACAAGATTAATGGGTGGTCCTATGGATTACACACCTGGAATTTTTAAAATAAAAATGAGTTATTACAACCCGGAGAAGAAGGAACAGGTTCACACAACCCTTGCCAAACAACTGGCATTGTATGTCACTATGTATAGTCCTTTGCAGATGGCTGCTGATCTTCCTGAGAACTATGAATTATATCCTGACGCATTTCAGTTTATTAAGGATGTAGCAGTAGATTGGGATGATACTAAAATACTGGAAGCTGAACCGGGAGATTATATTGTTGAGACAAGAAAAGCAAAAGGCTCTGACAACTGGTTCCTCGGTGCTATTACTGATGAGAATGCAAGACAGTTTTCTGTCAAAACCGGGTTTCTGGATAGTGACAGGTTTTATTATGCTACAATTTACCGGGATGCGGACAATGCAGACTGGCAGACTAATCCTGAGGCATACACAATAGAGAAAAAATTGGTGAATACAAATTCGGTTTTATCTTTAAAACTGGCTCCCGGAGGCGGAACGGCTATCAGCTTTGTGCCGCTTACGAAAGAACAGGAGCAGCAAATGAAAAAGGAGATTAAAGCCTTGCTAAAACAAAACCGAAAGAACAAATGACCAATGCTGACTTGCTGGGATACGCTGCCGGCGCACTGACTGCATTTACTTTTTTACCCCAGGTAATAAAAACATGGAGAGTAAAAGCCGCCAAGGAAGTTTCACTTTACATGTTCGTGATTGCATTTGTAAACGAGATCATGTGGCTTGTTTATGGCGTAATGATTGATAATTGGGTAATTATATTAACTAATTCAATTATGCTGGTCATGTCTGGCATTATGATAGTGCTGAAATTCAAATACAATCACCAATAGACATGGCGTTCAATACAGTTATCTGGGATCTGGGAGGAGTGCTGATAGACTGGAACCCCAAATACGTATTTGATGAGAATTATTTTGATTCAGAGGAAAAGAGAAATTATTTCTTTTCTCATATCTGCACAAATGATTGGAATGAAGAACAGGATGCGGGGAGATCCATTGTGGAAGCGACACAGGAACTGGTCCAAAAATTTCCAGATTGGGAAAAAGCGATCCGGGATTTTTATGGCCGGTGGACGGATATGCTGGGCGGACCCATTTATGATACTGTTGAATTATTCAGGGAGCTAAAAGATTCTGAGCAGCTAAAGCATTATGCACTTACCAACTGGCAGGCTAATTTGTTTGACATAGCTCTTGTCCGGTATGATTTCTTGCATTGGTTTGACGGCAGGGTGGTTAGTGGCGAAGAAAAAACAAGAAAACCTTTCCCGGAATTTTATCACCGTCTTCTGGATCGCTATAAAATAAATCCTTCTGATGCTGTTTTTATTGATGATAATTTAAGGAATGTGAAGGCTGCGGAGGGTCTCGGACTTAAATCTGTTCATTTTAAAAACACAGTTCAGTTAAAAGAGGAGCTGAAAGGCTACCTTATACTTTAGTTTATTCTAATACCGGCCTCAACCACCTTTCCGCTTCTTCAATACTCATGCCTTTACGTTTGGCATAATCCAGTAACTGATCACGGTTTATTTTACCCAAACCGAAATAATGACTTTGTGGATGGGCAATATACCAGCCACAAACCGATGCAGGTGGATTCATTGCCAGGCTTTCGGTTAATTCAATACCAATATTATTTGTGGCGTTCAGCAGTTCAAACAATTTCAATTTTTCGGTATGATCAGGGCAAGCCGGATAGCCTGGTGCGGGCCTGATGCCCTTGTATTCTTCTTTGATCAGTTGCTCATTGGTAAGCTTTTCATCAGCTGCATAACCCCAGTATTCCTTACGGGTTTTTTCATGCAGGCATTCGGCAAAAGCCTCTACAAAACGATCTGCAAGGATCTGTACCATGATCTTATTGTATTCATCATGTTCAGCAGCAAACTTTTCTACATGTTGTTTAGCTCCGTGAATAGTGACTGCAAAAGCTCCCATATAATCGATTCCTTGCCCTAATTCTTGTGGGCAAATGAAATCACTTAAAGAAAATGTTGGTTGCCCAATTGCTTTTTTTAATTGTTGGCGCAACATTTCCAGTTTTATGTCGCCTTTCTTTGTTTGCAATGTAACAGTATCTGCATTGTTGCTGGTAGCAGGCCAAAAACCAATAACACCGTTTGCAGTAAACCATTTTTCGCTTACGATCTTCTCTACTAATTTCTGAGCATCATTATAAAGTCTTGTAGCTTCTTGTCCGAATATTTTATCAGTTAAAACATCGGGAAAACGTCCCGGCATCTCCCAGCCAATGAAAAAGGGTCCCCAGTCAATGTATTTTGCAATGGTAGCAAGATCAAATTCTTTTAAAACTTTTACCCCATCTATAGCGGGTTTAGCAGGCTTATAATTTTTCCAGTCGAAATATTCCTTTGTAACAACAGCCTCCTGGTAAGAGATCAATTCTTTTTTATTCTTATTTAGAAATTGATCTCTTAAAGTCTCATATTCCTGTTTTGTCTTTTCGAGCAAAACATTTTTTTCTTTGCTTAATAAAGTGCTGACCGCTGTTACACTCCGGGATGCATCAAGAATATGCAGTACCCCGTTATCATATTGCGGGGCGATTTTTACCGCGGTATGCATTCTTGATGTGGTCGCTCCACCAATAAGAAGTGGTTGTTTCATACCTCTTCGTTTCATTTCATGCGCCACATGTACCATTTCGTCAAGGGAGGGGGTGATCAACCCACTAAGCCCAACGATATCTGCTTTTTCTTTTTCTGCAGTGTCAAGAATTTTGTCAGCAGGAACCATTACACCAAGATCAACAATATCATATCCATTACAACCCAATACAACCCCAACAATATTTTTTCCTATGTCATGAACATCTCCTTTTACGGTTGCCAGTAAAACTTTTGGTGCACTGCCGTTTCCGGAAAGCGGATTGTTTTTCTTTTCTTCTTCAATAAAGGGGGTTAAATAAGCAACTGATTTTTTCATTACTCTTGCACTCTTCACTACCTGGGGTAAGAACATTTTTCCGGCTCCGAACAGATCACCTACTACATTCATTCCATCCATCAAAGGACCTTCAATAACATCCAGTGGTTTGGGATATTTTGATCTTGCTTCTTCAGTGTCCGCATCAATAAAATCAGTGATACCATTGACCAATGCATGTTTCAGTCTTTCTTCGACAGGTGTTTTTCTCCACGTATCATCTTTCTTTTCTTCTTTACCCTTTGCTTTTACTGTTTCAGCAAAGGCGATAAGCTTTTCTGTGGCTTCGTTATTTTCATTATTCCGGTTAAGGATCACATCTTCACAGAGTTCTCTCAGTTGTGGTTCAATCTCATCATAAACTACCAGCTGACCGGCGTTTACAATGCCCATGTCCATACCGGCTTTAATAGCGTAATAAAGAAAAACGGCATGCATAGCTTCCCTTACATGGTCATTTCCCCTAAAAGAAAAAGAAAGGTTGCTGACCCCGCCGCTTACTTTTGTTAACGGCATGAGCTTCTTTATTTCTCTTGTTGCTTCAATAAAGTCAACACCATAGTTGTTGTGTTCTTCTAATCCCGTCGCTACAGCAAAAATGTTAGGATCAAAAATGATATCCTGGGGATCAAAGCCGACTTTATCAGTGAGGATTTGATAAGCTCTATGGCAAATCTCCACTTTTCTTTGTTTAGTATCTGCCTGTCCTTTTTCATCAAAGGCCATTACAATAACAGATGCTCCGAAACTCTGGCAAATGATTGCCTGCTCAATAAATTTTTCTTCTCCTTCTTTTAATGAAATAGAATTTACTATGCATTTTCCCTGCACACATTTCAATCCCGCCTGTATGATCTCAAATTTTGAGCTGTCGATCATGATCGGGATGCGGGCAATATCGGGTTCGCTTTGAAGTATATTCAGGAAAGTGGTCATGGCATTTACACCATCAAGCAGTGCATCATCCATGTTTACATCCAGCACCTGTGCGCCGTTCTCCACCTGTTGCCTTGCCACACTCAATGCTTCTTCATATTTATTTTCCCGTATAAGCCGGGCAAATTTTTTTGAGCCGGTTACATTGGTCCTCTCTCCAATGTTTACAAAATTGGTTTCTGGTCTGATGATAAGCGGTTCCAGTCCGGATAATCTCAGGTAAGGTCTGATAACAGCAGTGTCTTGCATTTAGGAGTTCTTTTTTACAAATAACTTTTTAATGATGGAAAAGTTATTTACCACAAGTATGAGGATGGATAATATCAATAATAATTGGGCAGTACTCATGTTAATTCTTTTTCAATAACAGGTAATGGTCTGGGTTTAATGTTTTTAACATGCCCGGCAATATGTTTTATATGATCCGGGGTGGTACCACAACAACCGCCTACAATATTCACAAAACCCTCTTTGGCCCAATCTTCCAAGAAATGAGCAGTTTCTTCAGGTTGCTCATCATATTCACCCATTGCATTAGGCAAACCGGCATTGGGGTAAGCTGAAACGTAACAAGAAGCTATTTGTGAAAGCTCTTCAATATGAGGTCGCATTTCTTTTGCACCCAACGCACAATTCAAACCAATGCTGAGCGGTTTGGCATGCATTACAGATGTATAAAAAGCTTCCAGGGTTTGGCCACTTAATGTTCTTCCGGATGCATCGGTTATGGTTCCGCTGATCATTACCGGAAGTGTTTTTTTGCCTGTATCTCTGAAATATTTTTTTATAGCAAAAATGGCACCCTTGGCATTCAGCGTATCAAATATGGTTTCTATCAACAATAAGTCAACTCCCCCTTCTACCAGCCCTTTTACCTGCTCATAATACGCATCTACTACTTCATCGAATGTTACAGATCGGAATCCCGGATTATTTACATCAGGTGAAAGGCTTAATGTTTTATTCAACGGACCTATAGCACCGGCTACGAATCTTGGTTTTGAAGGATCTTTTGCGGTATAATTATCTGCAGCTTTGCGGGCAATTTTTGCACCTTCCAGGTTCATTTCATAAGCGAGGTCCTGCATCTCATAATCAGCCTGGGGAATACGGGTGGCAGCGAATGTATTGGTTTCAATAATATCAGCGCCGGCTTCGAGGTAAAGCTCATGGATGCTTTGAATGATCTGTGGCTGCGTAAGATTCATCAGGTCACTATTATTCTTCACATCAATATGCCAATCTTTAAAACGTTCACCACGGAAAGTTTCTTCCGTTGGCTTGTGTTTTTGTATCATGGTCCCCATGGCACCATCAATCACCAGAATTCTTTCCTTTAAACAATCCTGTATTGTCTTCATAAATCCTCTTTTTTGAACTTGTAAACGCTGGAAAACTTTGGTGAAGCTTCTTGACGTTTATTAGTTCTGTTTAAGCAGGCCGAACAATAAACAAATCCGCCTGTGATAGTTCTTCAAAGGTATACAATTACCCTAAAAACTTCAAATTGTATGTGCCCAAGGGTTATTTAGAATCAGGGAGTTAGCGGCTAACGTATTTTTCAACCGGTTGGCGGTTCTGTAAACTGCGGCCAAGAGTCAGCTCATCAGCATATTCCAGCTCACCTCCAAAGGAAACCCCCCGGGCAATAGTAGTTACTCTTACAGCGGCTAATTGGATTTTCTTTTGAATATAATAGATCGTTGTATCTCCTTGTATATTAGGATTAAGGGCAAATATGAGCTCTTCAGTTTTTTCCTTTTCAACACGGTTTATAAGTGTCTCTATGTTTAACTGATCAGGACCTATACCATCTAAAGGAGAAATAACTCCTCCAAGGATATGATAAATGCCATTGTATTGCTGGGTGCTTTCAATGGCAATAACATCCCTGATATTTTCTACCACACAAATGATTTCCTGTTTTCTCATTGAATTGGCACAAATTGAACAAATATCCCCATCAGCAACATTAAAACAACGCTGACAAAATTTTATCTCACTTCTCATCCGTGCCATCACCTCACTAAAGTGACCAACTTCCCCTGGCTCTTGTTTTAATAAATGAAGCACCAATCGTAATGCGGTCTTTTTCCCGATACCGGGAAGTTTGGCAAATTCATTCACTGCATTTTCGAGTAATTGAGAAGAGAATTGCATTCGGCAAAGATAGTCAGGATGCGTAATTATGATACCGGATTCTTGCCACTGGTTTATAAGACTATCTCAATTTCATTTTGCCAGTTAGACTTCACATTGATCTTTCTGTCAACTGGTTTTACAATTTCCGGTTGTTTGTGCTTACCGAAAAATTCTCCCGGGTCCCAAACGCCGTTTTTATTATCATCAAATAAGATTCGGAGCTGGTATTCGCCGGGCGGAAATAGTTTTTGATTGAATTCTTCTGAAGAAAGTGGAAAGGACTTGTATATTGTTTCGTTTTGTACAAATTGTAAAACAGGATTTTTGGAAATATCCAGGTTTCTAAGCCTTAATCTTAAAGTTCCGTAGTCGGCTAATCTTTTAGTTGCAAAATTTAATGTATCTGATTTTAACAACATTTTTCCTGTAGAATCTACGGCAAAATCTTTCTCCATTATTAAATGGTAGAAAGTATTTTCTTTCCACTGGCAGCTTAATGTGATTTTTTTCCTCGAGCTATCAATCTCCCATTTATAATTCGACTCTTTATTATAGACGGAATCGGTATAGAGATTGATTTTTGTCGTATCAAATGCTTTTAGTGGTTCTTCAAAGCTGATCTCGAAATCAGAGAGTAAATCCTGCTGGCCGTTGGTAAGATTGGTCATATACCGCAACCTTTTTTCTGATTGTGCTTCTGTTTTACGGTTCTTTGGGCTAATCCCGGGTGATGAAGGAACGGTTGTTTGCTGTGTGGCTTTAGTTGCTGAAAACGCATATAATGTGATGGGATTATTCTGCTGTGCTGTATTAACGGCACTATCGGCAAAAGCAAAAAATTGCTTGTCATTCAGGTAGCGTCGGCTGTTTCCTTCATCTTTCAGTGCATAAATGAAAAATGTTTTTACAGGAAGGTTGTTAAAAACAAAATTTCCTTTTCCATCCAAGCGGGTTACATATCGGGGTTTTTCTTTTATCACGGCTGAATCATCTCCGTTTGCATGCAGCATTACTATTAAAGTAGTATCAATTTTTCCATTTTCTGCAAGAATCACATTGCCTTTAATTTCAAGGGAATCCAAATAACTTCCTGTTGAAAATGTATAACTGAAATCTTTGAATACATTTCCTTCCGTGTAATCTTTTACAGAGTTTCCAAAATTCAGCGTATACGTTGTATTAGGTTCTAAGGTATCTTTTATTCTTACAGTAAGTGTTTTTAGCTTAAAATCAACGGCAGGGTTTACTTTAGGCAGCGGAGAAACGATCAGGTTTTCATAAACATTCTGTATATCAATAAATTCATCAAATGTGAATGTAATTCGGCTACCGGAAAAATTCAAAGTAGAATCGTTAGGGTTTGCATCAAGTAGCACCGGGGCTATTGTATCCTTCGGCCCTCCTGCAGGAGGAATAATATTTGCACAACCACTGTCAAAAATCACATTAACCAGGATTAGTGATATCAGTACAACCGCCGGTATTATCCTTTTAAGCTTCATGCAGGGTGCAAACTTAAGGGATTGGTGCTTATGAGATGTTTCTAAAAACTTAATATCGGGCTATTCGGTATCGTCAGCAGTTTCGGTTTCGTGCAGTGCGATTTCCATCTTATTTGTTTTAACAAAATTGCACCAATGGCAATCTGGTTCACCGCAGCCCGTATAAAATTCACGGTCCTGGATTTTTTGCCAGGTTTCAGCAATTTGTTCCGTAACTGTCGTTATATCTTCAGGTTTGATTACGATCTTTTCTCTCCGGTAGTTCTTCTTTTTATCAGGTTCAATAAAATCAAATTCGGTACTGACCACTTTCCAGTCTTTTGATTCGTAATTGTCAACAAGGATTTTATAGAAAACAGCTTGCCGCCAATAATCACCACCATTAGGAGCTTTTTCAGAAGGTCCTTTTGTTTTCGGAATACCTTTATCCGGGTCACCGGTTTTATAATCAACTACATTTACTGATCTTCCGTCAAACTCCAGTTTATCGAGCTTTCCTTTCAGCGGTACTCCTTTTATAACCACATTCCTGATATTTCTTTCGATGGCAACAATCTTGTTGAAACTGTTAATGTATTTATCATAGTAGTTTGCCAGAACTCCCTGTCCATATTCAAACCGTCTTTCAAATTGTTCTTTTGTAAAACTTTCACGATGACGGTGCATGAACCACTCAAAGTCGGCAATAAACTCTTCTTTGGATGGAAATTTTTCTTTACCACTCTCCTGCATTTTTCTGAATAGTTTTTCAAGAGCATAATGGACAGCTGAACCAAACTCTGTAGCTTCATTTTTCGGAGAAGGGATCCGGATCAGGTTTTTAAAGTAAAATTCCAGCGGACAATTCAGGTAATTGTTGAGCGCTGTTACATTCATAACGAATTTTTCCAGTATCCTGCCGATGAATTCTTCCTCCATCTTCTCAATTTCGGGAGCGGCTGCTTCACCAAAATCTAAAATTGAGAACTCTGCCAAAACATCTGTGTCAATGATCATCTTTTCAGGTGGTAGTAAATGCTCATCCTGTATTTCAGCAATAAACATAGAAGGCTCCAGTTCTTTACCATCATTCTTAAACCTGCAATAAGACACTGCCAGGTGTTGCTCAGCTCTTGTTAGTGCCACATAAAAAAGTCTTCTTAGCTCCTCTTCCTCTTTATGTTTTGGTTGCGATGAAAAAATTGTATCGGGGAGACCATATCCCCCTCCTGGTTTTCTTTTCTTCTCCCAGAAAGATGCATTGCATCCTGCTAAATAGACATATTCAAATTCAAGACCTTTTGACCCATGTGCCGTCATCAGGTTTACTCCTTTATCGCTCCCACTAACCTGCACCAGTGGCAATGGAATTTGTTCTTTTTCCATTAACTCAATCAGGTTAACAAGCTGGGAAAGATTCAACGACGGGTTTCTGTGTGTCTCTTCCTTGATAAAATCAAACAAGCCTGATGTAACCTGTAATTCCCAATGCTTGTCTTCACTTTTTAAAATATGTCCAAGCACACCACCAACACGAATAATGTTTTCAAAAAGCTGTTGTAATGTAACATTCGGTACTATAGCTATTAGTTTTTCGATAATAGTGGATGCTTCTTTTAACCCGGCAGGAACTGTATTGGAAAAAAGATCCTTTGCTGGTTCCTGTACCTTGTCATGCAAAACTTTTCGAAGAGAATTTTTGTTATCGTTATATTTCTTTTCAGCGGTTTCAATACTCAGCTTGGCAATTTCAATTGGTGCAATATGAAACCAGTCAAAGTGCAGTATCTCAAACAGCATTTCATCACCACTAAATGGAACATCATGTTCTGATGCGAGATATTTTAGTACCAGGATGATCTTTTGAGCCAGCGGGATTTCGAGAATATTTAAATGCCGTTTATTATATACCGGGATATTCAGCAGTTTGAAATACCTCGACAGTTCCTCTCCGTATTTATTTTCTTTATATATAACACCAATTTTACCCGGCGCAATTTTTTGTTTGAGCAGTTGCTGAATATCTTTTACGATCCCGATCATTTCCTGTCGCTGAGTTTCATATTCTTTAATTGAAGGGGGATGTTTCAGGTTTTTTATTTCTTCTCTGCTTGATAAGAGTTCTTTACTCAGGCCTTCAATTTTCTTTACCAGCCTTTCATCATTGCGATTGATCAGTGTTCGGGAAACATCAAGAATCGGCTGGGTGGAGCGGTAATTATTGGTAAGAACAACAGTAAGCAGCTCATCTTTAAAGTTGCCTGCGAATTCAAGCATGTTCTCTACGTTAGCTCCCTGGAACCGGTAAATGCTCTGGTCATCGTCACCCACCACAAAAACATTAGGTTTATCCCAATAGCTGATCAGCAATTCAACTAACCGGTTTTGTGTACCACTGGTGTCTTGGTATTCGTCCACCAATATATATTGAAATTTTTCCTGGTAATTGGCAAGCAGGTTTTTGTTTTCTTTAAAGGCATTGATAACCCAATTGATCATATCATCAAAATCATAGCGGTTCTTTTTTCGCATTAGCTGCTGAAATCTGTCAAACTCGCCGATGGCCGCACGGAGCTTTTCCATTTTCTCCTTTTCAGCTTCTATTTTATCTTTTTTCAGATCCCCGGCATTGAACTCTTTGTATTTTCTTTTATAAATGAATTCATCCCTGTTGGGCAGGTCACCAATATATTCATCAATTTTCCCGCTTATAAATTCTGGTGTCCAGCCTTCTCTTTTCATGGTACTGAACAATGACTGCAGATTATTTATTTCAAAATAAACATCACCCCTGTATCTTTTTAAAGGATGATTTTTGGGAAATGAATCGATCAGTTCTTTGAACAACTGAATCTTTTCGAGCTCAGAAATGGGGTCAAGTGATAGTTTTTCAAAAAAAGAAAGATTCTCCTGTATAACATCGTTGCAAAAAGCATGAAATGTGTAAATATTCACTTTGTAAGCATCCGGCCCAATAAACTGAAGTAATCTTTTCCGCATGGCCACCACACCTGCATCGGTATAGGTGAGGCAAAGAATATTTTCGGCATCTCCAACCCCTTCGAGTAGAATTTTAGCGATACGGCTGGCTAATATCTGGGTTTTACCTGTGCCCGGACCGGCGATCACCATCACAGGGCCCTCAATGGTATTCACAGCCAGCTTTTGCTTTTCATTCAGCCTCTCATATTCTTCTGCAAATTTTTTTTCTAATCTTTCTTTATTAAATGACATCAGTTATTCGAACTTTTTAAGGTCAGAACGGTTATTAACGAATTTAAATCAATAATCTGCATGGCGGCTCACTCTCTCAAAACTGTTCAGAAAATTCCTGTTTCCCTGGAGGAGGCATGGGCTTTTTTTTCCGATCCGGCCAATCTACAGAAAATTACACCCGATAACATGAACTTCCGCGTCATTACAAAAAACATTCCTGATAAAATGTATCCGGGGCAGATCATTGAGTATAAGGTAAGCCCCCTGCTGGGCATTTCTTTATACTGGATGACAGAAATTTCTTATGTCGAAAACCAAAAGCTTTTTATTGATGAGCAGCGTTTTGGACCCTATCGTTTTTGGCAACATCAGCATCACTTTAGGGAAATACCAGGAGGGATAGAAATGACAGATATTATTCATTACAAAAATCCACTTTGGTTTTTAGGCAGGATTGCCAATTTCCTTTTTGTAAAAAAGAAACTTCATTCAATTTTTGAATTTCGCCGCAAAAAGATCATTGAGATCTTTGGAAAGTGGAATAATGACTAAAAAAGGCCGCTGTTCAGCGGCTCTTATTTTAGGGTTAATTACTTATTTTATCATGTTTGCCCGTCATCATCCGTACCAGTAATAAATAATTTTCTTCGTGGAGTACGACTTTTATATCTGCCGAATCTTCGGTTTGATAAATTCCCTTCACTCATAGATCCGGGAGTCGGGCTTGAAGTCTCTGCATTTTTTCTTGGCAGTATCTTCTTTTTCTTCTTTGGTTTTGTTACATCGTCCTTCGACATAATTTTCTTCTTACGAGTCATAATTCATCTTTTTATTATAAAACACATATGAAATAAAAATGTTCATATTAAAGATGGAAAATATGATCCTGGCTAGAAATGGCGACCAATTGTTAGAATTAACCCGGCATGCGGGAGATATACCTCTCAATTTGTTTTATCTGGTCAACGATTTGGGGAGTTGTTGGTTTTAGTGCTTTTGCTTTCCTGAAAAAATCTTTTGCAGCTCGAAATTCTCTTTTATTCATCATAATGCTGCACATCTGCAAATAGGCAGTGGCTTCATTTTCTTTATCAGGAAGGCCCTTTCTGATTGCTGCCCGCACATAACTCTCTGCTTGCTTCAAATCATTTTTCTGCATGGCAAGCATTCCCATTTGCAACATGCTGGCTCCTTCCGCTTCTTTCATTGGCATGCCAAGGTCAAGACCTTTTTTCATCATTTTCTCTGCACCATCAAAATCCTGTTTTACCATAGCAATGTTACCTTTCAAAGTATAGTAAACTGAACGGATGGGTTTATAAAGCAATCCCGGGAATTTAATTGAATTAAGTACTTTTTCGGCCCCTTCCATATCACCATTTTCCATGTATTCCTGTATCAGGCGAAGTGGCCCAAAGAAAAAATGTCCCGCTACTAAAATCACACCTATAAGATATAATGGAAAAGCTGGCCAGAAACTGGATGAATAATTCACATAACCACCTAAAACCAAAAGCAACAGGCCAATCCAAAGCCTGTATTTGATCAATAAATTATAAAATTTCATTTTCGATTATTTACCGGAGATTTATTTTCCGGTGGGACTGCAAATATATAGGAAGTGGTTAATATGATTTCTGAAGATCAAGTCAACAAATAACACAGGTCATTGTAATATTTTTGAAGTCATTTTATTTTACAAAAAACAAACAAAATGAAGATAATTATTGAGACACCGGATTTTAAACCCAGCCCATCTCTCAGGGAATTTATAATAAGTAAGGTTTCAAAATTGGAACGCCTGCACAATGGAATAATTTCTGCGGAACTTACACTTGAGCCAGAAGTTAAAAAGACGAAAGAGCAGTTTAGATGTACTTTGATCCTGAATATTCCAGGAAAGGATGAATACCTGAAGGCAAGCTCACCCATATTTGAAGATGCAATTCTTAAAGTTGTTGAAAATGCACAAAGGCGGCTTCGGATCAGGAAAACGCAAAAAATTGAAAGACGCCGGTCAGGCGTTAAGGAAAAAACGAGATAATCTTATTCTTTGGCATCATTGATTTCGATCCAATACCCGTCGGGATCTTTAAAATAAATCTGTTTTACACCATCTACACGGGCTGTAACCTGCATTTTCTCACCTGCCCAGTTTTCATATTCAATTTTATTTGTTTTCAACAGTTCAGTGAATTTGTCAACTGAGCTAACACTGAAACAAAGATGTGTATTCTTATTTTTAGAGGTTTTTTCTGTAAGTCCCTCTATAAGATGAAGATGGCTTTTAAACCCAATACTGAACCAGGTATGTTTTCCATCGTGAAATGGCTCAGGTATTGTATCTAATCCAATAATGTCTCTGTAAAAAGAGGAACTTTTTTTTAAATCTGATACATATATGGCAATATGATTGAGTGTTGCTTTTGAAGATTGACCCCAAACTTTATTATTATCCATTAGCAATAATATTGATAGTATACCATAAAAGATAATAGGCCTCATATATTATGATTATTACCAGAAAGGTACATTATTAAAGGCACTGTCCTTATAGGCAAAACCGTTACTTTTGCTGCCGGTTTAAAGGTCCCGTAGTTCAATGGATAGAATAGAAGTTTCCTAAACTTTTGATACAGGTTCGATTCCTGTCGGGACTACAGATGCTCGATCCGGATCGTTAATGGGCGATCCGGATTTTTATTGCCCGTTAATTTCGGTGTTCGTTATTTGTCTATGGGCTACTACCAAAGCCACAGTTTCCAGTTTTTTAGAAAATAAATGCGGCCTTTATATCCCACGAAAGGCTGAGTCAGATCTGCAATATATGGAAATGTTAAGTTGGCCTTATCAACTAATTTGGTGAGACTGATTAGTATTTACTGTGAACACATACTTAACTGGTTGATTCATTCCGGGGGAAGTCAATCAGTAAACGACAACCTTCCCCGGGTGAGGAAATAACTTCCATTGTTCCCTTGTATAACTCCGTGCGGCTTTGAATGTTGGATAGCCCAATGCCCTTTCTTTGCTGAGAGGTATCAAAGCCTTGTCCATCGTCAGTTATTTCTATTTTAATTCCGTCATCTCCTGATGATAATATAATAGTGATGTTTTTGGGATTTGCATGTTTGATGATATTATTAAGTTGCTCCTGCACAATCCTGAAAATATTAAGCTTAAACTTATCATCCAGATTTGTCGATTCAAAACCTTTTACCACGACATTTATTATAAAATCGTGTACCAACATCAGATCCTCAGCAAGGCTACTGATGGCCGTCTCCAAACTTAGCTGCCGTTGCAATGGGCTTACCAGGCTTTTAGATAATTTCCTGATCTCTTCTATCGCATCCATAATATAATCAGAGGACTTGTCTATTAATTCATTTTTTTTAGACGCTGGGGATCGCTTGGCTAAACCCAGATATAATCTTGATGCACCCAATATCTGATTCACATTGTCATGCAGTTCCCTTCCTATTTCAGTTCTTTCAGTTTCCTGGGCCGAAATGATGGCTTCAGTTAATTGTTGATTTCGGAGATTTCTTTCCTCCTCCAACTTTTGTTCGAGTTCCAATTTATCAGTAACATTTTGGCCGATAGCCATTACAGCATCTTCGTTGTTATACCAGAGACGATGAAGGTATATCTGCATAAAGATGTGTTGACCGTTTTTAAGCACATGCCGCCATACGCCTGCGGGCCCATCAGCACATCCCTTTTGAATATCATGTAAATATTCCTTCAATTTTTCGTGGTCTTCTTCCAGACGCCAGTCAAGCGCATTTTTTTGTAAGAATTCTTCCCTTGAATAGCCATACTGTTTAATAGCTGCCTCGTTCACTTCCAGTACTCTCAGGTCTTTTAGCCGTACAACATAAATTACCATTGGATTATCATGAAACAGGCGACGATATTTTTCTTCTGCCTGCCTCTTATCGGTTGTATCTCTCAGTAATATGCAGAAGCCGGTTTGTTCGCCTTTAACACCTGATAACGCATACAAACTAATATCAAAATATGAAGCATTTTGATTGTCCAGGTAAATATCCTCGAATGAAAATACCTCTCCCTTATTTAGTTTATCAAGTTCCTGCCGAAGATAATTCTGCTTTTTCTCAGGTAAAAACGCCAATACATCGTCTCCCGGCAGTGGATTATCGCAGCCAATCATTTTTAAGAACCGCTTTCCTCCCCTGTTGAATGACAGCAACTTTTTTTCCATATCGAGATAGAAAATCAGGTCAGGCATGTTCTCAACCAATATACCAAGATCAATTTCATTTACATTAAAAGGCATACACCATTAGCATTTTTAATTTATTAATTAAAATCTCAGGTGCATAACTGCACCACTTAAACAGTGATAATGGTTATGAAATTCTTTCTTCTAAGCGTTGGTAGCCTGATAAAGTATTACCAGTTATTTTTCATCTGGTCATTACACCGTTCGACAGGAGCAGGCGGGTGCGAATACCAATGCTGGTCATAATGTATGAAAAAAGCCAGCCAGATAGTCCGGGAAAGACGCATTAGCAAAGGCTGTATGACCAGGAGCAATATAGCATTAGCTCCCATCCACCAGAAGATGCGGCTATCGTTTAATGAGATGCCAACCGTAATCATCCAAATAATAAAACTCGCAATGCAGATCATCACCGACAGTCCATAACTGACAAAACCGGTTCCGTAATAAAAGCCCACTTCAGGCTCAAGTGGTTGCCCGCATTCAGAGCAGTTGTCATACATCTTCATCATATTTTTAAAATCGTATGCATTGCTATACCTGAAAATATTTCCTTTACGGCAACGGGTACATTTATTTTTGAGAAGACTACTTAAGAGTCCCGGCTTATGTTCACTTTTCAATGCACACATATAATTTCGCTTTAGTGATTCTTCAAACCAATATGATATTCATTTCTGAATTCTTCTGGAGTTTTACCAGCATACTTCTTGAAAAATTTTGTGAAGTAGGAATTATCCTGGAAAGTTAATTGCGTTGCAATCTCGCTGATGCTGATATCGGCATTTATCAATAGCCTTTTAGCCTCCAGCATGATTCGATCCCGGATGATCTCTCCGGCAGATTTTCCCAGCAGATCCCTGCAAAGTGCATTCAAATAGTTAGGAGTAACATATAATCTTGCAGCATACTCACTCGGTAATTTCAATTTAATATAATTCTCATTCACCAGTTTTTGAAAATTCCGGAGTGTTGTATATCCCGGCTTTGATAATTGCTTTAGCCTGGCTGGTTCCATCTGCCTCGCTACGGTTATAAAAAGCTGTAAAAGAAGGGTACGGATCATTTCCGGTGCATGGCATTTCGCAGATTTTAATTCTATTAGTAATCTTTCAAACAATTCTGTTACTTCCTTTACGCAGTTTCCGGTCAGTTGTATTACCTGGTCTTCTCCATAACCGCTAAAAAAAGGGAAACGTTCTAAGTAATTGGGTTCGTTAAAAAATGAATCGAAAAAATTTTCTGAAAAATTGACAATATATCCATCGACTTCCCCTGAAAAAAGCCAGTTATGGACTTGTCCGGGGTTCATAAAATATATCTGTCCGGGCTTTACAAGAAAACTGGTAAAGTCAATAGCCTGTTTACCGCCACCCTTTGTAAAATAAACCAGATGGTAAAAAGAATGACCATGTGGTTGCAGTAAATAATTTCTTTGCGCAAGGTATGGGCCAAACCCGGAAACAATAAAATCGCCCGGTTTGCCATCTTCGCCTATGATCTTGCAGATTGAATATACTGGTAACTTTTTTGCCATTTCAAACGCAAAGGTACAATAGCTGGCTAAGCGTCAAATTGTATTAATGCGCCTGTTTGTGGCACTTTTCACATGTCGCTAAGTAATACCATTACCGGACTTTTTGATATCTGCCTGATGGATGGTATAGCCAATACTCTTAGCAATGACTTTCAATCAAACCTGGATGGATTTAATTTTTGATATAAGAATTTGAAGTATTCAACAATTCTTTTCGACCTATCTTTCGCTTGGCAAGATGCGATAAGTAGCGATTCGACCTGGTTATTCTTTTTAGTTTCGTTGTTCGATATTTGTTCTGTCAGGACTATCCGGAAGGCAGTAATAAAACTGCCTTTTTTATTTTACTACCTTATGTTTCGTAAGTTCGTTTTTTTTAAAATAGCTAATCGTTGATTGAATCGGAGCTCATACAGGGTCTGCGTAACGGCGATGAAACGGCCTTTAAGTATTTGGTTGAAAACTACCAGGACCGGGTCTATAATACAGCTATCTCAATTGTTCACAACCCGGAGGATGCGGAAGATGTTGCCCAGGAGGTTTTTATCCAGGTATATCGTTCCATTCATTCATTTAAAGAGGAATCAAAACTATCAACATGGCTTTACCGGATTGCCACCACAAGAGCTCTTGATCTGCTAAGAAGCAGAAAAAGCAAGAAAAGGGCTGGGTTTATTCAACGACTTTTTGGAGAGGATAATGAACCAGCAATTGAAATACCTGATTTTTATCACCCAGGAGTTGCATTGGATCAGAAAGAGAATGCGGCGAAACTTTTTAAGGCAATAAAACAACTGCCTGAAAATCAACGCATAGCATTTACCCTGCATAAAGTTGAGCATTTAAGCTATCAAGAGGTTAGTGAAGTAATGAAAACATCAGTACCTGCAATAGAATCACTTATGCACCGTGCGAAACAAAATCTAAGAAAAATACTGGAAAAAGATATGCGTTAAGTAAATTGAAACGAAGGTTTTAAGGTATAATACCGTCAAATTTTGTTGTATGAACAGTGAGAAAAATAATAAAATGGACCAGATTCTGAACAGCATTGATCAGATCGGAAGAGTTGAAGCCCCTAACTTTTTTTATACCCGCTTAAAGGCCAAAATGGAGGAGGCGCTGCCTTCTGAATCCGGAGTCAGATCGTGGGTGTTTCGGCCGGCATTTGCATTTGCCGCACTCTTATTAGTGATTTTAATAAATGCTGCCGTATTCTTTAAAGGGGCTGTGTCTGATAAAGTTGCGCCTGCATCTGAAACTGAAATATTTCAATCCATTGCATCTGAATACAGCATAAATTCTAATCTTACGTACGAGATAAATCAGTAACTCTCCAATGAAGAATTCCACAAATAGGTTTTTAGCGATTGCTGTGATCCTTTTACTTGTTGCCAATATTGCCTTGGTCGCTTTCATGTTTTTTGGTAAAAGCAATAAACCTTCTGAGAAAGGTGGTAAAGCAGTTTTTGATAAAATTGTAAAAGAACTGGGAATGACAGAAGCGCAAAAAGCCAAATATAATAGTTTGCGGGAGGCACATTTTTCAAGGATTCGCCCATTATTTGATACGATGCGTTCCATGCGTCAAGCCCTTTTTGGCTTAATGAAGGAGCCGGTTGTTAATGATAGCCTGGTAAAACTTTATACAACAAAAATTTCCTCGAAGCAAACAGAAGCCGATACTCTTACTTTAAATCATTTCAGGGAAGTAAGAACTCTTTTTACTGCAGAGCAAAAAACTAAATACGATGCTTTCATTCAGAAAATGATGCAACGTCCCAAAAAAGATTCTTCCGGGAAAAAGAAATAGCTATTTCTATCTGTAGATTCTATCAATAGCATCTCTGAATTTTTCCATTATTACTTTTCTCTTCAGAGATAGTTTGGGAGTCATTTCACCGGTATTCACACTCCATTCATCAGGCAGCAGTTCAAATTTCTTGACCTGTTCCACATGGTTAAAATATTTATTGAAGCTTTCTACCAATTCTTTAAAAAGTTCAATAACCCTTGGGTGTTTAATTAATTTTTCAGAGCTTTCTGCAGCAACATTATTTTTTCTGCACCAATCCTGTAAGTTGGGAAATGAAGGCACAATAAGGGCTCCCACAAACTTTCTTTCTGCGCCAATCAGCATGACTTGCTCAATGAATGGAGATTCTTTTAATTTATTTTCAATTGGTAATGGCGCAACATATTTTCCACCACTTGTTTTAAAGAGTTCCTTCTTCCGGTCAGTAATTTTTAGAAAATTATCATCGCTAAGTGTTCCAATATCACCGGTATGGTACCATTCATCTGTAATTTCCTGCGCAGTAAGATCGGGCCGTTTATAATATCCCATCATCACATTGGGGCCTTTGCAAAGAATTTCTCCATCTTCAGCAATTTTAACTTCTACGCCATCAATTAGAGGACCAACTGTACCGAATCTCCTGTTTTGCTCCTCATATCGATTTACTGCAATAACAGGAGACGTTTCCGTAAGGCCATATCCTTCCATGATGATGATTTTTGCCGCAGTGAAAATTCTTATTAATCTTACCTGGCAGGCAGCACCTCCTGTAACAATACACTTAATCTCATTTCCCAAGCCTTCTCTCCATTTACTGAATACTATTTTATTAGCGATGTTCAATTTTAAATTATACCAGGCTCCCAAATCCTTATTGATCTCAAACTTTTCAGCCAGGTCATGTGCCCAAAAGAATAGTTTTTTCTTAATACCTGTAAGTTCATTGCCTTTTTGCATGATCTTGTCATACACTTTCTCCAGTAGACGGGGAACAGTAGTAAACATATTTGGCCTGACTTCTTTAAGATTATCTCCAATGGTATCAAGGCTCTCTGCATAATATATAGAAGTTCCTCTGAAAAGATAGAGATAGGTTACCATCCTTTCAAAAATGTGATTTAACGGAAGAAAGCTGAGTGATCGCATATTTTCTCCTGGGGGGAAACAAGGGATACAAGCCATTACATTGGAGAGAATATTTTTATGTGACAGCATAACCCCCTTGGGCGTACCTGTTGTACCTGATGTATAAATTATTGTTGCCAGGTCTTCGTAATCTATATTATCTGAAATTGGTCTTATACGATTTTGAAGTTCAGGAGTGCTCAATTCCAGGACTTCTTTCCAGTGCCTTGCGTTGGCAACATGTTCGAAAGTGAAAATGTCCTTTATGGAATGTACTTTTTCTTTTAGGCTGGAAACTTTTAGAAATAGTTCTTCATCATTTACGAAGACCATTTTGACCTGTGCATCTCTTAATACAAACTCTAGTTCATTAACATTAATAGTAGGATAAATTGGTGTCAAAATAGCTCCTATCTGTTGTACAGCCAGATCAAGCATTACCCATTCAGGTCGGTTTTTGCAAAGAATTGCTACTTTATCTCTTCCCTCGGGTGTCATGTCGCCACAACTGATTCCAAGACTTAATAAACCTGCACTTAGCTTGTCTACAGTCCCTTTCACATCAGCTGTGCTGTATTTTTTCCATTGACCACCTTCTTTTCCTGCAAGCATATCAGGAAGAGGTGTTCGTTCGAGGTGATATTCAAGGCAATCAAATAGTCTTTTGGGTTCCGTCATGGTGCAATTGCAATTAATGATCCGGGTATGGTTTACCCGGTTTTAATAACATAACAATTTACTTAAAACATGGAAATAAAAAAACGGTCAATTGACCGTTTTAAAATGATTTATTACTGCTCTCCCTGGTAATACTGGCCCTGTGGCATTCGAAATACCCTGCTTCGCTGAAAAGCAGTGAATTTGTCGTATTCATCAGTATGGGTTTTTGTCCAGTTGTCATATGCAGCAAGATTCTCTGTAGTAGCGAACAGCCATTGATTGTATGCTTCAAACATACCTTCCTGTAGTAATTGTTTTTGAAAATCAAATAAACGGAATGGGTATTTTGACGCATAATTCTGAAACCATTCAAGAATAAACCGGGTCCGGATTTGGATCAAAACTTCTGTATTTATACCCTTATTTGCAAGGGAAGATTGTTTGCCCATTACCTGCAAAAATGCTTTTGCAAATTCACTTTTATTTTTTTCTTCTCCTTTTAGCAGGTCTGCATTGGCAAATAATTTCTCTTTATACCCCTGTAATAAAAGCTGTTTCATTGCTGCTCCACGTTCACTCATGCTTTCCATATTGACGAATATCTCTCCATAAACCAAACACCAAACCTTATCTTGGGTATAGAAATAATATTGTGCGGCATTATAATAGTTACCGCTATAAGCAGGATCTGCTTTTATGCCTTGTTCCCATAAATTGATAGCAGAAAAGTCTTTTGCTGACCATAACAATTCACCATATTCGCTGTAAAGTGGTCCGCTTTTGGGAAACTTCTTTAGTCCTTTTTTATATGCTTTCTCACAGTCCTTTACTTCTTCCAGTGCCTTATAAACATTACCTGCTATCTGAAATGTAACCACATCAGCATCATCCCTGTCCACAAGTGTTTTTACCCCGTCAAGGGCTTTTGAATAATCTCTTTTCATATAATAGCACATCACCAGGTCTTTTTGCATTTCAAGATTTTTAGTGTCTTGTTGTAATGCCCGGTTCAATACTATTATCGCATTGTCAAAGTCTCCTTCACGCATAAAGGTTTTCGCTGTTTCATGCATTGTTTTTGGGTCGCCAGGCTGTGCTGTGGCAGACAATACAAATAACATTGAAAGCCCAATGAGAAATAATTTCATAATTACAAATTAAAAAGAAGAGACGTTTTAAAGAACGCCTCTGTTGCAAAATAACAAATATTTCAGCAGTCTTATTTTAAATGAGATGGGTCAGCAGCCCGTCCCTGAGTTTTGGCTCAAACCAGGTGCTTTTAGGGGGCATTACATTTCCGCTGTCAGCAATATTAAAAAGCTGTTCTATAGTGACTGGATATAAGCTAAATGCAATTCTCATTTCGCCGCTGTCAACTCTTTTTTCCAATTCCCCCAATCCACGAATCCCACCAACAAAGTCAATTCTTTTGTCAGTACGCTGATCCTTTATCTCCAGTAATTTATCAAGTATATTATTGGAAAGGATGGTTACGTCTAATATTCCAACAGGATCACCACTAAAGGTGCCTTTTCTTGAAGTGAGGATGTACCATTGTTTGCCCAGGTACATTCCAAATTCATGAGGTGCAGAGGGTTTTACAGGAACAGGGCTTTGTGTAATCATGAAATCATCCTGGAGAGCACTGATGAATTCTGCTTCGGTGTATTCTCCCAGGTCTTTTATAACACGATTATAATCCAGGATTGAAAGCTGACTTTCGGGGAAAATAGTAGTCAGAAAATATTTTGCATCATCGCTGTCAGGCAATTCCTTACTCACCTTTGCGGCAGAAGCTGCCCTATGATGACCATCTGCAATATATGTATTGGGAACTTTGGAGCTGAATAATTTAGTAATGCTATTAATTGTTTCTTCATCATCTATGATCCATACTGTATGCTGTATTTTATCTTCAGCTGTAAAATCATAAACTGGTGAATATGACTCTTTCCAATTGTCAATAATTGAATTCAACTCTGCTACATCTCTGTAGGCGAGAAAAACATTACCTGTTTGTGCACTGATGGCAAGCATATGATCGATCCTGTCTTTCTCTTTTTCAGGACGGGTAAATTCATGTTTCTTAATAATATCGTCGAAATAATCCTTTACGGAAGAAACACATACCAGGCCCGTTTGTGGTCTCCCATTCATTACCAGTCGGTATATATAGTAACAGGGTTTTTCTTCCCGAAACAGTATATTCTCTTTATTGATAAAATGCAACAGGTTTTCATTAGCCTTTTTGTAAACGGGAGCACTATGGGTGTCGGTTCCGGGGGGTAAATCAATTTCTGATTTTGTTATATGAAGAAATGAAAAAGGGTTGTCTTTTGCCTCCTCTCTTGCTTCTTCACTGTTCAATACATCATAGGGTCTTGATGCTAATTTCGATGCTATTTCTTTTTTGGGTCTTAATGCATTGAAAGGTTTAATTTCTGCCATTTGTAAACTATGATTTTCTTTTTGCAAATTCTTTCATCAGGTCTGTAATTGCTATCACACTTTCAAGTGTTAAAGCATTATACATAGATACACGGAATCCCCCTACACTTCTATGTCCTTTTACTCCAACCATGCCTTCATTCTTACACCAATCCAAAAATTCTTTTTCAAGAACCGGATCTTCAATAAGAAAAACAGCATTCATTTTGCTGCGGTCCTTTTTAGCAATCGGAGCTTTAAATAGTTGAAGCTGGTCCAGCGTATTATAAAATAAAGTAGCCTTTTGATCATTGATTTTTTCAAGAGCGGCGATTCCCCCCATCTTTTTTAGCCATCTTAATGTCAGCATTGCAACATATACGGCAAAAACAGGAGGTGTATTAAGCATACTTTCCTCCTTAATATGATTTTGGTAATCCAGTATTGTAGGAATTTTCCGGTCAACTTTACCTAATATATTTTTATTGACAACAACAAGATTAACGCCTGCTGCTCCCATATTTTTTTGGGCCCCTGCGTAGATCAGGTCAAATTTGTTGAATGCTAATGTACGGCTAAAAATATCGCTACTCATGTCAGCGACAAGCGACACACCGCAATCATAAGGAAGGTTATGCCATTGTGTTCCTGCAATAGTTTCATTAGTTGTAATATGAAGATAACGGGCTGTTGGAGAAACTGTGAGTTTTTCGGGAATGCTTGTATAATTAGTTCCCTTTGATGATCCGGCTATTTCGACATGACCAAAAAGTTTCGCTTCTTTAATTGCTTTATTGGCCCACGATCCGGTTTCGGTATAAGCAGCTATTTCATTTTCATTAAGAAGGTTCATGGGAACCTGCATAAACTGAGTGGTAGCACCGCCATGCAGAAATAATACCTCATGGTCATCATCAAGATTCATCAGTTCTTTAACAAGAACCCGGGCCTCCTGCATAACCTCCTGGAACAGGGGAGTACGATGGCCGATCTCCAGAATGGATAAGCCTGTATTATTAAAATCAAGTACAGCTTTACTGGCTTGTTCAAAAACTTCTTTAGGTAAAATTGACGGACCTGCACCGAAATTATGGATCACAGAAGCGAGGGTTTAAATCTTTTAATGAGGTTGCAAAGATACTTCTTACAAATTATAGGGAGGAATTATTCATGCTCCCGTCCCTTGATTGCTGAATTTCTCCAGGAATTGTTCAATAATTCAAATTCTTTCAAATCTTCCTGCGAAAGTTCTTTATTGTGAAGTGATTTCAGGTCAGGTTGACCCGCATTAACCCAGGCGGTGTACCAAAATGAAGCAACAGCAAAAATGGATTGTCTCATTCTTCTTTCCACCATTCCGTTCATCATTTCATTATATGCTTTGGAGAATGCAGAAGAATATTGGCGGATAACAATACCGTTTCTGTCTTCAAAAGAATATTTCTGATCACCGGGAAACTTATTACTTAGTTCATTTTCAAAGCGAAGAACTGTATCTGCAGCCGCAGCACTTTCCAGTACTCTGTTCCATATAAATTCAGCCGGATTACGGATATACTCAGCTTTGCCGATAAAAAAATCCCATTCTTTTTCTGAAAGAAGTTCAGGAATCCTGCTTTCCCAAAATCCATGAATACCTTTTTGATCGGTGAATTGACCATTGTGATTAGAGCAGGCATGAAGGGGAACATGTGCGTCAGCAATATAATGCCCGATCTCCGTAGAGTATTTTAAAATTTTAAACTGGTTTTTTTCTTTAAATGCATTTGTTAACCGGCCAAGCATTGTTTGTAACCACCAGGGAACAATTCCATATGCATTCAATGTGTCTTCAGAAAATTTATTGATGGCATCTGTCCATTTTCTTGGTAGTTCTGTAAAAGGATATTCACCGTAATGATCAATATCAATATAATGTCTGGGTCCTTCTTCAGGAACAGCATATCTTCTTTTATCCGGATCTACAGCATGTTCAGATAAAAACTCTATTTGCGGTTTATAAAGGAACATCATTTCGGGGGGCAAAAGAAAAACTGCGTAATAGTTGATTTTCCTGTGGGCAAAAAATCCCCAGCAAAAACAATGTTGTGCTATTAAGAGGCAAAATGATGCTACTAATATCTTCTTCAATACTTACTTTTTTTCTCGGCTTCCATGGACTCTGAAATTCTTTCTGCATCAAGATCAACCACTCCACCTGTCACGGCATATTTCATGGCTTCGCCTGATGTAATATGTTCTATTTTTTTGACCTTATCTCTTGGCAAAATATAGAGCTGGCCTGCAAAATTGTATGCCTGGGGAACATATACTCCAACAAACTCAGCTCCCATATCAAACTTTGCCATCTCCTCATCGGTTAAAAACCCAACTATCCATACTTCTTCAGCAAAAACACTGGCCAGAACCGCTTTATTGAACTTTCTTTTTTCTCCGGCAAAAGCTTCAAAAAAATCTTTTGTGGAAGTATAAATAAATTTTATTCCGGGTGTTCGTTGCATCAGTTGATCAAAAAAGCTTAGGGCTCCACCCATTATGAAGCTGGAACTGATCCACCCGAAAAGAATTACAAAAATGATGATGAGTAAAAAACCCAAACCAGGAATATTTACATAAGGCCTTAATATCCCATCCACTTTTTCAAACAACCAGTATAACGCATAGGCTGTAATTCCAATAGGGGCTAATATGATAAGCCCCTGTATAAAAAAGCGTAATAGTTTTTTAACAGTACTGGTTTTATGTGACTTATGATGAGTGGCCATGAATTGATTTACAAGCTAAGGTAACGTAAAAAAAAGGGGAAGAAAGGCTCAAAAAATCGGTGAACGGCGGAAAATACCGGATGGAAACTTTGGTTACGATATAAGTTTCCATAGTTTTGCTATCTAATTTGAAAAATGGAGAACAGGGATCGCATATTAGAAAAAGCTGATGAGTTGTTTATGCAATATGGTATTCGTTCTGTATCAATGGATGACATAGCTAACAACCTCGGCATGAGCAAAAAAACACTTTACCAGTATTTTGCTGACAAGGATGAATTGGTCAATGAGGTGGTTCATAATCATATAAATTCAATTCAAACTGACTGTATAAGCGGTCGCAATGATGCTGTTGATGCAATACATGAGGTATTTATAACTATGGAAAGGATCATCGAACAGTTGAGCAATATGAACCCAATGCTGTTGTATGATCTTGAAAAATTCCATTTTAAGGCGTACCGGAAATTCAGGGATCATAAGGATAAGTTCCTGGCCCAGGTGATCAGTGATAACATTGAGTGGGGGATAAAGGATGAACTCTACCGCCCTGATATTAGTGTTGATGTTATGAGTAAGTTTCGCCTGGAGTCCATGATGATTCCTTTTAATGTGTCATTATTCCCCCCCGGTAAATATAACCTGGCGGCTACCTCAGAAATTATCATTGAACATTTTGTTTACGGGCTTGCTACAATTAAAGGACATAAACTGATTCAGAAATATAATGAACAACGAAAAAAATCGAAACAGCATGAAGAAGCGGGTAAATAGTCTGTTTGCAGGGTTATTACTTATTCTAATGGGACCACTCGGTGCCATATCGCAAAACTCAAATGGAAAAGTGTCAGATACCTCAGTTAAAAGGTATGAGTTTTCTGTAAAGCAAGCGATTGACTTTGCAAAGAAGAATAATGTGAATGTAAAAAATGCTTTACTGGATGTTCAATACCAGGAGCAGGTGAACAGGGAAGTTACATCGGCAGCGTATCCGCATATCAATGCAAGTCTTGGTACCACTTACAACCCAAATGTCGCAACGCAGGTGTTGCCAAATTTCATTTCACCGGCTACTTACCAGATATTGGTGGATGAAGGAGTAAAAGATGGCAACGGTAACCCGATCCAGATGCCAAATGATTTTGGATTTATTGCGGCACAATTTGGAACCAAGTTCAGTGCCAATGCGGGCATAACACTTAGCCAGATACTTTTTGACGGACAGGTATTTGTTGGTTTGCAGGCAAGAGATGCCACCATGCGATTCGCCGGGAAAAATGCTGAGATAACGGAGGAAATGATCCGGGTAAATATTTATAAGATTTATTACCAGCTTGTAGTTGCCAAAAAGCAGGTTGAATATCTCGATGCAAATATTGCTTTGTGGGAAAAGAATCTGAATGACACGAAGATTCTTTATGAAAATGGTTTTGCAGAAAAATTGGATATCGACAGGGTAAATGTGGTGCTTACTAATATTCAAACCGAAAGACGGAAAATACTGAATAGTATTTCAAATGGATACTATGGCTTAAAAGTGCTGATAGGAATGCCGGTTCGGGATGAATTAGTCCTGACCGATACTATTAATGACGAAGAAGTAAAAGAGGGTATGCTTGATGCGATGTCTTACAATTATGAAGACAGAAAAGAATACCAGTATGCACAAATTGGTAAGGAGCTTAATGAATATAATACCCGCAGGTATAAACTGAGCCAGATACCGACTGTCACATTATCCGGAACCTATGCAAAAAATGCGCAGCGGGATAAATGGAATTTTTTTGGAAAAGGTGATTGGTTCACTATTTCGAATGTAAATCTCAACATCTCAATCCCGATTTTCAACGGATTTTATACAAAGTCAAAAATTCAGCAAACGAAAATTAAACAACAGCAAATTAACAACCAGATCGAGGCGCTGGAATTATCTATAGATAATGAGGTTGAAACGGCAAGGAATAATTTCAAGTCAGCTATTACAACCATGGACTTCCAGAAGAAGAATATGGAACTGGCTGAAAAAGTATATAATCAGACAAAGAAAAAATATGAAGTAGGTACAGCATCACAGACAGATATAAACACGACACAAACAGGTTTGAAAGAAGCACAAACAAATTATGTATCCGCTCTGTATGATGCAATTGTTGCTAAAATAGATTTTCTGAAAGCCACAGGTAAACTTGACTAACCAAAATCATTAATGACTTATAAAATAAAAGATATGAATAATGTACTAAAAACCTTCTTTGGAATTACAGTTGTGGCATCACTCGCAGCTTGCGGGGCTGGTGCAAAAGATAAAAAGGGAGATGTGGGGGATATGAAGGTAAAACTTGAGAAGCTTAAGAAAGAGAAAAATGATCTTGATGCTGAGATCCGTTCGCTGGAAGAAAAGATCATAAAGGCTGACCCTGAAGCAGCAGCCCAGGTGCAGAAGCTTGTTTCTGTTGATACAATCAGAATAAAAGATTTTTCTCATTATGTTGAGCTACAGGGAAAGATTGATGCAGATAATATCGCTTATGTAGCGCCGAACGGACAAGGCGGACAAGTAAAAGCAGTTTATGTAAAACTGGGAAGTCGTGTTGGTAAGGGACAAATAATCATGAAACTGGATGATGCATTGGCCCGTCAGCAATTAATAGCTGCGCAACAACAGTCAGGGGTTTTGAAAGCAAGATTGACGCAGGCGCAAACTATTTATGAGAGATATCAGAATCTGTGGAAGCAAAATATAGGAACAGAGATCCAGGTAATTAATGCGAAAGCTGATGTAGATGCATTGCAAAGTCAGTTAAATGCAGCCAATGCCCAGGTTGGGCAGGCACAGGAAGCGGTTAATATGACTAATGTGTATGCCCAGATAAGCGGAGTTATTGATGAAATGAATGTGAAGCCAGGCGAATTCTTTTCTCCACAAACGGCAGCGCAACCGGGTATGGGAATTAGAATTGTGAATACCGGTAACCTGAAGATGGTAACTAATGTGCCCGAAAATTATTCTACCAGGGTTAAAAAAGGAGACAAAGTAAAAGTGGTAGTGCCGGAAAGCGGCAAGCCTGCTTACGAATCTGTTATATCAACTGTAAGTGCTTCAATCGATCAAAAAACAAGATCATTTGTAGCAGAGGCAAAATTGCCGTCTGATCCTATTCTTAAGCCTAACCAGACTGCAACAATGAAAATACTGGATTACGTTGCTAATGGAGCTGTAGTTGTGCCGATCAATGTGGTTCAGTCGGATGAAAGCGGTAAGTATGTTTATGTGATGCAGAAAGAAGGCGATAAAATGATTGCCAGAAGAAAATCAGTGATACCTGGTGAAGCCTATAATGGTGAAATGGAAATTAAAAGTGGTTTAACAGGAGGTGATTTGATCATTACCGAAGGTTTCCAGACTGTATATGACGGCCAGGCTATTGCAACAAATAAGTAAACCATCAGCTGAATATCTAAACTATTCACATGAAAGCTATAGAAGGAATTTCGAAAAAATTTAAAGAATTCAAACCGACAAGCTGGGCAATTGATAACAGAACGGCTATCTATATTATAGCAATTCTTATTACCCTGTATGGATTAACGAAGTTCAACAGTATGCCAAAGGAACAATTTCCGGATATTGTTGTTCCGACGATCTCCATAGCAACAGTATATGTTGGAAACTCTCCAAAGGATATAGAAAACCTTGTAACAAGACCGATAGAAAAAGAACTAAAAGGAATCAGTGGCGCCAAGGTTAAAAAGATACAAAGTACATCGCAAACAGATTACAGCCTGATTGTCGTGGAATTTGATACAGATGTAAAAACAGAGCTGGCTAAACAAAAAGTAAAAGATGCGATTGATAAGGCGAGGTCTGATCTGCCGACTGATCTTACACAGGAACCGGATGTGCAGGAGTTTGCTTTCAGTGAAATGCCCATCATGTTTGTGAATGTGAGCGGTGATTACGATGGTATCAAGCTGAAAGAATATGCAGATAAAATGCAGGATCGGTTTGAAGAGCTCGGTGAAATTAACAGAGCAGAAATTGTTGGTGCTCCTGAAAGAGAGATACAGGTAAATGTTGATCCATACAAAATGAATACGGCACGCATCAGCTTTATGGATATCGAGAATGCTATCAGCCGTGAGAACACTGATGTTACCGGGGGATTGATTGAAGTTGGTAATATGAAACGTACATTACGGGTGAAGGGTCAGTTTAAGAGTGTGGAAGACATGAAGAATATTGTTGTGCAAAGCAGCTCCCAGGGAGCTTCTGTATACCTGAGAGACATTGCTGAGTTGAAAGATACGATCAAAGAAAAGGAAAGCTATGCAAGATTAGATGGTAAAAATGTCGTTACACTTAATATCGTTAAAAGGGCCGGTGAAAATCTTATAAATGCTGCTGACAAAATAAAGGCAGCAGTAAAGGATATGCAGGACAAGGAAATACTTCCTAAAGATCTGAAAGTTGTAATTACCGGTGACCAGAGTAAGCAGACAAAAACTTCTTTTACGGAGCTGATTAACACAATTGTGATCGGATTCATACTGGTTCTGCTCATCCTGATGTTTTTTATGGGAGTTACCAACGCCTTTTTTGTGGCATTAAGTGTTCCTTTAAGTGTGTTCGTTGCATTTTTGTTCCTTCCTGTAGCGGATGGTATTATCGGTACAAATGTTACCCTGAACTTTATTGTGCTGTTTGCTCTTTTATTCGGACTGGGAATTATAGTCGATGATGCAATCGTAGTAATAGAAAACACCCACCGTATTTACAATAATGGAAAAGTGCCGATTGTCCGAAGTGCAAAAGAAGCAGCAGGTGAAATCTTTGTGCCGGTGCTTGCGGGTACCGCCACAACACTGGCTCCGTTTTTCCCTTTACTCTTCTGGAAAGGGCTGATCGGCAAATTCATGATCTATCTGCCCACCATTTTAATTCTAACACTTGCAGCGTCATTGATCGTTGCATTTATCTTCAACCCTGTGTTTGCTGTAAGCTTCATGAAGCCTGAGGGGAAGGAATATGAAAAACCAAAGAATGCAGTATTTAAAAACAAGTGGTTCCTGACATCACTTATTGGTGGAGTATTATTGCACCTTCCGGGAATGCACGGGATTGCAAATTTTCTATTGCTGATGGCCATCCTTATGGTATTCAATTCTTATGTTTTGAATGATGTCATTCATTCATTCCAGAATAAGGTACTTCCACGCTTAATGGAGCGTTATGAAAAACTACTTCGTTGGGTGTTGAAAGGCAAACGACCGGTATGGGCTTTCGCCTCATTATTTGGTTTGTTTTTGTTTTCTATTGCTTTATTAATGGTAAGGGGAAACAAATCAACCTTTTTCCCTGATGGTGATCCCAATTTCATCTATGTGTACCTGAAACTTCCTGTTGGGACCGATGTAAAGTATACGGACAGTGTTACACATGTCCTGGAAAAAAGAGTTCAAAAGGTTTTGGAAAAAGAAAAACCCGGAACTGAGGGAAGTATCGTAGAAAGTATAATTGCAAATGTGGCAGTGAGTGCTAACAATCCCCGTGATAACAACAGAAGTGTGCAGCCAAATCTCGGAAGGATACAGGTTTCGTTTGTAGAATACGAGAAGAGACACGGTAAAAGTACCGGCCCGTATCTCAATGAGATAAGAGAAGCCATGAAAGGTATCCCGGGTGCAAGTATTGAGGTCAATAAAGAAGATAATGGACCACCAACAGATCCACCGGTGAATATTGAAGTAGCTGGAGATAATTTTGAAAGTATTGCCAAGGTGGCTTCGGACCTGAATAATTTCCTTGACACAAACAGGATTGAAGGAATTGAAAACCTGCAGGCAGATGTGGACTTAAATAACCCGGAGATAAGTATTAATGTAGACAGGGAAAGGGCCATGTTTGAAGGTCTGAGCACCGGCCAGATCGGTATGGCAATCAGAACGGCAGTATTCGGGAAAGAAGTAAGTAAAATAAAAGATGGAGAGGATGAATACAAAATTCAGCTTCGTTACAAAGAAATGCTTCGGAACAATATTACAGACCTGCTTAATATGCGGATCACTTTCATGGATATGAATACCATGCAGGTGAAGTCAATACCGCTTAGTGCAGTTGCAACGGTTGATTATACAAATACAGCAGGCGGTATCAAAAGAAAAAATGTAAAACGTACCATTCAGCTGCAAAGTAATGTCCCTGATCCTACAATGGTAGCTAAAGTGAATAAAGAGCTGCAGTTTAAGATCGATCAGTTTAAATCATCCTATAAAATTCCTGCAGATGTTTCAATCAAATTAAGCGGTCAAAGCGAACAGGAGCAGGAAACGCAGCAGTTTTTGTTCACTGCTCTGATCATAGCAATGGGGATCATCTTCCTGATATTGGTGTTGCAGTTCAATAGTATGAGTAAGCCCTTTATTGTTATTACCGAGATTTTCTTCTCTGTAATTGGTGTGCTGTTGGGCTATGCAATAACAGGGATGACCATTGCAACTATTATGCTTGGTGTAGGTATCGTAGGGCTTGCCGGTATTGTGATCAAAAACGGAATCCTGTTAATTGAGTTTACAGATGAGCTTAGAGGAAGAGGTATGCGAACAAGAGAAGCAGCCATACAAGCAGGCAAGATCAGGATTATACCTGTATTACTTACCGCCCTGGCTACAATGCTTGGTCTTTTGCCGCTTGCAGTAGGTTTCAATATTGATTTTGCAGGATTATTCAGCCATTTAAACCCGAATATATTTTTTGGAGGAGATAGTGTGGTGTTCTGGGGGCCTTTAAGCTGGACGATCATATTCGGATTAATGTTTGCATTCTTCCTGACGCTGATGATGGTGCCAAGTATGTACCTGATAGCGGAAAGATTAAAAAGACCAATGGAGAAATTTTATGGAACGAAGTTTATTGCATTGCTTGGCTTTTTAGGTCCATTCTTCTTCATATTTGTCGGTATCATGTTTTTGGTAAGAAGGATACAGGGGAAAAAAGTTTGGTTAGGAAAATTGAAGCCGGCTCCTGAGAAGGTATAGTATTTCAGGGCACACATTTGAAAATAAAGAGCCGCCAAAGGGCGGCTCTTTATTTTGCATAAGTTAAATATCAGAATGCCTTTTTCTGAATGGGCTTACCATCGGCGTCAAGTTCAATGATATCATACCCCAGTTTATTAACTCCGGGATAAATTTTGTCCTTATCGCCAACAAGAAGAATATTCATTTTGTCCGGGTTCAGAACTTTTTTGACAACTGCATCTATTTCAGCCTTTGTTATTTTTTCCAGGATCTTATTTTGTTGGTCAACATAGTTTGCCGGTAGATTATAATCAAGTATGCGACGAATAAAGCCGGCTTTCTGAAATCCTGTTTCATAATTTCTGGCATCCCGCTGTCCTAATGAGTTTTTCATGAATTTCAATTCTTCATCTGTAACTCCATTTTCACTATAGTTTTTTAATTCTTTCATTACTTCAACCAAAGCACTATCTGTTGCATCAGCCCGAATACCGGAAGAGAAAATAAATTCTCCGCTGTATTCGTCACCGCTTAAAGTACTCCGAGCGCCATAGGTCCATCCTTTATCTTCACGTAAATTAAGATTAAGACGACTGTTGAAATCTCCGCCCAGAGGATAGTTAGACAATAAGGTACGGTAATATTCACCAGTTGCATCGTACTTCAATCCTGTGGCATAACCAACTCTGAATTGAGATTGTGCTGCTTTGGGAATATCCACCATGTACACTTTTGTTTTATCAATTTCCTTAGGAGTGCTGTTTACTTTTGGTAACTCCACTTTCTTTGCCGGAAGTTTGTTCAGGAAAGAAAGTTTGGGAAGTATTTCATCCTCTTTAACATCACCCACCACTACAATTTTTGTTCCTTTTGAGGTTATATATCTATCGTAGTAGCTCTGCACATCTTCCAGTTTCAGATTCTTGACGGTATACTCAGTTCCGTTTTCACTCATGGCCAGGATATTATTGGGGCCATAATTTATTTTGGCGAAAACATCCGAAGCCACACTAGCGGGATCAGACTTGGCCTGCTTAAAACTTTCCAGTTTTTGTTTTTGCAAACGTTTAAATGCTGATTCGGTGAATTTGGGATTAAATAATCTTTCTTCCACCAATGCAAGTGTAGCATCCAGGTTTTTCTTCAGTGCCTGAACGCTAACAGTAATGCCATCAAAACCGCTGTTTACATTTACGGAACTACCTAATTTTTGAAGAGCGACAGACATTTCTTCAGCAGTATAATTTTTTGTGTCCTCATTCATCATATCTGCAAACATATCAGCCAGCCCGATTTTTGCTGTATCATTTGCCTGTAACAAATGACCACCTGGTATCGTAATGGTTAAAGTAACAGTTGGGATCTCGTTACTCTCTGTTCCTATCATACGAATGCCGTTTGGCAGATCTTTTCTCCAGAATTTTGGAACCTTAACGACAGGATTAGTACCATTACCGGGAATTTTGCTACGATCGAAGTTATCTTTTGCTTTTACATACTTCAGCCCTGCATATCCATATTCAGGAGCCTTGTAATGTGAAGAATCAATTATATAATTATCTGCAGCTGCAATTTTATCTCCCTGGCCTTTCGGTAGCACACTTAAATAAACAGCATGTTTGTTATATATGTATTGATTAAATACTCGCATTACATCCTCTTTGGTGACAGATCGATACATCTTCAGCAAGTCGGCTATTTTATTTGGGTTACCAGCGAAGGTTTCAAAAGCTGCTAATTGTGATACTTTTCCTGAAACACTTTGTAGGCCGTTTATAATCCTAGATTCAATACCTCCTTTAAATTTTGCAATATCATCATCAGTTACACCTGTTTTGGCAAATTTTTCAATAGCTCCTCTGTACAGACTATCCATTTCAGCAAGGGTTTTTCCAGGCCCAGGAACAATTCTGAATGTAAACTCACCAGCCAATTCTGAAAGCTGACTAAAAGCACTTGCCTGCAATGCTTTTTGAGTTTTCACTAATTCCTGGAACAAAATTGAATTTCTTCCACGGCCCAGTACTTCTGAAAGACAGTCTAAAGCTGCCATGTCTTTATCATAATTTGGAACTGTTGGGTATACTATTGTAAGGAGAGGTAACTTGGCATAGTTGTCAACATAAGAAGCATACCTGTCTGTTTTTAGATCAGCAGCAGGAACAACAACAGGTTTTACTTCCGGTCCACGGGGAATGGAACCAAAATATTTTTCTACCAGTTTAACTACTTCAGCCGGTTTCACATCTCCACCAATCGTTAAAGTAGCATTATTTGGGCCATACCAACGGAGGAAAAAATTTTTCAGGTCATTTACATCTACCCGGTTTAGATCTTCCACATAGCCAATGGTAAGCCATGAATAAGGATGACCATAATCATATAAATTTCTTGAAGCTACTTCCGATGCAAGGCCATAGGGGCGGTTGTCGTAATTCTGTCCTCTTTCATTTTTAACAGTCGAACGCTGAATCTCAAATTTTTGCTGCGTTACAGCATCAAGCAAAAAACCCATGCGATCGGCTTCCAGCCAAAGCATTTTTTCTAATTGATTGCTTGGAACGGTCTCATAATAATTTGTACGGTCCCTGTTGGTACTTCCGTTCAGCGTACCACCGGCATCCGATACGATTTTGAAATGTTGCTCATCCGCTACATGATCACTTCCCTGGAACATCATATGTTCAAAAAAGTGGGCAAACCCGGATTTCCCGATTTCTTCCCTTGCAGAACCCACATGATAAGTAACATCAACATGTACAATAGGATCACTGTGATCTTCGTGAATGACCAGCGTCAATCCATTCGGCAACACATATTTTTCGTAAGGAATTACGATCTCGTTCCCTGTTTTGGTCACCTTTTCAACCAATTTGGTTTGCGACCATCCGGTTGAAACAAAAACCAGGGAAATCAGCAAAAACAATAACTGTTTTTTCATATTCTTAAGTATTATAGTGATTAGAGGGTCAGCAATGTAATGAAATCTGGCGTTTCTAACTGTACCATTTATCAATTTGAAAACATATTTCATTTATATGGTTCTGTAACTTTGAAAAAAATTATACTATGAGCCAAACTCAAAGAGTCAATCATGAAATTGACTATAAAATATATGGTGAAGAATTACAATTTGTAGAAATTGAATTGGATCCCAACGAAACGGCTATAGCTGAGAGTGGCGCCATGATGATGATGGACGATGGTATCGGGATGCAAACAATTTTCGGAGATGGTTCAGCCCAGCAACCGACCGGTTTTTTAGGCAAACTGATGAGTGCCGGAAAAAGAGTATTAACAGGGGAAAGCCTGTTTATGACTGCTTTTACAAACGTTGGGCAGGGTAAGAAAAAAATAAGTTTCGCCGCCCCCTACACCGGTAAAATAATTCCCATGGATTTACAACAACTTGGCGGAACGATCATTGCACAAAAAGATGCATTTCTCTGCGCTGCAAAAGGAGTAAGCATTGGGATATATTTTCAAAGAAAACTCGGAGTAGGCATCTTCGGGGGCGAAGGATTTATAATGGAAAAAATTGAAGGTGATGGTATGGCTTTCTTGCATGCAGGGGGATACATAATAGAAAAGGAGCTGAAAGCAGGTGAGATTCTGAAAATTGATACGGGTTGCGTTGTTGGATATACGCCAACCATTCAATTTGATATTGAATTCGTAAGGGGCATCAAGAATTTCATGTTTGGGGGTGAGGGATTGTTTTTTGCCAAATTGCAAGGCCCCGGCAAAGTTTGGATACAATCACTTCCTATCAGCAGGCTGGCAGGCAGATTGGTGGAATATGGAACATGGCATAGAAAAGAAGAAGGAAGTATCCTCGGAGGGTTCGGTAACCTTCTTGATGGCAGAGGATAAGTAAATTTCTTTTTTATTGTTTGTTTGCAGGTATTTCGGTTACAGTCGATGTAATAACTTTTGTCTTAATCACTCCGGGATAATTACTTGCCAATAACAATTCATAATCCGGGTTGTTCTTTAGCTGTTGTATAAAATAACGGAGTTTTTCAATGTCTGCTTCGTTTCGGAATGACTGATCATGTGCCAGTAAAACAAGGTGACCTGGTGTTTTGGTTGTTGATGCTTCCAGCATATTTTGAATTTGTCTTAGCAATAAGTCAGTATCAGGCGACGGTTCCAGGGTTTTATGATCAAATATCCATTCAATATCCCAGCCCATAACCATGAAACCTGCATTATGCACAGAATCAATTGCCGGTTTGCTTGATTGAATATCCGTGTGAATTACAGTATCTATCCGCCATGCATTGCGACCAGGCATTCTTGATACCTGGCTAATTAAACTCAGAACTTCTTTATTCCGCTGAAAATCTTTTACAACATCTTCCGGGTTATCGTAATACTTAGAGTAATGATTGTATGCATGGGTATAACTATGATTGCATATCTCAACCGTTGAATCTGATTTGAGCTCCTGGAAAGTTTTTCCCTGGGAAGGGCTGTCAAATACATGTTTACCAACAACAAAAAAGCTTGCTGGAATCTTTTCTTCTTTTACTGTCTTCAGGACATTACCGGTTCCTTTATTAGGGCCATCATCGAAAGTCAGGTAAATTTTCTTTTTTGGGTTTAGTCTGGCAAGTGAATCAGCGATCGCTTTTTGTTTTTCTCTGGTAACAATCCGGGCCGCTTCAACATAATTTTCAGTATTTATCTCAACCTTTTGTTGCTTACAGGAAAAGTTGCAGGGAAATATCAAAACTGAGAAGAGAAATAAGAAGATGCGATATTTTCTTTTGGATGAAAAAAAGTTTTCATCAGATATAAAAATATTCATGAAGTTCCGGGTAATGGTTTTTAATTACCCAATGAAATTATAAACCGGGACAGATTAACTGCAAATTTTACTGGTTAAAGAAAGACTAAATAAGAATTTAAAAATTGCTTTGATCCAAAAACTTCAATTCTCTATAATTTCTTTAACAGTATTTTTCTTTGGGTGAAATTAAAGGCTGCATCCAGCATTTTCACCAGATCCGCCCATTCTTCTTTTGTGACGGTTTTCTTTTTGTAGATCTTTTTGGTAAGTATGGTCAGCTTATCACCTTCAATTGAAGCCTGAGCCGCAAACGTTCCTATCTCATTGTCAAGATTGATATTCAGATTCTGTATGCCTACAGCTTTATAGCCCTGTGGAATCATAAAGTAAATAATATTCCTGTAGCTACGGGGGAAACTCATCCAGGCGTCCACTTCCCTTTGCCTGTCGTCCTGGGAAATGAAAAGCTGATCACCGATCAATGCAGGAACAGAAACCAACAAATTATTTCCGGCTTTTTTAATCATGTCCCCTAGTTCGAACTTATTAGTATAGTTGAGTTCCTGCTTTCTCCACGTACGCCCATCTGAATTCAGCGTAAAATCATTGTAAGCAATTACATTGTCATAATCATCCTGCATGGCTTTTTTCATGTACTCCAGTTTCTTTACTTTATCTTCTTTTTTTCTTTCCCTTAACTTTTCTTCATAACTGTCAAGCGAAGCTCCTTTTAGCCCTCCTCTTGTGTCATCCTCTCCTCCATAACTTCTATGATCATCATCAAGAGCAGGCGTATAAACCAATGCCTGGTAGTTGTAAAAGACTTTACTAAGGCCTGTTACTGCAAGCTGGCTTGTAACACTCATGCTTCTTGTTGACGTATCGATTGAAGCGGTAATTGTAGTTGTGGCCACATTTTCATCCGGAGTGCTGGAGGGTAAAGTAATGGGTGTAGCAGTAGGATTTTTCCCCAATGAAATAATATAGGCAGGAGTATTGAGGAACTCCTCCCTGAAATCATAAGGATTTGAAAAGATGCTGGCATTAAACACATATTTGCCTTTAACCCTTACCATCCACTCAGGCTCTGTCCTGAAAATGATATTTTCTGGTTTTGTCAATGTTGAGGGAGCCGTCACAATCAGGTCGTACGGTATTTTTCTGAGATCAAGACATTGTGTAAAGCAGGAAGCAAATAACTCACTTGAAAAACCATTGGCCCGGTAGTGTGACATGTGACGAAGAACATAGTAAGCTTTTTGAATAAAATCATCTTCCCGCATATCAGCATAGCCAATTTGTTTTAAATAGGCCTTGGCCATTGTATAATAAAAAGAGCCATCAAGACGATTATAAAGATTATTCATCTTTTTGGCCAGTTCTTCCGGGCTTATGTTTTGTTTTAATTCGCCCCTGTCTCCTATGAAAAGATCGGAACGGTTTTCAGATCTTGAAAAAACGATCTGAAACTTGATCATCGGCAGATCGACAAGGCGATTGACCCAACGGGTATCACTTAATTTTTCTCTATCCCGGTCTTCCCAGACATAATCAGCGTTGCCGTTTCCTGTTTCTTTAAATTGAGGAGCACCCATTGTTGATTTGGAGTTTACAAAGGAATTATTATCCGTATCAATTTCAAACTTCTGACTTATGACAGGATACTCACGGGTGCAAACAAAATAGATAGGATCAAATTCAATAAAACTCATCTTTTTGACCGTGTTGTCATCGTAGAAGATCGTTCCATAGTCTATTATATCACCCGGATCAAGATCAGGAATCGCCAATTTGTAAAAGATCACCCGGCTTTTACTTTTATCATAGTAAGTGTTGGCTTTACCAATATAAGGTTGAAAGGCAGAAGGAACATCGTCAAGATCTTCAACAAATACAGCATTTCGAAGTGAAACGTCCTGCACAGCGCCATTCGGCTTTATTACTTTAATACCCGCCCCATCGTTTGATGAACCAATACGGAAATAAATGGAAGAAAAAGAGTTTACAGCATCTTTGTCATTCAGTTTAATCCTTCTCCGGGTTATTTCATACACGGCCAGCTTGTTGGCATCCTTATCAAACGCAAAACGGGTCTTTTGTGCAATAATGATCCCACTCTCTTCATCCCATTTCGCAGGAGTAGCAGTTACAGAAAAATCCGGGTCAGTATCATCCCAGATTGTTTTCATGTTGTTTGCAATAGACTGAAGTTTGGATGGGCTGAATGTGTCATCATCCTGTGCAATTGCAAGAAAAGAAATAAAGAGTAGAGAAAATAAAAGACTGATCTTTTTCATGTGTAAATTTTATTTCTAATGCCACATGTTATTCGCCATTAAATTTTCTTCGATGTTTGATATAATCTATCTCGAAAATTTAATGGCTCATTTCATGACTATAGGTTACGGCTTGATAATTAAAATGAGATTACTGTTAAAATCTTTCAGCTTTTTAGTGAATGCTTTCCAGTTTTCAAAATCCTCTTTGCGAATCCGGGCAGATGGGAATGCAAGGGTCTTTTTAAAGATCACTTTGTTGTCCTTAACCGTGTAGTTACCATTTACTTCATAATCCGGATTCTTCTCATCAATAGGGGATGGTAGCGAAGCAATTTTGTAACCAGCAGGTAAAATTAATTCTGTTTCATCCTGTGCCACATAGCTGGAATGTAACACATAGCCTTGTTGCCGGTCTTTTTCAGGAATATATGAAGAAAGATTTTCAGGGAAAAAGTCAATCCCTACATATATTTCTTTGTCTTCTGTAATAACATAGTTGCTCAGGTCTATATCACCCTCTACTACAACAGGTATCTCACGGTTAGCCAGGTCAGAAGTTTTTACATTAGTTACTGTAAGATTCCTGTTTCCAAATTCAATAAAACGACGGATCAATCTTTTCTTTTCGTCGGTTGGGAGTTCATGATAGTATTGGTGAAAATTGGTTCGTTCCTCACCCATCAACGTTACTTTAACATGCCCTTTTAGAGTATTGTCTTTAAGCTGAAAGCTTGTCTGGGTCAGTATCTTATTTTTATCCTTATCTGCAACAGGCACTTTTTTTACTTCATATTTTTCTCCTTTCCCGATCAACACTTCTTTTCCTTGTATTCTCCATGCATATTCACCGAAGGGAACATACTTTTCAGTTCCATCAAGAAAATATTCTTTACCACCAATTACAACGGTACTGATACAATGATTATCTACTGCAAGAGAAGGCAATGAGTAGTCGTATGGAATATGCCGTGTTCCGATCCACGTCATGTACGCTTCCAAACCTGCCAGCTTAAGCATTTCTGTAAGCAGGTTGGCCATTCCTTTACAATCGCCATACTTAGCCCTAAAAACATCCTGGGCAGTTGTGGGTATAAACCCGGCTAAGCCATCTTCAAATGCGATATAACGGATATTATCTTGCACCCAGTAAAAAACGGACTTCACTTTTTCTATATCACTTTTCTTTCCGTTTGTAAGCTCAGTAACTTTTGCTTTTAACTCTTCGGGCTTATTCACACATTTTTTATAGAGATACTTGTACCAGCTATATAAATCGCCGGCATCGCCGAAGCCCTTTTCCTGCTTTCCATCATTAACGAAAGATTTGACAACTAAAACCAAATGCGGCCACTCATAAGCCATACCTGGTGACCTGTTCTCATTCTTAACGGCAGCCACATTTTGAAGCTTAAACGAATAAATGGTCGTGTTTTTTTCCTGTGTCTTCTGGCGAATGATTTTATAACCCTCAAAATTAAATTCCCGGATATCTAACTGAAGCCAGTCGGGAACTTTTATGCGGATCACTTTTTCTTTGGCCGGGAACCATGTATGGAAATATACAGAAGTGAGATACTTACTATCCAGGTATTTTTTTTCTGTTTCGACCCTTGTCACATCTCCGTAACCGGTAAAGCCTATATTAAAATACTTTACACGACTGTCATCAGAAAAAATTTCGCTGGAACTTGCTGAACGGTCAATGGCGTAGCCAACATTATAATTCTTTTTCAACCCAAACATTCCCTTTCTTTTTTCCAGCTGTTTGAAAGAAGTAATGCGGGTAAATGAATTATAAAAATCAAAATACTGGATACCGGCCCTTTCCCGGAGTGCAATAAAATTGATCCCCACATTCCTGGTAGCCGTTACAATGGGAAGTTTATCATCACTTTTACCCCTGTCGAAATCAAAATCCTCTTCTATGAGGGTGGCAGCAACCCTGTCATCGGGAAAAACTTTTTTCAGCCTGTTGGCTTCGTAAATGTCATCGTCTCCCTGTGCGGATAATGTAAAAGGCGCTAAAAATGCTGTAATAAGCAGCATTTTCCAAACATTCAACATAGTCAGATAATTATTTAAGCAATATATAAATTGTAACCTAAATAAAAGATTAAGGCTTATTTGAATGAAAATCATCTTCTATCAATAATAAGTTAACCTAAATTTGCAGGAATATTTTTGCTATGACCAGAAAACAAGAAGTTCTAAGTGACGTAGTTATCAAATTTGCCGGGGATAGTGGTGATGGGATGCAACTTACCGGAAGCCAGTTTACCAACAATACAGCCCTGATGGGCATTGACCTTGCTACTTTTCCGGATTTTCCCGCTGAAATAAGGGCACCCCAGGGAACCCTTCCAGGGGTAAGCGGATTTCAATTACGTTTTTCATCTCACAATGTATTTACGCCGGGTGATGCAGTGGATGTGCTGGTGGCTATGAATGCCGCAGCTTTAAAAACCAATCTTACTTCATTAAAGAAAGGAGGAAAGATCATTGCTAATGTGGATGGTTTTGACGGAAAAAACCTGAGATTGGCTAATTATCCCGAAGGAGAAAACCCTTTGGAAAATGACAGCCTTTCCAACTATGAAGTGATAAAGATCGACGTAACGAAAATGACCCGTGAAGCCCTTAAGGACATTACACTTGGGATGAAGGAGAAAGACAGGGCCAAAAATATGTTTGTGCTTGGCTTTTTATACTGGATGTATAACAGGGATATGGAAAGCACCATCCAGTTTCTGAAGGATAAGTTTGGGAAAAAACCTGAGATACTTGAAAGTAATATCAGAGCTCTCCAGGCTGGTTATCACTTCGGGGATACCACAGAAACTTTTACCACAACATATAAGGTAGAAAAAGCTAAGATGGATCCGGGTGTTTATCGTTCTGTGATGGGTAACCAGGCATTGGCTTATGGCCTTATTGCCGCTTCACAAAAAAGCGGTTTGTCATTGTTCCTGGGTTCTTATCCGATAACACCTGCCTCAGATATTTTACATGAACTAAGCCGTCATAAAAATTTTGGAATTAAAACTTTCCAGGCCGAAGATGAAATTGCGGCTATTACTTCTGCAATAGGCGCCAGTTACGGAGGGTCATTAGGAATAACAACATCCAGCGGTCCGGGCATTGCTTTAAAAGGCGAGGCTATTGGTCTTGCAGTGATGCTTGAGATTCCGCTTTTGGTTATCAATATTCAAAGAGGCGGGCCATCAACAGGTCTGCCTACCAAAACCGAGCAAAGCGATCTGATGCAAGCTTATTATGGAAGAAATGGGGAATGCCCCATGCCGGTTATTGCAGCTTCTACACCTGCCGATTGTTTTGATGCGGTATATGAAGCGGCCAGAATTTCAGTGCAGCATATGATACCGGTTATGTTTTTGAGTGATGGTTATATAGCCAACGGAGCTGAACCCTGGAAGTTTCCCCAATCAGCAGACCTCCCAGAGATTAAAGTTAAATTCAAAACGGAGTTAGGTCATGGTGAAGAAAAACTTCAACCGTATTTGAGAGATGAAAAGTTGTCAAGGCCCTGGGCTATTCCAGGTACACCGGGACTGGAACACCGGATAGGGGGACTGGAAAAACAGAATATAACAGGTAATGTAAACTATGAGCCGGAAAACCACCAATTGATGGTTAAGATCAGGCAGGAGAAAGTAGACAAGATCGCTGATTATATACCAGAACAAAAGTTAGACAGTGGTCCGGACAAGGGTAAGATACTGGTACTTGGCTGGGGCTCCACTTATGGGGCTATTAAATCGGCGGTGGCAGAAATGCAGGAGAGAGGATATGCGGTTAGCCATGCTCATCTGAGGTATGTAAGACCTTTTCCAAAAAATCTTGGCGACATTCTTAAGAATTTTGATACAGTCCTTATTCCCGAGATCAATAATGGTCAGCTTATCAGAATTATCCGTGATATTTATTTTATCGATGCAAAGGGTTATAATAAGATCATGGGAGTTCCTATAACCAAAACAGAACTGGTATTGAAGCTGGAAGAGATGCTTGGCGGAATGAATTAATTTTTGCTGAAACAAAAGATTTAAGTCCATCAGTTACCGCTGGTGGATTTTTTAATGTCCGTTAACAAAGACCTGCCTTACATTCATGTCAAATCTTTCAATTATGAAAAAAGTAATTGTATTGCTGGTCTTGTTTCAATGTGCATTTTTATTGTCTGTCAAATCTCAGGATAATTCAATCAAAAAGGAGAAATGGCATTGGGGAAGGGATCAAGATACTACTGCTGGTTATGCCCAGGTGGTAAAAGTGGGGAATGTGCTGTACATATCCGGCACCGTTTCAAGAGACATAACACCTGAAGGCATTACCAATGTTTACAAAGCATTAGAAAGATCGTTGAAGCAATATGGAGCCACATTTCAGAATGTTGTAAAAGAAAATCTTTATACAACAGATATTGAGGCTATGAAAAAGAATAATGATGCAAGAAAAGTTTTTTACAAAGGAGATTTTCCTGCGGCTACCTGGGTTCAGATTAATCGCCTTTATATGGCAGATGCTAAACTTGAAATAGAGTTAATTGCTTATTTGCCTGAAAAAAATTAGCCCGGCAAATACGTATCCGATGCGGTAGGTATTGAAATAAAAATGGCAAAAGCTATTATTGCGATAATAAGGCCAAACATGAATATATTATATGCTATCCTGAGATATCGGTATTTTTTCGCTAATACTACTCCGAGAAAATAATTATCCTTAACAATACTGCTGTAGAGATAGTCTTTATCATTCAGCATTTCCTGCATGGCCCAGTCATAATCTGTAAGGGTCATTTTGTGAAAATTTCCGAAGAAGAGAAGATTTGTTTTTTTATTATGAATATCCTCAGCTGTAAATGTTCCGCCGGATACATTAGGTCTTGTTGCCAGAATGCCGAAAATAACTGTAGTAACACAGACAACAACAAGAATAGCTACAGGAACACGGAGGTAGGTGTCAGTAGCCAATTTTTCAAATAAAGTTGAAATTATAATTGAAAGTATGATAGAGTTGACTGAAATAAGAATGTTGGCTTTGGAATCAGCCATCTGGCTCAGGTTGTTTTGAGTCTGTGCCATTATGCGAAAAACGGTACTTATTCCTCTTTCAGTCTTATTGTCTTTGTCCTTATCTTTTTTGGCTTTTGAATCAGCTTCGGGAATTATTGGCTTTTTGTCTTTATTTTTCTTGTCCGGCTTACCCATGTCGGGTTTTTTTGTTTTTAATTTTTCAAGATTTTTTTCTTTTTCTGGCTGCAGGTTTTCCTGCCCATACGAAGTAAAGTATTTATGAGCTTCTAAAAAAGCTATATTATTTTGTTTCCATTCACCTTTGGAAAGCTCTTCATTTCCAAATTCTTTGAGTTCCTTCCTCAATAATTTGCTTTTTTCCCTGAAACTTCCCGTTCCAAGATGAAAAAGATCGGCGTCGCACAGAATCATTTCAATTGTTGAGCCTGGGTTCTGAGGCATCCTTGTGGCGTTTATACAGCCTGTTACTTTTGCAACAAGGACAGGTGGAGCATTGTGTGCTGCTAAAAAATCTTTTGCGAGATTTATACTTACTGATTCATGATCATGGGACTGGCCACTGCTATAACCTGTGTCATGAAACCAGGCGGCTAAGAGCAATGCAACCCGGTCATCATCAGGAATGGAATAATATTCCGACATCTTTTCGCAGGCGGCGACTACTTCTTTTGTGTGTTCAATGGTATGAAACATGACGCTTTTGCTAACTTTAGTCACAAAAAGGTCAGTAACATACGCTTCAGCATCTTTTAAAAGAAGTGAATCATTTTCTCCCATCCTATAAAGATAACTTTTGATAAATTTAAACAAAATAAGAGGAATGCGTTTTTTAAATTTTGCTGCGAAATTCATTGTTTGGGGAGGATTACTAACCATTACTCAGTTGTCCTGTAAGCCGCCTAAGGGTAGGCTTATTCAATCTCCTCCCGGCTATGATTTTTCGCAACCCTTTACGAACAAACTTGACCTGAAGCTTAAAGAGATTTCGGGGATTGCATGGGATTCAAAAGCCGATGAGTTTTTGGCTCACAACGATGAGTCCGGTAAATTATTTTTCCTGGATGAAGAGACAAAAGATATAAAAAGAGAATACATGTTTGCCGGCAAGGGAGATTATGAAGATGTGGCATTGTACGACGGAGTACCATATGTTCTTAAAAGTGACGGTCTGATTACAAAAGTAATTATTGATGATGCGGGTAATGCAAAAGGGGAAGAAGTTGGAAAGTTGGGGATTTCCGGGAACAACGACTTTGAAACAATGTTTGCAGATACAAACAGAAAAGCTCTGATAATAATATGCAAGAACTGTAAAATGGATAATAAAGAATCCGTAAGCGCCTTTGCTTTTTATCCGGAAACAAATCAATTTGATGAGAACCCAATATTTACAATAGATGCCGGTAATATCAAAAGTCTTTCACCTTTTAAAACCAGCAAGTTTCAACCTTCTGCAGCAGCTATTCATCCCATTTTGCACAAACTTTTTATTCTTTCGTCGGCAAGTAATCAACTTGCTATTTCTGATTTGAATGGAAATGTAGAGGCCGTTTTTGAGTTAGTCAAAAAACTGTTCCCGCAACCAGAAGGTATTACATTTCGTAACAACGGAGATATGTATATCTCAAATGAAGGGGTTACCTCAAGGGGAACAATCCTTAGATTTTTATACATGAAAAAGCCCTAAATATTTTCCGGGTTGGATTTGTCGGCTGTCCACCACAAGCAGAAAGAAAGCCACAAGGTGCCCAGGCAGAACCCGCCAATTACATCTGTAGTGTAATGCAACCGAAGATAAATGCGGCTAAAGCCTATTACTAAAATGAAAACAGTAAGGCTGGCGATCCAGGCTTTTTCAATAAACTTTATCTTCTTTTTTTGGCTGATGTACCAGATCAGCAAGCCAAAAAATGCCACACACATAAACGCATGACCACTGGGGAAACTATAATTTGTAACCCCGTCTACAAGTGGGTCTGATGGCCGGTGCCGCTGCAGCAATCTTTTGGTTAATGACATTACGCTTAAACTACTGAGAGAAATAAACAAAACCTGCAGTGCTGCTTTATTTTCTTTTTTTAAAAGAAAATATAAAATGAGCAGAAGATTTGCCGGAATAAGAAACACATGTTTCCCAAAAAATGTGATGATCAGCATAATTTGGGTTAAGGCAGGAGTAATAATTGGTTCAATGGCATCAAATACAAATTGATCAGGTCCCGGATTCTTTTTTATCCATACCAACCATATTATTAAAACTAAAAGGATAGTGCAAAATGAAATGAAGACTGAATTTAAAATCTTGTTATGCCTGATTCCTGCAGTTCCCGGGAACGGGCTGTGAGTAAAAAATTCTTTTTCAGGAGACACTCAGGGAATTAGATTTTGAAGTAATAAAAGCAATTATTTCAAAGATGAACTCAGTAAGTAAAATTGATTTTTGTTCCGAGTGAAAAAATAAACATTTTCTGACTATCTGCGAATCCTGCTGTTGCTGAGATTACAAATTGGTTGAAAGGCATAAAATAAACACCGCCGCCAAAACCACTGTGCCAGGTCCGTGAGCTGACATTTTTTAGCCATACCCGTGCAGCATCGGCAAATAAAATAAGACCCGCAGTTCCCGGAAGTATATACGAATTGAGCTTGAATAATTTTATTCGGAACTCCATACTTCCATATAAAGAAGAAGTGCCCGAGTAACGATTTTTTCTGAATCCATAAAGGCCATCATTTGCTCCTATATCGGCAGTTTGAAAATATTCATAGTTCTTCCCATAAATCTTAGAGCCGCCGATCTTCATTACCATTACCAATTTGGCTGGAGTTTTCATGCTGGCATATAATGACATATCGGATGAAAAAGCTGTAAATGATTTTGAGCCATTTTTTATACCTGCAACAGATACAAACTCATTGCGCCAGTGCATACCTCTTGTAGGAAATATTTCGTTGTTTCTGTTATCAATCAACATCACCAGCTTACCGCCCAGATATGATTTTTTGCTGAAAATGTTTGCTGAATCGAGACCAACCAATTCGGGTCTGCTAAAAACCGAGGTTTTATTTTTATCAAATTTGCCTGAATAGCTTTGAAAATAAGGCCCGAACATGACGTGAAAATTGTCAAAAAATCTTTTCCTCAAAAGAGCTTCAAACTCAAAGAGATTATACTTTACGAGATAATAATTCTTTGGCGCCGACTCATTGAATCTCGTATTATTTCCAAACCCTGTAAAATTGCGTAATTGGGGAAGTGCAAGATTGCTTTTGACAACAAGATCAGTCTTACCGAATATATGATTGAATTCGCCGAGATAATCCAAACGAATGGCTTTTCGGGATACAGAATATAATGCTGAAAGATTCTGGTTGGTAGCATAGGGGTAGTTTCTGAAGCCATATGTTTTACGGGAAATTATTCCGCCAACCATAAAGCCGTCATCTGAATTATAGCCTATACTTAACTGGGGGAAGTGTGTGGTATTATAGTTAAAGCCAAGTATTGTTCTTTCATTCAGGGGAGGATCATCAGAAAAACGGTTTTTTACTTTGCTGCGTTTAGTAATGTAATTATTGCTGAGGGTATCTTTTAGGTCGTACGCCAATGCATTTACATTGCCTTTAACATTAAAAGTGTCACTGCCCCGGCCACCGATAATCCGGAGACGAATTTTCGAATTGGTGTTTTCCTTCACATCAAAATAATCATTATCATTCAAGCCAAAAAGCCTTACCTCTTTTGTTGTTTTGGGATCAAATGATCTTTCAAACATTACAAAGCCGGTATCATACCCCTTACCCAACTCGTATACAATGACGTGCAGGCTATCTCCGATGTTGCTGACTTTGAAATACTCTTTTTGATTACTCCCGATAACATTGACTCTTTTTGAAATGAACTTATAGTATTTCGGCGCAGCGGCGGTTAGTTTCTGCCTTCGGCTGATCATTTTATCAGCTAATTTTTCACCACCAATTTTATAGATCTCTGGCGGCAGATGTTGGACAGCATCCCTGATCACAGAATCGCTTAACTTTTGCTGAATCTCTGCTATGGCAGATTGCCATTCAAATCCATTCATATCAGTCAGAAAAAACCTGTCAAAATCCTTTGCCCTGTAGCCAAACCATTTTACTCTTGGATAGTCATCACGAAATCCTTTTAAAAAAGGCATTTTATTACTGATCAACCTTAATAAGAGGCCATCAGAATAAAAAAATGCCTGATCCCTGTCCCGGGGGATAGGGTAATAAAGTTTTCCTTTTACAGCCTTTCCCCTTGTAGAATCATAGATTCCCCATTTCCATTGATCAAAATGCCTGTCATAATCCCCTATGATAAAATCCAGTAATCTTGCTTTAAGTAATGTTTTTTCATCTGGTCTTTTGTCATTATCAAGTATCATATTACCAAACATCGTAGCCGTGGATTTTGTATCTGTTGTGTCAATGGAAGCATCCTTTTCCTCCAGCATACAAATCTTATTAGCAAATAATGGGCGATAAATGCCTAAAGCCGGGTCGTCGGGAACAAAAAAGAGCCTTGGATTCGCAGTTTGAATGTTAAGGGTTTTTGCAAGCGGTGGAACAACCATTGCTCCATAAGGGTGAGAGGCTGAAGCCATTTCTATCAGCAGATCTTCTGCAATAGTTCCATTAAACTCAAGGGGCACAGTTCCTGCTGGGTTTTTATCTACGGTTCGTAAGACCCATCCACTTCCTGATTGCTTATTTATCAGATGTAATGATTTAGTTTGATTGCCCCCTCCTAAATGATCAACAATAAATCCATTATCTTCTGAATTTAATCTGAAAACCTTCATTTTAACCGGCTCCGACCATTCAGGCCGATAATTCTGGCCCATGAATAGTTTTTTAAGTCCACCAACTACAGGAAATTTCTTACTTGCCGGAATTGTAATAGAGTCAATGGCCGGGTTTCTATACTGGGAAAAATTTACATCGATATCAGATGTATCTTCTTTAAACTCTTTGGGAAGTGTTTTAAAATTCAGAACAGGAATTGGTTGTTCTTTTTTTACTGTATCTGCTACAGGGTAAAAGGTAACAGATACATTGTTATTTTTAGAAACATCCAATACTGCAAATCCTTCGGAGGTATTATTATAAAGACTGTTTTTATTATCAGATGTCCGGTTTTGTTTACAACCTCCCCCGCTAATAATATAATTATACCCGTCTTCCTTTATATATTGAAGATTATGATCATGCCCAGAAACAAAGATTACATTGGGGCATGAGCTTTTTATGGCATCAGATATCCTCGTTATCATATCAGCATACACGGGGTGCTTCAGATCCTGCGGAGTTCCGAATACGCTTCTCGCAATAGGGTAGATTGAGCCTATTATCGGAAGTGGTATATAGAGATTTTTTCTTAGGTCGGTCAGTGGAAACAGGTGCTGTTTAAAAGTAAAAAACCCCCCATGTGGTCCGTTGCTCTTGAAAGGATGATGACAGGCCAGGATAATTAGTTTATCTGAATTATTGGTAGCAATATCTTTTATACGATTGACCAGTTCATCCGTCGTTTTACATTCACAATCCGATTCAATTCCCGGTTTGTCGTGCGGGTGCAGCCACCACTGGCTGTCAAACATTATCAAAACAATGCTTTTGTCTTTTCCAAGGGTAACAGCTTTCGGTCCAGGGCAGCCATCCTCCGGGTAATAGGTAACATTTTTATGATCACTAAACGTAACATAAAGCTGTTGGCGAACAATTGCATCGTAACCATTTCTTCTTCCATTTTGCCAGTCGTGATTACCAGGGATCATATATACTTTGGCGGGAGTACTATCTGCGATCGATATCTGGGAATCCAAAACAGCTTTAGCCTGATCGTATAATAGTTTGAATTGTCTGTCAGGCAACCCGGTTTTGTAAAGATTATCGCCCAGGAAAATAATTGTGGTTTTTTCGTCTAAAGGGATATATTTTTTAACGGCATCAACAATCGGGTGGTGGCCATCGGTAAGCTGGCCGGCGTCGCCGATCAATACTATTCTCTGACTTAGGGTATCATCCTGTGCATGAAGGGTAAAATTCAAAAACCACAAAAACCCAAACAAAGTAATATATTTCTTTCGTGCCACCCGAGATGTAACTTATTTAACTTGTTTTTCTTCGACTTATTGAAGTAATTATCATATAACCAGCGATATAACGTTATCTGCTAAGATATAGTTTTCAAATTACTGAAAACTTTTTGCTGAATGAATGATGAAGTTAAAAAAGCCTATAACGGTTTAAAAAACCGTTTTTTATACGAAATGGGTAATTAGCAGAAAAAAGGGCCGGCTTTATTAAATTTTATTTTTTTTTCAAAATTCGTATCTTTTCAAATCGGGACTTTTCGGCCTTATTTATTTATTAAACCTGCAACCATGAGACTGCTTACTTTTTTGGCTCTATGCCTATTATTACTGAATTTCCCTGAAAAATCATTTTCACAAAAAGGCGATTCTACTACATCAAGCGGATCGCATTTTAATGACAGCCGTTCCAGAATGTTTTGGATGGGGTCCAATTACAGAAAAGAGTGGAACACACCTCTAACGGTGCCAGTCATCAACCTTTCAACTGAACACGGTGGGCTCACTCCTGTAAAAAAAGGTGGAGGAAAACAGACCAAATCACTCCGATTGGAAGATCCACAGGGCAGACAATACTATTTAAGATCAATTGCAAAATTTATTACAAGCAAGACGCTTCCGGGTGACCTGCAAAGTGAGGCAGCGGCTGACCTGGTATCAGATGGTGTTTCAGCATCATATCCTTATGCCGCTTTATCTATTCCTGTATTTGCTGAAGCGGCAGGAATTCCGCATGGATTTGCTAAAGTCGTTTATATACCTGATGACCCCAAACTGGGTGAATTCCGTTCAGAATTTGCGAATATGATGGCTTTGTATGAACCAAGGCTTCCTGATTCAGTCGACAAAGCCTATGACACTGATGAAGTGGCAGATAAGCTTGAACACGACAATGATAATATGGTTGACCAAATGGCACTTCTTAGAATCAGGATTCTGGACATGTTTGTTATGGACCTGGACCGTCACGAAGGGCAATGGACATGGGGTGCTTATGATAATGCTCATGGAAAAGGAAAAACTTATTTTCCCATTGCTAAGGACAGGGACCAGGCATTTTATATTAATGACGGGGTGCTTCCGGGAATAATAAAAGCAAGATCACTCGTTCCCCAGTTGGAGGGATTTAAAGCAAAAGCAAAAAGCATTGAAAGGTTCAACTATGCAGCAAGAAATTTGGATCGTTTTTTCCTAACTGGTTTAACTGAGCAGGACTGGAGACAAGCAGTCGAAAAGTTTGTGTCTCAAATGACTGACCAGGTCATTGAAAATGCCATCGCACAACAACCAAAAGAAATCAGAGATATATCAGGCCCAAAGATCATTCAAACTTTAAAGGATCGGCGTAATTATTTGGTAGAAGAAGTGATGCAGTACTACCGCTTTATTTCAGAGGAAGTGACCATTACTGCCAGCGATAAAAATGATTTATTTGAAATAAATCGTTACGAAGATGGATCAATCCTGGTACAGGTTTTTAAAGTGACAAAAGAAGGGGAGACTTCCATTAAAATGTATGAAAGAAAATTTGACCCGCTTGTTACCAAGGAGATCCGGATGTTTGGAATGGACGGCGATGACAAATTTGTTGTTCATGGTTCGACAGATAAAATTAAAATAAGGATGATTGGTGGCGGTGGCGAAGATGTTTTTGAAAATCAATCTAAAAACGGAAGCAGCACACTTGCTTATGACAGGGCCAATGGAGAAAATAAGCTGATTGGTCCATTCAGAAACCGGTTGTCGAATGACAGCGCAGTAAATAAGTTTGAGAGAATTTATTTTAAATATCCTTACCAGTCCTTTTTCGGAACAATAGGATATAATCCTGATGATGGTCTATTCCTGGGGCCAACTTTCAAATATATACGTCAAGGTTTCAGAAAGACACCTTATAAAACCTTCCACCAGGTAAAAGTAGCATTTGCGTTTTCAACCAAGGCTGTTAATGCAAGCTATCATAATGAATTTATTTCTGTTTTTGGAACCAGTGCTACTGACCTTGTAACAGACATTTCATACAAAGGCCCCAATAACACTACCAATTTCTTTGGGTATGGGGTTAATTCCGTTTATGATAAAACAAAACCTGATAAGTTCAGGTATTACAGGATCAGGTATGATCTTGGCGATATCACCTTACAATTGAGACAAAGATTTTCTGATAAAGTTATGTTGAGTGTAGGGCCTACTTTCCAGTTTTATCATATGGATTCAACAGATAAGCTGAACCTGAAAAGAAATGTGGCTCTTAATCCTATGAGCGGGTTAGATCTTTCAACTGTTTATAGAAGACAATCATACCTGGGGGTTACCACTTCTCTTGTTATTGATACAAGAAATAGCAATGCATTGCCTGATAAAGGAGTTAACTGGAATACAACTCTTCGGGTTCTTTCCGGGCAAACCAGCGCCAGCTATGATAAAGTGACTCAACTGAATTCTGATTTTGCAGTTTACTTTTCACTTATAAAAGACTGGTTAACTTTAGCAAACAGATTTGGAGCGGGAATTAATCTTGGTGATAAAGGATTTGAATTTTACCAGGCACAATATCTCGGAACAGAAGATAATCTTCGCGGATACAGAAAATATCGTTTTGCAGGTAAGTCTAAGTTTTATAATCAAACAGAGTTCAGGCTTAAACTTGCCAACCTGAGGACATACCTGTTCCCCGCTGCATTTGGAATCTTCGCTTTTGTGGATGCAGGACGAGTATGGGTGAAAGACGATGTTGACGACAAATGGTTAGCTGGTTATGGTGGTGGCATATGGTTTGCGCCATTACGTCGAATTGTGTTTACGCTTAGTTATGCTAAATCGAATGAAGATGCCATCCCATTATTTGGAATGGGATTCAAGTTTTGATTGAAAAAATTAAAAGGCCGGGTAAACCGGCCTTTTTCCTTATAATTAGTTTATTCTAGCCGCCCAGAAGTTGTTGCGAAGTTGTATTTGATAGTTCTATTTTTTTCTCACCTTCGGAATCATCATCAAAGCAAATATCAACACGAAGGGCTTTTAAGCCAACAACGCCTTGCAGTTCTTCAAGATCATGTTTTTCAATTCCGGGTTTGATCAGGTTCTTGTTTTGTAAGAATTCGATATACTCAGTGTATTCAGCAGCATCTTTTGCTTGTGAGTAAACAATTGCAATCTTGCCGGGTTGTGTCAACCTTTCATTCGTTTCTTTGATCCTTACCTTGTCAATACGTTTTTTTACAATCTCATACCTTGTATTATATGCTCCGTCCACATCAAATTTTCCCTCTTCAGTCCTAAAACTGATCGACAACGGCTGACTATATGAAAGAATCAGTTGTGTGGTTCTTAAAACATGGCTTAGCTCCTTTTCAAGATGATGTGTAATTCTTGCTGCTTTTGCAAGTACTGATAATTGCCACATTTTTAGATTCCGGAGATAGATCTCGTCAAATTTTTTCCTGGGAGTAATTGACTGACCTATAAAAATATTGAATTCAAGACCATCAGTAACATATCGCTCATAATAGTGAGGGTATACTTTCTGGGCTGCTGCCTGTTCTTTATCAATAAACCTTGAAAGTGTTTCATTGATCTTTGAAATACTATCCTCGTATTCTTTTCTATGGTGATAAAGTATTCCCAGGTCCTGGTTCAAAGAAGAAAAATAATGATCAATTTCTTTTTTAAGTGATGGAGAGGTAGTTCTGAGATGATTGAAAACAGAAATCAACTGCCCTTGCAAAAAATCCTGTATGCTCATTTCTTCTTCTGACTGCAAGACATCGGAAGCGGCTGAAACAAATTTGTCAATTTTAAATTCGATTTCCTGTAAAAGCGGAAAGGCCAGTTCTGACTGAGCTTTTTTGACTACTTTTTGTGCCAGTTCTAATTGCTCAAGAGTGTCCAGTTGAACTGAATGAGACCTTGCTGTGGATGAGTTTCTTACATCAATAGCGCCATACAGAGGAAATACTTCAGGAAAAGCAATCCTTTCAATTTTTACATCATCCCTTACCTGTTTTTTTACAATATAATTAAGCGCAGCTTCAGTGAATCTCCATTCTACAGAGGGCTGCACGGCAGTAAATTTCTTTTTAATAACCCTGTCAACCTGATTGTTAAGTTGCTCAAGTGTTTTTTCAAGTCCCAATGTAAATAAAGGAATGGCGGCTTCAATTTTATTGATATGATTTGCTTTTAGCTGACCTTCTTGTGTTGAAATGACTTCAAGCAAGCCGATCATGTCGTTTTTTTGTTTCAACGGACAAAGGATCAGGCTTCTGCCACCCACCCGATAGTAATGTTCAAGACATTGTACATCAGTCATTGTTTTTTTATCCAATACCTCATATAAAACCGGCTGACTGTTTTCTTTAAAAAGCAATTTGCAATAGTCGCTGATCTCATCTTTTTCAGCGCTTGATGACAGGTTTCTGAATAAAAGACTATTGCTGTTATGCAGATCTGAGTAGATGTAGTGATTATTGATCTTAAAGAAAGGGGTAATGCCGATTGAAAGATCTTTTAACCCTATCAGGCTTTGTATATAGCCTTCCAAGATTGTGTATTCCTGTTGGTCGGAAAATGGGTCGGAATCAAGCAATCTATTTTTAATTTCAGCAATTACAGCAATTTCTGTTACATCATTTACCCGTACAGGGGTGATGCCTTCGAAAACAAACTTTTCCATAGGCACCTGGGTCAGTAGCTCTTCAATTGTAAGTAACCGGTTTGTTTGTTTATCGATAAGGCTTTCCGGTAACTCCGGCATTTCATCAATGGGATTTACATCAATAAAACGCCCATCCAATCTTAATTCCATAAAACGGGTCAAACCAGTTACAGGGTCCGTAAATGGATATACTGACCTGGTATTTTCAGGATTAGTATATCCAAGATATTTTTTAAGAATAAGACCACAGGCAAAATGGTTTCTTTCCTTATTCAATGCCGCAATTGCATTCTCACCCGGCACTTTGATCTTATTGGTTCCTGGTTGCAGAAGTATGGTGTTGAATAATGGCGATGCGTAGACAGCTTCATATGTAAAGGGTATGCATACGCCGTACATATAATTTGCTGTTGTTGGCGGAAAGACTGCAGATAGCAGTTCCTCAATAAGCTCTGTATATTTATTCAGTATAGACAGGTCGGTTATTGTTTCAAGCAGCTCAGGATGTTGTTCAAAATTTCCTACCACCTGCCCATAAAGTTTCTGCATACCCGGATTTCCTTCAGCAATATTCTTTTTCAGCAAATTCACAAGCGGTCTGAAAGACAAGTAGCAATTGAAAATAAAATCTTCATTATTTGATTTACCGTTCTGCATGAAATTGATTAATTAATAATTCAGTTTCAGGGTGGATTAACGATCTAAATTTCCATTTAATCAGTTTTTGCGCTACTGAATCATGCCTGCCAACGGGCTTTGAGAGAAAAAGGAAAAACAAAACTAATAAATAATATGAGTTTAAGCTAACGGCGTTGTCTGCCAAGTGTAACTCCGACTTTTAACTGAATAGTAAAAAAAGCATCATTGTCTTTTGAGTTTCCCCGCTGACTTCCAGGGGTAGTAATATCGCCTGGGGTTAGCTCTGCTTTACGGCTGTATAATTGTTGGGCGATGGCAGCCTGGTTGACGGGCAAATAATTAGAAAAAAGAGAAGGATCAATATAGGTAGTGCTCACATCGTCAAGATAATCAGTTGTGAGAAAACGATGATTGATCTCAAACCTTGCGTTTAAAAATTCATTGATTTCATACTTGACACCAATACCGGCTGAAAAATTGATCTGGTTTAGTTCATAAGGTTTATGGTCAGGATATTCTTTAAAACCCTGACCTTCTGTTCTGAGAGGATGAAGTGAATACCACTGACCATTTAGCTTAGCCTGTGGGTCGAAAGAAAAATAGCCCACACCACCAACTAAATAGGGCGAGAAAAAAGGGGCCTCACCTTCATCATAACTTTTGAAGAAAAGAGGATGAATCTCTACGGCCAGTTGAAAATCTGCTATACTGCTTTTGAAACTAAGATTACGTTCATACCTACCATAAGTGGTGGTCTTTACATCTTTTAAAATACTGTCGTAAGCAGTTATTTGGCCAAAAGTAGCTTGTAGTCGTACACCTATTGCATCACGGTAAACACCCATAATGTAGGCACCAAAAGCAGGTTTGGAGTTTTTCCAGTTAAGATCTTTGATGAATTTTTTACCGACACCTTTTCTGCCACCGAGGTCAGTAAAGGCATTCATAATTCCAAAACTGCCGCCTAGCTCAACAACAATATCATTGTCATAATACTTGTTGTTGTAGTAGTAAAACTGTGCATTCAGGGAATTGACACAAAAAAATATACTGGCCACAACCCATACCGGTAGTTTTCTCATCCTCGATCAAATTGCTTGAATAGATTAAAACTTAACGTTTTCAGAGGGGACTAAACCGGTTATGAATGGGATATGGGAAAGAGGTCTAATGTATAGAATAATGACTACAGCCCAAAGTTTAATTTATTGTGTTTTTACTAATAATTTCTCTTTACTTTCTTTAGAACCGGAACCGATGATTACTATTGTTTTATATCGATAAACTATGGCATCTTCATAATACTGATCACTTTTTGAAGTGATTTATTTTGCAATCTCAGGAAATAAACTCCGGAAGCGAGACCATCGTTATAAATATCGATATTATATGTTCCGGCGGCATAGTCCTGGTTGGTGAGTACTTTAATAACCCTGCCTAATCCATCAATTTGCTGGATCATTGTATGGCCACCGGTTGTAGAGAACTGGATCGTACCGCTAATGCTATAGGGGTTTGGCCACATCTTCAGGATAAGGTTATTTGAGTTGTTGTTGGTATCATCCGGATCATCAGGAACTCCACATGGTCCCGTTATCAAAGGAAGTGATTGGTAATTTCTTAAGAGAATAGAATCTAAAGCAGGTTGCTTTACGCAGAACCATTGTTCAAGCACGGAAGCATAAATACTTCTAAAATCATACTGGAATGGAATATTATTTACCACTTGTATGTCTGCTGGTATTTCCGGGCTATTTCCCAGGATTCCTTTTTTGGCATGTTTACCAAACATTATTAATGGGGCAGCGGCACCATGATCAGTTCCAAGGCTGGCATTTGACTTTATTCTTCTGCCAAACTCAGAAAAAGTCATTCCCATCACACGGTCATCAAGTCCCATAAGTTCCAAATCAGCCTGGAAGGCGCTGATGCCTGATGAAAGATCTTTCAAAAGTTTTGCATGGAAGCCGGTACTAGTATCACTTGCATTAACCTGCCTTTTGTGTGTGTCAAATCCTCCCATAGTGACAGTGTAAACCCTGGTTTTTAACCCGCCTTTAATGAGTCGGGCTACTATTTTTAATTGTTCGGCAAGCTGGTTATCGGTAGGATAAGTCGCCATTGTTGATGCCCGTTGATAGGCGGCCCTGATGATGTCAGAATAAATCTTTGTTTTTTCAGATACTACCCGCAGAAACTTTAATTCTTTATTAGCAGGTGGAGAATTCAGGGGATAATCAGAGAATGGATTCGCAAATGTGTAAACCTTTTCAGGGTCTGTGATCGATAATCCCATTGAATAAATAGCTCCTTGTACTGTAAGCGTTGGCACATTGCTTATCTGGATAGCTAAGGGATCAGGCATTTGCTGGTTTGGAAATGCATCCGGGTATCCGGGGTATTCGCTTTCCAGATAGCGGCCCATCCATCCTGTTTTTACCCTGTCACGACGGTTCTCAGTTGTGTCACCACTGTTCCAGATATCAGTCGCACGGAAATGGGAGAAATTTGGATTTTCATATCCCACGGACTGTACAATGTTCATTTTACCGTCATTAAACATAGTCTGCATCGCTGTCATTGCAGGATGTAATCCGGATTTATCAGTGCCGTCCAATCTTAACACCTGGCTTTGTGGTATTGCTACATTAGTTCTTGCATTGTAATAATTACCGTATATATCCAGCGGGATAACCATGTTCAAGCCATCGTTACCTCCTCCCAATTGTACTAGAACAAATACATGGTCCGTGTCAGTAAGAGTTTGTTCCAATAACCTGGCTAAGGCACTCTCAGAACCTTTTGCAGAAAATGAGAATCCATTAATTAAACCCGGCATTGTTACCGCCAGCGGAACTGTATTTTGTAAAAAATTTCTTCTGTTCATACTTTTTAGTTTACATAGAATAATTAAATCCCCGCTTCATCAGCATAGATGGAACTCTGGTAAATTCATCAGGAATTTGAACATTTCTTTTAATGATGAATTAATGAACGCATTATCATTTGTATTCCACGCATTTGTCCAGGTTGTATCAACCCCGGTATTATTTAAAAGGAATCTTGTTTTTACATACGTTTTTGAATTATCTGAAAGAGGGTACCTCAATAACAGAGCGGTTATGTCACTGACAAGCTGATTGGGATCGGCGGGATTAGATGAGTACCCTGCAAATGCTCTTACATCAATAACGGAATCATTAACTAAAGCATCAGTGAAATCGGCTCTTTTCGGTAACGAGTTACTGTTAACCCAAAGCTCATAATGCATTGGTTCCTGGTAATAAGACGGCCACCCGGATACATCAGGGGGTTGAAATAATTCTTGCTGCATGGCAGCTGCATTCTGATAAATAGAATAGAATAATGGATATCCTGTTGAATAATCTGTATAAGGAGGAAAGCTTACGTTGAATTCTCTAAGCGTTCCAACAATAATATCAAAAGGGTTCTTGATGTAACATGCCTGGTTAAGCACATCGAAAAAGTGATCACTTTTGAACAACGCTTCAAGGGCAGGTTTTACATCATAATTATTACTGATCAAAATATCAGCCATTGGGATGATCACATCTGTTTCAGTAGTTTCATCAATGTCATAATAAACGAACCATTTATACAGTTTTCTGCAAATAAACCTAGCTGCTTCTGTAGTGTTAAAGATCATATCCATCAATGCGTCCAGTTCCTGGTCAGGATCGGTACTGCCACTGATTGTGGTATTGTTATAAAAGGCCGAAAAGGTTTTTGATCCTGTGTCATGTGCACTGGTATCCAGGTAAGAGCCTAGGGGATCCTCGTTGATCCTCCAGCCCGTCAATACCCTTGCAGCAGCAATAACATCATTTTCCGTATAGAGGGAATCATTTCCTTTTCCTACCGTAAATAACTCCTGCATTTCCCGTGCATAGTTTTCATCAGGTGCTTGTTTGGAATTCAGATAACCGTTCAGGTGCACCAGCATCGCCGGATCAATAGTTACTTCTCTTACCAATGTTTTGAAATTGCCTAATGCATTTGTTCGAAGAAGATCATGATGGCGATAAAGAAATTGTGCATTCCCGATCTCTGATTCCTGAACAGAGAAATGATGATGCCAGAACAGCACCATTTTTTCCTGTATACTTCTGTCTTGATTTATAATCAGACCCGCCCACCATTTTCTAAGACTATCAACTCTGCGGCCATTTATTTGTCCTCTTATTTCAGGAGCACTGGCAGTATTTGGATCATTTACCCATGTTTGCCCTATTGCAACGCCAAGATCATCATAAAAAACTCCATCATCCTCTAATAAACCATAATCTCTTACAGGTGGGCTGGGTACGGAAATATTATTCAGAAGTTCATCAACTGCTGCGCCGGGAGATAGGGCCAGGAAATGATCTATATCAATCTTTTTGGCTCCAAACATGGTTCTTTTAAGCAGATGCGTAACTTCATTTACTGTCCAGCTGCCTGAATAAGGTGACAGGCCGGCGAACAGGCGGTTCTTCTTTTTTATGTTTTTCTTGCCCGCTATTTTAAAAAAGTCTCTTCTGTCCATGTATGTTAGTTTTAACTAGGGTTAAATTTTTATCTTATCAGAACAAATGTTCCTTTTTGCTGATGAACCTTGCTCTGAATGTCTTTATACTCTACTACATAAATAAAAACACTACTTGGTTGTAATTCTCCTTTGTATCGTCCATTCCATCTTTGATTTATTGTCGAACTTTTAAATACCAACTCGCCGTTCCTGTTATAGATCTGTAAACGATATTGATCTGGTACTTTACCCAGAGGCCCGAATAAATCATTCAACCCATCCCCATTGGGTGTAAAGGCCGTGGGTATATTCACCAGGGCATCATTCAGCACAACAACAGTAAATTGGTCTGTTGCCTGGCATCCAAGAGGCGATGAATTAGTAGCTGTATAAACGGTTGTAGATAATGGAGTGGCGACAGGGTCAGTACATTGAGTGCAGCTAAGCGTGGAATGGATGTTCCAGCTAATGTTGCCGGTAGCAGTGGCATGCAACGTAATACTTTGCCCTATGAAAATTGTATCTGATTTTCTTCCATTATCAAATGGGCCCGGTAACGGAACCGGGTTGTATTTAACAATAGCTGAATCGTATCCGCAAATATCTCTCAGTGTATCTTCTGCGGGAATAAACCCAGTTACACTGCAAACTGCAGAATCCTGGTTAAGTAATTGTGGGATTTTTAATTTAATGACAGCAAAATCCGCATCACCCATAGCATCATTAAAATCACCGTCACCGGATTCGGAATCACCTGCCATATAGTATTCATTTCTTGCAGGATTGTTGATCATGCAGCGCAAATGATCATTTTCGCTTCCACCCCAGTTTTGTTTCCACAAAATCTGGCCTGTGCGGCTGAGTTTTATTGTCCAGAAATCACCGTTGCCAAGCGAGCCTGTTACATCTCCGTCATTTGAATAAGTGACACCTCCAACAATATAAGTGCTGTCTTTATCAGTAAAAATGGTCTTTGCATATTCAGCATCTGTTCCGCCCAATGTTTTTTGCCAGTTTAATTTTCCTCTTGTGTCAACATTTATGATCCAGTAATCCTGGCTTCCTTTTGCACCTGTTACATCTCCGTCGGTTGAAGTAGTATAACCTGCCAGCGTTAATGTTCCGTCATTTCCTTTAGTCATACAATAGGCTACATCGTTTTGAGAGCCACCATATATTTTGCTCAGTATTTTGTTTCCGTTTGCATCAATAGCAAGCAGCCATACGTCATAGTTTTTCTGATTAGGCGGAATATCGCCATCTACCGAATTAGTAAAACCGGCAGCATATATGGTTCCGTTGATGATCTTGATATCAAACAGTTCTTCGTTTTTGCTTCCACCATAACATTTACTCCATTGTAATATCCCTGAAGCATCAATTTTGATAAGTACTCCATCTGTATAGGTTCCGGTACTATGATTTCCTCTTATATCTCCATCATTGGAAGTAGAAGATGCAGCGATCAGATAACCAGCATCACTTGTTATTTCTATATGATTGCCTACATCAAGACCAGAACCTCCGTATCTTTTTTGCCATTCAAGACCACCTGCTGCAGATAATTTCAATAGCCAGATATCTTTAGTGCCTCCATAGCCGGAAACAACACCTCCATCAGTTGAATTGGTTTCCCCGAGAACCATATATCCTCCATCAGCTGTTTGAACTATATCTCTTGCACTTTCATAACCAGTTCCACCAAATGATTTTTCCCATTGAATGGTTCCGCATTTATCCAGTTTCAAAACCCATAGATCCCAATACTCACGGTTGGGCTGTGCACTTACGTCCCCATTTTTAGAGTCGGTATATCCGGCAACAATGGTTCCGCCGTCACTGGTAAATTTTATTGAATAAGGGATATCGACATTGCCTCCACCATAATGTTGTGCCCATTGGCGGGGAGGGATCTGTTGTGCATTCAGGCAAAAAAATGAGAGTAACAGATTAAGGAAAACTAGTTGGTTTATTCTTCTCACAAGTTGGCTTTTCATGTTTTGAATAATGGCCAACTCTTTATAACAATGATTATGCTAAACCTGAATTCAGGGGGATAAGTTTTTACGTTTTTATTATGAATTTTTACTCAGCGATTTTCCTGCTTAAAATAACGACAAACAGGTTGTAATCCGCATTCTTCACATTTGGGGCTGCGGGCCAGACAGGTGTACCGGCCATGAAGGATGAGCCAATGATGGGCTTTATGGATGAGATTCTCGGGTATGTTTTTTACCAGTTCTTTTTCAACTGCTAATGGAGTTGTTACAGACTGTGGCACCAGCCCGATTCTTTTACTAACCCTAAATACATGAGTATCAACAGCCATGTTTGGCTGTCTGTCGATTACAGAGGTAATAACATTGGCTGTTTTCCTTCCTACTCCTGGCAGTTGCGTAAGCTCATCTACAGTCATAGGAATTTTCCCTTTGAAATTGCTGACTACTTTCTGGGCCATTCCTATCAGGTGTTTTGTTTTATTATTGGGATATGAGATGCTTTTTATGAATGGGAAGAGTTCTTCAAATGTTGCCTTGCTCATTGATTGCACATCAGGATACTTCTTAAATATTGCAGGGGTGGTCATGTTCACTCTCTTGTCTGTGCATTGAGCAGAAAGAATAACTGCTACTAATAATTCGTATGGATCCTGAAATTCAAGTTCAGTTTCAGCAACAGGCATATGTTGAGTAAAATAATCGATAACAAATGCGTAGCGTTCTTTGCGGGTCATTCTGCAATATAGCTTGGAATGACAAAGTAAAACGTAATCTTATAATGAATGAGGGGAATGGAAATAAAAAAGCATCCACCAGTCGGCGGATGCCAATTCGTTTTAAGAAATACATTCTATTGTACTTCTTCCTGAGAATGCTCCCTTGCGTAGTTTAGTACATTAAGTACTACTTTAGTTCTGGGAGATTCCGTGATTTTGTCAAGACGCTGCATTGATGTTTTGAGAACGGTTAACTTTTCTCTAAGTGTCCAATCCTTTTGTAATGCTTCTTCAATAGCAGCGGTCTGTTCTTCAGAAGTTTCATTGTAGAGATACAATAAAAGATCCTCGGGAGTAAAATTTGTCATTGGCAAACCAAGTTAATTGTCCAGAAATCAGATGTTGTTGGTAGCTGAAATTATTGTAAACGTCCGTGATATTAACGGTGTACTTATGAGCTTATTGTGCCAAAATGCCTATTTCTTTGGGCTATCGGAGTTTTCCGGTACCAGGAAAATTTCTTCATTATCCCGCTTCATCAGGTACTTTTCACGGGCATATTTTTCAAGAAATGCAGGATCATTCTTAAATCCTTCTAATTCTTTACGTTCTGAAGCTATTTGAGTTGTGTAATAGTCCTTGCTTCTTTCAAGTTTCCTTAATTCTTTTTGCCTGTCCAATTGGGTGAATACATCGTTCTTATCAAGAAAAAGAATGATAATGCAAAAAACCGCAAATGAAATAAAGTACTTATTTCTGATCCAGGCCGGAATGTGGGTTAGCAATTTCATGGTTGGATATTTTCAGAACGCCAGGTTCAAAAACCGAAAACCTGGTGTATGAGCTCTATATTATTTTCCAAATTTAATCTTTCCTTTCGGATATATAGCCGAGCTACCTAATAATTCTTCGATCCTCAGCAGTTGATTGTATTTAGCCATGCGGTCAGTTCTGGAAGCCGAACCGGTTTTTATCTGTCCGCAATTCAATGCTACTGCTAAATCTGCAATAGTTGCATCTTCTGTTTCGCCACTCCGATGACTCATGATAGTATTATACCCGTTATGCTGTGCTAATGTTACGGCATTAATCGTTTCTGTGATCGTTCCTATTTGATTCACTTTTACCAATAATGCATTCCCTATTCCTTTATCAATTCCCTGCTGGAGACGGGTTACATTTGTTACAAATAGATCATCACCTACCAACTGGCATTTACTACCAACAGCTTCGGTCAGTATTTTCCATCCTTTCCAATCATCTTCAGCCATGCCATCCTCAATACTGCATATAGGATATTTTTTTACCCAACCTTCCCAGTATTTTGCCAACTGTTCACTGCTCATTTCTTTCCCACTGCTTTTGTGAAAAACATATTTTTTCTTCTTGCTATCCCATAATTCACTGTTAGCGGCATCCATGGCAATTTTGATTTGAGTTCCCGCTTTATAGCCGGCTGCGTCAATGGCAATTAATACAGTTTCAATAGCTTCTTCATTGCTTTGAATATTTGGTGCAAACCCACCTTCATCACCTACATTAGTACTGTATCCTTTTTTCTTTAAAACTGATTTTAGGGCATGAAAAATTTCAACACCCCAACGTAAGCCTTCACTAAAATCAGGAGCGCCTATCGGCATTACCATAAATTCCTGGAAATCTATTTTGTTATCTGCATGGGCGCCGCCATTCAGAATATTCATCATCGGTATCGGAAGTGTTTTAGCATTTGTTCCACCTATATAGCGGAATAAGGGAAGAGAGGCTTCCTCAGCAGCTGCTTTTGCAACCGCCATACTTACAGCCAGAATTGCATTGGCGCCTAATTTTGCTTTGGTCGGGGTGCCATCCAGTTCAATCATCATCTGGTCAATACCTGTCTGATCTGCCACATCGTATCCCAGCAAAGCCGGGGCTATTATCTTGTTGACGTTATCGACCGCTTTCAGCACTCCTTTACCTACATATTTCTTTTTGTCATTATCTCTTAACTCAACTGCTTCATGAATACCAGTGCTTGCACCGCTCGGAACCGCAGCCCGGCCAACGGCGCCTTCATCAGTAATTACATCTGCTTCAACAGTGGGGTTTCCTCTGGAATCAAGAATCTGGCGGGCAAAAATTTCAGCTATATAACTCATGATAATTAGTCTTTTAGATTGTTTTAAAAATTGATTAGCTAATCCATCCGTAGCTGCAAAGAAACGGGATTTGGTGAATTTGCAGGGAGATAAACATTAAGAAATAATTTTATCTCAAGTTCAGGAGGGATGATGAAGAATAAACAATAAGAATAACTGATTTTTTTTGAATAAGTTTGGAGTTGATTTCGGACGGGCAATGACAAGAAAATTCAAAATATTTTTTTGGATAACAGGGTTGATATTTTCATTCAACCAGGCAAGATCCCAGGCAGGATTATGCCCCCCAAATCTTGATTTTGAGATGGGAGATTTTACAAATTGGGAATGTCAGGCTGGTATAGTGGATCCTGCAGGAAATCTAATTATATCACCAACTCCGCCTCTTGCGAACAGGCATACTATTATTTCAGCCGCAACGGCTGGCGTGGATCCTTATGGTGGGTTTCCTGAACTTTGCCCTAATGGAAGTGGTTTTAGTGTAAAATTGGGTAATAGCGGTGGAGGTCATCAGGCGGAAGGAGTCTCTTATACATATACGATTCCTTCTACGCTGACTGTTTTTTCAATGATTTTTCATTATGCAGTGGTATTACAGGATCCTTTCCATAATCCATGGGAACAACCTCGCTTCCGTGCCCGTATTACTGATCTTTCGACGGGTTTGCCCATACCATGTGTTGATTTTGATTTTATTGCATCAGCGTCTCTTCCGGGATTTGTACTCTCGCCATTTGGGAATTCGGTTTATTATAAAAACTGGACACCTATTACAATAAATTTAAATGCTTTTATTGGCAGAACGATTAAACTGGAATTTATTACAAATGATTGTGTTTTTTCGGCCCATTTTGGTTATGCTTATTTGGATGTGAATACAACTTGTAACGGAGCAATACAAGGAACCACACTTTGTGAAGGAGATGATGAGGTTACACTTACAGCATCTTTTGGTTTTCAATCCTACCAATGGTTTACTGATAATACTTTCTCAACGGTATTGTCAACAGCTCAATCCGTAACAATTGCACCAGCTCCTGCCCCCGGTACTATTTTTCCTGTTATTGTAACTCCTTATTCAGGCTTCGGTTGTACTGATACTTTGTATGGAATAATTTCGGCTGTTTCACCAAATCCTGTTTCTGTAGCCGGACCAGATGCAGAAATTTGTAAATACCAGACTACACAGATTGGAGGCCCCCCAATTGCGACATACACTTATGCCTGGACGCCGGCAAGCCAGGTAAGTAACCCTGCTGCATCAAATCCATTTGCATGGAATACCACGCCGGATCCGACAGAATTTATAGTTCACACAACAGATATACTTACAGGCTGTTCCTCTTACGATACCGTAATAGTTTCAAATATCATTGTTGATACTGCAATAAGACTTAATGGTGTTCCTGCATTTTGTAATTATGGAATTCCGGAAGCTACATTGACAGTGAGTAATACTTCATCTGCTGTGCAATGGTATAATAACACAAATTCCGTTCCTGGAGCCACAGGATTTTCGTATCAGCCTCTCATTACAGGAAATTATTGGGCCCAGGTAGTACAAAACGGATGTACGGATACCACGGCATCAATTCCGGTTATTGTGAACCCGGTGCCGCAGGTATCTTTTTACCCCGATAAGGATACGGGCTGTGTTACAAATAACTCATTTCTGTTTACAAACACTACCACAATTGCTGACAATTCTGTAATGACTTACAATTGGAAGTTTAGCGATGGTACCACATTGCAAAGTATAGATGCTACTAAAACATTCAGCCCGGTTGGTTCATATTCAGCAGAGCTTGTTGCAGCTAGTAATGCCGGATGTAAGGACAGTATTGGCGGGGTTACAATTCATATTTTGCCCAATGGAATACCTGATTTTACATGGGATTCTGCTTGTCTTAACAGACCTGTTTTGTTTACAAACCTCAGTAATGAAAATGGATCTCCTTCAGTTCAGTATAACTGGAATTTTAATGATGGAGGAGCAGGTTCTTCAATAAAAGATCCCTTGCCTGTTATTTATTCAGCAAGAGGAGCGAAAGATGTTATTCTTGAAATGACAACTCTTGGTTGCGAAAATGATCCTCAAACTATAACGAAACAAATCCTTGTGAATGCTGCCGACTCCGGTATACGTTATAGAACTGTCACGGTTCCGCTCGGGAGTAGTTATTTTATTCATGTAAGGGACAGTATTGGCAATAGTTATTCATGGAAGCCTAAAATCCAACTTAGTGGTTATGATTCCCAATATGCAGAGTTTTTTGCTACAAATGATGATGTGGAATACTTAATTGATATAACAGATAATCACACCTGTATCACTACTGACACATTATTAATGCAGGTATTGAAAAAGACCGGGTTTTATTTGCCTACAGCTTTTACGCCAAATGGAGACGGATTGAATGATGTGGCAAGGCCATACTTAATTGGAATGAAAGAACTGAAGAGCTTCTCGGTATTTAATAGATGGGGTAATCTTGTATTTTACAGCAAGAAATATGGTGAAGGATGGGATGGAAAAACTAAAGGGGTTGATCAACCCAGTGGTGTTTATGTATGGATACTTGAGTTTTATAATAATGATAATGTTCTGGTAACCGAAAAAGGTACTATCACAATCATTCGATAACGTCTTTCCTCTGTAACACCAAAAGAATAAACATAAAGCTGGTCTGTAAATGACCGCTGGTCTCAAAATAAAACCATCCGGCACCCGTATTATTTGAAGTATTTTTCATTCAACTTATCTTTAAAAAAATCAAAGACTATGCGTTTTATTTTTATTGTGGTTGGCTTATTTTTCCTTACGAAGAATAGCCCCATCCTTGCCCAACAATCTCCTAAACTGGTAACATCTGTTGAAGGGATAAATGAATATGAGTTATCCAATGGATTGCACATATTACTGATGCCTGATCAGTCACAAACAAATATTGCCGTGAACATAGTTTATAAAGTCGGCTCAAGGCATGAGGGGTATGGAGAAAGCGGGATGGCACATTTGCTTGAACATATGCTATTCAAGCAGTGTAAGAAGTTCACCGATATTAAAAAAGCGATAGCTGATAAAGGGGCCTATGCTAACGGGACCACCTGGTATGACAGAACAAATTATTACGAAATACTATCCGCATCCGACGAAAACCTGCGTTGGGCCCTGGATATGGAGGCCGACAGAATGGTTAATTCCAAAATACTTCCTGAGGAACTTGCCAAAGAATTCAGTGTTGTAAGAAATGAGTTTGAGATAGGGGAGAACAGCCAGGCAAATGTTTTAATGGAAAGAATGCTATCGACAATGTATTTATGGCATAACTATGGAAAATCAACAATCGGAAGTAAAGAAGATATAGAAAGAGTAAAAGCAGAAAATCTTAAGAATTTTTATAAAAAGTATTATCAGCCAGATAATGCGGTACTCATCATCGCAGGTAAGTTTGACGAGAAAAAAGCATTACAGTATGCTCAACAATTTTTTGGTCCGATACCCAAGCCAACAAGAAAAATTCAGCCAACCTATACAGTAGAACCTGTGCAGGATGGAGAAAGAAATGTTACACTGCGCCGTACAGGTGATATTCAGTATCTGGGTGCAGGGTTCCATACACCATCAGTGGCAGATAAGGATTATGTAGCTAATGATGCATTTATGGAAATATTGACTAACAACCCTTCGGGATATTTATATAAAAAAATGGTTGAGACAAAACTTGCCACAAGTGTTGGTGCATTTAGTTTCACCCTGCATGACCCCGGTTTTACAATTATTTATTCCGAAGTGCCGAAAGATAAAAGTATTGACAGTGCTAAATCGGTTTTATTGGGCTCAATAGATAATGTTGGAAGTATGGAGATAACAGAGGAAGATCTTGACAGGGCGAAAAATAACCGGTTGAAGTATATCGAAAATACTATGAACCGGACTACTGATTTCGCCATTACACTTACTGAATTTATTGGTGCAGGTGACTGGCGGCTTTGGTTTTTGAACAGGGATAGAATGGAAAAGCTTACTCTGAATGAGGTTAAAGATGTTGCTAAAAAATATTACAAGAACTCTAACAGAACCGTCGGCATATTCCTCCCTGAAGCGAATCCGGACAGGACACTTGTAAAAGAAACACCTGATATCCCCAAATTGCTTGAGGGGTATAAAGGAAAAGAAATTGCTGCACAAAAGGCCAATTTCGAAAACACTATTCCTAATATTCAAAAGAATACTGAGTACGGTAAATTGTCAAACGGCGCCCAATACGCTTTACTGCAAAAGCCAGCCAAAGGAGATAAAATAACTGCAAGCATCTCACTTCGTTTTGGTGATGAGAAAAGCCTGATGAATAAATCCCTGATCTCCTCTCTAACAGCTTCAATGTTGAAGAACGGAACTAAAAACAGGTCTAAAAAACAGATCACTGATGAATTAGACAAGATAAAAACAGATATTTCTTTTTACGGGTATGCGAACGGTCTCACAATAAATGTTAATACTGATAAGAATAATCTCAATGCGGCATTATCATTACTTGATGATCTTTTGAAAAACCCTTTGTTTGATGAGGCTGAGTTTACAAAGCTAAAGCTGGAGACAAAAGCTGGTATTGAGACCAACATGAATGATCCGCAAACTATAGCATCCGAAAAATTAGGACAACTTACTACGAATTATCCCAAAGGACATCCTAATTATGCTTCCACCTCACAGGAAACTTTAGATGAGCTTGATAAAATAAAATTGGACGATCTGAAAAAATATTATTCTGATTTCTATGGAGCTAACAATTCGATCTCCGCATTTGTGGGAGAACTCGATAAACAGCAAATAACAGGATTTCTTAAAAATTCATTTGGCTCATGGAATAGTAAATCTTCATTTACAGATGTAGCCCCGAAATATTTTGATATAAAAGGAACTACAGAAACGATCAATACACCTGATAAGACCAATGCAATGTTGCTGGGGAGTATAAACATAAATATTTCGGAAAAAAATACAGATTATCCTGCTGTGTTTATGGCCAATGAGTTGTTGGGCGGAGGAGCCTTTCTTTCTTCCCGGATACCTCAAAGGCTTAGGGAAAATGAGGGGATGAGTTATGGAGCAGGGACATTTCTTAATTCCAATTATAAGTATGATGTAACAAATTGGGGTGTTTATGCCATGTTTAATCCTCTCTATAAAGGCCGGTTGGATTCCGCCTTTAAAGATGAAGTAGACAAAGCAATCAAGGGCGGGTTTACAAAAGACGAACTGGAAAAGTCAAAGAACAGTCTTTTTGAAACAAATAAGACTTCTTTAGGTGATAACGGATACCTGGCCAGAATGATCCGCTGGTATATCCGGGATAACCGTGACTTGAGTGATTTTACTGATTTTGAAAATAAGATCAAGGCCCTGACACCAGAGCAGGTTAATGCAGCTCTCCGTAAGTACTTTGACAAATCAAAACTGGTGATGGTGTACAGTGGTGAATTTGATAAAGACAAATCAGATAAGCCAACAGAGAAAAAAGGATTTTAATTAGTTAATGACTTAAAGATATCTTCAAGGCTCAAACTATCGCTTTGCAGTGAAATAATATTCAGGTTTTGCTGCAAAGCGATTTCAAGGATTTGCTTCCTGACTGCCTCAGGATTGGTAGTTTCAAGTTTAAATACAGATTTCCCTGTTTCAATAACCTTTGACACACCGGCTAACTTTTCAAGCATTGTTTTATCAACACCTTCTTTGAATTGTACTATGACTGAATAACTATTAGTCCCTGATTTTTTCAGGTTACTCAATTTATCATCAGCCACAATGGCTCCTTTGTTGATGATGATGACCCTGTCACAAATAGCCTCAACTTCTTGCAGAATATGAGACGAAAAAAGAACTGTTTTGTTTTGCCCGAGTTTTTTGATCACTTCCCTGATTTCAACAATCTGGTTGGGATCAAGCCCGGAAGTGGGTTCATCCAATATTAATACTTCGGGGTCATGCAATAACGCAGCTGCCAGGCCAACTCTTTGCTTATAACCTTTTGACAACTGTTCGATCTTCTTTTTACTTTCTGGTTTTAATCCCGTTAATTCAATTATACTTTCAATTTTCTCTTTTGAATCAGATACTTTATGAATCTCTGCAACAAATGCCAAATATTCTCTTACATACATATCGTAATACAAAGCATTCAACTCAGGAAGATATCCAATTTTCTTTTTTGTTTCCAGCGGATCTTCTTTTACATTGATCCCGCAAACAAGAGCATCCCCGTTAGTTTGCTGAAGGTATCCTGTAATAATTTTCATTGTTGTGGATTTTCCAGCTCCATTAGGACCAAGAAAGCCGGCAATTTCTCCTTTATCTACTTTAAATGAAATATTATTCACGGCCTTCTGTGTGCCATATTCCTTAACCAGGTTTTTTACTTCAATTGACATAAAACAAAATTAGCATCTCAACTGCTATAAAATATTAAAAGTGCTGGCGATAATTTTTATTTCATTGCAACTGCAACTTTAGAATCTGCTGTTCCATAATAGAGGAACCATTTATTACGATACCTGACAAGTCCTTCCACAAAACAGACATTATTTACCTGTCCGTTTATTTCATAAGGCTTGTCCGGTGTCATAAAATAATCTTCTGAACGTTCAATCACCTTTGTTGGATCTGTTTTATCTAAAAAAACATACCCGGCTGAATAAGTACCCTCTTTCAGGCTTGTATCGCCATTTATTTTCTTATTCCGACCGTTGTAAATAAGACAAATTCCTTTTTCGGTGATCATTGCCGGCGGACCGGGTTCAACAAGGTCGCTATCAAATTTTTTTTCCCGTGGTCCAAAGATGGATTTTAAAAATTTGGGTTCAGCAGAGTCATTGCTCAAATCAGTTATCGGCGTCCAGTTAATCAGATCATCTGAAGTAGCTGCCCAGATAAAAGTATCACCGCCATACATCCAGTATTTTCCATTGATTTTTTTTGCTACGGGAGTGCCGAACTCATAATGGCTGACAATAGAACCTGATTTGCACCAGGTATTGATATATTTTCCACTATCAGCTTTAGCAAATACAGGTCCATGTTTTGTCCATTTATAAAGATCGGGAGAAGAGGCTACCATTAAGCGGGCCGTCTTGCCATCATAAGCTGTATAGGTCATAAAATAGTTCCCGGTTTCACTGCGTACAATTCGGGGATCTTCGCAACCACCGGGCCATTCAAATATTTTTTGCTCATCATTCATAGGATAAAATACCGGTGAGTGATGTCTGGTAAAATTCAATCCATCAATACTCCATGCCAGGCCAAGTCTGGAAGTACCGGCATACCGACCAATATTATCTTCGGCCCGGTATATAAGAAAAAGAGTATCATTCCGGATTACTGCAGCCGGGTTAAAAACATCTTTTGCTTCCCATTGCAAATGGCTTCCTGTTACTGGACAAAAAAATAAAGGATTGTTCTTTGGAGAAAGAACAGGATTGGCTGAATCAACTTTTTCAAATCCTTCCGGCAGCCATTTCAACTCTTTAACGAAAAGTTTCTTTCCGTTCTTGTTTCCACAAGAAAACAGTATCATGCAAGCGATTATGAAAGCAATCTTATTCATATTGTGCAGAAAGCAAATGTAAGTTTGTTTTATCCTTCCTGACAAAGAATGTGATTCCTGATGAATGGTTACATTTGCACACATCTTCATGCTAAAGGTTCTTTTTTTTATATTATCAATTCTGTTATTTGCAGAGAGTACTAATGTTTCTCTCTTATTTAAAGATGATATAGAAGCCTATCCTGAGTCAGTAGCGAAGAATGATCCTGATAAAGACTCTGAAAGCAGAGCTAATACTTCAGAAAAGCAGATGGATAAACATTTTATGGATTCTTTTCTAAATTTAGAAGCAGGTTTTTCTCTTATCGCTATTACTTATCATATAAAGCAGCCGGGTATATGCACCGGCTATTACTTTATTCCCTTCATGCCTCCTGAGTTTATTATAGCCTGATCTTTCGGAATACTTTCATGGTAATCTGATCATTTTTTCAAGTTCAAAACGGGACATGCATGAGATTTTTAAAATTTACCAAAGGAGATTTTTTTGGCGGTCTAACGGCAGGAATTGTAGCATTACCACTGGCTCTTGCTTTTGGAGATCAAACAGGTTTAGGTGCCGCTGCGGGTTTATATGGCGCAATTTTTTTAGGTTTTTTTGCTGCGCTATTTGGAGGCACACCATCCCAGATCAGCGGGCCGACGGGACCAATGACAGTGATTTCAGCAGCCACTATCAGTTTTTTTATTACTAAGACAGGGGATACAGATACGGCAATAGCTGCGATTGTAGTTTGTTTTGTGTTGGCCGGTATTTTTCAGATACTGATGGGTGTTTTAAAAATAGGAACACTGATCAAATACATACCTTATCCTGTTATTTCAGGTTTTATGAGTGGAATTGGTGTGATCATAATCCTGCTGCAAATATTTCCTGCAATGGGATTGTCTTCGCCTAAAACCACAGTAGATGTATTAAAAGAAATTGTACCGGCCATCGGAAAGCTTCAGGCCTGGCCATTGCTACTCACAATCATTACAATTCTTATTATTTATCTTTTTCCAAAAATTACAAAGGCTGTTCCAAGTACGCTGGTCGCATTATTAGCTGTTACGGGATTGTCAATTATTGTAAACAAGGATGTGCCTATTATCGGTGATATACCCAGAGGGTTTCCTTCATTGAAACTAGATGGCATCTTTTATATTGGGCCAGAATTCTATTCGATGATTCTTGAAAGTGCAGCAACTTTAGCTGCCTTAGGTGCCATTGACTCATTACTTACTTCCGTTGTAGCCGATAATGTTACAAAAACCAAACATAACAGTAATAAAGAACTTATTGGACAGGGTATCGGTAATGCAATAGGAGGCATGTTTGCCGGCTTACCCGGAGCTGGCGCTACCATGCGTACACTTGTAAATATCAGGTCGGGTGGTCGAAACAGGATATCGGGTATCATTCATGCATTGGTCTTGTTGGTTATATTGTTAGGCGCAGGTAAATATGCGGCCTTGATTCCGAAGTCTGTTTTAGCGGGGATACTGATCACGGTCGGAATTGGCATTCTTGATTACAAAGGGTTCAGACATATCAATAAAGTTCCGAGAGCGGATGCAGCTATTATGATAATAGTTTTGCTGGTCACTGTTTTTTTGGATCTGCTGATAGCGGTAGGTATTGGAATGGTGATGGCAGCAATTTTGTTTATGAAGCAGATGAGTGATATCGCTGAAGAAAAAACAAAAGTATCTGAATTGAAGGATGCCTCCCAGGAAGAAGGATGGGCTGATGAAGAATTGCCGGTAACATTGAAAGATAATGTAATGGTAAAGCAGCTTGATGGCCCTTTGTTTTTTGGTTTTGCCTCTGGATTTACAGATAGGATAGCCACCTTTTCAAATATTCATTTTGTAATAATAAGGATGGAGAAGGTACCCTTTATTGATCAAACTGGTTTATATACGTTGGAGGAAGCGGTTCTTTCATTAGAGCAAAGAGGGATACAGGTTTTGTTCACCGGATTACAACAACAGCCAAAAGATAGATTGCAACGGATTAAGCTTATTCCTGAGCTGATCCATAAAGAACATATTTTTTCAACATTTGATGAATGTGTAGAATGGCTGATCGAAAAAAAACGAGAATAAAGAATATATTAAAAAGCCCGGTGTTATCCGGCTTTTTAATATTGTTATTCACAGATCACCGAACTCGTATAAGTTATCAATGTGGTCGCCTGGTTTCATTTCTGTAACTGGTTTAATAACACCATCATGCAGATCGTACACCCAGCCATGCAGGAATGGATATTTGTTGTTCTTCCATGCCCTTTGTATAATGGAAGTTTTAGCCAGATTCAGTACCTGTTCCTGGACATTTAATTCAACCAACCGGTTTGTTCTTTGCTCTTCATCAGCAATGTTATCCAGCTCTGACCGGTGAAGACGATATACATCTTTAATGTTCCGTAACCACATATTCAATACCAGCTTAAAATCATTTTGTGACATGGAAGCTTTTACGCCCCCGCAGCCATAATGACCACAAACGATCACATGTCTTACTTTCAGATGATTTACTGCATAGTCTAAAACACTCAGCAGGTTAACGTCCGTGTTAACAACAAGGTTTGCAATGTTGCGGTGTATGAAAATTTCACCGGGTTGTGTTTGTGTTATTTCATTTGGTGGAACACGACTGTCACTGCAACCAATCCATAAAAACTCCGGGGTTTGCACATTTACAAGACGATTGAAAAATTCCGGATCAGCCTTTTTTTTTCCCGAAGCCCAGTTTTTATTTTCTGCTAATAATTTTTCGTATGATTTCATATTTGTCTCATTATCTCGTAAAAATAATCTTAATCGTTTGATCCGCTTAAAAAGAGCTTATTTTCAATCACTAAATCTTATGGTTCATTTTTTGGATGTGCTTGCCCGGCTTATTTGTCACATCTATGTTATTTGTTTTTTCCTCTGTTTTAAATATTTATGAACAGTTTGGATAAAATAGCCTTATATATTAATTTGCGGCGTCTTAAATGGGAAATAGGATACACACATATAGCTTTTTTTCTAAGGTGTCGTCTGTTCTGATGATCGTTGCCCTTATGTGGCTTACTGTCTGCACCCCGTTTGTGTTTGCCAGCCAGCAGCAAGCAGCACAATATGAAAAATTGGTCGGAAAAAATCAAAATCTTCCATTGGATGAAAACGACCAGAGTCCATATGGCAATACTACAGAAGAGAAGGCTCCGACCGGTATTTCTATCCAGGAAGAGTTTCTTCATGAGCATCATGCATCTGAATACTTCCTCTTGCTTGCTTCAAAGCATCCGGAACTTGAAAACTCTGGAATCTATATTGCCTTTCACGGCGAGTTACATGTTCCGCCGCCCAACGCCGTATAATTTAATAATCAGCCCTTCGTTTTAAACAATCTTTTGAATGTCCTGGTATTAGCAATCTTACCATTAATTAAGTGGTATGATATCGATTGCTACACAGGAAATAACGTTTATTACTTTTATGAAAAATAAATTATTTGCAAATCTTAAAAGCGATCTGCCATCCGGTATAGTCGTTTTTCTGGTTGCTCTTCCTTTATGTTTGGGTATTGCTCTTGCTTCAGGAGCTCCCTTTTTTTCTGGTATGATTGCCGGTATTATTGGTGGCCTTGTAATTGCTTCATTTAGTAACTCTTCTTTAAGTGTTAGTGGTCCGGCAGCTGGGCTAGCCGCCATTGTATATGCTTCTATACAGGAAATGGGCGCCTTTGAGACTTTTCTACTGGCCGTCGTTTTTGCAGGAATTGTACAGTTTGTACTGGGTATGGTCAAGGCCGGTGCTATCGCTAACTATTTTCCATCCAGTGTGATCAAAGGTATGCTTACAGCAATAGGTATCATCATAATTCTTAAACAGATCCCGCATGCATTTGGATATGATAAAGATGCTGAGGGAGATATGAACTTTTTGCAGGTGGATGGTGAAAACACTTTTTCCGGAATTATCAATGCGATTGGCAAAATTCATTTGGGTGCTACTCTTGTTACGATAATCTCATTGGGCATTCTTGTACTCTGGGAAAAAAATAAGTTTTTAAGAAACCGGATGAAATTATTGCCGGGTGGTCTCGTGGTGGTTATTTTTTCAATTATAGTAAACGAACTCTGGAGATCATCAGGCAGTTCATTGGCAATTACAAATCAGGAGCATCTTGTGAATGTACCCGTTGCGGGTAGTGTACAAGAATTTTTTGGATTGTTTACGCTTCCTGATTTCTCACAGATATTTAACCCGCAGGTTTATATCATTGGTCTTACGATAGCAGCCGTTGCTTCAATAGAAACATTATTATGTATTGAGGCAGTAGACAAACTTGATCCTGAAAGAAGAAGAACTTCTACTAATAAAGAGCTTATAGCTCAGGGTATCGGTAACACCTTATCAGGGTTAATAGGCGGATTACCTATTACTAGTGTAATTGTCCGAAGTTCTGCAAATGTCAATGCCGGGGCAAAAACTAAAATGTCTGCAATTATTCATGGATTTTTATTATTAGCCTGCACAGCATTAATTCCTGTGGTTTTGAATAAGATACCCCTGGCGGCATTAGCAGGCATACTTTTGATGGTGGGATATAAACTTGCAAAACCTTCTCTTTTCAAACAAATGTTTGCTGCCGGTAAATATCAATGGGTGCCTTTTGTTGTTACTGTGATCGCTATAGTAATGACAGATCTGCTGGTAGGTGTGGGTATTGGGTTGGGTGTAAGCACCCTGGCTCTTTTATATGGTAACTATAAAAACTCTTATTTCTTTCATAAAGAACAACATCAGGTAGGTGAAGTGATACACATTCATCTTTCGGAAGAGGTCTCCTTTTTAAATAAGGCGAGTATTAAACTTACTTTAGACCATATTCCTGAAAATTCTAAAGTAGTAATCGATGCATCAGCTTCTCAATATATAGATTATGATGTACTGGAGGAAATAAAAGAGTTTAAGGAAGTTAAAGCCCCGCTCAAAAACATCGAATGTCTTACTGTAGGGTTTAAAGAAAAGTACAGAATTGAGAATTCTGTAAATGTGAGTTCACTTCCGGATGCAAAATCTGAAATAAGGAAAAAAATAACTACAGAAACAATACTTGCTTAATAAAAAAATAAAATATTATGAGAACACATAACAAAGAATCGCAATCATCTTTAACTCCATTGGCCGCACTCGAAATTTTAGCTGATGGAAATAAACGTTTTACAAACAACCTGAAGATTAATCGTAATCTTTTACAGCAGGTAAATGATACCAGGAATGGTCAATGGCCATTTGCTGTTGTTCTTAGTTGTATTGATAGCCGTACTTCAGCCGAATTAATATTCGACCAGGGTTTGGGAGATATATTTAGTGTCAGAATTGCAGGTAATATTGTTAACGAGGATATACTGGGCAGTATGGAGTTTGCATGTAAAGTAGCCGGTTCAAAAATAATCGTTGTTTTAGGTCACACAAAGTGCGGGGCTGTAAAAGGCGCCTGCGACCATGTAGAAATGGGTAATCTTACTGCCTTACTATCAAAGCTCCAACCGTCAGTAGATGCTGAAACTTCAACGAAAGAAAACAGGAATTCTTCAAATAGTGAATTTGTTGAAAATGTAGCACAGATCAATGTCAGAAAAACGGTAAAAGAGATTATCAACAGAAGTTCTGTTTTAAAAGAGATGATTGATGAAGGAGAAATTGGAATTGTTGGTGCTATGTATAATGTTGAAAGTGGAGATGTGGAGTTTTATAATGATACACTCATAATAAAGAGTATTAAAAAGGTAATATCCATGTTACCATAACATGGATATTACAAAATTAAAGGTCTTGACAATTTTGTTAAGACCTTTAATTTAATAATTGACCAGAAGCCCAAGTCATTGCAGCTTTTGTTTTGTAGAATTCAGTTTTTATTTTCAGTAATTTTTGCAAGGCGTCCAGCGTTTTATTTTCACGACTGTTGACAAGAAATAATGAGCTTTCACCATTAGCAAATTTCAATTCCTCACCTTTTTGAAGTATTCTAAAATTCTGATATATTTTTTCGGCTAGCACTGACTGGTTAACCAGGTTATTAAGCTCATTAAAATATGATTTAACCTTATTCTCAATCTCACGTATCTTTAAACCCTGCTCCAGCTTCGTTTCTGCTATTTTTAATTTTGCTTTTCTGAATTCACCTCTTCCTTCTGATAGTCGCAATGGTATTGCAAAACCAACTCCGAACTGGAAATTATTATTAAATAAGGCTCCTGATTTTGCATTTAAAATATTATATCCTTTCCCCAGTTGGTTGTATTTAAAATCAAGTTTTGGTAATAGCTGCTGGAATTTCAATTTTCGATCAATTGTAAATGCTTCCAGTTTTAATGGGTATTGCAAGAGGTCAGGATGATTAGTCCTGATCCGAATCAGTAAATCGTCGATTAATGGAATTGAGAAGGCAGAAATGTTTTCTGAAATCCATTCGTTTGCAGGAACGGCTTCAACAGGCAAAGCAACAGGTTCGTTGTTTTCATCCCAAAGGTATAAGGTCATATCAAGCGCTGCATTCTGCAATGCCAGGAAAGCATCATTTTGCAGCAATTGAAAATTCTGTAGTTGCGTCAAAGCTTCTGTAGTATCAAGTGCCGGCCGGTCACCCATTTCGTGGGCAATTCTGACAAGTCTCAGTCGTTTTTTATTTACTGTAACAGCATCCCGGTAAACTGAATACACGGCTGACTGGTAGGCCCAGTTCCAGTATACTACTGCAGCTTCCAGCAATAGATTGTTCAATACTGATCTTTTTTCAACTTCAGAAAGATTGCGGAATACTTTGGCGGTTTGCAAAGTAGCTCTTCTCTTATCTATAAAAAGATTTTGGACAAGTGGGATCACCGCACCGGCATAGCTGGTTCGTCCTTGTGTTTCTTCCGGGTTAATGCGGTTACCGGACAGGTATTCTGCCCCGGCTACCAACTCAATTCCATACCAGGTGGGAATTCTTAATTCAGGCTGCAAGTGATCATAGTACTCCGTTCCGTCAAATGTTTTTTTTGCAATATTGGTGGTAATCAAAGGATCAAACCCACCTTTTGCAATAATAACATCAGCCTTTGCTTTTTCAATATTTATATCAGCCTGTTTAGCTACCGGGTGGTATTTCAGAATGATATCAAAGAATTCCTGTTGCGTTAGTTTTTTTCCTTCGGAAGTTTGTGCAAACGACAAATAGACACTACCTAAATAAAAAAATATCAGTATTAATTTTTTTTTCATTTTTTTGATCTTATTACCGAGTTACTAATTTGTTCCATTCATTTTTCCTGCTGTTATTTATCATCTCTCCCTGGGCTTATAATAATCTGGAGGAAATCCATTAATATTTCGCCACAATTCATACCATACCGGAACAACCTTCAATAAAGCCATTCCCTGAGCACCTGTACCAACTCTTAATTGTTTGGGCCAAGGTTTATCATCAGGATCTTCAGCAACAAGTACCCGAAACTTACCGTTGGAACTTACTGTATTTTCAACAGCAAATACTCTACCTCCAAATGTTCCGTATGAAGCATTGGGCCAGCCACTGAATACGATAGCCGGAAATCCATCAAACCAGAATCGGACTTTCTGATCCTGGGATATCAGGGGCAGATCAACAGGACGCACAAATAACTCTACCGCATATTGGATTTTATCGGGAACAATTTCAACAATCATTTCTCCATCTTTTACAATTTCCCCGATCCCTGCTTTTTTGGCTTTGGTTACCTGGCCATTTTGCGGAGCGGTGATATAATACATACCGCTTCTGATATTATAATTACTGTATTGGTTTTCAAGTTTTGCTATTTCTCCTTCACCACTGGCTATTTCTGACATAGATTGAAACTTATCCCCCGTTGCTTTGGATATTTTTTCTGCATATTCCTGCCCGATCGCATTCATTTCAATATTCAGGATAGTTAATTGCTGTTTGCTGTTGGCCAGTTTGTTTTCTGCACTTGTTTTTTTGGCCTGTGTATTCTGGTAATTGACTTTTCTTTTTTCAAAATCAATCAGAGAAATAACGCCGGAATCCAGCATTGCCTGCCCAGCTTTTAATTGACGTAATGTAACGTTGAGTTCATTACCAGCTGCCTGTAAGTCAATCTCCTCGCTTTCGATTTTACGTTCCTGTTGGCGAATTTTGTTTTTTGTCTGTTCAAGTTTCAGGTCTCTTTCATTTTCCAGTGCCCTTATCTGTGAGCTTGCAGCATCCGCTTTATTTTTATAATAATCCACAGTCATTGTTTTAGCATTTAACTGTTGTTGGGTTCTGGTGATTAGTTTTGGATCCAGGTATTCATCTTTCACTTCGGAAAGCTGCAGTATAGTATCACCTTTCTGAACAAAATCTCCTTCTTTAACATGCCACTTAACCACTTTACCGGGAATTATACTGTTGATCTGCTGTGGTCTTTGTTCCTGCATCAGGGTCGTAACATTGCCCCTGGACCGGATATTTTGCGTCCAGGGAAGAAAAAGAGTAATTAACAGAAATACAAGCAGGCCTATGAACCAGTATTTAACACGGCTGTGGTTGTTATACCTATAAATATGCTGATAGGACTGTGCTGTATACTTATTGTCCATGATGACTATTTTTATTTTGAGTTTTGAACGATTTGTTTTCCTTCTTCATACAGATATATAACTTTATCACAGGCAGATTTAAATTCTTCATCATTACTGATAATAATTACAGTACTGTTTTCCGTTTCTTTAAGAATCAGTTGCTGCACTTTTTTTCTCTGATCTTCAGGGAAACCATGCCAGGGTTCTTCCAATAAAATCAATCGGGGTTTATTAAGTATAGCTCTTAATAAAAGTATTTTTCGGATTACATTTCCCGGCAAATGATTTCCTACGGGATCCAGTTCTGTTTCGAATCCATACTTTAATGAAGTAATGAAAGGACGTAAACCGATTTTTTCTGCTGATTCATTTATCTCATTGATATTAAATACCGGGTTTCCCATTGTTATATTCTCCAGTAAAGTGCCATGGAAAATATCCTGCTGGCTGATATAAATACCTGTTTTGGAACGCAGCGAATCAAGATTATAATTGCGAATAGGAATGTTATCAATCAGGATTGACCCTGAAAAATCTGAATAAGAGCCAGCCAATAATTTTAACAGCGTAGATTTTCCGCTTCCTTCCTGCCCTGAAATACATACTTTCTCTCCGGGTGAAATTGAGAAAGTCAGGCGGTCGATAATATTTCCGGTATTTGCAAATCGGAAACTCACATTATTTAGTTCAACTGACACTCCAGAAGATTTGGATTCTAAAAGAGCTGTTCCGGTTTCCTCAATTGGTTTGTCTGTGAGTTTGCCCATCTTTTCAACTGAGGTCAACACATCATAAACATTATCCAGGGTAGTTATTAATTTTTCTACGGCGCTTATTACAATAAGGATCACAATTTCAGCTGCTATAAACTGGCCGATATTCAATTGCTGGTTAATTAATAAAAAAGAACCCACCAATAACATGGCTGCAGTAATAATAGTTTTTATCGCCACCAAAAACCTGTATTGAAAAATGAGCACAGAAAAATGATTGGTTCGGGCATGCAGATAATTTATTGTATGCTCATCTGCTTTTTTAAGATGCAGTGAAGTACCTTTTGATAATTTGAATGATTTCACGACTCTCGCCAATTCTTCAAGCCATGCTGCCGCACGGTATTTGTAAGCACTTTCAGCCAAACTGGTTCGTAAGCCTTTGGCCCCCGTGTAATAAAGAATCACACCAAGTGTAACAACCAGTAGTACCCCAAATAAAATAAATGCGGGGTGATATAATGAAAGCAATAACAAACCAAAGAAAATCTGGATCGTCGCTGTTGGTATATCAAGCAATAATTTAGACAATCCTTTCTGCAACGATGGGATTTCAAAGAAACGGTTCACCAATTCGGGTAAATAGAACGCATCCGCCTTTTTAAGATCAATGCGGGGAATGTGATCAGCAAATTCAATGGCATAGCGGACAAAAATCTTTTGTTGAATTTTTTCAATCAATTTCATTTGATTGATATAGATGATACCTGTGACTAATACTCCCAGTACCACCAGGATGATCAGGACTACGAGAGAGGCTGACATAGAACCTCCTAAAACAAAGTTGATAATTGACTGAATTCCGACCGGTAATGATAACTGTATCAAACCGGCGAGAATTGCATAAAAATAAACAGCTGTTATTTCAGATTTATCCTGCCGTACCAGTTTAAATATCCTGGTGGCAGGACTTAATTTTTTTTCCATAAATAATTTAAATCTTCCTGAATAAATAGATTGGGGCCAGTATTTGCTAAGTGAAATCCGGTGGCGGAGTATTGAAGGGAAGAAAAGGGCTGGGCAGAGAACCGGTTTTTTCAATAGATTTCATAATAAATTGAGGGGAAGCATAACCACTAATCTCAAATAAAAAAAGTTCCGTTTCACTCTCTCTTGTCTGATCTTTTTTCTCTTTGGACTTGGAAGGGCTTTTTTCTTCATCGAAGCTGAAAATCACGGATATTCCATTGGGATCGCTTAGTTTTAAAACTGAAGGAACCACACTGACAGTGGTAAATAAAACAAAAAATATGAATGCGGCTTTTTGCATTTGGAAAAATCTGTTACAAAAACATTTTTTTAGAATAATAGTTCAGTAAAGAATTGAAAATTTTAGTAATAAATGATATTGAAAATCAATTAAGTAAGTGCTTAGCTTTTTCTTATTAATACTTGGGTTTGTGCTTCTGATAGTTGGGGCAGGAAAACTGATCGAATCATCTTCATCTTTAGCTCGCCGGATGAACATTCCCGATATTGTGATTGGACTAACCGTGGTGGCTTTGGGTACCTCCGCACCTGAATTGGTTGTAAATGTAATGGCTTCTTCAAGGGATCAATCTGCAATGGTATTGGGCAATGTATTAGGAAGTAATATTTTCAATATTTTGATGATTTTAGGAATTACTTCAATTGTTAAACCTTTAACGGTTAAACGAAATACTACCTGGCTCGAAATCCCTTTAAGCCTTATGGCTGCACTGATCGTCCTTGTGATAGGGAGTGATATTTTTCTGGATGCCAGTGATCAAAATATTATATCAAGAACAGATGGGATTATTCTTCTCGGACTATTCCTGATTTTTTTGGTATATAATCTTGAACTAGCACAAAAGGGAAATGAGGGAAATATTGTGATTGAAGGAAAAGAACAATCAGTCTTAATAGCTATAATTTGGCTTATTGCCGGACTTGCAGGATTGGTTATTGGGGGGCAGCTTATTGTTGACAATGCTGTTTCACTTGCCCGGTCGTTTGGAATATCTGAAAGAGTAATCGCAATAACCATTATCTCTACAGGAACTTCTTTACCTGAACTGGCTGCATCCTTTGTTGCAGTAAAAAAAGGAAAGGTAGATATGGCCATAGGCAATGTGGTGGGCTCGGGCATCTTTAATATTTTTTTGATATTGGGAACATCTTCGGTTATAAGACCCATCAAGGTTTCAGCGGAAGCTCTCCCGGACATTTTCCTGAACATTGTGGCAAACCTGCTGTTATTCACTTTTCTTTTTTTCAATACAAAAAGAAATTTGCGCAGAGCAGAAGGAATAGTATTTATAATTCTATACATATTTTACATCATTTATTTGCTATATCCCGATAAGTTTAATTTCTGATGCCGTTAAAAACAATTGAGAAAATATTACCTATTGAGTTATCCAAACTTTTCAAAGAATTTTTCAGCAGTGAAAAAATATCCGGATTTATTCTCATCGGGTGTACGATAGCTTCAATCGTAATTACAAATTCTGGCTCAGGCACTGATTACCTGGCGATGTGGGAAACGAAGCTCGGAGAACTTTCCGTAGCTCATTGGATCAATGACGGACTGATGGCGATTTTCTTTTTGCTCGTTGGGCTTGAGATTGAACGGGAACTCTACATTGGTGAACTATCAGAATTTAAGAATGCTTTGCTGCCCGTAGTCGCAGCCATAGGGGGTATGATGATTCCGGCCCTCATTCATTTTTTGTTCAATAAAGGCCTCGATACCTCGAACGGATTTGGGATACCCATGGCGACTGATATAGCCTTTGCGTTGGGAATACTTTCCCTTGCAGGACGGAATATTCCCCCGGTATTGAAAATTTTTCTCACGGCTCTTGCCATTATTGATGATCTTGGGGCCATACTCGTTATTGCAATATTTTATACGGATTCTGTTTCAGTCGTCAATCTCCTTATATCATTAGGAATTTTTGCAGGCTTGTTTATTATGGGGAAAATGGGAGTAACCCGATTGATTTTTTTTATTATACCCGGAATTGCAATGTGGTATTTTATGCTTCAATCAGGTGTTCATGCAACGATAAGTGGTGTTCTCCTGGCTTTTGCAATTCCTTTCGGAAAAGGCGGTGAAGATTCCCCCTCTTACAGACTCCAGCATTTTTTACATAGACCGGTTGCCTTTTTAATTGTGCCACTTTTTGCCTTAGCAAATACAGGAATAAAACTCCAACCGGGATTTTATAATGATTTATTCACAAAGAACAGTCTGGGAATAATCGCAGGATTAATATTAGGCAAACCCCTGGGCATTTTAAGCTTTGCCTGGATAACCGTAAAAATGAAATTTTCAAAACTCCCTCAATCTATAAACTGGAAACATTTAACCGGGGCAAGTTTGTTAGCGGGGATAGGGTTTACGATGTCTATATTTATCACATTACTGGCTTTCAACGACTCTGCTGTAGTAGTTAATTCTAAGATTGCTATACTTACAGCCTCTCTTCTGGCTGCTATTAGCGGATTGGTAATATTGAAGAATGTCAGGATGACTGCTCCTGCTGACGAGGAAGATCATACTCACCTTTAACAGCATACCATCCGAAAATTGTCATGCCACCGGTAATAATAGGTGTCAGAATAAATGCATAAATAATTGCAGGGATCAGATCTTCCTGTTTGGGGCTGTTAAATTTCGGTATGGCCTGGTTAACGATTAAATAATACCCCGCAGCAACACCGATTGCTATCCATAAAAAGCCTGCAATGCGTTTGAGTTGATTCATAAAATAAATTTATCAGTCATCAATTCTGTTATCTTTTCCATCAATATACAATGCTCCTATTACAAAACAAATGCCCGCAATGATGATCGGGTACCAAAGCCCTTCCAGATATGGTTTGTTATAGGGCAATGCCTTCCCTGCTTTTAGTGCAGCATCATTAGCCTGTGTGGCCTTGGTGGTTAGGAATAATGCAATAGCCGGTAACAATCCGCCAAATATTCCATTACCAATATGATAGGGTAGCGACATTGAAGTATACCTGATCTTAGTAGGAAACATCTCAACAAGAAAAGCGGCGATCGGTCCATACACCATTGTGACAAATAATATCTGTACAAATACCAACCATACCAGTTTCCAGAAAGATCCCTTGTCAAGAGTAACAGATTTTTTTACAATTACTTTGCCATCTTCATTTGTTTGTTCAGAAGTTTTCATCACTGTACCGTCTTCATAATAGCTGGTAGTTTGCTTCATTAAATCAGTACTGCCGGATTCTCTTTTTTCAACTATTTCGATTTTGTGCTGAATGCTACCTGCTTCAAACATTTTTGTATAAATGAAACGGTATGAAACTATGGCAAGTAACATACCGGCAAGCATGATCCATTTCCGGCCAATTTTATCAGACAGGGCGCCAAAAACTACAAAGAATGGTGTGGCAAAAACGATGGCATACATGATGAGTTTACTGGCTTGAGCCACATCCACACTAAGTGTACTCTGAATAAAGCTCAGGGCATAAAACTGCCCGGTATACCAAACAACTCCCTGTCCCATTGTTGCACCAAAAAGAGCCAGCAATACATATTTAAAATTCAGCTTGTGTCCAAAGCTTTCTTTCAGCGGGTTTACAGAAGTTTTACCTTCTGCCTTTACTTTCTCAAATAATGGAGATTCCTTCATCCGCATCCTGATTACGATTGAAACCCCAACCATTATAATCGAAATCCAAAAAGGAACTCTCCAGCCCCATTCATTAAAAGCCTCATCGCTCATGGCACCTTTTGTAAGAATAATTACAAGAAGAGAAATAAATAAGCCAACAGTCGCAGTGGTTTGAATCCAGGATGTCCAGAAACCTCGTTTCTCATTGCTTGAGTGTTCTGCTACATAAGTCGCAGCTCCGCCATATTCTCCTCCTAAGGCAAGTCCTTGTAATAATCTTAACAACAGTACAAGAATTGGAGCTAAATACCCGATTGACTTATAAGATGGGATACATCCAATTAAAAAAGTGGATAGTCCCATTAATATCAATGTTACAAGGAAAGTGTATTTTCTGCCGATCAGGTCGCCAAGACGACCAAAAAATAATGCTCCAAAGGGCCTTACCACAAATCCTGCGGCAAATGTTGCCAATGTGGAAAGCAGTGCAATCGTCGGATTGCCGGAGGGAAAGAATTTGGTAGATATAACAGTAGCAAGGCTTCCGAAAATATAGAAGTCGTACCATTCTATCATGGTTCCGACTGACGAAGCGGCAATTACACTTCGTAAGCTCGTTGGTTTCATTAGATTAAAATACGAATTGATTTTAAGCAATGGATAATTTTTTTGTATTCGTACTTTTAAGGGGCAAAAGATAAAAGATTGTATATGTCATATCCTTACCAGATCCGATCATTCGAAGAATACAAAGAAGTTTACAAGCATAGTATTGACAACCCGGAAGCATATTGGAGCGAAGTAGCTGAAAATTTCATTTGGAGAAAAAAATGGGATAAAGTACTAAACTGGAATTTTAAAGAACCACATGTAGAATGGTTCAAGGGGGCAAAACTTAATATTACGGAGAACTGTATTGACAGGCATCTTGAAAACCTGGGAGAAAAGCCAGCCATCATCTGGGAGCCCAATAACCCTGATGATAGAACAAGGATCGTAACCTACAATCGCCTTCACAAAAGGGTTTGCCAGGTAGCACAAATGCTGAGAAATAATGGTGTAAAAAAAGGTGACCGGGTTTGTATTTATATGGGAATGGTGCCTGAACTGGCTTACGCAGTTTTAGGATGTGCACGGATCGGTGCGATTCACAGTGTGATCTTTGGGGGATTTTCTGCACAAAGTATTGCTGATAGATTATATGATGCACAGGCGGAATATATTATTACCTGCGATGGTGCATTCAGGGGCGGAAAAGATATTCCATTGAAAAGTGTAATTGATGATGCTCTGATTGGTAACAGAACTGTAAAAAGAGTTATTGTTTATACAAGAACCAGAACACCTGTTTCTATGATCAAGGGCCGGGATGTGTGGTGGGAAGATGAAATGGAGCATGCAGAGGCACAGGTAGAAAAAGAAGGGGTGGTTTCTTTTCCTGCTGAAGAAATGGATGCTGAAGACCCATTGTTTATTTTATACACCTCAGGAAGCACGGGTAAACCAAAAGGTGTTGTTCATAGTTCTGCAGGTTATATGGTATGGACGACCTACACATTTGTAAATGTATTTCAATATCAGCCGGGGGATATTCATTTTTGTACTGCTGATATCGGCTGGATAACCGGGCATAGTTATATTTTATATGGCCCATTAAGTGCCGGAGCTACCTCTGTTATGTTTGAAGGGATTCCTACCTGGCCGGATGCGGGTCGTTTTTGGAATATAGTAGATAAATACAAAGTAAATATTCTTTATACAGCACCAACAGCTATCAGGAGCTTGATGGGATTTGGTCTTGAGCCACTTGGCGGAAAAAATTTATTATCACTTAAAGTGCTTGGAACAGTAGGTGAACCTATTAATGAAGAAGCCTGGCATTGGTATCACCAACATATAGGCAGAGAGCTTTGCCCGGTTGTTGATACATGGTGGCAAACAGAAACCGGGGGAATACTGATTTCTAATCTTGCAGGTATAACGCCAGCTAAACCAAGCTGGGCAACCTTGCCTCTTCCCGGAGTTCAACCGGTTTTGGTGGATGAAAATGGAAATGAAGTAAAAGAAAAAGATGAGCATGGACTTTTAAAAGGGAACTTGTGTATTAAAGCGCCATGGCCTTCCATAATCAGAACTACTTACGGTGATCATGAAAGATGCAGAATCAACTATTTTGCTACATATGAAAATCTATACTTCACCGGGGATGGTGCTTTAAAAGACGAAGAAGGAAATTACAGGATCACAGGAAGAGTTGATGATGTACTAAATGTTAGTGGACATAGAATTGGAACTGCTGAAGTTGAAAATGCCATTAATATGCATGCAGGAGTCGTTGAAAGTGCAGTGGTTGGTTATCCTCATGATGTAAAAGGGCAGGGTATTTATGCATTCGTTATCTATAATCATATTCATGGTGATGAAGAATTAACAAGGAAAGATATTCTTCAGACCGTATCCCGTATTATTGGTCCCATCGCAAAACCGGATAAGATACAGTTTGTAAAAGGACTTCCTAAAACCCGTAGCGGAAAAATCATGAGAAGAATTTTAAGAAAAATCGCTGAGGGGGAAACTCAAAACCTGGGTGACACAACAACACTACTTGATCCTGGAGTAGTGGAAGATATAAAAAGTGGTAGAATTTAACGTTTAGCAAAATAATATACCCTTCAAACGGTAGATAAGCTTTTCATTTTTGTTTATACTTTTTGAACAAATCAGAATAATGAAAAAGTTTCTGCTGATACTGTGTCTATATTATTTTTCAGAAGAAATTTTTGCTCAGCAAAATAACAATGAATTTCAACTGAAGACTTTCACCCCGCTTCCCTGCACCCCCGTTAAAGATCAATACCTCTCTGCTACCTGCTGGAGCTTCGCCGGCAATTCATTCATCGAAAGTGAATTATTGAGAACGGGAAAAGGAGAAGTGGATCTTAGTGAAATGTTTACTGCCAGGTATTCTTATATGAATAAAATCAGTCAACACCTTGCACTAAAGGGACAAAATACTTTTACTCCGGGTGGTCAGTTTCATGATATACTATGGGTACTGAAACACTATGGAGCGGTGCCTGAGAATATTTATAATGGCAAACCAAGAGGAGAGTATAATCATAATCACGGAATGCTGGATACAGCAATGAAAAAATATGTGAAAAGAATGATTTCCGAGGGAAAGACAAAACCATCTGAAAGTGACATGGAATATATCAATGGTTTATTGAATGTATATCTTGGAAAAACTCCCGACAGTTTTTTATGGAATAGCAAAATTGTTACCCCCTCCATTTTTTTAAAAGATCTTGGATTTGATCCTGATAATTATGTTGAGATCACATCGTATACACATCACCCATGGTATAAGCCGTTTATCCTGGAGAATGAATATAACTGGATGAATGCGGAATATCTGAATGTTCCTTTGAATGATTTTATAAAGATTACTAATAATGCATTGGAAAAAGGCTATACTGTTTTATGGAGTGGTGATGCGACTGATGCAGGATTCAGATTTAATGATGCCGTTGCTATGCTACCCGATACAATAAAAAATCTACAATCAGTACGACAAAAAACATTTGAAGATAGCGGTAGCTATTTGGATCATGTGATGCATATAGTAGGTAAGACAACAGATAGTAACGGTCATACCTGGTATTACATTAAAAACTCATGGGGTAGTAGCGGGAATAAAGCTGATGGTTTTCTTTTTATGAACGACTCATATTTTGCTATTAAAACAACTGCAATTGTTGTCAACAGGCAGGCGATCCCGGATGAAATCAGGAATAAAACAGACTTCAAAAAATAAAGCAGCTACGGAAGGAGCTGCTTTAAAAGGTTTTTCCAAATTTTTTCTAACAGTGAAGTTCGGTATAAAAAAGCGGTCTGAATTTTTTGTTCCGCTAATTTATTAACGATATTTCGGAAAAAATCCACATGTTCAGTGCGGGAATTGTGTATTAAAAATTATTTTTAACTGATGCTGCTATTGCTCTATGTATTAGATATCTTATGAAAAAGAAAAGATCCTCATCTTTGTTGCGTTGGTTCATTTGGGCAATTGCCATTCAGTTGATATTGATCAATATCAGCGCTGCTTTTTATGCTTATAAACTCACACATTTCTATCAGGATAAAACTGTAAGAGACCCGTTTAAGACGGAAAATATTTTCGGTAAAACATGGCGATTATTCACGGGTCCCCGGTTTCAAAAATCTATGATTACCGAGTTGCCCAATTTCAAATACGACGAAATAAAACTGAAAACACACAATGGAACTATTCTGGATGGCTGGTATACAGAAGCCGACAGTACATCCCGGGGAACGGTGATTCTCTTTCATGGAGTTACATCTTCAAAAGATAAGCTGCTTTCCGAGGCTTATGAATTTCGCTATTGGGGGTATAATGTATTAATGATGGATTTTCGTGGCCACGGTAATAGTAGTGGAAATACCACTACAGTGGGGATAAGAGAAAGTGAAGATGTAAAGATTGCTTATGACTTTGTAAAAAGTAAAGGAGAAGATTCTGTTTTTCTATATGGAATTTCGATGGGGGCAGTAGCTGTTATAAAAGCTATAAGTGACTATGATCTTAAACCAGCTGGTGCAATACTTGAAATGCCGTTCCTTTCAATGCAAACTCAACTGCGGGCAAGAGCAAGACTGCTCGGCTTCCGCGGATTTTCTGAAAAACCTTTTGGATTTTTAGTTGCGGGCTGGATCAGTATTGAAAGAGGAACAAATGCCTATAAGTTTAAAACTCCTCGCTATGCTGCCAAAATAAACTGCCCGGTTCTGATGCAATGGGGAGCCAGCGATCCATTGATATATAGAGATGACACAGAAAAGATCTTTAACTCCATAGGGGCCTCAAATAAAAAACTGGTAATCTATGATCATGCTGGTCATGAATCATTACTGCAAAATGAACCTGCTAAATGGAGAAACCAGGTAGGGTACTTTCTCGGAATTGAAGAACACTGATTTATTTTCTTATAATAACCCGGGTGCCGACATTAGTATATTGATATAGTTCTATCACATGTTCATTCTTCATAGAAATACAGCCCTCGGTCCAGTTTTTATACTTGTCAACTACAAAATCTTCATGAGGCCAGGTTCCGTGAATGCCGATCCCGCCACCAATATTTGCATTTGAGGGAATCTCACCTCTTGATTTGCGTATATTAAACTTCTCCCTGCTTTCCGGGGTGGGGTAATCTAAAGCAAGAAACCGGCACCATTTGTCATGAACCCTTTTAGAAATTATCTTAAAATTTCCTTCCGGCGTATTATTGTCGCCCTGCATTTTTTTATCCCCAAGAGTATTATTTCCGAAAACTACCGGGTACGTAGCATACCAGCCTTTATCATCATAGACACTCAGCTCATAGTCCGACTTGTCTATGACAATAGAAACGGTACCTACAGGACCCGGATAGCCCGGATCATTGCGTTTATAGGCTTTGTCGCTATGAAATGTAGTAGATGTTTCAGGAGCAAATAAGCTTCCACACAAAATAAATGATGTGAGTACGAAACAATTCTTCATCCCGCATTTTATTTTCAATAATCGCCACATACCTGACCGCCTTTGCGGTTTACTTCACCGGGTGGTGGATTATCCGATATTGAAGCTCCAGGGTAGTTGTTTGGCTAAAATCAGTAACCGTCATTTCTTCAAACGCAATGCCACATTTTTTTATTTTGGGGTGTGGATATGTTTTAACTGTACGTTTAGAAAAGATACTCTGGAAAAACGCTGAGTGATTTTTCTGTGCAAAAAAACCGGTAAAATATTTTACCGGTTTTAGAAAATTTAATGATAAGATTATTTTACCAGTTACTCAATCGGAATCCAAAATTATAAGGAGTCATATCCAGGCCTTTCTCCCACATATTCTTCATGGCATAACTTCCATAAAGCCTGATGGGCCCAAGCGAAAGTTCTCCTATATATGAAAGCTTGAAACGTTCTAGATCAAAATCACTTTTTACCTTATCAACGTCGCCACCTTCTTTTGTTTTGTACCTGGCAGAATACAGATAGCCTGCACTGACACCCGCACTTAAACCAAATCCGTTTTTACGGCGAGGTGTGAAATTAAAGTTAACCATTATAGGAACGGTCAGGTAATCAGCCGCCAGTTTTACTTTTTTGTAATCAGTTGATCCCAATGAAATGTAGGTAGGGTTTTTTTCAAACATCATACTGGTATTGTCAAAAAAGTAATTATTTAACTCAAGGCCCAACCCGTATTTCAGATTTACCACATGCTCAACCACATTCAGTTTTTGCATAAAGAACCATAGATTGACATTTCTTGACTTTCCCGCTTTCAATTTCATTTCATCTTTGCCAATGGCAACATCTGTAAATCCGCTGGCTGCCGCAGTTACGTAGTTTGAATTATCGTCATAATTTGAAAAGCCGAGATCAACGATCCACCAGTTGGTACTGAGATTAGAGGGCTTGTCACTTCTCCTGCTCCGCATCCTGTATTCTTTATCATGAATAATTTCCCTGTTTTTACTACCGGGTTTTCTGATGATGATCATTCCTCCGATCCGTATGGTATCTCCTTCAGGAGCTTTAGTGCCCGTAGTATCATTTTGGGCAAAACCGCTTATAACAGTGCATAACATTATGCACAGGGTAAAGATTCTCTTCATGTTCTTCAGTTTAATTTTATGAAAACTAATTATTTTAATTTGATGGCCAGACCTGCTACCAGTAATTTATCATCATCATCAGTAGGATCAATGTCTGTTCTTTTTTCAAACGTCCGGGTCAGTTTCCGGAAAAAGCCCCTGAGTTTGTTTTTCTTACCATCTGGTTGACCAAACGCAACATCATTGTCATTATACGATGCTTGTTTTATATCGGACGGAGAAGCAAGTTTATTTGTTACATTTTTATTTTCAGTATTAACGCTTTCTTTTGGATTGTTTTGTGCAATGGCATTTTTTGGCTGATCAATTTTTATATACGGATTTTCATCCGGAACAGGCAGATTATTGGAGGGCTGATTTTTAGTATTGTTATCAGCTATTGCAGGTATCTCAATGCGTTGTTCAGGATTTATTACAGGTTGAACTACCTTGTTTTTAGTATTATTATCAGCTGCAGTTGTTTCATTTGATGATTTATTACTGGCCTGGTATGCAGCAGATGCTGAAGAGTTGTCAGAATTTTCTTCTTTAAAATTCTGTTGTACGGGAGTCTGAGCGATAATGATATCATCAGGCTTCTGGGTTTCAGGATTCACAACGGGTTCGCTGGTATTTTTTGCCGGAACATCTTTTTTGGCCATATTATCTTTCGAAGTGCTTCCGGCTCTTTTATTCAAAATAGTGAAAGTAGCAAGCCCGATTCCAAGAATTAAAATTGCTGCAGCAGCTATTCTCCACCAACGGGGAACAAATGGCCTGACGTTTTCTTCTTTTCTATAAAGTGAAGATTTATCAGGGAAAACTATTTCTTCAGGGTGCAACCTGGTTTTTGCTAAAAGAGACAATTCTTTTTCAAGAAACGGATTTTCTTTAATGAACTGTTCTGTTTCTGCTCTTTGTTCCGGACTTAATTCCTCGTCTGTATAACGAACCAACCATTCTTCATAGTTGGCAAGATTAATCGTATTACTGCCATTGGGTTGAATGAGTTCTTCTTTGGCAGGATAAACAATGTTATCGTCAGGTACCAGTTTATATTGAAGTAAAAGATTTAATTCTTCTTTCAGGTGGGGATGTTGCTGAACAAAATCTTCCACCATCCTGCGATCTTCAGGAGTCAGTTCATTATCCATATAAAGGATAAAATACTCTTCGTAATTATGGTGGTTAATTTTCATCATGCTTTAAATTACGTTTTCCATTTTTACAAGATATTCTTTAAGCTGAACTCTTGCCCGGTGCAGGTAAACTTTCACCTGGCTTTCGTTCAGGTTCATAATCTGGCCGATCTCTTCGTAAGTGTAACCTTCATAATCTTTCAATAAAACCAAAGAACGCTGTGTTTCGCTTAAACGGCTCAATGCTTCATCAAGAACCTTCTTTAAATTATTAACGGGTTGCTGCTGTACCTTGCTTTCGGGGCTGAATTCTTCTTTAAGCTGGATCCGCTTCACTTTCCGGATATGATCAATCATCTGGTGATAGGCGACTGTAAACAAATACGACTTGCTTTTCTGGGCATCTACCGACTCCCGGTTTCGCCACATTTTTTCAAAAGCTGTCTGCACTACATCCTTTGCATCTTCTTCATGTCGAAGATTTTTGAGGATGAAGCGATAAACATTGTCAGCATACGCTGTTACACATTCATTGTATTCCCGTTCAGTCATAAACAGCCGAGTGTGCAGGTAAAGCTACATAAAGCTGCCTGCCGTTAAGTAATACGGTTTAATAGCAATAAGGTTACAAATAAGGAAAACTTTCGGTCAATTCCGGACCAGGGCGGTCTTACAGGCTGAAAATCAATGCTAAAAAGCAGAAATGCTGATAAACTGGCGGGACATACTTTCCAGCATCAGGTCAGCGGGACCACTTTTCTTACCCTCAATGCATTTAGCCTTGGTTTTCTTACAGCAGGTAGGCTCAGCCTGTTTATTGTATTCCTTCATCTGGCCAGAAGTAAATGACAGGATCGTAATAAAGAAAACTGTAAACATGGCCGCTAAACTGAAGAAAACCTGATTATTCCGCTTCATGGTGTTGGTTTTGGGGTTTGACGAAAGTATTTTTCATAATGTTACCGCAAACTTAAAATTTCTTTTTACCGGTAGCAACCGCATATTCATGTGAAAACTCACTGGTCCGTCATATCAGCCAGCAAGCTCCGGGTTCATTCTTACTATATTTGCCTCAAACTGAGCTATATGAATGAAAAACTGGTTCAACGGATTGCAAAAGAAGTAGATGAGATCAAAAATTCAGGTCTGTATAAGACCGAACGTATTATTGAAAGCCCGCAGGGGGCAGAGATCATTGTGAACGGCAAAACGGTACTGAACTTTTGTGCTAATAACTACCTTGGTCTTTCATCACACCCAAAAGTGATCAAAGCGGCACATGAAGCCATTGATAAGAGAGGATATGGTATGAGCAGTGTCCGTTTTATATGCGGCACACAGGATATCCATAAAGAGTTGGAACAAAAGATCTCGGAATTCCTGGGAACTGAGGATACCATTTTATATGCCGCCGCTTTTGATGCAAACGGTGGAGTGTTTGAACCGTTGTTTAATGAGCAGGATGCTATTATATCTGATGCACTGAATCATGCGAGTATCATTGATGGAGTAAGATTGTGTAAAGCACAACGTTTCCGGTATGAGCATAATAATATGAGTGACCTGGAAGAAAAGCTGAAAGAATCGGCCTCTCTCCGCAGCAGGATCATTGTTACCGATGGTTCTTTCAGTATGGATGGCACCATTGCACAACTGGATAAAATTGTGGAGCTGGCTGAAAAATATGATGCCTGTGTAATGATCGATGAGTGTCATTCATCAGGCTTTTTAGGAAAGACCGGACGTGGCACTCATGAATACAGAGGTGTGATGGGTAAGATAGATATCATCACTGGTACGCTGGGCAAAGCATTAGGTGGTGCATCAGGCGGGTTTACTTCCGGCAGAAAAGAAATAATTGAAATGCTTCGCCAGAAATCAAGACCTTATTTATTCAGCAATACATTGGCGCCTTCTATTGTCGGCGCATCCATTGCCGTACTGGATATGCTGACGGAAACCACTGAGTTGAGAGACAAGCTGGAATACAATACCAAATACTTCCGGAGTAAAATGACCGAAGCCGGTTTTGATATCAAGCCCGGTGATCATCCCATAGTGCCTATTATGTTATATGATGCAGTGATGGCACAGAACATGGCTGCTAAATTGCTGGAAGAAGGAATCTATGTTATCGGTTTTTTCTTTCCGGTAGTACCCAAAGGGCAGGCAAGAATAAGAGTGCAGTTAAGCGCTGCACATGAGCAGCAACATCTGGACAAAGCAATTGCTGCTTTTACCAAGATTGGAAAGGAGTTGGGAGTTTTGAAGTAGTCTTCCTTATCGACTACTCCAGGTTCCCACTGTATTTATACGTAAACCAGGTATCGGAAGGTTTTACATGCAATCTAAAAGTTGTGTCATTCACTTTTTCCACCGGCCATTCTGTAAGCATGCTTAATGACAATTCCCCGTTCTTAATTTTCCATGTGTCATTATGATTATTGGTTTTTAATTCATAGGTACCATCTGTCTTCAATTTCAGTAAAGCCATCGGTGCCATCGTTTCTTCAGCCGTCCAAAGTTTTCCTTTCATCCATTCCTGCAATGCGACATCGCCTGAACCCTGGTCTTGTTCCTGCTGTTGTTTTGTTTCTGGTTCGTGCTGTTTCTTTTCAGCGTTGTTCTCAGCACAACCGAATGCCACGAACAAACTGCAAATAAGTAATGCCTTTTTCATTTTATTGTTTTGGTGTAGTAAATTAAGTCATGAATAAAAGTGAAAGTAAGATACTTATACTTTCCGGCTATTACCTCTTCGGGTAATATAAAATAAAAAAACCGGCTCTTATGAATAAGCCGGTTCTAATGCTTAAATGTTATTGGCTTAAAACTTCAATTCCTTACCGGCAGTTTTCAGACCATCAGCGCTAACATGATCTCCGTTTAATGTTACGAGGAATCTGCCACCTGCAAACCAGGTTAAAGTACAATCTCCATAATTCTTATTGCAATGCTCATAAGCTTTACCGTCCCCGTAGTTTATGGTCTTAGTGTACTCATCATCGCTTTCTGATTCAATATTGGTCAGGCCTAATCCAAGGTACTGAAGACTGTAAATTCCTGCACCTGCAGGTCCACCACAGTCATAGATGTTTAATTTGATGTTGGTGGTGTCGTCAATTTCATATTCACCAGTTGCTAATCCTGCGCCCATTGCTTTACTTACATTGTAGCTGATTCTTTTTGCTCCCATTAGGGATTCAGGAATTAATTTTTTGAGATCATCAAGACTCAATGGTTCCAGCTTTTCCAAATCTGCTTTTCCTTTCTGTATATCATCGGCCCTGTCTTTCATCTGATCATACATATTTCCAATATTCTCCTTCATTTCATCAGCTGCTTTTTCTTCAGCAGACTTTTTGCTTTTGCAGGCTGCAAACAGGAGGATCATTATTGCGGAAACGTAAACAGTTATTTTTCTCATAGTAAATGATTTATAGGTTTGTAATAGTAAAACTACTGCACTTAGTGTTTTTACGAAAATGAAATTTTTAAGTTGTTTTAGAGCAATTAGTCTAAAAAAGTCAGCAGAAAGTTATGAAAAGCAATATTCACCTGCTATTTTCGTTATCTACTTACCGCATGATATAAACTCTACCCACCAATTCCTTTGGAATTTCCTGAATTTAATTGTTGACCCAAACTTTAGTAGAAAAGTTATGAAGAAATTTTTGCTTTGTCTGACCGTTTTGGCCTTGACAGCAGCTCTATTAAGCTCATGTGCAGCTACAAAAAGGGATTGCCAGGGGAATAAACATTACAGGCTTAAAAATGGAATTTACCTGTGACACTTGGAGAGTAAGATAACTAAGGTCCCGGTCATTCGCCGGGACTTTTTATTTTTAAAGAAAAACATGAAACTAGCAGGCCTTTTTATAATGCTCTTTGTTTCGGTATCCGGGTTCACTCAAACTGTCTTTAATCCTAAACAATGGGAAGGCGATTGGAAAGGAGAACTTTTGTGGCACAGAACCGGCAAGGATGTTCCTCAAAAAGTTCCGATGGAGTTGAAGATCCATTTTGTTGACAATAAAGGTTCATGGACATGGCAGATCATATATGGTGAAAAAGGAGAAGATAGCAGACCTTATTTTCTGAAACAGGCCGATTCAACAGGAATACATTGGGTAATTGATGAAGATAACGGTATCATCTTAGATCAGTATTGGGTCGCCGGGAAATTTTCGGGTGCTTTTACAGTTCTGAATTCAACAATCATTAACAGTTACTGGATTGAAGGAGATAAATTGAATGTGGAGTTTTATACCGTCAGTTCAAACCCCGTTAACACTTCAGGTAAAGGAACTGATGACAGTCCCAAAGTTGATAGTTACAGGATAATGGGCTATCAAAAAGCTACACTGAAACGGGTGCAATGATGTTAACTTTGCGCAAATTGAAATAGTAAATGAAGAACATTCTTTTCCCTTCCTTAATTATTGGTTTATTCTTAGTATCCTGTTCAAGAAATAATGTAAAGCAGGATGATAGCCTTAAAAAATATTTTGATGAGAATAAAGTGGAAGGATGTTTTGCATTAATGGATAATGCAACCGGGAAGTTTACCGTATATAATTTAAGCCGTTATCGTGACAGCAGCTATTTGCCTGCCTCAACTTTTAAGATAGTCAACTCACTTATTGGTCTTCAAACAGGAAAGATTGTAAACGACAGCATGGTAATAAAGTGGGATGGTGTTCAGCGCCGGGTTCCTGAATGGAATAAAGATCTCACAATGTATGAGGCGTTCAGAGTATCTGCAGTTCCCTATTACCAGGAGGTAGCTCGCCGCATAGGTAAGGACACTATGCAAATGTGGCTGGACAGTCTGAAATATGGAGCCAGAACCGACACAGATAAAGTGGTGATCCGCACTGCTATTGATAGTTTCTGGCTTGACAATTCAGTAAAAATGACACCTGATCAGCAACTGGGCCTGGTGAAGCGATTATATTTTGATCAACTGCCATTCTTTAAAACCTACCAGGAAATGGTAAAAAGGGCTATGTTGTTTGAAGACAATGCAAATTACAGGCTTGGCTATAAAACAGGCTGGGGTTCCACTGAAAACGGACATGCATTAGGATGGGTGGTTGGATGGATAGAAGAAAATCAACATCCTTATTTTTTTGTTTTAAATATTGAGTCTCCGGATAAAGATTTTAATATGGGAAATGTTCGCATGAAAATGCTAAAAGATATTTTAAAGCAACTGGGTTTTTTCGAGGGCAATATGTAAAACCTCTGATTTGCCTGATCCGCGAAGCTTTAGCATGAAATTTGACTTAATTAATGTTTTAATGAATCTTCATTTTCAGTATAGAGAATTTGCCTGGCTGCTTTTGCTGGTCCCCATCCTGGTTTTTTTCCTGGTGCTTTTGTTGCGATGGAAAGGAAGAACGGTTAGAAAAATTGGTGATGAAAAGCTGGTAAATGCATTGATCGAAGGGTACTCCAAAAAATTATTTATAGTAAAATTCATTTTAGTTTTTTTAGCTATTGCATTTGGTGTAATTGCCGTAATGAATCCACGAAAGGCAGGAGGAACTGAATCAGCAAAGCGAAACGGAATTGATGTAGTAATTGCTTTGGATGTAAGTAAAAGCATGCTGGCTGCAGATATGGCCCCCAGCCGGCTTGAAAGGGCAAAGCAATTCATCAACAGGCTAATAACTGAAATGCCTGACGACAGAATAGCATTAGTTCTGTTTGCAGGCAAAGCTTACTTACAAATGCCTTTTACAAATGATCATGGCGCAGCCAAATTATTTCTCTCATCTGCAAGTCCGGAATCAGTACCACAGCAAGGAACTGTAATCAGTGAGGCGCTTAAAATGAGTGCTTTTGCATTTAATAGTGAAGACAAACGTTATAAAGCAGTCGTTCTAATTTCCGATGGGGAAGATCATGATGAAGCTTCTGTAAAAGTTGCCCGGGATCTATCTGAACAGGGTGTTATGATCAATACAGTTGGTATTGGCTCTCCTGAGGGGTCAACAATCACCGATCCGCAAACGGGAGAAATAAAAACAGATGCCACAGGAAACCCGGTTATTTCGAAATTAAATGAGCAGGAGTTAGCTGATATAGCAAAAGAAACAAACGGTGTTTATACCCGGCTGCAGAATAGTGACGATGCTGTTAAAACGATCCAAACACATCTTGCGCAAATTGAGAAAAAAGCTTTTAGTGATATAGCCAACCTTAATTTCCGAACCTATTATTTTTTATTTGCAGGTGCCATGTTCCTGTTATTATTCGCAGACAATTTTATTCCTGAAAGAAAAAAAGGTAATAAATGAAAACGGTTTTCAGCATATTAATTCTATTGATTTTTGTCTTGCCCGGTTTTTCGCAATCAGGGAATGAGATCATCAATAGAGGAAATAATTTTTTCCGATCCAATGAATATGATAAAGCAGCCGAACAGTACGAGAAAGCATTGAAGATTGATCCTTCAGACCTGAATGCAAAATTTAATCTCGCCGCCGCTTATTACAGGCTCGACAAAAAGGAAGATGCCTCAAAATTGTTTACTGAAGTGGCTACTGATGCGGGGGATGCTGAACTTCGTTCAAAAGCATGGTATAATAATGGTGTTATTTTAAGTAAGGAGAAAAAGCTTGAAGAAAGTATTGAAGCCTATAAGAATGCACTCAGGCATAACCCGGACGATAAGGAGGCAAGGGAAAATCTTCAAAAAGCACTTCTTGAGTTGAAAAAACCCCCTCCGCCTCCAAAAAAAGAGGATAATAAAAAGAAACAGGAACAGAAAAAGCAGCAACAAAAACAGCAATCGAAAATGAGCCCTAAGGAAGCTGAGCAAAGGTTGAAATTGCTGGAGCAAAAGGAAAAGGAAGTGCAGCAACGTTTACAAAAGGAAAAAACAAAAACCGCCGCTTCCGGAAATAAAGATTGGTAAACATAGCTGAAGGTTCTTTGTTAGTTTTGCAGCTATGCAATTATATTGCGAATCACTTACTCATTACCAGCGTCTTAAAACAAAAGAAGTCAGAGTTGGGGATCTGTTGCTTGGAAATTTTCACCCTATCAGGGTGCAAACAATGACCACTACGGATACCATGGACACTTTGGCAACTGTAGAGCAAAGTATACGATGCATAGAAGCAGGTGCCGAATTTGTTCGTATTACCGCCCCCTCAAAAAAAGAGGCAGAGAATTTACTCAATATTAAAAATGAGCTTAGAAGGAGAGGATATGAGGTTCCTTTGGTGGCAGATATTCATTTTACACCCAATGCTGCAGAAATCGCAGCACGGATTGTTGAAAAAGTAAGGGTGAATCCCGGTAATTATGTTGATAAGAAAAAGTTTGAACTGATAGAGTATTCAGATGCAGATTATGCAGAAGAAATTGAAAGAATAAGAGACCGTTTTACTCCCCTTGTAAAGATCTGTAAGGAATATGGAACCGCTATGCGGATAGGGACTAATCATGGTTCACTTAGTGATCGCATCATGAGCCGTTATGGTGATACACCAACAGGAATGGTGGAAAGTGCTATGGAATTTCTCCGGATCGCAAGAGGTGAATCCTACCATAATATTGTTTTGAGTATGAAAAGCAGCAACCCGCAGGTGATGGTGCAGGCTTACAGGTTGCTTATTAAAACAATGTTTGAAGAATTTGGTGAGTGTTATCCGCTTCATCTTGGGGTGACGGAGGCAGGGGACGGGGAAGATGGCAGAATAAAATCAGCTATCGGGATCGGAACTTTAATGGAAGATGGTATTGGCGATACTATCCGGGTTTCATTAACAGAAGATCCTGAATTTGAAATTCCGGTATGCAGAGATCTCGTTAAGCGATATGAGTCAATTAGTGATCCTTCCAAAGGTGATGCAGGTACACCTGTAAAACTTCCTTATTCACCCTTTGAATATAAGAGGAGGGAAACTTTTGCTGTTGAAAATATTGGTGGCAAAAATGTACCTGTTGTGATAGCGGACCTGAGTAAGATTGAAAAAATAATGCCATCACATTTACAAAGCATTGGTTACAACTATGATGAGAAAACAGATAAATGGAATATCAGTGATTCAGCGGCAGATTTTGTTTTCACCGGTCACCAGTTACTGGATTTTCATTTACCCGGTACATTGAAGGTTATTGTGTATCCCGATGCGTGGTCAACAGCAAATGACAAGGAAAAATATTTCCCGATTTACAGCGATACCGGTTTTATCAACGCCAAAGAAAAAAGCAACACCATCAATTTTGTGATGATAGATTGTAAAGAAGAAGGATCATCAGGTGTTGAGTTTGAAAAAATAGAAAATGATCCGACCGTAGTTATTTGTCTTAGTTCGGAGAATCAGAATGCTATGCAGTCAGTTCGCAGTATGTTTTGTGAGCTGCTCAACAGAAAAATTCAAAACCCGGTTATCTTAATAACTGACAGCGGCTGGCAAACACCGGATGAACACCTGATCCATTTCGCAACAGAAACAGGAGCTTTATTGCTGGAAGGTTTTGGTGATGGAATTTGTTTGGGATATAACAGCAAAGCAAAAATGGATAATAGTAAAACGTCAGGGAGAACCTATCTGGAAGTGAAAGATATTTACCAGTTTACCAATAACACAGCCTTCAGCATTTTACAGGCGACAAGAACAAGAATTTCGAAAACAGAATATATAAGTTGCCCAAGTTGCGGTCGTACTTTATTCGATCTGCAGGAGACGACAGCAAAGATCAGGGCAGTAACGAATCATCTTAAAGGAGTTAAAATTGCGATCATGGGGTGTATTGTAAACGGCCCGGGTGAAATGGCCGATGCCGATTTTGGTTACGTTGGCAGCGGACCAGGAAAGATCACATTATATAAAGGGAAAGAAGTGGTGAAAAGAAATGTAAACAGCGAAACAGCAGTTGATGAATTGATCAATCTTCTTAAAGAAAACAATGCCTGGGCAGGTGCCTAAAAATAACTTATGAAAATTAACACCTGGGTATTTTTATTCTTTTGTGTCCTGGTCGCTGATATTTTATTGATTCAATTACAAGAGCAACAACTTCAATTTGCGGCAAAACCTCTGCTGATACCGCTACTTGGGTTTTATTTCTATAGCCAAACTGATACAACAGCATTCCCCTGGTTAAGAAAATGGACAATAATCTCTCTTTTTTTTTCATGGACAGGAGATGTTTTACTGATGTTTCAGAACAGAAATGAAATATTTTTTTTAGCCGGGCTGTCTGCATTTTTACTGGCCCATGTTTTTTACATAGTTGTCTTTCATCAAATTTGGGTAAAGGAAAACATCAAAAGAAATCTATGGTTCCTGTTTATTATTGTCCTGTATTATGCAGTGCTGATCGGATGGCTTTCGCCATATCTAGGAGATAAAAAACTGCCGGTAAGAATTTATGGTTTGGTTATCAGCTTTATGTTTTTGCTGGCAATGCATATGTTATACATCCATAATAAAATAGCCGGCAAATTAATGATGATTGGGGCATTGTTATTTGTAATATCAGATTCAGCTCTGGCTATTAATAAGTTTTATCAGTCATTTGAATATGCTGATATAATTATAATGCTCACTTACGGGTTTGCCCAGTTTCTGATTGTTACTGGCCTGATCAGGTATCTAAAGCAAGCAAATTCCAACTAAATTTGATCCATGCAGAAAACTGATTTTTTGGTAATTGGTTCAGGTATCGCAGGATTGACATATGCTTTAAAGATTGCGAAGAAATTTCCTGATAAGAAAGTCCTGGTAATTACAAAAGCTGCCGCAGATGAAACCAATACGAAGTATGCCCAGGGTGGTATAGCTGTTGTAAATGATACTGAGAACGACAGTTTTGAAAAACATATTGAGGATACATTGATTGCTGGAGATGGGCTATGCAACAAAGAAATAGTGGAGACGGTAGTAAAAGAGGGCCCGGAAAGAGTGGATGAGATCATTGAAATGGGGGCACAATTTGATAAGGAGAAGGATGGTGATTATAAAAGGGGGAAGGAGGGAGGTCATTCTGAGTCAAGGATACTGCACTATAAAGATGTAACGGGCAAAGAAATGGAAAGAGCTTTGCTGGAAGCTGTCGATAAGCAAAAGAACATTGAATTTATAAAGCATTGTTTCGTAGTTGATTTGCTGACCCAGCACCATCTTGGTTACCTGGTTTCAAAAGCAACACCTGATGTGGAGTGTTTTGGGGTTTACGTTCTTAATCTTCAAACCAATAAAATAGAAAAAATTCTTGCTAAGATCACATTACTGGCTACAGGTGGAAACGGCCAGGTGTATCGAACTACTACCAATCCGTCTATTGCAACAGGTGACGGAGTAGCAATGATCTACCGGGCAAAAGGAAGAGTTGAGAATATGGAATTCATCCAATTTCATCCAACAGCATTGTATGAACCGGGAGTAACAGGGCAGGCTTTTTTAATTACAGAAGCAGTGCGGGGTGACGGTGGTATTTTGCGTAATAGGAACGGGGAGGCATTCATGGAAAGGTATGATGAAAGAAAAGACCTGGCACCAAGAGATATTGTAGCCCGTGCTATTGATAGTGAGATGAAAAGGAACGGTACAGAACATGTTTGGCTGGATTGCCGCCATTTTGATAAGAAGAAATTCCTGGATCATTTCCCCAACATTTATGAGAAATGTCTTTCATTGGGAATTGATATTACAAAAAACATGATACCCGTTGCGCCTGCAGCTCATTATAGTTGCGGGGGAATAAAAACGGATGAATGGGGAAGAAGTTCTATTATTAATTTATATGCCTGCGGTGAATGTTCATCAACAGGTTTGCATGGGGCAAATCGTTTAGCAAGTAATTCATTGCTTGAGGCGATGGTTTTTGCACATAGGTGTTATATGGATTCTTCGGAAAAGATCAATAACCTTGCTTTTCAGGAGAACTTACCTGATTGGAATGCCAGGGGAACTTCAGAACCAAGGGAAATGATCCTTATTACACAAAGCTTAAAGGAATTACAGCTTGTAATGAGTGATTATGTGGGGATCGTAAGAAATGATATTCGTCTTCAGAGAGCTATGCGACGCTTAGACCTTTTATGGGAAGAAACAGAAGATCTGTACCGGTCATCAGTAGTTTCTCCACAACTCCTGGAGTTGAGAAATATGATCACTGTTGGTTATCTTATAGTAAAAGGTGCGATGTTCCGAAAAGAAAGCAGAGGGCTGCATTATAACACTGATTATCCTGAAAAGAGTCATCTTGTACAAAACATCGTGTTGTAGTTTTTATCTTTGCCCGGCATGTATTACATCGTATACGGATTACTTTGGCTTTTTTCATTACTTCCACTCAGAATACTTTATCTGCTTTCAGATTTTGTTTACGGACTGGTGTTTTACATTTTCCGTTACAGACGTGATGTGGTAATGAATAACCTGATGATTGCATTTCCGGAAAAAACAGATTCTGAAAGAAAAAAAATTGCAAAAAAGTTTTATCATAATCTTATAGATACGTTCATTGAGTCTATAAAAATGATCAGCGCATCCGGGAAATTTTTTTTGAAGCATGTATCCGGTAATTGGGAGGTGATCAACGATTTAAAATCAACAGGCAGAAGTGTGCAGATTCATGTAGGGCACAATTTTAACTGGGAATGGGCCAATGCAGCAGGGAGCCAGTTATTTACCATGCCATTTGTGGGGGTTTACATGCCTATTACCAATAAGATTTTTGACAGGCTTTTTATTAAGCTTCGTTCCCGCTATGGAACTTTGCTGGTAAGGGCTACTCATATGAGGCAGGATTTCATGCCTTACCGGAATATACAGTATATATTAGGCCTTGCTGCTGATCAAAATCCTGGAGAACCTGCTAACGGTTGGTGGTTTCAGTTTTTTGAAAGACCCACCCCTTTCGCCAAAGGGCCCGCAAAGAATGCGATCCTCAATAAGACTTCAGTAGTGTTTGGTTTTATTCATAAAATCAAAAGAGGTTATTATGAAGTTGTATTTACTGTTGCTGAAAAAGAAACAGCACAGCTGACTGAACAGGAACTGACTTCAAAATTTGTAAAATATGTTGAAGAAGTAATTCGCAAGTATCCGGAAATGTGGTTGTGGAGCCATAGAAGATGGAAGCACAAGTGGAAAGAGGAATACGGACCGATTTTAAAATAAAAAACTCCCGTTAGGGAGTTTCTCGCTGTATGATTAATCTTTCTTTTTCTTCTTTAATTGAAGATAATCCAGGAAATAGATCACTTTTATTGAAAGATCATTATAGTGGTTTGTTTTCAAAATGTTGCTGAAGTTTTTGAAATAAGCAAGATCGGTAATTCTATCAAAGTCTTCAGTATAATTCTTCCATACAACATTTATGAAACTTCCGGGTGCAAACTGCCAGGTATAAACGGCATCAATGTTAAATACATTATAGTTTTGATCAACATTATCATTGAACGCTGTATTTTTTTGCAAAGATCCATCTGTTAAAAGAGTAAAGAACTCCTTATAATCAACCTTGGTCCAATAATGCCTGACCCGGGTATTAATGTTCATCTTATCATTAAAACTATACTTGAAGTTCAGGATGTTTTCCACAGTCTTGATATCCCTTTTCCCGAATATAACATTGTCATATTCATCAAATGAGGCAAAGCCTGTGTTATTGTTTTGAGGAGAAAGATTCAGGCCATAGCTCACTGTTATTTTATTATTAAAGCGATAGCGGTTATTCATATTGAAATTGTATCGTTCACTTTGGAACAGGCTTCTTTTTACGTAAAACAGTTCACCGTAAAAGCCGTATTTTTTTGAATTGTTGGTTTCAAACCAGGCATCCAAAAAATAATTAGACCAGCCCCGAAAGAAATAGCCTTCTTTTCTTGGTTCGAAAAAGTCATTGTATTTGGGTTCATATCCAATGAGAGCCCCTACATACCATAAATTTTTCATTTGCCCATTAACGTTCACATTGAAATTTGCAGACCTGTATTTTGATGGACTGAGTTGCCTTGAATAAAATCCGTTTAAATTAAGGTAGAGATTGTTGTACCACTTGGAGGGCTTGATCCACTTGTATCCAAACCAGGCGTAATGATCCAATGTGTTATTAAAAGTGAAATACCCCATATCATTACTATTGAACTTATTATTTGTAAGATCTTCACCAATGTTAAAGTTCAATCGTCCGCTTGTTTTTCCAATAGAAACACTATGGCTGTAGCCACTGAGGGTTTTACCATCAGCCTTATAACCAATCAGGCGGCTGTTGGCAACTTTACCACTTACATTCCAGGTGTTCTTTTTATCATTAAGGCTGAACAATGCTGCGGCAACATTTGCATCATAGTCTTTTCCGCTTCTCCACACATTTGTATTTACCAGTGAAACACTCGAATTGTTTTTAAGAGTTTGGTCCAGGACAATGATATTATAATTTGTCAGCGGGTCAACCTCTACTTCTCGTTGCTTTCCGGTCAATGTATCTACGAAGATGGCATGTCGTTTATTGGTTATTGCATTCAAAACACCAATGCCTAAACCTTTTTGCGTTCTTCCTGAGATCTTAGTGGCATTGATGAGTTTGGCCTCAGCAGGATCGTCTTTAATAATTTCATCTGAATTCTTAAAATCATTTGTATAATGCAAGCGGATGGCATCTTTTCCAATTCGCCTGGTGTAAAAAAGATTCCCTTTGCTGAATAATTCTGTTCCTTCTGTAAAGAAAGGTCTGTTCTCAGTATATTTTACTTCAAAAGGTGTGAGATTCAGAATCCTGTTGTCACTTTGTACTTGTCCAAAGTCAGGTATCAGGGTCGCATCAAGCGTAAAGGCCTGGTTAATTCCATATTTTACGTCCATACCTCCGTTAACAGAAGATGTCCAATCTTTTTTCCCGGGTCCTCTGTCAGGATAATGATTAATATAGGTAGATAAATAAGGAGAAAACTGCAAGCGAAGTGGAGGTTTGATATTTGTTATTCCCGTCCAGATTCCTTCTTGCGTCAGGAAGCCGTTTACATTCGGGTCAATTGGGCTCCAGGTATATTGTTGCTCCGTTTTTCTTCTGCGTCTTGTGATATTGAGTCCCCAGTTTTGAACATCTTTTTTCCCAAAACGAATTGCTGAATAGGGGATGAACATTTCAAAACTCCAGCCATTATTATGAATAACTACGCCGCTTTTCCAAACAGCATTCCAGGAAAAATCCTCTCCATCATTCGTCATTTTAGCATCCCATTGTTCACCCAATGGTGTAACAAAATATTCAAATCCGTTTTGCTTGTCATAATAGGTATCGAATATCAACCCCACATAATCATTGGTCCCGAATCCATCCCTTCCCGCCAATTCTGTGGCAATACTATCCTTTGTTCTTTCATAGCAGAAACCACCAAAGTAAATTCCTTCATCATCGTACAGCAGATAACTTACTGTTTTTGTTTCGGGCTTTTCCAATGCACCAACGGTTGGCCGGAATTCAACAAGATTAGTCATTACCGGAGCATCTTTCCAGGCCTCGTCATCAATTAAACCGTCAATTTTTATTGGCTGTGTTACTCTCTTTGCTTCGAGTTGTTTAGGAGCGTTTGTTTGTGAAAATGATATCTGCGATATTATTAATAATAACAGGACAGACACAAAGTTGGCTTTGAGTTTCATGGCTATACTTTAACAGTGGTTATGTGACGAGAATCTTTTTCAGAATGTTACATATTCTTACTAAAAGCTTCGTATTTCGAAGATAGCCGCACTACACACCAATTTTTAGCTTAATTATCTGAAGTGTGACAATTTCCTGACGAATGGTCGAAAAAAGGAGGTGTTAACTTTTTCTTTAGAAAAATTGAGACACAGATGTGCAATTAAAAGTCAATTCAGGTTTATTTGATATTTGCTACATTGCAACATTAAGTAATCAGATCATTATTTTAAACCTGTTTTATGTCAACACCTGCACCCGCCGTTTTCTGGCCTCACAGTGAACATTGGTCCGTAAAAATTCCTGCAAAATCAGATCATTATCGCATGCCTGTAATGTTAGAAAAGGGTTATGTAATAATGAAAACCCTGGACATTTCTCAAATCCCTTCATCAGAATGGGAAGATCTTGTTTACATGGATTGGAAAAGCGGAGGTGACACAAATTTTGCACCACTTGCTTCCTGCGATGGGACATTGGAATGTAAAGGTTTTTGGGAGAACGGAAAACCGGATAAACATGCATTATTTACACCAAACATTGATCGTTGCCCCAACCTGATGGCATATATCAAATCAATCCCGGCAAATTTTGGAAGAGTAAGAGTTATAAAACTAGAGCCTCAAAATCATGACCAGGCAATTCGTTCTGTACACCGGGATGATAATAACCGTCTTAACCCCGAAGGAGAAGGATGGGTTGTTCGTATGTGGATCGAATTAACTGATAATCCTGATAGCTATATGCTGTTATATGATAGTGATGAAAATAATTTACCAATAAAAGAATCTGAAGCAAGAGTGCCAATGCCTAAGGGGGCACATTTTGTTGTAGACTCACAACGATTATGGCATGTGGGAGTTCATAATGGTAACAAGCCAAGATATGCTGCCATTATTAGTTGTGAAAGTTCACCGAAATTGAATGAGTGGATAAAATCAAAAATGTAATTATTAAAAAGCCCCGGTGCCGGGGCTTTTTAATTAGTTTAAAACACTGGTTTCTTTAATTATTTCCACTTTTTCCTGTTCTTTAATTTTGCTCCATCCTCCAAGCACATTTCTTAGATTATGATAACCCTGCTTTTTCAAAATAGAAGAAGCAATTACACTTCTATAGCCACCGGCACAATGAATATATAGGTTTTGATCTTCTTCCAGTTCAGCAACTATTCCCGGATCGGTCATTTCATTGAGCGGCATATTTACTGCATCTTTCAAATGGCCTTCTGCGAATTCCGTTGGCCTGCGAACATCAACGATCACAAGTTTATCGTCATGTGGCATATCCATTGTCAATTCATCTGGCTCTATATCAATGATCATATCAATTTCCTCGTTCGCATTTTTCCATGCTTCATATCCTCCATCCAGATAACCCATTACTTTATTGAACCCGACTCTTGCCAGCCTGATAATGGATTCTTTTTCTTTTCCAGGCTCTGTTACGAGATATAATGGTGCATCGAAAGGCAAAAGACTTCCGGCCCATTCTGCAAATCGACCTTCGAGTCCAATAAAAATGGAACCAGGTATAAAACCAGATGTAAAAACTGAAGTATGTCTTGTGTCAAGTATTAGTACATTCTCATTGCCGGTAGCGGCTTTAAAAGCATCTATTGACAAGGGGTTTAATCCTTTTTCCAGCACATGCTCCAGGCTATCATATCCTTCTTTATTGATTTTCGCATTTATTGGAAAATATTGTGGAGGAGCTTCGATGCCGTCGGTCACTTTCTTAATAAATGATTCTTTGTTTTCTGCAAGCAAGGCATAATTAGTTCTTTTTTCTTCGCCAATGGTGCTATGGGTATGTGGCCCGAGGTTCTTACCACAAGCACTACCCGGGCCATGGGCAGGATATACAATAACATTGTCGGTTAATGGAAATAATTTGGAGTGGATACTATCATACATCATTGCGGCGAGATCCTCCATTGTTATTTCAGTGCCTTTTTGTGCCAGGTCCGGTCTTCCTACATCGCCAACAAACAGTGTATCACCAGTAAATACGCAATAGTCTTTTCCTGATTCATCTTTTAATAAATAGCATGTTGATTCAAGAGTATGTCCCGGTGTATGCAATACTTTAATAGTAAGCTTACCAACTTTAAAAGTTTCCCCGTCTTTGGCAACGTGTACAGGATATTTTGTATCTGTGTCGGGACCATAAACAATCGGTGCATCTGCAGCTTTACTAAGATCCAAATGGCCGCTTACAAAGTCAGCATGAAAATGGGTTTCAAAAATGTATTTGATCTTTGCTTTACGTTCGTTGGCCAGCTCAAGATAAGTATCAATATCTCTTAGAGGATCAATAACTGCCGCTTCACCCTGATCTTCGATATAGTAGGCTGCTTCACTCAAACAGCCGGTATATAATTGCTTGATAAACATAATTTCAATATTTAGTAAAAATGCAAAGCAAAATTACCAGAATAGAACAATTGGTATATTGATTTTGTTGGAATTACTTTTTAGCCAAGCAATTGATCTACAAACCGGTTCAGTTCTTTGATACGATCCGTATTTACTGAATAATAAATAAACTTACCTTCTCTGGTGGTAGTAACGAAGCCCGCCTTTCTTAAAATTGCGAGGTGTTGTGAAGCTACGGACTGTTCAAGGCGCAGGGTGATGTAAAGTTCTGTGACAGTTATTTTGCCATGCTCATCAATCAATCTTAATATCTGCTGTCTTAATTTATGATTAACAGCTCTAAGAATCATTGCAGCCTTTTTTACATTGAGCAGATCTACTTTCAAAGCGGCTCCATCATCAGTTATTGCGTTCAATGTCAATGAGTAGTTTGTCATAGTTTATGAGTAGTCTTTTAAAAAAAAGAAATGTAAAATTACCTCTGCATCAGGTGTTTTTATAGAATTATTTGTTAATAAGACGGATTTTTTTAAAGCTCCTTTCGCCCGGTAGTAAAAAAATCTTTTATATATAAAGGTTCAGATAATGCAGTATCTGTAAATTCTTCTTTCTTAAACAGATGCTGTGAGATCGGGCACATGTATTTTGCCAGGCCACTCATTTCAAACTTTTCAAATAAGGCGTTATTATTTTTTAGTATTGGTTGGAGCTTGTTACTTCCGTTTCCAAAAAAAATGATACGCTTTTCTTTTAGCAACTGACTAAAGATTCTTTCATCCAAAATTGCAGATTGAAGACTTGCGATAATAGATAGGTTGGTATCGAAAATAGCAAAATAAGATTCCATTCTTCTTGCATCTATCATGGGGCATATTAAATCACCTTCTTTGATTATATTAAAATTATCCTGTTGAATAGAGGCAGAAGCCATTATTTGTAATGTGCTGATTGTAATAAGCGGAATTTTCAATGCATAGCAAATTCCTTTTGCTGCGGAAAGACTAATTCTTAACCCTGTATACGATCCCGGACCATTGCTTATCGCTATTGCATTCAGATCAGTTAGCCTGATATCCGACTGCTCAAAAAGATTCTTTATTGAGTTGTGTAACCAGGCAGCATGATCTCTGGTGTTTTCGTTGGTGTTAATCACCAACGGTTTTCCGTTTTGGGCAAGACTGATTGAACCCGATTCAACTGAAGTGTCAATATTGAGAATAAGGCTCATTTATTGAAATGCTTCTTTAGTTAGGAGTGCAGCAGGTTTGTATTTTAAATCGAAAACTGATAAAGTTTCTAAAAGAGAATGAATATTCTTAAGACCGATTTTTTGGGCCCATTCGAAAGGTCCGAATGGGTAATTGGTTCCAAGCTTCATTGCAGTATCAATATCTTCTTTGCTGCTTACATTTTCGTCCAAAGCAAGATAGGCTTCATTAATAATCATACTTATAACTCTTGCTGAAATAAAGCCGGGTCTATTATCAACCCATTCGATCTTTTTTCCCAGGGTTATAAAAATGTCTTCAGTTTCTTTTCGACTGGATTTTGTACTGGATGATGCTTCAATAAGTTGATTGCCCAGGAATCCCGGCCAGCCATTAATACGTATAAAAAACTCCGGAAGATCATTTGCCGGAACATTGACAGCATTTATTACTATAAGCTGGGTTTTAAAAGAGGAAAGCTCCTGTATTCTTTCAATAGAATTATCAAAAAGAAGATCTATGTAACATGTTGTTCCTGAAATATAAGTGAGTTTATTTTGCCATACCAGGTTGGAAGTTTGTTCAAATTCCGGGGTTAAAAATTCTTTTTTTTGGTCATCTGTTCCAATTACAACAATCTTCATTTCAATTTTTTGCAAAGAAAACATATAAAGCTAAATTCGCTGACTAAAAATTTCACTACCGGGTATGAGTAAAAAAGCAATTGTTACGAAAAAGGCACCATCTCCTATCGGGCCCTATAGCCAGGCAATCTTAGCTGGTGATATGCTATTCATTTCCGGCCAAATATGTATCGATCCTGAAACAGGAGAGCTCAAAAATGAAAGTATTCGGACCGAAACACACCAGGTAATGAAAAATATCCTCGCAATATTAAATGAGGCAGAAATGGGGTTTGCCAATATTGTGAAAACAAGTATTTTTATTACTGATATGAACCGGTTTGCTGAAGTGAACGAAGTGTATGGTAAATATTTTGAATCTGGATCATCCGGCAACCACTTAGCTTTTCCGGCCCGTGAAACCGTCCAGGTAGCTGCCCTTCCCAAATTTGTAAATGTCGAAATCAGTGCCATTGCGGTTAAATAATCTTTTTGTTCAAGTAAAAATGGCAAGTATATCTTCGTCAGTGAACAAAGAATTATTGAGTATTATGCAAATCTTTAATTTGAAATAAAAAGCGAATTACAATCTTTAATTAAACTGCTATTAATAATCAACCTCCATTTATGAAAAAATTTTACTTAACCTTCTTGCCAAATTTTATTTTGGCGATAGCTACTCTTGTATTTATTTCTGGCTGTGGTAATAGGAATGAAACCGAAGGAGAAGAATATGACGAATATGACGGCCCAGGGGAGGCCCTTCTATTTGAAATAGAAAGGACAAAAGATCCTGCTACTGGCCGGGTTCCGATGGATAAATTTTTGCAGGCTAAATTGCTGACTGAACAGGCAAGGGCAGATGCAAGAAATTCAAACAGGATCAATGCACTCAGTTGGATTGAGAGAGGCCCTAATGGTGACTTTTCAACAACGGGTAACCCAAGACCTTCAGGTCAGCAAACTTCCGGAAGGATAAGAGCTGTAATGGTAGATTCGCTTGATCCAACTCATAATACTGTTTGGGTAGGTGGTGTTGATGGAGGCCTTTGGAAAACAACTGACATCACCGCTTCTCCTGCAAACTGGACACCAGTTAATGATTTTCTAGATAACCTGGCTATTGCAGCCATATGCCAGGACCCACGTCCTGGTTTTCAGAATACTATGTATTTCTGTACTGGTGAATCATATGGAAATGCAGATGCTGTAAGAGGGGTGGGTGTATTTAAGAGTGTTGATGGTGGGGCGACATGGAATTTTCTGTCCAGTACCAGCAGCTATACTTCATGTACAAGAATCTTATGTGATTTCCAGGGAAACGTATACCTGGGTGCAAGAAATGTTGGTTTGCTTAGGTCGACAGACGGTGGTACATCGTGGACGAATATTACTCCTTCAGGTATCGGAAATAGTGTATGCGACCTGGAAATTTCATCTACGTCAGGGCCAGCAAGATTACACGTTACTACCGGGATATTTAGCACATCTGGTTACCGTTATACAGATAACCCGGCAACAGTTACTTCTGGATCAGGCTGGAATGCGCCAACAACAGATATGACAAGCTTCAATCAGCGTATTGAATTAGGTATAAGTGGAAATACTTTGTATGCATTGCCTTGCAATTCCAGCTACCAGGTTCCTACTATCTGGAAATCTGTGGATGGCGGAGATAACTGGAGTTCAACAACAAGCCAACCTGCAGGTAACTGGGCAAACGGACAGGGTTGGTATGATTTATCCATTGGCATTAATCCATCTAATTCTGACGAATGTATTGTTGGAGGACTGGATTGTTACAAAACCTCTACCGGAGGTACAAGCTGGGTAAAAATATCCGGCTGGGCTACTTCTACCCCTGGATTTTACATACACGCAGATCAGCATAACATTCAATGGTGGGATGGAGGGTCGAAACTCGTTTTTGCCTGTGATGGAGGGATACATTATTCTTCCAACGGAGGTACAAGTATGAGCGACAGAAATAAAGGACTTAGACTAAAACAGTTTTATTCAGTCGCCATACATCCAACTGCAACAAATTATTTCATTGCAGGTGCCCAGGACAATGGTATGCATCGGTTGAATCATCCGGGTCTTGATAGCTCTGCAGAGGTTGTTGGTGGAGACGGATGTTATAGTGCCATTGACCAGGACGAACCTCAATATCAATTCGGCTCTTATGTTTATAATGTTTACAGAAGAAGTATAAATAATGGAGCAACATGGACTACCCCGGTTAATAACCAAAGTAGCGGACGATTTGTGAACCCATGGGATTATGACAATACCGGCAATATTATTTATGCCTGTAATAATTCCGGTACATATTTAAGGTGGAATAACCCGCAAACAGGTAATTCCACTGAAGTTGTAAGTGCTGGTTTTGGAGGAAATGTTTCAGCAGTACATGTCTCTCCCTATACCGCCAACAGGGTTTATTTTGGTATGGGTAGTGGGGGATTAGTATATGCAGTCGATAATGCAAATACCGGGACAACGGTCACTCCAACTAATATAACACCTCCGGGAGCAACAGGTTATGTAAACTGTATTGTTACCGGTGGGTCAGATCAGGATCTTCTTGTTTGTATTTCAAGCTATGGAGTTAATAATATCTGGTTGACAACAAATGGTGGTACTACATGGACTGCCTGCGATGGCAACCTTCCTGATATGCCTGTAAGATGGGCCTTATTTCATCCTGACACAGATACCAAAGCATATATTGCTACAGAAACGGGTGTGTGGGAAACAGATTTATTAAATGGAGCAAGTACAGTTTGGTCAGCAAACCCATCATTCCCAAATGTCAGAACCGATATGATAAAATACCGGGCATCTGACAGAACTATCGCTGCCGGAACACATGGCAGAGGTATTTGGTCTGCTACTATTCCAGCTCCAACTGGTTTTACATTTAATAATCCAGGGCCAGCAACAGCAACTTGCCCGGCACCTGCATCTATGAATATCACATTAGGAACAAATTCTAATGGTGGCTTTACCAATCCGATTACCTTATCTGCAACAGGTAATCCTGGCGGAACCACAGTCAGCTTCTCTCCAAATCCTGTTACACCGGGCAGCAACACAACCGTTACACTTAACGGTACTAATACTTTAGCTCCGGGATCTTATGTGATTACAGTAACGGGAACAGCAAGTGGTGCTCCCAACCAGTCTGTAGATCTGACTTATACAATTAACCCGGGGGCGGGACCAGCTATTACAACTCAGCCTTTGAACCAGACGGTTTGTGCAGGAAGCAATGCTACATTCTCAATCGCATCTGCTTCTGCAACCGGTTTCCAGTGGCAGGTAAGTACAAATGGAGGAACGTCATGGGCAGATATCGGAGGCGCTACTACAAATTCATATACAATAACAGGTGCTACAGCGGGAATGAACGGAAATCAATATCGTTGTATCGCAAGCACAGCATGTGGAAGCACAATATCGACTGCTGCTATTTTAACAGTTAATTCAGCCGCAAATATCACAGTTCAGCCATCAGATGCAACAGTTTGTAGCGGTGGCAATACAACATTATGCGTGACAGCTACAGGTACTAACCTGAGCTATCAGTGGGAATCAAGCCCCACATGTGGTGGTGCCTGGACTAATGTTACAGGAGCAATTAATAATTGCCTTACAGTAACTCCTGTGGCAAATATTGCCTACCGCTGTAATGTAACTTCTGCATCCTGTGGTTCAACAGTTACATCCAACTGTGCAACAGTAACAGTGGTTTCTTCACTAACAATCACAACGCAACCAACCGATGTAACGGTTTGTGTGGGTGGTAATGCAAGCTTTACAGTTGCAGCAACAGGTTCAGGTATTAACTATCAATGGCAGGTGAGTACGAATGGAGGAACGTCATGGAGCGACATTGGTGGTGCGAATGCTGCCACTTACACCGCTACTGGTGTAACAGCAGGACAGAGTGGAAACCAGTATCGTTGTAACCTGACAAGTCCATGTGGAAATGCGACTTCCAACCCGGCGTTACTCACAGTAAATACATTACCAGCTATTACAGCACATCCGCAGAATGTAAATATCTGTGCTGGCAGTTCAGCAACATTTAGTGTAACAGCAACTGGCACCGGTCTCACTTATCAATGGCAGGTAAGTACAGATGGCGGTACAACGTATACGAATATTACCGGAGAGACGGCATCTTCATTAACGATCAACCCGGTTACACTTGCAATGAATAATAACAGGTATCGTTGTGTTGTCAGTGGAGCTTGTACTCCTGCGGCAACTTCAAATGCAGCCATACTTACTACAGCAACTTCTATTGTGATAACAACAAATCCGGCAAATCCAACTATATGTGAAGGGACTAATACCAGCTTTACTGTAGCTGCAACCGGATCAGGATTGAATTATCAATGGCAGGTAAGTACAGATGGTGGTACAAGTTATACGGCTGTCACCAACAGCACTATTTATTCTGGTGCAACAACTGCTACATTAACTATTACTGCAGCGCCGCCATCACTGAATGGAAACAGGTACAGGGCGGTTGTAACAAATGCATCCTGCTCACCAGGAACTTCTTCTGCCGCATTGTTAACTGTTAATACTTTCCCGCAAATAACAACCCAACCGCAAAATTCAACTATTTGTGAGGGAGGCGGTACTACATTCAGTGTAGCAGCTACAACGGGTGTGGGAACATTAAGTTATCAATGGCAGGTAAGTACAGACGGAGGGGCAACATATACTAATATCAGTGGAGCTACTTCAACATCACTGGCATTAACACAGATAACTGCAGCAGCAACTGGTTACCGTTATCGTGTGGTAGTTACTGCAGGTTGTGGTTCTGTTACTTCTAACGGTGCAATATTGACAGTAAATACTTTGCCTGTAATTACATTTAATGCACCGGCAGTGGTATGTAAGTCTGATGGATCATTTACTCTCAGTGCAACTCCTTCTGGTGGAACCTTCTCAGGAGCCAATGTATCTGGTTCAGTATTTTCACCTTCTGCTGCAGGTGTCGGAGCTGCATCTGTTACATATACAGCGACAAATGCCGGTTGTGTATCAACAGTAACAAGAACGATACAGGTTAATGAGTGTCCAGAAAGACATTTGACACTTGATCAGTATCCGGCCATTATTGTTTACCCGAATCCAAATGATGGTCAGTTTAAGATAAAGATCAATACCGACCTTTATACAAATCTGAATATGAAGATGTATAATAACGACGGTCAAATGGTTGCGACACAGACATTCACTGGCATTGGTTACGGATCGGTACTCTCAGTTGATATGTCGAAACTTCCGGGAGGAACCTATCACCTGTATTTGCATAATAATGAGCATGGAAATTCATCCAAATCTGTAAGCCTGATCATTTACAGATAGAATAAAGCTTCAATTGAAATCCCGTCCGCCAGCTGGCGGACGGGATTT